>NZ_JBYTDI010000003.1:576159-583959 GCF_058791215.1 Rhodoferax sp. EU05-FHT12H12 | reverse complement strand
ATGACGTGCTGGTGGGCGGCTTGAAGCTCAAGCAGGCCAATGGCTCGCTGGTGGCCGAGGATTTGAATCCCATCAATGGGCAGTTGGCGAACTGAGTTTTCGCCCCCCCCGTCCGGGCCCTGTACCTTGCCAGGTCAGGGCCTTTTTTCTGCCAGCACGGCGGCCAGCGCCTGGGCCGTGCGCTGCGCCGCACCACGGTGGGCGGCGCCCAAACCCAGGGCGGCTTGCTGGGCCACCTCCAGCGCCTGCGGCTTGTGCAACATGGCCGTGGCACGGTCCACCGCCTCGGCCAAATCGGCACACGGAAATGCGGCCCCTACGTCCGCTGACAGCTGCGCCGCCTCGGCAAAGTTGTAGGTGTGCGGCCCCATGAACACCGGCACACCACAGGCAGCGGCTTCAATGAGGTTTTGCCCGCCCAAGGGCGCAAAACTGCCGCCCAGCAGGGCCGCATGGGCCAAGCCAAAGTACAGCGCCATCTCGCCCAACGAATCACCGAGCCAGATATCGGCAGCCAGTGGGCCGTCGGCGTGCCACTGGCTGCGGCGGGCCACCGTGTAGCCCGCCGCGGTGAACAGCGCGGCAACCTCGTCAAAGCGCTGCGGGTGGCGTGGCACCACCAGCCACTGCACCGCATTTGCTATGGTTTCAGGAGCTGCTCGCGCAATATCCACGGGGGCTAGAGGCCTATTTCGCTTAAAAATCTCGATCAGCATGGTCTCTTCGCCTTCGCGCGCGCTGGCGAACATGAGCACCGGGTGGGCGTTGGCGCCGCGCCAGGCGCGGCCTTGCGCCAGTTGCGCAGCGTTGGGCGCCATGTCGAATTTGAAGTTGCCCATGACTCCGCGCACCGGCGCGCCCAGCTGGCGCAGGCGCTGGGCATCGGCCTCGCTCTGCGCCCACGCGGCGTGCAGGCCACGGTAGGTGGGGCGTGCCAGCCAGGCCAGGCGCTGGGCCTGGTTCAGGCTTTTCTCGCTCAGGCGCGCATTCACCAGGCACAAGGGTACGCCAGCGTGCGCACTCTCGGCCACCAGGTTGGGCCAGAGTTCGGTTTCCATCAGCAGGCCCAACTGCGGGCGGAAGTGGGCCAAAAAGCGGCGCACGGCACCCACCGTGTCCCAAGGCTGCCAGACCTGCACATCCCCGGGCTGCAACAGGCGAGCCCCTGCCGCGCGGCCGGTGGCCGTGCCGTGGGTGAGCAGCAGACGCATGCCAGGCAGTTGGGCACGCAGGGCTGTGACCAAGGTGGCCGCAGCCAGGGTTTCACCCAGCGACACCGCGTGCAGCCAGACCAGGGGGCCTGCGCCTGCCGCAGCGGCAGGCTGCGCGTAGTGGCCAAAACGTTCCGCCAGGTGCTCGCCATACAAGGGCTCGGCCACGGCGCGACGGCGCAGCTTGCGGCGCACCAAGGGCTGGGCCAGCCAAACGGCCAGCGAATACAGCGCGCGCATCATCGGCACAGCACCGGAGTGGCCAGGCTTTCCCAAGCGTCCCACACGGCGTCCACCGTCGGCTGGGGCTGGCCAAACACGCGGCACTGGCGCAGCGGCAGGCGCGGGGCGGTGGCGGCGTCGGTGCCGGCCAGTACCTCGGGCCCGGTGCGCCAGGCGGTGTCGAAGTTGTAGATCTGCACATGCGGCAAATCAAGCGCCACGGCAATGTGGCTCACACCGCTGTCCACGCCCACCACGCCGGCGCACTGGGCCAGGGTGTCGGTCATGGCGTCCAGCGCCATGGCGGGCCAGACCCAGGCATCGCCCAGTTGCGCGGCAATCGCTTCGCTGGTGGCCTTCTCGGCCGCATTGCCATGGGGCAGTGCCACGGCAAAGCCCGCATGGTTGAGGCGCTGCCCCAGCGCCACCCACGCGGCCTTCGGCCATTCCTTGTCGGCCCGCGAGGTACCGTGCACCAGCGCCACCACAGGTTTTTTGGGTGCAAACGGGTTGCCATTGCTAGCGCTTTGCAGGGGGGCTGCGGCGGCCAGGCCACCGGCATGCAGGCCTGGCAATGCCGGGCCCTGCAGGTCGTAGCCCAAGGCGGCGGCACACAAAATGCGGGAGCGCTGCACAGCATGCACGTGGGGTTCAATGTCAATCGCCACATCGGCCACCCAGCGCGCCGGGGCTTCAAAGCCTGAGCCCTCGGTCCGGTTGGCCAGGCCATACCGTTTGCCATGTGGCGTGGTACGTGCCAGCCAGGACACCAGCGCCGACTTGCTCAGGCCTTGCAGGTCAATGATGGCGTCGTAGGTGCGGCTCTGCAGCTGCGCTTTGAACGCCTTCCACTCACGGCGCGTGGAGGCGGAAAACGGCGCCTTGCGCCAACGCCGCAGTTCACACGCAATGACCCCCTGTACACCCTCGCAGCGCGCCACCAGCGGCGCAAATGCGGCCTCCACCACCCAGTCGATCTGCGCCTGCGGATAGGCGCGGCGCAGGTCTTGTACCGCGGGCATGGCGTGCACCACATCGCCCAGCGACGAGAGCTTGACGATCAGGATGCGCTGGACCGCAACGGTCTGGCTCAATGCGCAGCCTCTTCAAACGTGGCATCGGGCTTGACGCTGCGCAACAAGGCCAGCATGTCCGCCTCGATGCGCTGCAGCGCAGCTTCGGTCTGCCCTTCAAAACGCAGCACCAGCACCGGTGTGGTGTTGGATGCACGCACCAGGCCAAAACCATCGGGCCAATCGACGCGCAGACCATCAATGGTGTTGACGACCGCTGGAGCTGCAAAGTGGGCCCGGGCCACCAACTGGTCGACCAGTGCGTGCGGCTGGCCTTCGGCACATGCCACATTGAGCTCGGGGGTAGAAAAGCTGGTGGGCAAGGCATGGAGCACGGCGCCCATGTCGGGCGAGCGGCTCAGGATTTCCAGCAGGCGGCAGCCCGCGTAGGTACCGTCGTCAAAGCCAAACCAGCGCTCCTTGAAGAAGATATGGCCGCTCATCTCGCCGCCCAACGGCGCGTCGAGTTCGCGCATCTTGGCCTTGATCAACGAATGGCCGGTCTTGAACATCAGGGGCTGGCCGCCGGCGGCCACAATGGCGGGCGCCAACTGCTGCGAGCACTTCACGTCAAACACGATGGTGCCGCCTGGCACACGCGACAACACGTCGCGGGCAAACAGCATCATCTGGCGGTCCGGGTAGATGGTCTGCCCATCGCGGGTGACGATGCCCAGGCGGTCACCGTCGCCGTCGAAGGCCAGACCGAGTTCGGCGTCCCCGGCCTGCAAGGCGGCAATCAGGTCGCGCAGGTTCTCGGGCTTGCTCGGGTCCGGGTGGTGGTTGGGGAAGTTGCCATCCACCGTGCTGAACAGTTCCTGCACCTCGCAGCCAATGGCCCGCAGGATGGCCGGTGCCGAGGCCCCGGCCACGCCGTTGCCACTGTCCACCACAATCTTCAGCGGCCGTGCCAGCCGGATGTCGCCCACGATGTGTGCGGTGTAGGCCGCCAGCACATCCTCGCTGCGGCAGGAGCCACCGGGCTGCAGCACCCAGCTGTCCTGCTCCATGTGCGTGCGCAGGGCCTGGATGTCGGCGCCGTAAATGGCCCGCCCGCCCAGCACCATCTTGAAACCGTTGTAGTCGCGAGGGTTGTGGCTGCCCGTGACCTGGATACCGCTGCGGCACAGGGTATGGGCCGCAAAGTAGAGCAGCGGCGTCGTCACCATGCCCACGTCGATCACCGCCACACCGGCCTCCTGCAGGCCGCGCATCAGCGCAGCCGCCAGGCTGGGGCCGCTCAAACGGCCATCGCGGCCCACGGCCACGGTGGTTTCACCCTGGGCCATGGCCACGGTGCCAAAGGCGCGGCCCAGACCGAGCGCAATGTCTTCAGTCAGGGTGCTGGGCACCACGCCGCGGATGTCATAGGCTTTGAAAATACTGGGGGCAAGCTGCACGGTACGGTCCTCTCTGTGGCCCTGTGCGAAAGCCAGGGTCTGTGGCGGCACATTGTAGGCGGCGCCCTCCCCGTTTTTGCCACAGCCACATGTCCGAAAACGGCGCATACAGAGCTTGTGGCTCCGTATCATCAGCGCCATGCACACCCCCTCTTCCGCCCACGCCGACCCTGCGGGCCAGTACCTGGCCCTCAAGGCCCGCGATGCGCGCTTTGACGGGCGCTTTTTCACCGGCGTGACCAGCACCGGCATCTACTGCCGGCCAGTCTGCAAGGTGCGCACGCCCAAGCAGGAGAACTGCCGTTTCTTTGCCCTGGCCTCGCAGGCCGAAGCGGCCGGCTTTCGGCCCTGCATGCGCTGCCGCCCCGAGCTGGCGCCCTCAGGGCTGCAGGCGCTGGGCGCGCAGGCCTGGTCCACCCAGGATGCCTCCGCCATCCTGGCGCGCCAAGCCGCCCAGTTGCTGGACGCCCCGCAGTTGTGGAGCGATGGCGCACCCAGCATGGGCCAAGTGGCCACGCGCCTGGGCGTGAGCGAGCGCCACCTGCGCCGCATTTTTGAAGCGCTGTGGGGTGTCTCGCCGCTGCAGTACCTGCAGACCCGGCGCCTGCTGACGGCCAAGCAGTTGCTCACCGACACGCAGTTGCCGATTGCCCAGGTGGCGGCACTGAGCGGCTTTGCCAGCGTGCGGCGCTTCAACACCGTGTTTGTGGCCCAGTACCGCCTGCAGCCGCGTGCGCTGCGCAGCGCCACAGGCAGCCACGTGGGCCACGGCACCGGCCTGCAACTCAAAGCCGCCTACCGCCCGCCGCTGGATGAGGCGGCTCTGCTGCAATTTTTTGCCCAGCGCAGCCTGGCCGGCGTGGAGGTGGTGGACGTGGCGCAGCTGCGCCTGGCCCGCACGCTGGCGCTGGACGTGGCCGGACAGACGCTGCAGGGCTGGGTGCAACTGCAGCTGCACCCCGCACGCAGTGAAGTGCAGATCACGGTCAGTGAATCACTGGCCGCAGCCCTGCCGCTGGTGATGGCGCGCGTGCGCAGTCTGCTGGACCTGGATGCTGACCCGCATGCCATCCACGCAGTGCTGCAGGACTCTTTTCCCGAGGGGGCGGGCCTGCGCGTGCCGGGCACGGTGGATGGTTTTGAGCTGGCGGTGCGCGCCGTGTTGGGCCAGCAAATCACGGTGCAGGCCGCGCGCACCCTGGGCGCCCGGCTGGTACAGCGTTTTGGCACGCCGCTGGCCACGCCCATCACTGGCCTTACCCATCTGTTCCCAAGCGCGGCCCAGTTGCGCCACGCCAGTGACGACGACCTGGGCCAGCTTGGCATCGTGCGCCAGCGCCAGCAGGCGATCCGCGCGCTGGCCGCCGCGGTGGCGGACGGACAGCTGGCGCTCAACGCCAGTGCCGATGTGCCTGCCACGTTGCAGGCCCTGCAAGCCCTGCCCGGCATCGGCGCCTGGACGGCGCACTACATCGCCATGCGTGCATTGCGCTGGCCCGACGCCTTTCCGGCCGGCGACGTGGCCCTGCACAAGGCGGTGGGCGTGCGCGAGCAGCCGCGCCCAGCGGTGGCCGCCGAGCACGCCTCGCAGGCCTGGCGCCCATGGCGCAGCTATGCCACAGTGCGCGCCTGGTCACTATTAAATTGATAGCTACTCGCGCATATTGCACAAGGGCTGGAGGCCTTTTTATATGAAATTCTCACCCCACACCGTCCGCACCGCCCTGGCCACCCCGCTGGGCCCCATGACACTGGCCGCGACCGACACGGCGCTGGTCGGTGCCTGGTTTGATGGGCAGCAGCATCAGCCGTCTTTCGATGCATGGCCGGTGCAGGCCCAGCACCCGCTGCTGCATGCGGCGGGCCAGCAATTGCAGGAATACTTTGCCGGCCAACGCCAGCACTTCGACCTGCCGCTGGACCTGTCCGGTGGCACCGCCTTCCAGCAAGCGGTGTGGGCCCGCCTGCAAACCATTGCCCCGGGCGGCACGGTAAGCTATGGCCACATCAGCCAACAGATCCACAACCCTGCGGCGGTGCGCGCCGTGGGAGCCGCCGTGGGGCGCAACCCCATCAGCATCATCGTGCCCTGCCACCGCGTGTTGGGCGCCCACGGGGCGCTGACCGGGTACGCCGGTGGTTTGGAACGCAAAATTGCCTTGCTCAAATTAGAAAGCCCCGTGTGACCTCTCCGTCTTCTGCCACGCCTGCCGCCCCCACAACCGCGCCCCCTGCACCCGCATGGGTGCTGGACTTTGTTTTGCTGGCCGCCATCTGGGGCTCGTCCTTTTTGTTCATGCGCATGGGCGCCAAGGAGTTTGGTGCGCTACCCACCGCGGGCATGCGGGTGGGCATTGCCGCGGCCTTTTTGCTGCCCATCCTGTGGTACCGAGGCCAGGTAGCTGCGCTGCGCCAGCACTGGAAGCTGGTGTTCACGGTGGGCATCCTCAACTCAGCCATTCCCTTCGCCTGTCTGTCGTTTGCGCTGCTGTCCATCTCCACCGGGCTGTCGTCCATCCTCAACGCCACGGTGCCGCTGTTTGGCGCCGTGGTGGCCTGGGTCTGGCTCAAGGACAGGCCCCACGGACTGCGTGTGCTGGGTTTGTTGGTAGGTTTTTTCGGGGTGGCCTTGCTGGCCTGGAGCAAGTCCAGCTTCACACCCAGTGCCGGTGGCGGATCTACCGGCTGGGCCGTGTTGGCCTGTCTGGTGGCCTGTTTCTTCTACGGCGTTTCGGCCAGCTTCACGCGCCGCTTTCTCGCTGGCGTGCCCTCCATGGTGCTGGCCACCGGCAGCCAGGTGGGTGCCACGCTGGGCCTGCTGCCCTTCACGCTCTGGTACTGGCCGGCACACGCCGTCAGCACCGCAGCCTGGCTGGCCCTGTTGGCACTGGGCGTGCTGTGCACCGGTGTGGCCTACGTGATCTTCTTCCGCCTGATTGACCGCCGCGGCCCCGCCAAGGCGCTAACGGTGACCTACGCAATCCCGGTGTTCGGCGTGACCTACGGCGTGCTGCTGTTGGGTGAGACCATCACCCCCTGGATGCTGGTCTGCGGCCCCATCATCTTGCTGGGCACCGCCCTGTCCAGCGGACTTATTGGATCGCGCCCGCCATCACGTTGATGGAGAGGGCCAGCACCAGCATATTGAACCCAAACGCGCTCACGCTGTGCAGCAACGTGAGCCGGCGCATCTGGCGCGAGGTGACCACCACGTCCGACACCTGCGAGGTCATGCCCACCACGTGGGCGTAGTACAAAAAGTCAAAGTAGTCCGGCGACAACTTGCCCGGAAAATCCAGCCCCGCCCCGTGGGGCTGCCCACGCAGCTCTTCCTGGTAGTACACATGGGCGTAACGGAAGGCAAAGATGGTTTGCATCAGCAGCCACGATGCCGCCAGCGCCAACAGGCTCAAGGCCAGATGCGCTGCGCGCTGCATGCCGGAGAGGTCCTTGACGTGTTGCAGCATCAACGCAATGGCGGTGAAACTCGCAAACACCGAGAGCAACAACAACACGAACAAGGTCATGCCTGGCTGGTCCTGCGCCTGGGCCCGGGCCCGCGTGCGTTTGGCATCAAATGCCACAGCCAGCCACCACGACAAGACCAGGTAGGTACTGGCCCCCACGGTCCAGGCCAACAAGGCTTGCGAGGGCGTCGCCACCGGCAAAGGCAACGACGCCGTTACGCCGCCAGCCAACGCACCATAAACCAGCCGCTGATGGCCCGTGGTTTCAGAAAAATGTTTGTGCATGCCGCCATTGTGGCCACATCGCGTGGCGCAGCCAAAGAAAAAGCCGCTGCATGTGGATGCAGCGGCTTTTTGAATTTGGCGGAGTGGACGGGACTCGAACCCGCGACCCCCGGCGTGACAGGCCGGTATTCTAACCAACTGT
>NZ_JBYTDI010000003.1:311849-576063 GCF_058791215.1 Rhodoferax sp. EU05-FHT12H12 | reverse complement strand
ACCCTACGGGGATTCGAACCCCGGTACTCACCGTGAAAGGGTGATGTCCTAGGCCTCTAGACGATAGGGTCAAAACCTTGGAACTTATCCGTTACAGAAGAATTGGTGGAGGTAAGCGGGATCGAACCGCTGACCTCTTGCATGCCATGCAAGCGCTCTCCCAGCTGAGCTATACCCCCAATTTCCTTGACTGCAACACAAGCGTTACCTTGCTTTGCATTCAACTTCCGAGCCTCAAATTATATACAAGTTTTTCAGCCCCTGACAAGTCTTGCCATAACTTTTTCTCTTCCGCTCAATTCCAGCACCGCATCGAGCGACGGCGTCTGCGCCGTACCCATGACCAGCACGCGCACCGGCATGGCCAGTTGCGGCATCTTCAAGCCATGCGCTGCCAGTACTTCTTTGATCACGGCGGCAATGGACGCCTTGTCCCAGGCACAGGACGCCAGCTTGTCTGCCAGCGTTGCGATGGCCGGCTTCACTGCGTCGGTCACATGCTGGGCCAACTCAGCGGCATCGACTTGCACGTCTGCATAAAACTTTGCTGCCCATTGGGCCAGGGCCACGGTAGTGTCGCAGCGGTCCTTCAGCAAGGCGCACAGCTGGGGCAAGTGGTTTTCCACCGTCTCTGCGGGCAGCTCCACCCCCAACTTGGCCAGTTGCACGGCCACCAGCGCAGCCAAGCGTGCGTTGTCCGCCTGCTTGATGTAGTGCGCATTGACCCACAGCAGCTTGGCCGGGTCCCACTGCGCGGGGCTCTTGTTCAGGTGTGTGCCATCAAACCAGCCCACCAGTTGCTCACGCGTGAACAATTCTTCGTCGCCATGGCTCCAGCCCAGGCGGGCCAAGTAGTTGAGCATGGCCTCGGGCAGATAGCCACCCTCTTCGTAGGCGGTGACGCTAACCGCGCCGCGGCGCTTGGACAGCTTTTGTCCGTCGTCGCCCAGAATGACCGGGCAGTGGCCGAACTGCGGCAACGCTGCGCCCAGTGCGTGGAAGATGTTGATTTGCCAGGGCGTGTTGTTGATGTGCTCGTCGCCACGGAACACGTGGCTGATCTGCATGTCCCAATCGTCCACCACCACGGCAAAGTTGTAGGTGGGAATGCCATCCGTGCGCACGATGATGAGGTCATCGATCTCGCGGTTGCTGATGGTGATGGGGCCTTTGACCAGGTCGTTCCAGGTCACATCGCCGTCCGGTGGATTGCAAAAGCGCACCACGGGCTTCACGCCTTCGGGCACGGGCGGCAAGGTCTTGCCGGGCGCGGGGCGCCAGGTGCCGTCGTACAGTGCCTTCTCGCCACGCGCCTTTTTGGCTTCGCGCACGGCGTCCAGCTCTTCGGGAGTGCTGTAGCAGTAGTAGGCCTTGCCTTCTGCCATGAGTTGATCGACCACCGCCTTGTAGCGGTCCAGGCGCTGCATCTGGTACACCGGGCCTTCGTCGTATTCCAGCCCCAGCCATTGCATGGAAGCGAGGATTTGGTCCACCGAGTCCTGCGTGGAACGGGCCACATCGGTGTCCTCAATACGCAGCACAAACTCGCCACCAAAGTGACGGGCATACGCCCAGGAGTACAACGCGGTGCGGGCCGTGCCCAGGTGCAGAAAACCGGTGGGAGAAGGCGCGATGCGCGTACGAATTTTGCTCATGTTCAAAGGGTGTTCAGACCACGCGCCAGATCGGCGGTGATGTCATCAATATGTTCCAGGCCCACAGCCACGCGGATCAGGCCCTGGCCAATGCCAGCCAACTGGCGCTGCGCCTCGGACAGGCGGCCGTGCGAGGTGCTGGCGGGGTGGGCGGCCAAAGTTTTGGTGTCGCCAAGGTTGGTGCACAGCGACAGCACTTGCATGCTGTCCAGCACATGGAAAGCGTTCTTGCGTGCGGCATCCACATCGGGGGCCTTCACCTCAAACGACAACACCGCCCCACCGCTGCCCGACTGCTGGCGCATGGCCAGTTCGTGCTGGGCATGGCTGGGCAGGCCGGGGTAGAAAACGCGGGCGACCTGCGGCTGGGCTTGCAACCACTGCGCCACGGCCAGCGTACTGGCGGACTGGGCCTTGACACGTATGGCCAAGGTTTCCATGCCCTTGAGCAGCACCCACGCATTGAAGGGTGACAGCACCATACCGGCCGTGCGGATCACGGGCAGGAACAGTTCGTCGCGCTGCTTTTGCGTGCAGCAGATGGCACCCGCCATGACACGCCCCTGGCCGTCCAGGAACTTGGTGCCGGAGTGGATGATGAAGTCGGCCCCCATGAACACCGGCCGCTGCAACACGGGCGTTGCAAAGCAGTTGTCCACGGCCAGGAAGGCGCCCGCGTTGTGCGCGATATCGGCCAGCGCCCGGATGTCACACACCTCGGTCAACGGGTTGGTCGGTGTCTCGGCAAACAAGAGCCGGGTGTTGGGGCGCACGGCGGCCTTCCACGCAGCCACATCGGTCTGCGGCACGAACGTCGTCTCCACACCAAACTTCGCGAACTCGCGGCTGAACATGGGAATGACGGAGCCAAACACCGACTGCGAGCAAATCACGTGATCGCCTGCCTTGAGCAGGGCCATGCCCAGCAAGAGAATGGCAGACATGCCGGAGGACGTGGCCACGGCGGCCTCCGTGCCTTCCAGCGCGGCCAGGCGCATTTCCATGCTGCTTACCGTGGGGTTGCCCACACGCGAGTAGGTGAAGCCTTCTTCTTCCATGGCAAACCGTGCGGCGCTGGAGGCGGCGCTGGACTGCACGTAGCCGCTGGTGAGGTACAGGGCCTCGGAGTTCTCGCCATACTGGCTGCGCTCCAGGGCCGTGCGCACGGCCAAGGTGTCCAGGTGCAGGCCATCGGGTAACTGTTGTGCTGCCATGGTTCAGTCCGCGTGGTTGGGCAGGGCCAGGCGCGAGGTGTCTTCCAGGCTCTCTTCACCGCCCACCCGTTTTTCGTTCAGGCGCTCGATGTCATCGGACGAAATATCGCCGGTGACATAGATGCCGTCGAAGCAGGAGGCATCAAAGCCAGCCAGCTTGTTGCTCAGCGACCCAATGGCCTTCTTCATGCCGTCTACGTCCTGGTAAATCAGGGCGTCGCAGCCAATGATTTCGCGAATTTGCTCTACGGTGCGGTTGTGCGCCACCAGCTCGCTGCTGGTGGGCATGTCGATGCCGTAGACGTTGGGAAAACGCACGGGCGGCGCGGCACTGGCCAGGTAAACCTTGCGGGCACCGGCGTCACGCGCCATCTGCACAATTTCCTTGCTGGTAGTACCGCGCACGATGGAGTCGTCCACCAGCAGCACATTGCGGCCCTTGAATTCGCTGGCAATCACGTTGAGCTTTTGGCGCACCGACTTCTTGCGCACGCCCTGGCCGGGCATGATGAAGGTGCGGCCCACGTAGCGGTTTTTCACAAAGCCTTCGCGGTACGGCAGGCCCAGCAACTGCGCCAATTGCGCGGCACTGGGGCGGCTGGACTCGGGAATGGGAATGACCACATCGATCTCACTGGGCGGCACGGTGGAGATCACACGCTTGGCCAAGGTTTCACCCAGGTTCAGGCGGGCCTGGTAGACCGAGATGCCGTCCATGACCGAGTCCGGACGGGCGAGGTACACAAACTCAAAAATACAGGGCGAGAGCTGCGGGGCTTCTGCGCACTGCTGGGCATGCACATGGCCTTGCAGGTCGACGAACACCGCCTCGCCGGGGTCCACATTGCGTTCGAACTGGAAGCTGCTGCCTTCCAGGGTCACCGACTCGCTGGCCAGCATCACATTGCCGTCGCCGTTTTTGCCCATGCACAGGGGGCGAATGCCGTAGGGGTCGCGGAAAGCCAGCACACCGTGGCCGGCGATCAGCGCGATGACGGCATAGGAACCTTTGACGCGCTTGTGCACATTGCGCACTGCGGCAAAGATGTCCATGGGCTGCAGTGGCAGGCCCCGGGTGGTTTTTTCGATCTCGTGCGCCAGCACATTGAGCAGCACTTCGGAGTCGCTCTCGGTGTTGATGTGGCGGTGATCGGTGTTAAACAACTCTGCCTTCAGGGCATGGGCGTTGGTCAGGTTGCCGTTGTGCACCAGCACGATGCCAAAGGGCGCGTTCACATAGAAAGGCTGGGCCTCTTCTTCGCTGAAGGCGTTGCCCGCCGTGGGGTAACGCACCTGGCCCAGGCCGCAGTTGCCCAGCAAACTGCGCATATTGCGGGTGCGGAACACGTCCTTCACCATGCCCTTGGCTTTGTGCATGAAGAACTTGCGCTCTTGCTGGGTGACGATGCCAGCAGCATCCTGGCCGCGGTGCTGCAGGAGCAGCAAAGCGTCATAGATCAGTTGATTGACAGGTGCATTGCTAACGACGCCAACGATTCCACACATAGGGGTTCACTCTCAAGGTAAATACTTGCCAAATTCTTCGGGCAGCAGGGGCTTGACGCTGCTGAGCACCATGCCGGTCATGCGCGGCCCCATGGCGCTCTGCCACCAGTTTGCGGTGTGTACCGGGGTCATGCCGACGACCGCGGTGACCACCACAAGCAGCAACATGCCGCGCACCAGTCCAAATATGGCGCCCAACATCCGGTCCGCGGGGCTCATGCCTGCGGCTGCCACCAATTTTTTGACTACAAAGGCAATCAGCCCACCGGCAAACACCGTTGCCACAAAAACCAGCACAAAACCCCCGGCGTAACGCACCGCCTCGGCATCGCCGGTGATGGGAATCCACTGGGCGGCCTCCGGCGCCAACCATTGCGCCAGCACAAAGGCCACAGCCCAGCTCACGAGCGACAGCACCTCGTACACCAGCCCCCGCCAGGCGCCCAGCACCAAGGAAAACAGCAAGACGGCCAGAAAGATCCAATCCAAGGTGGGCATAGGCAGGATTCGTTCAGAGTTCCAGGATGGCGGCGGGCAGGTTCAGCTTCTTGAGCTTGTCCACGGCCTTTTCCGCCTCGGCCTTGCTGGCAAACGGTCCGATGCGTACCCGGGTGCGCTGGGCGTCTTTGGCGCCCACCACCTGGGTGTAGGTCTTGAAGCCGGCCTTCTCTACCTTCTGGCGCGCTTCGCGCAGCTTGGCAGCCTCCACATAGGCCCCCACTTGCACGACAAACCGGCCGGTAGCCGCATCGGGCTTCTTCTCGGCAGGCTTGTCCGCCACGGGTTTGCCATCCAGCAAGGCTTGGGCCTTGGCCGCCTCGCTGGGCTTGGCAACCGGCTTCTCTGCAAGCGCCGGCTTGGGCTCCGGTTTGACTTCAGGCTTGGCAGCCGGTTTGGCTACGGGCTTGGGCGCCGGCTTCGCCTCGGTGATGATGGTTTCGGGCTTGGCCTCGGCCTTGGGGGCGGGCTTTGCTTCGGGTTTTGGTTCTGGCTTGGCGGGTGCTGATGCCACCGGTGTGGCGCCGTCGATCACACCACCGCTGACCTGCGAGGGGGTCGCACTGCTGGCAGCCACCTGGGGGGCGCCCAAGGGTGCCACCTTGGCTTTGTCCGGAATCTCGATCGGAATGTCCACCGCAATCGGCCGTGGCTGGCTGTCAAACAGCAGCGGGAAGCCGATGACCCCCAGCAACACCAGCACGGCCGCGCCAATCAGGCGGTGCCGCGCGCGTTTGCGCATGACTTCCACGCTCTCGGGGGCACTGGATGGGGTGGGCTGCTCGTCGCCGCCTTTGCGAAACTTGAAAAAGGCCATGTGTGGGGTGACGGTTCAGGTAGCTTGGGGCTGGAGGTGTTTGGCGTGCAGCTTGGGGGTGCCCTCTTGCAGCACACCGCCCACGGTGTAGAACGATCCAAAGACGACGATTCTATCAGTGGGGTCTGCCGCGGCGATGGCGGCACGCAGGGCCTGCATGGGGTCGGCAAAGGCCTGGGCCGATGCGTCTTTGCGCGTGTTTTGCGCCTGCCATTGGGCCTGCAGGTCGGCGCCCGTGGCCGCCCGGGGCGAGGGCAAATCGGTGAAGTACCAGCGGTCCATCAGCGGCGCCACCTTGGCGAACATGGGCGCCAGATCCTTGTCGGCCATGGCGCCAAAAATGGCGTGGGTGGTGGGGTAAAAGCCCATCGCGTCCAGGTTAGCGGCCAGCGCGGCCACCGAATGCGGGTTGTGCGCCACATCCAGCACCAGCGTAGGCTGGCCCGGAATGATCTGGAAGCGCCCCGGCAACTCCACCAGCGCCAGACCCACGCGCACGGCCTGGGCCGTGACGGGCAACTGCTCGCGCAGCGCGGTGAGCGCGGCCAGCACGCCCGAGGCGTTGACCAACTGGTTAGCGCCCCGCAGCGCCGGGTAGGCCAGGCCGCTGTAACGCCGCCCGCGCCCGGCCCAGCCCCACTGCTGCTTGTCGCCCGACACATTGAAGTCCGTGCCCACGCGCCACAGGTCAGCGCCCACTTCCAGCGCGCGGTCCAGCACGCTTTGCGGTGGCACCGGGTCGCTCACGATCACCGGGCGGCCGGTGCGCATGATGCCGGCCTTCTCCAGGCCAATGGCCTCGCGGGTATCGCCCAGCAACTCCATGTGGTCCAGGTCGATGCTGGTGATGACGGCGCAGTCGGCGTCGATGAGGTTGACCGCGTCCAGCCGGCCACCCAGGCCGACTTCGAGAATCACCACGTCCAGCCCTTCACGCGACAAAGCCAGCAGGATGGCCAGGGTGGTGAATTCGAAGTAGGTGAGCGCAATTTCAGCGCCAATTTGGCCGTCATTTCCGGCTCTAGCCCGCTCCACCTCTGCGAGAGCAGCTACAAATTTGCTAGCATCCGCCGCTTCGCCTTTGAGCCGCATGCGCTCCTCAAAGTGCACCAGGTGGGGCGAGGTGTAGACGCCGGTCTTGTAACCCGCCTGGCCCAAAATGGATTCGAGCATGGCGCAGGTGGAGCCTTTGCCGTTGGTGCCCGCCACGGTGATGACCGGGCAAGTGAAGGAGAGATTCAGGCGCTGGGCGACGGCGCGTACGCGGTCCAGCCCCATTTCGATGCCGTTGATACCTTTGGGGTGCAGGCGCTCACAGTGGGCCAGCCATTCTTGTAGCGTGTTGGGTGTTTCCATACTCCGCCGATTGTCGCCGACCTGCTGTGCTGGGGCAGGCCGACTGGGTACTCCGCTCCGCTCGTGTCCCCCGCCCTTCGGGCTCCTCCTTTACCTCGCTGCGCAGAGCACCCAGCCGTCCCGCCCCAGCCCAGTGCTTACTTCGCAAACCGGTCCGTTGCCGCCAGCAGCACGCTCAAGATGCCGGGTTCGTTGAAGGCGTGGCCCGCGTCGTCCACCAGCGTGAAATCCGCCTCGGGCCAGGCCCGGTGCAGGTCCCAGGCGGTTTTGGCCGGGGTGGCCACGTCGTAGCGGCCCTGCACGATGACGCCGGGAATGCCCGCCAGCTTGTGCGCATCGCGGATCAGTTGCCCCTCTTCCAGCCAGCCGCCATGCACAAAGTAGTGGTTCTCGATGCGGGCAAACGCCAGCGCGTAGTCGTCACCCGCGTGCTTGGCCTTGTTGGCGGCATCGGGCAGCAGGCGGATGGTTTGGCCCTCCCACAGGCTCCAGGCCTTGGCGGCTTCCAGTTGGGCCACGGGGTCGGTGCCCACCAGGCGCTTGCGGTAGGCGGCGATCAGGTCGCCCCGTTCGGCTGGCGGAATGGGCGCCAGGTAGGCCTCCCACAGGTCGGGAAACATCCACGACGCGCCCTCCTGGTAGTACCAGAGCAGCTCGGCCCGGCGCACCGTGAAGATGCCACGCACGATGAGGGCCGACACCGCCTGCGGGTGCGTCTGCGCGTAGGCCAGGGCCAGCGTGCTGCCCCAGGAGCCACCAAACACCAGCCAGCGCTCCACGCCCAGCAGGGCACGCAGGCGTTCGATGTCGGCCACCAGGTGCCAGGTGGTGTTGGCCTCCAGGCTGGCGTGCGGGGTAGAACGGCCGCAGCCGCGCTGGTCGAACAGCAACACGCAGTAACGCTCGGGGTCAAACAGGCGGCGGTGGTCAGCCGAGCAGCCCGAGCCCGGCCCGCCATGCAAAAAGACGGCCGGCTGGCCCTGCGGGTTGCCACACAGCTCCCAGTACAGGGTGTGGCCCTCGCCGGTATCCAGCATGCCGGTCTTGAACGGCTCCAGGGGCGGGTACAGGGTGCGGGAAGTGCTGCTCATGGGGACTCTTTCACTATGAAATTGATAGCTGTTTGCGCATATTCTGCGGGCGCTGGATGCCATTTTGGTTCAAAGATTATGTCAAAATCAGCCCATGACCACCCTCTACGGCATCCCCAACTGCGACACCGTCAAAAAAGCCCGCGACTGGCTCACTGAACACGGTGTGGACTACACGTTTCACGACTTCAAAAAGCAAGGCGTACCCACCGCCCTGCTGCCCGGCTGGATTGAATCGGCCGGCCTGGACACCCTGATCAACCGCCGCGGCCCCACCTGGCGCAAGCTGGACGCGGCCACGCAAGCCAGCGTGGTGGACACCCCATCGGCCATGGCCGTGATGCAGGAACACAGCAGCGTCATCAAGCGGCCCGTGGTGGTGTGGGGCGACGGCGTGGTGACCGTGGGCTTTAGCGACGCGGCCTTTGCGGCCCGCCTCCCGTAAAATCGCAGGTTGCCCGGTGCCAAGCGCGCCGGGCCCCTATTTCCTTTCTATTACGCAGCACCATGACCACCACCCACTTCGACAACGTTTCCGTCACCACCAAAGCCAATGTGTACTTCGACGGCAAGTGCGTGAGCCACGGCTTCACCCAGGCTGACGGCACCAAGAAATCGGTCGGCGTGATCCTGCCCGCCACGCTGACTTTCAACACCGGCGCGCCCGAGATCATGGAATGCGTGGGCGGCAGCTGCGACTACAAGCTGGACGGCACCGACGCCTGGATCACCAGCGGCGAAGGCCAAAAGTTCAATGTGCCCGGCAACGCCAAGTTCCAGATCCGCGTGACCGAGGGCTTTGAGGCTTACCACTACATCTGCCACTTCGGTTGATCAGCGCTTGATCCACACGCTCAGCCACTCCTAAATTCATAGCTGCTTGCGCATATTCCACGCGGGCTAGAGGCACATTTCATGTCAAACACCATTCTGCAAAACATCCCCGTCGGCCAAAAGGTCGGCATCGCTTTCTCTGGCGGCCTGGACACCAGCGCGGCCCTGCTGTGGATGAAGCAAAAGGGCGCCCTGCCCTACGCCTACACCGCCAACCTGGGCCAGCCCGACGAGGCCGACTACGACGAAATCCCCCGCAAGGCCATGGAATACGGCGCCATCAAGGCCCGCTTGATCGACTGCCGCCCCCAGCTGGCTGCTGAAGGCATTGCCGCCCTGCAGGCCGGCGCCTTCCACATCACCACCGCCGGCGCCACCTACTTCAACACCACGCCGCTGGGCCGCGCTGTGACCGGCACCATGCTGGTGACCGCCATGCAGCAGGACGATGTGAACATCTGGGGCGACGGCTCCACCTTCAAGGGCAACGACATCGAGCGCTTCTACCGCTACGGCCTGTTGACCAACCCCTCGCTCAAAATCTACAAGCCTTGGCTGGACCAGCAGTTCATCGACGAACTGGGCGGCCGCTCCGAGATGAGCGCCTTCATCACCGCCAACGGCTTTGGCTACAAGATGAGCGCCGAGAAGGCCTACAGCACCGACAGCAACATGCTGGGCGCCACCCACGAAGCCAAAGACCTGGAGTTTTTGAACTCCGGCATCAAGATCGTCAACCCCATCATGGGCGTGCCCTTCTGGCGCGACGACTGCGTCGTGAAGGCCGAAGAAGTGAGCGTCACCTTTGAAGAAGGCCGCCCCGTCGCCCTGAACGGCCAGCGCTTTGACGACCTGGTGAGCCTGATCCTGAAGGCGAATGAGATCGGCGGCCGCCACGGCCTGGGCATGAGCGACCAGATCGAGAACCGCATCATCGAAGCCAAGAGCCGCGGCATCTACGAAGCCCCCGGCCTGGCGCTGCTGTTCATCGCCTACGAGCGCCTGGTCACCGGCATCCACAACGAAGACACCATCGAGCAATACCGCGACAACGGCCGCAAGCTCGGCCGCCTGCTGTACCAAGGCCGTTGGTTCGACAGCCAGGCCATCATGCTGCGCGAAACCGCCCAGCGCTGGGTCGCCAAGGCCATCACCGGCACCGTGACCCTGGAACTGCGCCGCGGTAACGACTACAGCCTGCTGAACACCGAGTCCCCCAACTTGACCTACGCGCCCGAGCGCCTGAGCATGGAAAAGGTGGAAGACGCGCCTTTCAGCCCGCTGGACCGCATCGGCCAACTGACCATGCGCAACCTGGACATCACCGACACACGCGCCAAACTGCAGGTCTATTCCAATGCCGGGCTGCTGGAGTTGGGCAAGGGGGATGATTTCTTGAAGTTGGGTAAGTAAGTCAATTTCAACCCAATAGTGAAGCCCGCGAAAGCGGGCTTTTTTATGGCCACAATAGTGCACCACGGGTCAGATATTCCCGAAAACACTCAGCAAAAGCGCCGCATCAATGAACGCCGTAGAAATCGAACAAGCCATATCAGAATTGGCTCTCCAATCTTTTGATGCGGCAGAGTTTCCGTACGCCTTTCTGGCGGCCTTCGGGAACAAGGAAACCACCCTTAAGCGCCTACGTAGTGGCAACAACAACGCCTCGGACCTGCCAGGTGGCGTACTGTTGCGCAACAACATACACATCGCCACTTGCGATGCTGGAAATGTCAGTGAGACCTTCTCAGCGCTTCTCGCCAGTACTGCCACCGCCAAGGGTAAAGCCAAGTTCGTCCTTGCAACCGATGGCCTGACGCTGGAAGCGCAGGAGCTGACCACCGACGAAACCATTGCCTGTGACTATTCCAATTTTCCAAATCATTTCGGGTTCCTCTTGCCGTTGGCAGGAATCTCCACCATCAAGGAGATCAAGGACAACCCCATCGATGTGCGGGCCACTGGACGCCTAAACAAGCTGTACGTCGAGTTGCTGCGCGAGAACCCCGACTGGGCCAAGGAAACCCGTCGCCACGACATGAACCACTTCATGGCACGGTTGGTATTCTGCTTTTTTGCTGAAGATACCGACATTTTCAACGGCGAAGGCCTGTTCACCCAGACGGTGGACCAAATGAGCGACCGCGACGGGAGCAACACCCACGAAGTACTTTCCGAAATCTTTCGCGCAATGAACGTGCCAACTAGGCACAACGGCATGCTGGACAACCGTCACCGCCTTGCCGCCAATCTGCGCCCCTGGTCCGATCAGTTTCCCTATGTCAACGGTGGCCTGTTCTCCGGCAGCACCGACGTGCCGCGCTTCACGCGAATGGCCCGCACATACCTATTGCATGCAGGCAGCTTGAAGTGGAGAGAGATCAACCCCGACATATTTGGCAGCATGATTCAAGCTGTGGCCGACGATGAAGAGCGTGGTGCCCTAGGCATGCACTACACCAGCATGCCAAATATCTTGAAGGTGCTAAATCCCCTGTTCCTGGATGACTTGCGCGCCGCTCTGGCCGAAGCGGGCGACAACGATCGCAAACTTCTTAACCTGCGCAAGCGCATGGCGCGTATCCGGGTCTTTGACCCAGCTTGCGGCTCCGGCAATTTCTTAGTCATTGCTTATAAGCAAATGCGCCATATCGAGGCAGAGATTAACGACCGCAGGGGCGAACAGCATTTGGACAGCGAAATTCCGTTGACCAACTTCCGAGGAATTGAACTGCGCGATTTCCCCGCAGAAATTGCACGCTTAGCGCTGATCATTGCTGAGTTTCAGTGCGACGTGCTGTATCGTGGACAGAAAAACGCACTAGCGGAATTCTTGCCGTTAGATGCACAGAACTGGATCGTCTGCGGTAACGCGCTGAGGCTGGATTGGCTGCAAATCTGTCCAGCCACGGGTACTGGCGTGAAACTATTAGCCGACGACTTATTCGAGACGCCGTTAGCGCAAGCGCAAATCGACTTCGAGAATGAAGGTGGCGAAACCTATATTTGCGGCAATCCACCTTATCTTGGGAACAAGCTGCAAACGCCTGAGCAAAAAGCTGACCTTGAAGGTATTTTTTCGGATCTAACTTCTAGCTGGAAGTCACTCGACTATGTTGCCGGTTGGTTCATGAAGGCTGCCAATTATGGGCAGCATACCCAAAGTACGACGGCGTTCGTAAGCACGAACTCCATCTGTCAAGGACAACAAGTTCCCATACTTTGGCCCCTGATTTTCGCAAAAAAACACGAGATAGCTTTTGCACACGCGTCGTTCAAGTGGACAAATCTTGCCAGTCATAACGCAGTCGTAACGGTTTCAATCATCGGTATTTCCACGAGTGCGGGCAGGGTGCGGAGACTTTTCTCCATTTCCGATGCAGGGGACCTTGTATCGAGAGAAGTGGAATTCATCAATGCCTATCTAGCACCAGGTGCGAATCTTGTTGTTGAGGCGGAAACTACACCGATTAATGGTCTTAATCAGATGATGTTCGGAAACATGCCCCGTGATGGTGGTCGTCTGCTAATGAATAACGACGAGCGCAGGGAGCTCATCGCGCAAGACCAAAGGGCCGAGAAGTACCTTAAGGACTTCGTGGGCTCAGAGGATGCGATTCATGGCGGCAGACGTGTATGCATTTGGGTGGGTGAAGAAGACTATAAAGCAGCATCTGAAATTCGTTTTTTGAATGCACGATTTCAGGAGGTTGCTGAGCAGCGGATTGGGATGAAGGCTGCATCAACCCAATCTTTTTCCAAGAAACCATATCGGTTTGTGCAAATTCAGGGGGTAGCAAAGTCACATTTGTTTCTCGTGCCTCGTCATTCCTCGGAATCTAGACCATATCTTCCAATTGCCGTTTTTAACAGCTCAACAATCGTTGCTGACAGTGCTTTCGCAATTTACGATGCTCCACTTTGGAACTTTGCGCTATTCAGTTCTCGCTTGCATCTTGTTTGGGTAGCGACTGTCTGCGGGAAAATAAAAACCGACTTCCGCTACTCAAATACATTGGGTTGGAACACCTTTCCTGTTCCACCTCTGACCGAGCAGAACAAAGCTGACTTAACCCACTGTGCCCAAGAAATCCTATTGGCGCGCGAGACGCACTTTCCCAAGACCATTGCCGACCTCTACGATCCCGAGTCCTTACCTGAAAACTTGCGTCGAGCACATGAGCACAATGACGAGGTTCTCGAACGTATCTACATTGGTCGCATATTTCGGAATGACACGGAACGCATAGAGAGACTGTTCGCCATGTACGCAAGCGGGAGGAAGAGCACCCCTCCCAACTCATCGCTACTTTCTACAAAACGGAAGCCTATATGAGCCAAATTGATTACATTGCTCAGCCCACGTCTAAAACTACCTTGGATGCACTGCAAACTATTTTGCAGAACAACGGCGTAGAACAACTCGACGTAGCGGCCGCATACATTACGGCAAGCGGTGCCCTCGATCTTGTCAAGCGGGCGACGGAAACAATGGGCGGTACTTGGGCAGGGATACCAAAAAGGTGGATCACTTCTTTCGACTACTGTCGGACCGATCCAGTGGCACTCGCTTATCTCTTATCCGTACCGAATTCGTCCATCCGTATATACGACGCGGAGTTTTGCCTACAGCACGGCGGCGCCCCAAAAGTGCCTTTTCATCCAAAGACCTTTCTAATACGCACCGATCTACGCGACTTTGCACTTGCTGGGTCAGGCAATATGTCTAGATCAGGTTTGTCACGAGGGGTCGAAGCTGGGCTTGTTGTTAGTGTCAATCGAATGCCTCCAACTGAAGCAACGGCTGCAACGGCTGTGCTAGCTATGCGCACCTGGTTTTTGAACACTTGGAACACGGCAACGCCTTTGACCAATCTGCTACTAGCGAACTATAGCCAGATCTATGAGCGCGACGAAAACTTGAAGTCGCCAACGCCAACTGAGGATGATGTTGCCAGCACCGACACAGGACGAGGAGCGTTGACAACCAGAGATCTGCAAAGACTCCGCGTGTGCAGGAATTTTTGGATTGATGCTGGGAACATTACTAAGAACAGGGGCCCGGACTTGCCTGGAAATCAACTAATGATGAAGCGCCTTTCCAGGGTTTTCTTTGGGTTTGGCCCAACCATTCTTCCAGAGAACACTCATATCGGAGATGTGGAGATTAGCTTTAATGGCGGCCCAAGCTTAGCTTTCTCTCTGACCTATAGCGACAACAAGATGGACAAACTAGTTTTACCCATACCGGGAAATGGAGGACCTCCCGCTTATGACAAAGAATACTTGCTATTTAGAAGATGCAAGCCAGGGAGCTTTGAGCTAACCATCGGGACTAAAGCAATGAAAAACCAGTGGCTTAAGAAGAGCACCGCCATAGACAGTGCCTTTCGCATGTCCAGTGGGCGCGAGTGGGGCGTATTTTGAAAGTGGCCTGTAAATCACAAGACTTCCGATCAGTACTGACTGCCGACAGAAACTTGGGAGAAAGAAATATATGAGCCGGCCAACGCAAAACCCAACCAACATTTACACGGTGCCATCGGTGTCCATCGCTACGGCTCGCACAGGCGCATCCAGTAAATCCAACGAATTAGGCATGCGCACAATGCAGGAGCGTGCCTATGCAAAACGGGGCGAGCAGTACCTGCTCATCAAGTCACCACCGGCGTCTGGCAAGTCCCGTGCGCTGATGTTTATCGCGTTGGACAAGCTGAATAACCAAGGCCTGCAACAGGCTATCGTAGTGGTACCGGAACGATCCATCGGCGGAAGCTTTGCCGACGAGCCACTCAGTCAGTTCGGTTTCTACTGGGACTGGCAGGTGGCCCCGCAATGGAACCTATGCAATGCCCCCGGTGTGGACGAAGCGCGCGTAGCCCAGTCCAAAGTGGGCGCGGTGCGGCAGTTCCTGGGCAGCAGCGACAAGGTGCTGGTCTGCACGCATGCCACCTTCCGCTTTGCAGTAGAAGAGTTGGGCGTTCAAGCCTTTGACAGCAGATTGATCGCTATCGACGAGTTTCACCATGTTTCCAGCAATCCGGACAACAAGCTTGGCAACCAACTGGGTGCCTTCATCGCCCGCGACAAGGTGCATCTGGTGGCCATGACGGGCTCATACTTCCGCGGCGACAGCGAGGCAGTGCTGGGGCCGGCGGATGAGGCGAAGTTCGAGACGGTCACCTACACCTACTACGAGCAGCTCAACGGCTACCAATGGCTCAAGTCACTTGACATCGGCTACTTCTTCTACACCGGCGCTTATGTCGGTGCCGTCGCCAAGGTGTTGGATCCGGCGCTGAAGACCATAGTCCATATCCCCAACGTCAATGCCCGCGAAAGCCTGAAGGACAAGCAGCGCGAGGTGGATGAGATCATGCACGGCCTGGGTGAATGGAAAGGCGTGGATCCTGCGACGGGCTTTCATCTGGTCCAAACCCCACAAGGTCGCGTTTTGAAGGTAGCAGACCTCGTTGACGACAGCGACGCAGCCAAGCGCTCCCGCGTGCTGGGTTCCTTGAAGGACCCCGCGCAGAAGGACAACCGCGACCACGTGGACATGATCATTGCACTGGGCATGGCAAAAGAGGGCTTTGACTGGATCTGGTGTGAACACGCCCTTACCATTGGATACCGCAGCAGCTTGACCGAGATCGTGCAGATCATCGGCCGCGCTACCCGTGACGCCAAAGGCAAGGAACGTTCGCGCTTCACCAACCTAATCGCCGAGCCTACGGCTGAGCAGTCGGCGGTAGCCGAAGCCGTAAACGACATGCTCAAGGCCATCTCCGCCAGTCTGTTGATGGAACAAGTGCTAGCGCCGCGCTATGAGTTCACACCCAAGGATGCGGGACCTCAGTTGGGCTTTGTGTATAACGGCGGCGAAGGCTACCAGGAAGGACGCACCAATGTCGGCGTGAATGAGGCCACTGGTCAGTACCACGTGGAGATCAACGGCCTGAAGAAACCAGAGACTGCCGAGGCGACCCGCATCTGCAAGGAAGACCTGAATGAGGTAGTCACCAGTTTCTTGCAGGACAAAACTGTCTTGGAACGAGGCCTGTTCGACAAGGAAAACACCTTGCCTGAAGAACTGACCCAGCTAAAGATGGGCAAGATTGTGCGAGAGCGCTACCCGGAATTGAGCGAGACAGACCACGAGGCCATTCGCCAGCACGCTATAGCCGCAATGAACATCACCCAACAAGCCAAACTGGCCTTGGCTCAGGCCGATGCGGAAGGAGGAAGTACAGCGCAAGGCAACACTGCCCTGTTGGACGGGGTGCGCAAGTTCGTCAACGTGAAAGACCTCGACATTGACCTGATCGACCGCATCAACCCGTTCGACGCCGCATATGCGGTACTGGCCAAGGCGATGGATGAAAAGTCGCTGCGTCAGGTGCAAGCCAGTATTGCGGCCAAGAAGGTCAGCATTTCGCGCGAAGACGCGGTTGACCTTGCGAACCGCGCGCGGGCCTTCAAGAAGGAGCGTGGTCGCTTGCCAGACATCAATTCCGCTGATGCGTGGGAGAAGCGCATGGCCGAAGGCGTTGTCGCATTTGCGCGCTACAAGACCCAGGAACTGGCCACCAAACAGAGTGAGGCAAGCAATGGCTGACATCGACGAAGACGAACTGCTTGCCGACCTTGGCATTGAGGTCACACCGCTCAAAGTGTCAAGCCGCACTCCGCGCGAGGAGCGCATCATTGCCGGCTTTGAAGACATCCTGCGTTTTCATCAGGCGCATGGTCGTGCGCCTTTGCACGGTGAAGACCGCGACATTTTCGAGCGCCTGTACGCCGTGCGCCTGGATCAACTGCGCAAACTTCCTGAAGCGCAAACCTTGTTAGCCGGGTTGGACACGCCCGGCCTTCTGGCCGGGGCAGTAACAGCGGCGATATCCGAAACTGGCGATTTGGACGAAGACGCCTTGATGTCCGACCTGGGTCTTGGTGGCGAACCGGCCGCCGAAGATGATATTACGGTGCTGCGCCATGTGCGCTCGGCCGCCCAAATTCGTGCGGCGGAGGAAATCGCTGACCGCACACCATGTGCAGATTTCGGCCGTTTCCAGCAATTATTTGAACAAGTGGAGCGGGAGCTGAAGGCGGGCACTCGACAAACTTTGCGCTTTGGACGCGATGCCAGCATCGTCGTCGGGGACTTCTTCATCTTAAGTGGGCAGTTGGCCTATGTTGCCGAAATGGGCGAGCAGTACCGCACACCCAACAAGGAAGCGAACGCCCGTTTGCGTGTGATTTTTTCTAACGGCACTGAAAGCGATTTACTACTTCGGTCTCTGCAACGTGCACTCTACAAAGATGAGACGGGGCGGCGTCTGACTAATCCGGAAATGGGACCACTGTTTGGCGATCAAGCGGAGGCAGATGATCTGGAAAGTGGAACGATCTATGTCCTGCGAAGCAAGTCCAGTCATCCTTACATCGCCGAGCATCGTGAATTGATTCACAAGATAGGTGTGACGGGTGGAAAGGTGGAAACGCGAATCTCAAATGCGATCAACGAATCCACTTATTTGCTGGCCGAAGTCGAGATTATTGCCATGTACAAGCTGCTCAATCTGAACCGTACAAAGCTTGAAGGGCTTTTCCACCGATTGTTCTCTTCCGCTCAGTTGGACCTAACTATTGCTGATCGATTTGGTCACCCCGTGAAACCCAAAGAATGGTTCTTGGTCCCACTGCACGTCATTGACGAAGCTGTACAAAGAATTCAAGACGGATCAATAACAAGTTTGCACTACGACGTTGCTACCGGCCGACTTGTTGCATAACGCGTTTGCCATCAGGGAGCGAGTGGCATCTAGCCTTGGCAGATCAATTCCCTGCAACGCCACAGCACTTCGCGCAGCCAGTCTTTTTGGCGGTGGTCCAGCATGTTGGACTTTTGCAGGTCTTCTAGCAGCGCCAGGCGCTTGGACTTGTCGTCGGCTGATTTGATCAGCATGCTCCCCTCCCCGTCTAATTTCTTCTAACTAGACTTTACCCGAGGCGGATGGCAACTTCCCAAGCATGGAGGCCGCTATTTTAGCCAAATTAACCTCTAGAGCCCGTGGAATATGCGCGAAAAGCTATCAAAACTATAGTAGTTTCAGCCCTCCCCTCGGGTCAGCTGCGGCGCAAATAACCTTGCGCAATAGGCTCTAGCGCAGCGGGGGTGATGCCCAGCGCCTCCAGCCCCGGGTGCTGGCCGGTGGCTACGTTAGGCGTACGCATGGAGTCCAGGTTATCGCGGCTCATCAGGGGTTCGCCGGGCAGGCATTCCATGGCCAGGGCCTGCAGGCGGCCCATCCATTGCGGCAGGCCCAGCACAGGGCGGCCGCGGCCTTCATTCACACCACTCAGCCGCCCGGCCAGCTGCACCAGCTGGCGCAGGGTGTAGACACCGGGGCCACAGGCCTCCACCACGCCGCCGGGCGCGCCGGGTGCCAAGCTGCGCACCACGGCGTTGGCCACGTCTTGCACCCACACGGGCTGGAACCGGGCATCGGCCCCAGCCAGTGGCACCACGGGGGCGACGGTCTGCAAGCGGGCAAACAGGTTCAAAAACTTGTCTTCGGCACCAAAGATGACGCTGGGGCGCAGCAGCGTGAGCTGCCACGGCGCGGACGCAGCGGCCTGCTGCAACGTGGCTTCGCCACGGCTTTTGCTGCGCAGGTATTCGGAGGGCGCGGCGTCGGGCTGCTGGGGGTCAGCACCCAACGCGCTCACGTGCACCAGCTGGCGCACCTGGGCGGCGCTGCAGGCTTGGGCCAGGCTCTGTGGCAGTGCCACGTGCACCGCGTTAAAGCGGGCGGCATTGCCATGCAACACGGCCACCAGGTTGACCACCGCCTGGTGGCCCTGCACGGCGCGCGCCAGGGCAGCGGGGTCGTGCGCATTGGTTTCCAGCACGGTGAGGCCGGGCAGGTGCAGGATGTGGCGGGCGTTGGCGCGCCTGCGAGTGGGCACGGTGACGTGCCAGCCGGCGCGCACCAGTTTTTCGCACACATGGGCACCCACAAAGCCGGTGCCGCCCAAAACCAGAATAGTGTTCATGCCCGCAATCTACCGCGTGGTGGCGCGGCCATGCGCTTGGGGGTCTTTGTGGGCGGGTGCCCTACACCACCACGGGCTCAGACTCCAGCCGGATGCCAAAGCGTTCGTACACGCTGGTCTGGATGGCTTTGGCCAGGGTCATCACCTCGCCGCCGGTGGCGCCGTTGCCGTCCACGCCCGCGCCGCGGTTCACCAGCACCAGGGCTTGTTTCTCGTACACGCCGGCCTGGCCCACGCTTTTGCCTTTCCAGCCGCAGGCGTCAATCAGCCAGCCCGCGGCCAGTTTGACCGAGCCGTCGTGCAGCGGGTAATGCACCACCTTGGGTTCGCGGGCAATGATGTCGGCGCATTGCTCGGGGGTGACGGTGGGGTTTTTGAAGAAGCTGCCCGCGTTGCCAATGACGTTGGGATCGGGCAGCTTGGCGCGGCGCACCTCGCACACCCAGTGGTAAATCTGGCGCGCCGTGGGCTGGGTGATGCCGGACTCGGCCATCTTGCGTTCCAGGTCGGCGTAGCCCAGCACCGGCTTCCAGGCCTTGGGCAGGGCAAAACGCACGCGCAGTATCAGCGCGCGGTCTTTCAGGCCCAGGGCCTGGTGGGTGTCGCCATCGGCTTTGCTGGCGTGTTTGAACACCGAATCGCGGTAGCCAAAGGCGCATTGGGCGGCGTTCAGGGTGAACACCTGGCCGTTGTGCAGGTCGATGGCGTCCAGCGATTCAAAGCGGTCTTGCAGCTCCACACCGTAGGCACCCACGTTTTGTACCGGCGCGGCGCCCACGGTGCCGGGAATCAGCGCCATGTTTTCCAGGCCGGGGTAACCTTGGTCCAGCGTCCAGGTCACAAAGTCGTGCCAGGCCTCACCGGCGCCGGCTTCCACCACCCAGTGTTTCTCGGTCTCGGCCACCAGGCGGCGGCCGGGCACCTCCACCTTCAGCACCAGGGGTTTCACGTCCCCGGTCAGCACAATATTGCTGCCGCCCCCCAGCACAAAGGTGGGAGACGCCGCCCAGGCGGGGTCGGCCAGCAGGGCTCGCACATCGGCCTCGCTGGTGATGCGCGCCAGGGCGTGGGCCTTGGCCACGATGCGAAAGGTGTTGAAGGCCTGCAGGGGAACATTTTTCTCGACTAACATGGCAAGATTGTCGCACCGGGGCCTCAGCGCGCCGGGCAGGCCCACGGCGCGGGCCACCTTGGTTTGTTGCGCACCCCGGGGCCGTGCAGGGGTGCTTTCTCTCTAGTGAACACAAAAAATGCCTTCTTTTGATACCGTCTGCGAAGCCAACCTGGTCAAGGTGAAAAACGGGGTGGAAAACACCGTCAAGGAAATCACCACCCGTTTCGACTTCAAGGGCACATCCGCCAAGATCGAGATCAAGGACAAGGAAATCACCCTGATTGGGGATGCCGAGTTCCAGCTCGACCAGATTGAAGATGTGTTGCGTAACAAGCTCACCAAGCAGGAAGTGGATGTGCGCTTTCTGGACCGCGGCGATGTGCAGAAGATGGGGGGCGACAAGGTCAAAGTCGTCATCAAGGTGCGCAATGGCATTGAGGCCGAGCTGGCCAAGAAAATCCAGCGCCTGATGAAGGACAGCAAACTCAAGGTGCAGGCCGCCATCCAGGAAGAAAAAGTGCGCATCACCGGCGCCAAGCGTGACGACCTGCAGGCCGCCATGGCGCTGATCCGCAAAGATGTGACCGACATCCCCCTGAGCTTCGACAACTTCCGCGACTAAGCCTATGAAAAACTTGTTCCTGGCTGCCACCCTGCTGTTTGCCGCCCCGGTGTGGGCGCAATCGGTTGCGATCAACGGTACGCTGGGCAACAAGGCACTGCTGATTGTGGACGGCGGTTTCCCCAAGGCGGTGGCCGTGGGGGAGGTGCACAAGGGCATCAAGGTAGTGGCCATCCAGGGGGAACAAATCACCCTGGAGATGGGTGGCAAGCGCGTGTCCATGCGGGTGGGCGATGCCCCGGCCAGCGTGGGCAGTGGCGCGGGTGAGCAGCTCAGCGGCAACCGCGTGGTGCTGGCCGCTGGCCCCGGTGGCCACTTTTTGACGGACGGGCAGATCAATGGCCGCATTGTGCAGTTCATGGTGGACACCGGCGCCACCACGGTTGCCATGAGTGTGGCCGACGCCAAACGCATTGGGCTCAACTACCAAAACGGGCAACCCGTGCAGATGAACACGGCCAACGGCGTCACCCAGGGCTGGCGCGTAACCCTCAACACCGTGCGAGTCGGCGATGTGATGGTGAGTGGTGTGGAGGCCGTGGTGTCACCCGGCGGCATGCCCTATGTGTTGCTGGGCAACAGCTTTTTGAGCCGCTTCCAGATGACACGCAATAACGACCAGATGGTGTTGGAGCGGCGTTTCTGATGTCAAAACCCCTGGACGTGCGCGACGAAAACGCCTACGAGGACCTGCTGGGCCAATGGTCGGACCTGGAAAGCGGTCTGGGCATCATTCTGAGCAGCCCGGCCAGCGCGCAGCAGTTTTCGCACCGCGTGCTGCAGTACGACCGCTGGATGCAGGGCCTGCTGCAGCGCGACCCCGATGTGGGCCTGTACCTGCTGTTCCAGCTGGCCAGCAACTCGCCCGTAGGCTACAGCGCCTCGCACGCGCTGGTGTGCGCCGTGTTGTGCCATTTGGTAGCCACCGAGCTGCACCTGCCGCAAAAAGAACGCAACAGCCTGGTGCACGCCGCACTCACCATGAATATCGCCATGACGGCGCTGCAGGATGAGCTGGCCGACCAGGCCGAAAAACCCACGCCTGCGCAGCAAGACGCCATCCGCGCCCACGCCATCAAGGGCGCCATGATGCTGGCCAACCTGGGCGTGGCGGACGACGACTGGCTGGACGTGGTGTCCAGCCACCACGACGATGCTGTGGACAAGGATGACATGCGCACGGCCGCCCCCTCGGTGCGGCTGGCGCGTATTCTGAAAGTGGTGGACCGTTATGCGGCCATGATCAGCCCGCGCAAATCACGTTCGGGCCGCAGCGCCATTGAATCGGCACGCTCGGTCATGACACGGGCCAGCAGCTCGGTGGATGCCATTGGCCAGGCCCTAGTGCGTGCGGTGGGCCTGTGCCCGCCCGGCACCTATGTGCGCCTGGACAACGATGAACTGGGCGTGGTGGTACGCCGCAGCGCCAAGAGCAACCAGCCCTTTGTGGTGGTGGTGGGCAAGCCCGGCGGCGAGCTGGAGAACCACCCGCGCCTGCACAGCACGGCCGAGGCCTACCCGCGCATCCGCTCAGCCCTGCCCTCGTCTGCGGTGCGGGCACCGCTCAACCATTTCTACATTCTGCAGCTGGGCAGCCACGCGCAGGCCATGGCCTAGGCCACGGCAGCAGCCAGGTTCACGACTTTTTCTGGCCCAGCTTGGACTCTTTGCCTTGCACCAGGCGGGAGATGTTTTCGGCATGGCGCCAGATCAGCAGCAGCGACATGGCGGCAATGGACAGCAACACACTCTTGTCCATGGCCCAGGCCACCTGGTTGCCAAACACGTAGTAGGCCGGCGCAAACAGCGCCGCCACCAGCGACGCCAGCGATGAGTAGCGAAAGAAGTAGGCAATGATGAGCCAGGTCAACCCCACGGCCAGCCCCAGCCAGCCGCTCACGCCCACCAGCACGCCCAGCGCCGTGGCCACACCCTTGCCGCCCACAAACTTGAAGAACACCGGGAACAGATGGCCCAGAAACGCGGCCAGCCCCACCAGCGCTACGGTGCCCTCGCCCAGGCCGTAGGGTGCGCCCCACCATTGCACCGCCACCACCGGCAACCAGCCCTTGAGGGCGTCCAGCAGCAAGGTCACCACGGCTGCGGCCTTGGAGCCTGAGCGCAATACATTGGTGGCGCCGGGGTTTTTGCTGCCGTAGGTGCGCGGGTCGTTCAGACCCATCACGCGGCTCACGATCACGGCAAACGAGAGGGAGCCAATCAGGTAGGCGACCACAGTGGCCAGGGCGGGGTAAAGCACAAAATTCACAACAGGATCTCCAATCACTCTTCCAGCGCGCACTGTACAGGCTTGGCGCCCAGCAATTGCACACACACCTGGGGATCTATCCCTACCAGGTAGCCGCGCCGCCCGCCATTGATGCAGATGCGTGGCAAATCCAGAATGGTGGACTCGATGTAAATCGGCATGGCCTTGCGTGTGCCAAAGGGCGAGGTGCCGCCCACCAGGTAACCGCTGTGGCGGTTGGCCACCTCGGGCGCGCAGGGCTCCACCGACTTGGCGCCAATCTGGCGCGCCAGGTTTTTGGTGGACACCTTGCGGTTGCCATGCATCAGCACCACCAGCGGCTTGGCATCCTGGTCCTGCATGATCAGTGTTTTGACCACGGTGAACGGGTCAAAGCCCAGCACCGCGGCGCTGTGCTGCGCGCCGCCATGCTCCAGGTATTCGTAGGGATGTTCGGTAAACGTCACCTTGCTGGCCTTGAGCAGCTGGGTGGCAGGGGTTTCAGAGACGTGGTCTTTTTTGGCCATAGGTACGTATTTTCCGCGACTTGCCCAATCGTCCCCTGGCTCCTAATATGGGGCAAAACAACACATGGAGCGGGCAGCTATGGCACAACTCACCTGGAATGACACGCCCATGGCGTGCACCGCCTTGCTGGACGATGTGCCCGTCTGTACGCTGAAAATCAAAGACATCGGCGGCGTGGCCGCCAGCTGGCAAGACGACCACCTGTGGCCACCACCGGCCCACATGCCCAAAGCCCCCGCCCAGCCCACCCGCTTTTTTGCCGACTTGGCCGAAGCCAAGGCTGCCGTCGAAAAAACACTGGCGGGCTAGGTTTCGCGGTCCGGGCGTTGCAAGACGAAGCACGCCTATCGGCGCAGCGCCCTGCCTTGCGGCAGAGCGCACGGGCTTGGCCTCACACCGCTGGGTCGCGAATCTCCCAGCGCACTTCGTCAATTTTCTTGAGCAGTTCTTCGGGCAGCACGGTGCCCCAGGCGTCGATGTTCTGGTCCAGTTGCTCCAGGGTGCGCACGCCGATGATGGTGCTGGCGACTTGCCACTTGGTGTAGCAGAAGGCCAGCGCCATCTGGCTGGGCGTGAAGCCGTATTCGCGGGCCAGGGCGTTGTACTTGCGGGCGGCTTTCAGGGCGTCGGGGCGGCCCCAGCGCTGCTTGCGGGTGGACTCGAACTTGCGCAGGCGCCACTCTTGCGACACGGTCTCGCCCAGCAGGCCTTCTTCGTCGTACTTGCCGGTCAGCAAACCAAACGCCAGCGGCGAATACGGCAACAGCGAGACGCCCAGGCGGTGCATGGTTTCGTCCAGGCCGTTTTCTGCGGTGCGGGCCAACAGGCCGTAGTTGTTTTGCACGGTGGCAATACGCGGCAGGCCGTGCTGCTCGGCCAGGCGCACAAACTCGTGCACGCCATACGAGGTTTCATTCGACAGGCCAATGGCGCGCACCTTGCCGGCCTTGACCAGCGTGTCCATGGCGCGCAGCTGCTCTTCGATGGCGCTGCCGCCCACGTTTTCATTGGCGGGGTTGTAGTACATGCCGCCGAACATGGGCACGTGGCGCACCGGCCAGTGGATCTGGTAGAGATCGATGACCTCGATATTCATGCGCTTCAAGCTGCCATCCGCCGCGGCCACGATGTCTTCGGCGGTCAGGTTGCTGCTGCCGTTGCGCACCCAGGGCATGCCGCGCGAGGGGCCGGCCACCTTGGTCGCGATCACCAGCTTCTCCCGCGCACCGGGGTTGGCCTTGATCCAGTTGCCGATGATTTTTTCGGTCAGGTTGAAGGTCTCGGCCCGCGGGGGCACGGAGTACATCTCGGCCGTGTCGATGAAGTTCACGCCGCGCTCCAGCGAGCGGCTCAGGATAGCGTGGGAGGTGGGTTCGTCCACCTGCTCACCAAAGGTCATGGTGCCCAGGCAGATGGGGGTGACGTGCAGGTCGCTGCGGCCGAGTTGGATGGTTTTCATTGCAAAGCAGAGTGTAAAAAATGCGAGAGGTTCGCGGCAGTTGGGAGATGGTAGCGCGGCAGGAATACCCTAGTCACCGCCACAGCCTCCGCCGCAACCGCCACCGTCGGAGCCGCCGTCTGCGCCACCGCCCGAGCCTTCGGAGCCACCAAAGCCACCGGCGTCGCCCGGCGCATCGCTGCCACTTCCGCCCTCGCCCCCAAAGGTGGTGCCACAGTGATCGCCGGAGCCACTCTGGCGGTCGATGTCGCGGCAATCGGGCACGTAGCTGTAGCCACCCGGAATGCCAAATTTTTTGTCCAGCGCAAACAACAGGGGCAGGCGGCTGGGCTGACGGGGGTTGATGCCCTCCTCCTTGCAGGTCCAGTACCAGACACGGCGCAAACCGTCGTTGCGGCGGGCGTCACGCCCCAGCACTTCGGCCGGGCTGTGGTGCAGCAGGCTGCCAAACGCGGCATGGCACCACTGCGCATACCCGCGGGTGTGCAGGATGAACTCGTGCCAGGCGGCATCCACCACCTTGGACGGCATGGCGACAAACTGGCGCTTGCTGCGCAGGTGCGCCATAAAAAACTGGCGCAGGCCGTGCAGCACCAGCTCCGTGTCGCGTGCGCTGAGCTGCGGGTACTGCGCCATGAGCTTGGCGCCCAGAAAGCGTGGCAGCGGTGCCTCGCGCACAAACTGGCGGCGCAGGCTGAACTCCCAGGCCCGCAATGCAAAAAACAGAAACACGGACAGCGCAGCGCTGAGCACCAGTGCCCCAAAAAACATGCTGCGCCAGGGGCTGGCGGCGTACTGCAGAAGGGAGAACAAGGGCACCGCCAGCCACTTGCTCCAACTCAGCCAGGCAATGCGCCGCAGCAGCGTGGGCTTAACGCCGGGCAGCTGCATAACGCACCTCTTCTTGCAGGCGCAACACCCGGCGCTGCACCTTGCCGGTGGTGGTCATGGGCAAGGCGTCCACAAATTCAATCTCCTTGGGGTACTCGTAGGGTGCCAGCTGGCCTTTTACGTGGGCTTGCAGCTCGGCCGTGAGTTTGGCATGTAATTGGGTTGTAGCGCCCGTATTACCTGCGCAAGCAGCTATGAAATCAGGAGCAATCACCACATAGGCCTTGACCAGTGCACCACGCTCGGCGTCTGGCTTGGGCACCACCGCGGCGTTGATGACGGCGGGGTGTTTGACCAGGCAGTTCTCGATTTCACCGGGGCCAATGCGGTAGCCCGCGGCCTTGAACACGTCGTCGCTGCGGCCCTGGTACCAGAGGTAGCCGTCCGCATCGCGCACGGCCAGGTCGCCCGTGCGGCACCAGTCGCCGGTGAACTTGGCGGCCGTGGCGGCGGGGTTTTTCCAGTAGCCCAGAAAGAAGATCGGGTCGGGCTGGCCGTGCACGTCCAGCCGGTGCAGCGCCACATCGCCGGGCACGCCCACTGCGCATTCCTTGCCCTCGTCGTCAATCACCGCCACGCGGTGGCCGGGGTAGCCCATGCCCATGCTGCCGGGTTTGGACGGGTAGCGCAAATTGCAATTGCCGACGATGTAGTTCATCTCGGTCTGGCCAAACATCTCGTTGGGCGGCACGCCAAGCTGCGTTGCACAGTAGCCAAACACCGCGTCACCCACGGCCTCGCCGGCACTCATGATGGCGTCCAGCTGTAGCTGGAACTGCTGGCGCACGGTTTTGCCTTTGGTGCCGGGGTAGGCCTTCATCATGGCCTTGAGCGCGGTGGGGAAGAGGAAGGTGTGTGTGACGCCGCAGTCGCGCATCAGCTCCAGCGCCGTCTGCGGGCTGAAACGGCCGCTGTAGGCCACGATGGGGCGGCCAAAGTACAGCGTGGGGAGCAGCGCGTCCATGAGTCCACCGGTCCAGGCCCAGTCTGCCGGAGACCAGAACACGGCCTTGGAAGTGGCGTTCTTCTTGCCATCGAAACCAAACCAGTTTTGGCTGGCCACAAAACCGCTCAGGTTGCCGATCAGGGCGCGGTGCGGAATCAGCGCGCCCTTGGGGTTGCCGGTGGTGCCGCTGGTGTAGATCAGCACGGCGGGTGCTTCGGCCAGGGTGTCCACGGGCGTGAAGCTGGCGGGGGCTTGGGCCAGCACGTCGGCCCAGTGCACATCGGCCGTGCCCGGCGTGCCCACGCCAATCACGGTGCGCAGCAGCGGGCAGTCGTCGCGCACGCTGTTGAGTGCGTCCAACGCACTGGCATCACCAATGGCCACCACGGCCTCGCTGTCGTGCAGGCGAAACTGCAGCGCCTCGGGGCCAAACAGCATGGAGAGCGGCATGGCCACCGCACCCAGCTGCAGCACCGCCATGTAGGCCACCGCGGTCTCGAAGCGCTGCGGCAGCACAATGCCCACGCAGTCGCCACGCTGCACGCCCAGCGTACGCAGCACGTTGGAGAGGCGGTTGGCCTGCGTCTGCAGCTCAGAATAAGTATAAAAAGTGCTCTCAGCCCCCGTGGAATATGCGCGGACAGCTATTCTTTTAGGAGCATCCGGCAGCGCCGCCCAGCGCTGGCTGCAGGCCTGGGCCATATTGAAGTGCGTGGGCACCTGCCAGCCAAAGCCCTGGTGCAACGCCGTGTAGGCGGCAGGTGGAGCGGCTCGCCTCGGCCGGGGTGTGGTGTCTCTGCCTTGACTGACGGGCATGCCCTGTCTCCTTGTACGTCCTTATGATTCCAGCAATGTACCAAGTCAAACGCCCCTGCAAAAGCGAATTCGTCCCCATCCGCAACCTGCGCTACCACGTGCAAGTGTGGGGCGAGCCAGGCGTCGGCAAGGTGCCGCTGGTCATGGTGCATGGCTGGATGGACGTCGCCGCCAGCTACCAGTTTGTGGTGGACGCGTTCGCGCAAGACCACTACATCATCGCGCCCGACTGGCGTGGTTATGGCCAGACCAAAGCCCCCGCAACCGACAGCTACTGGTTCCCCGACTACCTGGCCGACCTGGACTTTCTGCTGGACCACTACGCCCCCGGCCAGCCCGTCAACCTGGTGGGCCACAGCATGGGCGGCAATGTGGTCATGCTGTATGGCGGCGTGCGGCCCGAACGCATCCGCCGTCTGGTCAACCTGGAAGGCTTTGGCATGCCCGCCACCCGCCCAGCACAAGCGCCGGGCCGGTTTGCCAGCTGGATGGACGAACTGAAAAAACTGCACGCGGGCGAGATGGACCTGAAGGCCTACGACAGCGCCAACGGCGTGGCCCGCCGCCTCATGAAAACCAACCCACGCCTGGGCCAGGACAAAGCCGACTGGCTGGCCCGCCACTGGGCCGCCGAAAACACCGAAGGCAAGTGGTCCATCCAGGGCGATGCGGCGCACAAGATTTCCAACGCCCAGCTTTACCGCGTGGAAGAAGTGCTGGAGATCTACAAGCGCCTGACCATGCCCGTTCTGGCGGTGGAAGCATCGGACAACAGCCTGGACCTGTGGTGGAAGGGCAAGTTCACCCTGGCCGAGTACCACGAACGCCTGCAGGTGGTGCCCAACGCGGAAGTGGCACGCATTGAAGATGCCGGCCACATGATGCACCACGACCAGCCCGAAGTACTGGCCGCGCTGATCGAGCGTTTTATTGCCTGAAACGCCGGTACGCACCAGACACACAGCGGGTTGATAATGCGGCGCACCGTCCGCACCGCTTCAGGAGATTCCATGCAAGCCCGCAACCGACCATCCCCCCTTGTCAGCACCCTGCTGCTGGCCATGGCCAGCACAGCCACAGTGGCGCAAACCCAGGTGGTCCGCCCCCCTGTCGCGCAGTACTGGATGGACGTGGCCACGGTGCGCATGGCGGATATGGATGAGCTGCCCAACCTCAGTGCCCTGGGGGGCATGGCGGCCGGCATGGTGGGCATGCAAGGTGTGGGCGACAACAGCTTTGGCGCCACCAAGGGCATGATGCCCGGCCGCTGGCTGGACATTGCCGTGGCCACCCAGCGCAAGCCCGCTGGCACACAGGCCACCCAAACCATTCCCGCGGGTCTGGGCCTGGGCCCCAGCCTGCCCCTGCTGCCGCCGGAGCCTGTGGCGGCCAAAAACAAACCGCCCCAGGGCCGCGACACGGACGAGGGCATGCCCGAGCAACCCAAGGGCCGCATCCTGCTCTACTGGGGCTGCAGCGACACCGTGCGCCCCGGCCAACCCAGGGTGCTGGACCTGAGCAACGCCAAACCCGAGGACTATGCCCAGTTCATGCGCGGACGCGCCACCCGCGAGCGCGGCGCCACCGCCGCACCGGGCCACGCCATCTGGCCCAATGCCCAGAGCAAACAGCAGGTGCCCAAGGGCGCATCGGTACAGGGCGAGCACAAGGTGTCGGGCGAAGGCATTCCGGCCAGCCTGCAGTTCTCCATCGGCCAGGTGCAAGACTTCATGCCGCCGCTGGTGCTATCCAGCACGGGGGGTGGCGCCAATACCACCACCCTGGCCTGGCAGGCGCAGCCGCAGGCGCGGGCCTACTTCTTGAACGCCATGGGCGGCAACGACGGCGAGATGGTGCTGTGGAGTTCGTCCGACCCCCCCGAGCCGGGCTGGGGCCTGATGGATTACCTGAGCACCCCCAACCTGGACCTGTGGCTGGCCGACAAAACCCTGCTGCCCACCAGCCAGACCCAGTGCGCCATTCCGGCCGGCATTTTTGCCACATCCAAAGGTGCCATGGTGCAAGCCATGGCCTATGGGCAGGAGCTGAACCTGGTGCACCCACCCCGCCCCACCGACCGCCGCGTGGCCTGGGCCCCCGAGTGGTCGGCCCGCGTGCGTGTCAAATCGGTGGCCATGCTGCCGCTGGAAGACAGCGCGGGCAAGCGCCGCGCAGCTGCCGAAAGCCCCACCAACAAGCCGGACAAGGGGGAGGGCGCACCCGAGCAAAAGTCGCTCTTGCCGGTGTTGCCGGGCATACCCGGGGTAGGTGAAGCACTCAAAGGCCTGTTCGGCCGCTAGGCAGGGGCGCCGGCGGGGCGCCCAAGCATGAGAAAATCGGTGTTTTCCCCATTCAGCAGAACGAGAACACCATGATCGAAGCAGAGCGCGTCAACCTTATCGGCACCACCCTGGCAGACCTGAGCAGCAGGACCCAGGAACTTCGGGGGTATCTTTGACTACGATGCCAAAGCCGAGCGCCTGCGCACCGTCAATGCATCGTTAGAAGACCCCTCCGTCTGGAACGACCCCAAGAAAGCCCAGGAGCTGGGCAAAGAAAAGAAGATGCTGGACGGCGTGGTCGTCACGCTCAATGAGCTGACCAGCAACCTCGCGGACAACACCGAGTTGTTCGAGATGAGCAAGGAAGACGGCGACGAGGACGGCCTGATCACCATCGAAGGCGAAACCGCCAAGCTGGCCGAGATCATCGAGGGCCTGGAATTCCGCCGCATGTTCAACAACCCGGCCGACCCCCTGCCCTGCTTCCTGGACATCCAGGCCGGCGCCGGCGGCACCGAAGCCTGCGACTGGGCCAGCATGCTGCTGCGCCAGTACCTCAAGTACGCGGAACGCAAAGGTTTTACCGCCACGGTGGAAGACATCACCGACGGCGACACCGCCGGCATCAAGGGTGCCACCATCAAGATCGAGGGCGAATACGCCTTTGGCCTGCTGCGTACCGAAACCGGTGTGCACCGCCTGGTGCGCAAGTCGCCGTTCGATTCCTCGGGTGGCCGCCACACCTCGTTCGCGTCGGTGTTTGTGTACCCCGAAATTGACGACTCCATCGAGATCGAGATCAACCCCAGCGACGTGCGCACCGACACCTTCCGCGCCTCCGGCGCCGGCGGCCAGCACATCAACAAGACCGACTCGGCCGTGCGCCTGACGCACATCCCCACCGGCATCGTGGTGCAGTGCCAGGACGGCCGCAGCCAACACAGCAACCGCGACGTGGCCTGGAAGCGCCTGCGCAGCCGCCTATATGACTTCGAGCTGCGCAAGCAGCAAGAGGCGCAGCAAAAGCTGGAAGACACCAAGACCGATGTGGGCTGGGGCCACCAGATCCGCAGCTACGTGCTGGACAACAGCCGTATCAAGGACCTGCGCACCAACGTGGAAGTGTCTGCCACCCAAAAGGTGCTGGATGGGGACTTGGATGTGTTCATCCAGGCTTCGTTGAAGCAAGGTATCTAAGGCATGTTGGACGCTTTGATTTTCGACATGGACGGCACCATGATCGACTCCATGCCCTCGCACAAACACAGCTGGGTAGAGTTCGCGCGCCGCAAACAGTTGCAGGTGGACATTGACGACCTGATGCGCCGCACCACCGGCCGCACCGGCCTGGAGTGCATGCGCGACCTGTTTGACCACCCGGAGATGGACGAGGCCGTGGCCATGGCCCATGTGCACGAAAAGGAAGCGGTGTACCGCGAAATTTTCTCGCCCATCTTTGCCGAGGTAGCGGGGTTCAAAGCGTTTTTCAACCTGGCCCATGCGCGCGGCCTGAAGCTGGGCGTGGGCACGGCAGGCGACCGCCACAACCAGGCCTTCGCCTACCAGCATCTGCAAATGCCCATCGCCCCGCTCACCACCGTGGGCGGCGACGAGGGCCTGCCCGGCAAGCCCGAGCCGGCCATCTTTCTGGAAGCTGCGCGCCGCATGGGTGTGGAGCCTGCGCGCTGCATCGTGTTTGAAGACGCACCGCTGGGCATTGAAGCCGCGCGCCGCGCCGGCATGCGCGCCGTGGGCATTGCCAGCAGCCACCACCCTGACGAACTGCGCGGCCCCCACGTACTGGCCGTCGTGCCCGATTACCACACCTTGATCACATCCCAATTTCTGGAGACACACCATGTTGCAACTTCGTGAGGCCTCGGGCCCGGCTGCGGTGATCCACCGCGGCGACTACACCGCCCCCGCCTACTGGATCGACACCGTCGACCTGAGTTTTGACCTGGACCCCGCCAAGACCCGCGTGCTCAACAAGATGACGCTGCGCCGCAACCCCGATGTGGCGGCAGGGCCCCTGCGCCTGGACGGTGAAGAGCTGAACCTGGCCCGCGTGCTGGTGAACGGCCAGGGCACAAGCTTCAAGATGGAAAACAACCAGCTGGTGCTGGAAAACCTGCCCGAAGGCAGCGAGCCTTTTGCGCTGGAAATTTTTACCACCTGCGCGCCGGTCAAAAACACCAAGCTCATGGGCCTGTACGTGAGCAACGAATCGTTCTTCACACAGTGCGAGGCCGAGGGCTTCCGCCGCATCACCTACTTCCTGGACCGCCCCGATGTGATGGCCATGTACACGGTGACCCTGCGCGCCGACAAGGCCAAGTACCCGGTGCTGCTGTCCAACGGCAACCTGGTGGACAGCGGTGTGCTGGAAGATGGCCGCCACTTCGCCAAGTGGGTGGATCCCCACAAGAAGCCCAGCTACCTGTTTGCGCTGGTGGCCGGCCAACTGGTGGCGCGTGAGCAGCGCATCACCAGCCGCGCGGGCAAAGAGCATTTGCTGCAGGTGTATGTGCGCCCTGGTGATCTGGACAAGACCGAACACGCCATGAACAGCCTGATGGCCAGCGTGGCCTGGGACGAGGCCCGCTTCGGCCTGCCGCTGGACCTGGAGCGCTTCATGATCGTCGCCACCAGCGACTTCAACATGGGCGCGATGGAGAACAAGGGCCTGAACATCTTCAACACCAAGTACGTGTTGGCGAACCAGGCCACCGCCACCGATGCGGACTACGGCAACATCGAGAGCGTGGTGGGCCATGAGTACTTCCACAACTGGACCGGCAACCGCATCACCTGCCGCGACTGGTTCCAGCTGAGCCTGAAAGAAGGCCTGACCGTGTTCCGCGACCAGGAATTCAGCCAGGACCTGTGCGCCGAGCCCAGCGCCCGCGCCGTCAAGCGCATCGAAGACGTGCGTGTGTTGCGCACCGCCCAGTTCCCCGAAGATGCGGGCCCCATGGCCCACCCGGTGCGGCCCGACAGCTACATCGAGATCAACAACTTCTACACCGTCACCATCTACGAAAAAGGTGCCGAAGTGGTCCGCATGATGCAGACCCTGACCAGCCGCGCCGGCTTTGCCAAGGGCATGGCGCTGTACTTCGCGCGCTTTGACGGCCAGGCCGTGACCTGCGATGACTTTGCCCAAAGCATTGCCGACGCCAACCCCGGCTCCGCGCTGGCCAACTTGCTGCCCCAGTTCAAGCGCTGGTACAGCCAGGCCGGCACGCCCCGCCTGGCCACGCGTGGTGCATATGACGCGGCGGCGCAGACCTACACGCTGCACTTCAGCCAGAGCTGTGCGCCCACACCGGGCCAAGTCGGCAAAGAGTCCTTTGTCATCCCCGTGAACCTGGGCCTGGTGGGTGCCAGCAGCGGCGCGGCCCTGCCCCTGCAGGTGCAAGGCAGCAGCGTGGCCGGTGCCGACAGCCACCTCTTTGTGCTGACCGAGGCCAGCCAGAGCATCACCTTCACCGGGGTGACCGAAGAGCCCGTGCCCTCCATCCTGCGCGGCTTCTCGGCGCCCGTGGTGCTGGACTTTGACTACAGTGACGCCCAACTGCTCACCCTGCTGGCGAACGACCCTGACCCGTTCAACCGCTGGGAAGCCGGTCAACGATTGGCGTTGCGCAGCGCTATCAATTCAATAGCTGCTGGCGCAGATACCACGGTGGCTACACCCCTTAATGATGCCTATATCGATGCCATGCGCACCGTATTGCGCCACCCCACGCTGGACGCTGCGTTCAAGGAACTGGTACTGACCCTGCCCTCCGAGACCTACATCGCCGAACAGCTGGACGTGGTGGACCCGCAGCGCATCCACGCCGTGCGCGAAGCCATGCGCCTGCAGCTGGCCATCGCCCTGCAGGCGGACTGGCAATGGGCCTACAGCGTGCACGAGAACAACGGCGCCTACCGCCCCGACCCGGTGTCCAGCGGCCGCCGCGCGCTGGCCGGCATGGCGCTCAGCTTCCTGTGCCTGGCTGCCATGCAGAGTGGCGATGAGGTCTGGCCCGGCAAGACGCTGCAGCGCTTCAAAGACGCCAGCAACATGACCGACCGCTTCAACGCCCTGCACGCCCTGGTGGGCAGCAGCCACGCACTCGCGTCGCCCGCCCTGGCCCGTTTCCACGCGCTGTTCAAAGACGAAGCCCTGGTGCTGGACAAATGGTTTGCCCTGCAAGCCGGTACCAGCGACCGCGGTGGCCAGGTGCTGCCCGCCGTGCGCCTGCTGCTGGCCCACCCGGACTTCAACATCCGCAACCCCAACCGTGCACGCAGCGTCATCTTCAGCTTCTGCAGCGCCAACCCCGGTGGTTTCCACCGGGCGGACGCGGCAGGTTATGTATTCTGGGCCGAACGCGTGATGGAGCTGGATGGCATCAACCCCCAGGTGGCCGCCCGCCTGGCCCGCGCGCTGGACCGCTGGAAGAAGCTGGCCGAGCCCTACCGCAGCGCTGCACGTGAAGCACTGGTGCGTGTGGCCGCCAAGGCCGACCTCAGCAACGATGTGCGCGAGGTCGTGGACCGCGCGCTGGCGGACTGATTTTTCAAACTTAGGACCTTTCCATGACACAACGCATCTCGCTCACGCGCTACCTCATTGAGAAGCAGCGCGGCCACGAAGGCAAGGGCAGCGCCCCCGGCGCCATTCCACCCCAGCTGCGCCTGCTGCTGGAGGTGGTGGCCCGCGCCTGCAAAAGCATCAGCCTGGCCGTGACCAAGGGCGCCCTGGGCGGCGTGCTGGGTACGGCCGAAAGCGAAAACGTACAGGGCGAAATCCAGAAGAAGCTGGACATCATTGCCAACGAAGTGCTGATTGAAGCCAACGAGTGGGGCGGCCACCTGGCCGCCATGGCCAGCGAGGAAATGGAAGGCATCTACACCGTGCCCAACCGCTACCCGCAGGGCGAATACCTGCTGATGTTTGACCCACTGGACGGCTCCAGCAACATCGACGTCAACGTGAGCATTGGCACCATCTTCAGTGTGCTGCTCAAGGCGCCCGAAGGCCCCAGCGTGAGCGAGCAAGACTTCCTGCAGCCCGGCACCCAGCAGGTGGCCGCGGGCTACTGCATCTACGGCCCGCAAACCACGTTGGTGCTGACCGTGGGCGACGGTGTGGCCATGTTCACGCTGGACCGCGAGCAGGGCTCGTTTGTGCTGACGCAAGAGAATGTGCGCGTGCCCGAGGACACCAAGGAATTCGCCATCAACATGAGCAATATGCGCCACTGGGATGCGCCGGTGAAACGCTACATCGACGAATGCCTGCAAGGCGCCGACGGCCCGCGCGGCAAGGACTTCAACATGCGCTGGATCGCCAGCATGGTGGCCGATGTGCACCGCATCCTGACCCGCGGCGGCGTGTTCATGTACCCCTGGGACAAGCGCGAACCCGAGAAGCCAGGCAAGCTGCGCCTGATGTATGAGGCCAACCCCATGGGATGGCTCATCGAACAAGCGGGCGGCGCCGCCACCGATGGCAAACAACGCATTCTGGAGATCCAGCCCACCAAGCTGCACCAGCGTGTGGCCGTGTTCCTGGGATCGAAAAACGAGGTGGAGCGCGCCACCCGCTACCACTCGGAAGCGGCCTGATCACAAGAGGCATCCCGCTATAATTGCGGGCTTAGTTGCCGGTGTAGCTCAGTCGGTAGAGCAGCTCATTCGTAATGAGAAGGTCGGGTGTTCGATTCATCTCTCCGGCACCAAAATTGAAAGCCCCTCGCTGTTATGGCGAGGGGCTTTTGCACAGAAAGGGGCTGATGTGATGCGTGCCATATTTGGAATAGTGAGCCTGCTCATCGTGCTCGCCATCGTTGGCGTACTGGCCAAAAAACAGCTGGGTGGCACCACTAGCGTGGCCCCGGGCGCAGCACCTGCCGCAAGCCCGCAGCAGCAGAGCCAGCAAATACAGCAGCAGATCCAACAAACGGTAGAGGGCACGCTGCAGCAGGCGCGGCCCATGCCGGAAGACGCCACCAAATAGCAACTTCCGCTCCCATGTTCTTTGCTTCCAAAATTCTGGCTCTGGTGACCCAGCCTCTGGTGTGGGTATTTGTGGTGTTGCTGCTGAGCCTGCTGGGTGCGCGGCGCTGGCCCAGAGCGAGCCGTACGCTGGTGGGCGTGGCCCTGCTGGGCATGCTATTGACGGCCTGGAAGCCATTGCCTGAAGCCGTGTTGCGCCATTTGGAAAGCCGCTACACCGAGATAGCGCCCGATGCCAAGCTCGACGGGTATGTGGGTGTTGTGGTGCTAGGCGGCGGGCTGGAATCGGGCCGCACGCAACGGGCCCATACGCAGCCCGGCCTCAATGACGCAGGCGAGCGAATGACAGCCACTGTGGCCCTGCTACGCATCAACCCGAATCTGCGCGTGTTGTTTACGGGTGGCGAAGGCATGCTGTTGGGCGTAGGGCAAACCGAGGCCGAGCGGGCCAAGATTTTCTTTGACAGTCTGGGCGTGAAGGTGTCTCAGGTGCAATATGAAGATGCCTCGCGCAACACTTACGAGAACGCGGTGCTGACGGCCAAGTTGCCTGGTGTGGACCCGACCCAGCGCTGGCTGCTGCTCACATCCGCCTCGCACATGCCGCGCTCCATGGCCACGTTCCAAAAGGCAGGCTGGAATGTCACAGCCTATCCGGTGGATTTCCGCACCGGCGCCGACAGCGACTGGCTGGACTTTGCAATGGCCGGTGGTGCCAGCGACTGGCAAAACGCATTGCACGAGCTGGTGGGCCTGCTGGCCTACAAGCTCACCGGGCGCCTTTAGCCCGCGTGGCGCTTAGTCGTTGAGGGTGCGGCGGGCGTGCACCTTGTCGATGCGGCGACCTTCCAGGGCCACCACTTCAAACAGCCAGTGCGCGCAGACGATATTGGCGCCTTCTGCAGGCAGGTCGCCCGACACCGCCATGAGCAACCCCGCCAAGGTGTTGTAGCGGCCGCGTTCTTCGTCGGGCAGGTCGTCTTCTATTTCCAGCCGGGCCTTGAGTTCGCTCAGGGGCATGAGGCCATCGAGCATCCAGGAGCCATCGTCTTGCTGCACGGCCCAGGCTTCGGCTTGTACATCGGGTTGCAGCTCGCCGGTGATGGCTTCCAGCAGGTCGTGCGGGGTGATGAGGCCTTGCACCACACCGTATTCGTCCACCACAAACACCATGCGCGCGGACTTGACGCGGAACTGCTCGATCAGCTCCATGCCACTCAGAGTCTCGGGCACAAACACGGCAGGCTCCACCAAGGCAGCGATGGTGTAGGGATAACGCACACCGCGCTCCAGCAAACGCGCCACGCTGACGACACCAGCTACATCGTCCAGGGAGCCACGGCACACGGGGTACCAGGAGTGCACCCCCTTGCCAGCGCTGCCGCTGGCCATTGACAGGGCTTGCTCTACCGTGGAGTCGGCGTCCAGCCAGGCGATGTCGGTGCGTGGCAGCATCATGGAGGTGAGGTGCCGGTCATCCAGACGGAAGACGTTGCGCACCATTTGGTGCTCGTGTTCTTCGATGATCCCGGCATCCACCCCCTCTTCCAGGCTGGCAGAGATTTCGGCCTCGGTCACCGCGCGGGTGTCCGTGGTGTCGATGCGCAGCAGCTTGAGCATGCCGTGCGTGCAGACCGAGAGCAGGCGCACAAAAGGTTTGGCACCGGTGGCCACCCAGGTCATGGGCAGGGCCACCACGCGGGCCACGGTTTCCGGGTAGAGCTGGCCAATCCGCTTGGGCACCAGCTCGCCAAACAGAATGGTGATGAAGGTGATGCCGGTGACCACAATGGCGGTGGCCGAGACTTCAGCCACGCGGTCAGACAGGGTGATCGTGGTTTGCAACCAGCCGGCCAGCTTGTCACTAAAAGCAGCCTCGCCCACGATGCCGTTGAGCATGCCAATGGAGGTGATGCCGACCTGCACGGACGACAAAAACTGGGTGGGGTTATCCATCAGCGCCAGGGCCGCCTTGGCGCCCTTGTCGCCGGCCTCGGCCATGGTTTGCAGCCGCACTTTGCGACTGGCGGTGAGGGCCAGCTCGGACATGGCGAAAGCACCATTCAGCAAAGTCAGCACGATGATCAGCAAAAAATCCATGGAACCCAAGCGAGAATGAACACCATGGCAATGTACCTTATTGGCGATGTGCAGGGCTGCGACGCCGCCCTGGCGCAGCTCCTCCAGCGCATCGACTTCTCCCCCAGCCGCGACACGCTCTACCTGCTGGGCGACCTGGTGAACCGCGGGCCGGATTCGGCCGGCGTGCTGCGCCGCCTGATGGGTTACGGCGCGTCCGCCCGCTGCCTGCTGGGCAACCACGACCTGCACCTGCTGGCCGTAGCCCACGGCGTGCGCAAGCCCAGCCGCCTGGACACACTGGACGCGCTGCTGGCCGCCCCCGACCGCCCCGCCCTGCTGGACTGGTTGCGCCAGCAGCGCATGGCGATGCACGAGCGCATTGGCAATTCAGAGCTATTAATGGTGCATGCCGGCGTACTGCCTGCGTGGACAGCTATTAAAACCATAGCACTGGCAGCCGAAGTGGAAGCCGTGCTGCGTTCGGACAAAGCGGGTGCGTTTTTCCATGCCATGTATGGCAATGCCCCCGCACAGTGGAACGACGACCTGGAGGGCATTGAACGGCTGCGCGTGATCGTGAACGCGCTGACGCGCATGCGCTTTTGCACCCCCGAAGGCGCCATGGAATTCGCCAGCTCTGGCCCGGCCGACCAGGCGCCCGCGGGTTACCTGCCTTGGTACGAGGCACCGGGGCGCCAGACGGCCAATGTGGCGGTGGCGTTTGGCCACTGGTCGACGCTGGGCTGGCTGGGCCGGCCCGATGTGTTGGCGCTGGATACCGGCTGCGTGTGGGGCGGTTGCCTGAGCGCGCTGCGGGTCGAGCCTGGCGCCGCAGGTGCCCCCTGGCGCACCGAACTACTGCAGGTGCACTGCGAACAATCACAAAAACCCGGGGAATAAACCGGTCAACAAAAACGGCGCACCAGGCGCCGTTTTTTTGATTGGAAACCTGACAAGCCTTATTCGGACTTGAACAGCGCTGCCACTTTGCGTTTGGGTTTGATGTTGGAAGAGATGCTGCGTGTGGCAGGGCGCGCAGATGCTTCCCACGACGGTGCGGCATCCGGTGCCGCACTGGGCTCGTAGGGCTTGTCAAAGAACGGGTCGCGCGAGACTTGCACCGGGCGGTTGTAGTCGTTGCGCGGGGCACGAGGCACACGCACCCGGTCACCATCATCACGCGGGCCACGGCCTTCGCCACGTCCGGCGCTGCGGCCGTTGTCGCTCACCGCGCTGCCATCTTCGTGGTACATGCGGCGGCCATCGTTGATACGGCCTTGCTTGCGAATGTCGGGCTGCTCTTCTTCAAACTCCACCGCTTCGAGTTCAATCTTGGTCTTGATCAGCTTCTCGATGTCGGCCATGAGGCGGGCATCGTTGCCGCCGCCCACAAAGGTCACGGCCAAGCCGGAAGCGCCGGCGCGCCCCGTGCGGCCAATGCGGTGCACATAGTCTTCGGCGTTGAAAGGGATGTCGAAGTTGAACACCGCGGGCACATCCTTGATGTCCAGGCCGCGGGCGGCCACATCGGTACACACCAGCAAGTCCACTTCGCCCTTTTTGAAGGCTTCCAGCGCTTTGAGGCGCTCGTCCTGGCTCTTGTCGCCGTGCAGGGCAGCGGTCTTCAGGCCTTCACGCTCCAGCGAGCGCGCCAAGCGGGCACAACCCAGCTTGCTGTTCACAAAGACAAAGGCCTGCTTCATGCCACGCTGTTTGAGAATCTGGTGCAGGGCGTGGCGCTTGCTGTCTTCGCCCACGCTGTAGAAGTGCTGCTCGACCGTAGACGCCGTGGCGTTGGAGCGTGCCACTTCGATAGTGACGGGGTTCTGCAGATAGCTGCTGGCCAAGCGCTTGATCTCGGGCGAGAAGGTAGCACTGAACAACAGCGTGGTGCGCTGCTTGGGCAGGTAGGACAGGATGCGCTGCAGGTCTGGCAAAAAGCCGATGTCCAGCATGCGGTCGGCTTCGTCCAGCACCACGTACTCGACCTGGTTGAGCACGGCATTTTTGGCTTCGATGTGGTCCAGCAGGCGGCCGGGGGTGGCCACCAGCACTTCCACGCCTTTTTTCAGCTCCAGGGTCTGGGGCTTCATGTCCATGCCGCCAAACACTACGGCACTGCGCAGGTTGGTGTGCTTGGCATACAGCTTGACCTGCTGGGCGACCTGGTCGGCCAATTCACGCGTGGGCAGCAGCACCAGCGCGCGCACGGGGTGGCGGGCGGGGGACGTGGACGCGTTTTCGTGCTTCATCAGGCGGTGCAGCAGGGGCAGCGAGAAAGCGGCCGTTTTGCCAGTACCGGTCTGGGCGGCGCCCATCACGTCCTTGCCCGTAATCACCACAGGAATCGCCTGCGCCTGGATAGGCGTCATGAATTCATAGCCCATGTCGGCCACGGCGCGCTTGAGCGGCTCGGCCAGCGCCAGATCGGCGTAACGCATGGGCGGGGCTTCGGCGGGCGCAGTGGCGGCAGGCGCGGAAGCAGGGGATTGCAGTTCAGTAGTCAATTCGGTCAGGCATAGCCAAAAAGGTGCTATCCATCCGATAGCGGGGGTGCCCCAAGACTCAGGGCAAACCCCGATTATCCCCTACTCCTATAAAGAGCGGGCCGAGAAGGTGTCGCAGGCCTTGACGCTGCCGGTTTTCAGGCCCTTGTCAAACCAGCGCTGGCGCTGGGCGCTGCTGCCGTGGGTAAAGCTCTCGGGCACCACGGACTGGCCGCTGCCGCGCTGCAGGGCGTCGTCGCCAATCTTGGCGGCGGCATTCATGGCCTCGGCCACATCGCCGTCCTCCAGCAGTTGGCGCGCATTGTTGGCGTGGTGCGCCCAGACACCGGCAAAGCAGTCGGCCTGCAACTCCAGGCGCACGCTCAGGGCGTTGCCCTCGGCTTTGCTGGCGCGGCCGCGGGCCTCTTGCACCTTTTCACTGATGCCCAGCAGGTTCTGCACATGGTGGCCCACCTCATGGGCAATCACATAGGCCTGGGCAAAGTCGCCTGGCGCACCCAATTGCTTTTGCAGGGTTTCGTAAAAGCCCAGGTCGATATAGACCTTCTGGTCGGCCGGGCAGTAAAACGGGCCCATGGCGCTCTGGCCCTGGCCGCAGGCCGTGGAGGTGGCGCCGCGGAACAGCACCAGCCGGGGTTGCTGGTAGTCCGCCCCGCCCTTTTTGAACACCTCGGTCCAAACGTCCTCCGTATCCGCCAGCACGGTGGAAACAAAGCGGGCCATGCGGTCGTCGGCCGGCGGACGCTGTGCCGGGGCCTGCTGCACCATGGGTGCGGGGCCGCCCTCGCCGCTCAGCAGCCCCAGGATGGTGAGTGGATTGATGCCCAAAGCCCAGCCACCCAAGAGCGCGACGACGAGGGTGCCCACGCCGAGTTTGCTGCCCAGCAGCGCGCCCAGCAAACCGCCCAGACCGCCGCCGCCACCAAAGCCGCCATCGGATCCACCGCTGCGGCGGTCTTCGACGTTGTCAGATTCGCGATTGCCTTCCCATTTCATGGTGTGGGTTTCCCTGGGGTGGAGTTTTCGATGAACTGGGCCAGCCCGGTGGACCAGTCGGCAGACGCGGGATGCAGGTCCTGCAGCGATGCAATCTCGACACCGGCATCGGCCAGCATTTTTTCGGACGCGCCGTTGATGCGCTCCTGGTGCGCCTTTTTGTCCAGATAAATCACGCGTTTGATGCCAACCTGGATGATGGACTGCACGCAGCGCGGGCAAGGGTATTGGGTCGCGTAAATGGTGGAGCCATGCAGCGGCAGCGTGGTGCAGTTGAGGATGGCGTTTTGCTCGGCATGGACGATGTAGCTGTGGCGCGAGTTCAGCGGGTCGGTGTCGTCGTCCTGCCAGTAGTGCGCGTCATCGTCGTTGCAGCCGCGCGGCAGGCCGTTGTAGCCCACACCGGAGATCTTGTTGTCCGGGCTCACGATGCAGGCCCCGTTGCGCTTGCGCGCGTCCTTGGAGCGGCCCGATGCCAGCAACGCCACCCCCATGAACATGGAATGCCAGTGGATCAGGGAGTCGTTTTTCATAGCGCGTTGGAAGGTTGGGCTCAGTCTAGCACTGCATCGCGAAGCCCTCTGGGGCTGCGAGACAGGGTGCCACGCCGCTCCAGCAGCACCGAGGCCGCAAACACAAACAGGCCAATGAACGACAGGAAGGCCCCCACATACCCCGTGGCGGCGTAGCCGTAGCCCCATGCAATGGCCAATCCCCCCAACCAGGCACCCAAGGCGTTGGCAATATTGAAGGCGGAGTGCATGGACGCGGCGGCCAGCGTCTGGCCGTCGGCCGCCACATCCATCAGCCGCGTCTGGATGGCCGGGCCGGCCGCAAAGGTGCAACCAATCAGAAACGAGGTGAGGCACAGCATCCAGGGCGAGGCGGCAGTGAGGCTGAACAGCGTCATCACCACGATGTTGAACACCAGCATGCCGCCTATGGTGCCCATGAGCGCGATGTCGGCCAGCTTGGAGCCCACCACATTGCCCACATTCATGCCGATGCCGAACAGCACCATGATCAACGGAATCATGCCCGCCGGCATGTGCGCCACCTCGGTGGCCGTGCTGGCAACGTAAGAGAAGATGGCGAACATGCCGCCAAAACCGGTGGCCGCGAGTGTGAGGGTGAGCAACACCTGCGGGTGGGTAAACGCCACCAATTCGCGCACCACGCCAGCCCCCTCTGAAGGTTTGTCACGCGGCAGGTAAATCCAGATCAGCGTCACCGTCAATACGCTGATGAGCCCCACCGCCAGGAACATGACGCGCCAACTGAGGTACTGCCCAAACAGCGCCATCACCGGTGTGCCGATCAGCGTCGCGCCGGTCAGCCCCAGCATCACATAGCCCACGGTGCGGGCCCGCATGTCCAGCGGCACCAAAGATGCCGCCACCAGCGCGGAGACACCAAAGTAAGCGCCGTGTGGCAGGCCTGACAAAAAGCGCAACACGATGAAGCTCACAAAATCAGGCGCCAGCGCACTGGCGAAGTTGCCCACGGTGAACACCGCCATGAGGATCAGCAGCAGCGTGCGCCGGGACGACTTGGCACCCGCGATGGCAATGATTGGCGCGCCCACCACCACGCCCAGGGCGTAGGCGCTGATGACATAACCGGCCTGCGGGGTGGTGACCGCAAAGGTGCGGGCCACATCGGGCAGCAGGCCCATGATGGCGAATTCACCAGTGCCAATGGCGAAGCCGCCACAGGCCAGTGCCACGATAACCAAAACAATTTGCAGCCGTGTCAGCACGGGGGACTCTTCTGTCGCAACCATGGTTTCCTTGGGAGGGGCGGTGGGTCACACCGTGAGGCAGGGGCGGGGCCAGCGCTTGCGCACCGACCCGCCGCGGGCCTCGAACTATACGGGATTACCCTTAACCCCACCTAGCAACGCTACCAAATCAGGAGCTGCTCGCGCAACATCCACGGGGGCTAGAGGCCTAAAAGGCTTGAGAAATGACGGTTTGCTCGACCAGGCGGTCATCGCCCAGCACGATCAGCGAGAACAGCAGCTCGCCCAGATTGGCGGCCAAGGCCGTCTTGCGGGCCAGCAGCGGCGTGGCCCGGGGGTTGATGACGATGAAGTCGGCCTCGCAACCCGGCAGCAGGTTGCCCACCGCAGGTCCTCCGTTCGCACCGTCCAGGCCCAAAGCAGCTGCCGCACCTGCCGTGTGCTGCCACCACAGGTGCTGGGGCGAGAGCGACAGGCCGGGCTTGGTCTGGCCTTCGCGGCCCACGTAATACGCGGCCAACATGGTGTGGAAGGGGCTGAACGAGGTGCCGCCCCCCACATCGCTGGCCAGGCCGTACTGGTAACCGACACGGTTGGCACCCTCGTAGTCGAAGAAACCGCTGCCCAGAAACAGGTTGCTGGTCGGGCTGACGGCCGCCGCGGCGCCGGTGTCGCGCATCAGCGCGCGGTCGTCGTCGTCAAAGTGAATGCAGTGGGCGTAGATCGCGCGTTCGCGCATCAGGCCAAAGTCGTCGTAGGTGGCCAGGTAGCTGCGAGACTGGGGAAACAACTCACGCGCCCAGGTGATTTCGTCCTTGTTCTCGGCCACGTGGCTTTGGATCCAGACATCACCGTACTGCTGGGCCAGCTCGCCCGCGCCGCGCAGCTGGGCATCGGTGCTGGTGGGGGCAAAGCGCGGTGTGATGGCGTAGCCCAACCGGTCCACGCCATGCCAGCGCTGGATCAGAGCCTCGGTGTCACGCAAGCTTTGCTCGGTGCCGCTCACGCCGCCCTGCCCCTGGTTCAGCAGGTCCGCCGGGGCATGGCGGTCCATCAGGCACAGGCCGGTGATCAGGCGCATCTTCTGGGCCTGGGCCTCGGCAAACAGGGCGTTGACCGACTCCACATGCGAAGTGGCGAAGGTGAGCGCGCTGGTAACGCCGTTGCGCAGCAACTCTGCTACAAAAAAGGTAGCTGCTTGCGCACTGTAGTCGGGGGCTTCAAAGCGTTTTTCTTCTGGAAAGGTGTAATTTTCCAGCCACGGCAGCAAACCGGAAGCAGGCGAGCCGATGACGTTGGTCTGCGGGTAGTGGATGTGCAGGTCGATAAAACCCGGCGCGATGATGCGGCCCGGGAAATGCTGCACGGCCAGTTGCGGGTACTGCGGCGCGATGGCGCTGTAGGCGTCGATGGCCTGCACCACCTGGGTGCCCTGGGCATTGGGGCCGACAACCAGCAGGCCATCGGTTTCAAAACGGGCCTGCCCCGGTGCATCGGGGGCAAACCACAAAAGGGAGGCACGGTAAGCTTTCATGCGGGCAAGCATATATCGCAGCGCAGCAATGTCCATACCACGGCACGCATAGCCCCTATGGATTTACACGCAGCCGCGCCAAGGCCTTCAGGCGCGCAAGGTGCAACTGTCGCCAATGCCTTCGCGCCACACGCGCACCTGCCACAAGCCGCTGAATTCCACTGCCATGGCGCGCCAGATGAAGGCAGCCAGGTTTTCCAGCGTGGGCGGGCCCAGGTCTTCCACTTCGTCCAGCAGGTGGTGGTCCAGGCGCGGGCGCAGCACGGCGATGGCGTTGCGCAGGTGGCCCAGGTCCACCACCATGCCGGTGTCTTCGTCGGCATTGCCGGCCACGCTGATTTCGGCGTGGTACGTGTGGCCGTGGATGCGGCGGCTGCCAGCCACCTCCTCCGCGTCGTCCAGCGTGCGCTTGAGGGTGTGGGCGGCGTCAAAGAAAAACTTCTGGCTCACCTCGCAGCGGCGCGGAATGGGGATGGCGGGTGCTTGGGTCATCGGATGCCTGTGATCTTGTGGGTTTGCAGGGACAGGCGCCACTGCGGGCGCTCCAGGCATTGCGCAATGCAGGCCCGGATGTTGTCGGCCCGCAGGAGGTTGTCCATGGGTTGCAGGTAGCGGTGCAAAAAGTCCGCCGCCTCGCACTCGGCCAGCGTGATGCCGGCTTGGGGCCACACCAGCTTGAGCTCATGCCCGCTGCGCTGCACCCAGGTGGAGCCCGCCTTGGGGCTCACGCAGATCCAGTCGATGCCCTCGGGCGCGGCAATCGTGCCATTGGTTTCCACCGCAATCTGGAAACCCTGCGCGTGCAGCGCCTCAATCAGCGCAGCGTCCACCTGCAGCAACGGCTCCCCCCCCGTCAGTACCACAAAGCGGTGGGCCGCATCGGTGTCGGGCCACTGCGCAGCAATACGCTCGGCCAATGCCTGGGCGCTTTTGAACTTGCCGCCCAGTGTGCCGTCGGTGCCCACAAAGTCGGTGTCGCAAAACTGGCAGACGGCGCTGGCACGGTCCTGCTCGCGGCCGGTCCAGAGGTTGCAACCGGCAAAGCGGCAGAACACCGCAGGGCGGCCCGCGTTGGAGCCCTCGCCCTGCAGCGTGTAGAAAATTTCTTTGACCTGGTATGTCATCGCGGCCTCAATGGCTGACTTTGCCCTGCACGCCGGCCACCAGCCAGTTCATGCTCAGGATGTCGGCGTCGCTCAGGGTCTTGCCTTTAGCGATGGCGAGCTTGCCCTCGTTGTCCAGCACGTCGGCTTTGGCTGCAAAGGGATGCAGCTTGCCGGTAGCAATGTCCTTCTGGCGCTGCAACACTTCGGCCTGCACGGCCTTGGGCACCTTGCTGCCAAAGTCACCCACACGAATCATCCCGTCCTTCACGCCGCCCCAGACATTGCCGCTCTTCCAGCGGCCGTCCAGCACGGCCTGGGTGCGGGCGGTGTAGTAGCTGCCCCACTGGTGGGTCACGGCCACGATTTGCGCGTCAGGCGCGACCTTGCGCATGTCGGAGTGGTAGGCCACAGCCAGCTTGCCGCGCTCTTGCGCCGCGGCCATCACGGCGGTGGAGCCGGTATGGAAAGCGATCACATCCACGCCCTGGTTGAACAAGGTCATGGCGGCATCGCGCTCACGCGGCGGGTTGAACCACTCCCCCAGCCACAGCACCTTGACCTGGGCCTGCGGGTTGACCGAACGCATGCCCAGTGTGAAAGCGTTGATGCCTTGCAGCACCTCAGGAATGGGAAAACCCGCCACGTAGCCGGCCAGCTTGCTCTTGGTCATGCGGCCCGCGGCCACACCAGCCAAGTAGCGACCCTCGTAGTAGCGCGCATTGGCCACGGCCACATTGAGCGCAGTCTTGTAGCCGGTGATGGATTCGAACTTCACGTCCGGAAACTCTTGCGCCACCTTGAGCGTGGGTTCCATATACCCAAAGCTGGGGGTGAAGATGAGCTTGTGGCCCTGGCGCGCCAGGTCGCGGATCACACGTTCGGCATCCGGGCCTTCGGCCACGTTTTCTACGTAGGTGGTCTGCACCTGGGTGCCCAGGGCGGCGGCCACGGCCTGGCGGCCTGCCTCGTGCTGGCGCACCCAGCCGGCGTCGCCCAGGGGCGCGACGTACAGAAAACCAACCTTGAGCGGCTGGTCTTTGGCAGGGTCAGTGGTTTGGGAGATGGCGCTGTGGGGCGCGCAAAGAAAACAACAAGCGGCCACGGCAGTGGCTGCGAGGTTTTTATACATGGTAGTCCTCTACATGGCCCTGAGACATCACAACCAGCGCTTCAGGGCAGCGGCGCCGGGCGCATATTTTACGCCACACGGCATAATTGAGAATAATTCTTGTTTGGAACGCTTTTCTCGCCATGCCCACGCCTCACTTGTCATTGCCCGAATCCGCCCACGATCTGGCCCGCTGGACACCTGCCGACTGGCAGAGCGTCATCACAGGTGAACCCACCACCTCGGCGCAGTGGATGTTGCACAGTGCCCGCCTGGGCCATGCCGATGCACAAACCATCCTGGGCCAGTGGCTGCTCAACGGCCATGGCCTGAACCGTGACCCGGTAGGCGCACTGGCCTGGTTCCTGAAAGCGGCCGCACAGGGCCACCCCATGGGCGTCAACATGGCGGGACGCTGTTTTGAGAACGGCTGGGGCGCCGATGCCGATTGTTTTGCCGCGGCTAATTGGTACCGCCAAGCCGCCACCAAGGGACTGGATGCCGGCATGTACAACTACGCCAACCTGCTCGCCACGGGCCAGGGCGTGAAGCAAGACGCCGCAGAAGCCCTGCAGTGGTACCGCAAGGCCGCCGCCTTGGGCCATGCCAAGTCCATGACCAAGATCGGCTTCTTTTACGAAGACGGCCGGGTGGTGGCGCAAGACAGCGCGGCGGCCTTCACCTGGTTCGAGGGCGGTGCGCGCGGTGGCGACTTTCGTGGCCAGTACAACTACGCCAGCATGCTGGCAGCGCGCGGCCAGATGGATGTGGCGCTGGAGTGGTTGCGCAAGGTGCCGCTAAGCGCAACCCCTGGCTTCAAACGCTTGGCCGGGGAGCAACTGCTGCAGTCGCCCCACCCGGCCTTCCGGGCCGTGGGGCAACAAATGCTGGATGCACTGTCCAGCGTGGCAGCGCCTTAAGCAGCCAGGCCAGCACGCGTGGCAAGGACACGCGCTGCGGCACCAACAGATCCAGCTCAGCATCCGATTGCGCCACGATGCGCAGCCAGTCGGACACCTGTACCCGGTGCACCGCACCGCGTGGCAACGCCATGCGCTTGCTCCACAAACCATCGTCCAGGGCGATGCGCTGCTCCAGCACCACCGCGCCAGTGCTGACCCGAATCACCGTACCCCGTGGCATGTGTTCAAACAGAGACTGCCCCTGGGCCAGCACACGCTGGTCCAGGGGAAACGATGCGGATCCGCTGGGCATAGACCACCTCCGGGTTGCTGCGTTGAAAGGGCAAAGCGCCTCATCACAAGGGCTTTGTGCACCGGGGAAATCGTAGGGTCCAGCCAGGGTTCGTAACAGGCACAGCGGCGCACTGTCTGGGCCAGAACAGATGCCACACCAGCCATCTGTTACGGTACGGTTTTGACAAATCTGTACCTGTTCTCCCCACCCCGGATCAAGGACTATCGGCCATGGACACCGCATTGATCACCATCACAGGACACCGCGCACCACCCACGGCAGAGCCCATCTACCAGCGCCTGGCCGCGCACTACCGCGGCGCCATCCAGGCAGGGTCGCTGGTGGTGGGGGACCGCATGCCCTCGCTGCGCAGCCTGATGCGCCAACACGAGGTCAGCCTGTCCACCGCCATGCAACTGAGCCGGCAGCTGGAGAGTGAAGGCTGGCTGGAGGCGCGGCCGCGCTCGGGCTACTTTGTGCGCAAGCCCTTGCGCAACACACTGGCCACGGTGAGCGAGCCACGCATGGATGTCACGCCGGACCCGGCGCAGTACGTGGGCATCCATGCGCGTGTGTCCGACTTCATCGCACGCGGCCGGCTGCACATGGTCAAGACCAATCTGGCCGTGGCGCGCTGTGCACCCGAGCTTTACCCCGCCGAGGCCCTGAAACTGGCCGCCATGCGGGTGCTGCGCAACCACCCGCAGTTGTTGGTGTCGGCCTCGTCACCGCGGGGCAACCCGGTGTTTCGCGCGGTGCTGGCCAAACGCGCGCTGGGCCTGGGGGTGACACTCTCGCCCGACGAGGTACAGATCACCAACGGCTGCATTGAAGCGCTGAACCTGGCGCTGCGCGCCGTGGCCCAACCCGGCGACACCATCGCGGTGGAGTCCCCCACCTTCTATGGCCTGCTGCAGGTGCTGGAGGCGCTGGGCCTGCGTGCGCTGGAAATACCCACCAGTCCGCAGACCGGCATCTCGCTGGACGCGCTGGAAATGGCGATGCAGACCTACGACAACATCAAAGCCGTGGTGGTCGTGCCGCACCTGCAAAACCCGCTGGGCAGCATCATGCCGGACACCCACAAACAAGGCCTGGTGCAGCTCTGCGAGCGCCATGGCACCGCGCTCATTGAAGACGACACCTACAGCGAGCTGGTCAACGAAAGCACGCGCGGAGATACCCCTTTGCGTGCCATGAAGTCCTGGGACACCACGGGCAATGTGATCTATTGCGCCTCGCTGCACAAAATCCTGGCACCCGGCGCCCGCGTGGGCTGGATGGCGGCAGGCCGCTGGCAAGCGCGGGTGGAAATGCTCAAGTTCAGCCAGACCCGTAGCAACGAAGAGCTGTCACAACTGGCACTGGCCGACTACATGGCCTCGCCCGCCTACGACCGCCATTTGCGCCGACTGCGCAGCACCCTGCATGTGCAGCGCGAAAAAACGGCGCAGGCCATTGCCAGCTACTTCCCTGAGGGCACCCGCCTGAACGTGCCCGATGGCGGCTTGTCACTGTGGGTGGAGCTGCCGCAAAAGTTGTCCAGTCGGCGCGTGTTTGACGCCGCCCTGGTGCAGCAGATTTTGGTGACACCGGGGCAGATGTTTTCCAACAGCCTGCGCTTTGACCCCTACCTGCGCATCAACTGCGGCTGGCCCCACCAGCACGACGTGGAACAGGGCCTGCGCCGCCTGGGGCAGATCGTGACCACGCTGCTGGAGACCAAGGCTTGAATACCCTGGCCAGAGCCGTTGTCCTACCTGAACGTCTCGAACACACCATCCAGGCGCTGCACATAGTTCTGGCGCAGTGACGCATCGATGAAGCTGGCGTCAAAGCTGTTGCGTGCCAGCGTATAGGCGTGTTGTGCGGTCAGGCCCAATGCCGCAAAGGTCTGGGTGAAGTTCTCGTTGATATAGCCACCGAAGTAGGCCGGGTCGTCCGAGTTGACGGTGGCCATGATGCCGGCGTCCAGCATGGCTCCAATATTGTGCTGGGCCAGCGTGGGAAATACCCGCAGCTTGAGGTTGGACAACGGGCAGACGGTGAGCGGCATCTTGTCTTTTGCGAGGCGCTGCATGAGTGCGGCGTCGTGGATGGCTTGCACACCATGGTCAATACGCTCCACCTTGAGCACATCGAGCGCGCTCCAGATGTAGGCCGGTGGCGCCTCTTCCCCCGCGTGGGCCACCAGGCGAAAGCCCAGCTGTTTGGCGCGCGCATAGACCTTGGCAAATTTCTCGGGCGGATGACCCACCTCGCTGGAGGCCAGGCCAATGCCGACAATCTTGTCGCGCAGCGGCAGTGCCTGCTCCAAGCATTCAAAGGCTTCCTCTTCGCTCAGGTGGCGCAGGAAACACAGGATCAGCGAGGCCGTCATGCCGAACTTGGCAGGCGCATCGGCACAGGCACGGTACAGGCCGTTGATGACCACCTCGGCGCTCAGGCCGTGGCCGGTGTGCGTCTGGGTGTCAAAGAAGATTTCGGTGTGCAGCACGTTGTCGGCCTGCGCACGCGCGAGGTAGGCGCAGGTCATGTCGTAGAAGTCCTGCTCGGTCTTCAGCACCATGGTGCCCTCGTGGTAGATGTCCAGAAACTCTTGCAGGTTGTTGAACACATAGGCATCGCGCAGCGCCTGCTCGCTGGGGAAGCGCAGCGGCACCTGGTTGCGCTTGGCCAGTGCAAACATCAGCTCGGGCTCCAGCGAGCCTTCGATGTGCATGTGCAGTTCGGCTTTGGGCATGGCACGCAACAAGGCCGGCATGCGGTCGGCGGGAATGGTCGGCAGGTTCATGGTGGCTCGCGATCCGGTCGCTCAGGGGTTATAGACAGATGAAGAGGATGGTACCCGTGATAGCAGTTCGCGTGCCAGAGCAGGCTCAGATCGCCAGGGTGGCGGGCGCGGCCGGGCTGGTGGGGAACACACCACTCATGACCACAAAACCGGGAATGCGTTTGACGCGGTCGGTCCAGCGGCGGATGGCTGGGTAATTCAGCAAAGGAATGCCGCCGTCTTCGCTCATCACCACATAGGGAAAACAGGCGATATCGGCCACCGTGGGATGCGCCGCACCGCATAACCACTGCCCGCCTTGCGCCTCGCGGAACCAGAGATGCTCGTCGAGGATGCGGTACAAGCGGTGGGCACCAGCGCGGGCCGCCTCCACATCTAGTGGGTAAAACAGCATGTCGTGCAGGCGCGCGGCCGACGCGGTAGCGGTAATGCCGTCGGCAAATGCCATCCACTGCAGCACTTCCCCCAACAAGGTGGCGTCATCCACGGGCAGCCACTGCTGGCTGGTGTCATAGCGCCGAGCCAGGTAGGACAGGATGGCCTGCGCGTCGCGCAGCACATAGCCGCCATCATCGATCACCGGCAGTTGGCCTAGCGGGTTGATCTCCAGAAAGGCTTCGCTCTTGTGCTGCGCCGCCGGGTAGAAGCTGATGGGCTCCTTCTCGTAGGCCACGCCCAGCATGCTGAGCAGCAGTCGCACCTTGTAGCAGTTGCCGGAGAGTTCAAAGTCGTAGAGTTTGAGCATGGGGAGAAGGCCTAAAGGTCCAGAACCAGGGTCGGTGTTTTGGCGCGCGACACGCACACCATGGTGCAGCGCTGGCTGCGTCGTTCGTCGGCGGAGAGGTAGACATCGCGGTGGTCGGGTTCGCCTTCGAGCACCGCGGTTTCGCAGGTTCCGCAGGCCCCCTGCTCGCACACGGTGTTGACGCTGACACCCGCCTCGCGCACCACCTGCACAATCGTGCGCCCCGCTGGCACGTGCAAGGTTTTGCCACTGCGTTGCAGCACCACGTCAAAGGCGGTGTTGTCTGCGCGGTCCAATGCCTGGTGGTTGGCAAAGTACTCGCGGTGCAACTGGTCTTCGGGCCAACCCAAGGTACGCGCAGTTTGCAGCACCAAGTCCATCATGGCCCCCGGGCCACACACGTACAAGCGCTTGCCTGCAGTGTCGGCGGCCAACAGTTTCTGCAATGTGTCAGCCGTGCCTTGCACATCCAAGCCAGTGTGCAGCTGCACCGCACCACCCAGCGACTGGACACGCTCCGCAAACGCCACATGCTCGGACCCACGCACAAAGTAATGCAACACAAAGCTGCGCCCCGCGGCCTGCAGCTGCTGTGCCATGGCCAGCAAGGGGGTGATGCCAATGCCACCGGCAATCAGCACACTGTGCGCGGAATCCTGCAAGCCAAAGCGGTTGACCGGCCGGCCTGCAGACAGCGTATCGCCCACTTGCAGGTCATCGCACATGGCGCGCGAGCCGCCGCGCGATGCAGCTTCGCGCTTCACACCGATCACATAGTGCGCACGCTCGGCCGGTCCATTGACCAGCGAGTAGTGGCGCACCAACCCACCGGGTGTCACGACTTCCAGATGCGCACCGGCCGTGAAACCGTGCAGTGGTGCAGCGCTGTCGCTCACCAGACGGAAGGCCACCACATCGTGTGCGGTCTGCACCTTCTCCACCACCTTGAGGCTTTGGCGCGACTGGCGCTCGCCCTGGTTCAGCGGAATGGCCAGGGGCTCGGGCAGCACCAGGCTCAGCGGTGCGTGCGCCTGCGCTTCCAGGCGCGCACGCAGTTGCGAAAAGAGGCCGTTGAAATGGCGCTGGGCGGTCAGGGTCGCCGCCGCATCCAATGGCTGCACAGTACCCCACTGGGCATGCAGAATGCAACTGCTGTCGCTCTGGGTCTGCACTTGTACACGCAAGCTGCCACCGGGCAAAGCCAGGGTGTAGAACTGCCCGGCGCCTGCCGTGCCGTGCGCCTCCAATGGCCCCTCCAGTTCGGTTTCCAGCGCCGCCATCAGCGTGCGCGCTGCCACATGCATGGGCAGGGCACGCAGTGCCACCCGGCTCCCCTGCACGGCCCACGCAGGCACCGCAAATGCAGCGGGCTTGGCCAGCGCCACCCACACCCAGCCATCCTGCTCGATACAGTCAAAACTGTTCACACAGGCCGCATGGTTGTCGCGCCGCCCCACCTCGGCCGGCACGGTGGTGCACTCGCCCGAGCCGGAGGCAAAGCGCCAGCCGTGGTACTGACAGCGCAACTCCTGCCCCAGGTTGATGCCCATGCTGAGCGGCACGCTGCGGTGCGGGCAACGGTTTTCCCAGGCGTTGACCAAGCCGTCATCGCTGCGCCACAGCGCCAGGTTGTAGACACCCACACGCGCAGGAAACACATGGCGCAAGGCCAGGTCGCAGCTGGAGGCCAGCACATGCCAGCCGCGCACAGAGTCCGGGGAATGCAATACAGACGTGCTCATCAAACAATGGCTCCATAACGAACGTGCTTGGCACGCAGCCAACGCCGGTAGGCCACCGACATGGCGTCAATCTTCACAGGAAATTCCAGGTTCCAGGCCAGCGGCAGGCGCTTGGGGTTGTGCGACTGCAGGATGGGCCGGTCCTGCCCAAAAATGATTTGCTGGAAGCGCGAAATCGGCTCCTCGGAGCCAGGCGCATCGACATAACACAGCAGCGTGTGGCCAATGCTGCTGGTCTCCGACACGGGCTGCAGGCCCAACACGATGATGTCGAACTCGCGCGTGTCCACCGACGAGGTCTTCTTCAGCATAGCAATGTGCGGGTGCACCACCCGGTATTCGTACTGCGTGTCCAGGCCCTCCCCCCCTGCAGTAGGCGAGCCTTGTGGTTGCCAGAACTTGCAGTCGGTGGCGACGATCTGGTCGGTCGCGTCCTCATGGTGCAACTTGTACGGAGGCACCTCGGTATGCGGCTCCTTGCCCAGGTAGTCGGTATGCACAAAGGGGAAGTGGCCCATGTCCAGAAAGTTCTCGACACAACGCAATGCCGAGGCATGCACACCAAAGCTGCCGGGGTGGGTGAATACGCGCCCTGGCTGATCCCAGCGTGGCAATTCAACGATGTCGCGCGCGGGGGTGCCCAAACACACCCACACCCAGCCGTGGCGTACCTGCACATGGGGCACGGCTTGGCCGCTGTCGGCAAAGGTCACCGAGACCGCGTCTCCCACGCGGCGAAGCGTCAGCGCGCGATCAAACAGCTGCGTGTGCAGCGGTGCCGTGGCGGGGATGCGATCTGGCGGGCCCAGGGTCTGCCAGTCGTTCCACAGTGCAGCATCGTCTTGTGCATTCATGGGGAGTCTTTCGGAAAAATCACGTTGGTCCCATTGTATTTTGGTATACCAAAATTTCCAAGAATCCACCCCCTAGAATCCAGCGAAACATGAAAAATCTTCGCGTCCAACACTTGGTCGATGCCATCACCGCCGCCATCGTCGCCCGGCGCCTGCCGCCAGGCACTCGCCTGCCGGAGCGCGAGCTGGGTGACATCTTCGGCGTAAGCCGCACGCTGGTGCGGGCCGCAGTGGCCGAACTCAAGACACATGGCCTGGTGGAAGCGGCAGGCCCCAAGACCACCATCGTCGCCCAGCCCAGTGTGGAAGACGCACAAGCCCTGTTCGAGACCATGCAGGTGCTGGAGTCTGGCGCAGTGCATCGCCTCAGCGGCCAGCTCAAACCCAAGCAACTCACCCACCTGCGCCGGCACGCTGCCCGCGAAGTCCAAGCCCAGCGCCGCCAAGACTGGCTCTTGGCCAACCAACTCGGGCGCGCTTTTCACACCGAGCTCGTGGCGCAGTTGGGCAACCCCATCCTGTCGCAGGTGTTCGAGAGTTTGTTGACGCGCGAGGCCGTGATCTCTGCGCTCTACAACACCGAATTCGACTACGACCATCTGCACGACGAGCATCTGGAGTTGCTGGACCACCTGGAAGCGGGCCGCACGGCAGAGGCGCAGGCGCTGGTGATCGAGCACTGGACCCTGGTGGTGAAGGGCTACCGCATCGAAAGCGCCGAGCCAGGCAGCGTGGACTTGGCCACCGCGCTGCAGGCATAAAAAAGGCCACCTTGCGGTGGCCTCTTCGGGTTCACTCGCGCCTCAGCGCGAGATGGCGGCTTACTTGGCGCCGGGAACCTTGCCTTCCACGCCCTTGACGAAGAAGTTCAGGCCACCCAGCATCTTGCCGTCGGCGACTTCGTCCTTCTTCAGGCGTTCCTTGCCGGTGTTGTCAAACAAGGGGCCCTTCCAGATGGAGAAGCTGCCGTCTTTCAGACCGGCCTTGACTTCTTCGACCTTGGCCTTCACATCGGCAGGCACGTCTTCGGCGATGGACACGAGGTCGATCGCGCCTTCTTTCACGCCGTACTCAGTGTCACCTTCAGACTTCCAAGTGCCTTCCAGTGCATCCTTGGTCGCCTTGATGTAGTAAGGCGCCCAGTTGATGGTGGAGGAAGCCAAGTGAGCCTTGGGACCGTAGGCGGTCATGTCGGAATCCCAACCGAAGGCGCGCTTGCCCTTGTCCTGGGCAGTCTTCAGCACGGCAGGCGAGTCGGTGTTCTGGAACAGAATGTCGGCGCCGCCGTTGATCAGGCTGGTAGCCGCTTCGGTTTCCTTGGGTGGGTTGAACCACTCGTTGACCCACACCACTTTGGTCTTGATCTTGGGGTTGCCGGTTTGTGCGCCCAGAGTGAAGGCGTTGATGTTGCGGATCACTTCAGGAATTGGCACCGATGCCACCACACCCAGCGTGCCGGTCTTGCTCATCTTGCCGGCGATCACGCCTGCCATGTACGCACCTTCGTAGGTACGGCTGTTGTAGGTGCGCAGGTTGTCGGCTTGCTTGTAGCCGGTGGCGTGCTCGAACTTCACGTCCTTGAAGTCAGGCGCCACCTTGAGCATGGGTTCCATGTAACCAAAGCTGGTGCCGAAAATCAGCTTGTTGCCTTGGGTGGCCATGTCGCGCACCACACGCTCAGCGTCCGCACCTTCAGGCACGTTTTCCACGAAGGAGGTAACGATCTTGTCGCCAAATTCTTTTTCCAGCGCCTTGCGAGCGTTGTCGTGGGCGAAGGTCCAGCCGCCGTCACCCACAGGGCCGACGTAGGCGAAAGCAATCTTCAGGGGATCAGGCTTGGCCGGTGCGGGGGCAGAAGCAGCAGGTGCTGGTGCGGGCGCAGGAGCCGGCTCTTCTTTTTTGCCGCAACCCACCAGGGCCGCACTGGCCACGGCGGTCAGGGCCGCTATTTTGAGCAATGAACGTTTTTGCAAATCTGTCATGTCACTTCCTTATAAAAAACCGAGGGATGAAAACGAAACAACCACGTATCACGAGCCCGGATAGAACGGCTTGCCGATTGAAGCAGGCATGTTAATCCGAATCCAGCGCGGGTTACGCGATATCAGGGCCAAAACCAAGATGGTGGCGACATAGGGCAGCATGGTCAAGAACTGGCTGGGCACATCCACACCGATGCCCTGCAAATGGAACTGCAACATGGTCACGCCGCCAAACAGATACGCACCAAGCAACACCCGTGCCGGGCGCCAGGTGGCGAAGGTGGTCAACGCCAGAGCGATCCAGCCCTTGCCAGCCACCATGCCCTCCACCCACAGCGGCGTGTACACCACCGAGATATAGGCACCGGCCAGGCCGCACAACGCGCCACCGGCCACCACGGCAGCCAAGCGGATGCCGCGCACCGGGTAACCCAGCGCATGGGCAGACTCGGGGCTTTCACCCACGCTGCGCAGAATCAGGCCGGCGCGGGTGCGGTACAAAAACCAGATCAGGGCCAGCGCAAAGAACACGGTCAGGTAGACCATGGGGTGGTGACGAAACAGGGCCTCGCCGAGAAAGGGAATGTCCGACAAGCCGGGAATGGCGAAAGATGCACGGTCAGGGATTTTTTCCTGCACATACGAGATGCCCACAAACGCCGAGAAGCCGCCACCAAACAGGCTGAGCGCCAGGCCGGTGGCGTACTGGTTGGTATTGAGCCAAATGACCAAGCCACCAAAAATGGCTGCCAGCACCGCGCCCGCCGCCATGCCCGCCACAAAGCCGGCGACCGGGCTGCCGGTGTGCACCACCGTGGCAAAGCCGGCAATGGCGGCACACAGCATCATGCCCTCGGCCCCGAGGTTGACGATGCCAGATTTTTCGTTGATCAACAGCCCCAGTGCAGCCAGAGCCAGCACCGTGCCAGCATTCAGCGTGGATGCGATCAGCAGAGCGTAGGAATCCATTATTTCTTTCCTCCGGCCACAGGCTTGACCCACCTGAAGCGGTAATTCACCAGGGTGTCACAGGCCAGCAGGCTGAACAGCAGCAGGCCCTGAAACACGCCGGTCAGCGACTTGGGCAGCCCCAGGCGCGACTGCGCGAGTTCACCACCGATATAGAACATGCTCATCAGGATGGCAGAGAACACCATGCCCACCGGGTGCAAGCGCCCCACATAGGCCACGATGATGGCCGCAAAGCCGTAGCCCACGGGCACAAACGGGGTGAGTTGGCCCACGGGACCTGCCACTTCCAGCGCCCCAGCCAGGCCCGAGGTCGCACCAGAAATCAGCATGGCAGTCCACAGGGCGCTGCGGGCGGAGAAGCCGGCATAGCGCGCGGCGGCGGGTGCCAACCCGCCCACCTGCTGTGCAAACCCAGCGCGCGTGCGGAACAGGAACACCCACAGCCCCGCCACACCCAGCAAGGCAAAGATCACACCGATGTTCACGCGCGAACCGTCAAACAAACGGGGAATGCGGGTGACAGCATCGAAATTTTTGGACTGCGGGAAGTTGTAGCCCAGTGGATCTTTCCAGGGGCCATAGACCAGGTAGTACAGCACCTGCACGGCGATGTAGACCATCATCAGCGTCACCAGAATTTCATTGGCGTTGAAGCGGTCGCGCAGCAAGGCCGCAATGCCGGCCCAGACCATGCCACCCAGCACACCGGCAACCAGCACATACGCCACAATCTCGCGGCCGGTGCCGGGGCCCGCCATCAGGGCCACGCCGCTGGCGGCCACGGCGCCCATCACGTACTGCCCTTCAGCCCCGATGTTCCAGACATTGGAGCGATAGCACACGGCCAGCCCCAGCGAGATGAGCAGCAGCGGCGTGGCCTTGACGGTCAACTCGCCAAGGGCGTAGCCCGACTTGAGTGGCTCCCAAAAGAACACCATGAGGCCGCGCACCGGGTCTTTGCCCAGCAGGGAGAACAGGATGACACCAATGACCAGCGTGATAGCCACCGCCAGCAGGGGCGAGGCATAGGTCCATAACCGCGAGGGTTGCGCGCGTACTTCCAGCTTAAGCATGTTGCAACTCCGGCGCATTCCACAAACCACTCATCCACTCTCCCAACTTTTCCACCGTGGCTTCGGCCACCGGCACCGAGGGCGACAGCTTGCCACGCGCAATCACGTGCAGGCGGTCGCTCACCTCAAACAATTCGTCCAGCTCTTCGCTCACCACCAGCACGGCACAACCCGCATCGCGCAGCGCCAGGATGGCTCCGCGGATTTGTGCGGCCGCCCCGACGTCCACCCCCCAGGTGGGCTGGGAGACGATGAACAGCTTGGGCGCGGCGTCAATCTCGCGGCCGACGATGAACTTTTGCAAATTGCCACCCGACAGCGAGCGCGCCACGGCGCTGGGGCCATTGGCTTTCACGCCGAAGGCCTTGATGATGCGGGCGGCATGTTCCTCGAGCTGGCCCACGCGAATCCAGCCCCCAGCGAACTTGGGCAGGGAGATGGAGCCGGTACGGGTCAGCAACATGTTTTGTGCCAGGCTGAGCGTGGGCACGGCACCGCGGCCCAGGCGCTCCTCCGGCACAAAGTGCAGGCCCAGCTTGCGCCGCCCGCCAGGGTGCACCGCCGATACATCGGCCTGGTCCATGCGGATGCTGCCTTTGGGCGCACGACAGTCTTCGCCCGACAGCGCATACAGCAACTCCTTCTGGCCATTGCCCGACACACCGGCAATGCCCACCACCTCGCCGGCATGTACGGTGAGCGAAATGCCATCCAGGTCCACCCCGAACTGGTCTTCGCGCGCCAGGCTGAGCTGGCTCACGCGCAGCACCGGGGCACCGGCATGCAGGGGGCGGTGCTCCAGCTGCGGTGGCTCGGCACCAATCATCAGGCGCGAGAGCGAAGCGTTGGACTCTTCGGCCGGGTTGCACACCCCGGTGACCTTGCCGCCGCGCAGCACGGTGCAGGCGTTGCACAGCTCGCGGATTTCGTGCAGCTTGTGGCTGATGTACAGAATGCTGCAGCCCTCAGAGGCCAGCTTTTTCAGCACCACAAACAGTTTTTCCACCGCCTGCGGCGTGAGCACCGAGGTGGGTTCGTCCAGGATCAGCAGCTGCGGGTTGGTCAACAGCGCACGGATGATTTCCACCCGCTGCATCTCGCCCACGCTCAGCGTGTGGACCGGGCGGCTGGGGTCGATGTCCAGGCCGTATTCGGCCGCCTTGGCGGTGATGCTGGCGGTGACCTGCTCCAGGCTTTGTGCCTTGTCCAGCCCGAGCCAGACGTTCTCGGCCACGGTGATGGTGTCAAACAGGTTGAAGTGCTGGAACACCATGCTGATGCCCAGGGCGCGTGCCTCCTTGGGGTTGCGGATGGAGACGGGCTTGCCGTTGAACAGCACCTGACCGGCGTCGGGCTTGATGGAGCCATAAATGATCTTCATCAGCGTGGACTTGCCGGCGCCGTTTTCGCCCAGCACCGCGTGGGTCTGGCCGGGCAACACGCTGAGCGACACCTCGCTGTTGGCCACCACGCCGGGGTAGGCCTTGGTGATGCCGGTGAGCTGGAGACGGGGAACGGAGGAAGGCGGGGAATCGGGTACGGGGGTAACCATGGGTAGGTGTCTCTTATTCTTTTCGGAGTTCGGCCGCGACCGACTTGATGCGCTCGCGCAGCCACTTGTTGGAAGCGCTGGTATGGGTGCGGGCGTGCCAAAGCTGGTAGTACATCATGCGGGGGAATTCCACGGGGCAAGGCAGTATTTTGACCGGCAGTGTGTCCACAAACCGTTCGCAGTACTGCCTGCCGGTGGTGAGCACCAGCAAGGTTGATGCCACCATGCCCGGAATCAGCCCGAAATGCGGGCAGCGCGCCACGATATGGCGCTGCAGGCCCAGGCCGGTCAGGTGGTCGTCAATGACTCCCTTGGCACCGGGGTGGGTGGCACCGGGCGCAATGTGTTCGGCCTCCAGCCACGAGGCCTGGTCCCAGCCGCGGCGCACGGCCGGGTGTTTTTTGGACACCAGGCACACCACCTCGTCGCCAAACAGGCGGCCCAGGTGCAGGTCGTCGGGCGGTTGCGGCCAGTTGCCGATCACCACATCAATATCGCCCTGGGCCAGCAGGGTGCGGTAGTCGCTGGCGCCCGACAGGGGGTGGATCTCGATCTCGGCCAGCGGCGCGTGCGATTTGATCTGCGCGACCAGCTGGGGCAAGAACAGCGGATCCAGGTAATCGCTGGCGGCCAGGCGGAAGGTGTTGCGCGCGGTGGCGGGCTCAAAGCCGCGGGCATCAGAAAACAGCATCTCGGCGGCACGCAATATGCTGGCACTGGGCTCCAGCATGCGCAGCGCCGTTTCGGTGGGCACCATGCCCGAGCCGGAGCGCACCAAAAGTGGGTCGCCGGCAAAGTCGCGCAGGCGTTTCAGCGACGCGCTCACCGCCGGCTGGTGCATGCCCAGTCGGATGGCGGCTTTGGAAACGCTGCGCTCGGTTAACACGGTATGAAGGACCCTGATCAGATGAAGGTCTATCTTGTCGAAAAGGGATTGGTCTCTCATACAGGCGTGTAAATTGGTGCCATATGCTAATGCGTATGGGAGCCATGCCCCTCCCGACTTACCCTCCCGCACGAGGAACCCATTCCATGACAACCCAAGTTTTGAGATTTATCCGCCGCGGCGAGATCGTGACCCTGCCCAACGTCCCCCCCACCCGCACCCTGCTGGAGGTGCTGCGCGAAGACCTGCACTGCACCGGCACCAAGGAAGGCTGCAACGAAGGCGACTGCGGCGCCTGCACCGTGGTGGTAGGCGAAGCAGTAGACGGCCAGCTGCAGACCAAGGCCGTCAACAGCTGCATCAAGATGGCGCACAGCCTGGACGGCAAGGCGCTGTGGACCGTGGAAGACATTGCCGCGGACGACGGCTGCCTGCACCCCGCGCAAGAGGCCATGGTGCAGTGCCACGGCTCGCAGTGCGGCTTCTGCACCCCCGGTTTTGTGATGAGCCTGTTTGGCCTGTACCAGCAGCACGCCCACGCCGGCCAGCCCATCACCCGGGCCGACGCCCAACAGGCGCTCAGCGGCAACTTGTGCCGCTGCACCGGCTACCGGCCGATTCTGGACGCGGCGCAGGCCATGCTGGGCCTGCCCGCCGTGCCGGTGGACGAAGCCAAAACGCTATCAAAACTGGAGCTGCTCGCGCATATTCCACGCGGGCTAGAGGCCGATTTGGCTTATAAATCGCCCACCACGCTGCGGGGCCTGTTGGCCGCGCGTGCCCAGCATCCGCAGGCGCAAATTGTGGCCGGCTGCACCGATGTGGGCCTGTGGGTCAACAAAATGCACATGGACTTTGCCCAGGTGCTGGACGTGACCCAGGTGGCCGAGCTGAAGCGCGTGGAGCAGTACCCGCACCACATCGCCATCGGCGCCGCCGTCACGCTGACCGACGCCTTTGCCGCCCTGGTGGCCGACCGGCCGCAGCTGGGCGCCTTTGCCAGCCGCTTTGCCGGCCTGCCGGTGCGCAACGCCGGCACGCTGGGCGGCAATGTGGCCAATGGCTCGCCCATTGGCGACTCCATGCCGCTGCTGATTGCGCTGGGGGCCAACGTGGTGCTGATGGCCTTGCGCAAAGGCAAGGTGGTGCACCGCGAGCTGCGCCTGGAAGACCTGTACACCGGCTACCGCAAGAACGTGATGGCCGCAGACGAGGTGCTGGCCTGGATCAAGGTGCCCAAGGCGGTGGCCAACGAGCGCTCCAGGGTCTACAAGATTTCCAAGCGCTTTGAGGACGACATCTCCGCCGTCTGCCTGGCGCTGAACCTGCATATCGTGAACGGCAAGGTGGCGCACGCCAGCATCGGCGTGGGCGGTGTGGCCGCCACGCCGGTCCGGGCTGTCAAAACCCAGGCGGCGCTACTGGGCCAGCCCTGGACGGCTGACACCGTGATGACCGCGATGGCCACGCTGCGTGCCGAGTTTTCGCCCATCTCCGACATGCGCGCCAGCAGCGCCTACCGTACCGAGGTGCTGGGCAATCTGCTGCAGCGCTACTGGCTGGAGAGCCAGGGCCTGGCCGCCATCAACCTCGAAAGTTTTGTGCTGGAAGGAGAAGCCGCATGAGCGCCGCGTCCGTCATCGCCTCTGGCATGCCCAGCCTGTCGCCCACCGTGCTGGAGGCCGCCCCCACCCCGCGTGGCACCGCTGCCGGGGTCAACCAGTTCCATGAAAGCGCCCTGGCCCAGGTGGCCGGCGCCGTGCACTACATCGACGACCTGCCCGAGGTGCGCGGCACGCTGCACGCGGCGCCCATCCTCTCAACGCAAGCGCACGGCAAGCTGCTGGGCGTGGACGCCAGCGCCGCACTGGCCATGCCCGGCGTGGTGAGTGTGGTGCTGAGCGAGGACATTCCCGGCGACCCCATGCTGGCCGCCTTTGCGGGCGACGAGCCGGTGTTTGCCATGGACACCGTGCAGTTTGTCGGCCAGGTGGTGGGTGTGGTGGTGGCGCACACCGCCATGCAGGCGCGCCACGCGGCGCGCAAGGTCAAGCTCAACATCGAGGCCCTGCCCGCGGTGCTGACCGTGCAGCAGGCGCTGGAGGCCAAGAGCTTTGTGCTGCCCCCGGTGACGGTGCGTCGTGGTGATGCCACCGCCGCACTCGCCAAGGCACAGCACTCCCTGCACGGCACGCTGGAGGTGGGCGGCCAGGAGCACTTTTACCTGGAGGGGCAAATTGCCTACGCCATGCCGCTGGAGCAAAACCAGTGGTGCATCTACAGCAGCACCCAGCACCCGGGCGAGGTGCAGCACTGGGTGAGCCACGCGCTGGGCATCGACAACCACGCCGTCAAGGTGGAATGCCGGCGCATGGGCGGCGGCTTTGGCGGCAAGGAAACCCAGGCCGGCCACCTGGCCGTGTGGGCCGCCGTGGCCGCGGTGAAGACCAAACAGGCCGTGAAGCTGCGCATGGACCGCGACGACGACTTCATGGTCACCGGCAAGCGCCACCCCTTTGCCTACGAATACACCGCGGGCTTTGACGACAGCGGCCGCCTCACCGCGCTGCAATTGCAGATGGCCGCCAACTGCGGCTTCAGCGCCGACCTGTCGGGCCCCGTGGCCGACCGCGCCATCTTCCACACCGACAACGCCTACTACCTGCAGGACGTGGACATCACCTCCTACCGCTGCAAGACCAACACCCAAAGCCACACCGCATTTCGCGGCTTTGGCGGCCCACAGGGTGTGATCCTGATCGAGACCATCATGGGCGACATTGCCCGTGCGCTGAAGCTGGACCCGCTGGACGTGCGCCTGCGCAACCTCTACAGCGACGAAGCCATTGCTGGCACCGACCAGAAACGGGATACCACCCACTACCAGATGAAGGTGGAGGACAACATCCTCCATCCATTGCTATCAAAACTGGAGCTATCCGCGCAGTATCGGCGCCGGGTAGAGGCCATTTCGGCATGGAATGCAGGCAGCCCCGTGCTCAAGCGCGGCATTGCCATCACCCCGGTCAAGTTCGGCATCAGTTTCACCGCCACGCTGTTTAACCAGGCCGGCGCGCTGGTGCATGTGTACACCGACGGCAGCGTGCAGGTGAACCACGGCGGCACCGAGATGGGCCAGGGCCTGCACACCAAGGTGGCGCAGATCGTGGCGGACGAGCTGGGTATTCCATTTGCGCGCGTGCTGTGCACCGCCAGCGACACCAGCAAGGTGCCCAACGCATCGGCCACCGCGGCCAGCGCGGGCACCGACCTGAATGGCCGCGCCGCCCAGTTTGCCGCGCGCCATGTGCGCGACAACCTGGCGGCCTTTGTCTGCGGGCTGGACGGCTGTGGCGCCGGCGCCATCAAGTTCAAGGGGGGCGAGGTGTTCTCGCCCGTGGCCACGCGCAGCTTTGACGAGGTGGTGAAGCTGGCCTACGCCAACCGCATCCAGCTCTGGAGCGACGGCTTCTACCGCACACCCAAAATCCATTACGACAAAACCACGCTGACCGGCCGCCCCTTCTATTACTTCGCCTATGGCGCCGCGTGTACCGAGGTGGTCATCGACACGCTCACGGGAGAGAGCAAGGTGCTGAAAGTGGACATCCTGCACGACGTGGGCCGCAGCATCAACCCGGCCATCGACGTGGGACAGATCGAGGGCGGCTTTGTACAGGGCATGGGCTGGCTCACCACCGAGCAGCTGGTGTGGAACGACAAGGGCTACCTCAGCACCCACGCGCCCAGCACCTACAAGATCCCCACCGCGGGAGATGTGCCCGAGCACTTCAAGGTGAACCTGTGGCCCGAGCCCAACCGCGAGGACAACGTGTTTGGCAGCAAGGCCGTGGGCGAGCCCCCGTTCATGCTGGCCATCAGCGTCTACGAGGCACTGCGTGACGCCGTGGCCCAGGCACGTGGCGACGACAAGCTGGTGCGCCTGACCGCCCCGGCCACGGCCGAAAACGTGCTGCGCGCGTTACAGTCCGGGGCATGACGCCAGACACCGCCACCACCCCCGCTCCACTCCCAGCGCCCATCACGCTCACCATGCCCATTCCCACGGGCGAGCAGCTCAAGGCCGCGCGCGTTGCGGCCGGGCTGAACCAGGCCCAGGCGGCCGAGCTGATGGGCTACTCGCTGCAAACCGGCAGCCGCGGCGGCCTGCAGTCCCGCACCTGGCAGGCGCTGGAAAGCCCGACCGATGAGCGCTGCATGCAAGGCCCCATGTTCGCCATGTTTTTGCTGCTGACGGGGCAGCACCCGGCCTACACCTTGGTACCCAAGGCGCCAGACTAAGGCCCTAAGGCCGCGCCTGCAGCAGCTGCACCATGGCCTGGTAACCCCGGGCCTGGGCCAGCTGCAGCGCGGTGTGGCCACTGCGGTCGGTGAGCTTGGGGTTGGCCCCGGCCATCAGCAGCTGGCGCACCACATTGGTGTGGCGCGCACCACCATCGCCCAACACCACCGCCTCAATCAGCGCCGTCCAGTGCAGGTTGTTCACATGGTCCAGCGGCGCACCGGCCGCAATGAGCTGGCGCACCACACCCGCGTGGCCCAGGTGCGCCGCGGCTATTAGCGCCGTGCCCTCAAAAGGGCTCGTCGTGTTCTTGGCACTGGCGCCCAGTTGCAGCAGCAAGGCCAGCGTCTCTTCATCATTGGCCACCGCCGCAATCGTCACCGGGTCGTACTGCTGGACCTCCATCGCATTCAGGTCCGCCCCGGCCACCGCCAGCAAGCGAATCGCTTCGCGCTGGCTGGCATAGGTGGCCACATGCAGCGGCGTGCGCTGCTGGGCGTCGCGCACCTCCAGGGCGGGCTTGCCCGCCAGCAGGGTACGCAGCTTGGCTAGGTCGCCACGGTGCGCGGCACTCAGCAGGCCCGTGTACTGCGCGGCCTGCGCCGGGCTGGGTGCAATCTGCGCCTGGGCGGGGACCAGCCCCAGCAGAGCCCAGGCAATCGCAATGGCGGAAAGACGCTGGCGCATGGCGCGACCTTACTTCAGCAGGTCGGCCACCGTGGCAATGGCCGCCACCGCGCACTGCTCGTCCAGGTGGCCACCAGGCGCACCGCCAATGCCCACGGCACCAATCACTTCGTTACCCACCTTCACCGGCACACCACCACCCACCAACAGCATGCCCGGCAGGTAGACCAGCGTGGCCGCAGCAGGGTTCTTCTGCGCGTTGTCCATCATGGCCAGCGTGGTGTTCTTGGCAGAGGCCGAGGTGTAGGCCTTGGCGCGGCTCGCGTCCACCGTGTGGGGGCCGGCGTTATCCGCACGCATCACGGCGCGCACGGTGCCAGCGCGGTCCACCACGGTGGTGGTCACGGCATAGCCCTTGTCTTGGCAAGATGCCACAGCGGCAGTAGCAATGCGGTTGGCCAGCTCCAGCGACATATTGCGTTCAGTACGCACACCTTCGGCTTGCGCGCCAGCGGCGGCCAACAGGGCGATGGAGGCAATGGCGAGGGCAGACAGGGACTTGTTCATACGGTTCTCCTAAAGGGATTTGGATTTACGGCGAACACTTGTTTGCCGTTGGGAGAACTGTAGAAAAAGGCGGCGCTGCGGGGTATTCGTAGGCTTACGCGCGGGGGTCCGTAGAAATACGGAGAAGGGGTCAGATGCAACTCAGGGAAACACTAACTACTCATCTTCAAGTAGTTGCAAAGTTCTATTTAATTGACATTCCTCACTGGCTAGGCTTCGCTATGCGAACCCAGGGGCAGGAGAGGCACACAAGTGATATTGACTCGATGCGAGCGCAGACCTTCGTCGATCTCGTCCAAAAACGGATCTACCATGTACTCTAGTGAAGCAAAAGCAGAGACCTATGTACGCACAAGAACTTGAAAAGATCATCACCAACCTTCGGGAGATGGAAGGTCGTTTTGAGAAGCGCCAGTCTGACACTGCGCCACACTTAAACAGTGTTGATCGTGCTGCTTTCAAACGCCTAATGCTGGAAGCCAAGGGAATCCTTGACACAGTATTGGGGCTCAATGACTTTGGAGCTCCTTTGCTTCTAATGACAACCTTCCCCGGATACGGTGCATTCAATCCGCCGCTGCTCGAGCAATACCACGAGGCCATTGGATTAGTTGAGGGCGGGCTAAATCAAGTGCACCGAAAGAGCAGTCAGGTCAGCAAGCCGCGAGGCGCAATGTCGAAGCCCATGTATGTCGACCCGGCACGTATTCTGCAATTACGCGGCTCAAAGTCGCCCCAATGGGACCTGAAGCGCTTAGTACGTATGCTTGAAGAGCTGAACTCTGCGCATGAACACGAATTACACATGGCAACGGCAATGCTTGTCCGAGCAGTTACCGATCATGTACCGCCAATCTTCAATGCGAAGAACTTCTCGGAAGTTGCGAACAACTATCCGGCGCCTCGATCTTTCACCGACCAGATGAAGCAGTTGGACAACTCACTGAGGAAGATCGCTGACATGCATCTCCATCAGACAGTGCGTAAGGCAGAGGTACTTCCCTTGGCGCCACAGGTGGATTTCCGTGGCGCGCTAGACGTATTGCTTTCTGAAGTAGTCCGATTGCTTCAATAGGCGTCTGAAACACAGTGCTGGGGACCGAGGGATCTGACCTATCCAGAGCCAACAAGCGATGCAGTTAGTTTATGAATGAATCTTGACGGCCAGATGTTGCGATTTTCTTTGGACACAGTTGCAACACTGAAATACGTTTCCTACACCCCATCCCCCTCTTCCACCAACGCCGCATAGTGCCGAATCAAATAGGCCAGTGAGGGCGCTTCCAGCTTCTCAAAAAGGTTGGCCCGATGCGTCTCCACCGTGCGCGGTGACACGGCCATGGCGCGGCCGATCTCTTTGTTGGTGAGGCCTTCGATGATCAGACCCAGCACCTCGCGCTCGCGCTCGGTCAGGCCCGCGTAGCGCTGGCGTGCCGCTTGGTCGGCGGCGTGGCGCTGGCGGGATTTGACGTGGCGGCGCACGGCTTGCTGCAGCGTGTCCAGCAGCAGTTCGTCGTTCACCGGCTTTTCCAGAAACTCGGCAGCACCGGCCTTGAAGGCGCGGCGGCACAGGTCCACCGTGCCGTGACCGGTGAGCATCACCACCGGGTGGTCCACACCTGCGGCTTGCAAATGCTCCAGCACTGCCAGGCCTGATATGCCGGGCATGCGCATGTCCAGCACCACTGCCCCCAGGCTATGCCGGTCAAACTCGGCCAGAAAGCGCTCGGGGTCGGCCCAGGGCTGCACGCGCAGGCCCACGGTGCTGATGAGCAGCGCCAGCGCGTCGCGCACGGCCTCGTCGTCGTCCACCAGGTGGATGAGGGGGGACAGGGATTCGGCGGCACTCATGCGGCGTCTCCTGCGGTGGCGGCGGGCAGTTCCAGCACAAACACCGCACCCGGTTGCGCGGGCGTGTGGCGGATGTGCCCACCCATCTCGGCGGCCAGGGTTTCGCACAGGCTCAGGCCCAGCCCCAGGCCGCCGGGGCGCCCGCTCACAAAGGGTTCAAACAAGCGTTCCGCCAGCGCGGCGGGCACACCGGGGCCGTTGTCTTGCACGCTCAGGCGCACCGTGGTGGGTGCCACAGCCTCCACCGTGAGCGTAAGAACGCGCGCCCTGCCCTCCACCTGCTCCAGCGCGCTCAGCGCGTTGTTCACCAGGTTGTGCAGGATTTGCTCCAGCGCCACCGGGTCGCCCAGCGCCAGCAGCGATGCGGGGCCTTGCAACTGCACGGCCACCGCGCGTTTGCGGCATTCGGGTTCCAGCAGTTGCAGCACGTCGCGCGCGGCCTGGGCCACGTCCACCGGCGTGGTGGTGCCGGTGTTGGGCCGCTCGATGGCGCGGCGCAGGCGGGCCACCACCTCGGCGGCGCGCCGGGCCTGCACCACGGTCTTGTCCATGGCGGCCTGGGCTTGGGCCACATCGGGCGGGTCGTCGGCCAACAGGCGCACGGTGGCCTGGGTGCTGGCCAGCACGGCGGTCAGTGGCTGGTTCAGCTCATGGGCCAGGCCGGCGGCCAGCTCGCCCAGCGCGTTGAGGCGCGACACCTGGCCCAGGCGCAGCAGCTCTTCGGCACGACGCCGGGCCCCGCGCTGGCGCAGCGCACTGGCCAGCGCGACCAGGGCCAGGGTCCAGCCCACCAGACCGGCGGCTAGCGGCCCCCAGGGTAAGTCGCCCAGGGTGTAGTCGCGCTCCAGCACCACGTCAAAGGGCTGGCTGGCCGCGGCCAGCTGTTTGCGGAAGGCAAAGCGGTGCAGGGCCGCATCCGACGTGCTGCCATGCAGCGGCCAGCGCGCGCTGCCCTGCTCCAGCCAGGCTGCAGTGTGGCGGGCGGCTGGTGCCTGCGGGTTGTCGCCATAGGGCCAGTCGGCCCAGGGAACCATGAGCGGCAAAGAGATTTCCAGCGCGTAGGCTGCGGCCTGTGGGCCACTGCCCGCCGCGGGCGCCATCACCACCCAAAAGCGCGCGTTGGGCAGGTCAGCCAGCGCCAGCTGGGGGCTGCCCTTGCCCTGCTCGGCAAGCCGCAGCGCGGCCGACAGGGTGCTGTCGCCGGGCCAGACAGCATCGCCCACGCGCCGCCACATGCGCATGAACTGTGGGTAGATGGCAGGTAGACGAACGTCCAGTGCGGGCTGCATCAGGACCAGGGTGGCCAGCACTGCCTCGTGCTGCACTGCGCGCTGGGACAGCAGGCGGTGGGCAATGCGGGCGTCGGTCTCAAAGGCGTTGCGGCTGCGCTCCATCGACTGCCAGACCAGCCAGCCGCTGCCCACCAGCAGCCCCAGCAACCAGACCACCGCCCAGGCGGCGCGCGGCCGCCGCCGCAAGAAGGACTGGAAACCGGTGGAAAGTGAAATGGCGCGCATGGAAAATTCTGGCACAGCCAGCCCCTGGCGCCTTGGCAAAGCAAGGCCTTCGCTCAAAAATTGTCCGCCGTGCCTCTGAGGGATGTTTGCCCGCTAATGGGGTCGGGCATAAAACTGCACGCCGTTGCGGCCGGCCGTCTTGGCCTGGTACATGGCAAAGTCGGCCGCGCTCAGCAGGGTGTCAAGCTCCGTGCCATGCTGCGGAAAGCAGCTAACCCCAATACTCGCCGTGATGCGGACGGTGTGGGCCCCCAATTGGTAATCAGGCCGCAGAACGTTGAGCACCTTGTCGGCCATGCGGTGGGGGTCGTCGTTCCCTTCCACCAGCACCACAAACTCGTCGCCCCCCAGACGGGCGACCAAGTCCCCTTCGCGCACACAGTCCTGAATACGCTGTGCCACTTGCCGCAGCAGCAGGTCGCCCATGTCGTGGCCCAGTTCATCGTTGATGGCCTTGAAATGGTCCAGGTCGATGAACAGCAGAGAACTCGTCCCACCGCTGCGCTCCATGCGATGCAGGCTGCGTTTGAGCGTGTCCATAAACATGGCACGGTTGGGCAAGCCGGTCAGGGCATCGTGGTAGGCACGGTAGCGCAGCTCGTCGTGCGCACGCTTGCGCTCATCCACGTTGAGCAGCGCGGTCATCACACACACATGCCCCTCGTAACGAATGCGCTGCGAGGAATACAGCCCCCAGAAGGGTTTGCCATCTGCATCTTGCAACAAAAGCTCCAGGTCGGTCACGCTGCCGGTGGCCTCCAGCGCAGCGATCAGTCGGTCGCGGTCGGCACCGTTGACGTAGAAATCCCGCGGGCGCAAGCGCTCCAGCGAAGTTGCCCCCAGGCGGAACTGCAGGCGCGCATGGTTGTTTGCATAGAGCACGCGCTCGTCGGACAGGCGCACGATGATGATGGGCAAGGGGGCAAACTGCAGCACGCTTTTGAGCTGCTCTTCGCCGCTGCGCAGCGCCTCCTGTGTGAGCTCGAACTGCAAAAACAGGCGCCGCGAGAACAAATAGGCCAGCGTGAGCATGAGCACCACGACGAAGAACATGAGCACCAGAATGATCTGGGTGTACTTGCGCGCGGCCTCGCCCAGCGTAGAGGAGAAACGGTCTTCCAGCGGCGTCAGCGCATTGTTGATCGCGTGCAGTTGCAACAGGAACTGCCGCGCCTGTTCGGGTGGCAACGGACCTGCCCGAATGGCCGTGCGAATGCGCTCGCCCACCTGCGTCAAGGTCTCAATGTGATGGTCCGCAGCGGCCCAGATGGTGATGGCCTTGTCGATATCGGGCAGCTTGCGAAAGTTCCGAAACAAAAACACCATGCCATCGATGTCGTCCGGGTGATTGCGCCCCTGCAAAAAACCGTCGCGGGCAATATCCAGATCCGGGTCCGGCTTCTCCAGCTCGATGCGGGCCTGCCGGTCGCCGGTGTTGACGGCCAGTGCCATCAGGTAGGCGCTGTAATCGGCCTCGTTGGCGTACAGGGTGTAGCGGGTCAGGGCGTAGATAGCGTCCTTCTGCCCCTTGGACCACAGTCCCTCGCCCTCCACATAGGCGCGCACGGCAGAAAGCAGGCGAATGCTGAGGTAGGTCAGCACAAAAAGGCCCACCACCACACCCACAAAAACCCAGACCACGGCAAACAGCCGTCTGCGCTTCGTGACGGGCAATACTGGGGCTGAAAGGTCAGCCACAGGTGTCATTGGCACCTCCCCCAAAAGGAATGCCGCTTTGTAGTTAGGACTGCGCGGCTATGCTTGGTGCCACTATACGCGAGGAGCAACGCGGTGCAAACGTCATCGGAACGTCAATGGCAAGGTGAGCGCCCGCCTGAAGCGGCACACCATCAGCGGTCCTTGTTGGTGATGATGCGGTCGGTCTTGCGGGGGCGACCGGCGCGGCCGGCCTTGGACCAGTCGTAGTCCTGGCCATCAGGTGTCTTGCCATCTGCCACCGTGTCCACACCGGGCTTGCCGGCGTTCTGCGGGTTCTCGCTGGCCATGGTCACAAAGGTGTGGCCGGCGTCGCGTTTTTCTTTGGTGATTTGCAGGGCCTGCACGATGGCCTCGGCCTCTTGGCCGTGGACTTGGCCGGTTTCATCGGTCCAGTAAATTTTGAACATGGTGCTCTTGCAGAGGGTGGGTCAGTTTGCCGAGCCACCACAGCAGGCAGCCCATGCACCCATCCTATCCGCAAGCGCGGGGCTTAACCCCCTGCCAAAGACCGCAGGCCCGGCGGGTCCACCAGATTCAGGGTGCGGCCCGAGCCGCTGATGAGGCTGCGCTCGCGCAGATTGCGCAGCACACGCGACAGGGTTTCGGGCGCAATGCCCAGCTGGGCGGCAATCAGACGCTTGCGCTGCTGCAGCTGCACCGAGCAGACGCCCTGTTCGCTGTTTTGGGCATGGCGCAGCAGCCATTCGGCGCAGCGCGCCTCGGCGTCTTTGGCCAGGCGGCTGACCGCCAGCTCGGTTTGCTGGCGGTGGGCATGCGCCACATCCAGCAACACACTGCCCAGAGGTGCGCGGGCATCGAACAGTGCATCCCGAAAAACGGGCAAGGGCACAGCGCGCAGTTGCACCGGGGTTTCGGCCACGGCGTCCATGGCGGCAGGCAGGTTCAGCACGGCGGCCGTGGCGTCCAGCCAGCCCGACTCCAACTGGGCACCCAGCTGGTGCTCCAGCAGCTCCCCATGGGTATTGGCGCTGCCCGCGACTCCCAGCACCACACGTCCGCTCTCCAGGTACAAGACCTGGGCAGACATCTGGCCACGGGTCAGCAAGCGGCTGCCCTCCGAGCGCGTCTCCGAGGGATAGGTTGCCAACAAGGTGGCAAGTGTGGGTGGTAAGGGGGCCAACATGGCTGCCACTGTGCCCCGCCAGCGGCCGCCAGACCTTGAGGCATATCAACGTTTGCGCAGGCGCCCGGCCGCGCTACACCACCAGCAGGGCCCGGAAGTCGTTGACGTTGGTGTGGGTGGGGCCGGTGGTGAACAGGTCGCCCAGTGGCGCAAAAAAGCCCACCGCGTCGTTGCGGTCCAGGCAGTCGGCCAGCGACACCCCGGCGGCGGCGGCACGGGCCAGCGTATCGGGTGCCACCAGGGCACCGGCGTTGTCTTCCACGCCGTCAATGCCGTCGGTGTCGGCGGCCAGCGCCCACACACCGGCCTGGCCTTGCAGCGCCTGGGCGAGGCCCATGCAGAACTCGCCGGCCCGGCCGCCCCGGCCCTTGGCGGCGCCTTCGCGGCGCGGGCGCACAGTGACCGTGGTTTCGCCACCGCTCAAGATCACACACGGCTTGGCAAACGGCTGCTGTGGGGACGCGGGCCGCTGGGCGGCGGTGCGGGCCAAGGCGGCGTGCACCTTGCCCACCTCGCGCGACTCGCCTTCCAGCTCGTCGCTGAGCACATAGGCGTTCAGGCCCATGGCACGGGCCGCGTCTGCCGCCGCCTGCAGGGACTGCTGGGGCGTGGCGATCAGGTGCACCGTGTTGCGGGCAAATACCGCATCACCCGGCTTGGGAGTCTCCAGCGCCCCGCTTTCCAGCATTTTTTCAATGGAATTGAGCTCCAGCCCCGATGAATGCTGCGCAAGCCGCTTCAATATTGATAGCGCCTCTGCCGCGGTAGTGGGGTCGGGAACGGTCGGGCCACTGGCAATGACGCTGGGGTCGTCGCCCGGCACATCGCTGATCAGCAGTGTCACCACCTGGGCCGGGTGGCAGGCCGCGGCCAGGCGCCCGCCCTTGATGGCGGAGAGGTGCTTGCGCACGCAGTTCATCTCCTGAATGCCGGCACCGCTCTCCAGCAGCAGTTGGTTGATGCGTTGTTTGTCCGCCAGGCTGATGCCACCGCCCGCCCACTGCGCGGGCAGGGTCAGCAGCGAGGAACCGCCGCCCGAGATGAGGCAGATCACCAGGTCGTCCGCCGTCAGCCCATCCGTCAGCGCCAGGATGCGTTGCGCGGCGGCCAGGCCTGCCGCATCGGGCACGGGGTGGGCAGCTTCCACCACCTCGATGCGCTGGGGCGCGGCGTCGGCCGGGCGGGGCGGGGTGTGGTCGTATCGGGTGACCACCAGCCCGCTGAGGGGCGCGTCTTGCGGCCACAGCGCATCCAGCGCATGGGCCATGGCGCCACCAGCCTTGCCGGCGCCCAGCACCAGGGTGCGGCCCTTGGGGACGGGGGGCAAAAAGCCCGCCAGCGTGTGGGCCGGCAGCGCCTGGCGCACAGCGGCCCAGTAGAGCTGGCCCAGCACATCGCGCGGCGCCAGCTCGGAGAAGTGGGAAGTAGTTTGGCTTGGCATGGTCATCGCTTTATTTTGAAGGAACTGGGGCAAAATCCGCTGGCGCAATGCGCAAGCACAGCCCGGGATGCTCGGCAACGTGGTGCTCGCCTCTGGTGGCCGGTCTGGCCCGCCAGCGGGATTCGGCCTCGGCAGGACCCACCTTTGCAGGTGGAAAACTTGTTTGACGGAGAGACTCTGACATGGGCACTTTGCTGATCCACCACGCGCGGGCCATTGCCACCTTTGACAACGCCGCCCCGGCGCAATCCACCGAGCTGCGCGACGCATCCATTTATATCGAGGGCAATCGCATCGCCTTTATCGGCGCCACGGCCGATCTGCCGCCCCACGCGCTGCAGGCCGAAGAGGTGATTGACGCCCGCCACCACCTGGTCACGCCCGGGCTGGTCAACACGCACCACCATATGTACCAGAGCCTCACGCGGGCGATACCGGAGGTGCAGAACGCCGAGCTGTTTGGCTGGCTGCGCGGGCTGTACCCGATCTGGGCCGGGCTCACGCCCGAAATGGTGCACGTGAGCACACAGATTGCCATGGCCGAGCTGCTGCTGAGTGGTTGCACCACCAGCAGCGACCACCTCTACATCTACCCCAACGGCGTGCGGCTGGACGACAGCATCGAAGCCGCGGCCGACATCGGCATGCGATTTGTGGCAACGCGTGGCAGCATGAGCGTGGGCCAGAGCCAGGGCGGCTTGCCACCGGACCGTGTGGTGGAGCGCGAGGACTTCATCTTGAAAGACACGCAGCGCCTGATTGAGCAGTACCACGACGCTGCGCACGGCTCCATGCTCAACATTGCGGTGGCGCCCTGCTCCCCGTTCAGCGTGAGCCGCGACCTGATGCGCGAATCGGCACTGCTGGCCCGAACCTACGGCGCGCGCCTGCACACCCACCTGGCCGAGAACGACCACGACCTGGCCTACAGCCGCGAGAAGTTTGGCTGCACCCCCACGCAGTACGCACAAGACCTGGGCTGGCTGGGCCACGACGTATGGCATGCCCACTGCGTGAAGCTGGACGACGAAGGCATCGGCCTGTTCGCCGCCAGCCGCACCGGCGTGGCGCACTGCCCGTGCAGCAATATGCGCCTGGCCAGCGGCATTGCGCCCGTGCGCAAGATGCTCAACGCCGGTGTGCCCGTGGGTCTGGGCGTGGACGGCAGTGCCAGCAACGATGCAGCGCACATGGTGAACGAAGCGCGCCAGGCCCTGCTGCTGGCCCGCGTGGGCCGCGCCATGCAAGCGCCCGAAGTGCGCGAGGGCCGCACCTTCTTTGGCTGCGACCTGGGCCCGGCCGAGATGACGGCGCGCGACGCGCTGAGCGTGGCCACGCGCGGCGGCGCGCAGGTGCTGGGCCGCGCCGACATCGGCCACCTGGCGGTGGGCATGTGCGCCGACCTGGTGTTGTTTGACCTGGACACGCTGGGTTTTGCCGGTGGCGCCGTACACGACCCCGTGGGCAGCCTGCTGCTGTGCGCCAGCCCACAGGCCGACTACACGGTCGTGAATGGCAAAGTGGTGGTGCGCGAGGGGCATCTGGAGACCGTGGACCTGGGCCCGCTGATGGAGCGCCACAACCGCTTGGCACGGCAGTTGGCCGAGGGTGCGCGCTAACTTCGGCGCAGCCTCCGGGCCAAAAACGCTCCTAAAACAGGAGCTGCTTGCGCAGCATCCAAGCGGGCTAGAGGCCAATTTGGCTTAAAAATCAGAGGCAAGACCCGCTGATTTCAGCGTACCAGGCAAGGGCTCTTGGGGTTGAATGCCCAGCCCGGAATCAGGTACTGCATGGCCATGGCGTCGTTGCGCGCGCCTAGGCCGTGCTGCAGGTACAGCTGGTGCGCCTTCTCCACTTCCGCCATGTCCAGCTCCACGCCCAGGCCGGGTGTGGTGGGCACGGCGATCTGGCCGCCCACGATCTGCAGCGGATCTTTGGTGAGGCGCTGGCCGTCTTGCCAGATCCAGTGCGTGTCGATCGCGGTGACCTTGCCGGGTGCCGCGGCAGCCACATGCGTGAACATGGCCAGCGACACATCAAAGTGGTTGTTGGAGTGCGAACCCCAGGTCAGCCCCCAGGTCTGGCACACCTGCGCCACGCGCACCGAACCCTGCATGGTCCAGAAGTGCGGGTCGGCCAGCGGAATATCGACCGACTGCAGCGCCAGCGAATGCGCCAGCTCGCGCCAGTCGGTGGCAATCATGTTGGTGGCGGTGGGCAGGCCGGTGGCGCGGCGGAATTCGGCCACCACTTCGCGGCCAGAGAACACGCCTTCGGCACCGCACGGGTCTTCGGCATAGGCCATCACGCCATGCAGGTCGCGGCACAGGCGCACCGCGTCTTTCAGCAGCCAGCCGCCATTCGGGTCCAGGGTGATGCGGGCTTGCGGAAAACGTGCGTGCAGCGCACGGATGGCCTCCACCTCTTCCTCGCCACGCAGCACACCGCCTTTGAGCTTGAAGTCCTGAAAGCCGTAGCGCGCATACGCGGCTTCGGCCAGGCGCACCACGCCCTCGGCGTCCATGGCTTTTTCGTGGCGCAGGCGTTTCCAGTCGTCCTCGGCATCCGGTTCGCTGATGTAGGGCAAGTCGGTGGCTTTGCGGTCACCCACATAAAACAGGTAGCCCAGCACCGCCACGCTGTCGCGTTGCTGGCCGTCGCCCAAAAGGGCCGCCACTGGCACGTTCAAAAACTTGCCCAGCAAATCGAGCAAGGCGCATTCCACCGCCGTGACGGCGTGGATGGCCACGCGCAGGTCGAAGGTTTGCTGGCCGCGGCCTTCGCTGTCGCGCGCGGCAAAGGCCTCACGCATGCGGTTGAGGATGGCGTTGTAGTTGCCGATGGACTGGCCCACCACCAGGGTGGCCGCATCTTCCAGCGTCTGGCGAATCTTCTCGCCGCCGGGCACTTCGCCCACGCCGGTGTTGCCGCTGCTGTCGGTCAGGATGACGATGTTGCGGGTGAAAAACGGCGCGTGGGCGCCGCTCAGGTTCATCAGCATGCCGTCGTGGCCCGCAACGGGGATGACACGCAAGGCGGTGACGGTGGGCGCGCCGCGCACGGCGCCGGATTCAGTAGGGGTCATGGTCAGTCTCCTCTGCGGGGCGCTCGAAGGAATGGGTGGGTGGCGCCCCTACACATCAGACATCATACAACTAAACCGCGTCGGGTTGGGACTTTCTGAGGCGGTCTTTGCTGTTGGCCAGGTGCGTGCGCATGGCCGCGCGGGCGGCATCGGCGTCCTGGTTGCGGATGGCGTTGAAGATGTATTCGTGCTCGCCGTGCACCCGGCGCAGGTAGTTCAAACGCCCCTCGGGCGCGCTGCTGGCGGTGTTGATCCGGGTGCGCGGAATGATCATGGTGCCCAGGTAGGTCATCAGGTCGGCAAAGTGGCGGTTGCCGGTGGCCTTGGCCACTTCCATATGGAAGCTGAAGTCAGAGGGCACGGCGTCCGAGTCTTCCAGAATGGAGGTCTGGAAGGCATCGAGCATGGCCTGCATGGCCTGCAAATTCGCCTCGGTGCGGCGCTGGGCGGCCAGGCCGGCGGCCTCAGTCTCCAGTGAAATACGCAGCTCCAGCAGGGCAATCACGTCGGCCACGGTGGCAAAGTCCACGTCAGCAATCTGGAAGTTGCCGCTGCTCTGGGGCGCCAGCGCAAAGGTGCCCACACCGTGCCGTGTTTCCACCAGGCGGTTGGCCTGCAGACGCGAAATGGCTTCGCGCACCACGGTGCGGCTCACGTCAAAGCGGGCCACGATTTCGGATTCGGTGGGCAACTTGGCACCGGGCGGGATGGCCCCTTCGCGGATGCTGGCGGCCAGGCTTTCCACCACTTCATTGACCAGACCTCGGGCGCGGCGCGGACGCGCCACATCCCCGACATCAGCAGGTGACGGTTGCGCGACGGAGGCTCTAGGGGTTTGCACTAGGTCCATGGAAAAGCCCTTGACTCGGTTGGAACAGGTGTTGACAATTTAACACATCAGACAACATACAACTGACAAGACAGCATACATTTCATGACGATCAAAGTACACCACACTTTGCTGATGACCGGTGCCGCAGGCGGCTTGGGCACGGCCATGCGCGAGCGCCTGAAGGCCAATTGCGAGGTGCTGCGCCTCTCCGACCGCGCCGATTTTGGCCCCGCACGTGCCGGCGAAGAAATCGCCCTGGCCGACCTGGCCGATGCCGCCGCCGTGGACGCCATGGTGCAGGGTTGTCAGGCCATCGTGCACTTTGGCGGCATTTCCGTCGAAGCCGCATTCGAGCCGATCATGCAGGCCAACATCCTGGGCGTCTACAACCTGTACGAAGCGGCCCGCAAGTTTGGCGTGAAGCGCGTGGTGTTTGCCAGCTCCAACCACGTGACCGGCTTTTACAAGCAGAGCGAAACCATCACGCTGAACCACCCGGCCCGCCCCGACAGCCTGTATGGCGTGAGCAAGGCGTTTGGTGAAGACCTGTCCCGCATGTATTACGACCGCTACGGCATCGAGACCGCCTGCGTGCGCATCGGCTCCTCGTTTGCCGAACCCCGGGACCGCCGCATGCTGGCCAGCTGGCTCAGCTTTGACGACCTGCACCGCCTGGTCACCGCCTGCCTGACCACGCCCATCCTGGGCCACACGGCGATCTTCGGCATGTCGGACAACGCGGTGGCCTGGTATGACAACAGCGCGGCCCGCCACGTGGGCTACGTGCCGCAGGACAGTTCGGACCCATTCCGCGAGGCCATCTATGCCCGCACTCCCCAGCCCGACATCACCGACCCTGCCGCGATCTACCAGGGTGGCGGCTTCCTGTTCCAGGGCGAGCCCATGACGGCCCACAAGGCTGGCAAGTAAACCGGCCATGACCGCTGTTTTTGCCATTTCCAGCGCTCGCGACCGGGTGGGCGAGTCGCCCGTGTGGTCGGTGGCCACCCAAGCCTTGTATTGGGTGGACATTGAGAGCCAGCGCATCCACCGCCTGGACTGGGCCACCCGTATCCAGCACAGCTGGGCGCTGGCCGAACGGGTGGGCTGTATTGCGCTGAGCACCCGCGGCACCGTGATTGCCGCCATGGAGAGCGGCATTTTTGAAGTGGAACTGCAGGACCCGCCCATGGCCCAGGTGAAATGCCTGGCCACCATCAGCCATCCGCAGCCCGGCATGCGCTTTAACGATGGCCGCTGCGACGCGCAAGGCCGCTTCTGGATCGGCACCATGGTGCGTGACATGGGTCTGGCCAGCCCTGCAGGCGGCATCTATTGCCTGGACACGCAAGGCCTGCGCGGCCCGGTGCTGCAGGGTTACATCACCCCCAACGGCATGGCCTTTAGCCCCGATGGGCACACCGCCTACCTGTCGGACTCACACCCCAGTGTGCAAAAGATCTGGCAGCACACCTTTGACGGCGCCACCGGCAGCTGGGGCCCACAGACCGCGTGGGTGGACATGCAGCCCCTGCCCGGCCGCCCCGATGGTGCCGCCGTGGATGCCGAAGGCTGCTACTGGATCTGTGGCAATGACGCGGGCCAGGTGCACCGCTTCAGCCCCACCGGCGCGCTGCTGCAGTCCATCGCCGTGCCCGTGAGCAAACCCGCCATGTGCGCGTTCGGCGGGCCCGAGCTGCGCCACCTGTTTGTCACCTCCATCCAGCCCGCCACGCCCGCCCCCGGCTTCGATGCCGCGCTGGACGGCGCCGTGCTGGTGCTGGAGCCCGGCGTGCAAGGCCGGCCCGAGCCCCTGTTTTCCCAGTTTCCCGTTCGATAGCTTTCCGTTCTTTCAACCAACCATCCCAAAGAGGAGACAAGCATGAAGTTCGTACCCACCGTCCTGGCCACCGCCATCAGTCTGTTGAGCATTGCGGCACACGCCACAGAGTTCAAATCGGCCGACATCCACAACTCGGATGACTACCCCACAGTCACCGCGGTCAAGTTCATGAGCGACGAGCTCAAGAAGGTCACCGGCGGCAAACACAGCATCAAGGTATTCAACAAGGGCGCCTTGGGCACCGAGAAGGAAACCATTGACCAGGTGAAGATTGGTGCGCTGGACATGGTGCGCGTCAACATCAGCCCGATGAACTCGGTCTGCGCCAAGACCAACATCCCGGTGCTGCCTTTCCTGTTCCGCTCGGTGGACCACCTGCACAAGGTGCTGGACGGCCCCATCGGTGAAGAAATTGCCAAGGACTGTGAAGCACAAGGCTTCGTTTTGCTGGCCTATTACGACTCTGGCGCCCGCTCCATCTACAGCAAGAAGCCTGTGCGCTCGGTCGCCGACACCAAGGGCATGAAGATCCGCGTGCAACAGTCCGACTTGTGGGTGGCGTTGACCGCTGCCATGGGTGCCAACCCCACTCCCATGCCTTTTGGTGAAGTGATGACCGCACTCAAGACCGGCATCATTGACGCCGCTGAAAACAACTACCCCTCCTATGGTTCTGGCAGCCGCCACTATGAAGCGGCCAAGTACTACAACAAGACCGAACACTCCATGGCCCCCGAAGTGCTGCTGTTCTCCAAGGCCGCCTTTGACAAGCTGCCCAAGGTTGAGCAAGACCAGATCCGTGCAGCGGCCAAAGCGTCGGTCGCATTCAACCGCACGGCCTGGGCTGCCTACGAGAAGAAAGAGTTCGACATGGTGAAGGCCGCCGGCACCGAAATCGTGGAAGTGGACAAGAAGTCCTTCCAGGACGTCATGGGCCCGGTGTATGACAAGTTCGCCAACACACCTGACATGAAACGCCTGGTGAAGGCCGTGCAAGACACCAAGTAAGCGTGTCGTTCCAACACCCCGGCCTTCTGCCGGGGTGTGTTTCCCATCCACCGGAGCTGTTCATGTATACCCGCTTCTGTGCCACCCTCTCCAAGCTCAGCCTGATGCTTGCGGTGGTTGGCCTCATCGTGCTCATCGCCTGCGTGCAATACCAGGTCATCGGGCGCTATGTGTTTAACGACACCCCCACCTGGGCAGAGGCATTGGCCTTGCTGCTGGTGCTCTATATCACCGCGCTGGGCGTGGCCGTGGGCGTGCGCGACGCGGGCCACATCGGCATGGATTCCATCATCAGCCTGCTGCCCGAGCGCATGCGGCTGAAACTGGAAATCCTGATCCACATCCTGGTCGGCATCTTTGGCGCGCTGATGGCCTACAACGGCTACATCTGGGCCGCCCTCAAATGGAACGACCAGAAACCCATGCTGCCCATTCCCTCCAGCATGGACTACGTGCCTCTCATCATTGCCGGCGTGCTGGTGGTGCTTTTTACGATTGAACATGTGATCGCCCTGCTGCAGGGCAAGGAAGTGGTGCCGGCATGGAACTGATAGTTTTGGGTGTGAGCTTCGGCTTGCTGTTGATCATCGGTGTGCCAGTGGGCTTCGCGGTCGGCCTGTCATCGGTCGCCACCATCATCACTGCCGGCTTGCCGGTCGCCGTGGTGTTCCAGAAGATGGTGGGGGGCATGCAGGTGTTCTCCTTCCTGGCCATCCCGTTTTTTATCTTTGCCGGTGAGCTGATGCTGCACGGTGGCATTGCCCACCGCATCGTGCGTTTTGCCAACAGCCTGGTGGGCCATGTACGCGGCGGCTTGGGCATGTCCAACGTGGTGGGCTGCACCTTGTTCGGCGGCGTCGCAGGTTCGCCGGTGGCGGACGTGTCCGCCATGGGCTCGGTGATGATTCCGCTGATGAAGAAGGAAGGCTACGACACCGACTACGCGGTGAACGTGACCACCCATGCATCCCTGGTCGGCGCCTTGATGCCGACCAGCCACAACCTGATTCTCTACACCCTGGCCACCGCAGGCATTGCGTCGGTCAGCGTGCTGAACATGATGCTCGCCTGTGTGGTGCCAGCCCTCTTGCTGACAGCTTTGAACCTGCTGGCAGCCTATGGCGTGGCCATCAAGCGCGGCTACCCCACACGCGGCGTATTCCCCGGCTGGGGTGAAGTCTTTAACAGCTTCATCGCCGCACTTCCGGGCTTGCTGATTGTGGGCATCATTCTGGGAGGCATCTTGTCCGGTGTCTTCACGGCCACGGAATCGGCCGCCACAGCGGTGCTCTGGGCCTTGCTGATCACCGTGGTGGCCTACCGTTCGCTGTCGTGGAAAGACTTCATCAAGTCCTGCGCCAAGGCGTGCAAAACCACTGGCGTGGTGTTGTTCCTGATCGGCATCTCCAGCGCTTTCGGCTACTTCCTCGCCATGTACGACGTGCCGGAACGCACCGGCGCACTGATGGCCTCGGTCACCCAGAACCCCTGGATGATTTTTCTGATGATCAATCTGGCTTTGTTCGTGCTGGGAACCTTCCTGGACATGGCGCCCACGCTGCTGATCTGCACCCCCATCTTCCTGCCGATTGCCCAGAAATTCGGCATGGACCCGACCCAGTTCGGCGTGGTGATGCTGCTCAATTGCGCCTTGGGCCTGAACACACCGCCGGTAGGTACGACCCAGGCGGTGGGGTGTGCCATCGGGGGCATCTCGATTGGTGCCGTCATGCGCTCCATCTGGCCGTTCTACGGCGCCCTGCTCGCCTGCATGATGCTCGTGACCTACGTGCCCGCGTTCTCGCTGTGGCTGCCCAAGCTCTTGCTGCACTGAACCCAAGACCCGACGTCTTTACCCCTGGAGAAACCGCATGAAAAAGCAACTGATCACCTTGCTCTTGGCCGCAGGCACCAGCTTGGGCGCCATGGCCTGGCCCGACAAGCCCATCACCCTGGTGGTGCCCTTCCCGCCCGGCGGCTCCACCGACCAGATCGCCCGCATCCTCTCGACCAAGATGGCCGAGAAAATGGGTGCTGGCGTGACCTTCGTGGTGGACAACAAGGCAGGTGCCACCGGCACCATTGGCGCAGGGTTTGTGGCCCGCGCACCGGCCGATGGCCACACCCTCTTGGTCGCCTCGCTGGGGCCCTTTGTGATTGCCCCCCATCTGGTCAAGGTGAGCTACGACGCGCTGAAAGACCTGGAGCCCATCACGATTGCGGTGCAAGCGCCCAACGTGTTGGTGGTGCCCGCGGCCTCCGAGCGCAAGTCGGTGGCCGAGGTCATCACCTACCTGAAAGCCAACCCCGACAAGATGAGCTTTGCCTCATCGGGCAACGGCAGCAGCGACCACCTGACCGCCGAACTGTTCTGGCAACAGACCGGCACCAGCGGCGTCCACATCCCCTACAAGGGCGGCGGCCCGGTGATGACCGACCTGCTGGGCAACCAGGTGGAGTCCTCGTTCATGAACATCAACACCGCCATGCCCCAGATCAAATCGGGCAAGCTGCGGGCACTGGCCATCACCAGCGCCAAACGCTCACCCCTGCTGCCCGATGTGCCCACGCTCGAAGAGAGCGGCGTGAAAGACGCCAACGTGAACTCCTGGCAAGCGCTGGCCGCACCACGGGGCCTGCCTGCGGATGTGAAAAAACGCCTGCTGGATGCCGCCGTGGCCTCCATCAAGGACCCCACCGTCGCCCCCAAGCTGCAAGAGCTGGGCTTTGAGCTGGTGCTGAACACGCCCGAGCAGTTCGCCGCCTTCCAGGCGCTGGAATTCGCGCGCTGGCAGAAGCTGATCAGCAGCCGCAACATCAAGGCGGACTGAGCCTCCTATGTCCTCAAGCCCCAGCTCGAACCCGCTGACGCCACGCTGCATCACCATGCATGCGGCGGACAACGTGGCCATCGTGGTCAATGACGGCGGCTTGCCGCCGGGCAGCGTTTTGCCCAGCGGCCTGACGCTGCTGGACCGCGTGCCACAAGGCCACAAGGTGGCGCTGGTGGCGATTGCCAAAGACGCCGCGGTGCTGCGCTACAACGTGCCGATTGGCTATGCCCTGAAAGACATTCCGGCCGGTGCCTGGGTGCACGAGCGCCTGCTGCACATGCCCGAGGCCCGGTCGCTGGCCGACCTGCCCCGTGCCACAGCGGCCGACTGGAATGCCGAGCCCCTGGAGGGCTACACCTTCGAGGGCTACCGCAACGCCGATGGCTCGGTGGGCACGCGCAACATCCTGGCCATCACCACCACGGTGCAATGTGTGGCCGGTGTGGTGGACTTTGCGGTGCAGCGCATCAAGGAGCAGCTGCTGCCGCGCTACCCGAATGTGGACGATGTGATTGGCCTGGAGCACGCCTATGGCTGCGGCGTGGCCATCGACGCGCCCGACGCCATCATCCCCATCCGCACGCTGCGCAACATCTCCAAAAACCCCAACTTTGGCGGCGAGGTGATGGTGGTGAGCCTGGGCTGCGAAAAGCTGCAACCCGAACGCCTGTTTCCCGCCGAGAAGCGCGCTATCGAAATAGTAGCTGCTCACACAGATAGCACGGGCGCTACAGGCACATTTGGCACTCAAACCGGGCCAGAGCTCGATGTGGTGTGCCTGCAGGCAGAGAAGCATGTGGGCTTCATGAGCATGATCGACTCGGTGCTGGCCAGCGCCGTGCCACACCTGGAGCGGCTCAATGCCCGCCAACGCGAAACCGTGCCCGCCAGCGAGCTGGTGGTAGGGGTGCAGTGTGGCGGCAGCGATGCGTTTTCGGGCGTAACCGCCAACCCGGCCGTGGGCTTTTGCACCGACCTGCTGGTGCGCGCCGGTGCCACGGTGATGTTCTCGGAGACCACCGAAGTGCGCGACGCCGTAGACCAGATGACCGCGCGCGCCACCACCCCCGAGATTGCCGATGCCATGGCCCGTGAGATGGCCTGGTACGACGCCTACCTGGGTCGCGGCCAGGCGGACCGCAGCGCCAACACCACGCCGGGCAACAAGGCCGGTGGCCTCTCCAACATCGTGGAGAAGGCCATGGGCTCCATCATCAAGTCCGGCACCGCGCCCATCAGCGGCGTGCTGTCGCCGGGCGAGAAGCTGCAGCACAAGGGCCTGCACTACGCGGCCACACCCGCCAGCGACTTCATCTGCGGCACGCTGCAGCTCGCTGCGGGCATGAACCTGCATGTGTTCACCACCGGCCGCGGCACGCCCTACGGCCTGGCCGAGGTACCCGTGATCAAAGTGGCCACCCGCACCGACCTGGCCCGCCGCTGGCACGACCTGATGGACGTGAACGCCGGGCGTGTTGCCGATGGTGACGCCACGATTGAAGACCTGGGCTGGGAGCTGTTCCGCCTGATGCTGGACGTGGCCAGCGGACGCAAAAAGACCTGGGCCGAACACTGGAAGCTGCACAACGCGCTGGTGCTGTTCAACCCGGCCCCCATCACCTGACCCCACACCAGAACGACCCGATTTCCTGAAGGCATTGCCATGACCTACCCTACCCCTTATCGCCCTTTTCCCAACCAGTTCAAGCAGGACCTGCTGGCCGGCAAACGCCTGATTGGCTGCTGGGCCTCGCTGGCCAGCCCCATCACCGCCGAGGTGCTGGGTGTGGCCGGTTTCGACTGGATTTTGTTGGACGGCGAACACTCGCCCAACGACGTGGTGACCTTTGTGCCCCAGCTCATGGCACTGAAGGACAGCGTGAGTGCGCCCTTTGTGCGCCCCACCAGCAACAACGCCATCGAAATCAAGCGCCTGCTGGACGCGGGCTTCTACAACTTCCTGGTGCCCTTTGTGCAGAACGCCGAAGAAGCCCAGCAGGCCGTGGCCGCCACCCGCTATCCGCCCGAAGGCATGCGCGGCGTCTCGGTGGCCCAGCGCAGCAACCGCTATGGCTCGGTGCCCAACTACTTCCAGGAGGCCAACCGCCACATGTGTGTGGCCGTGCAGATTGAAAGCCGCGAGGCGGTGGCCGCCAGCGGCGAGATTGCTGCCGTGCCTGGCGTGGACTGCATTTTTGTCGGCCCATCCGACCTGGCGGCCGGTTATGGCCACTTGGGCAATGCGGCGCACCCCGAAGTGCAAGCCGCCATTGCCCATGTGTTTGCCCAGGCCAAGGCCCATGGCAAGCCCACCGGCATCCTGGCGCCGGTAGAGGCCGATGCGCGCCGCTACATGGACATGGGCGCCACCTTTGTGGCGGTGGGCAGCGACCTGGGCGTGTTCCGCAACGCCACACAGGCCCTGCGCGACCGCTACCTTGGCTAACACTTCTTTTCTGGCCGGGAGACTGGGCGGCAGCGTGTTCTGCTCCGTGTCCCCCGCCCTTCGGGCTCCTCCTTGACCTGCGCAGAACTCGCTGCCACCCAGTCTTTTCACACCTTCACTGCAACACTATGAAAACTCTCGGATTTATCGGACTCGGCATCATGGGCGCGCCCATGGCGGGCCACCTCATCGCCGCCGGCCACACCGTCTACCTGAACACCCGCAGCGCAGTGCCTGCCGCACTGCTGGACGCGGGCGGCCACGCCTGCGCCAGCGCACAGGAAGTGGCGCAGAAGGCCGACATCATCTTCCTCATGCTGCCCGACACACCGGACGTGGAAGCCGTCTTGTTTGGCGCCAACGGCGTGGCAGCCGGCTTGAGCGCGGGCAAGACCGTGGTGGACATGAGCTCCATCTCGCCCATGGACACCAAGGCCTTTGCGGCCAAGATCAATGCGCTGGACTGCCAGTACATGGACGCCCCCGTGTCGGGTGGCGAAGTGGGCGCCAAGGCCGCCAGCCTGACCATCATGGTGGGCGCCGAAGAGGCCACCTTTAATGCCGTGTTGCCACTGCTGCAGCACATGGGCAAAAACATCACGCTGGTGGGCGGCAATGGCGACGGCCAGACCTGCAAGGTGGCCAACCAGATCATCGTGGCGCTGAACATCGCCGCCGTGGGCGAAGCCCTGCTGTTTGCCAGCAAGGCCGGGGCCGACCCCGCCAAGGTGCGCCAGGCGCTGATGGGCGGGTTTGCCTCCTCACGCATTCTGGAAGTGCATGGCGAGCGCATGGTCAAACGCACCTTCAACCCGGGCTTCCGCATTGGCCTGCACCAGAAAGACCTGGCGCTGGCGCTGAGCGGCGCCAAGACCCTGGGCCTGGCCCTGCCGCAAACCGCCGGTGCCGCCCAACTGATGCAGGTGTGCGCCGCCAACGGCATGGCTGGTCTGGACCACTCGGCCCTGGTGCGTGCGCTCGAAATCATGGGTGCCCACGAAGTCGCCCAAGCCTGACCCGATGGCAACCCCCTCCGCACGTCGCTGGGCCCTCGTCGGCCTGCTGGCCTTGGCCTGCGCCAGCGCGGGTGCGCAAACCAAGCTGCGCGCGTGGAACATCCACCCCGATGGCTACCCCGTCACCGAGGCAATGAAACGGTTTGCCAGCCTGGTGGCCCAGAACACGGGGGGGCGTTACCAGATTGAAATCTTCTCCAACGCCACCCTGGGCGACCAGCCCAAGGCGGTGCAGATGCTGAAGGCCGGCGAGGTGGATGTGGCCGAATTCAGCTCGGGCCCGCTGTCTGAAGCTGTGCCAGGCCTCAAGGCGCTGAACCTGCCGTTTTTGTTTACCGATTCGGCCCACATGTTCAAGCACCTGGACGGCAAGCTGGGCGAACGTTTTGCGGCCAAGCTGCAAGCCGCCGGTTTTGTGGTGCTGGGCTGGTACGACGGGGGCGGCCGCTCCTTTTATTGCGCCAGCCGCACGATCAACAGCTTCAAAGACCTGGCCGGTGCCCGCATCCGCGTGCAGCAGTCCGAGATTTACATCGAAATGGTGAAGCTGCTGGAAGCCACCCCGGTGGCCCTGCCTTTCAAGGACGTGCTGGGCGCGCTGGAACAAAACACGGTGGACTGTGCCGAGAACAACATGCCCTCGTTCGAATCCACCGGGCACTACAAGGTGGCCAAGTCGGTGTATGTGACCAACCACGTGGTCTCGCCCGAAGCGCTGGTGGTCTCCACCAAGCTGTGGGCCAGCCTGAGCCCGGCGGACAAGGCGGCGTTTCAGAAGGCAGGCCTTGAGTCTGCACTGCTGATGCGCGAGCTGTGGAACAAACGTGTGGCCTCCGCCATCGACACTGCCAGCAAACAGGGCGTGCAGTTTGTCCGTGTGAAAGACGTGGCCCCCATGGTGCGCCGGATGGCACCGATGTACGGCAAGTACATGGCCGACCCCAGCACCCGCGAAGAGCTGCTCACCATCATCGGCAACTGAGGGCGCACCAGGCGTTAGGATGGCAGGCCCTGCCCTCCTTTGCCGCGCCTGCGGCGTATCGCCATGCTTGCTCTGGACACCACGCTCACGTTTTTTGCCGCCTCCGTTCTGCTGGCCCTCTCGCCCGGGCCCGACAACGTATTTGTGCTGCTGCACTCGGCCGTGCATGGCCGCCGCGCCGGCCTGCTGGTGGTGCTGGGCCTGTGCAGCGGCCTGCTGTTTCACACCGCCGCCGTGGCGCTGGGCCTGGCCGCCGTGTTTGCAGCGTCGGCCACCGCCTTCACCGCGCTCAAGCTGTTGGGTGCGGGCTACCTGCTGTGGCTGGCATGGGGCGCCTGGCACGCACCGGTGGGCATTGCCGACACCACCACCCAAGCCGCCATGACGCCCTGGCAAACCTACCTGCGCGGCGTGATGATGAACATCACCAACCCCAAAGTGGCAATTTTCTTCCTGGCCTTTTTGCCCCAATTTGCCGACCCGGCCCGCGGCAGCATGGCGCTGCAAATCGTGCTGCTGGGCGGCGTCTTCATGCTGGCCGCGCTGCTCACCTTCAGCACCGTGGCCTGGTTCGCCGCCGGCTTCGGCCAGGTCTTCAAACGCTCACTGCGCGCCCAGCGCGCACTCAATCGCGTGGCCAGCGTGGTGTTTGTGGGCTTGGCGCTGCGGCTGGCGACGGCGCAGCGCTGAGTCCGAAGATCGACCGCTAATCGGTCTTCGCCCCCGCCTCAAACCACTGCTTCACCATCAGGCGCTCGGCGTCGGTGATGTTGGTGGCGTTGTTCATGGGCATGATCTTGGTGACCACCACTTGCTGGTACACGGCTTGGGCGTGGCTGGCCAGGGCCTGGGGGGAATCCAGGCGCACGTTTTTCATCTGCACGGCTTCGCCGTGGCACATGTAGCAGCGCTGGGCCAGCATGGGCTGCAATTCTTTATAGCCAATTGGGGCTGCAGTGCCCGTGGATACTGCGCCAGAAGCTCCTGAATTAATAGCACCTTGCGCAGGCGGTGCGGGCTTGAGCCAGACCAGCATGCCGAGGATGGCCACCACACCGGCCGCCGCATAGGGCCAGGGGTGGCTGTTGCGGCCCAGCTTGTAGCCATGGCGCAGCACAAAGAACTGGCGAATGGCGGCGCCCGCAAACATCATGACGATGAGCACCAGCCAGTTTTGCGGGTGGCTGTAGGTGAAGCTGTAGTGGTTGCTGAGCATGGCAAACAGCACGGGTAGCGTGAAGTAGGTGTTGTGCACACTGCGCTGTTTGCCGCGCCAACCGTGGATCGGGTCTACCGGCTCACCCGCCTTGATGCTGGCCACCATCTTGCGCTGGCCCGGAATGATCCAGTGCGCCACGTTGGCGCTCATGGTGGTTGCCATCATCGCCCCCACCAACAGGAATGCCGCGCGCCCGGCAAACCAATGGCAGGCCAGCCACGACGCGATGCACACCAGCACCGCCACCGCTGCGCCCACGATCAGGTCGCCGTTTTTGCGCTGCCCGAAGCGGCGGCAAATCTGGTCATACGCCAGCCAGAACACCACCAGAAACGCCAGCGCCACGGCAATGGCGGCATGCGGATGCCAGCCCATGACGGACTTGTCGATCAGGTAGGTGCCAGCGTTCCACAGATACGACACGGTGAACAGCGCGAAGCCGGTGAGCCAGGTGCTGTAGCTCTCCCAGTAAAACCAGTGCAGGTTCTCGGGCAGCTTGGGCGGCGCACCGGCAAACTTGACCGGGTGGTAGAAGCCCCCACCGTGCACGGCCCACAGCTCGCCGCTCACACCTTGTTTCTTCAGGTCATCCTCCACCGGCGGCGTGAGGCTGCTGTCCAGAAACACGAAGTAGAACGAAGAGCCGATCCAGGCGATGGCGGTGATGACGTGCACCCAGCGCAAGAGCAGGTTGGCCCAGTCGAGTAAATAGCTTTCCATGCGATGGTTCTCCTAGGATTCAGGTCAGGCCGCAGCCTTGGGTTCAGGGTCTTGCACTTGCAAGAGTTGGGCCGCCACGGCCACGGCAATCACCTCGGGGCGCTTGTCGTGGATACCGGGCACGCCAATGGGACAGGTGATGTGGGCCAGCGCGTCAGCACCAAAGCCACGCGCCTCCAGCCGGTGGCGAAAGGTCGCCCATTTGGTCTGGCTGCCAATCAGGCCGATGTAGGGCAGATCGCTCCGTGCACGCTGGCGCGCCAGGCAGGCGGCCACAATGTCCAGGTCTTCGGCGTGGCTGAAACTCATGATCAGCACGCGCGACTGCGGTGCCAGACCCGCCACTGCTGCTTGCACGGGGTCGGAGTGTTCGCAGTGCACGTTGTCCGGCACCACGGCCGGGAAAATGCCATCGCGGCTGTCGATCCACTCCACCGCAAAGGGCAGGTTGCCCAGCACGTCCACCAGCGCCTGGCCTACATGGCCGCCGCCAAACAGGGCCACCGGCGTGCGCGGTGGCTGCAAGCGCTGCAACACCGCGGTGCTGTCCTGTGCCGTGATGCGCTCAAATTGCAAGTGCACCTCGCCGCCACAACACTGGCCCAGGCTGGGGCCCAGTGCATAGCGCTGGGTAAAAGGCGCGGCACCCAATTGCAACAAATGATTGCGGGCTGTAGCGATGGCATCCAGCTCCAGCCGCCCACCGCCCACGGTGCCCAGCACCGCGTCGGCAAACACCGCCATCCATGCCCCGGCCTCGCGCGGCACCGAGCCGCGGCTGCTGTGCACACGCACCAGCACCGCATCGGCCTCGGCCAGTTGCACCAAGAGCTGGGGCAGCCATTTCACAATCGGATACCTTTTGCTGCAAAGCACAACGGGCGCAGGCCATAATTTGCCCCACAGTTCATCGGCAACGCACCGACCGGAGACACACCATGCACCGTATTTCGCATCCGCACCGCCACACGGCGTTCTGGCCACAGGCCATCGTAGGAGGCTTGTTGCTGGCCCTGGCGGGCTGCTCGAGCCCACCGCCCGCGCCCGCACCCGCCGCCAATGCACCCGTGGCGCCGCCCGTGGCTGTCGCCCCGCCGCCGCAGCCCGAGCCCGCCCACCGTTCGCAAGCCCCCACGCCGCGCGACTACCGGCGCGATGCAGCCGGCCACCTCTATTCGCGCAACACGCAGCGCATCTATGCGGGCAAGCTGCCGCCCTTGCTCTACGCCGTGGGTGTGCTGCAGGTGGACATTGACCGCATGGGCCAGGTCACCGATATCCGCTGGATGCGTGCGCCCAGCCATGCGCCCGAGGTGATGGCCGAGATCGAGCGCGCCGTGCGATCGGCCGCGCCCTTCCCCGCACCCGTGCGCATGGGCCGCGTGACCTACACAGACACCTGGCTGTGGCACAAAAGCGGACGTTTTCAATTGGACACCCTCACCGAAGGCCAGCTCTGATCACGAGCCCCGGTACGTGGAGTAGCTCCAGGGGCTGACCAGGAGGGGCACGTGGTAGTGCTGGTCCACATGGGCCACACCAAAGTCCAGGCTCACCTGGTTCAAAAAGTTGGGGGTGGGCAAGGCCACATTGCGGGCCTTGAAGTAGCCCGCCACCTCAAATACCAAGCGGTAGGTGCCCACGCGCAGGCTGGCGTTGTCGTACAGCGGGCCGTCGGGGTTGCGGCCATCGGCGTTCAGCACAAAGCGTTTCACCAGCGTGGCGGTCTCGCCCTGCGGGGTGGTGTGGGTGGTGTACAGCGCCACCGCCATGCCCGCAGCAGGCGTGCCGTGCATGGTGTCCAGTACATGTGTGCTCAAGCCCATGGCGCTGCCCTTTTGCTGAAAAATCCAAAGTGTATACACTTTTCGGCATTCTCGGTATCATGGCCGCATGGAGCCCACCACCACCAGTTTCATCGTCGATGCCATCACCCGGGCCATCGTGGAGCACCGGTTGGCACCGGGCACCAAGTTGGGTGAACAAAAGCTGGCCGACCAGTTTGGCGTCTCGCGCACACTGATCCGCCAGGCCCTGTTCCAGCTCTCGCAAAACCGGTTGATCCGCATGGAACCCGCACGGGGGGCATTTGTTGCAGCCCCGTCTGCGGCTGAAGCCCGCCAGGTGTTCGCCGTGCGCCGCATGCTGGAGTCCGGCATGGTCCGTGCATTCATCCAGAGCGCCACCGACTCCCACCTGAAAGCCCTGCGTGAACACATTGCCCAAGAGCAACAAGCCGTGCAGCGCGGCGATGTCTCCAGCCGCACCGAGCTGCTGGGCGATTTCCATGTCCGCATGGCGCAGCTCATGGGCAACGAGGTACTGGCCTTGCTGCTGATGGACCTGCTCTCGCGCTGCGCGCTGATCACGCTGATGTACCAGTCCAGCGCTGCGGCTGCGCATTCGCACGAAGAACACACGGCCATCGTTGATGCGCTCCAGGCGCGTGACGAGCCCCTGGCCCTGCGCCTGATGGATGAGCATCTGCACCACGTGGAAGCCGCCCTGACCCTGACACCTGCCCCCACACCATGAGCACCTACGACAGCACCCTCCCCTACCCCCGCGACCTGATTGGTTATGGCGAACACGTGCCCCACGCGCAGTGGCCCGGCCAGGCCCGTGTGGCCGTGCAGTTTGTCCTGAATTACGAAGAAGGCGGCGAAAACAGCGTGCTGCATGGCGACGCCGGCTCCGAACAGTTCTTGTCGGAAATGTTCAACCCCGCCAGCTATCCCGAGCGGCACATCAGCATGGAAGGCATTTACGAATACGGCTCGCGCGCGGGTGTGTGGCGCATCCTGCGTGAGTTTGAAAAACGCGGCCTGCCGCTCACCGTGTTTGGCGTCGGCATGGCGCTGGAGCGCCACCCCGAGCTGACGCGCCGCCTGGTGGAACTGGGCCACGAAATTGCCTGCCACGGCCACCGCTGGATCCACTACCAGAACATCGATGAAGCCACCGAGCGCGAGCACATGCAACTGGGCATGGCCGCTATCGAAAAGCTCACGGGCCAACGCGCGCTGGGCTGGTACACCGGCCGCGACAGCCCGCGCACGCGCCGCCTGGTGGCGGACTACGGTGGCTTTGAATACGACAGCGACTACTACGGCGACGACCTGCCCTTCTGGATGAAGGTGCAAAAAACCGACGGCAGCCTGGTGCCCCAGCTCATCGTGCCCTACACGCTGGACTGCAACGACATGCGCTTTGCCCTGCCCCAGGGTTATTCGCATGCGGACCCGTTTTTCCAGTACCTGAAAGACACCTTCGACGCGCTCTACGCCGAGGGCGACGAGCGCCCCAGCATGATGAGCATTGGCATGCACTGCCGCCTGCTGGGCCGCCCGGGCCGCATCACGGCGCTGCAGCGTTTTCTGGACCACATCGGCCAGCATGAGCGTGTGTGGGTGGCGCGGCGCATTGACATTGCGCGGCACTGGAAAGCCACGCACCCTTACGCCGGGTGAACACCATGGCCACACCGATCACCCTGGACCCACTCAACCACGCCACGCTGGATGAAGCCGTTGCGCTGTTGGACGGCCTGTACGAACACTCGCCCTGGATCGCGCGTGCGGCACTGGCCCAACGCCCATTTGTCTCACTGGCCCAGCTCAAACACGCCATGGTGCAAGCGGTGGCCAATGGCGGACGCGATGCGCAGCTGGCCTTGCTGCGCGCCCACCCCGAACTGGCCGGCAAGGCCATGGTGGACCAAAGCCTGACCGCGGAGAGCAGCCACGAACAAAGCAAGGCCGGCCTCACCCACTGCACGCCGGCCGAGTTCGACAAGATCCAGCAGCTCAACGCGCAGTACAACGCACGCTTTGGCTTCCCCTTCATCTTGGCGGTACGTGGCCCGCGCGGCACGGGTCTGAGCAAAGCCGAGATCATCGCCACGCTGGAGCGCCGCGTACAAGGCCACCCGGACTTTGAACTGGCTGAGTGCCTGCGCAACGTGCACCGCATTGCCGAGATTCGCCTGAACGACAAATTTGGCTACGTGCCGGTGCAAGGCCACCAGGTGTGGGACTGGCAGGAGGCACTGGCCCAGCACACCGACCCCGGCTACGCCGAGCTGGGCCAACTTACCGTGACCTACCTGACGGATGCGCACCTCGCCTGCGCCCGCCAGATCCAGGCCGACATGCTGGCTGCCGGTTGCGACAGTGCCACCATCGACGCCGTGGGAAACGTGGTGGGTCGCTATGAAAATGATAGCTACTCGCGCATATCGGACGGGCGCCAGATCCCTATTTCATCCAAAACTCTGCTCACCGGCAGCCACTTTGATACGGTACGCAACGGCGGCAAGTACGACGGCCGTCTGGGCATCTACGTGCCGCTGGCCTGCGTGCAAGCGCTCAAGGCCCAAGGCCAGCGCCTGCCGTATGCGCTGGAGGTGGTGGCCTTTGCCGAGGAAGAGGGCCAGCGCTACAAGGCCACCTTTCTGGGCTCGGGCGCGCTCACCGGCGACTTTGACCCCGTCTGGCTGGACCAGACGGACGCGGACGGCATCGCCATGCGCGACGCCATGGCCAAGGCCGGGCTGGATGTAAATGCGATTCCCGCCATCCGCCGCAATGCGGCCGACTACCAGGGCTTTGTGGAAGTGCACATCGAGCAAGGCCCGGTGCTCAATGCGCTGGACATTCCGTTGGGCGTGGTCACCTCCATCAACGCCAGCGTGCGTTATGTGGGCGAGATCGTCGGCATGGCCAGCCACGCCGGCACCACGCCCATGGGCCAGCGCCGCGACGCGGCCGCAGCGGTGGCTGAGCTGGTGCTGCTGGTGGAACACCTGGCCGCCCAAGATGGCGACTCGGTAGGGACAGTTGGCCAGCTGCAAGTACCCAACGGGTCCATCAACGTGGTGCCGGGGCGCTGCCAGTTTTCGCTGGACTTGCGCGCGCCATCTGACGCACAGCGCGATGCACTGGAAGAGAAAGTGCTCACCGGCCTGCGCCTGATTTGCGAGCGCCGCGGCCTGCACCACAGCCTTACCCGCACCATGCAGGCCAGCGCCGCTCCCAGCGCGCCCGAATGGCAGCAACGCTGGGAAGCTGCGGTCACCGCACTGGGCGTGCCCCTGCACCGCATGCCCAGCGGCGCCGGCCATGACGCCATGAAGCTGCACACCATCCTGCCGCAGGCCATGCTGTTTGTGCGCGGCCTGAACTCCGGCATCAGCCACAACCCGCTGGAATCCAGCACCAGCGACGACATGCAACTCGCCGTCGATGCCTTCAGCCACCTGCTGCATCAACTGGCCCAGAACTGACTCCACCATGACCACCCACTACCCACAACTCGACGCCTGGATTGACGCGCACTTTGACGAGCAAGTGCGCTTTCTGCAAGAACTGGTGCGCGTGCCCACCGACACCCCGCCCGGCAACAACGCCCCCCACGCAGACCGCACCGCCGAGCTGCTGGCCACCATGGGCCTGCAGGCCGAAAAACACAGCGTGCCCGCCAGCGAAGTACACGCCGCCGGCATGCAAAGCATCACCAACCTGGTGGTGCGCCGCCCTTACGCTGCCGGTGGCATCACCATCGGCCTGAATGCCCACGGCGACGTGGTGCCCCCTGGCGAAGGCTGGACCCATGACCCCTATGGTGGCGAGATTGCCGACGGCAACATGTACGGCCGCGCCACTGCGGTGAGCAAGAGCGATTTCTCCAGCTACACCTTTGCGGTGCGCGCGCTCGAATCGCTGGGCCTGCCGCTCAAGGGCGGCGTGGAACTGCTGTTCACCTACGACGAAGAATTTGGCGGCGAACTCGGCCCCGGCTGGTTGCTGGAAAAAGGCCTCACCAAGCCCGACCTGCTGCTGGCGGCAGGCTTTTCGTACCAGGTCATCACCGCGCACAACGGCTGCCTGCAAATGGAAGTGACGGTACACGGCAAGATGGCGCACGCCGCCATTCCCGAAAGTGGTGTGGACGCACTGCAAGGCGCAGTGCACATCCTCAACGCGCTGTATGCCCAAAACACGCTCTACAAACAGGTCACGTCGGATGTGGACGGCATCAACCACCCCTACCTGAACGTGGGCCGTATTGAAGGCGGCACCAACACCAACGTGGTCCCCGGCAAAGTGGTCTTCAAGCTGGACCGCCGCATGATCCCGGAAGAAAACCCCGCCGAAGTGGAAGCCTCCATCCGCAAGGTGATTGCCGATGCGGCAGCCCAAGTGCCCGGCATCACGGTGGATATCAAGCGCCTGCTGCTGGCCAACTCCATGCGCCCGCTGGCGGGCAACAAGCCTTTGGTGGATGCGCTGCAAAAACACGGCGAAGCGGTGTTTGGCGAACCCATCCCCGCCATGGGCACACCGCTCTATACCGATGTGCGCCTGTTTTCTGAGCGCGGCATCCCCGGCGTCATCTACGGCGCGGGCCCGCGCACGGTGCTGGAGTCGCACGCCAAGCGCGCCGATGAACGCGTGAGCCTGGACGATTTGCGTCGCGCTACCAAAGTGGTAGCAAGAACACTACTGGATTTGCTGAAGCCCTGAGCTTTGACGAAACGCCCCAAGATTGGGCATTTTTCTTGCTTCACCTGTTCCATCTGTACACCTTGAAGGACTTTCCATGAAAAAGCGCCAGTTTCTCCACGCCATCGCCTTCGCTGCTGCCACCGTGGCAGCCGGTTCTGCCTTGGCCCAGACCACGCCCATCAAGTTTCAGCTGGACTGGCGTTTTGAAGGCCCTGCCGCCTTGTTTTTGACCCCCGCAGCCAAGGGCTACTTCAAGGATGCCAAGCTGGACGTGACCATTGACGCGGGCAACGGCTCGGGCGGCACGGTGACCCGTGTGGCGTCTGGCGCCTACGACATGGGTTTTGCCGATATGGCCGCGCTGATGGAATTCCACGCCAACAACGCGGATGCACCCAACAAGCCCGTAGCCATCATGATGGTTTACAACGACACGCCGGCCTCGGTCATGGCGCTCAAAAAGAGCGGCATCAAGACCCCCGCCGACCTGAATGGCAAGAAGCTGGGCGCCCCCGTGTTTGACGCGGGCCGCCGCGCCTTCCCCATCTTCGCCAAGGCCAACGCCATCAGCGGCGTGCAGTGGACTGCGATGGACCCCCCGCTGCGTGAAACCATGTTGGCACGTGGCGACATCGACGCGATCACCGGCTTCACCTTCACCTCGCTGCTCAACCTGGAAGCGCGCGGTGTAAAAGCCGAAGACGTGGTGGTGTTGCCCTACCCCGACTTTGGCGTGAAGCTGTATGGCAATGCCATCATTGCCTCGCCCAAGATTCTGAAAGAAAACCCCGCGGCGGTGAAAGCCTTTTTGGCAGCATTTGCCAAGGGCATGAAAGACGTGATTGGCAACCCCGCGGCCGCCATTGGCGACGTGAAGGCGCGTGACGGCATCATCAACGCCGAACTTGAAACCCGCCGCCTGAAGCTGGCCATCGACACCGTCATCAACAGCGCCAACGCACGTGCCGAAGGGTTTGGCCAGGTCAACGGCCCGCGCCTGTCGCTGATGGCATCGCAGGTGTCCGACGCCTTCAACACCAAGAGCCGCGTGAACCCCGATGTGGTGTGGAACGGCAGCTACCTGCCCGCCAAGGCCGTGCTCGACGTATTGCCCAAGAAGTAAACCATGCATGCACCCGCGTCCCCCTGGTTTGTCGATTTTCAGGATGTCTGGCTGGCCTACAACGAAGAGCTGCTCAAGCAGAACCACTTTGCCGTCGAGGCCATTGACCTGAAGGTGCGCAAGGGCGAGTTCATCGCCATCGTGGGCCCTTCGGGCTGCGGCAAGTCCACCTTCATGAAGCTCACCACCGGCCTGAAGATGCCGTCCATGGGCAAGATCCTGATCGACAACCAGCCGGTGACCGGGCCGCTCAAAATCTCGGGCATGGCGTTTCAGGCGCCATCGTTGCTGCCCTGGCGCACCACGGTGGACAACGTGCTCTTGCCGCTGGAGATCGTGGAGCCCTTCCGCTCTACGTTCAAACAAAAGCGCAAGGAATACGAAGAACGCGCGCGCAAGCTCCTGCAGAAGGTGGGCCTGGCCGGTTACGAAGACAAGTTCCCCTGGCAGCTCTCGGGCGGCATGCAGCAACGCGCCAGCATCTGCCGCGCGCTGATCCACGAGCCCAAGATGCTGCTGCTGGACGAGCCCTTTGGCGCGCTGGATGCTTTCACACGTGAAGAGTTGTGGTGCATCTTGCGCGACCTGTGGACCGAGCAGCAGTTCAACGTGATCCTGGTCACACACGACCTGCGCGAATCGGTATTTCTGGCCGACACGGTGTACGTGATGAGCAAGAGCCCGGGCCGCTTTGTGGTGAAGAAGGAGATTGAACTGCCGCGCCCGCGCGAGCTGGAGATCACCTACACCAAAGAGTTCACCGACATCGTGCACGAGCTGCGCGGGCACATCGGTGCCATGCGCAAGACCGGCGCCACCATCAACCAATAAGGCCCGGCCATGAACAAAAAACAAGTGGAAATATGGTCGCCCTGGATCTTGCTGGTAGCGGTCATCCTGGTCTGGCAAATCCTGTGCGCGGCCTTTGAGGTTTCCGAGTTCATCTTCCCCAGCCCCTGGCGCATCTGGACCCAGTTCTGGGAGTTCAAGGGCATCATCGCGGGCCACGCTTGGCGCACCTTCTGGGTCACCATGGCGGGCTTTGGCATTGCCATTGTGGTGGGCGTGTTGCTGGGCTTTGTGATTGGCAGCTCGCGCCTGGCCTATGCCGCGGTCTACCCGCTCATGACAGCCTTCAACGCGCTGCCCAAGGCGGCCTTTGTGCCCATCCTCGTGGTGTGGTTTGGCATCGGCGTGGGCCCTGCCATCCTCACGGCATTTCTCATCAGTTTCTTCCCCATCATGGTCAACATTGCGACCGGCCTGGCCACGCTGGAGCCCGAGCTGGAAGACGTGTTGCGCGTGCTGGGCGCCAAGCGCTGGGACGTGCTGATGAAGGTCGGCCTGCCCCGCTCCATGCCCTACTTCTATGGCTCGCTCAAAGTGGCCATTACGCTGGCCTTTGTGGGCACCACCGTGTCCGAGATGACGGCCGCCAACGAAGGCATTGGTTACCTGCTGATCAGCGCCGGTTCGGCCATGCAGATGGGCCTGGCGTTTGCCGGCCTGGTGGTGGTGGGCGCGATGGCCATGGTGATGTACGAGCTGTTCAGCGCGATTGAAAAACACACCACCGGTTGGGCGCACCGCGGCTCTCAGAACTCTTGATGTCTCCAGAGCAGATAGAGCGCCACCTGTTGCGCGCCAATGCGGTGGCCGAGCGCGCCATCGGCCTGGGCAAACACCCGTTTGGCGCCATCTTGGTGGCGCCCGATGGCGAAACGGTGCTGGCCGAGCAAGGCAATGTGGACACGGTGAACCATGCCGAGTCCACCTTGGCGCGTACCGCGGCCACCAATTTCACACCTGAATTCCTTTGGGATTGCACGCTGGTGACCACGGTGGAGCCTTGCGCCATGTGCGCGGGCACCCAGTACTGGGCCAACATTGGCACCCTGGTGTTTGGCATGACCGAACGGCGCCTGCTGGCGCTGACTGGCAACCACACCGAAAACCCCACCATGGACCTGCCCAGCCGCACCGTGCTGGCAGCAGGCCAAAAACAGGTACAGGTGATTGGCCCCGTGCCTGCGGTGGAAGAAGCGATTGCCGCCTTGCACCTGAACTTCTGGAAACACTGAGGCCCACGCCTCGGCAGACAAATCCCCATGGTGTGGCACGCCCAGTTAGACCTGAATTACCGCGTGGAAGCCGACCGCTGCGTGGCACGCCACCAGCACAGTGGCCCGCTGCGCATCTTGCAAAGCCTGTACCCCGAGGGGGAAGGGATTTGCCACAACGTGCTGGTGCACCCGCCCGGTGGCCTGGTGGGGGGCGACACGCTGGACCTGCGCGTACACGCGGGGGCCGGTGCGCACGGGCTGATCACCACGCCCGGTGCGACGCGTTTTTACCGCTCTGACGGCCCCTGGGCGACCCAGACCACCCGGCTGAGCCTGGAGGCTGGCGCCCGGCTGGAGTGGCTGCCGCTGGAGGCCATTTGTTACGACGCCTGCCAGGCCCGCAACCAGCTGCGCCTGGAGCTGGCGCCGGGGGCAGAATGCCTGGGCTGGGACACCACGGTGCTGGGCCTGCCCATGGCCCACTTGCCATTCACCCAGGGGCAGTTGGAGCAGCACATCGAGATTCCCGGGGTCTGGCTGGAGCGTGGACTGATCGATGGGCAAGACCAGCGCTTGCTCAACAGCCCCACCGGCATGGCCGGGCAGCGCTGCCTGTCCACGCTATTTTTTGCCGCCGGCAGTCCGCTGCCGCGCGAACGCAAGGAAGCGCTACTGGACAGCGCCCGCGCCTGCCTGCAAGACCATGCGCTGGCGGGCACCGCGGGCGTGACCAGCCCGCACCCCCAACTGGTGGTGCTGCGCGTGCTGGCACCGCATGTGGAACCGGCCATGCAGCTGCTGCGCAGCGTGCGGCGGGCCTGGCGCACCCAACAGTGGGCGCTGGACGCAGCCGACCCACGCATCTGGGCGATGTAAACGGCTACCTTTTTTGTAGCGCAGCGCCCATAATGCGCCATCGATAGACCCCCGCCCTCTTCGCAGGGCGCCCGGCAGGACACCTGATGGCTGCGCTCGAAAACGACTTCTCCGCCTGCTCCGCCCTGGTTGTGGACGGCAACCCCACCTCGCGCTCGATTTTGGTGTCGCAGCTGCGGGATTTTGGTGTGGCTTCGGTGGCCCAGGCGGCGCGCCCCGCGGATGCCCGCCGGCAACTGGAGTTCAAAACCTTTGACTTTGTGCTGTGCGAGCAGCACTTTTCTACCGACAACACCTCGGGCCAGGACCTGCTGGACGACCTGCGCCGCAACCAGCTGCTGCCTTTTTCCACCGTCTTCATCATGATCACGGGTGAAGCCACCTACGCCAAGGTGGCCGAGGCCGCCGAATCCGCGCTGGACGGCTACATGCTCAAGCCGCACAAGGCAACCCAACTCGGGGATCGGCTGGTCGCCGCACGCATCCGCAAGGTGTCCTTGCAAGAGATCTTCAGCGCCATTGAAGACGAGCGTTTTGAGGACGCGGCCAAGCTGTGCATGGACCGCTTTGAAAGCAAAGGCATGTTCTGGCTCTATGCCGCGCGGGTGGGCGCCGAGCTGCTGCTGCGGATAGGCCGCTGCGCCGATGCGCAAACCCTGTACAAGGCGGTGGTGGAGGCCAAGACCCTTCCCTGGGCCAAGCTGGGTGTGGCACGCTCGCTGCTCGAATCCGGACAGATCAACCAGGCCACCAGCACGCTGGAGCGATTGATCAGCGAGGACCCCAGCTACGCCGATGCCTACGACGTGATGGGACGTGCCCACTTTGAGCTGGGGCGCTTTGACAAGGCGCTGGAGACCTACAAAATGGCCGCCACACTGACGCCGGCCTCCATCAGCCGCCTGCAAAACCTGGCCATGATGACCTACTACGCGGGTGACCATGAAGAAGCCGAACAGTTGCTGGACAAGACGGTGCGCCTGGGGCTCGAGTCCAAGATGTTTGACGCGCAGACCTTGGTGCTGCTGGCCTTTGTCCGGCTGGAGTTGGCTGACCGCAAGGGCCTGCAACGCTGCCACGACGACTTTCTGCGCTTGATCGACAAAGCCCCGGACAACGCCCGTTTGCAACGTCTGGCCGACATTGTGGCTGCGTTGAATCTGATCCAGCAGCACCAGTTTGCCCGCGCCGTGGAGACCGTGCGCGACATGGCCAAAACCGTGCGTGACCCCCAATTCGATTTCGAATCTGCCTGCAATCTGGTGGCCTTGTTGGCCCAGCTGTCGAACAAAGCCATCCAGCTCAACGAGGTGGAATCTACTGTCGGCACCCTGGCCAAGCGTTTTTGCAGCAACCGGTCGCTCACGGAGCTGCTGGCCTCCAGTGCCGGCGCCTACCCGCCTTATGCAGACACCATTCGCAGCGCACAAACGCAGGTGCTGGAATATGCAGAAACCGCCATGTCGCTGAGCATGTCCGGCAACCCCACGGCGGCGGTCAAAAACCTGATCTTGCATGGCCGCGAAACCCTCAATGCCCGCCTGGTGGACAACGCCTACCAGTTGCTGCAAAAACACGCAGCCAAAGTGCAGGAAGCGGCGAGCCTCGCGGCCACCGTGGAGGAGCTGCGAAGCCTGTGTGGCCCCACGGTCAGCCGGGCTTCACTGGGCGAGCAAAAACGGCAGGCCGGTGGCTTGGCGCTGCGCACCGGCAAACGGGCGGCCGCCGAGACCGGCGCCCCGGCTGCGGCTTAAATCGCGACCAGGCCACGCACGCCATCGATCTCCATGTTCTGGCCCATGCCGCGCGCCAGCACCGCACCACGCTCCATCACCACGTACTGGTCGGCCAGCTCCTGGGCAAAGTCGTAGTACTGCTCCACCAGCACGATGGCCATGGTGCCGCGGTCGGCCAGCATGCGGATCACGCGGCCGATGTCCTTGATGATGCTGGGCTGGATGCCTTCGGTGGGCTCGTCCAGAATCAACACCTTGGGGCCCGCCGCAAGCGCCCGCGCAATGGCGAGCTGCTGCTGCTGCCCGCCTGACAAATCACCGCCGCGCCGGTTCAGCATCTGCTTCAGCACGGGGAAGAGCTCGAACAGCTCGGGCGGAATCGGCGTGCCCGCGCTCTTGTAGGCTAGGCCCATGCGCAAGTTCTCTTCCACCGTGAGGCGCGCAAAAATCTCGCGACCCTGCGGCACAAAGCCCAGCCCCAGGCGGGCGCGCTCGTAGGGCGTGAGCTTCTGGATGGGTTTGCCATCAAACTCGATGCTGCCGGACTTGATGGGCACCAGGCCCATCATGGACTTGAGCAGCGTGGTCTTGCCCACACCATTGCGCCCCAGGATGACCGTGACCTTGCCGATTTCGGCCTCCAGACTCACATCACGCAGGATGTGGGAGCCGCCGTAATACTGGTTGACGTTATTGATCTTCAACATGCTTAGCGTCCCAGATAAACCTCAATCACCCGCTCATCGGCCTGCACCTGATCCAGCGTGCCCTGTGCCAACACCGAACCATCGCACAGCACGGTGACGATGTCGCTGATGGTGCGAATAAAGCTCATGTCGTGCTCCACCACCATCAGCGAGTGTTTGCCCTTGAGTGTGAGGAAGAGCTCCGCCGTGCGCTCGGTTTCTTCGTCGGTCATGCCGGCCACCGGTTCGTCCAGCAACAACAGCTTGGGGTCTTGCATGAGCAACATGCCGATCTCCAGCCACTGCTTCTGGCCATGGCTCAGGTTGCCGGCCAGGCGGCCCACGCTGTCAGCCAGGTGGATGGTGTGCAGGATTTCGGCCAGGCGGTCGCTCTGCGCCGAGTCGAGCCTGAAGAACATCGAGGCCTTCACGCCCTTGTTGGTCTTCAGGGCCAGCTCCAGGTTCTCGAACACCGTGAGCTGCTCGAACACCGTGGGCTTCTGGAACTTGCGGCCAATCCCCAGCTGCGCAATCTCGGCTTCCTTGAAACGCAACAGGTCGATGGTGCTGCCAAAGAACACGGTGCCCGAATCGGGCCGCGTCTTGCCGGTGATGATGTCCATCATCGTGGTCTTGCCCGCGCCGTTGGGGCCAATGATGCAGCGCAGCTCACCGGGTGCAATGTCCAAGCTGAGTTTGTTGATGGCCTTGAAGCCATCGAAGCTCACGCTCACGTCTTCCAGGTACAGGATACGACCGTGGGTCACATCCACCTCGCCAGCCTTGGCCACCCGCGAGAAACCCGCGGCACGGCCACCGGATTCAGTTTGGCCTTTAGCGGCGGCCAAGGCCTCCATGTGCGCCTGGACGCGCCGGGCGCCCTGCTCCAAAAGATCGGGAGTCATGCTTTGCTCCCTTTGAGTTTCTTGATCAAACCGACCACTCCATCGGGCAGAAACAAGGTCACACCGATAAACAGCGCGCCCAAAAAGTACAACCAGAATTCGGGGTACGTCACGGTCAGCCAGCTCTTGGCACCATTAACGATGAAGGCACCGATGACCGGTCCGATCAGCGTGGCCCGCCCACCGACGGCGGCCCAGATGGCAATCTCGATCGAGTTGGCCGGGCTCATTTCGCTGGGGTTGATGATGCCCACCTGGGTGACATACAGCGCCCCGGCCACGCCGCACATCATGGCCGAGATGGTCCAGATGGTGAGCTTGAAACCGATGGGGTTGTAACCACTGAACATGACCCGGGTTTCCGCATCGCGCACCGCCTGCAACACCCGGCCAAACTTGCTGTTGACCAGCCAGCGCGAGAGCAGGAAGAAACCCAGCAGCACCAGGGCCGTCAGCACAAACAACGTCATGCGCATGCTGGTGGTGGCAATCGGGATGTTCAGGATGCGCTTGAAATCGGTGAAGCCGTTGTTGCCACCAAAACCGGTCTCGTTGCGGAAGAACAGCAGCATGGCCGCAAAGGTCATGGCCTGGGTGATGATGGAAAAGTACACCCCCTTGATACGCGAGCGGAAGGCAAAGTAGCCAAACACAAAGGCCACCAGCCCCGGCACCGCCACCACCAGGAACAAGGTGGCGATGAAGCTGTCCGACAGCGCCCAGTGCCAGGGCAGTTCTTTCCAGTCCAGAAACACCATGAAGTCCGGCAGCGCACTCTTGTAGTTGCCGTCGAGTCCGATCTGGCGCATCAGGTACATGCCCATGGCATAGCCGCCCAGTGCGAAAAACAGGCCATGGCCCAAGCTCAGGATGCCGGTGTAACCCCAGATCAGGCCCATGGACATGGCGCAGATGGCGTAACACATGATCTTGGCCACCAGCGCCACGGCAAAGTCGCTCAGGTGGAGCACACTGCCTTCGGGCACCCAGAGGTTGAGCACCGGCACCAGGGCGCACAGCACCACCAGAGCCCCCAGCCAGGAGAGCCAGCCCGTGCGGGTGAGCAAGGGTTGCGGGGTAGGAAGAACGAGGGAAGGAACGGGGGTACTCATGCTTCTGCGCTCCGGCCCTTCATGGCAAAAATGCCTTGCGGACGCTTCTGGATAAAGATGATGATGAAGACCAGCACGGCAATCTTGGCCAGCACGGCGCCGGTCCAGCCTTCCAGCAGTTTGTTGAGCACGCCCAGGCCCAGCGCGGCGTACACGGTGCCGGCCAACTGGCCCACTCCGCCCAGCACCACCACCATGAACGAGTCGACGATGTAGCCCTGGCCCAGGTCCGGGCCCACGTTGCCCACCTGGCTCAGCGCACAGCCGGCCAGGCCGGCAATGCCGCTGCCCAGTGCAAAGGCGTAGGTATCAATCCGTGCGGTGTTCACACCCATGCAACTGGCAATCGGGCGGTTTTGCGTGACCCCACGCACAAACAGGCCCAGGCGGGTCTTGCTGATCAAAAAGGCCACGCCCGCCAGCACAGCCAGCGCAAAGCCCACGATGACCAGCCGGTTGTAGGGCAAGGAGAGGTTGCCCAGCACCTGCACGCCCCCACTCATCCAGCTCGGGTTTTCCACGCCCACGTTCTGCGCGCCAAAAATGGTGCGCACCAGTTGCATCAGCATGAGGCTGATACCCCAGGTGGCCAGCAAGGTCTCCAGGGGACGGCCGTAGAGAAAACGGATCACACCCCGCTCCAGCGCCGCGCCCACCAGGGCCGACGCAAGAAACGCCACCGGCACCGAGGCCAGCAGGTACCAGTCAAACGCACCAGGCAAATACTTTTGAAACAGGCCTTGCACCACGTAAGTGGCGTAGGCACCAATCATCATCAGCTCGCCATGGGCCATATTGATCACGCCCATGAGGCCATAGGTAATGGCCAGGCCGAGTGCGACGAGCAGCAGGATGGAGCCCAGGCTGATGCCGCTGAACATGGCGCCCAGCCGGTCGCCCCAGGCCAGGCGGCTCTCGACCGCGCTCAGGCTTTTTTGCAGTGCCACCTTCACGGCGCTTTCGGTCTCGCCCTGCAGGCGTTCGCTCAGCAGGGTCTTGGTGGCGGCCAGGCCGCTGTCGCCCAGCAGAGTGGCGGCCTCCAGGCGTTTGGCCGGGTCTTCACTGGACAGCAGGGCCGAGGCGCGCAGCAGCGCCAGTTGGTCCTTGATGTCGGCCACCGTCTCGGCAGCCAGGGCCTGGTCCAGCAGGGGCAGCTTGTCCATGTCCACATTGCCCTGCAGCGTGGCCACGGCGGCGCGGCGTACGGCCACGTCGGTGGACAGCAGCTTCACGGCGGCCAGTGCGTTGTCCAGCTCGCCGCGCATGCGGTTGTTATTCATCACGTCTTCGGCGGTGTCGGGGATTTCCACCTCGGCATGGGTCACCGGGTCCACGCCCTTGCCGTCCACCACCATCACGGGCACGTCACCCACCAGTTTCACGCTGTCGTCCGACAGGGCCTGGATGAAACGCACGGTGCGTTCATCGGCTTTGGCCACGGCGGCTTGCAGGGCTGCCACGCGGGCATCGCTCTCGCCCGATGTGATGGCTTTTGCCTCTTGGGCCGTGAGTGCGTGTGCGCCAGAAGCTACAAAAATCGTAGCAAACAGCAGCAGCTGGATCAATTGCTTTGGCATACGCCAATGTCTCCGGTTGAATGAAACAAGCCGCCACGCCCAAAGGTCGTGGCGGCTAAGACTAGAAACTAGTCTCTCCCTGCCTTCGCCTTATTTCTTTGCGGGCTCATCAGGCTTCTTGTCGTTGCCTTCGATGTACGGAGACCATGGCTTGGCCTTCACAGGACCGGGGGTCTTCCACACCACGTTGAACTGGCCGTCAGCCTTGATCTCGCCGATGAACACCGACTTGTGCAAGTGGTGGTTCTTCTCGTCCATCTTGCTCACGATGCCGCTGGGTGCCTTGAAGGTCTGGCCGGCCATGGCAGCAATGACTTTGTCGACTTCGGTGGACTTGGCTTTCTCGACCGCCTGCTTCCACATGTTGATGCCGATGTACGTGGCTTCCATCGGGTCGTTGGTCAGAGGCTTGTCCTTGTGACCAGCGATGCCCTTGGCCTTGGCGTAGGCGGACCACTTCTTGATGAACTCGGTGTTGGCCGGGTTCTTGATGGACTGGAAGTAGTTCCAGGCAGCCAGGTGGCCCACCAGGGGTTTGGTGTCCACACCGCGCAGCTCTTCTTCACCCACCGAGAAAGCCACCACGGGCACGTCCTTGGCCTTCAGGCCGGCATTGCCCAGTTCCTTGTAGAAAGGCACGTTGGAGTCGCCGTTGATGGTAGACACCACAGCGGTCTTGCCACCGGCAGAGAACTTCTTGATGTCCGCCACGATGGTTTGGTAATCGCTGTGGCCGAATGGGGTGTACTTCTCGTCGATGTCGGTGTCCTTCACGCCCTTGCTCTTCAGGTAGGCGCGCAGGATCTTGTTGGTGGTGCGGGGGTACACATAGTCGGTTCCCAGCAGCACCCAGCGCTTGGCGCCGCCGCCTTCTTTGCTCATCAGGTAGTCCACCGCGGGAATGGCTTGCTGGTTAGGCGCAGCGCCGGTGTAGAACACGTTTTTGGAGAGCTCTTCACCTTCGTACTGCACGGGGTAGAACAGCAGGCCGTTCAATTCTTCCACCACGGGCAACACCGACTTGCGGGACACCGAGGTCCAGCAACCGAAGATCACGTCGACCTTGTCTTGGGTCAGCAGCTGCTTGGTTTTTTCAGCAAACAGGGGCCAGTTGGAGGCGGGGTCCACCACCACGGGTTCGAGCTTCTTGCCCAGAATGCCGCCCTTGGCGTTGATTTCGTCAATCGCCATCAGCACGGTGTCTTTCAACACGGTTTCTGAAATGGCCATGGTGCCGGACAGGCTGTGCAAAATGCCGACCTTGATGGTGTCAGCCGCGTAGGCTGGCAGGGCGGACAGGGTGGTCAAGGCGACCGCAGCGGTCAAGGCCTTCAAAGAAAAACGACGTTGCATGTGGGCTTCTCCGTGGGGGTTAAAAAATCTGTCTCACCAAGTGCTGCTTTGTTGCCAAAGCGCTTGCTGGATGCGATGAGGTGACTTTAGGGATCCCAGGCAGAAACCGGAATACGCCGTGTGGCGTACAGCCCGCAGGGCGCGGGGCAAGCGCAGAACGCTATCTATTTAATAGCTTCTTGCGCATATTCCACGGGGGCTAGAGGCCTAAATGGCATGTAAATAGTCATCCACCACCTGCGCCAGCCAGTCCATCACCACACGCACCCGTTGCGACAGATTGCGCCGGTTGGCGTACACCAGCGTCAGCGGCATGGGCGGCGCCACATGCTGGGGCAACAGCTCCACCAGCAGGCCGCTGCGCAGCACCTCCCGCACGCCCACACACGGCACCTGGATGATGCCCAGCCCGGCGATACAGGCGGCGACGTAGGCCTCTGCGTTGTTCACCGTCACTGCGCCCGGCATCGGCACCGATACCAACGCGCCCGCAGCGTCCAGGTACTCAAACGCATCGGGTTTGGCGCCCAGGGTGTTGGTGTAGTGCACCAGGTGGTGGGCGGCCACATCGGCCGGACCCTGCGGTAGGCCGCGCTGCTGCAGGTAGGCCGGGCTGGCGCAATTGACCATGCGCATGGCGCCCAGTGGGCGCGCCACCAGGCTGGTGTCGCCCACTGCGCCCGAGCGCAGCACGCAATCAAAGCCCTCACGCACCAGGTCCACCCGGCGCTCGGTGCTGCTGATCTCCAGCTCCAGCAGCGGGTGCTGGGCCAAGAGCTCGGGCAGGCGCGGGATGACGGCGTGGCGTGCCATGCTGGTGCTCATGTCGATGCGCACCCGGCCACGCAGGGCCTGCGTGCCCTGCTGGTGGAACATGGTTTGCAGCTCGTCCACATCGGCCAGCAGGTCTTTGCAACGCTCGTAAAACGCCTGGCCGTCTTGCGTGAGCTGCACGCGGCGCGTGGTGCGGTGGAGCAGGCGCGTACCCAGCTGGGCTTCGAGCTGCTGCACCGCGGTGGACACGCTGGCCTTGGGCAGGCCCAGCGTGTCGGCCGCCTGCGTGAAGCTGGAGAGCTCGGCCACGCGGTTGAAGATGTGCATGCGGTCTAAGTCACTCATTGTTCAATTATTGCGAACAAAGCAATCAATATCCAAGTATTTATCAAAAACAACCCGCCCAATAGACTCACTTCCATCCCCAACCCACGAAGGAAGTTCCCATGTCTACCAGCACCCCAAACACCCCCATCGCCCTGGTCACCGGCGGCAGCCGCGGCCTTGGCAAAAACACCGCACTGCACCTGGCCAAGAACGGCAGCGATGTCATCCTCACCTACCGCAGCCAGGCCGCCGAAGCGCAGGCCGTGGTGGACCAGATCACCGCACTGGGCCGCCGCGCCGTGGCCCTGCAACTGGACACCGGCGACAGCACCAGCTTTGCGGACTTTGCAGCGCAGGTGAAGGCCGCGTTGGCCAGCACCTGGCAGCGGGAGCGGTTTGACCACCTGGTGAACAACGCCGGTGTGGGCATCCACGCCAGCCTGATGGAAACCACCGAGGCGCAGTTCGACACGTTGATGAACATCCATCTGAAGGGTGTGTTCTTCCTCACGCAAAAGCTGCTGCCACTGATGAACGACGGCGGGCGCATCGTCAACCTCTCCAGCGGCCTGGCGCGCTTCGCCCTGCCCGGCTACGCCGCCTACGGCGCGATGAAGGGCGCGATCGAAACGCTGACGCGCTACATGGCCAAGGAGCTAGGCCCGCGCGGCATTGCGGTCAATGTGGTGGCCCCTGGCGCCATCGAGACCGATTTTGGCGGCGGCGCCGTGCGCGACAACGCCCAACTCAACGCCTTTGTGGCGGCCAACACCGCCCTCGGCCGCACCGGTGTGCCCGACGACATCGGCGCCATGATTGCCTCCCTGCTGACACCGGCCAACCGCTGGGTCAACGCCCAGCGCATTGAAGCTTCGGGCGGCATGTTTTTGTAAGCTGAGCCAGTGCGCTGACGGCGCACTGGGGAGGGGCACAGTGGTGCGGTACGGCCGCTGTGCTTGCGGTGGATGCATCCGGGTTCGGAGAGCCTGGGGCCAGTTGTGGCTCTTGGCGAAAGACTACGTTCGGGCGCATTCTTCGCGCCACACCTACGGACGAGATTCACCCGAACGAGGCGTTTGCGCATTGACCATGGTGTGCAGCAGCAAATCCAAGCGTGAAATTCAGTGCAAGGATCCGCACTTATTTAAAAGTCGCCTCGTCCAACCTCTGCGCGCAGCCAATGAATTAAGGTGTGCACACCAGGCTTTTCAATCGCAGCGGTAGGGTGGATGAGGTAATACGGCATACGGACAGGCGCCGATAATTTCAGAGGCGCAACCAAACGTCCGGCCTCTACCGCAGGAGCCACCAATGCATGCTGCCCCAAAGCGACTCCGATCCCTTCTTCGGCTGCACGTAAACACATCAAGGAGGAAGAAAACGTAGTCCCACGACTATTGGCGATGTTTCCAACACCGGCGGCCTGCAACCAACGTTGCCAATCCGGATAGTCCGGCATTCCTTGCAAGGGTCGGTCATGCAAGAGTGCGACCTGATTTAAGTCCTCAGTTCCATTGACGCGGGACGCGTAACCCGGACTGCACACCGGATATAGCGAAGTTGAAAACAACTGTTGCACCACGTAATCCGGCGCATTGGCCGGCCGGTAGTCGACGATGAAGTCATAGAGCAAATAGTCGTGCTCGAATTCGGTTTTGATTTCCAGATGAATTCTGGGGTGTGCTTCGTAGAAGCGAGACAAACGAGGTATCAACCATCGATCACACAAAGCCTGCCGAACTGCAATGCGCACGGTAACGGATGAAAGGCCAATCAGTTGTTCGGTGGACTCCCGCAGAGTCCTAAATGCCTCCTGCACTTTGGGCAAATAGGTTTCGCCCACCACCGTAAGTTCCAACTGATTGTTGCGACGTTTGAACAGACTTACGCCCAAGGACGCCTCCAACTGCTTGATCTGATGGCTGACAGCCGCGTTGGTGACGTGCAATTCGCGGGCTGCAGCTGTAAAACTCAGATGTCTGGCAGCAACCTCAAATACCTTCAATGCATTGAGAGAAGGTTGGCGAATCTTCATGGTTAACCCTTAAATCGCAGTTTTCATTAACTTAAATTTAATGATACCTAGAAAATTTGTCGCTTGAGCTGACATCCTCTTGGCAATTACATTGCGACTCAAGTTCGAAAAGCGCGCAGCAAAACTTGCCTTAAGCGCTCCAGTACTTCCAATGAAATTTGACGCAACCTGGAGTCTCCGTGAACGATTTTCCCGAAACGATGTTGGTACACGACCAACCCAACCCGTGGCAAGCGGTAGTGCCGCCTATCGTGCAAACCTCCTTGTTCACTTTCAAAACCGTGGAGGAAATGGAGGCGCGTGTACGTGGCGAAACGACGCGCCCGGTGTACTCCCGCGGTGACAACCCGACCGTTCGCGAATTTGAGCGTAAGCTGGCCACACTGGAAGGCGCCGATGATGCGCGGGCTTTTTCCAGCGGCATGGGGGCTATCAGCGCAGCCATTTTGTCCGTGGTGAAAGCAGGCGACAAGGTCGTGTGTGTCCGCCACGTCTACCCCGACACCTACCGTTTCCTCGAAAAATTGATGACCCGCCTGGGTGTAAGTGCCCAGTATCTGGATGGCAGTGATACGGATGCACTAATTGACTCTTTGCCAGGAGCCAAGCTGCTGTATTTGGAAAGTCCCACCAGTTGGACGATGGAAACCCAGGACCTGCCGCGCATCGCCAAGGCTGCGCGTGCGCTTGGTGTTGTCACCATCATTGACAACAGTTGGGCAACACCCATACACCAGCAGCCACTGACCCATGGCATCGATATGGTTGTGCACTCTGCATCGAAATACCTGTCGGGCCACAGCGACATCGTGGCTGGGGTGGTTGCAGGCAACAGCGAACGCATGGCTGCCGTCAACGATTTGAGCTACCCATATCTTGGTGCCAAGCTTTCACCCATGGAAGGGTGGTTACTGCTGCGTGGCCTGCGTACCTTGCCTATGCGCATGGCTTGGCAATGGAGCAGTACGCGGCAACTACTGGCACGTTTGCAAAAACATTCCGCTGTTTCCCAGGTTTTGCATCCTTGGTGCCAGCCAGGGCCTGGTACCGCATGCTTGAAGGGCTACAGCAGCCTGTTCACGCTGGAGTTGGCCGAAGGCATCAACATGCGCACCTTTTGCAATCAGCTCCAGTTATTCCAGCTTGGCGTGAGCTGGGGAGGGCACGAGAGCTTGGTAGTACCGGCGCTAGTAAGCAGGGCGCAGGCGTCGGGCCCCAATTCGCAGATCGATTTCGGTGTGACAGATCGCATGGTGCGATTGCATGTGGGATTCGAAAACGCGGAAGACCTTTGGTGTGACTTGACTGCGGCACTTGATGCAGCAGGCCGCCCAGGTTAATTTTTTTATCACAAGAAGGAGACAGATATGCAGAAGATAGCGCTATGTGGTTCATTGCTGTTGGCTGGTTTGCTCAGTAGCGGCCTGGTCCACGCCGGCAAGCTCAAAGTTGTCGAGGTCATTACCAGTCCTGAACGAACTAAATTGCTGCAAGCCCAGTTGGCGGCTTTCCAGAAAGCCAACCCCTCCACGACGGTGGAGCTGGTCACCATTCCGTGGGATGGTGCGTTCGAGAAAGTGCTGGTCATGTTCAAATCGGGACAGATTCCCGATGTCATCGAGATGCCTGAGCGCTGGAGCGCGTTGTACGTGAAGGGCAAGCAAATTGAGCCGCTGGACCCTTGGCTCAAAAGCAGCAAAGAACTGGCGACCTTGCAAAAGACGGTGCTGGATGCCGCCAAGTTCGGTGGTGACAAGACCTACCAGATTCCCTACGGCTTTTACATGAAGGCGCTTTTCTACAACAAGAAAATGCTGGCCCAAGCCGGTGTACAACCGCCCAAGACCCAGGAAGAATTTGTGAAGGCAGTGGAAACGATCAGTACCAAACTGCCTGGTAAATATGGCTACTGCCTGCGCGGTGGTAAGGGCGGTGGGTTCGAATGGACCAACTATTCGGCTGCCTATGGTGCAACAGGTGCCTACTTCGATAAGTCGGGCAATAGCCTGTACGGCACCCCTGCATTCCAAAAGGGCATGCAGATGCTGGTGGACTTCTACCAAAAAGGCTATGCCCCCAAGGAAAGCATCTCTTGGGGCTTCAATGAAATCGTAACTGGCTTCTACAGCGGCACCTGTGCCATGCTGCAGCAAGATGCAGATGCACTCATCGGTATTGCCGAGAAGATGGATAGCAAGGATTTCGGTGTTATCCCTGCGCCGCTAAGTTCGAATGGCAAGGCCTACCCCGCTGCCGGCTTCGCCGGTTGGGCAATGACTAGCGCATCAGCCAGCAAGGATGAAGGCTGGAAGCTGATCCAGTTCCTCACAGCCAACAAACAAAACCTGGAATGGGCCAAGACGGTCGGTGTATTACCAATCCATCAAGGTGCCGAAGCCGACTCCGCCTTTGCCGGTGAACATTGGGCTGGCTGGTTCCAGACGCTGAAGCAGGCAGACAAATACCAGCCACTGATTCCGCCGGTCAACCTGCCTGAATGGGGTGCCATGTACGACAAGACCATGGTGGAAAGCGGCCAGGAACTACTGCTGGGTAAACGCAAAGTTGCCGATGTGGCGAAACAATGGGCGGACACGCTCAGCACTGCACAACATAAGTTTGACGCGGCCAACTGAAATGCAAGGATTCCCCTCACTGAACGAACCCGGTGCGCAGGCTGCCTGGTTGCAACGTGCGTTACCGTGGTTCTTGTTGATGCCAGCCTTGCTGCTCGTGTGTGGTGCGCTGCTGGTGCCGCTCGGGGTAGGGGTTTCCTACGCTTTCAGGTCCATGTCCATGGACAACGTGTTCGGTGAGGCAGGCTTTGCCGGACTGGACAATTTCCGGACGTTGGTGGGAGATCCAAAGCTTGGTACCGTATTGGGTAACACGCTGACCTGGACCCTGTCTTCACTGGTTCTACAGTGCGGACTGGGGTTCGGGCTGGCGTTGCTCTTACGGCATACCGGCAAAGGGGGGCGGCAACTGCAGGCCCTGTTATTTCTTCCCTGGGCCATTCCCAGCGTATTGATAGGCCTGGTGTGGAAGATGCTGTTCAGTCCCTATACCAGCCCGCTGCCGCATTGGCTGGTGTACCTGGGACTGTTGCCACACGTGACCGATATCTTGGCCGAGCCCGATCTGGCCATGATTGGGCCGATCGTGGCCAATGTCTGGTTTGGCATTCCGTTTTTTGCCATTACATTGCTCGCAGCACTGCAGGCCATTCCAGAAGATTTGTATGAAGCCGCCGCGCTGGACGGCGCCTACGCTTGGCAGCAATTTACGCGTGTGACCCTGCCTCTGGTCATGCCGACACTGTTGATCACCGTTCTGTTGCGCTCGGTGTGGATTGTCAACTTCGGTGATCTGGTCTGGATCATGACGCAAGGCGGGCCAGCAGGCGCCACGCAGATATTGCCCACCTATCTTTTTGCAACGGCGTTCACAGACCTCAATGAGGGGTATGCATCGGCACTGGCGGTCGCACAGTTGGTGCTACTGCTGATCTATGCCGCGACAGTATTACGTTTACGCCGTCGCATCATGGACGGGCGCACAGAGGAATCACAATGAATACTTGGCGGCGATTCGCGGCACCGTGTGGCCGATGGTTGGGCCTGTCCCTGTACTTGGTGTTTGCGCTTTTCCCTCTCTACTGGCTGCTGAAAATCGCCCTGACCCCCACCAAATTGCTGTACAGCGAAGGGGTCCGCCTATGGCCTAGCCATCTGACGTTTTCGCATTTCTACCAAGTGTGGACTACCACCCAATTCCCAGACTATTTCTGGAATAGTGCCAAAGTGTCTGTGGGGGCGGCTCTACTGGCCACACTCGCTGGTTCTCTTGCTGGGTATGCACTATCCCGATGGATGTTTCGGGGCAAGGCTGCGGTTTCCTTTTTGCTACTGGTCACACAGATGTTTACCGTCATGTTGATGATCGTCCCCCTGAACCACATCCTGTCGGGGGTGGGACTGAACGATTCGCTGTTCGGACTTGTCGTGGTCTACGCGGCACTCAACGTACCCTTTGCCACATTTCTCATGCAGTCTTTCGTCGACGCCATTCCCAAGGATCTGGAAGAAGCAGCCATGATCGATGGATGTACCCGGTTCCAGGCCATGTACAAAGTGGTATTCCCGCTGACTCTGCCTGGCCTGGCTGCCACGGTCGGCTTCACCTTCACGGCGGCCTGGAGTGAGCTGTTTCTCGCCTTGGTGTTGATCAACCGGGAAGCGGACAAAACAATCCCCCCGGCCTTGCTTTCTTTCATTACCAAATTCAGCGTGGACTGGGGGCAGATGGCGGCCGCATCGGTGCTGCTGCTGATTCCGGTCTGTATCTTTTTCAGCTTCGTGCAGCGCTATCTGGTTGCAGGTTTAACTAGCGGAGCCGTCAAGGGCTGACCGCAATCAAGGAGTTCAAAGAATGGCATCAGTAAGCCTGCGCGGTGTAACCAAGAAATTTGACGCGGTAGATGTGCTCATGGGCATCAACCTGGAAATCGAAGACGGCGAGTTTGTAGCTTTGGTTGGTGAGTCGGGCTGTGGGAAATCTACCCTGTTGCGTTTGCTGGCGGGCCTGGACTGGGTCAGCGGGGGGGAGATATTGATTGGTGGCCGCCTAGTGAATAACGTGCCTCCGCGTGACCGTGATGTGGCCATGGTATTCCAGAGCTATGCCCTGTATCCGCACCTCTCCGTTGGAGACAACCTGGATTTCCCCCTGTCCTTGCGCAACACCGAAACACAAGTGCGTGAGAGCAAGATCGCCTCTGTTGCATCGTCCTTGGGACTGGACCGGCTATTGCACCGCCGTCCTCGGGCGTTGTCGGGCGGGCAACGCCAACGTGTCGCCATGGGGCGTGCCATGATTCGCTCCCCCAAGGTTTTTTTGTTCGACGAGCCGCTATCCAATCTGGACGCAAAAATGCGGCTGCAAATGCGCGCCGAACTCAAGGCATTGCATCAAAAACTGGCGACTACGGCGGTCTACGTGACACATGATCAGGTGGAAGCCATGACTCTGGCAGACAGAGTTGTGGTGATGGACCAGGGCCAGGTGCAGCAGGTCGGTGCTCCCCTGGATGTCTATGACCGTCCCGCCAACAAATTTGTGGCGGGTTTCATTGGGTCACCCGCGATGAACTTTGTAGAAGGTGCAGCTACCGCCGCAGGCATTTTGGTCGGTGGCAATACCTTACCGTTGCCTGCACATCGTATTCCAGCGAAAGACCGCCGAGTATGGTTGGGCGTCAGGCCTGAGCACTTGGCATTGGATGCCAACGGAATTCCCGCACTTGTCGAGGTCGTGGAGCCACTGGGGCATGGCACCATGCTGCATCTGTCGGTACTCAACACCCGCTGGGTGGTGCTCGATGCCGGGCGCACGACGGTCAAGGCAGGTGATGCCATAGGGTTACGCATTGATCACGAGCGCGTACATTTGTTCGATCGGGATCTGGGGACGCGTCTGGAGTGATTCCTTAGCATTCCCTTCAACCCAGTCTTGAAGGCCCGCTATCCAGCTATGAGTCTGGATTGGGCGAGGCCCGCCTCAGGTCGCCTGCTGCCAGCCCCAAAAACCCGCCGATCAGCGCTTCACATCGCGAAGCGCCAGACTCCCCCCACGTGGGCAGCAACTAAACCGCGTCAAAGCGAAAGCTTGACGCCGTCACGCCGCCAAAAATCCCGTCCTCGTGGTACACGCAGGTGGCGGTGTCGGCCTCGGCCGCACCGACGGCGACCATCAGCGGCAACAGGTGTTCTTCGCGCGGATGGCACAGGCGGGCGGCGGGGGCTTGCTCCCACTCCAGCAGGGCCTGGGTGCGCTGTGCGGCGGGTGCGGCCATGGCGGTTTGCAGCCACGCATCAAAGGCCTGTGACGGCGCTTGCCCCGCACGGCCGAAGGCACGCAGGTTGTGGTAGCTGAGCCCACTGCCGACGATGAGCACACCTTCGTCGCGCAGCACTGCCAGCGCGCGGCCCAGTGCCAGATGCTGGGCGGGGTCCAGCCCGGCGCGCAAAGACATTTGCAGCACCGGCACATCGGCCTGGGGGTACATCACGGCCAGGGGCACAAAGGTGCCGTGGTCGTAGCCGCGCTGCGCGTCTTGCGCCACGGGCAGGCCCGCAGCCTCCAGCAAGCCCTGCACCCGCTGCACCAGCGCGGGCGCGCCGGGCGCGGGGTAGACGATCTGGTAGGTGTGGGGCGGGAAGCCTCCATAGTCGTACACCATGCCGGGTGCCGGGCTGCTGCCCAGCGTGAAGGCACGCGCCTCCCAATGCGCGGTGACCATCAGCACGGCCTTGGGCGTTTGGCCCAGCTGGCGCGGAATATCGGCCAATGAGGCAGCCAACGGCTGCATGGCAGGGGCCATCTCGGGCATCCAGGGCCAGGGGCCGCCGCCGTGCGAGATGAAATAGGTGGGAAGGCGTTGGGGCATGGGGAGTCTCCTTCAATGAATCAATCGCCCAGGTCGATGTGCTGGGCCAGGGGCACGCCTGCGGGCGCTTCGTAGTCGGCCACCACCCAGGCGCGCGTTGTGTGGCTGGCGGCTTCGCGCAGCAGGTCCAGCAGGCAGCGGATAGAGGTTTTGTCGAGGGCGGCAAAGGGTTCGTCCAGCAGCGTGAGCGTGGCGCCGGACGCCAATGCGGCAGCCAGCCAGACTTTGCGTTTGGAGCCGGTGGACAGCATGTACAGCGGCTTATGCAGATGAGGGCGGAGGTCCAGCGCCTCGCTCAGGTCGGCCAGCAGCGCAGCGTCCCAGCGGGGGTAACGCGCCGCCGTATGGGCCAGAAACTCTGCGCCGGGCACCTGGTCGTGCGCGGTGGTGCGCGGGTCTATCCAGGCCACCTGCGCACGGTAGGCGGCGGGCGCACTGGCCAGCAGGGTGCTGCCGATCTGCAGATGGCTGCCGGGCAGCTGCAAATCGCCGGCCAGGCAACGCAGCAGACTGCTTTTGCCCCGCCCTTCCCCGCCGCCCACCCAGCTCACGCCAGGCGGGATCTGCAGCGCCGGCAGGTCCAGCACGGGGGAGCCAGCGGGCTCCCAGCGGAGTGCGCGCGCGTGGGCCACGGATGCGAGGGACGTGCGGGGAGCAACGGAGGACATGGCTGGCATGGTGGCAGAGAACAGGAGAGTGGCAGTCTTCTTATTTTGCTACCAATACAGGAGCTGCTCGCGCAATATCCACGGGGGCTAGAGGCCAATTTAGCATCAAATTCCCATAAAAAAGCCAGCCCGCGGGCTGGCTTTGCTTCCAGGGCACAAGGCCGCAGGTTTACTGCTTGATCGCTTCGATAGCGATAGTGATGGTCACGTCGTCACCCACGTAAGGTGCGAACTTGCCAGCATTGAACTCTGTGCGCTTGATGGTGGTGACGGCGTCAGCAGCAATCACGTCCTTCTTCATCATGGGGTGCTGGGTGGACACGAAGTTGTTGATCTTCAGGGTCACAGGCTTGGTGATGCCTTTAATGGTCAGGTTGCCTTCCACTGCAGCAGGCTTGTCGCCTTCAAACACCACTTTGGTGGACTTGAAGGTGGCGGTGGGGAACTTGGCTGTGTCCAGAAAGTCTTCGCCTTGGATGTGGCCATTAAAAGCGGTGAAGCCTGTGTCCACGCCCTTCATGTCAATCACCACGTCCACCGCGCCAGTCTTGGCGGCCTTGTCAAACGTCACCGTGCCGGTCGTGTTGTTGAAGCGGCTTTGCTGGGTAGACAGGCCCAGGTGGTTGTAAGAAAAACGGGGAAAGGTGTGCGAGGTGTCAATCGCGTAAGTGGCGGACTGGGCGCTCACGGAACCGGCGAAAGCGGAAAGCGCCAGGGCGGCGGCGATAAAGGATGTACGCATGGAAAACTCCTGATTTGCGGGATGGTTAAAAAAGAAACGAAAGAAACTTAGAGCTTGCCCACGCCAGTCAGCGCGAGCTTGAACTTGACCTGCACGTCGTCGGCCACCATGGAGGTGTCGGCCCACTCGTTCTCGCCGATCTTGAAGGCCAGACGCTTGAGCGGGAAGGTGCCAATCACGGTGGTGGTGGCTCCGCTCTGGGTCAGCGCCACAGGCACCACCACATCGCGGCTGGCGCCCTTGATCGCGAGCTTGCCGGTTACCTCAAACTTGCCGCCGCCCAGACCTTTGACAGCGGTGGACTGGAAGGTGGCTTGCGGAAACTTGGCGGTGTTGAACCAGTTGGGGCGCGGCAGCTCGGCATCGCTCTCGGGCACACCCAGTGTGGCGCTGGCAATGTCAACGGTGAAGGCGATCTTGCTGGTGTCGGGCTTGGCGGGGTCGAAGGCAATTTGTGCATCAAACTTCTTGAAGCGGCCCTCGACGGGCACGCCCATTTGTTTGCTCACAAACACAATTTCGCTCTGTGCAGGCACCAGCTTTTGCTGGGCCAGCGCGAGGGTGCTGGTAAAGGCCGATGCGGCCACCAAGGCAGACACAAGAAAGCGGGAAGCGGTCATGGGGAGATCCTGTAAAAAAATGGCGAAAAGGCGTTAGCGGCGGCCAGGCAACATGCGGCCAATCAGGCCATCCTTGTCCACCAGTTGGTGCTTGAGGGCTGCCGCAATGTGCAAGCCCGCCAGTCCGACCAAGGCGAACGCACTGAGTTCATGCAAAGGCTTGATCCATTCGGCCAGCGCTTTGTCCACCGGCACAAAGTCCGGCAGCGGCAACACGCCAAACACCACGATGGGGAAGCCCGCCGCCGAGCTGTAGGCCCAGCCTATCAGTGGCACCAGGAAGAACAAGGCATACATCGCGTAGTGCGTGCCGTGGTGCGCCCAGTGTTGCCAGGCGGGCATAGCACTCGCAATGCTGGCGGGCAGCGCGGGTGGGCGGTGCGTGGCGCGCCACAGCAAGCGCAACAGCGACAAGGCCAGGAGCGTGATGCCGGCCCATTTGTGCCAGTTGTAGAGCTTGAGCCGGGCGGGCGAGAACGGCAGGCTGGTCATGTACAAGCCCACGCCAAACAAACCCAAAATGGCCAGGCCCAGCGCCCAGTGCAGCACGATGGCCGTGCGGCTGTAGCGCGCCGCAGGGGCCTTGAATGGGGAAGTGGAAGAAGAAACCATGGCCGCAAGTCTAGGGGGCCACGGGTTGCTGTATTTTGAATTGGATTGATGATCCGATTCAAATAATGTGAACGCTCAAGTTCCCCAACTTGCCCCCTCAGACACGAAAAACACGACGAATGGTCGGTCTTAGCGCCCCGAACGGCGCATCTCGCGCAGCATGAACAAATACAGGCCCTCCACCTTCTCGCGCGCCCAAGGGGTTTTGCGCAAAAACTTGAGGCTGGAGCCCACGCTGGGCTCAAAGGTAAAGCAGCGCACGGGAATGCGCTCGCCCAGTCCATCCCAGCCGTAGTAGTCGGCCAACTCGGTCACGATGGCCTCCAGCGTTTTGCCGTGCAGCGGGTTGTTGGCTTGCTTGGCGGCGGGGGCGGGTTGGGGCGAATCGGTGCTCATGCGGGAATTGTCGCAGTGTCAGCGCATCTCGAACAATTCCTGGTGAAAGTCTGCCGCCGGCAACCCCTGAGCGACCAGCGCAGCCTTGAGCGCATGGCCGAACGCAGGCGGGCCACAAAACCACACATCGGCATCCCGCCATTCGGGGGCCGCAGCGCACAGACGCTGCGCATCGAGCCGGCCGTCGCGGGGGTCGTGCAGAACATGCAGGCGCACACCGGCAGCGGCAGCATCCGCCTCCATCTTGGCCATGGCGCGTGGGTCGAGCACGGCCGTGGTGTGGAAGAGGTCAATCAGCTTGCCGTCCGGCGCAGTCGCCAAGGTTTTCATGCGCGCCACAAACGGGGTGATGCCGATGCCCGCCCCCACCCAGATTTGGCGGCGCTTGGTGCCTTGGAACGTGAATTGTCCGTAAGGCCCTTCAATTTCCGCCGTGTGCCCCACCGTGAGATGCCTTGGCAAACGCTCCGTGTAGTCGCCCAATGCCTTGATGAGGAAGGTGATGCGGCCATCGTCCTGCCACGCCGAGGTGATGGTGAACGGGTGTGCCCCTTCCCGGGGGTCAAAGGTCACAAAAGCGAACTGCCCGGCCCGGTGACCAGGCCAACGGCCATCCATGCGCACAAGCACGGACAGCACGCCCAGTTCGTCATACCGCTCCACCTGCTCAACCACCCCGCCCACGGTGCGACGCTCTCCTACCTTGCGAAACAGCACGATGACGGCGGCCACGGCCCCCGCACACATCAACACGGCCATGAAGGGCGCAAGCCCCTGGCTCCAGTAGGCGAAGTTCATCAGCACTACCGCGTGAAAGACCAGCGCCAAATACGTCACTGCCAAAACCCGGTGGGTCTTGAAAAACCATTTGTAGGGAAAGCGCTTGAACAGTGCCAGGACAATCATCAACACCGTGGCGTAAAACGCCCATTCGCCCACCCCCTCTGCGAGGCCGCGCCAGCTTTGAAACAGCTTGAAGACTTCTACGGTTTGCTCCACCCGCGGCGGGCGACCACCGGCAGGCGGCTGGACCAACCCCGATCCAAACAGCCATTTGGGCGCGTTGGAAGCTAACCAGTGCGCCACAGAAAAGACCAAACCACCGATACCCAACCATTTGTGCAGGCGGTACATCTTGTCCAGCCCACCCAGGTGGGGTTCAAACCACACCGGCCGCACCGCCAGCACCATGCCCACACTCATCATGCCCATGCCCAAAATGCCGGTGTAGTTCACCAGCGAATTGCGCACGGCAAAGAAGGCGGGGCTTGCCGTGAGAAGGGGGTCAACCCAGAGCCACCATGCCGTGAGTCCCAGTACCAGGCCCCACAGCACCCGTTTGATTTTTTGCATCCCCAGATCCTCTGTTTTTTTGGATCCGGCTACTTTACAAACCCCAGGTAAAGGGGAGGTAAGCGCCCGGTTGCGCCCAAGCAAACAGGATTGCGTTACATCAAACAAACACCCGTACGCTAGCCCTCAAACTGCGGATGCAGCTGCCGGATGCGCGACATGGCCATGCCCGCCGCGGCCGTGCGGGTTTCTACGCCCAGCTTCACAAACACGCGCTCCAGGTGTTTCTTCACCGTCATGGGGCTACTGCCCAGGATGTCGCCGATGTCCTTGTTGGTCTTGCCCTTGACGACCCAGTAGAGCACCTCGGCCTCTTTGGCGGTGAGCTTGAAGGACAGGCTCATGGCTTCGATGACGGCGGTGTCGGACACCTCCCGCATCACGATGAGCCAGTCGCCACCGGCATCGCTGTCGCCAATCTGCTGGTGCAGGCGGAAGGTGAGGCGCTTGGGGCCGCGTTCCAGGCTCAGCTTGGCCGGCTCGCCTCCGCGCGCCACCGTTTGCACGCAGGCCTGCAGCCAGACCAGCAGCTCGGGCGGCGTGTGCGGCGCTTGCGTACCGCAGTAACGCTCCAGCAGCTCGCGCGCCAGCGGGGTTTGCCACATCAGGCAACCGTCCGCCGCGCGCACGGTGATGGTGGCGTAGCCAAAGGCGTCCAGCGCATTGCGGGTCTGGCGCCGCTCGCGCGCGCCGGCCAGGTGCACGCCCATGCGGGCCAGCACCTCCTTGGGTTTGATGGGTTTGGTCACATAGTCCACGCCCCCACTCTCCAGCGCGGCCACCAGGTACTCGGTCTCGGTCAGGCCGGTCATGAAGATGATGGGGATGTGCGTGGTGTGCGGTGCGGCCTTCAGGCGGCGCGCCACTTCAAACCCATCCATGCCGGGCATCATCGCGTCCAGCAAAATCACATCGGGCAGGCCCTGCGTGGCACGCTGCAGTGCCGCCTCACCCGAGGTGGCGATGAGCACGGTGTAGCCCGACTCATCGAGCGCATCGTGCAGCACCGAGAGGTTGTCGGGCACGTCGTCGACGATCAGCACCACGTCACTGTTGGCGCGGTCCAGGGTGTCGTCGGAGTCAGAGCGAAGTGGGGCTTGCATCCAGCGCTTTCTGCAATGGGGTGGCCATGGCCTCGAACTGGTACTGGCGTGCCAGTGCGGCCATGGCCTGGGTAAAGGCCAGACACTGCGGTTGGGCGGTGGCAATGGCGTCGAGCTTGTTGACGATGCCGCGGTAAAAGCCCAGGCGCACCAGATCCAGCAGGGCCTGGCAATCGGCCGGCCCCGGCAACACCACGACGTCGGAACTGGCAGCCGCTGCAGCAGGCTCGGGCGCGCTCAGCGCATCCACCCATTCCAGCGCGAGCTTGCGCTCCAGCCAATCCAACAGCTCGGTGTGGCGCACGGGTTTGACGATGAAATCTTCGGGCGGCAGGCCCAGGCCGTTGTCCAGCCCGCGGTCAAACGCATTGGCAGAGACGATGGCCACCTGGGGCTGCGTGCCGCCCAGCGCCGGGTTGCTGCGGATGCGGCGCAGCGTTTCCCAGCCGTCGATGCCGGGCATGGCCAGGTCCAGCAGCACCACATCGGGGTGCAGGCCGGCGGCCAGCAGATCGAGGCAGTCGTGGCCGCTGGCAGCGGTGCGCACCTCAAAACCCAGCGGCTCCAGCAGGCTCACCAGCAGCTCGCGGTCGGCCTCTTCGTTGTCCACCACCAGCACCTTGCGGCGCGCGCCGGCGTAGCCCAGGCGTGGCTTGCGTGCCGTGACCACCACCTGCTGCTCGGCGTTGGCCGGCAAATGCAGCTCGGGCAGAAACAGGCGCACGCGGAACACAGCGCCCTCGCCCAGCGTGCTGCTGGCCGAGAGTTCTCCGCCCATGAGGTCCGTCAGCATCTTGGCAATGGTGAGGCCCAAGCCCGAGCCCGTGGTGCCACCGGTTGCGCTGGCGCCGCGCGTGAAGGGGTCAAAAATGCGGTCGAGATCCTCGGGCGCCATGCCGGGGCCGGTGTCCACCACCTCCACCAGCGCCATCTCGCGCGCATACCGCAGGCGCAGGGTCACACCACCGGTCTGGGTGAACTTGATGGCGTTGCCCAACAGGTTGAAAAAGATCTGGCGCACACGTTTCTCGTCGGCGCGCACCCAGTCGGGAATGCTGCCCTGCACCTCGAAGCGAAAACTCAGGCCCTTGGCCGCGGCCTGCAGCTCGAACATGCTGGCCATCTCGTGCATGCCGCTGGCGAACTGCATGGGCTTCACGTTCAGCGTGAGCTTGCCGCTCTCGATGTGGGCCATGTCCAGCGTGCCCTCGATCAGCGAGAGCAGATGCTCACCGCCGCGCTTGATCACGCTGACCGCCTGCTTGCGGTGCGCGGGGATGGACGCGTCCTCGCCCATGAGCTGGGCATAGCCCAGGATGCTGTTGAGGGGCGTGCGCAGCTCGTGGCTGATGGCGCTGATGTAGCGGCTCTTGGCCTGGTTGGCAGCTTCGGCGGCCTGCTTGGCGCGCTCGGCCAGCAGCTTGGCGTCTTGCAGGGCCTCGTCGGTCTGGCGGTGTGATTCGATTTCGCGCATCAGCAAATGGGTTTGCCGGTTCGATTCTTCTTGTGCCACCTGCCGGCTCTTGTGCGCCAGCACCAGCCACCAGGCGACGATGCCCGACATCAGCATGAGCGCCGCAAACGCCTTGCTGAAACCCGAGCGCAGCGAGGCCTGCATGGCGCTCTGCTGCTCCCCCACCACGGTGATGGCACCCAGCTCTTGCATATAGAACATGCCAAACACGGTAGCCAGTAGCGGCACGATGATGAGCATGAGCAGGATGAAGTGGCCCAGCCCCGTGTCCAGAAACGGCCACACCGGCTTGGGCAGCAACCAGCGCAGCGTGGCCGACCACTGGGTGGACAGGTTGGCGTGTGGCTTGCACATGTCGCCGCAGCGCGCGTCCAGCGTGCAGCACAGCGAGCAGATGGGCCCCTGGTAGGCCGGGCAATGGGCCATGTCGGGGCCTTCGTACTCGCGCTCGCAGATGACACAACTCCGTACGGCGAGCCGCGCGTAGCTGCCCTGGGCCGAGGCCTCCATGGGCTGGCGTGCCAGGTAGTACTTGCCTTTCGTCGCCCAGGCAATCAGCGGTGCGGTCACCATGGCCGTGACCAGCGCCACCACGGCGGAGAAGGCCTTGGCCAAATCACCAAACAGGCCGAGATAGGCCGCAATCGACAAGGTGGACGCCAGTGCCATGGCGCCCACGCCCACGGGGTTGATGTCGTACAGGTAGGCGCGCTTGAACTCGATGCCCTTGGGCGACAGGCCCAGCGGCTTGTTGATGACGAGGTCAGCCACCACCGCCATGATCCAGGCGATGGCGATGTTGGAGTACAGGCCCAGCACTTCGCCCAGCGCCTGGAACACATTCATCTCCATCAGCATAAAGGCGATCACGCTGTTGAACAGCACCCACACCACGCGCCCCGGGTGGCTGTGGGTCAGGCGAGAGAAGAAGTTGCTCCAGGCCAGCGAGCCCGCATAGGCGTTGGTCACATTGATCTTGAGCTGCGACACCACCACAAACACCGCCGTGGCCGCCACCGCCCAGCCCAGCGTGGGGAACACATACTCATAGGCCGCCAGGTACATCTGGTTGGGGTCCACCGCCCGGTCAGTCGGCACGCTGTGGCGGATGGCCAAATAGGCCAGGTAGGCGCCGCCCAGCATTTTGATGACGCCCAGAATCACCCAGCCCGGCCCGCCTACCAGCACGCCCAGCCACCAGCGGCCGCGGTTGGCCGTGGTTTGCGCGGGCATGAAGCGCAGGTAGTCGGCCTGCTCCCCCATTTGGGTAATCAGCGCAATCCCCACCGTCAGCGCAGCACCAAACAGGTGCAAATTGAACGTACCGGGAGTCCCAAAATCACCAGCGTAGTGCGTTATCCCCGCAAACGCCTGCGGATCGCGCACCAAAACAAAGCCAAACGGCACCACCAGCATCACCAGCCACAGCGGTTGCGTCCAGATCTGCAAGCGGCTGATGGTGGAGACCCCGTGCGTGACCAGTGGAATCACGACCAGCGCACAAATCAGGTAGCCCCAGGTGGGCGGAATGTCCAGCGCCAGCTCCAGCGCATAGGCCATGACGGCAGCCTCCAGCGCGAAGAAGATGAACGTGAAGGATGCGTAGATGAGCGAGGTGAGCGTGGAGCCGATGTAGCCAAAGCCTGCGCCGCGGGTCAGCAGGTCCATGTCCACCCCGTAGCGCGCGGCGTAGATGCTGATGGGCAGACCGGCCAGAAAGATCACCAGCCCGGTGGCCAGGATGGCCCAGAGCGCGTTGACAAAGCCGTACTGCACCAAGAGCGTGGCGCCCACCGCCTCCAGGATCAGGAAGGAGGCCGCGCCAAAGGCGGTGTTGGCCACACGCCACTCGGACCATTTGCGAAAGCGCTGTGGCGTGAAGCGCAGCGCGTAGTCCTCCATGGTTTCGGAGGCCACCCAGTTGTTGTAGTCGCGGCGGATTTTCACCACCCGCTGGGCGGGCGCGTCGTCGGTGAAAGGGGGCGGCGGGGTGGACACACCACCAGGGGTGCAGATTTCATGCCACCGGCCTGCGACCTATGGCGTATGGAGAAAGGCACAGGGATTGCTTACAGTGCAAAGTCCCGAATACCGAACCGCCACCTTCCGAGAACGTTATGGAACTCACGCCCAGAGAGAAAGACAAACTGCTGATCTTCACAGCCGGCCTGCTGGCCGAGCGGCGCAAGGCACGTGGCCTGAAGCTCAACTACCCCGAAGCCATTGCCCTGATCAGCTGCGCCGTGATGGAAGGCGCCCGCGACGGCAAGACCGTAGCCCAGCTCATGAGCGAAGGCCGTGCGGTGCTGACCCGCGACGACGTGATGGACGGCATCGCCGAGATGATTCCCGACATCCAGGTGGAAGCCACCTTCCCTGACGGTACGAAATTGGTCACCGTGCACCAACCCATTGTTTAAGCCTGCGGAGAACCCATGCGAACTTCCCATAAAAACGCTCTTCTTTTGATAGCTGCTTGCGCAGTATCCACGGGCGCTAATGCCCATACGGGCCATGGAACCGAGAGTTTCATGGAAGGCCTGGCACACCCCTTCGGACTGGACCACCTGCTGGCCATGGTGGCGGTGGGTGTCTGGTCGGTGAGTGCCCTGCCCGCCCACAAGGCCTGGCAAGGCCCCGCCACCTTCCTGCTGGCGCTGGTGCTCAGCGCCCTGCTGGGCGCCAGTGGCGTGACACTGCCCTACCTGGAACACGCCATTGCGCTGTCCGTCTCGTTGTTCGGCTTGATGCTGGTCATGGCCGCCAAACCGGCACCCAAGACCTTCGGATTGGGCTTGATCGCGGCTACAGCTTGCCTGCATGGCCTGGCCCATGGCGCCGAAACACCGGCGACCGGTTTTGCCGGCTACGCCGCCGGTTTCCTGCTGATCACAGCCCTGCTGCATGTGGGTGGTGTGGGCCTAGGCCTGGGCATCCGCCGCTGGCTGGCGGGGCGCAGTGGCACGGTGCTCACCACCCTGGGCAGCACCCTCGGCGTGGCAGGCGTCTACCTCTTCACCCACGTCTGAGGGCTCGCGCATGACCCCCGGCGAAATTCTCTGCGACGAGGGCGAACACGCCCTCAACACCGGCCGCCGCACCCTGACCGTGGTGGTGCAAAACACGGCGGACCGCCCCATCCAGGTCGGCTCGCACTACCACTTTGCCGAAACCAATGGTGCGCTTGGCTTTGACCGCGCTGCGGCCCAAGGCATGCGCCTGAACATCCCCTCGGGCTCAGCCGTGCGCTTTGAGCCGGGCCAGCAACGCACCGTGGAGCTGGTGGATTTGGCCGGCGACCGCGTGGTCTATGGGTTTCGCGGTTTAGTGCAAGGACCAGTCGACACAAGCGTCGAGGGAAAACTGTAATGGCAACAATTGGACGCCGCGCCTACGCGGAAATTTTTGGGCCCACGGTCGGTGACCGCGTGCGCCTGGCCGACACCGGCTTGCTCATCGAGGTGGAGAAGGACTACACCCTGGCCGCTGGCGCCTATGGCGAAGAAGTGAAGTTTGGCGGTGGCAAGACCATCCGCGACGGCATGGCTCAATCGCAACGCACCCGTGCCGAGGGCGCCGTGGACTGCGTGATGACCAACGCGCTAATCCTGGACCACTGGGGCATCGTCAAGGCGGACATTGGCCTCAAAGGCGGGCGCATTGTGGCCATCGGCAAGGCCGGCAATCCCGATACGCAACCGGGCGTGGACATCATCATCGGCCCCGGCACCGAGGTCATCAGTTGCGAGGGCAACATCGTCACTGCCGGCGGCATCGACAGCCACATCCACTTCATCTGCCCGCAGCAGATCGAAGAGGCCCTGGCCAGTGGCGTGACCACCATGCTGGGCGGCGGCACCGGCCCGGCCACCGGCACCTTTGCCACCACCTGCACGCCCGGCCCCTGGAACATTGAGCGCATGCTGCAAGCGGCTGATGCCTTCCCCATGAACCTGGGATTTTTGGGCAAGGGCAATGCGTCCCTGCCCGCGGCTTTGCACGAGCAGGTCAACGCTGGCGTCATCGGCCTGAAATTGCACGAAGACTGGGGCACCACGCCCAGCGCCATCAGCAACTGCCTGGACGTGGCCGAAGAGACTGATGTGCAGGTCGCCATCCACTCCGACACGCTCAACGAATCGGGCTTTGTGGAAAACACCATCGCCGCTACCAAGGGCCGAGGACTCTGCGCCTTCCACACCGAAGGTGCGGGGGGCGGCCACGCACCCGACATCCTGCGCGTGGTGGGGCAGGCCAACTTCCTGCCCAGCTCCACCAACCCCACCATGCCCTACACCCAGAACACGCTGGACGAGCACGTGGACATGCTGATGGTCTGCCACCACCTGGACGCGGGCATTGCCGAAGATCTGGCCTTTGCCGAGAGCCGCATCCGCAAGGAAACCATTGCGGCCGAAGACATCCTGCACGACATGGGCGCCATCAGCATGATGAGCAGCGACAGCCAGGCCATGGGCCGCGTGGGCGAGGTCATCATCCGAACCTGGCAGACGGCCGACAAGATGAAAGCCCAGCGCGGCACGCTGCCCGAAGACTCGGTGCGCAACGACAACTTCCGCGCCAAACGCTATGTGGCCAAGTACACCATCAACCCCGCCATTGCGCACGGCATCAGCCATGAAGTAGGTTCGATTGAAGTGGGCAAGTGGGCCGACCTGGTGGTGTGGAAGCCGGCGTTTTTTGGTGTGAAGCCCGCGGTGATTCTCAAAGGCGGCTTTATCGCGTTTGCCGCCATGGGCGACCCCAATGCCTCCATACCCACGCCCCAGCCGGTGCACTACCGCCCCATGTTTGGCGCGTTTGGCGGCGCGCTGCACAAGGGCTCGTTCACCTTTGTGTCGCAAGCCGGTTTCAACGCCGGTGTGAAGGAACGCTTTGGCCTAGCCAAGAACGTGGCCGCGGTGAAAAACATCCGCGGTGTGCGAAAGCAGCACATGGTGCACAACAGCTATTTGCCGACGATGGAGATTGACGCGCAAACCTACACGGTGCGCGCCGATGGGCAACTGCTGACCTGTGAGCCAGCAGTCAAGCTGCCCATGGCGCAGCGCTACTTTTTGTTCTGAACGCATGCCACCACTGCCATTGCATATCCGGCTGGATGACCTGAGCGACCCGCGCATTGCCCGCTTTCTGGAAGAGCACCTGCAGGACATGCACGCCACCTCGCCGCCCGAGAGCGTGCATGCGCTGGACCTGGACAAGCTGCGCGACCCCAGTGTGCACTTCTGGTCCGCCTGGTGGCCCGGCGAGACGGCCCAGGATGGCACGCTGGTCGGCAGCGGCGCCATCAAGCGGCTGGATGCCGGGCATGCCGAACTCAAATCCATGCGCACCGCCGCAGCCTTCCGCGGGCGTGGCATTGCACGGCAATTGCTGCTGCACATCCTGACCCAGGCGCGCGCGCTGGGGCTGCAGCGCCTGAGCCTGGAGACCGGCACCCAGGACTTCTTCACGCCAGCACACCAGCTGTACCTGGCAGAAGGTTTCGAGCCCTGTGGCCCCTTTGGCAGCTACACGCTGGACCCGAACAGCCGCTACCTCACCATGGCCTTGTAACGGCACCGCGGTGGGTTCCATCCCCCTGGTCCACAATCCGGCATCTTCCTCGTTCCGCCCCTTCCATGCTCCAAGTCTCCAAATGCATCCCCCAAGGCCAGGGCCTGGCCTCTGTGCTGCTCAAGCGCGCCGCCACTGTCGAACTCGACTGGGACGTGCGCCAGAAAAGCCGCTTTGACGCCACCGACTCCACCGGCCGCACCCTGGGCGTGTTTCTGCCGCGGGGCACCGCGGTGCGCGGCGGCGATGTGCTGGTCGCCGAAGACGGCTCGCTGATCCGGGTGACGGCTGCGCCCCAAGCGGTGCTGAAAATCACCCACTGCAACGACCACGGCACACCGTTCGACCTGATCCGCGCGGCCTACCACCTGGGCAACCGCCATGTGCCGATCGAACTGAAGCCCGACCACCTGAAGATCGAACCCGACCACGTGCTGGCCGACATGCTGCGCGCCATGCACCTGATCGTGAACGCAGTGGACGAGGCCTTTGAACCCGAGAACGGCGCCTATGCCACCGGGGGCCACCACGGCGGACATCAGCATGGACACGACCACGGGCACCACGACCATGGCCACAGCCACGCAGCAGCCCCCACGCCGGTTGCCAGCCTGCGCGGCATTCCGGTGGCGGTGCAGGCCAAACCGCATGTGCACGGCCCGGACTGCAACCATGGCCACGACCATACGCACGGGCACCACGACCACGGCGACCAATAAGCGCGACCGCCACCATGCTCGACAGCAGCCTGATGCAACTCATGTGGCTGGCCTCGCCAGCCCTGCCGATTGGCGGGTTTTCCTATTCGGAATGCCTGGAAGCTGCCGTGGATACTGCGCAGGCCGCTACAGAAAGTGAAGCATCCGCGTGGCTGGTGGACCAGTTGCACCTGACGCTGGCGCGCTCTGACCTGCCCGCCGTGGCCCAAGGCATTGCCGCCTGGCGTGCCGACGACATGCAACGCGTGGCCACCCTGAACGCCTGGGTGCTGCAGACGCGCGAGAGCGCCGAGTTGCGGGCCCAAACCGAACAAATGGGCAAGAGCCTGCTGGAGTGGCTGAAGAACCACACCACCGCCACGCCCGCGCAAATAGCCGTGCTGGCCGCGCAATCGCCGACCTACCCCATCGCCTACGCGCTGGCGGCCAGTGCCACGCTGGCCCCGGTGCGCGAATGCCTGCTGGCCTACGCCTTTGGCTGGGCCGAAAACATGACCCAGGCCGCCATCAAATCGGTGCCACTGGGTCAAAGCGCGGGCCAGCGCATCCTGTCTGCGCTGACCGCCGAGATTCCCGCTGCCGTGGACCACGCGCTGGCGGTGACCGACGAGAGCCGCCAAGCCTTCAGCCCCATGCTGGCGATCCTGAGCAGCCAGCACGAGGTTCAATATTCAAGGCTTTTCAGGTCCTAGCCCTTATAGATACTGCGCGAGCAGCTCCTAAATTAATAGCAAATCATGTCCAACCTGCACCACATCGCCAACCGCACCAAAGCCCTCCCTCCCCTGCGCGTGGGCATAGGCGGCCCCGTGGGCTCTGGCAAGACCACCCTGCTAGAAATGCTGTGCAAGGCCATGCGCGACCAGTACGACCTAGTCGCCATCACCAACGACATCTACACCAAGGAAGACCAGCGCTTGCTGACCGTGAGCGGCGCGCTGCCGGCTGACCGCATCATGGGCGTGGAAACCGGCGGCTGCCCGCATACCGCCATCCGCGAAGACTGCTCCATCAACCTGGAAGCCATCGACCGCATGCTGGTGGACCACCCCAACGCCGACATCGTGTTTGTGGAAAGCGGCGGCGACAACCTGGCCGCCACTTTCAGCCCCGAGCTGAGCGACCTCACCATCTACGTGATCGACGTGGCTGCGGGCGAAAAAATTCCGCGCAAGGGTGGCCCCGGCATTACCAAGAGCGACCTGTTTGTCATCAACAAAACCGACCTGGCGCCCTACGTGGGTGCCAACCTGGACGTGATGCGCAGCGACACTGAACGCATGCGCACCACACCCAAAGGCCTCAAGCCCTTTGTGATGACCAACCTGAAAGACCTGAGCGGCCTGCAAGACGTGATTGCCTTCATCGAAACCAAAGGCATGCTCAAAGCGGCATGAAGGCCGCCTTCGCGGCGCAGTTAGAATACGCAGCTCTGGAAGCTTGGCCGAGCGGTTTAAGGCACCGGTCTTGAAAACCGGCGAGGGTTTATCCCCTCCGTGAGTTCGAATCTCACAGCTTCCGCCAGTTATGCTTGTAAGTTGTTGATTAATAAAAGTTTTTTACTTTATCACACTCCAACCATCAAAGCAACTATCAAAAACCACCGCTTAATCGCAGTGGTTTTTTTTTGCCCATAATCATTTGCAGGGAGCACTGCGATGAGTGATGAAAAAGAGTCCGCTAAGACTGCAGCAAAAGATGCAGTCCAGCGAAAGATTGGTCGAAATCTACTTCTCTATCAACAGATCGAGGGGCATCTGAAGTTTGTACTGGCGAACGCGAGAGCTTCAGGAACCTTGAATGAGCTGGCTCAGTTTAGGGAAGATCGAAGTCGCAAGATCACAAAGCAAATGCTTGGGCTTCTGGTTGAACAGTTTCTAGATGACATTCTGTCGGACGAGGCTGAAAGCTCGGCGGAACCCAAGCAACTGGACAAACCTTGGATATCTTTTTCATTTCGACTTCAAGTGGACCAAGAGGCCCGTGAGCTTCATAGAAAGAACTGGGAGTTGGTTGTCGAGCAGCGCAACCACCTTGTCCATCATTTCCTTGATCGAATCGCATCCAACACGCTTGAAGCTTTTCTTGAAGCAGATGCATTTCTTGAAGAACAGTATCAAAAAGCCTTGCCTACTTTTCATGTGTTGTCGGGGTTTTCGCAAGCCCTGCAAGAAACAATGCGCGATTTGTCCGCCTTCTTGAGCTCTGAGGAAGGAAAGGAGCAGTTTCGCTCGCTTCTAAGCACCCATCGCACCATTGATACGCTTTTGAAGGATGTTGCTTCGCAGCGGGCGCGGCCAGATGGTTGGACCTATCTTGCGCAGCTAGGTGAAGAGCTGAAAAAGAACAATGTCGACCTACTGCTTGATCTCAAGAAGAGGCATGGTTCTTTAACTCTCAAGGCGCTTCTCGCTGCTGAGAACCTGGTTGACATCAAAGATGAGCCACTCTTTGACGGAAGGTTTCGTTCACTCTACAAGGTTAGGGAAAAGCTGCACTGAATTATTCGCCGCCTGGCAAAGTCATTTAGCCGCCCCCTAGTCAAAGCAGGCGGCTAAAATTTAGCTGTCGAATCGAACTTTCGCACGCCGAACAGCAAGATTTGACCAAGCGCACAGAAGCGCAGCCAGACGCGAACTGAGGCCCAGCCCTCACCACTCGCAGACTCGAATCCCTTTCCTCTTTTAGTTTTTTGTATTCCACCAATCCCGGTGTGGCTGCCGCATGGACGCTTGTTTTTCAACACAACCAGGAGTAAGAAACTATGGCAACCACAAAACCGGCATCCGCAGTCGCAAGCCCTCTCCCCGACGGCTTCGTCTCACCTTTCGCCCGCGTAGAAATGGAACCCAATGCCCGCATAGACGATGGACTGTGCTGTGTGGCAATGCTGGTCAACCAGCCTTTGGACAAAATCAAGAAGCTCGCCTACCAACTTGGTTTGGCTGAACATGGCCCGGCGTGGGTGTATTCGGACTTACTGCGCAAGCTGCTGTTTCAATACGACCTCATCGCCAGCGAAGACAAGGAAGTGCCGACCATCGACGCGCTGCCAGATGTTGCACTGATCACCGCCCATTACAACCCTGACACCCAGTTCGGCCGTTGGGTGCTTTGGCACCACGTCAGGGGTAAGGGGGATTCACCTAGTTTTCATTACGCGCTTGACCCTGCGTACTGGATAGATTCCAAGCATCACGTCACGAGAGACTTCAAGGCGTTGATAACGCCCAAGCATCCCGTTTATTACATCGAGATCACGTCCAAGCCTAACCCACGGGGTAGTGGCAAGTAGGAATCCCCGGCCGCAGGCTAAAGGCAAGTAAGGATGACTCCTGCGGAACTGATCGGAGCCAAGGTCGGGCACGTCATGGTGCACGATGCCAGGCCGGTGTATTTGGCCGATGGGAGCGTACTGCAATGTTCTGGGGCGGTGGACATATGGACCGAAGGCCATGCCATCGTGCTTCGCTCCTCACTGCTGTACAGGTGCCCGCCCCCGTCCTCGGCTATGTTGGGCAGGGCGTCAACCTGCGCTACGGTCACGGTCTGTTCCCATAAGGAAGCTGATCGCCTGTCAAGCAAATTGAGCCCGCGCATGGAGCCCATGTTGGGGCGGGATCGAGTCATCGCCGCGTTCAACCCAACCGCGCCTGCATTCTGCCTGCGGTCGAGCAACGGGCAGGACACATGGATCACCTACCGTGCAGATTTAGACGGTGTGTGGTTGATGGCTTGGGGCGGGAATCCCAGCCGTGGGTGACTTGGACTAACGCACGCTATCGCGAGGGCGGGCGTACCGTTTCAGCAATGGCAAACAGTTCAGCAGGTGAGGTGCCCAGACCATGTGCAACCCGCACGATATTGAACAGCGACAAATTCTTGACGCCACGTTCAATCTGGCTGATGTAAGTCACATGCATATCGCTGAACTCTGCAAGCTGTTCCTGCGTGAATTTTTTGTCGTCACGCATCTGGCGAACAGCCACACCAAAGCCATGCAGAACTAAATCCTTGCTTGGCGGTTTGGCAGTCGACTTCCCCATCCGGGGAGTCTCATTTCCCTAGGCCTATAAATCCATAGACAATGAATCTATATCTGGCAAACTACGTACGATAACTAGATCAATAAATCTATAAACAGGAGGATCAATGTTTATTCCCACGCCCCTACTTCGACCATGGGTGCTTGTTGCACCTGCTGCCGCTCTCTTGACCGCGCTACTGTCAGGCTGCGCCCCCAAACCCCCGGACTGCGATGACCCCCAGGTCGTCGATAGATTCCACCAGGCCATAGTGGACGGCGGCGTCAATCTGATCAGCAGCAACATTGAGGCCGCTGGAAACTGGCGTCGCGCAGGGGCCGACCGACTGCGCGCCCAACTCGACGCATTCGGGAAGTCCATAAAGGTGGAGTTGGTGACCATCACAACGAACGGTTATGACGCCGCTGCCAAACTACATTCCTGCTCGGCAAACTTGATGGTGGCAACGGATGGTTCGCCCGTGCAGATCGAGCGCATGCCGTACAGCATCCAAGGCACGGCTGACGGCAAGGATTTCGTGCTTAGCTCGCCGCAGTACCAGCTCGTTCTTGCCGGCATCATGGGTGCTTTTGATGTCTATCAGAACAAGGCTAGGCGTGCCGCCAACAACGGTCAGGCACCAGTTGAAGAAGCTAAGTGAATTCGAGTGACTGGAAATCTCCACCTCTCAACCATACAAGGGTAAACATGAAACGCTTTCTAATTGCCGCAGCATTCGTGCTGCCGACGTTGAGTTTTGCCGCGACGCTGGAAAACGTAGTCAGCGCCTTCGCCCTGCCTGCCAATGCGAGCCACACTTTCAATGACTGGGACGCTACCAATGCCATCGCTGGAGTGCGATGGCAGCACAAGGGCCTGAAGGAAACGCCGGTGTCGCCGTTCTCTCGGATGGGGAACGTAAAGCTGGACGGCCTGTCCGTGGCGACGGTGTTCTTTACCGGTGCGCGCACCATGGTCATGCAACTCACCGTGATCGTGGGTGGCAACGATGACCATGTGATTGAGAAGGAAAATTTCAACAAGGCATTGCGCACCCAGTTCGGCAGCTCCAGCAAAATCAAACAACTGCGCGGTGGCTGCAAAAACGATGGTGCTATATCGGGCTCCGCCGTTTATGAGATCACCTTGCCCGCGAAGAAGCCTGTGTATTTGCTACTGGATACCGATGCGGGGGGCAATTCACCAGACAGCCGGAGCACGACATTCCAGTTCCTGATGGAGCCGGAAGATCGCTGGAAATGCGGTAAGTAGCGGGAGTCACCATGAAAACTTCACATAAGCTTTCAGCACTTCTTTTCTCCCTCTCATTCGCCGCATCCGCGTGGGCGCAGTTTTGGCAACCAGATTACAGCTTCAAACCTACGGGTTTGGAGAAGATAGAAGTACCCGGCCACGCCTGCACGGGGTTTTTCAGAACGCCGACTTTCAACTGCCGCCAGATAAACATCCTTACGTATCTGGGACGCGCCAAAGACGGTAGCCGCAATTCCTTGGTCATCCTCAGCGGCAACGCTGGTGGCATGGATAGCCGCCACTTGGACTATGCAAAGTTTCTGAATGAAAACAACATCAATGCGGTTGTGATCGACAGCTTCAAGTCGCGGGGATATGCGGGAGGTACCGCAGGTATTGGAACTGACCGCAACCTCGTAAGAAGCTTGGGCGTTGACTCTTCCAACATGGCGTATGACGCCTTGACCGTGTCTTCGCGCATGGCGGAAACTGAAGAATGGAAGGACGCCAAAATAGGCTTTCTTGGAGAGAGCCTGTCAGGAGGAGCCGCATCCCACCTCGTGCGCCAGTTTTCAGCGCAAGTGGTGCAAGATCGAAACCCAGGAATGCAGGTTCGCGACTTTGACGCCATAGTGGCAATCTATCCGCCTTGCTTGGATCTCAGTCCCGGAGACAAGTTCAAGGCGATTCCCTTCCTGTTTATTCTGGCCGAGAAAGATGACGCCACCCCCGCAGAGAATTGTGTGCGGCAGTCTGAGTGGATGAACGGTCGTGGAGGAGATACGTCGAAGGTCACGATACCCGGTGAGTATCACGACTTTGACGGACCATGGCCGCTTAAAACATTTGACCGCAGCCAGAACACCGGAAAGTGTTCCAGCACGCGCATTGGAGGGAAATTCGTACTGACGTCCAACGGAAAGGAGTTTCCTGACACTCCCCAAGGGTATGCCGATATGTATACGACCTGCGCGACCGTTGGATTCAAAAGCGGGCACCAAGGCAAACCTCGCCTGGGTTATGACATTTGGCTGGCATTCTTCAAAGAGAAGTTGACGGGCATCTAACCGGCTTCACACACCACCACCCCAGGGCTGCATATGCAGCCCTTTTTCATTGACTTTGACGCACGTCAGACCGCAAGGCTGGCGCGCTTTGCCATGCAAGGAACGAAAGTATGAATACCCCAAAAAAATTCCCCGCCACCCAAGTCGTCGATGCGGCGCAGGTGGCGCATTTGAAGCATGCGGGCAAGCTGCTGTTTGAACTGGGCATGGTCTACGGCACGCCCGCCGTGCTCAAGCATCTGGAGACGCACGGCTTGTATCCCAATGCCCTGCTGGGCGCGCATTGCCACGGCGACTATGGGGTGGTGACCGAAAACGATGCAAAAGCCAACGACCGGGCGGTAGTCGATGGCAGCCGCATTCTGTCGGTGTACCTGGTGGAAGGCAAGCGCGTCTGGGTCATAACGGATGCCGTCAACGAGCAGGGTGTGCGCCTCAGCACCACTATGCTTTTCCCCAGTGAGTCCTGACATGGCCAGCCGGATGACTGCGATACGACCGATGCGGGATTTGCTAGGCCAACTGCCCAAACTCCCGCTGAACCGCAAGCAGGAGATTGATTTTCCTGTCGCCGATCCCGCGCTGCTAGTGGCCATCGCCGAGGATGCGGAAATCCTGGTGGGTACGATGCACAACGGTGTCGGCGCCATCGGGCAGTTGCTGGCGAACTCCGCCGTCATGGTGGAAGACGGAACCATCAGCGCCGATTGCCTGGAGGCGCTTGGATTCCTCATGGCGGAGCTGGGTGATATGGCCGCAGGCTGCATGACCCTGGCCGCACACTGCCGTCGCGAAACCGCCGACTACCACCCATCGTAGGCAACGGTGCAGGCCGCCACCAAAACACGCCAGGCGCTGCGAAGACTCTTCGGCCGTACGCACACCGGCCACCACTTTCCCCTGAACCCTCAAAACGCGGCCACGCGCGCCGCGCAGTGACCCATGGAAGACGCATGAACACGCAACACCCCACAACCACCAAAATACAAAACCCGAAACCAAAATCTTCGCAGCTTGTCCTCAGCTACACCGACGCCGCCCAGTCGGCCTCGACCAAGCGCAGCTATGCACAGGATGTGCGGCACTTCAAAGCCCACGGTGGGAAGATTCCGACCACGCCCGAGATGGTCGCAGAGTACCTGGCCAAGTTTGCCGGGGTGCTGGCGGTGGCCACATTGGCCCATCGTCTGATTGCGATTCACCGGGCGCATACAGACCGAGGGCTGGACAGCCCCACCAAGGACCGGTTGGTCAAGCGCACGATGCAGGGCATACGCCGCACCCTCGGGGTGACGCAAAGGCAGGCGAGGGCATTGGTCAAGGATGACCTTGTTGAATTGCTCGTACAGGTCGCCAAGCAGAAGCCCTTGAAAGCTGCGAGAGACAAGGCGATTCTCCTGCTCGGCTTTGCCGGTGCGTTCCGTCGGTCTGAACTCGTTGCTTTGCGGATGGATGACATTACGCCGCATGCCCACGGCATTGAGTTGTTGATTCGCCGCTCCAAGACTGATCAGGAAGGCGAGGGCAGGACGGTGTTTGTGCCGCTGGCCAAATCGGAAGAGCGTTGTCCTGTCAAAGCCTTGGACCGTTGGCTGGAACTGGCGGGCATCGGCGAGGGACCTTTGTTTCGACCCGTGAACCGGCATGACCAGGTGGTGAAGGCTTTGGCCCTGACACCGCAGTCCGTGGCGCTGATTGTGAAGTCGGCGGTTGGGAAGGCCAAGGGTGCCGATGCGGCCAAGCTGGTATCAGGTCATTCGCTACGCGCAGGGTTTGTGACGGAGGCTGCGACGGTAGGGATGCCCACGAGCGCGATCATGGGGCAGACCGGGCACAAGTCGCTGGAGATGGTGTATCGCTACATCCGGCCTGTTGAAAAACGCCGCATACAGAGTTTGTTATGACGCATACGAATCTTCCCTACCCAGCCGGTTCAGTGCGCAAGATTCTGTTTCTGGATTTTGATGGGGTACTCCACCCCGCTTGGGGGAACAGCATGCCTGAGTTCGTGCACGCGCATGCATTGGCGCAGGCCTTGGCCGGGCGGCCCTGTGAGATTGTTATTTCGTCTACATGGCGTGAGCATTACTCCCTGGCTCAGCTCAAGGGATTCCTTTTGCCTGAGTTGGCGGGGCGAGTCATCGGGGTGACAGGGCCAGATCCTCCCGGCCGCTATCCCCGACACAAGGCCATCCTGCAGTATCTTGCGACGGTGCGCGAGGCGGTGGACTGGCGCGCATTGGATGACTCGGGGTCCGAGTTCCTTGAATGTACAAATCTAATTCTGTGCGATGGTGCTATCGGACTGAAACTGGCTCAAATCGAGCAAGTGTCTGAGTGGCAATCTGCCCATGCTCCATAGGAGCCTGACTTGGCGTAGCCCCCGCATGGATTTGCAAGAATATCCCCGCCAACTCACGCCATAAATGAAAGGTTCTCAGTCCTTCCAATTTCATTTCCGTAATACAATTAACTGCTAGTTAAATGCATGCTTTTTGAGACTGCATTCGGGGATAAATAGAGGAAAAAATGGGAAGACGACCGCTATCAGAGCCCAGAGAGAAAATCACAAGTCTAAGGCTGACCAAGCATGAACGAAGTGAGATGGAGACTCGCAGCAGCGAGCTAGGATTCAAGTCCATCAGCGACTATCTGCGTCATCTTCATAAAGCGGCGGCAGAGGTTCAAATGCTCAATGTGTCGCAGGCCGATAAAAACGGCTATGGCGATTTGTTCGAGTCCCATTCCACTGATCTCGGGACGATCTACGAAGGCAATTCGTTGGCGTATCTGCACAACTTTGCCGAGGACGCGTCTGTAAATTTGATCGTAACGTCACCCCCGTTTGGATTGGTCCGCAAGAAGTCCTACGGAAACGAAGATGCTGATGCCTACTGCGATTGGTTCAGGCCCTTCGCCGAAGGCTTCAAGCGAGTCTTGAAGGACGATGGCAGTTTAGTGATTGATGTGGGCGGAGCTTGGAAGTCCGGGTTCCCCACCCGCTCGCTGTATCACTACAAATTGCTGGTGATGCTGTGCGAAGAGTATGGCTTTCATTTGGCTCAAGAGCATTACTGGTGGAACCCGTCCAAGTTGCCTTCCCCTGCGGAGTGGGTCAACGTGCGTCGTGTGCGGGTGAAGGACGCGATCAATTGCGTGTGGTGGCTGTCTAAGACCCCGTTTCCAAAGGCGAACAACAAGCGGATTCTTGCCCCTTATTCGGATTCGATGCGCTCCTTGCTTAAAAACGGTTACAAGGCCAAGTTGCGACCCTCGGGGCACGACATATCGACAAAGTTCTCCATTGATAACGGTGGAGCGGTGCCGCCGAACTTGCTGGCCATCGCCAACACTGAGAGCAACGGGACTTATCAAGACTATTGCCGGGACAACGACATCGATATTCACCCGGCGAGATTCCCAGCTTTGCTGCCTGAATATTTCATGCGTTTCCTGACTGATCCGGGTGACATGGTGCTCGACCCCTTTGGGGGCTCCTGCATCACCGGCATGGTCGCTGAAGCATTAGGTCGTGAGTGGGCTTGCGTGGAACTCAATAGCGAATACATTCGCGGAGGCATTGGTCGATTCCAAGGTGATGTGGAGTCGGCTTTGAGAGGTCGCCAAGCCGTCTACTCCATCAACACGCCGTGTGCATTGCCCGTTGATGAAGAAGAGGTTCCGTTGGTAGCAAACGGAGGCTCGGAGCGTTAGTCTGAGGCGGCGGTTTCCTCTTCGCCCGCATCGGACTCCTCAGCGGAGACTAGTTCTCGACTCCAGAGTTCGGTCTCGGAGTTGTAGGACGAGCCTTCGGTGTGATAGAGCATTTGGCCGACGTAGAGGCCATTCAATTCACGCTTAGTGAGTCGACTGACTTCAAACCGCACTTGTTCAATGGTCATGCCTTCGGGGTGAGCGTCCAATGCTTGCTCGATGGCTCTGGCGGGCCAAATGCGGCGAGCGTCGTCCCAAGCCGATAAATAGACATACTGTGCTCGGTCGCGTCGCATGCCTTTTTGCTTCACGAGTCCAAGGAGTGCAAGGGCATCGTCTTCATTGATGTCTCCCAAAACGCTTGCAACTTCGCTGACGTGAACACCCTCTTGCGTCTCTTGAAGGTGTTGTGCAAGCCGACCTAGCAATGCATCGGGATCACCGACCTTGATGTCACGATTTGCGAGTCCCCAAAGCCCTGTGCCCAATCGAATGAGGTTGCCCTGCGGGTGGATTTGAAAGTGATTGTTCAACCCTCTTTCGCCTTCGAGTTTTTCGCGAAGTTCCAGTGTGTTCAGTGGGCGCCCAGCTTCTTCCAACAAGGCCATGACTGCTTGTCGCATATCAAGGCGAGAGGCAGCACTGGCTTGCCAGTTATCTTTGTAGCCCCAGACCATGCGTCGCATGTTGGCAAAAGACTTCGATTTCCGTAGAGCGATGTTGATGATGTATTTGGTGAGTTGCCCATCAAAATCAAAACCACGCTCCAACAATTCATCGAGTAGTTCGGAGGTGTGCCATTGCTTGGACGGGTCGGCACCTGCGGCAATGTCTTCGACTTCAGCCTCTATCAGTGCCAAGTCCTTTGGAGTCAGTGGGCAGTGAGATAAAAGCCCATAGGTGCCACGCTTATAGAGCACAGCGACATTGCGTGCAGCGTGGTGCATCGCTCGCTCTTCGTGTTCCTTTTCAGATACAAGTTTGGAACGTCGATGGATTTCTTCATAGTGAAGCGGATGGCCGGCACTCTCCAAAATCGCAGCGACAACGGCCTCAGCGGTGCGACCGTATCCAACAAGTATTCGCTCCCCGTCCGCTTTTTGTGCCCACATGGCAAAGGGGCGAACGGTGGCCCAAAGCTCATCACGCAACTCTTCGCCAGGCCCATTGATGAGGGTTCCAATTTGAACGCGTGCATAGTCTTCCGAGACTTTCTCGCTCACCATTTCACGCAGCAAAGTTTTGCCGGAGCTAACGGCGTCCTCCCAATCAGCAGACGGTAGCCGCGTGATGACGGGAGTTTCGTTGATATCGAGGATTGCAAATCTGTCTTGCATGAGGTGATTGAACACTTCACGCAACGGCTCTTTCAGATCTTCCACACCCTTGAACCATGGATCAATCGCTGCAATACCATTCAAGAGAAGAGGGCTAGTGCGATCTTCAAGATGCTCTACTAAACGATTTTCGAGGGCAGTCCAAAAGAGATGGCGATGGACCTTCCTGTAAATCTTGAGTTCAATTTGGCGCACACGTTCACGGGTAAGGCTTACCGCAGTCGCAATTTGTTGCAGGGTTTGGGCTTTGCATCGAAAGCCGATGCGTGCCGCCCAAATGCCACGCTCTTGCTCGGTGAGGACTTGGGCCGCGTCAATAAAGCCATCCGCGACATGGGCAAATGTGGGGACCGGGTCTTCAATAACGATGTCATCGGGAATGCGAACGTGATGCGGGCCATCTGCAGGGGCGTCTGGTCCATCCCACCTTTTGCGTCGCAAGGTGTCGCCGTGGATAAAGAGTTTCCACAGCAAGGTGCCAAGACCGTGAACGGACCCCTGACCCATATTGGGCAATTTCAATAGACCGCTGTAGCCCTTGCTGGCCAAGTCCCCAATGGTCGTCATGCTGTGAGCGTCAAAGACATTACGCATACGCACAGTCAGGTCGAGGTAATTCAACCGATCATTGAGAAGCCAGTTTGGACAGGCGTGCAGGTTGTCCAAAATGTTCGTTTGATCCACCTTCACCCCGGTCACTGTGCGATAACGGTCCAGAGCCAGTGTGACGCGTTCATCGGTTTCAAGACTGGACTCGTGCTCATCATAGGACTCGTCATCCCAAATGGCTGCCTTGCGTAACAACGCTTCGCTCTCAGGCTTATGAAGAATGAGTTGCTCCACCCAACCCCGTGGAGCAAATTTGCCAGAGGTGTGACTGGCGTGAATGGAGGAGCTTTTTTTTGTTTCACCATGACTGGGATCCTCCATTTGATACCCAAAGCCCTCAAGAGCTACATGAAACGCAAGGCCATCGACTTCGCCCACACTGGCATGGCTCACCACAACCGGAGGAGGAAAAGAGCCAATGGCCGCTTCTGAAAGCAAAAGTCTACCGCTCCACTGCTGAGCGATTTCGGCCACTTTGACGGTCTCAGGTCGCCAAAATCCGATGTGAATTGCGACGCAAGCCGATTCCACGGCTAACGCCTGCTGGGTCGCTTCCAACAGGGGTTCGAGTTCCCGATGGGGTGCACAAGCCCACTCGCCGGAGGGGCTGCTCGAAAAAAGAAAGGCTCGTAAAGACTTCATCCCAATTCAAATCACTCGCTTTTGGGCACCAGTGTTGCAACGTCAATCGGGCTGCCATCAAATTGTTTGGCCAATTCGATAACGCCCCACTCAGCAAGTCGCTCGGCCATGCGGTAAACCGAGCCGCCTTTGAGGTCAATCAGTGCTCGAATGGCTGCTGCAATTTCTTGGTCGGGATCAATAGTGGCCACACTAAAGACCGTGCGTCGCTGAGGCACGTCATCGGGTTCGACTCCTTGGGCCAACGCCAGTCCAATGCCAAGCCTGTAGCCATCGGCCATTTCAGCCAGGAAATTGTCTTCCTTCATTTGGGTGAGCAATGCGTGAGCCTTCTCGCTCAAGCCAATACTGGTGGGTTCTGTAACGCTCATGAGGTCACCTTTTCAATCTTGGAGTGCCGGGTGCTGACTTCTTTAATCTCATAGACGCTGTCGATTTGTGAAGCAATCTGATCAAGGTCGCGATTTTTGGCCACTTCGCCTTCATGCACAAAGAGAACGAGTTGATGGGTTGTGGAAGGAAGGTATTTGAGGATGTTGGCACGGTGTCCCGGATCAAGGCGTCCGAAAGGCGTGTCCATAACGACAGGACCAGCCGAGCGGCCTGCACGACCTAGTCCATCGATCAGCGAGAGGGCAACGATTTGCTCAGCCCCCGCACTGCGAATGGTGACTTCGTGGCCTCGCTCATCCAAGATGGCCAAGCCATAGTTACTGTTGATCTTTAGGCCTGAATACTTCGATTGTGTGGTGAGTGACTTAAACGCGGCACTTGCAAATTGTTCAACACGAGTTTTGAGGTCATCGCGAAGACGGTCAATGCTGCGGCCGTACATGCGTTCAAGTTCACTCGCAATCTTCACCATTTGAGAGCTTTTGGCAGAGCGAGCTGTTGCGTTGCCTTCCAAGGATTTTGCAATCATGGCAAGCTCCCTACGGGTTTTGTCCAGTTGGGCTTTGCGATCTCGAATGGTTTGCTCAGTGGCCCCCTCGATTTTGATAAGGCCGTCGCGGAAGGCCCGTTTACGGGCTATATCGGCAGTGTCTTGTCCCTTGATCAGATCATGCAGTCGTTCAATCTCATTTTCCAGCTTGGTTTGTTCAACCTTCAACTTGGAGAGTTCTTTGTCGCAAATTTTGATTTGAGCGGTAGGGCCGGGTTTGAGTAGTCGGTCCAAGTCACGAATTTCGGCACTGATGCGGTTGCGACTAGTCTCGTCAACCGCAATGCCGAGGTGTTCAGCTTCAAGTCGGCCAAGCTCTGCTCCAGCGAGTTCTCTCTGCGTTTGATGCAAAGGCTGTCCGCAAGCGTGACAGGTGGCATTGCCCAGCGATTTTTGGAGTTGCTCAATTTGGCCTGCAATGTTGGCTTTGCGAAACATTGCCTCTGAGAGCTGAGCATTCTCTTCGACAAGCTGTTCTCGCTTGAGTGCGATTTGCGGCCTGATCAAGTCCTTCCATGCATCACGCATGAGGCCAAGGCGTTGGAGTTCCAACTCCTTTTGCGTCTGAGTGTTGGCGGCAAGACTGCCTTGATTCGCTGTCAGTCGTTCTTTGGCCGCGTGAATTTGTTCGGTGGCTTCGATGAAGTCATCCAGTTTCTCCTTTTCAGTCCGCGTGGATTTGAGTTGGCTTTCGAGGTCAGCCACGTCCCGCTCGGTGGAATCAATTTCTGAGAGCAATGCCTTTTGCCTCTCGATTTGTCTCTCCATGCCGGAGACTTTTTCCAAATCGCGATTCTGCTGCTTCGTGGCTATTTTCAAAAGCGTTTGCGCATCTTCGCGGCCTTTGATGAGCGTAGGAACGCCCAGAGCTTGCTCGATGGACTCCTTGATCTTGCGGCCCTGTTCACTGCCATCAATAAGAAGCGATTCATACTCTTGCAGCAGTTCGCCATCGAAGAGAAAGAAGCGTGAGGTTTGTTCCGGGGCAAAACGGCTGATCTCCGCGTCGATCATGTATTCATTGACGGCAACCCCGTCTCTGAGCAGTCCACGGGTGATTTCAAAGTCCTCCGGGCGGCTTGGCTTGGAAACCAATGCGTGCTTGGTGGCTCGGCGTCTGTATTCATACGTGTGGCCGCTGTCTTCAAAAGCAATGCACGTCTCCATACTCCAGTCGCCTTCTAGCGTGGCCTCTTTGTTGATGAGGTCTTGAAGCGGCAATTCACGCGAGTGTCGGCCAAGAGCTTTGCCATAAAAGCCCCAACGCAAGGCGTTAAGCAGACTGGTTTTGCCACGCATGTTGTCGCCATAAATGACCATGACATTGCGTTGTGACTCCGTGGGAAACGAGAGGCTCATCGTGCCTTTGTAGGGCATGAAATTGGTGCAGGTAAGCTTAAGAAGCTTCATGAGCCTTCCCCTTGTACTTGGCCGACATGATCTTCGACAAGCTTCACCAAGTCATGAAGCGAGACCGTTTCATCTTGGTTGAATTGATGACGTCGCTGAATGGCGTAAGAAGCTTTGATGAAGCTCTCTGGCAATTCCGTTCCTACGTCTTTAGCCGCAGCCAGTAAGGCGGTTAACGCCAAGTCTTGATCGATTTCAGTGGTCATTCTTTATCTTCCCCTTCGTCTTCGATGCCAGCACTAGGAGCCTCATCGATAGTGATGCCCATGGATAAGGCGAGTGTGCGTAGGCGTGAGCCTGCACCCTTATTGAGTGCCGCGTCTGCAAATTGCAGTGCTCGAATCATTTCGGCCCTCAGCAGTGAGATTTGTTCAGGCTCATTCTCCGCGTCAACAGGCACAACGATGGCGTCATGAATGACAGCCAGGAGCTTGTCGGCTGACTTGCGCAAGACTCGCCCCCGTCGCTGGATAAATTGCCGTGGGTTTTGCGAGGAGGCCAAGATAAAGGCGTGGCTTACAGCCGGGATGTCGATGCCTTCATCCAAGCACTTGATGGAGACCAAAACGCCGCCAAAGCGAGTGAACCACTCCAGTGCAGCAGGGCGGTCGCCTTCCATGCCGGAGTGATATTCGATGGGGTGCAAGCCTCCAGCGGCCAGCAGGTCCATCGTTTGTGTCAGCTGATCCGAGTCTTCGCAGTAAACGAGCCAACGTTGCCCCTCTTCATAGGCTTTGCAAATGATGCCAGCGGCCAGACCCGGTTTAACCTGCGCTTTTTTGGCGATCCGTGAGCGTTGGATCAAGAGCATCTTGGCTTTGTCGGTCAAGCCACCGTTGCCATTGACGGCCTTTTTGCTTTTGGCCAACTCGAAACTGATTTGCTTTGTGAGCTTCTTCCAGTTTTCGGCCTCTTCTTCGCTCAGATGGATCGGGTGCGGGTGGTATTCGTAGTTGACCAGCCTGCCGGAGTCAATGGCATCTTGCAGTGTGATGGGGGGAGGAAGCACCGGGCCAAACCGTTTGAAGATGTTGGCCGTGCCTTCGGGATCACCGTAGCGAATCGGTGTCGCTGAGAGCCCAAGAGCGGATCCAGTCTCCAACGCCATGGCACGGGCGTTGAATGGGCTGCCGATTTGGTGAATCTCATCAGCAACGATGAGGAGATGCTCGCCGCCATACACACCATTGATAAAAGTGTTGGTGGCTGCGGTTTGCATGGTCGCGAGCACAACTCGGTTCATGCCAAGATCAGGGCTGGTGTGGGCCTTAAGTTTGCCGTTGGATTTCCATTTGATATGCCCACCACCGCACATCAAGACGGTCGAATCGGGAATCTCTTCCTCGATTTCACGTCGCCACTGCTCCAGCAAAAGCTGACTTGGCACCAACACGATGACGGGTTGATCCGTTGCCAGATGTTTTTTGATGGCCGTAATGGCCGTGAACGTTTTGCCGCTTCCAGTGGCGTGCTCAAAAACGCCATGGCGACCGGCAGCTTCCCAAGCCGCAATAGCGGCCAATTGATGCACCATGGGCTGGCGTCGCCTGGTCGTCGGAGCTATAGGCTCATCGGTATAACCCACATCAATGCCGTCCAAAGAGTTCGTGGCGGTAGTGAGCAGTTTTTTGCGTTGGGCTTCTGGAAAAGCGACCGTGTCAACGCCGGAAACCATCCCCTCCCAAAGTCGCTCAAAGTGTGAGGCGTGGGTTTGCACTCGCTCGGATTCGGCTGAGCTGACCCACTCCCGAAAGACCTCTATGGATTCGTGATTGCCTTGACTGTGCCATGCACTCCATGTTTCATTGGCTGAGCCCAGAAAGCTCACTCGCTCGCCGACGCCATCAGTGAAGATGCCGATTTTCTCGTGATAAATCCCCGTCCCGTTGCTTCGCACGGCCAACCGAATGTCCAAGACACCGCATTGAATCAGTGTCGCCAATAGCTTTGTGCGTGACCCAAGGGACGGGTCAGACAAAAGTTCAAGGATGTCGCGGTCGAGAGCTTGCGCAATCGCCTCATCCCGGCTCACGTAACCGGAAGCTATGGCTTGGGCATCGTCTTCCGTGATGGACGGGGAGCACACGAGGCGAGCAGTGCCGCCACGGCGGGCAAATTCCAAGAAGGGCTGCCCAATGATGCTAAAAATGCTGGAGCGAAAGTAGCCTACGGCACGGGCGTATCGGGTAGCGGCATTTAAGCACGGTTGATAAAAGCCGCCTACGGGGTCACGCTCCCCTGTGCGGTAGTGGGCGTCAAGCCCCAGTGTCGAGAATTGGGCAACACGCGGTTGCTCAGCCGTTATCAAGATACAAGTCACCCCATGTCAAAGCCAGCGGCGTCTGCACGGTGCAGCCGCCGATTCCACGACGTTTTACTCGTTTAGCGTGTTTTTCAGGTGGCCATGACTTGGCTCTTGTCCTCCGCTGATCTCATCTTAGCGCCATTCTTCCGGTTCAAAATGACGATCAGGGGGGGCTACAACAAAAAGCGGTGGTATGTCGATTGATGCCGTGGCCTTCGCCACTAAGGCTACAACATGTAGACCACCTGACTCAGGCTGGGCGCGCGATCATCGACATCATCTGATTCAGTCAACGTCTGTTGTACGGCGGAGGCGGCAAACGGCATGTGCAATCGCAGCGGCTGACTGTCGATAATCGAACATTGTCGATATTCAGCCGCATTGCTACAGCGGTATTCGACCCAAAGCGGAATTCGGTGGTTGCAGACTCAAAGCCAGATAGCAGACATCCGCGAGATATGTCAGTTGATGCGGATAGGTGGCTGAAATGCAGGAAAGGCTACAAGCCCAGCGTGTGTCCCAAACCAACCGGCAGTGGGGTACTCGCTGTTCAAAAAAAGCGGGACCCTAAGGTCCCGCTCTCCACCTGCTCACCCTTTCGCTTAGGCGTGCTGGACCAAAGTCCACGTCGTCGCCTGCTGGTTGTACGGCGGCATCCGGTTGCCAACGGCAATCGGCGCAGTCGTATTTCCATTGGCGGGACGCCACACACCACTTTCAGGACAGGTTTCGCCCGTGCGGGCAGTAGTACCGAGAGGCTTACGCATTTGGATTTCTCCAGTTACACGGCGAGATTGCCGTGCCGTAATGATTAATCAGTACGATTTCGTTGTCAAGATGTATCTTTACGAATTCGTCTGTATCATGCGCCGATGGCTTCCACATTTGGTGTTCGGTTAAGAAAATTTCGCATGGCAAAAAATCTCTCTCTGCAGCAGCTTGCGGATGAGGTTGGCGCGTCAAAGGCTCACATTTGGGATTTGGAGCAGGGCAAAACCAGCAATCCGACATTGGCTCTGCTGACCGAGTTGTCCAGAGCTTTGGCCATACCCATCAAAGAGTTGATTGGAGAGGTAGATGCTTCTGCCGATGAAGAGAATCTCGCGCCGCTCTTTCGTGACCTAAGAGGGCTTACGCCAGAGCAATTGGAAGTAGTGCGCGGGCTCACCAAGAACCTTAGGGAGATGGGCAATGGAGGTAAATCTAGAAGTTGATCGAAGCGATCTAGCGGATACTGCCCAGCCGGACAGGCTGGCCTCAATCCTTATTGGTCAGGTAAAGCAGCAACTCGAGACGTTGCTCCCATTGCCTATAGAAGCAGTCGCCAAGGCATGCGGCATCCTGGAAATTCAGGAGATGGAGACGGACGCATTTGAGGGTGGCCTAATTCAGGATGAAGCCAAGAGCCACGGCTATATCCTTCTGCGCGCTGGGCGGGGAATCCAACGCAGCCGCTTCACCATTGCTCATGAGTTAGGCCACTTCGTAAACCTGCGCCATGTTGCCCCGCCTGGTAGCGACAGGATGCTGTGCAACAAGGATGATCTACGCAATTCAGAGCTGACGAGTCGTGGCCAGCATGGCATGGAGGCTCAGGCAAACGAGTTTGCATCGTGCTTGTTGATGCCAGCGAAAGAGATCATGGCGCACTCATCAATCCGGGGCAGTGCTGAGATGTCGCGTCTATTGGAGTTGCATACGCTATGCGGTGTTAGCAAGGAAGCGGCCGCTCGACGGTATGCCCAACTTCATGGCGATGATTTCGCCGTCGTGTTCTCAAAGGATGGCAAGTACATTTACTCGATCAGGGGCGGTGAGTTCCCTTGGATTGATCTCCGCAAAGGACAGGAACTGTTTCACAAGACTCATGCTCGTGGGTTTAATGGGGAGACCGGGGTCATTTCTGACCAAGAAGATTCAGATGCGCACTGGTGGCTGAATGATCGAGACGCTAAGCGCTGGAATCTCTGGGAGGAGGTTCTCATCCAAGACAGTGGATTCCGCATGACTCTAGTATTAGGTGAGCGTGAAGACAATGAATAGAAATCTACCTTCAGCTCGTGCAGCCTAAAGCGGGCAGCCACCATGGTCCGCCTTAACGCTTCGCTCCAGCTCAAACGTTAGGCCGCAGAATGACGCACACTCCACTGCTTTGGCCTTCAATTCTCACTCCGGCCGCTGAGATAGCCGAAGTCAAATCCCTCTACGCCCTCCTGACCGGCGTTGAGTGCAGCGCCAAGGGGTGGGATGCGGCATTGGCTCTCTATCGGACATCACTCTCCCCACCAAACTCAATCTCTAAAGACGTTGCAAGCCGCTGGCGATGGATCGCATGTAACGAATGCATCCTTGAGCTGTATCACCTTCGCTCTCGAATGGAGAAGATTCAAGCAGTGCAACTGCGAAAGTGTCCTTCGCTTCTGCCTTGGATCGACTCAGCCGTCACCCGCAGCGCTCGAAAGCGCCTGGACGATCACTTTCCAGACATCGAAGCACTTCGTCATGCGACGGCACACAAAGGAGAGAACGAAGTCAATCCAAATGCGCACGCACCGGAGGGGCAGCAGTTCGCGCTTACTGGCTTCCGCGAGCCGCACAGGTACAGCACGCCCTACCTTGGCAAGATGCGTTCGCTCGACATTACAAATGAGTCTCTTATCAAGGTGGTAGAGGTCGTTGATGCATACCTTTCCGCCTTCGAGCCGGCTGCCGAGGAACTCGAACGACAAGGCCACCTGGAGTGAACAAGCTGCTGCCTACTGCCCGAAAGCAGACGTTCACCGACGACCGCTTCCGGCCCCTTACCCGCTATTGACTAGGTCGCAAGGATCATTGCCGAGTAGCCAACTTTCAAATATTGAAAATATTTGAGCAACGGCGCGGCAGACGAATCCGAGGCCTATCTCTAACCTTTCAACTGTTGCCGATCCGAGCAACGTCACTATTGAAAGGGTTCTCATGTCCAAATCTTCTGCAAAATCCACGCCCATGACTGGCCAGGGCGCTGGTCGCATCCAGTCCGCTGCCGCTAAGGTCAACGGCGGGCAAGTCAATGCTGGCACCTTTGCTGCACGGGCACAGCGTGCGGCTGCGAACAACCAAGGTACGCCGAAGAGCTCCAAGTAAGGGAAAGGGATCAGCGTCATAAGTGGCGCTGATCCTGACCATTACCATGCGATACAGCAACGACAAAGAGATATCCGCCATAGTGCGGAAGCTAGTGAACACAGGGTGGCGGTACATGGCAGGAACAAAGCACGGAAAGATCATTGCACCAAACGGCCAGAAACTACCGGTTCCTGGTACGCCCAGCGACTGGCGGGCCAGCAAAAATTTCAAGCGCGATGTGCGTCGCATTGATTTGATTGCGCATCCATGAGCAAGGATTTGCCTCCATACCCAAGATTTGGCGAGTGCATTTCCACACTGGCTGGAGCGCTGGACATCAATAAGACCGACAGTAATGTTGGTCGCTTGGCGCGCGAGGGCGACTTTGATTGGGAGAATCTGGACGCCGTTATCGGCGACCTTCTGATTAACGGCTCTGCGCGGGTTATTGGCGATGCCGCACGAGAGATCATCTCCCCTTGGATCTCCTCGATGAGAGTTGAGTACACCAACTTGGTATTGGATGTGCCGCTAGATGCTTTGAGCAGAAGTGATGCGCTACCGATCTTGGTAGAAGAGTTCTTTGCGCCTGCTGCAGCCAGATTGCTGCATCGTGCCAGTCCTAGCATGCCCGGCCCAGATGTTCGCGATCTGCTTGGTGGGAAACGGTCACCTATCACGGTGACCCTCGAATGGCTCGATGGCATATTGAATGCGCCTGTAGAGCAGGAGCTTTTCCCGGAAAGCACAGGTTCAGATCGTGTCGAACAGGAGAAGATCAGAAAGTGGCGCAATGGAGTTGATATTCCGTCGTCGCAGAGCATCAAGCTCCTTTGCACCAGGTTAACTGGGCATTCTGCGCGGACTTCCTCTGCTGCTTTTTGGCTTTTGATTTCTTCTGCCCTATCAAGACTCGAACGCACTTGGGGTGGATCGCTTGGGTCGCTGATGCTCCCCTATGCTGAGGGGCAGGCAGTAGACCCGAAGGCTGTCACATCACGTCTGACAGCATTAGTCCAGCGCACCGGAAATGCTTGGCCTGAATTGGCAGAGCCAGGGGGAAAGCTTTGGAATGACCTCATGCGCACGTCACGAAAGCGAAGCGGCGATCAAGCCCGTACGTGGCATGAAATCGAGGCACTGGAAGCTATGGCCAGATTGTGTGATCCGCAGGGCCGAACGGCCTATCACTATGAGTGGATGAAGGGTCGTTGGAACGTGCTTTCAGGGCAATACAAGGAGGCACTTCCATACTACGAACTGGCTTTTAATCTGGCCAGCTATCGGGCGGGGCATCAAATAAAAGACCTGATTTCCGAAGCGTCTGGTGTTGCAGCCTTCTTGGGCAAGAGGGCCTTTCTTAAACGACTCAAGCACATGGGAATTGCACTAGGCTTATTCCGCAAGCCAGACGCGTCGGATGTTTTGGGGGACTGGGAGGTCGATCAGTTTGCGAGCCAGTTGCCGCTGCGATTTCCCGCACAAGGACGCTTTATTGAATGCGAGGCCGATCTGTCTATGCAGCCGATGCCCGGAATGATGTTCATATCCACAGAAAAAATTGCCAGCATCAAGGTTGACCTCAAAACACCGAATCGGATACGAGCCGTGCATTTTGCTGGCGGTGATGTGCGACGTTGGCCGCAGCTACGGCTTTTCGCATCCTTTGGCATGCTAGACCGTGTCAAGGCACTGTTGGAGGTTGGGGCCTCCGTTGATGACCTCGACAGTTCCGGAGGGTCAGCCTTGCTGTGCGCTTTGCAAAATGCGACGGCAACCGGCAAGCGTGAAGTGCTGGACCTGCTGTTGGCGCAGCCCCATCAAATAGAGACGCTCAATGCCGCGACTCATCGAAAACGCCAGACACCGCTGATGTGCGCCATTGACCTCGGTTTGCCAGATGTTGTTGAGGCGCTCTTGGCTCAAGGGGCGGATGTTGAGAAACGGATCTTGACCGAGGATCAATCGCCGCTGTACTACTTGGTGTCCCAATTGTTCTGCAAGGTTAGCCCTGTGAGGATGTTTGAAACGGTAGCAGCGAAGCTATTTGAAGAACCCGACAGTTTGCAGCAAGACACTCTGCGGCGTTTCGGCGTTGCAGGCACCTTTGGCTCTGATACCTCTGCGCTGAGTTTGCACGCCGACGTAGCTTTGGCAACTGCAGAACATTTGGTGAGCAGGCATGTCGCACAGCACACAGTCGCCAATCTGATCGAGATTGCTGCATTGCTCCTGAAGGCGGGCGCTAAACCCAATGCAGTGCATCAGTATCCAGTTCCAGGACGTACCCCACTAATGCTGGCAGCAGAAAGTGATCTTCCGGAGTTATTTGACTTGATGATCCAAAATGGTGGCGAGCCTCTTCAGCCGGATGCAATGGGGCAAAACTGTTTGCAGATTGCACAGGTGTTCAAGTCGCGAAAGATCTTGGACTACATCCAGCGCACTACACATTGAGGAACAACGGTAAACCTCAACGGCCTTTGTGCGCCAGACCCTTGTTTCAGCTTCACCACTTCGTCTCTGGAAGTTTGGCGCGAGGAGTTTCAGGCTGGCCTTCTGCAGGCCTCGTGCCCTTTGACGGACGTAACCTGATGTCGCCCGAATCTAGCAGCCGAACCTCACAGTAGTCACCTACGGTAAGTCCTGCGCCTTTGAGCACCTGTTGAGATAGGCGAATCCCCACGGAGTTGCCCCACCTAAGAAGTTTTACGGCCATAGTTTCTCCTCGGCTAAACAATGGCTAAATTGAGGAGCATCGTGGCCACAGTGGCGCTGAATTGCCATTTGGCGCCAAATAGCCTGCGATCACACGCCACGATGCGTCACGAGCAGGTTTACAGGTCGATCCTTGCTTGCCAAACTAGCCGCCCTGGCAATATTTGTCGGAGCGTCGCACCAGCTTCAGCGGCACCACAGCCGTAGATGCGGCCCTGAACCAGGATGGTGTCTGTGGTGTAGACGGAGATTGTTGCGCCACATCCCAATCGAATCCATATGTGATGCTTGTGCTCCACGATTTCGCATATGTGAAAGTCGTGCTTTCCGAGGAGCGAAAGTACCTGTCCCGCCGTAGGTGTTCGGGCTGGGAATTTACTCTTGGGGGAAAGGTACTTCTTACGTTGGTGTTCATTGAGATGGGTTTGAAAGCGGGACATAAAGGGCTCCTATTCGCACAAAGATGTGTAGAAGCCCTTTACAGAGCATTGCTTGACAGCTTAGAAGCGCAGTCCAGAAGGTGCTGCGATCAGGCCCAACGGAGTGAACACTTTTTCAAGCTCAAGGTCCGGGAGCGCGTCGGGGCGGCGATTTCCGCTGCAGTCAACGCTGGTGATCTCTCGAATCAGGTTGATGTGCTTCCAAGCGGTGCTTCTCGACGCGAACTGCTCGAACACTGCAACTCCCTTCAGCCAGAGCATGTAGACCTTGCGAGTCGCAAGTGGCAGGGCACTGAGCTCGTCCGAGGTGAGTAGGCGTTGAATTGCATGCTTCACCCCGAAAGCGTTAAGTGCGTCGAAGAAGGTGCTATTCAGGTCCGCACCTCGCCACATCCAACCTTCGTTCAGACCTAGGCGTTTCAATTGCATGGAGTACAACTTCAACTCGGCGCGAATCGAGTCCTCGATGGCATCCAGGATGCGCTGTTGCTCCTGGGTAGGGTCGGTCCACAACGTCTTCATCAAAAGCCACTTGTCATACAGGGTAAGAGCCCAGTAGCGCGAGCGGCGAGCCGGAGAGAACCCGATAGTTATCGCTGTTTCTGCGTCGCGATGCTTACCCTTGCGATGGTTCTGGTCTACGGCATCAATGGTCGGAAGCACGCACTCGCGCGGCATTGCCAGATTTCCAGTGATATGCGCCTCAGTTACCTTGAATTTACCCTCGCGCCAAGTACGCCACGGGTCGCCAAGGAGCTGAATGTCCTCTTGCTCGATGACCGATTCTAGGCAGCGAACGGCGAGATTGACGAGATCGTTACCGCCGAACACGTTCTGCTGGGTGAGCAGTTGAGGCGGGCAGACATGTAATTCGATCTGGCGAGCCTCGCTATGGCTCGAAAGCTGGCGCGACCGGACGTAGTAGTCTGGGGCACCTTTGACCGCTGTGCCCTTGATGGCGAGGGCCGAGTAGATTTCCCCGAAGAGGGCGACCTTACCAACTGGGCGGTGAGGGCAGTAGCCGATAACTCTGAAGCGGTCGATGTGGAGGTGGCCGTGTTGGTCTTGGCCGGTAGTACGCGTTGTAGGCATGGATGCTCCTATGGAGGGTTGTGCGGTATGCGCGTACAAATTGCGAACGGATGTGCATTGCTATAGCTTTTGGCTAGTTAAATGTGCATATCGGTGCGTTGTTTCTGGCGGTAACGTCGTAGATCCCGGAAAGTGGTGGCAAACCATCTCTTTGGGCCGCCGAATGGCTCTTCCGGACGGAATGTCGGCTGTGAGAGGATCAACCGATTGCTTGCATGCAAATTTCAGAAATTTGCAATTGGAGGAGTATTTGGTTTTCAATACCTGCTACACCCGCTACACCCGCTACACCCGCTACTGCGGAGCCGATATGCATGGTCAAATATCCTCGGAGCATGCAGCAGTGGTGGCCTCGTCTGGCAATTCGGCGTCCGGAAGATACCTGCTGAAAGCGACTTGAAGCGCTGAGGTGTGAAACCTTTTGACAATATGCTTCCCAATTCGAGCGTTTGCGGTCGAAAGGCCGTAGGGCCCGAGAATTCGCCACAGGTTAGCGCTGTTGAGGTGCGCCCAAGGCGAGTCCGGAAGTGCCTTCAGCTTTCCGACCAGGTCCGCGGTTGAGATGTGATTTTCGCCATATCCATGCATAACGTTGCGTATCTCCCAAAGCAACTGCAGGCCTGGGCTCGTGCTGACTCCTTCTGCCACGCTGGCCGTCGCCGCATTCACGGCCTCTTCCACGACATCAGAATTAATGGCACGCGCAATTGCCAACAGCGGCATGAAGACATCATTCGCCCGAGGATTCTTTAGCCCCAATGAAAGGACCTCGCTCTGAGAAAGTGTGGTGCTGTTGTCTTCAACCCAGCGGCGCATCATTGCTCGAATAGCCATGAATTCGCTCTGAACCGATTCGTCAAGCAACGTTTCCTGGCGCAAAAGTTCCTGGTCTGCGTCGAGTCGTTGCAACTGAATGTGGACGCTGCGGCTTGCCAGGGATTCCGGCAGGGAGTCTGCCCGATAGGCAAGGACGACGGACCCTTGCAGACCTTCTTTTGCCATCTTGTACTTTGTGCTTGTCGTAATCTCAAGAGACAAGCGGTCGAACGTCGTGCGCAGTGCAGCCACTACTTTTCGGTCATTGAAGATGTCCTGTGCCTCGTCCAGGATCAACGTCTCATGATCAGCAGCCCTGAATTCCCTTGCCGAGTTGAGTGTTCTGCTTGCGAGAAGTGTCTTTAGATTGGCCGAACCAATGAAGCTCGTGCCGTGTGCACGACGGCACAGGAACTGGAGCAAATAGGCTGTTGTGGATTTTCCGCAACCAAGCTCGGGCGAGCCAATTGCGAGGACCGGGCTGAATCGGAAGCACGTTGATGCATAGGTCCTGATGATCCAAAGGGCAACCAGAAGATTTGCAGCTGGGGTCATACTGATGAAGCTGCTTAGAGTCTGCCTAAGGTGCATCAAAAGGAACTGCCCCGCGACAGGGCTTGGCCATGACAGCGGCAGGTACTTCACACCAAGTTCTGGATGCTTTTCATACTTGAGGAATGGCGGTGATTTCGCCTCGCGCGCACGGTAAACGACCTCAGCCAGCCCCGCGTAGCCACGATGCTTATAGACGTCAAGGAAGGTTCGTCCAGCGCCGGATGGGATGAGGTGCAGTCGAGCCGATTTGTTCTCGAACAAGGACGTGAGGGCAATGAGCTCCGGGTTATCTATATCGTCTGCAGAACCGTCAAAGCAGACCCAGAACGACTGTTCCGTGCCCCGACTTGACCAAGTGCTGAGTACCTTAGGCATGTTTTCTGCAAAGAGACAGGCTACAGCCGCATAGCCCGTCACCTTTCCCAGCAGGTAGGCGGTGTACCAATCTGCTGTCACGATGAGGACCTGGGATGGCGGTGTCTTTGTGGCGGGAAAATGTATGTAGGTTCCGCTCACCGGCGCCAGTGGCAGCAATTCCTGCCGCCTATCCTCCGGAAAGCGGGGGTGCAACGTCAGCAAATTCACCGGCTCACCCGCACCGTTCCTTATCAACAGGGCGTGACCTGTCGACTCTCGACCGTTGTAACGAAGAAGGCCACCTGGGATCGGTCCAATACCGTTGATGCCTTGAACTTTTGTGTAGATGCGTCCTCGAAATGCGCCCTTCTCACCGGGACCCAACGCGCTGAGAGTAGCCAAGATTGACCTGCCAGTGAAAGTGTTGGCCGGTTTAGATGGCTTCATGATTCACCTCCAAGTTGGCGGTGACAGCACTTTCAACGGCAAGCTTCAGCCATTCGCTAATCCAAATATCAGGCCAACGAACTGAGCCGCGCCGACCAGGTGAAAACTTGATGGGGCGAGGAAAACAACCCGCAGCCATCATGTCGTAGATCTGCGCCCGACTGAAGCTGACGCGGGCACACACATCATGGATGAGCAGCAGGCGGACGGTGGAAAATTCGTGAGACTCCAGTACCCGCGGAGTCCAGCGCGGGAGATCATCGAACTTGCGTGTTTTTGCTGCCACTGTTTGCCTACTTCCATAGCTGTCTTGGAATGTGTAGTGTGCGGCGCAAGCACAAGAAAACTCTAAATTCCTATTAATCGTGATTGGTTTGCCGGATTAATCCCAGCTGGGAGGGGTATCAATGACAAGTACCTTGGATCTTGTCGGAATTGACTTCCGGCGCAGGGCGAACGGAACGCTCCGCAGCGGCGATAGTTCTTGATCCAAAAGGCGAGAATAGTCCTTCTCGATTAGAGAACTGGCTTTGACGTACGCCTCGTGCAATTCCCTCCCGGCCCGTGCCGATGTAAGCCCAAGTGCTTTTTGTAGCTGCTCTGCATCAATGTTTCTATCTTGCGCGACAGCGTCCGCGAATCGAAGGCAGGTAAGTAGGGAAGAGAGACTGTATGTTCTGCCTCCACTGTTTTTCTTCGGGAGGACCTTTCCCCAACTGTGTTCATCCGACCGGAAAAGTCGCTCGACGAATTCGGCGAGTTGCCGTTGCAAAACGTCCTTTTGCAAGGTGCGCCGTCGATCAAAGACCAACGCAATTTGATCCGCCGTCAAGCTCAATGGTGGTTGAGGTCCGAGAAGCAATTCAAAGGTTTGGAGCGTCAGCCACTTGGGACGAGAAGATTCTCCCAAACGTGCGAATGACTTTCGATAGTCCACCAACGCTACGAGGCCCCACTTCCCCGCCGATTCGTCATCGCCTGAATCCACTGATGCTTGGTATGAAGCATTGCGCCTAAGGAATTCCCATGCCCAACCTTGCATTGGCGTTTCTTCAGAAAGACCATACTTGCCCGGCTGCCTCCAGTTTTGATTGCCGCATGTCCATGACAGTTCACCTTTGCGCCATGCCGCAGTTCTGGCCATTACGACGCCCCCAAGGTGCAGTGAGCCATCCAATCATTCATCATGGCAAACCTCTTCTCATACAGATCAGATCTTGCGTAGGCCGCCGCAACTTTGTCCGGAAGCTTGTGGGCCAACGCGGCCTCGGCTGTGCGGTGGTCGTGAGTGGTCTTCTCTCCGACCCAGTCGCGAAACGTGCTACGAAAACCGTGCACTGTCGCATCAGCAACTCCCATGCGCCGAAGCAACATGGACAACGCCATATTGCTTAATGGCTTGTCTTCCGAGCCACTTGGGAAGATGTAAACACCGGCCCCTCTCTTGAAAGGCTTTACTTGTTCAAGTATTTCCAGGGCGCGAGGTACCAATGGCACTCTATGTTCCTTTCCCGCCTTCATCCGGTCTTTGGAAATGACCCACAGCGTGCCGTCGGAGGACACCTCTTGCCATTGGGCACCCAGCACTTCCGATGTGCGGCAGGCCGTGAGTATCAGGAATTCCAATGCCCATCTCGACATGCCATCTTGCTTGGCCAATTCAACAAAAAAATCAGGGATTTTGTTGTGAGGCATGGCGAGGTGATGCTTCTCGGCGCGTTGCTCCGGCGTTGAGCGCGCCAAAAGGTGCTCAAGATGTCCGCGAAAGCGTGCCGGATTCTCTCCACTACGCATGCCGTGGGCGGTAGCCCAGTCGAGTACAGCTTCAATGCGCCCACGAACCCGCGAGGCGGTTTCGTTCTTTGTCAGCCAGATTGGTTTCAGTATTCGCACTAGATCTGCAGTGGAAATACTGCCGATCTCCCGGTCACCGATGATCGGCGAAGCGTACATAGCCAAGGTATTAGTCCATTGTTGTGCATGCTTTGCAGACTTCCACTCGGCCTTGTGATCAGAGATGTAGGTTGCAGCGCAACTGTCGAACGTCGTTTTACTTGTTGCCGCGAGCTTCTCTTCGGCTTGTTGCGCCCGCTTTGAAGCCAGCGGATCCGTCCCATTTGCGAGCTGCTGTCGTATTTCTTCAGCCTTTTTCCTTGCGCCCTTCAAGCTAATGGCGGGGTACGGGCCCAAGCCCATGCCAACGGGTTTGCCATGACGCATATATCTATGGAGCCAGGAGGCAGTGCCGGTCCTAGAGATTTGGAGGGTTAGCCCTCCGCCGTCGCCCAAGAGGATCGGCTTTCCGTTGCCCTTAGAGGTGGCGGTTCGCGCCTTCTTGAGTTCGGCTTCGATCTTGGTATCCGTCAGCTTGTGGATTGGTCCAGGCATTGCTCCTCCAATAGGTGAGCATAACTGGCTCCGCCTTACTATCAAAATCAACTATCAAAATGTCAGAGGATACTGTTGGACATCGAGTAGTTGACTAGAAAGACATTCGTGGACAAGTCGGTTCACGGGCTCAATGATGCGTTCATCAATCGTGAGCATTCGCGTACATTCATGGAAACTCGTTACACCGACACAGCTTCCGCCATTCTGGCTTGCGCTCGCGCAGCCTGTCTAAATGTCCCATTCACCATAACCTGTCCATTTGGACACGTTGCGCTTTTTTGAACGATGGGCCGCATTTTGCTTTCTCGCAAAACCGCACTAAAGCCCAAGCAATGCAAAAACTCCCTCAGGACGCCCGACGGAGTTTTTTGGCTGGGCTCATCGCATCAGCGACAAACAGCTACCAGCACGCATGGTTCGGCTATGGAGTCTGCTGCGCGGACTGCCAAGCTTCTGATAACACCCGTAGCACAGCGGGCGCAGATTAGAAGTTCGCCCAGTCATCACCACCTGCAACCGCCAGTTTGGGAGTACTCAGACCAAATTGCCGCGGTACGACCGCAGCCTTTGGGGCTGTAAATCCCAGTTTTTTGGTCGCCGGTTTGGTCAACTTTGCGGCATTTGCGGGAGCGCTGCTGGTCGACAACTTGCGCTGCGTGTTAGCTTGGCCAACTGTCGGGCTTGTATGTGCCAGTTTGAACACCCCTACGGTCTGCACCAGATCGCCGGCTTGGCTTTGAAGGCTGCTGGCAGCGGCGGCCATTTCTTCCACCAACGCAGCGTTTTGCTGGGTGACCTGGTCCATTTGCTGCACGGCTTCACCAATCTGGGCTACACCGGCTGCCTGTTCGGTACTGGCGGCACTAATCTCACCCATGATGTCTGTCACCCGCTTGATCGAACTCACCACTTCGGTCATGGTTTCACCGGCTTGGTCAACCAGCACAGTGCCCTGCTCCACGCGGTCCACGCTGGCATTGATCAGTGACTTGATTTCCTTTGCAGCGTCCGCGCTGCGGCCAGCCAGGGAGCGCACTTCACTTGCCACCACCGCGAACCCACGGCCCTGTTCACCGGCACGGGCCGCTTCCACTGCAGCATTAAGCGCCAAGATATTGGTTTGAAAGGCAATGCCGTCAATCACGCTGATGATGTCGGAAATCTTTCTGGAAGATTCGTTGATGCCCTTCATGGTTTCCACCACCTGGCTCACCACTTCTCCGCCCTTGATGGCCACTGTGGAGGCGTTCTTGGCGAGTTGATCGGCCTGACGGGCGTTGTCGGCGTTTTGCTTCACAGTGGATGCGAGTTCTTCCATGCTGGCGGCGGTTTCCTCCAGCGCACTGGCTTGCTGCTCGGTGCGTGAGGACAGGTCGTGATTGCCGGATGCAATTTCAGCGCTGGCAGTTGATACCCCTTCGGAGCCCTGGCGCACACTGGACACGACCCTGGACAGGCTTTCCTGCATGCTCTTGAGTTGAACCATGAGGCTACTAGTGTCACCACCTTGGATCAGTATTTCAGTACTTAAATCACCCGAGGCAACACTCTTGGCCAAACTGACTGCGTCGCTTGGCTCTCCACCCAACTGGCGACCGATTCCACGCACCAGGGCGTATCCAAAAGCCAAAGCAAACAGGAGACCAGCCACGATGGCTGCAACGTAAATAGTCAATGTGGTTTGAAGACCCGCCTTGGCCGTTTCATACTCGCGCTTCGCAACATCGAGTTGCAGCTGATTCAATTTTCGAATCGCTTCGAACACGGCCGGTGACTGGCCTTCAATCTTTCCCACAAAAATGGCTTTCGCTGCCTCAAAGTCACCCGCGACGATTGCGTCGGCTGCAGGCAACAGTCCTTCCTTCACATAGGGGGTTTCAACTTTTATAAATTCCTGAGCCAACGTTGACTCATTTGGCGTCAAGTAGGTGGCCATATAAGAGGCCCACACTTGCACAATTTTCTCTGCATTTGTGCGGAACTCTTGGTTGTTCCGCTCGACCGCGGTAGCAGTCGGTTGTAGCAACATGCCCATTATCAAAACACGATTACGCTGCAGCAAGTAGCTCACTTGACCCAGTTGATCAAGGGCAACCACTCGGTCTTCATAGACCGTCTTCAGTGAGTCGTTTGACTTACTGATGCCATAGAGGCCCAGCATGCCGACGCCAATCAAAAGTGTTGATAAAACGCCTATGAGGATAGACAGGCGGGTTGATATTTTTAGGTCATTAAAGTTCATACAAGGTTCAATTCATGGGTTGTCTTCGTGCTTCACGCAGTGAGCTGCGGTATTTACTGGAGCGCAGGCTGTATCAGCCCCATGTCGCTGCCGCCCATCAGCTTTTCGATATTCAACAGAATCAGCATGCGGTCTCGACCGGACTGCTCTAGGGTCCCGATGCCGGTGATGCATGTGGAGGTCACGTAACCGCTGAATTCCGGCACGCGCTTGACCTGCTCAGGTGCAAGTTCCACGACGTCACTCACAGAATCAACCACGATCCCCACCACAAAATGGTCCAGCGCAAGAATCACGGTGACCGTCAGCGCGTCATACGAAGGGTCAGGGATTCCGAACTTCAGTCGCAGGTCCAGAATGGGCACGATGACGCCACGCAAGTTCAATACGCCTTTGACGAATTCCGGTGCACCGGTCATGCGAGTGGGCTGCTCGAATCCCCGGATCTCCTGCACCTTCAGGATGTCAATGCCATATTCCTCACCGCCAAGGCAAAAACTCAGGTACTCCTGCGGGCCGGATGAAAAATCGGCAGCAGTGCGATGGGCGACTGAAAAATTGGGGCTGTGTTCGGCAGTGTTCATCTGTATTACGTCCTTCATGAAATAGGCCGAAAATGATTAATTCATTGCCTAAATCAATCTTTAGCGGTGAAAATCAAATCAACTTGGTGTCAAATTTATCATATTTGCCATTTATTGGGAAGTAGAATCCATTCTTGACTGTTTTGGTTGGCTATGCCCAAGCCCGTTGTCATGCTGCCGCTGCCTCTTTCCATTCCTCTAGCGCTGACGCAGAGGGTGTTGTTTCAGGCATGGCCTGGCACGCCGTTGTTCAGTTGGACAATTCATGATTTTTCGAACACCGGGAAATACCCCGTTTTCCCGAAAGAACGGCCATGAAATTCTTGATTCGGCAGCCATCAAATGATTTGCAGCATCCCCACGAACCCCGCCTGCTGAACCAAACTGCATTCGTCCGGTTCTGGCTGGCCCGCCTGTCGGGCATCATGGGCAACCAGATGCTCATGGTGGCTGTGGCCTGGCACATGTACGACATCACCGCCAGTGCCTGGGACCTTGGTCTGGTAGGGCTCTTCCAGTTTGTTCCTGCCCTGCTGATGACGCTGCCTGCTGGCCACCTGGCCGACCGGGTGCACCGCGGGCGCATTTTTGCCTGCTGCATGGCCTTGCAAGCCGCAGTGGCCACCCTCATGCTGGTGTCTAGTTCCCAGGGCTTTGCCACACGGGAGCTGATTCTGGGGCTGGCGGTGATGCTGGGTGTGGCGCGTGCCTTCCAGATGCCGGCGCAGCAAGCCCTGATTCCCCTGCTGGTGCCAGCAAGTCTTTTGCCCCGCGCATTTGCCATCAGCTCCACGGGCATGGAGATGGCCATCATTGGCGGCCCGGCGCTAGGCGGACTGCTGTATGCCCTGGGCCCCCGTTACGTCTATGTCACCTGCATGGCCTTGTTGCTCGGTGCCGGTGCGCTGACCCTGCTGGTGCGCTACCGGCACAAGCCGCCGCAGGCTGCGGCCACTTGGCAGTCGCTGTTTGCAGGCATCGGTTTTGTCTGGCGGCGCAAAGTGATTCTGGGTGCCACCTCGCTGGACCTGTTCGCGGTGCTGCTGGGCGGCGCCACCGCTTTGCTCCCGATATATGCCAAAGACATTCTGCACACCGGCCCTGCCGGTCTGGGGTTGCTGCGCTCGGCACCTGCCGTGGGGGCTTTGGCCATGTCCCTGGCACTCACGCGCTGGCCGCTGCGCCGCCGGGTGGGGCCGCGGCTGCTGATCGCCGTTGGCGTGTTCGGGCTGGCCATGCTGGTGTTTGGTCTGTCCACCTCGTTCTGGCTGTCGCTGCTGGCGCTGGTCGTCACCGGGGCGGCCGACTGCATCAGCGTGGTGACGCGCAACACCCTGGTCCAACTGGAAACGCCGGATGAGATGCGTGGGCGTGTCTCTGCCGTCAACTCCATCTTCATCGGTGCGTCTAACCAGCTTGGCGAGTTTGAATCAGGTGCCACCGCGGCGCTGTGGGGACCGGTGGGCTCGGTGGTCATGGGCGGCGTGGGCACCATGCTGGTGGCGGGCCTGTGGTTCCGGCTGTTCCCGGCACTCGCACAGCGCGATCACATGGAAAAAGCCTGATTCAGGTCCACAAATCCAAGGGCGGGTCGGCCACCACGGCGCGCAGGATGTCGGAGCGCGACACAAACCCGGTGACCACGCCCTCATCGTCCACAACAGGCAGTCCCGGCAAACCAGTGTCCAGCAGCACGCGTGCCACACGGCGGATATCGGTGTCCTGTGCCACGCTGGGAACAGGCGTCCACATGACTTCGGTCACGCTCTGGGCCAGCCACGCGCGCCAGACCAGGGGGTGCTGTTCGGCCTGGGGCAAGTGATCGGCACGCATCAGGCCGGCACGGGCCAGCAGGCCCACGAGCACCTTTTGCTCCGACACCACGGGCGCTTGGCCTATGCCATGCTGCTCCAACAACAGCCAGGCCTGCTCGATGGTGCAGCTGTCTGGCACCAGCACTACCTGGCTGCTCATGATGGACTCCACCTTGGTCAGTGGCTGGCGGGGCGTGTCCGTCTTGCGCACCTCGGTGTAGGCGGCCAAGGCCACACGGTGGGCCAAGTCAGCAGGTGCTGGGGGTGGTGCAACAGCCATCAAGGCCGAGAAACCCGAGTCACTGCCGTGGTCGCGCCCCTCTTGCCCCACCGCGCTGAGGCCCCGCGTACGCGTGAGGCCCGCAGCCGCCCCGACGCGGCGCAACTCTTCCATGGAGCCCCGAAACACACGTCCCGCTTTGCCATACACCGAAAACATGAACAGCCTCCTGTCGTTGTGCCGGGACATGCGGGCAACGCCCCACAAAGCCGCCCGAAGGACCATGTGCCAACTTGCCGCAGTGGCGGGGCCGTGGGCTCATTCTTGCAGGAAAAGCGCCTGCAAGTCACTCAAAAAGTCAAAACCACGCACCGTGGGACGCACGCGTGCGAAGTCGCGCTCGATCAGGCCCTTACGCTCGGCCTCCTGCAGACCCGCCTGGATGGCCGTGATGGGCAAACCAGTCCGCTCGGTGAAATCGCGCAAGCCAAAACCGTTGCGCAAGCGCAGCGCATTGAGCATGTACTCAAACGGCAGGTCCGCACGCGCCACCTCCTCGTCCTGCGCCAGCGCGTTGCCAGCCAGTGCCTGTTGCATGTAGCGCACAGGGTCGCGAAAGCGCACCTGGCGTACCACGCGGTGCGCAAAACTCAGCTTGCTGTGCGCACCCGCACCAATGCCCAGGTAGTCGCCAAACTGCCAGTAATTGAGGTTGTGAAAGCAGCGGTGCGTGGGCTTGGCATAGGCCGACACCTCGTAGCGCTCCAGCCCGGCCACACCCGTCAGCTCGGTGATGCGGTCCAGCATGGCGTAGGCCGTGTCGTCCTCGGGAATCTGCGGCGGGAACTTGGCAAAGTAGGTGTTGGGCTCGATGGTCAGGTGGTAAATGGAGATGTGCGGCGGCGCGAACTGCAACGCCAGTTGCACATCGGCGTCCAGCTGCTCCATCGTCTGCCCGGGCAGCGCATACATGAGGTCCAGGTTGAAGGTGGCAAACGACTGCGCAGCTTCTTCCACCGCCGCCAGCGCCTGCGCGCGGTCATGCACGCGCCCCAACGTCTTCAGGTGCCCGTCATTAAAACTCTGCACGCCGATGGACAGGCGCGTGACACCGGCGCTGCGAAAGGCCTTGAAGCGGTCCTTCTCGAACGTGCCGGGATTCGCCTCCATGGTGACCTCGCAGTTCGCCTCCAGCCGCAGGCGGGCGCGGATGTCAGCCAACAGGCGGTCGATGGACTGTGGTGAAAACAGGCTGGGCGTGCCACCGCCAATGAAGATGCTGTGCACCGTGCGGCCCCAGATCAGCGGCAACGCCGCTTCCAGGTCGGCAACCACGGCATCGATGTAGCGCTGCTCCGGCAGGCCTTGTGAACTTTGCTCGTGGGAGTTGAAGTCGCAATAGGGGCACTTCTTCAAACACCAGGGCAGGTGCACATACAGCGACAGCGGCGGCAGCGCCGACAGCTGCAAGGTGCCGGGCCGCATGTAGTGCTGGATGTCGCGCTGCACCGCGGCGTCTGTTTCGCGGCCCACTGGCGTGATCGGAATCATGGCCGCTCAGGTCCCTAACCAGTTGGCGCGGATAAGTGCCGCCATGGCCTGCGCCGCACGGCCACGGTGGCTATGGGCATTCTTCACTTCCACCGGCAGCTGGGCAAAGGTCTGGCCAAACTCGGGAATCCACATCACCGGGTCAAAACCGAAACCGTTGCTGCCCAAGCGCTCGCGTGCAATCTCGCCCACCACCCGCCCCACGGCGATGAGTGGCTCCGGGTCTTCGGGCGAACGCACCGCCACCAGCGTGCTGACCATGGCCGCACGGCGGTTGTCAATTCCCTGCATCTGCTCCAGCAGCGCGGTGACGTTGTTGTCGTCACCCTTGGCGTAGCCGTGCTGGGTGGCGTAGTAGGCCGTGTCCACGCCCGGCAGACCACCAAAGGCGTCGATGCACAGGCCGGCGTCGTCGGCCAGCGCGGGCAAGCCGGTGTGCTGTGCCGCATTGCGTGCCTTGGTCAGCGCGTTTTCCACAAAGGTGCGGTAGGGCTCGGGCGCCTCGGGCACGCCCAGGTCGCCCTGGCGCACCAGGGTGCAGCCCAGCGTGCCAAACATGGCTTGCAGTTCGACCAGCTTGCCCTGGTTGTTGGATGCGAGAACAATTTGCATGAAATATGCCTCTAGCGCTTATGAATACTGCGCGAGCAGCTATTATTTTGATAGTGAATTTTGTTGCAAGGCCATCAGCTCGCCAATGCCTTGTTCGGCCAGCCCCAGCAGCTGGTCCATCTCGGCGCGCGTAAACGCCACGCCTTCCGCGGTGCCCTGCACTTCCACAAAATGTCCCGCCCCGGTCATCACCACATTCATGTCGGTGTCGCAGGCGGAGTCTTCGGTGTATTCCAGATCCAGCAGCGGGGTACCTTGCACGATGCCCACACTGATGGCTGCCACGGCGGCGGTGATCGGTGTCTCGGTAATCTTGTCGGCCTTGAGCAGGCCGTTCACTGCATCCTGGGCCGCCACAAAGGCGCCCGTAATGGCGGCGGTGCGGGTGCCTCCGTCGGCCTGGATCACATCGCAGTCCAGCTGGATGGTGCGCTCGCCCAGCTTCTTCAAATCAAACACCGCGCGCAGCGAGCGACCGATCAGGCGCTGGATCTCCTGCGTGCGCCCGCTCTGCTTGCCTTTGGCCGCTTCGCGGTCGCTGCGGCTGTGGGTGGCACGCGGCAGCATGCCGTATTCCGCCGTCACCCATCCCTCGCCACTGCCGCGCTTGTGCGGCGGCACACGCTCTTCCACCGACGCGGTGCACAGCACCTTGGTGTTGCCAAATTCGATGAGCACCGAGCCCTCGGCATGCATGGTGTAGTGGCGGGTGATGCGCACCGGGCGCAAAGCGTTGGCGGCGCGCGCGCCGCTGCGAACGAATTCAGTCATGGCAGTCCTTCTGGAAATGGCCGTCGCGCGGCCGGCGCCTATCCCCGGCGCGCGGCGGAACGGCGAATGGCTTCGTTGATCTCGGCGATGGAGCGTTCGATGGCTGCGTCGTCCAGGTCATCCACCTGCGAATCCAGCCAGCCGGCCTGCACCGTGGAGGCAAACACGCCGTCCTCAATGTTGTCGGTAGTAATACTGCCGCGGGTGGACTCAAAGCTGTCTGGCGTTTCCCACTCCATGGTGATCAGGGTCACGTTGTCACAATGCGGCCCGCCATTGGCCAGCGCCTGCTCCACCAGATCGGGGGCAGAGTCGGTCACAGGCTTCTGCGCCAGGTGGTAGACGATGGTGGAGTCGTCCACCGTCCCCCAGAGGCCGTCTGAACACAGCATGATGCGATCGCCCTGCAACAAGGACACGGGGCCCGTGATGTCGAACACCGGTTTGGTCGGTGAGCCCAGGCAGGTGTAGAGCACGTTGCGGTTGAACACCGCCGGAGTGTGGGCCAGGGGCCGCTCACCCTCACGTTGTTCCATGTAGGAGTGGTCGCGGGTACGGGCCAGCAACTCGCCCTGGCGCACAAAATACAAACGCGAGTCGCCACAATGCACCCAGTGCGCCACACCGCCCTGCACAATCGCGGCGACCAGCGTGGTGCGCGGGGTGTCCATCAGGTGCTTCTCGGTGGCGTAGCGCAGGATTTGGCGGTGGGCGGCCAGAATGGCACGCTGAAAGAAGGCCTTGACGTCCTCAATCTCGGGTGTAGCCTCTTTCTGGTACAGCGCCGAAATCACCTGCAACGTCATCTGCGCAGCCACCTCGCCCTCGGGGTGACCGCCCATGCCATCGGCCAGCAAAAACAAGCCAGACGCCTTGGTATAGCAATACCCCATGCGGTCTTCGTTTTTTTCGCGACCGCCTTTGCGGCTGATCTGGAATACGGAGAATTTCATTTGGGTTTGGCTGGCGCCGCGACAGCGCCCTGCACGGTCTTTTTGGTGTCGGCCACCATGGAGTCAAACTGCATGCGCACCTTCTCTCCCACCGAGAGCTTGGTGTAGCGCCGCTCACCTTCGCGCGACAGCTCCTTTTGCAGGGCAAATACCGACTGCGGACGCGAGAGCGGATCCAGCGACATGCACCACTCCACCACTTCAATCAGGTTGTCGGAATACACGCCACGCAAACGAGCCAGTGCGGTGGTAATGCGGTCTTTTTCCAGACGTTGCGGGGCTTCGTTGGGTGGATAACCCTGCATGCACGCGTAGATACAAGCGCCGATGGCATAAATATCGGTCCACGGCCCCATGGAGGCATCGCGCCGGTACATCTCGGGTGCAGCAAAGCCAGGCGTGTACATGGGGCGGATGAAGTTGCCTTCCTTGCTCAGCACTTCGCGTGCCGCGCCAAAGTCGATCAACACCGACTTGTTGTCGTCAGTAATAAAGATGTTGGCTGGCTTGATATCCAGGTGCAGCATCTTGTGCTGGTGCACGATGCGCAGACCGCGCAAAATTTCGTCGAACAGGGAGCGGATGGTCGACTCGCGGAACACCTTGCTCTTCTTCTGGTCGCGCGCAGTGACGATGAAATCCTGCAGGGCCGCGCCCTCCAGGTAGTTCATCACCATATAGACAGTTTCATTCTCACGGAAGAAGTTCAGCACGCTCACCACGGAGGGGTGGGAGATTTGCGCCAGCGAGCGGCCCTCTTCGAAAAAGCTTTTGAGGCCCAAGCGGTACAAAGACAGCTTCTCGGGCTGCACCTGGGGCAACAGCTCACCGGGTGCGCGGCTGGCCAGCGATGAGGGCAGGTATTCCTTGACGGCAACCTGCTGACCTTCCGAATCCAGCGCCAGGTAGACCAAACCAAAGCCCCCGGCCGCCACCTTGCGAATAATGCGGTAGCCGCCAATCGTGGTGTCGGGGGGTAACGGTGCTGGCTTGACCTTTGACATAAATTGCGGGGTAAGGGCTCGTCGGTTGCGTCTGAACCGGGTTATTCTCGGGGCCGTTTCAACGCAGCGAGAACCCGTGATGCCAGTTTACAGCATGACTGGCTATGCCAGTGCCCAGCACAGCACAGCCACCAGCGCCCCGGAAGGCGAGTCCAAAAACCAGCCCACCACCCAGCTCGGCCTCGAAATCCGATCGGTCAACAGCCGCTTTCTGGACCTCACATTTCGTCTGCCCGAAGACCTGCGCCAGTTCGAGCCGGCCCTGCGTGAGCTGCTGGGCAGCAAACTCAAGCGCGGCAAGATTGAAGTTCGCGCCTCGGTGGAGACCACCAGTGCCAGCAGCATCCCCGACCCCACGCCCAAGCTGCTGCAGCGCCTGAACGCGGCACAAGACAGCATCCGTGCCTGGCTGCCCAATGCCAACCCGCTGAGCGTGGCCGACGTCATTCGCCTGGCTGCCAGCGAACAAGGTGGTCAGCGTGACTGGAGTGCCGATGTGATGCCGCTGGCCGAGAAGACCCTCAAAGAACTGCTGGCAGCCCGCCAGCGCGAAGGCGCCCGCCTGGCCACCATGTTGCTGGGCCACATCACCCAACTGCGCAGCCTGGCCGAGCAAGCCGGTCCGCTGGTGCCCAAGCTGGTGGAGCAGCAGCGCACCCGCTTCATGGAGCGCTGGAAAGAGGCCATGGCCCTGACCGATGGCGCCACCCTGCCCGAGGCCGCCCAAGACCGCGCACTGACCGAGGCCACGGCCTTTGCCATCCGCATTGATGTGGCCGAGGAAATCACCCGCCTGAGCTCCCATCTGGACGAGCTGGAACGCCTGATCAAGAAGGGGGGCGAAATTGGCAAACGGCTCGACTTCCTGATCCAGGAACTGCACCGCGAAGCCAACACCATGGGCTCCAAATCAGCCGCGTTGGACCTGACCCACATCTCGGTGGACATGAAGGTGCTGATCGAACAAATGCGCGAGCAGGTTCAGAACTTAGAATAAGGCGACTTCAGCTAGCCGCCTTATCGGAGCCAATGTCAATGGACTACCCCGGAAATCTCTTTGTTGTCGCAGCCCCCAGCGGGGCGGGTAAGTCCAGCCTGTGCAAGGCCTTGTTAGAGCTGGATTCCCGGCTGCAGCCCTCGGTGTCGCACACCACGCGCCCACCGCGCGGCCAGGAAAAACATGGCCGTGAGTACTTCTTCGTGTCGCAACAGGAGTTCGACGCCATGGTGGCCGCCGACGCCTTTGTCGAATGGGCGCACGTGCACGCCAACCGCTACGGCACCTCGAAAAAAGCCATCGAAGACCGCATGGCCATGGGCGCCGATGTGATCCTGGAAATTGACTTTCAGGGCGCCATACAGATCAAAAATGTGTTTGCGAATGCCATCTGCATTTTTATCCTGCCCCCCAGCTGGGAAGAGCTGCGCTCGCGCCTGGAGCGCCGCGGCGAGGACTCCCCCGAGATCATCGACATGCGCATGAAGAACGCCCAGGTCGAGGTGGCCCAGGTCGGAAAATTCGACTTCGTTATAATCAACGAGTTATTCGACCGTGCGCTTTTCGACCTGAAAGCCATTGTCCACTCCCAGCGGCTCAAAATTTCGGCACAGCGCCGCGCCCGTGCCGAAACATTCCAAGCGCTGAACATCCTCTAGTTTCCCGGAGATTTCCATGGCCCGCATCACTGTTGAAGACTGCCTCGAGCAGATCCCCAATCGCTTCCAACTGGTTTTGGCAGCAACCTACCGTGCCCGCATGCTGAGCCAAGGTCACACCCCAAAAATCGAGAGCAAGAACAAGCCAGGCGTCACCGCCTTGCGCGAAATTGCAGCCGGCAAGGTCGGCATCGAGATGCTGAAAAAAGTACCTCTTTAATCGCACCATCTCTTTAAAAAGCACCGCTTGCGGTGCTTTTTTGCGTTTGGCCTGCACCCCTGCATAGGGCGCGCTACATTTAAGCTATGGGCAGTACTCCACACATCACATCACCGGCGGCTGCCGCCAACGCTGCAGCGGCCAGTTTTGCCGGATTGACGGCCAAACTGGACTACCTGAGCGCCAACGATGTGGAGCAGGTGCGCCTGGCCTACCGCTTTGCCGACGAAGCGCACTTGGGCCAGTTGCGCAACAATGGTGAGCCCTACATCACCCACCCAATTGCGGTGGCAGTGCAGTGTGCGGACTGGAAACTCGATGCCCAGGCACTGATGGCTGCCTTGCTACACGACGCACTGGAAGACTGCGGCATCACCAAGACGGAACTCATCGAGAAGTTTGGCTCCCCCGTGGCCGAACTGGTAGACGGCTTGACCAAGCTTGACAAGCTGCAGTTCAACACCCGCGAAGAAAATCAGGCCGAGTCCTTTCGCAAGATGCTGCTGGCCATGGCGCGTGATGTACGCGTCATCCTGATCAAGCTGGCGGACCGCAGCCACAATATGCGCACGCTTTCCGATGTGCCGCGCACCAAGTGGGGGCGCATCTCATCCGAAACCTTGGATATTTATGCCCCCATCGCCCACCGACTGGGTCTGAACCAGACCTACCGGGAACTGCAAGATTTGTCTTTCCGGCATTTGCGACCTTGGCGCTACGCCACGCTGTCCAAGGCCGTGGCCAAAGCCCGCAGCCGCCGCCGCGACCTGATCCAGAAAGTGCAGAAGGAAGTGGAAGCCGTGTTCGCCGCAGCCAACATGCCGGTGCGCATTGCGGGTCGCGAGAAGACGCTGTACTCCATCTACAAGAAAATGGACGACAAACACCTGAGCTTCGCCCAGGTGACCGACATTTATGGCTTTCGGGTGCTGGTGCCCAACGTGACGGACTGCTACACCGCATTGGGTATCCTGCACCAGCTCTACAAGCCCCTCCCCGGCAAATTCAAAGACCACATTGCGATTGCCAAGGTCAATGGCTACCAGTCGCTGCACACTACGCTGGTGGGGCCGGCCGGCATCAACGTGGAGTTTCAGATGCGTACCGAGGCCATGCATGTGGTGGCCGAATCCGGTGTGGCCGCCCACTGGCTGTACAAGGTCAACAACCCCGACGATGCGTCCGGCGAACGCCTGGGTACCAAGTGGCTGCAGTCGTTGCTGGACATCCAGGACGAAACCCGCGATGCCGCCGAGTTCTGGGACCACGTGAAGGTGGACCTGTTCCCCGACGCCGTGTACGTGTTCACCCCCAAGAGCCAGATCATGGCGCTGCCGCGCGGCGCCACCGTGGTGGACTTTGCCTACGCCATTCATAGCAATATTGGCGACCGCACCACGGCCGCGCGCATCAATGGCGAGCAAGTGCCGCTGCGCACCGAGCTGAAAAACGGTGACGTGGTGGAAGTGGTGACCGCACCCGTGTCCACCCCCAACCCGGCCTGGTTGGGTTTTGTGCGCACCGGGCGGGCCCGTTCCAAGATTCGCCATCACCTGAAAACGATGGCGCAAACCGAATCGGAAAGCCTGGGCAGCAAGCTGCTGCAGCAAGCCTTGCGTGCCGAAGGTATTGAACGCTTTCCAGACGACGCCCCAAGCTACAGCGGCCTGTGGGACAAACTGCTTCGCTTTACCGGCAACAAGACGCGCCAGGAGCTGTTGACCGACATTGGTTTGGGCAAGCGCATTGCCAACATCGTGGCCAAGCGCATGGTGAACCTGCTGGCCGACACCGGCGAGCGCCCCGATGCCCTGCTACTCACGCGCGAACGCTTCACCGCACACGAATCCACTTCGCTGGGCTCCATCACGCTGGACGGCAGTGAAAACGCCTCGGTGCAGTTCGCGCCCTGCTGCCGCCCCATTCCCGGCGACACAATTGTGGGCTACCTGGGCCGCGGCGAAGGCTTGGTGGTGCACCAGCAGGACTGCCAGGTCGCACGCAAACTCCAGAACAAGGACAGCGAGCGCTTCATTGGTGTGGAGTGGTCTGACGAGCCCATCCGTCCGTTTGAAACGGGCGTCGTGGTCACCGTCAACAACGGCAAGGGCGTGCTGGCCAAGGTAGCTGCGGCACTGGCCTCGGCCGAGGCCGATATCCTGCATATCGACATGGGGCAAGACGGGGTCCAAGACGCCTCCGACTTGCGCTTTGTGGTGGCGGTGCGTGACACCGCACACCTCGACACAGCGCTGCGCAACCTGCGCCGCACACCCTCAGTGCTGCGGGCCGAACGGAGCAGCAACAGCGCTAGCGCCTAGACAGGCTGGGGCGCGGGATAGACCACCTGCAACACCTCGATGGTGGCCACGCGGTCCGGCATGACCAACTTGAGTTCATCACCCTCACGCGCCTTCAGCAGGGTGCGCGCGATCGGGGAAATCCAGCTCACCTCACCCGCAGCGCTGTTGGACTCGTCAATACCTTTGATGGTGACTGTGCGCTCTATATCGGTGTCATCCACATAGGTGACGGTGGCGCCAAAAAAAATCTGATCGTTGCCATGGTGCACCGAGGGATCCGACACCTCTGCGATCTCCAGGCGTTTGGTCAGGAATCGGATGCGGCGGTCGATCTCGCGCAGGCGTTTTTTGCCATACAGATAATCGCCATTTTCGGAGCGGTCGCCGTTGCTGGCGGCCCAGTGCACCACTTCCACAATCTTGGGGCGCTCGTTGTCGATCAGGTCGAACAACTCGTCGCGCAGGACGGCATAACCTTGGGGAGTGATGTAGTTTTTTCCGCCCGACGGCAACGCAGGCAGCTGCAGTTCATCGTCGTCTGCATCGTCCGATTCTTTGGTGAACGCTTTGCTCATGGAGGGCACCGCCAGCAATGTGAATGCAACCGGAATAAGAAAAAGGTCTGCAACCTTTCGATTGCAGACCTTTACTTTTTGGTGCGGCTGGCAGGAATTGAACCCACGACCCCTTGGTTCGTAGCCAAGTACTCTATCCAACTGAGCTACAGCCGCTAAGCTTCGTATTCTAGCACGAAGTTTCTGGGGCTTGCTGGAAAAACCTGCAGAAACTTTTTCGGACCCAATTTCCGGGCCCTGGCCTCCCAGTTTACGCGCTGCGCAACCCCAACAGGCTGCGCGCCTCTGCCGGGCTGGCAATGGCTCGACCCGCACGCTGGGCACAGGCTGCCAATTCGGTGATCAACGCCCCGTTGCCTGCCGCACGTTCGCCTTGGGGCAAATAGAAGGTGTCTTCCAAGCCCGTGCGCAGCATGCCACCCAGATCGGCGGTCTTCTGGTGCACCGGCCAGATTTCGGTGCGACCTATCAGCGTGGTTTGCCAGACGCTGTCTTTGGCCATGTACTTGGGCAGCAGCGCGAGCAGGTCTGCGTCGCAGGGCATGCCAGAAGCCACGCCCATCACCAGGTTGTATTCAGCGCGGCCCATGGCGGGCTTGAGCATGCCATTTTTCAGGTACATGGTGACCGAACGCACGATGCCCACGTCAAAACACTCGAACTCGGGGTGGGTACCGGCCTCTTCCATCACACCCAGAAACTGTTGCACCTTGGCCACCGGGTTGTCGAACACCATGGGCGGCCAGGCCCAGGAGCCGTCTTCCTTGAGCTTGAGGTAGTTCAGGCTACCGGCGTTGCAGGCCGCAATCTCGGGCTTGACTCGGCGAATACAAGCCAACGGGCCGCTGATGTCCTTGCCCACCACGCCCGTGGTCAGGTTGATGATGACGCCGGGGCAAGCCTCCCGAATGGCGTTAACGATGCTCTCGGCCACGTCCGGGTCCCAAGACGGCATGTGGCCCATGCCCTCTTCCTGGCTGCGCATGTGGATGTGCATGATGCTGGCGCCCGCATTAAAAGCGTCACGCGCCTCCGCCGCCATCTGCGCCGGCGTCACCGGAACGGGGTGCTGCTTGGGGTTGGTCAGTACGCCGGTCAGCGCGCAGGTGAGTATGGCTTTGTCCATCATGCTTCCTTCTTCGTATTGAGTTCCAGCTCGACCAGCACAGCGCCGGACTCGACCTGGTCGCCCGCCTTGGCATACATCGCCTTCACCGTGCCCGTGCTTTCAGCGCAGAGCCACATCTCCATCTTCATGGCTTCCACACAGAGCAGCTGTTGGCCGTCCTGCACGGTATCGCCCGGCGCCACCAGCACCTGGGTGACCTTGCCCGCCACGGGAGAACGGGCGCGGCTCGCGTCTTTCAAAGCATCGGCATTGGGGAAGGCCGAGACTTCGGTGAACACATGGCTGTAGCCCGCGTGGGCAAGGTGCAGATCAGCCCCGACAAACACGGCAATCGCCGTTTGTGCCACCCCGGCAATCTCAAGCCGCAACACACCTTGTTCAAACTGCAACACGCGCGCAGCTGTGGTCTGGCGGTCGATGGTGACCGCGACTGCGCCATGCCGATCTGGCAACACACGCACCGCACGCACCGTGTCGCCGGTCTGCAGCGGGAAGCCATAAGACGCCACACTATTGGCACGCCAGCTGCTGCCGTGCTGCATGGCCAAAGCCACCGCCGCCACGACCCACGCCGCGTCACTGGCAACCGGTGCCTGCAACAAGGGCTCGCCCTGCTCCAGCCACTGGTCAATCAGGCTGGTCGTCATCTCGGCCTTGCGGAAGGCCGGATGGTCCACCAGGTCGCTCAAGAAACGACCGTTGTTCTTCAAGCCCAGCAAGGGCGTATTGGCCAGCGCGGCGCGCAGGCGGCGGATGGCGTCGTCCCGGTCTCGGCCGTGCACGATGACTTTGGCGACCATGGGGTCGTAAAACGGCGAGACCACACTGCCCTGGCGGATGCCGTCGTCCACCCTCACGCCACCATGGAGCGCGCGTTCGGGTTGCCACCAAGCCACGGTACCGGTCTGTGGCGCAAAGCCGGTATAGGGGTCTTCCACATACAGGCGTGCCTCGATGGCGTGGCCCGTGAGTGTGATGTCCTCTTGCTTCGCCGGCAGCACGTCGCCCGCGGCCACCTGCAGCTGCCACTCCACCAGGTCGTAGCCGGTGATGCATTCGGTCACCGGGTGCTCCACCTGCAGGCGCGTGTTCATCTCCAGAAAGTAGTGCTTGAGCTTGTCGTCCACGATGAACTCCACCGTGCCCGCACCGCGGTAGCCCACGGCCAGCGCGGCGGCGACGGCGTCTTTGCCCATGGCCGCACGCATGGCGGGGCTGACTACGGGCGACGGCGCTTCTTCAATCACCTTTTGACGGCGACGTTGGGCCGTGCAATCGCGCTCACCCAGATACACCGCGTTGCCATGCGCATCGGCAAACACCTGGATTTCGATATGGCGGCCGTTGTCAATCAAGCGCTCCAGCATCAGCGTGCCATCGCCAAAGGCACTGGTAGCTTCCCTGCGTGCGCCGTCTATCCCTTGCTGCAACTCGGCATCACTGCGCACCAAGCGCATGCCGCGTCCACCGCCACCGGCCACGGCTTTCACCAGCAGCGGGTAGCCCAACTTCTTGGCCTCCTTTGTCAGCACCGCATCGCTCTGGTCGGCGCCCAGATACCCGGGCGCACAGGGCACACCCGCCTCCAGCATCCGGCGCTTGGCCAACGCCTTGTCGCCCATGGCGGTAATGGCGCTGGCGGGTGGGCCGATGAACACCACGCCTGCGTCTGCGCAGGCCTGCGCAAACGCAGCGTTCTCGCTGAGGAAGCCGTAGCCCGGGTGCAGCGCATCGGCACCAGTCTTGCGGGCGGCGTCCAGAATGGCCTCCATCTTCAGGTACGACTCGGCAGCCGGCGATGCGCCGATGTGCACGGCTTCATCGGCCAGCGCCACGTGGGGCGCGTCACGGTCGGCATCGCTGTACACGGCCACGGTGGCGTAGCCCAGCTTGCGCGCAGTGCGGATAACGCGGCAGGCGATCTCTCCGCGGTTGGCGATCAGGATTTTGCTAAACATCAAACACTCCACTGTGAGGCTGGGCGGCAGAGCGTTTTGCGTAGGTAAAGGAGGAGCCCGCGCAGCGGGCGGGGGACACGAAGCAAAACGCTCTGCCGCCCAGGCTCTGCGAGGCCATCCGTGGTTTGGAAAATGTCATGTCACAGCCCATTGGGGTTTGCGTTTCTGAATGAAGGCCGTCATGCCCTCTTGCCCCTCGGGCCCTTGGGCCGCGTGGGAAAAGATGGCAGCAGCCTCGGTGACCAAATCAGCCGCAGCGGTAAAACGCGCCTTGCGCATCAGCGCCTTGGTGGCAGCCAAAGCGCCTGGCGCGCACGCCAATATGTCGGCCAAGGTCGTGTCCAACGCGGCCGCAATACCTTCGGAGGTTGTCACCGCATGCACCAGCCCCACCGCCAGCGCACCTGCAGCATCGAGCCGACCACCAGTCACAGCCAAGCGCTTGGCCTGCGAGTAACCCAGGCGCTCCACCAAAAACGGAGCAATCTGCGCAGGCACCACACCCAGCGATGTCTCAGGCAGGCGAAAGGCTGCGGTGTCGCTGGCAAGGGCCACATCGGCCACGCAAGCCAGACCAAAACCACCGCCCATGACCGTGCCCTCCAGCACCGCCACCACGGCCAATGGTGTGTTGGCATAGGCGGCACACAGGTGGCCAAAGGCGGCGTTCACCTCGGCAATCGGATCCGGCTCGCCCTCGGCGCGTTGCATGGCCCGCATGCGTGCACCGGCCATGTCTTTCAGATCGGCCCCAGCACAGAAGTGCCCGCCCTCGCCTCGCAGCACCACCACACGCACTGCACCGGGCGTGCCTGCCGTGGCCTCCGCCGCGCGCAGCACCTGCTGCAGCTCAGCCACCATCTGCAACGACATGGCGTTGCGCACCTCCGGTCGATTCAAGCAAATATGCAGGCTAGCGCCCGTGGATACTGCGCAAACAGCTCCTAATTGCATAGCATCCAGTTTTTGCTGCATGGTCCGCATCAGGCTTTGCCAGGCAAGGTGCCTTCGAGCTTGCAGATGATGCCCAGCATGATCTCGTCGGCGCCACCGCCAATGGAGATCAGGCGGCTGTCGCGGTAGGCCTGCGAGATGGGGTTGTCCGCCGTGAAGCCCATGCCACCCCAATATTGCAGACAACTATCCGCCACTTCACGCGACAGGCGCCCTGCCTTGAGCTTGGCCATGGAGGCCAGCTTGGTCACATCCTTGCCGCCCACATACGACTCCACTGCGCGGTAGGTCAGTGCGCGCAGGGCCTCCACCTCGGTGCGCAACTCGGCCAGGCGGAAATGCACCACCTGGTTGTTCAGAATCGGCTGGCCAAAGGTCTTGCGCTCGCGGGTATAGGCAATGGTCTGGTCGATCAGGTTGTCCAGCGAGCGCAGGCTGCCCGCAGCACCATACAAGCGCTCTTCCTGAAACTGCAACATTTGCAGCATGAAGCCCATGCCCTCCTGGCCAATCAGGTTGCGCTGGGGCACGCGCACGTTGTCAAAGAACAGCTGGGCCGTGTCGCTGCTGTGCATGCCGATCTTCTCGATCTTCTGGCGCGTGATGCCGGGCGCATCCATGGGCACGATGATGAGCGACTTGTTTTTGTGCACCGCGCCTTCGCTGGTGTTGGCCAGCAGGCAGCACCAGTCGGCCTGCATGCCGTTGGTGATCCACATCTTGGAGCCGTTGATGACGTAGTCACCACCGTCTTTGTGCGCCGTGGTCTTGAGCGCCGCCACGTCCGAGCCGCCACCGGCCTCGCTCACACCGATGCAGCCCACCATGTCGCCCGCAATGGCCGGGGCCAGGTAGGCCGCGCGCAGCTCGTCACTGCCAAAACGTGCCAGCGCGGGGGTGCACATATCGGTCTGCACACCAATGGCCATGGGCACACCGCCCACATTGCAGTCGCCCAGGGCCTCGGCCGCCACCATGGAGTAGCTGAAGTCCAGCCCCATGCCACCAAATTCGGTGGGGTACTTGATGCCCAAGAGGCCCAGGTCCCCCATCTTCTTGAAGAGTGCGTGCGCGGGGAAGATGCCCGCCTTCTCCCACTCGGCGGTGAAGGGGTTGATCTCGTTGGCAACAAACCTGCGCACGGTGTCGGAGATTTGGGTGTGTTCTGGTGTGAATTTCATGGGTGTCTTCTCGGGTCGTTGTTATGGGGTTTGCAATCAGAGGCGGGCCACGCCAAAGGTGTTGGCGTTGAGCTTGCGTTGCTCTGCCTCGGCGGCCAGCGCCAGGCACAAGCCCAGCAAGCGGCGCGTGTCGCGCGGGTCAATGATTCCGTCGTCCCACAGCCGGGCGGTGCCAAACAGCGCTGCGCTCTCCTTGTCCAGGCGCAGGCGCAAGCCGTCGGACATGGCCTTGAGCGCCTCGTCATTGGCCTCCATGCCCATGCGCTCCACCTTGGCGCGGTTGACGATGTCCATCACCTTGGCGGCCTGGGCACCGCCCATCACCGCGGTACGCGCGGTGGGCCAGCTGAAGATGAAGCGCGGATCAAACCCGCGCCCGCACATGCCGTAGTTGCCCGCGCCATACGAGCCGCCCAGCACCACGGTGAATTTGGGCACGCGCGCGTTGGCCACCGCCTGAATCATCTTGCTGCCATGCTTGATGGCGCCTCCGCGCTCGGCAGCAGAGCCCACCATATACCCCGTGGTGTTTTGCAAAAAGATGAGCGGCGTGCCGCTCTGGTCACACAGCTGGATGAACTGCGCCGCCTTGGTGGAACCCGTGGGCTGGATGGGCCCGTTGTTGCCCAGAATGCCGACCAGACGCCCCTCAATGCGCGCGTGGCCGCACATCATCTCGGGCGCATAACTCGCCTTGAATTCGAGAAAGTCGGAGCCATCCACCAAGCGCGCAATCACCTCACGCACGTCGTAGGGCTCGCGTTCATCCGCAGGCACGATGCCCATGAGTTCCTGCTCATCAAACAGCGGCGCAGCAAACGCTGTGGCTGCGGGGGTGGTGTCCCAGTTCAGCTTGTCCATCAGCTCGCGCGTCATGGCGATGGCATGGGCGTCGTCCTCGGTCAGGTACTCGCCCAGGCCGGTCACTTGCGCATGCATCTCGGCACCGCCCAGCTCGTCGTCGGTGCAGTCCTCGCCCATGGCGGCCTTCACCAGCGGCGGGCCGGCCAGGTAGATGCTGCTGCGCCCGCGCACCAGCACCACGTAGTCCGACAGGCCCGGCAGATACGCACCGCCCGCCGTGCTGGAGCCATGCACCACCGAGATCTGCGGAATGCCCGCGGCTGACATGCGCGCCTGGTTGGCAAAGCTGCGCCCGCCTTCCACAAAAATTTCGGCCTGATACATCAGGTTGGCGCCGCCGCTCTCCACCAGGTAGATGACGGGCAACTTGTTCTCCAGCGCAATCTCCTGCGCGCGCAGCGCTTTCTTCAAGCCCATGGGCGCCACGGTGCCGCCCTTCACCGCGCTGTCGCTGGCGGACACGATGCAGCGCCGTCCTGCCACCACGCCAATGCCGACGATGGAGCCGCCGCCCAGCACAGCGTTCTTGCCGTCGTCGTCGTGCATGTTCAGGCCCGCCAGGCGGCTGAGCTCCAGAAATGGTGTGCCGCGGTCCAGCAAGCGGGCCACACGTTCACGCGGCAGCAGTTGCTTGCGCTTCTCGAACTTCTCTCGCTTGGATTCAGACTCGGCAATCACCAGGCCTTCCAGGCGCTGCACCTCGGCCAGCAGCTCGGTCATGCGCAGGGCATTGGCCGCAAAGCCGGCCGAGCGGGGGTTGATCTTGGAGCGGAGAGCGGGCATGGCAACAGGTCCTTCAAAGGTCTTGTCGCATTAGAGGCCACGGTTACGTTAACGTCAACCTGTTGCCGTATAGGTGTTTTCACTATGCTTTACGTTATGCTGCGCGGATACCATCCAGCCCGAACCTCCCTCCAACTCTCAAGGAAACCACCATGTCCCTCGCCTCCGCAACCGAAGCCATCCGCGCCAAAGTGGGCGCCGACAGCGGCCTCAACGCCACCCTGAAGTTCGACATGGGCGCCGACGGCGTGATCGTCATCGACGGCATGAGCACCCCCAACAGCGTGAGCAACGACAACACCGATGCCGATTGCACCGTGGGCATCACGCTGGAGAACCTGCAAGCCCTGTTGGACGGCGACCTGGAACCTGCCACCGGCTTCATGGCCGGCAAGCTCAAGGTCAGTGGCGATATGGGCGTCGCCATGCGCCTGCAACGTGTCATTTAAGCCCGTGACCACCGACACCGCGGTGGCAGACGCGCAGGCCTTCGTCGCCTCCCACCGCGACGAGGGCACGGCCGAGCTGTTCGGCATCACCGAGCTGTGCCGCGAGTTCGGCATCACGCTGCGCGCGCTGCGCTTCTACGAAGACAAGGGCCTGCTCAGCCCACGCCGCATCAACGGCGCACGCGTCTACACCCGGCGTGACCGCGCGCGCCTGGCGCTCATCCTGCGCGCCAAGGCCATTGGCTCACCGCTGTCCGAGATCAAGCGTTACCTGGACTTGTATGGCGACCAGGGCGAAGGCCGCGTGCAGCAACTGCAGTACGTCATCGAACGCACCGACGCCGAGATTGCCGACCTGGAAACGAAGCGCGCCCAGATCGACGCCACGCTAGCCGAACTGCGCGTCATCAACGCCAGTTGCCGCGGTCATCTGGCCGAGCGCGAACGTTCGGGTAAAAAATAAGCCAAATTGGCCTCTAGTCCCCGTGGATATTGCACGAATAGCTCCTAAAAAAGGAGCATTTTCGTGTCTGGCAGCAGGAATTATTTGCCCAGCAAGCCTTTGAACAGGTCCTTGGCCTTGTCCTTCACGGCCTCTTCGGCCTTGGCCTTGATCTCCTGCTTCTTCTCTTCCACCTTGGCCTTGGTGGCGTCTTCCAGCATGGCGCCGAATTCGATCTTGTAGCTCAGGGCTTCAAAGGGGCCACTCACGCGCACCGGCACGCTCAGGCCCTTGAGTTGGCCGGCCTCCTTGCCGCCCTGCCCTTCACCGCTGGCCACCACCGTGGCCTTGGCCAGGTAGTTCATCTGGCCTGCGCCCACATCCACATCGCCCGCGCCGCCCAGGCGGATGAAGGGGGACTTCATCGCCAGGTCCTCGTTGTGCGCCACGCCGTTGGCGATCTTGAAGGAGCCGGTCAACTCCGAGAAATCGGTCTTCTGGTTCGCATTGGCCGCCTGCGTGCTGTCGGCCTGGCCCAGCTTGGCTTTCACATCGCGCAGGCTTTGCGCGAGGTTGATGCCTTTGATGGCGCCGTCTTTGAGCGCCAGCGACGCACTGCCGCCCAGTGCCTTCTTCATGGCGCCCACCGTGTCACCGCGGGTGTTGATGTCCAGCGTCACATTGCCCTTGCCCTCCAGCAGGTCCTTGGCCACCAGGTCTTTCATCAGCGGGTTGATGCTGATGCCCACCATCGCCTGCTTGATGGCCACCGCGTTGCCATTGGCATTGACCGACAGGCTGCCGCTGGTGCTGCCCTCGTACAGGTTCAGCGACAGGGGCGCCACGTCCAGCTTGCCACCAGCCAGCGCCAGTTTGGCGTTGATCTTCTCCAGCTTCAGGTGGGACACCTGCAGCGCGCCAATGCGGATGGCGCCGTTCACCGTGTGCCCCTTGAGCGCGCTCAGGTCCATGGGCGCCTCTTTGCCGGCAGTGGCTTCTTTGGCGGGTGCTGCGGCAGCGGGCTTGGGTGGCAGGTACTTGTCCACGTTGAGCGTGTCCACGTCCAGGTCAAACGCCAGCACCAGCGGCGCAAACTTGGCCACCTTCACGCTGGTGGCGATCTTGGATTCGTCAAACTGCGTGGCCAACTCCAATGCAGCGGTTTGCTGCAGCGCGTCCACCTTCAGGCTGCCATTGACGGGGAGTGTCACGCTCTTCATGGGCATGCCGGGGTGGGCCAGGTCCAGACTGCCAGCAAGCTTGGCCAGCACCACACTTTGCCCGGCCACGTTCACCGCTACGGGCGAACTCAGTTGGCCCTTGATGGCCGCATCGCCCGCCTTGGCATCCAGCTTCAGCGCCAGGCTGGCAATCTTCAGCACATCGGCATTGCCCTGTACGCCGTTCAACACCAGGTTCACCGTGGCGTTGCGGCCCACACCTTGCAGCGTGGCCGACAGCGTGATGGCCTTACCCCCTGATGTCTCGGGCGACAGGCTGAGCTGGGGCGCGTCCAGCGCCACCGTAAATGCGTCGGTGCCGCTCTGGCCCTTGGCCGACAGGCTGAGCTTGTCTACCGCAGCCGTCTTCTTGCCCGTGTCCGCCAGCACCTGGCCGGTAGACAGGCTCAGATTCGACAACACGGTGCTGCTGCCCGCCTTTTCATCGCGCCACGTCAATTGGGCGTTGGCAATGCGGATACTGGAAACATCAATCTGCAGCGGCTCGGCCGGCTCGGCCGGCTTGGCAGGTTCAGCGGGCTTGCCCGCTTCGGGCGGCGTGGGCTGGCCCAGCAGGTCGGCAATGTTCAGCGTGCCGTCTTTTTTCTTCACCAGCGTGAGCTTCAGGCCTTCGATGTCCAACGCACGCACCTGCACTTGCTTGCTCAGCAGCGGCATCAGCGCCACCGAGATGCGGGCCGATTGCAGCGCGGCAAACTCGTCTTTGCTGGCGTGCTCGGAGAGCGTCACGCCGTCCAACTGAATGCCCACATTCGGCCACACCGAGAGCTTGGGCTGGCCCGCAATCACCAACGTGCGCTGCTTCTGCTCCAGCACCGTGCGGCTGATCTCGGCCTTGATCTTGTCGCCATCAAACAAGGCGTAGAGCACGCCCACAGCCAGGGCCAGCAGGCCCACGATGGCGATGACAGCCAACCCAACAACGCGAAGCGCCTTCATGAAAAGTCCTTGTGCAAAAGGGCGAACCCGATGCGAACCATTCTATTTCTGCAATCCGCATGCGCCCGCCCCCGCATGTGCGGTATTGCGCAGTAACGCTTTGTAATTGCTGGCACAACGCTTTGCCAAAGTGACGCTTTGTCAGACAGCCTTCACACGCGCAGGGCACACTGCGGACATGAGTTACCACAACGCACCCGAGTGCGGCGTCGGTAACCACAAGGACTGACGACATGCGCATCAAAAACAGCTTCTGGAATTTTTTGGCTCCCGAGCCCCTGGAGAGCCCTGAGGACGCCCTCGAGAAAATCCGCAACGCCATGCTGAGCGTGGTGCGCAGCTACTGCCGTGCGGCGGACTTCCACCTGGAGTTCAAGATCAGCTACGCACGCGACGTGGGCGAACTTTGGTATTTGCGCTCCGACCTCATGCAAGCCCTGTGCGACCACCAAGACGAAACCCGCGCCCATGCACTCATGGTCGGGGTGACCACCCTGTTTGTAGGGCACCACCCGGCCGCGGTGAACTCCAAATTCAAACAGCAACAGCGCTAGGCCGCAGCCCGCGGCGCCGCCGTAGCAGGGCGGGCTCAGGCCAGCATCTGGTCCTTGGCCACAAAGTACTTGCGGGCATAGGCCACCAATTGCGCGTCGCTGGGGTGGTCAATGCTCTCCACACCCACCACCTTGTCCCCCACTTGCGGGTCGTGGCTGTGCAGATGTTTGATGAGTTGCAGCTTGGCCTGCGCCGGACCCACCACCAGAACTTCCTCCGCGCCCTTCAGCGCCTCGGCAATGGCGTGGTAGTACTGCTTGTCTTCCGCGGCCTTGCCGGAGCCCACCACGCCACCCTTGGCGTGTACCTGCGAATGCGGGTGCTTGGGGCGCACGACGGATGCTTCCACATCATCCGGCGCAATGTGCATGACATGCGCCTCCGAATGATCGAGCCAGACAACTGCGTGGTAATGCGACATGGTGTGTTCCCTTTCAAAAGAAGTACACCTGCAGGGTAGTCTTATCCAAGACCGAACACCTTGCGCAAAGTCAACTCAACCACGGACACAAAAAAAGCCTGCGGTCCGGGGAACAACAGGCTTGGTGCATGGAATGGTAGGGCGTCACGGACTTGAACCGTGGACCAAAGGATTATGAGTCCTCTGCTCTAACCAACTGAGCTAACGCCCCAACCGAAGCGCGGATTGTACCGGGGTGGCGCGGGCTATTTGTGGTGGCTCAGCGCGTTGCTCACCAGCTTGGAGGTGATGTCCACGATCTGGATCATGCGGTCGTAGGCCATGCGCGTGGGGCCAATCACGCCCAGCGTGCCGACCACTTTGCCGTCCACCTCGTAGGGGCTGCTGACGATGGACAGGTCTTCAAAAGGCACCACCTGGCTCTCGCCGCCAATGAAGATGCGCACGCCTTCGGCCTGGCCGGTCACGTCCAGCAGGCGCATGAGTTGGGCTTTTTGCTCAAACAGGTCAAACGCACGGCGCAGGTGGCCCATGTCGCTGGAAAAGTCAGACACCGAGAGCAGATTGCGTTCGCCAGAGATCACCACCTCATCCTGCGACTCGCTGATGGCCTCGGAGCTGGCGTGCACAGCAGCCTGCATCAGGGTGGCAATCTCGCTGCGCAGGCTGTCCACCTCGTTTTGCAGGCGCTTGCGCACCTCTTCGATCTCCAGCCCGGCGTAGTGGGTGTTGAGGAAGTTGGCGCCCTCCACCAATTGGCTTTGGGCGTAGTCCACCTCGGTGTAGATGACGCGGTTTTGCACATCGCCATCGGGCGACACGATGATGACCAAGAGCCGCTTTTCGGACAGGCGCAAGAATTCGATGTGCCGAAACGCCGAGGTGCGGCGCGGCGAGATGACCACGCCCACAAACTGCGAGAGGCTGGACAAGAGGTTGGCCGCGTTGGAGATGACACGTTGCGGCTGGTCGGGTGCCAGGCTGTGGGTGGGCATATGGCCCTGCTGCACGGTGAGCATGGTGTCCACAAACAGGCGGTAGCCGCGTGCGGTGGGAATGCGTCCGGCCGAGGTGTGGGGGCTGACGATGAGGCCCAAATCCTCCAGGTCCGCCATGACGTTGCGGATGGTGGCGGGGGATAGTTCCAGGCCCGAGGCCTTGGACAAGGTGCGGCTGCCAACGGGTAGTCCATCGGCGATATAACGCTCGACCAGCGCCTTCATCAACAACTTGGAACGATCATCGAGCATGCGGCCATTTTAGTAACCTATTTAGTGTCTAATTTGCGCATGTTGTCCCAATTTAGGCATGTCGCTCTGATCGGCAAGTACCAATCCACCGGCACCAGCGCTGCGGGGGCGTCGTCCCGCAAATCGCTGGACGAGATTGCCCACTATTTGATGGACCAGGGCTGCGAGGTGGTGATTGAGGCAGACACCGCCACCAATACGGGCCTGAGCAACTACACCACCCTGGATGTGGCTGGCATTGGCAGCCATTGCGACCTGGCCCTGGTGGTGGGCGGCGACGGCACCATGCTGGGCATTGGCCGCCAGCTGGCGCGCTACCGGGTGCCGCTGATCGGCATCAACTCCGGGCGACTGGGGTTTATTACCGACATCCGCTTCGAACAGTACACAACCACCTTGGCCCCCATGTTGGCCGGCCACTACGAGGTGGACGACCGCGCCCTGATGCATGCGCGTGTGATGCGCGACGGCCACTGCGTGTTTGAGGCCGAGGCCATGAACGACGTGGTGGTGAACCGCGGCGCCACCTCGGGCATGGTGGAGCTGCGCGTGGAGGTGGACGGGCACTTTGTGGCCAACCAGCGGGCGGACGGGCTGATCATCGCCTCGCCCACGGGCTCCACCGCCTACGCCATGTCAGCCGGCGGGCCGCTGTTGCACCCCTCGATCGCCGCCTGGGTGATGGTGCCGATTGCCCCCCATACATTATCAAATAGGCCGATAGCCCTCGCCGATACTGCGCGGATAGCTATCGAAATCGTAGCAGGTCGCGATGCCAGTGCCAACTTTGACATGCAGAGCCTGGCCAGCCTGATGCACGGCGACCGCATTGAGGTGACCCGCTCGGAGCACAAGGTGCGCTTTTTGCATCCCGTGGGCTGGACCTACTTTGACACCCTGCGCCAGAAGATGCATTGGAATGAAGGGGTGGCCTGAGCGCCACCGGTAGTGAACCCATGGCACTCAAGCGAATTGTTCTCAGAGACTTTGTAATCGTCAGCGAGCTGGAGCTGGACCTCGAATCCGGCTTTTCGGTGCTGACGGGTGAAACCGGCGCAGGCAAATCCATCCTGATCGATGCGCTGCAACTGGTGACCGGCGCACGCGCCGACACCGGCGTGATCCGCGAAGGTGCGGCTCGCACCGATGTGAGCGCCGAGTTTGACAACGCACCGGGCTTGCAAGCCGTGCTGGACGAAGCGGGCTTTGAGTCCGGCGACTCCCTGCTGCTGCGCCGCACCGTGGACACACAAGGCAAAAGCCGCGCCTGGGTAAACGGCAGCCCCGCCACCGCGCAGCAACTGCGCACCATTGGCGAACAGCTGCTCGATATTCACGGCCAGCACGCCTGGCAGAGCCTGACCCGACCCGACGCCGTGCGCGGCCTGCTGGACGCCTACGCCAAGGTGGACACCAACGCGCTGAGTGGCCTGTGGACCACCTGGCGCCAGACCCAACAAGCCCTCACCCAAGCCCAAGCCGCCCAAGACAGCCTGCAGCGCGAGCGCGAGCGCCTGGCCTGGCAGATTGGCGAGGTCGACAAGCTCAACCCCGGCGCGGATGAGTGGCCTGAGCTCAACGCCAGCCACAGCCGCCTGGCCAACGGGCAGGCGCTGATTGACGCCGCCCAGGGCGCCGTCAACCTGCTGGAAGACGACGACACCAACGCCCTGGCGCCGCTGCACGCCGCCCTGCAGCTGCTGCAAGCCCAATCGCACCTGGAAGCCGAATTCAAAGACGCCATTGAGGCCCTGAACTCCAGCATCGCGCAGGTGGAAGACACCGTGCACAGCCTGCGCAGTTATGCCCGCCGTGCCGAGCTGGACCCCGAGCGCCTGGCCGAGCTGGACGAGCGCATGTCACTCTGGGTGAGCCTGGCGCGCCGCTACAAGCGAGCGCCCGAAGAGCTGGCCGAGCTGTGGGCGAGCTGGAAGACCGAGCTGGCCCAGCTGGACGCCGCGGCCGACCTCGACGGACTGCAAGCCAAAGAGCGCAAGGCCCAGGCCGCCTTCATGGCCGAGGCCAAAGCCCTTTCCAAACAACGCGCCAAGGCCGCGCCCCTGCTGGCCCAGAGCATCACCCAGGCCATGCAAGGCTTGGGCATGCAAGGCGGCCGGTTTGAAGTGGCGCTGGAACCTTTGACCCAACCCCAGGCCAGCGGCCTGGAAGATGTGCAGTTTCTGGCCGCAGGCCACGCCGGCAGCACACCGCGCCCGGTGGGCAAGGTGGCCTCGGGTGGTGAGCTGTCGCGCATGGCACTGGCCATTGCGGTGACCACCAGCCGCCTGGGCACGGCCCAGACCCTGATTTTTGACGAGGTGGACTCCGGTGTGGGCGGCGCAGTGGCCGAGACCGTGGGCCGCCTCATGCAGCAGCTGGGCAGCGACCGCCAGGTGCTGGCCGTGACCCACCTGCCCCAGGTAGCCGCCTGCGCGCACCACCACCTGGTGGTGTCCAAACAACTGCAAGGCAGCGCTACCCTGAGCACCGTGGCCCCCGTGGGCGGCGAGCAGCGCGTGGCCGAAATTGCCCGCATGTTGGGTGGCGAAAGACTCTCCAGCACCACGCTGGCCCATGCCAAAGAGATGCTGCAAGCGGGGGTGTGATGGAAATTGTGCTCATCACCGGCATGTCCGGCTCCGGCAAATCGGTGGCACTGAATGCGCTGGAGGACGCCGGTTTTTACTGCGTGGACAACCTGCCGCCCGAGCTGCTGCTGCCCTTTGTAGAGTTGGAGCAACAACACAACGCACCGCGCGTGGCCATTGCCATGGATGTGCGCAGTGCCACCTCCCTGCCCCTGGTCCCGCAGCAACTGGCCGCCGTGCGCGCGTTGGGCGTGGAGGTCAAGTCCCTGTTTCTGGATGCCACCACCGACACGCTGGTGCGACGCTATTCGGAGACACGGCGCAAGCACCCGCTGTCGCAGAACAGCTCGGACCACGGCGAACGCGACGAACGCCGCGCACTGGTCGACGCGATTGAACTGGAGCGAGAACTGCTGGCCGATCTGCGCGAGCAGGCGCATGTGATCGACTCCAGCATCATCCGCCCCTCACAGCTGCAGGGCTACGTGAAATCGCTGATTGCTGCACCGGGCGGGCAGCTAACGCTGGTGTTCCAGTCTTTTGCCTTCAAACGCGGTGTGCCCACCGATGCGGACTACATGTTTGACGTGCGCATGTTGCCCAACCCGCACTACGACCCCGAACTCAAACACCTGACGGGGCGCGACCAGCCGGTGATCGACTTTCTGAAAGCCCAAGAAGATGTGGAACGCATGCAGCACCACATCACCCATTTTCTGGAAAGCTGGCTGGATGCTCTGGCACGCGACCACCGCAGCTACGTGACAGTGGCCATTGGCTGCACGGGCGGGCAACACCGCTCGGTGTACCTGGTGGAGCAACTGGCCCGGCGCTTCCAGGACAGCTGGGTCACACTCAAGCGCCACCGCGAGATGGACGCCAAGGGATAGAGACCCCACTGGGGCGCGAGCTTCGGCCTAAGCCTCCAGCAGCTTGCGCACAGGGGCAGGCAGTCCTGCAGCGGCCCACTCTGCTGGCAAGAACCAGCCCCCTGCTCCCAAATCTATAGCTGCTTGCGCAATATCCATGCGGGCTACATGCATAAACAGGTCTTTATGTGTGAGCACGTGGATGAAGACCGGCAGCATTGCGAGGCGCTGAGCGGCCTGTGCTGGCAGCGCCGCACGCAAGGCGTCTTCGCTGTCAAACAGCGGGAAGCACTGCAGCCCCGCCCACACGCCGGGCGTGGGCCGCTTGGCCAGCCACACCGCACCATCCGCCCGCTGCACCCACAGCAGCCACAGACTTTGGCTGCTGCGCTTGAGCTTGCGGGTACGCACGGGGTAGCGCTCCGCGTCGCCGGCCTTGGCTGCAGCGCAATGGCTGTGCACCGGGCAGAGCAGGCAACTGGGCTTTTTGGGGCTGCACACGGTGGCCCCCAAGTCCATCATGCCTTGGGTGTAACGCGGCATGTCTGTCGCCGCGTTTTTGGCTGCGGGCAGCAGGCCGGTGGCGGCGTTCCACAGTTTCTTTTCGTTGGCGGAAGACGCCAGATCGGCATCAAAGCCCAGCACGCGGGTGACCACCCGCTTCACATTCGCGTCCAGAATCGCCACGCGTTCGCCGAAACACAGGGAGGCAATGGCCGCGGCGGTAGACCGGCCTATGCCGGGCAGCGTGGTCAGCGTGGCCGCGTCGCGCGGAAACTGGCCACCGTGCAGCTCCACCACCAGTTGCGCACAGCGGTGCAGGTTGCGCGCGCGGCTGTAGTAACCCAGGCCGCTCCACAGGCCCATCACTTCGTCGCTGCTGGCTGCGGCCAGGTCGGCCACGGTGGGGCAGCGCTCGAGGAATGTGGCAAAGTAGCCGATGACGGTGACCACCTGCGTCTGTTGCAGCATGATCTCGGACAGCCACACCCGGTAGGGGTCTTGGGTGTTTTGCCACGGCAGGGTGTTGCGCCCATGCTGGCGCTGCCAAGCCACCACCTGGGTGGCAAAGTTGCTAGCAGTCACACTCAGGCAATAACCACGTCCACCGCAGAAGCTGCAGCGGCCACCGCCATGAGTTTGGCAGCGTCCTGGGCCGCGATCAGGTAGTCGGTCAGTTCGGCCAGCTTGCTGTCGAGTTGGTCCAGTGCGGCCTCTTGCTGCACGATCTCAGCAATGCGGTCGTCCAGTCCGCCCGCGGCCTGGGAGATACGGTCAATGGCCTCGATGCGGCGGGCAAAGTTGCGGCGGCGTTCGCGCAACTGCGCGTCCAACTGGGCGGCGGCGGACTTGCTCCACAACTCCACTTCGCCCAGCGCGTTTTCGTGCACGGAGCGCAAACGGGTCGACAGCGCGCGCACCAGCCGGTCAGAAAACTCCGGCTGCGCGAGCTTGAACGCATTGCCCACGCCCAGGTACTGCAGATGGTTGCGTTCGATGGTGTCGAGCTCGGTTATGAAGTGGGCCATGGCCGGTTCGGCCGGTGCCTGCAGCGAAAAGCCATATTCACCGTTGAGCAGCTTGAAGCTGGCCACCAGCATGCTCTGGATCTCGGCACACAGGGCCTGCACTTTCTGCAGGTTGCCGCGCAGGCGGTCAAAGGTCTCCCCGTAGGCACGCTTCACACCCAGCTTCAGGCCCTTTTGCATCAGCGCATCGTTGAGCTGTGCCATCTCTTTCTTGAGCGCACTGGAGCCCAGGATGCCAAACACCTCACGCAGCAGCTTGAGGTGTACCGAGCGCACCGCGTGGATCTTGGCGCCACCTTGGTCAAACTCCGCCTGCTCTTGCGAGATGCGGTTGCGCATGTGTTTGATGACCGTGGCATTTTTGCCCTGCAGACCCTTGAGCTCCATGGTCTGCTCGGTCAGGTCGCGCTTGCGGATGTTGATGACGCGGCCGGTCTCGGTACGCAAACCGGTAATGCCATCGGCCATGGCCGCGCCCAGAATTTTCTGGCGCTTGCCCATCATGCCGCGGCCCAATACGTCTTCGAGCACAGGCAGGCAGCTGCGCTTGAGCAGTTCGTCGTCCTCCGTCACCTTGGCCACCAGCCCCTTTTGGGCCGACACTGCAATCACCTTGTCTTTGGGCAGGCCCAAAATCTCGGCGGTGCTGGCTTTTTGTCGGTCAATCTGGGTCTGGATTTGTGCGGGAGTGCTCAGTGCGTCCCACAACGTATCAATCTTGTTGAGCACCACCAGACGTGCGTCCGGGTCGGTCGACTCGGTGATCAGGTGTTCTCGCCAAATGGCCAGGTCAGACTTGGTCACGCCCGTATCGGCACCCAGCATGAAGACCACGGCATGCGCCTGCGGAATCAGGCTCACGGTCAGTTCAGGTTCGGCTCCAATGGCGTTGAGCCCTGGCGTGTCCAAGATCACCAGCCCCTGCTTGAGCAGCGGGTGGGCAATATTGATCAGCGCGTGGCGCCACTTGGGCACCTCCACCATGCCCTGCGCGTCGACCATGGGGTTGTCTTCAGGGGCCTGGCTGTGCCAGAAACCGAGCGCGCGTGCCTCGTCCTGGGTCACCTTGCGGGTCTCGGCCACTTTCTCCAGGGCCTTGGCCAACTGCTGGGGGTTGTTCACATCCAGGTCGATGCGGGTCCACTTCTCGGGCGCCATGCGCCATTCCATCAGCGCTTGCGGTTGCAGGCGCGTCTCGATCGGCAGCAGGCGCAGACAAGGGGGGACGTCGGCGTCGTAGCCCATTTCGGTAGGGCACATGGTGGTGCGGCCGGCACTGGCCGGCATGATGCGTCGGCCATACCCTGCAAAAAACAAGGCGTTGATCATCTCGGACTTGCCGCGTGAAAACTCGGCCACAAAGGCGACCATGACCTTGTCGGACCGCACCTGGCCTTCGAGGCGGCGCAATCGTTCCTCCACGCCAGCGTCCAGCAGGTCGTGGTCTTTCATCCACTCCCCCAGCAGTTTCAAGCGCAAGGCAAACTCACGGCGCCATGTGCCATGCTGGTCAAACTGATCGTTAAATGAAGTAGCCAAGAGTCCCCCGTGGAATCATTCAATATAGCACCGTCACCCTGCAGCGCCGCTCAGGGTTTTTGACAAGTGGGGCAGAAAAACGTGGAACGCTGGCCCTGCCGAATGCTCCGGATCTCCGCACCGCAAACCCGGCACGGCTCACCTTGGCGACCATACACCATCGCCTCCAACTGAAAGTAACCGCTCTCCCCCTTGGCGTTGGAAAAATCCCGCAGGGTGCTTCCCCCTTTTTGCACCGCACGGGCCAGCACATCGCGCACGGCGGTGTGCAACCTTGCCAAGCGGGGCTTGCTCACCTTGTTGGATGCCGTGGTGGGGCGAATGCCGGCCAAAAACAGTGCCTCGGACGCATAAATATTGCCCACGCCCACGACCACATCCCCCGCCAGCAGAACCTGTTTGACAGGCGCCTTGCGCTGGGCCATGGCAAGCTGGAAATCCGCCAGGACGAACTCGCCACCGAGCGGTTCCACACCCAGATGCCCCAGCAGTTTTTGCGCCACCGGATCGGTTTCACCGGTGGCAAACACCACTGCACCAAAACGGCGCGGGTCGTTCAGGCGCAGGGTGCCTCGGGTGGTCACAAGGTCAAAGTGGTCATGTACGCCCGGCGGCGCCATACGCCCGCCAAACGCCACACTGCCCGACATGCCCAAGTGCACCATTAGCAGGCCCGCACTCAGATCCAGCAGCAGGTACTTGCCCCGGCGGCGCACCTGCAGCACACGCTGGCCGACCAATTGGTCCGGATCGCAGCCCAGTGGCCAACGCAGGGGCTTGCCAAGATGCACCGCTTGCACCTCTGCGCCGGCAATCCGGTCGGCAAAACTCAGGCGGGTGACTTCAACTTCGGGTAATTCAGGCATGGGGCCTTCGGGCTATTCGGGTTGGATTATTATGGTCCGATGAACCGTTCCAAATGCCTTGTTTCCCTCAGCATTCTGGTGGCCAGTTTGGGTCTGGGGCCTCTGACTTGGGCAGCGGATGCGGAGCCGGTCCAAAACTCCGAACTGAACCGCGAACTTTTTTACCAATTGTTACTTGGCGAGTTGAGCGCCAACAACGGCGACGCCAGCAATGCCTACGCCCTGATGCTGGACGCGGCGCGCAAGACCAATTCGGAAAAACTGTTTGAGCGTGCTGTGGAACTGGCGCTGCGTGCCCGCAGTGCCGACGCCGCACTGGACGCGGCGCGCGCCTGGCAGCGTGCACTTCCGGCTTCCAAAGAAGCCAACCGCTACGTGCTGCAAATCCTGATTGGCCTGAACCGGGTGAGCGACACGCTGGAGCCTCTCAAACGCGAACTCGCAGGAAGCACCGGCAAAGAACGCATTGCGGCCATCAGCCTGCTGCCGCGGTATTTTGCCCGCGTGACAGACAAAACCCTGGCCGCACAGCAGGTGGAGCAAGCCTTGGCAACCGACCTGGGCACCAAAACCACGGGGCCATCGGCCTGGGCTGCCGTGGGCATGCTGCGCCTGAGCGCCACCAACCCGGTGGGCGCACTGGAAGCCGCCCAGCGCGGCGCCGCTCTGGACAGCCAGTCGGATGAAGTCGCCATCTTGGCGCTCAACCTGATGGAAGCCAAGGTGGTGCAGGCTGAACCCTTGCTGCGCAAGTACCTGGACGGCAAACCCATGCCCGAGCTGCGCATGGCCTACGGCCGCAAACTGATTGACAACGCGCGGTATGCCGAAGCCCTGCAGCAGATGCAGACGCTGACCCAACAGACACCCACCTTTGCCGATGCCTGGCTGGTGAAAGGCTCACTGGAACTGCAAGACAAGAAGCTGGGAGATGCCGAAGCCTCGCTCAAACAGTACATACAACTCAGTGCTCCGCAGGAGGCCGCATCCGACGACACAGAAACCGGGCGTGGCATGGTGCAAGCCCTGTTGCTGCTGTCCCAGATTGCCGAGCAAACACAACGCCCAGACGAGGCCAGCGCGTACCTGGCCCGCATCAACAGCCCGCAAGACGCCCTGCGTGTACAAACCCGCCGCGCCACCCTGCTGGCCCGCCAGGGCAAGCTGGACGAAGCCCGCGCCCTGATCCGCGCCACCCCGGAAACGCAGGCCGACGATGCCCGCGCCAAGCTCAGCACCGAGGTGCAGTTGCTGCGCGACTTCAAGCAGTTCGACGCAGCCTACACATTGCTGCAAAGCGGTGTCCAGCGCTTCCCCAAAGACGTGGGCATGGCCTACGACCTGGCCATGCTGGCCGAAAAGCTGAACAAGCTCCCCGAGATGGAACAGCTGCTGCGTCGAGTCATTGCCGAGCAGCCCGACTACCACCACGCCTACAACGCACTGGGCTATTCGCTGGCCGATCGCAATCTGCGCCTGACCGAAGCACGCCAGCTCATCACCAAGGCGCTGGAGTTTGCGCCCAATGATCCGTTTATTGTGGACAGCCTGGCATGGGTAGAGTTCCGCAGTGGCAACCTCTCCGAAGCCAGACGCCTGCTGGAGCAGGCCTATGCCAATCGGCAAGATGCAGAGATTGCCGCACACCTGGGCGAGGTGCTGTGGGCCATGGGCTTGCGCGAGCAGGCCACCACCCTATGGCGCAAAGCGCTGGAAGACAACCAGGAAAGCGACACCTTGCGGGACACCATGCGCCGCCTGCGTGGCGCGCTGTGAGTTTGCGCGGAGGCTTGGCAAGCCTGCGTGGGCTGTGTTTGATTGCTATTATTTTTATAGCTGGCTGCGCAACACCCATGCGCACCACAGGCACTTTTGATGCCAAAAACCACTGGCAGGGACGGATTGCCATCAAGGTGATGGGCACGCCGCCTCAGGCATTCTCGGCAGACTTCGAACTCGACGGCCATGGTGAAGCCGGTACTCTGGCGTTGTTTTCGCCCCTGGGCACCACGGTGGCGCAGATGCAATGGGCGCCCGGCCTAGCCCAGCTGCGCAATGGGGGGGAACTGCGCAACTTTGACTCGCTCTCCGCCTTGGCACAGCAGGCCACAGGCACCGAGCTGCCAGTGGCTGCCTTGTTTGACTGGCTGCGCGGCACCGCCACTCCCGCCCCCGGCTGGGAGGCCGACCTGGGCCAACTGCCCGAGGGCCGGCTGCTGGCGCGACGCAACGCGGACAGCGCCCCCGCCGTGGAACTCAGAATCCTGCTGGAGCGCTGAATGCACGCCATGCTGCACCGATAATTCGGGCCATGCAGTCGCTCTACGACATTCCCGCCCCGGCCAAACTCAACCTGTTTTTGCACATCGTGGGGCGTCGGGCCGACGGCTACCACTTGCTGCAATCCGCCTTCATGCTGATTGACTGGTGCGACACCCTGCACTTTGCGCTGCGCCGTGATGGCCAGATCAGCCGCGAAGACCTGAACGTGCCCCTGCCCGCCGACGACCTGAATGTGCGCGCCGCCCGCGCACTGCAGCGGGCCACAGGCTGCACGCTGGGTGCACATATTGGCGTCCTCAAATCCATCCCCGCGCAGGCTGGCATGGGCGGCGGCTCGTCCGACGCTGCATCCACGCTGCTGGCACTCAACCGCCTGTGGCAGCTCGGCCTGTCGGTGCAAGATCTGTCCACCATTGGACTGGCGCTGGGCGCCGATGTGCCCTTCTTTCTGAGTGGCGGCCACGGCTGGGTCGAAGGTATTGGTGAGAAAATTACCTCGCTAGCTCTGCCCACACGGCGCTGGGTGGTAGTCAAACCCGATGCGGGTTTGGACACAAAAATGATTTTTTCTGATCCGGAGTTGAAACGCGACTCAGAGCCTGCTACAATCACAGGCTTCGCTGCAGACGCTATCGGAAAAACACAAAACAATTTGAGTTTTGGCCGAAACGACTTGCAAGCCGTTGCCCAAAAGCTGTGCCCCGGTGTGAATCAAGCCTTGCGATGGCTTGATGACAAGGGATTAAGTGGCAGGATGACAGGCTCTGGAAGTGCGGTGTTTGCGCCATTGCAATACGACATCGATGTGGGTGACGCGCCTGGTGCGCTTCAAATTCGGTTGTGCAGCGGTTTGGATGTTCATCCTTTGAGGGGATGGGCAGACAGCGACGGAAAAATTTAGGTTTAGCGGTGGGCAGCATTTGCTGCCAACCTGTGTAGGGGAGTCGCCAAGTTGGTTAAGGCACTGGATTTTGATTCCAGCATGCGAAGGTTCGAATCCTTCTTCCCCTGCCAAATTGCTGTTCGGGACACATCCCGCTTCAGCATGCGCATAGTGACGACATAAACCCAATCTCTTCGCTGGATCCCACATGCAGGCCTTCACTCCCCCTGATTTCATGGTCTTCACTGGCAATGCCAATCCTGGCATGGCTGCGGACATCGCCAAACACCTGGGCATCTCCCTGGGTGCCGCCACCGTGGGGCGTTTCTCCGATGGTGAAGTGACGGTTGAGATCAACCAGAACGTGCGTGCACGGGATGTGTTTGTGGTGCAGAGCACCTGCGCCCCGACCAACGAAAACCTGATGGAACTGCTGATCATGGTGGATGCGCTCAAGCGCGCGTCGGCCGAACGTATCAGCGCCGTGATCCCGTACTTCGGTTATGCGCGGCAAGACCGCCGCCCCCGCTCCAGCCGCGTGCCCATCACCGCCAAGGTGGTGGCCAACATGCTGCAGACCGTGGGCGTGGCCCGCGTGCTGACCATGGATTTACATGCCGACCAGATCCAGGGCTTTTTTGACATCCCGGTGGACAACATTTATGCGTCCCCCGTGCTGCTGGGCGATTTGCGCCAGAAGAATTACGAAGACCTGATCGTGGTCTCGCCCGACGTGGGTGGTGTGGTGCGTGCCCGTGCGCTGGCCAAGCAGCTGAACTGCGACCTGGCCATCATCGACAAGCGCCGCCCCAAGGCCAATGTGTCAGAAGTGATGCACGTGATCGGTGAGATCGAAGGCCGCAACTGCGTGATCATGGACGACATGATCGACACCGCCGGCACGCTGGTGAAAGCCGCCGAAGTGCTGAAGGCCCGGGGTGCCAAGAAGGTGTACGCGTATTGCACACACCCCATCTTCTCCGGCCCGGCCATTGAACGCATTTCCAGCGGCGACGCGCTGGACGAAGTGGTGGTGACCAACACCATCCCTTTGAGCGCTGCCGCCGCGCAGTGCACCAAGATTCGCCAACTGTCCGTGGCACCGCTGATTGGAGACACCATCCAGCGTATCGCCCGCGGAGAGTCGGTCATGAGTTTGTTCTCGGATCAGGACGCTTAAGTCGGATCGGGACAAAAAGTCGACGCCGCTGACCCACCGGGCTGGCAGGCGTCTTTTTAAATCGGAGTCACACTGGTCGCGGTGGACTCTCACTGGAGTTAGATATGAAATTTGTCGCTTTTGAGCGCGCCAAGCAGGGCACGGGTGCGAGCCGCCGTCTCCGCGTTACTGGCCGTACCCCCGGCATCGTGTACGGTGGTTCTTCCGAACCCGCACTGATCGAGCTGGACCACAATGCTTTGTGGCACGCCATCAAGAAAGAAGCCTTCCACGCCTCCATCCTGGACATGGAACTGAATGGCAAGGAAAGCAAGGTTTTGCTGCGCAACGTGCAGATGCACCCCTTCAAGCAATTGGTGCTGCACATCGACTTCCAGCGCGTGGAAGCCAACACCAAGCTGAGCATGAAGGTGCCTTTGCACTTCAGCGGTGAAGAAAACTCCGCGGCCGTCAAGGTCGACGCCTGCTTGGTCAACCACGTGGTGACCGAACTGGAAGTGGCATGCTTGCCCGCCGATCTGCCCGAGTTCATCACCGTGGACCTGTCCGGTCTGGTGAAGGGCAAGTCCCTGCACGCTGCTGACCTGTCCATGCCCAAGGGCGTGACCGTGGTGACCCACGGCAAGGCCAACCCCGTGATCGTGGCCGTGGTGGCTCCGGTGGAAGAAGTGGCGGCTCCGGTCGCTGCGGCTCCCGCTGCTGACGCCAAGGGCAAGGGCAAAGGCAAGAAGTAATTCTTAGCTGCGCTTGTTCGCTGCAAACGGCCCACTTCGGTGGGCCGTTTGCTTTTGTGCAACACGCTTTTTGTAAGCCATAATTTTCCCGATGATCAAACTGTTTGTTGGCCTGGGCAACCCAGGCCCCGAATACGACGCCACCCGCCACAACGCGGGCTTCTGGTGGGTGGATGCCCTGGCGCGTGAGCTTAAGGTGAACCTGTCCATGGACCGCGGCTACCACGGCCTGATGGCCCGCACCACCCTGCAGGGTCAAACCGTCTGGCTGCTGGAACCGCAGACCTTCATGAACCTCTCGGGCAAATCGGTCGGGGCATTGGCGCGCTTCTTCAAAATCCAGCCGGATGAAATTTTGGTGGCGCACGACGAGTTGGATATCGTGCCCGGCGAGGTCAAACTCAAATTTGGCGGCAGCCACGCCGGTCACAACGGCCTGCGCGACATCCATGCCCAGCTGGGCACGGGTGACTACTGGCGCCTGCGCCTGGGCGTGGGCCATCCGGGTGTGAAGTCGGAGGTGGTGAACTGGGTACTCAAAAAACCATCGCTGGACCACCGCATTGCAATTGACCAATGCATAGACCGCTCCATGAAAGCCCTGCCCCACCTGCTGGCCGGCGAGATGGACAAGGCCACCATGCTGATCCACACCAGCAAGCCACCGCGCCCCAAGCCGCCCCGCCCCCCCGCGGAGACCGTTGCACCTGTTTCGCCCCCAACTTCTGTGGAGTAAGTCCATGCAGCCTGCCAAGTTTGCTCTTGTTTTTATAGCTGCTTGCGCAGTATCCACGGGGGTTATAGCCCAAAAAGTCTACAAATGTGGCAGCAGTTACAGCCAGATCCCCTGCCCGGACGGCGTCACCGTAGAGGCCAGCGACGCGCGCACCAGCGCGCAAAAGGCCGCAGCCGGCCAAGCTAGCAAGAACCAGTCAAAACAAGCCGATGCACTGGAAAAGGAACGGCTCAAGGACGAAGCCCAGGCCCGAACGGCCGACCAAGCCTTAGCCAAGGCCCGCCCCCCCAAAGCGTCGACCGCCAGCAAAGCCGTCGCCAAGAAAAAAAGCAAGGACCCGGAGTACTTCACCGCCAAACCACCGGCGCCCGCCAAAAACTAAGGCCGCAACAGCGGCCCGGTATCGGCACCAGGGAATGGAACTCAGGCGGCAGGAGGTGCGACGGGGGCACTGTCCTGCGCTTGCAGGCGGCGGTACTTCTGCCACAGGGTCTCTTTATCTTCCACAAACTCCGGGTTCACGGGGATGCAAGACACGGGGCACACCTGCACACACTGGGGCTCGTCAAAATGGCCTACACACTCGGTGCACTTGTGTGGGTCAATCTCGTAAATCTGCTCACCCAGATAAATCGCCTCATTCGGGCACTCGGGCTCGCACACATCGCAGTTGATGCATTCGTCGGTAATTAACAGTGCCACGGCAATTCACGCTCCATGGCGGAATTATCGCCGCAGGTGGCTCAAAGCCCTTCTGGGTCCGCGGGTTTGACGATGACCACCGGCACCGAACTCGCGTGCAAGACCTCGTTGGAAACGGAACCCAACATGGTGCTGCGCAGCGCGCTGGTTCCTCGCGCGCCCATGATGACCATGTCACAGCCAAAACGCTCCGAGATGTCGATCAGCGTGTGCGCCGGATCGCCCTTGGCCACTTCACACTCGTAGTCCACCCCGGCTGCATCCAACAGCACCCGGGCAGGCTGCAGCGCATGCAGACCGGCTTCGGCGCTCACATGGTCAATCACGTCGGGATCGTGGGCCACCAGCATTTCGTACAGGCTGGCGGGCTCCTGCACGTTGGCCAACACGGCGTTCAGCTTCAAACCGTCCTGTCGCATACGCAAGGCCAGACGCACGGCCTCCATGGACAACTCCGAACCATCAACCGGTAACAGAACTTTCATGGCGACCTCCTTGCGGTGTCAGGTGGGCAATTTGTCCATCAGGCGGGCATGGACCACGGCGGCCACAAAGGGGGTGACATCCCCCTTCAATGTGGCGATCTCGCGCACCAGCGTACTCGAGATGAACTGATAACGCGAGTCTGGCGTGAGAAACACCGTCTCCACATCGGGCGCCAGCGCCTTGTTCATGCCCGCGAGCTGGGCTTCGTAGTCAAAGTCGGTGACCGAACGCACACCGCGCACCATGGCCTGGGCACCATGCGCCACCGCAAAGTCGCGCACCAGCCCGGTAAAACTCTCCACCTGCACGTTGTCCAAGGGCGCAAACACATCGCGCACCATGGCCAGGCGCTCATCCAGCGAAAACATGGTTTTCTTGTGGTGGGCCGCCGCCACCGCCACGATGACGGTGCCAAACAGGCGCGCCGAACGGCGGATCAGGTCCTGGTGCCCCAGGGTGATAGGGTCGAAAGTGCCGGGAAAGATAGCGGTCACGGAATTGGGCATGGGCGCTCCAGACAGGAATGCAGAAATTAGACGGCGCTGCGCTTGAGCAGGTGGGCATGCACCGCACCGGCCTTGAGGTGCCGGTGCACGGTGAGCCCCACCGCGGTGAGCAGCTCGTCGGTGTAGGCGCTGGGGGCCTCCAGGTAGACCCAGCCTTCGGGCGCCAGCGCGCGGGCACAGGCGCCCAGCGCGGGTTCAAACAGCGGTGCATCAAACGGCGGGTCGATGAAGATCACGTCCAGGCTGCCGGGTGCGGCCTGGCGGATGGCCGACACACCGTCGCCACGCACCACATGCACCGCGCTGGCCTGCAGCTGCGCCTGGGTCTTCTTGAGCTGGTCCGCCAACGCGCTGTCGTACTCCACCAGTTGCACCTCTTGCGCGCCGCGCGATGCCGCTTCAAAGCCCAGCGCCCCCGTGCCGGCAAAGGCATCCAGGCAGCGCAGGCCACTCAGGTCCTGGCCCAGCCAGTTGAAGACCGTTTCGCGCACCCGGTCGGGCGTGGGGCGCAGGCCCGGTTTGTCGGCAACCTTGAGTTTGGTGCGCTTCCACAGCCCGCCAATGATGCGGATCTCGTGGGTCTGGGCGGCACGGGGCCGGGGGGGACGCTTGGCTGCGTTCGGAGAAGTGACTTTGGCTTTCATGCGAGCAGCTTACCGCATGGGCCCCGACGGGTGGGCGGTCATGTTTGGTAACAAATTGCCAAGTACAAACCCTAGGCCCGCCCCGCAAAATGGACGGCCCATGAAGTCCCCGTTCGCCCCCTTCCAATTCGAGGCTCTGGCCCTGCTGGTGGCGGTGCTCAGCTTGGCAGTGTCCCCTTACCTGGCGTGGCTTCCTTTGGGCTGGATGGTCGTGCGGCTGGGCCTGCGGCTGCGCACGGCACTCAAGCAGCAGGCCGTGCTGCAGCGCGAACTGGCGACCCTGGAGCGCACCACCCTGCAGCTCAAAAACCAGGCCTTCACCGACGGCCTGACCGGCCTGGCCAACCGCCTGCTATTGGCCGACCGCTTTCAACTCACCTTGGAGCGCTCCAAACGCAACCGGGTGGAATTTGCGCTGCTCATGGTGGACCTCAATGGCTTCAAGGTGATCAATGACCACTACGGCCACGCGGCTGGTGACATCGTGTTGCGGACTGTAGCCCGGCGTCTGCTCTCGGCGGTGCGCGCCTCGGACACCGTGGCCCGCATCGGCGGCGACGAGTTTGTGTTGCTGATCGAATCGTTTGAAGACCCCGACGAACTGGTGCACATCGGCCGCAAGCTGATTGCCACCATCTCCGAAGACATCACCCTGCAAAGCGGGGCCACCGTCAACGTGGGCGCCAGCGTCGGGTTTGGCCTGTTCCCGCGCCACGGAGCGGACCTGGACGGCCTGCTGCAAACCGCCGACGAGGGCATGTACGACTGCAAGGCCTCCGGGCTGATGGAGCTGCGCTGAGCACCTGCCGGTGATCTGTCCGCTCAGGGTGCGCCCAGCACCACCGTGGCCAGATTGGCGGGCTGCACCTTGCGCGCAAACGCAGCGCGCACGTCGGCCACGGTGAGCCGCTCCACCCGCTGAGTCCAGGTGTCCAGGTAGTCCAGTGGCAGGCCATTCCAGGCGATGTTGGCCACGTTGTCCAGCAGCTTCCTGTTGCTGTCCAGACGCAAGGCAAAACCACCGATGAGGTTGTCTTTGGCAGCCTGCAGTTCCTTCTCGGTCGGGCCTTCGGTCACAAACTTGCTCAGTACGTCTCGCACCAACGTCAGCGCCTGCTCTGCCTGGTCTGGCCGTGTTTGCAAGCCGATGGTGAAGGCCCCCGCATGCAGGCCCGGTGCAAAGTAGCTGTAGACGCTGTAGGTCAGGCCCCGCTTCTCGCGCACCTCTTCGGTCAGGCGGGCGGTGAAGCCACCGCCACCCAGGATGTGGTTGCCCACAGTGAGTGCAAAAAAGTCCGGGTCATTGCGCTGGTAGCCGGGCTGCCCCAGCAGCACATGCGCCTGCGCCGAGGCAAAGGCAATGCGCTGCTCAGACGCCTGGGCCAGCGGCTGCACCTCGGGCACGGCGGCTTGTGGTGCGCAGGGGGCCTTGGGCAGACGGGCCAGCAGGCGCGTCACCAGCGCATCGGCTTGGGCACGGTTGAGCGCCCCCACGATGCTCACGCGTGCATCACACGCCCGCACAGCGCGTGCATGCAGCGCGCGCAGGTCCGCCACACTGGTGCGCAGCAGGCTCTCCTCTGTCATCTCCCAGCCATAGGGATGGCTGCCGTACACCGCGCGGTTGAAAGCGCGAGCCGCCAGAGTGGCGGGCCGGGTGTTGGCTTCCTTGAGGCTGGCAACCAGCTTGGGGCGGTCGCGCAACCACGGAGCTTCGGGAAACGAGGGCTCACCCAACTGGCGTGCCGCCAAGCCCACCGCCTTGTCCAGCAGGTCCGGGTAAGTCAGGCTGCGCAGGGCAAAACTCATGCGGTCCGCGCTCGCGCTGCCGCCAAACGAGGCCCCCAGGTCCGCCCAGGCTTCGCTGAGCTGGTGTTCGTCCATAGCGGGCGCAGCGCCACTGGCCCGCACACCATTGGAAGTGCTCGACGCCATCAGGCTGGCCAGCCCCGGCTTGTCGGCCGGGTCGCGGCGCCCGCCTGCGTCCAGGTCAATCTGCACATCCACCATGGGAATGGCCGGGCTCTCCACCAGGTAGACGCGCGCGCCACCCGGTTGTGTCCAATGCTGGATGGGAATGCCTGCCCATGCAGAATTTGTAAAAAACAGGGCTGCAGCGCCCGCAAACACTGCGCGAGCAGCTACTGATTTGATAGCAATCATGTGTGATTTGGCAGCTTAGTGGCGGGCACCGGCCGTGGGCTGGCGGGGTTTGCGGGTCTTGTCCACGGGCTGGGGCAGCAGCGTGGCCACGGTCAGGGCATCGTCACCAAAGTACTTGGCGGCCACGGCCTGCACCTGGGTGGCCGTGACCGTGCGCAAACGCTCCAGCAGGCGCTGGTCGCTGCCCAGCGGGTAGCCGTTGATCCAGCCCACTCCCAGCAGGCGGGCCTGGTTGAAGACGCTGTCTTGTTTGTACACCTCCCCTGCCACCCACTGGTTCTTCACCCGGTTCAACTCGGCGGCGGTCACCCCATCCCGGGCCACCCCCGCCACCTGGGCACGCAATGCCTGCTCCACCTCGGCGGCTGTTTTGCCCGCAGCGGGCACGCCGTAGAGCGTGAAAAGTTCAGGGCCCCGGGACGTCAGGCTGTAATACGCCCCCGCGCTGTCGGCCACCGGGTTGGCATCCAGTGTCAGCGCACGCGGCAAGCGTGCACCGTCGTACCCGCTGAGCACCGCCGACAGCACCGTGAGCGCCAAACTGTCGTCGGCCGCTGACCCGGCGTCTGCCAAGGTCTCGGGAGACAGGCCGGGCACCTTGAAGGCCAGTGCGACATAGGCTTGCTCCGCCGGGGCCTTGAAGTCCATGCGGCGCAAGCCCGACTGCTCCGGCTCTTCACGCGGCTTGCGTGGCGGCACGGCACGTGTGGGCAGGCCACCGTAGTATGTTTCGGCCAGGGCGCGCACCTGGTTCACATCCACATCTCCGGCCACCACCACAGCTGCATTGGCAGGGGTGTACCAGCGCTGGTAGAAGTCGCGCGCGTCTTGTGCCGTCAGGGCCTCCAGATCACTCATCCAGCCCACGATGGGGCGGCGGTAGGGATGGGCCAGGTAGACCTGGGCCGACATGGCCTCGTGCAGGCGGGCATGGGGGTTGTCATCGGTGCGCAGGCGGCGTTCTTCTTTCACCACCTCCAGCTCCTTGGCAAACACCGCGTCATTCCAGCGGTTGTTGGCAAACCGGTCGGCCTCCAGGCGCATCACGTCTTCCAGTTTGCCCGCCGGAATCTGCTGGAAATAACCCGTGTAGTCCTTGCTGGTAAAGGCGTTTTCGCGCCCGCCCAAGGCCGCCACCTGGCGTGAGAAGTCACCCGCCTTCACGGTGGGGGTGCCTTTGAACATCATGTGCTCCAGCACGTGGGCCACGCCGCTGGTGCCGTCCACCTCGTCCATGGACCCCACCCGCACCCACAGCATGTGCACGGCCGTGGGCGCACGCCGGTCCGGTTTGACGATCAGCGCCATGCCATTTTTCAGCGTGAACTGCTGGGCCTGCACGGGCGGCGCCGATTGCGCACGGGATGGGGAGGAAAGGGAGAAAAGCGCGAGCGCCAGAGGCAAGCTGCAGGCAGCCATGCGGCGCCCCAGCCCGTGGAATGGGTGTTTCATAGAATGCTGTGATTCTAAGAACGCCCCACATGTTCAGTTTTTTCAAGAAAAAATTCTCTTCCTCCCCTGCACCCACCCCCAACGAGGTGCCTAGCGCCCCTGCGGCCAACACGCCACCGGCGATACCAACGCCTGTGGCGGCGCCGGCGCCCACGCCGCTTAGTCCCCTGCCCAGCGGCTCGCTGATCGGCAGCGCGCTGGTTGCTCCTATCGAGATACCCGCCGCACCCACCACCCCGCCCGAGCGGCAAAAGTGGCTGGACAAACTCAAGGCGGGCCTGGGCAAAACCGCCAGCAGCATCTCGGGCGTGTTTGGCGGCAGCCAGATTGACGAAGCGCTGTACGAAGACCTGGAGAGTGCGCTGCTGATGGCCGACGCCGGCGTGGCCGCCACCGAACACCTGACCAGCGCCTTGCGCAAAAAGGTCAAGGCCAGCGGCGTGACGCACCCCACCGCCCTCAAGAACATCCTGATTGCCGAACTGACCGAGCTGCTGCTGCCGCTGCAAAAGCCGCTGGTCATTGGCCAGCACACACCCACCGTCATCATGGTGGCCGGCGTCAACGGTGCGGGCAAAACCACCAGCATTGGCAAGCTAACCAAACACCTGGCCGACAGCAACGCCAGCGTGCTGCTGGCCGCAGCCGACACCTTCCGCGCAGCAGCGCGCGAACAGCTCACCGTCTGGGCCGACCGCAACACCGTGGAGATCGTCAGCCAGGAAGGTGGCGACCCTGCGGCCGTAAGCTACGACTCGGTGACCGCGGGCAAGGCCCGTGGCAAGGATGTGGTGCTCATCGACACCGCAGGCCGCCTGCCCACCCAGCTGCACCTGATGGAAGAGCTCAAGAAGATCAAGCGCGTGATCGGCAAGGCCGACGGCACCGCGCCGCACGAGGTGCTGCTGGTCATCGACGGCAACACCGGGCAAAACGCTGTGGCCCAGGTCAAGTCCTTTGACGACGCACTGGGCCTCACCGGCCTGATCGTCACCAAGCTGGACGGCACCGCCAAGGGTGGCGTGTTGGCCGCCATTGCGCGCGAACGGCCTATCCCCGTGTACTTCATCGGCGTGGGCGAAAAACTCGACGAACTGGAAACCTTCAACGCCCGCGAATTTGCGCAGGCCTTGCTGGCCTGAGCCCACCCGGGTGTAAGAAAACACCGCCAGCACCGACCAAACGGTTTTACCAACACCCTTTGCACCATGACAACAGCCTTTTCCCGCCGCCATGTCCTCGCCCTGTCGGGTGCCGCACTGGCCACCCCTGCTTTTGCCCAGAACACACCCGCCTGGGCTGCCATCGAGGCCAAGGCCAAGGGCCAGACGGTGTACTTCAACGCCTGGGGTGGTGCAGAAAACATCAACGCCTACATCCAGTGGGCCGCCACCGAGGTGGAGAAGCGCTTTGGCGTCAAGGTCGAACACGTCAAGGTCACGGACACCGCCGACGTGGTGAAACGTGTACGCAGCGAAAAGGCTGCAGGCAAGATGGCCGGCACAGTCGACCTGGTGTGGATCAATGGCGAGAACTTTCTGACCATGAAACGCGAGGGCCTGCTGTTGGGCCCCTTTGCCGAGCGCCTGCCTGCCTACGCCAAGGTGGACGTGCAGGGCAAGCCCACCACACGCATTGATTTCTCGGAGCCCGTGGACGGCATGGAAGCCCCTTGGGGCATGGCCCAGCTCACCTTCATGGCGGATCGCAAGCGCACCCCCAAGCCGCCCCGAAGCCTGGCCGAGCTGCAAGCCTTCGCCAAGGCCAACCAGGGCCGTGTGACCTACCCGCGCCCGCCCAATTTTCATGGCACCACATTCCTGAAACAGCTGCTGCTGGACAGCAGCGAGTACCGCAGCGCCTTTTACAAACCCGTGGCCATGGAGTCGTTTGCCAAAGCCACCGCGCCCTTGTGGGCCACCTTGGACCAGCTGCACCCGCACCTGTGGCGGGCCGGCAAGCAGTTCCCGCAAAACGCCGAAGCCATGCGCCAAATGCTGGCCGATGGTGAACTGCACCTAGCGCTGACCTTCAACCCCAACGATGCGGCCAATGAAATCGCCGCCAAGCGCCTGTCTGACAGCGTGACAAGCTACCAATTTGATAGCGGAACAATTGGCAACACACACTTCGTGGCCATCCCCGTCAATGCCTCGGCGCCCGAGGGCGCGCAGGTGTTTGCCAACTTTTTGCTCAGCGCCGAAGCCCAGGCCCGCAAGGCGGACATTGCCCTCTGGGGCGACCCCACCGTGCTGGCGCTGGACAAACTGAGCCCCGCAGAGCGCGCGCGCTTTGCGGCCAAGCCCCTGCCTGGCCAGGTGGAGAAGAGCGCCCCCGCCATTCCCGAACCGCACGGCAGCTGGGTCGATCCGTTGGAGAAGGAATGGACCCGGCGCTACGGCGCTTAGTCCACAATGGCGGGCATGTCTGACACTGTCCCGCACACTGAGGCGCCGGCCCCGTCGGCACGGCATATCCAGCGCCAACACGCCACCGCCCTGGCGATCGTGATGGCCGTTTTCACCGTGGCCCTGCTGGCCTACGGCTGGAGCGTGTATGCGCGCCAGCGTGCGGCCCTGTGGTGGGGCTTGAGCAGCCAGGGTGAGCAGATACAGCTGGCGCTGAACGACACCCTGGATGTGGCACGCAGCCATGTGGGTGGCATGCGCTTGTCCACCGAACGCAACCTGCGCCAGCCCCTGCTGGCCGACACCAGCCTGGTAGACCGCCTGGAGCGGCGCAACCTGGCGCCGCTGCGCGATGCGCCCTGGGACCGGCTGCCACAAGACCTGGTGAAAGAAGTCGGCGCAGTGCACGTGGACCCTGGCGCTGATGCCACCGCCTACCGCCGCGGCGTGGAAGCCCCATTGGGCGCACTGGCCCAGGTGGCCGCGTCGCACAGCCAGCACCAGCGCCTGCAATGGAGCTATTTTTACGACGCGCAAAAACAATGGCGCTGGGTCTACCCGGCCCAGTCGCGCGAAGACCTGATCACGGCCACCGGCCAGACCGAGATGGCTGGCGCCCTGGCCACGCTGTGGGACGCGGGGGGCACCGCCCCGCTGGATGCCGCAGGCCCCACGCGTAACCCGCAAAAGGAACTGGTGTGGACCGCCGCCCACACCGATCCGATCAAAAAAAATGCCGTGGTGTCGGTGCTGGCCCCGGTTTACAACGCTGAGCGTTATGTAGGTCTGGTGGGCGCCGACCTGACGCTGGACGCCCTGAGCGCCGTGTTGCTGCAACGCGCCCTGCCCATGGGTCAGGCTTGGGTGGTCAACGGCCAAGGCCAGGTGCTGGCCAGCAGCGACACCAAGCCCGCCGCCCTGCCTGCCGGCTCCTATGCGCCGGAGGCGGGCTGGTTGCGCTTTGCCTTGCGCGGCACCGACTGGAGCCTGCTGGTGCATGCGCCCGGCAGTGTGGTGGCCCGCAAAACGCTGGCGCAAATGGTGCCCATGTTGGCCACGGGTGTGGCCGGGCTGCTGGCGCTGTTGGGAGCCTGCCTCTGGCTGTACCGACGCTTCACCCAACCGGCCCTGCAACTGGCCGACTACGTGCAGCACACCGAAGGCCCCAGCATCAAACGCCCCCCCCCCGTTCCCGCACTTTGGAAACCCTGGTTTGACCGCGTGGCCCGCAACGCATTGCAACGGCGCGACCAGGTGATGGGTGCCCACCAGCGCACCACCCAGCTCGAAAACCAGGCCGCCCAGCACCTCGTGGACATGCGCAACGCCGCCGCCGAACACGAAGCCCAGATGGCTACCCGCGCTGGCGAGCTGCGCAGCGCCTACGCGCAACTCAGCGCCGCGCTGGCCGACGCGCAAGCCGCCCAAGGCGCGGCCAAAAAGCCCGCACGCCCCAACCCGCTGCCCGAATAACACGTCGCCCACGCGCCAGACCCACGGATGGGGTGCGCGCAAAATGGGCGCTCTTTTGGGGAGACATGCGATGAAAAAAATAGCGCTTTCTGTTGTTGCCTTGGTGGCATTGGCCGCCCTGTACCTGCTGGCCTGGCCGGTGCCCATCAACCCGGTGGTGTGGGACGCCCCCGCTGCACCGGGCTACACCGGTCCACATGCCGCCAACAACAAGCTCGCCAACCTTCAACTTATCGATCTGAAAGGTGAAGTGGGCCCCGAGCACATCCAGTTCGGCCCCGACGGCAAGCTCTACACCACCGTGCTCAGCGGCAACATCTTGCGCATGAACGCCGATGGCACCGAACAGCAGGTGTTTGCCAATACCGGCGGGCGCGTGCTGGGGTTTGACTTTGATGCCCAGGGCAACCTGATTGCCGCCGATGCCATCAAGGGTTTGCTGTCCATCGCCCCCGATGCCAGGGTCACCGTGCTGACGGACAGCGTGAATGCGGACCCCATCCGGTATGCCGATGCCGTGGTGGTGGCCAAGAGCGGCAAGATGTATTTCAGCGATGCCTCCACCCGGTTTGCCCCCAAAGACTGGGGCGGCACCTTTGAGGCCAGCGTGCTCGACATCCTGGAACAAGCCAGCACCGGCCGCATCCTCGAATACGACCCTGCCACCCAAGCCACCCGTGTGGTGGCCAGCGGCATCAGCTTTGCCAACGGCGTGGCGCTCAGCCAGGACGAACAATCCCTGTTTGTGAACGAAACCGGCAAATACCGCGTATGGAAGATTGCGGTGACCGCGAACCACCTGGACCTCAGCACCCTGGCCGCACAACCCAGTGCCCAGGCCAGCGTGTTGCTGGACAACCTGCCCGGCTACCCTGACAACCTGATGCGTGGCCTGAACGGCAAGATCTGGCTGGGTCTGGCCAAGCCCCGCAACCCCACCATCGACAAGCTCGCGCAAAAGCCCTGGTTGCGCAGCCTCACACTGCGCCTGCCGCGTATGTTGTGGCCCATCCCCAAGGCCTATGGCCATGTGATCGCATTCACCGAAGACGGCAAGGTGGTGGCCGACCTGCAAGACCCCAGCGGCACCTACCCCGAAACCACCGCCATCACCGAAACCAAAGACCGCCTGTATGTGCAGAGCCTGCATGCGCACGGGCTGGGGTGGATGGCGGCCAAATAGTTTGCACATTCACCCATTTGGGGGATAGCCATTCCCCCACGGTGCACCTAGACTCCGCGGGTCTTTTCTCAACCATCGAACACCCATGAAAAAACTTCTCTCCATCGCCTTCCTGAGCCTGAGCCTGGTGGGCTGCGCCTCTGTCTCCATGGGAGATGCCAAGCAAGACGCTGCCTTGAAAACCTTCAAAGCCCCCACAGACAAAGCCTCGCTTTACATCTATCGCAATGAGTCCATGGGCGCAGTGTCAAAAATGGGCGTCACCGTGGATGGTGTCTCGATTGGCCAGACCGCCGCGAACACCTACCTCTACAAGGAAGTGGCACCCGGCAAGCACACCATCACCTCGCAAGCAGAGAACGACAGCTCCATCGAAGTCGATGCCAAGCCAGGCAGCATTCTCTACATCTGGCAAGAAGTCAAAATGGGATTCTTCGGTGCGCGCTCCAAACTGCAGTTAGTAGACCCCGCCACAGGCCAGAAAGGCGTGCGCGAGACCAAACTGGCCGAAACCAAGTAAGCAGACCCGGCTGGCATTCTGGCTGCGGCCCCAGATGCCAGCCTCCGCTTTCGCGGACAATCACCCCTTCCCGAATTGGTGATTACTCCGCGCATATGACAGCCCTGCTCCCCCGCATCGAACTCGAATCCGCCCCCAACCCGACCGCCGCCGTCATCTGGATGCACGGGCTGGGCGCCAGCAGTGACGACTTTGCGGGCCTGGTGCCGGAGCTGGACCTGGCAGGCTGCCAGCCCATCCGATTTGTATTTCCGCAAGCGCCCAGCATCCCGATCACCATCAACGGTGGCTATGTGATGCCCGGCTGGTACGACCTGTACGGCATGGACCTGGTGAGCCAGCAGGACGCAGCGGGCATCCAGCGCTCCGAGGCAGACATTCGCGCCCTGATCAACAACGAAGTGGCGCGTGGCATTCCGTTTGATCGCATCGTGCTGGCCGGCTTCAGTCAGGGCTGCGCCATGGCGCTGCACACCGCGCTGCGCCTGCCGCAAAAAATTGCCGGCGTCATGGCCCTGTCCGGTTACCTGCCGCTGGCCGACCGTTTTCCCGGCGAACGCCACGCGGCCAATACCGACACGCCCATCTTCATGGCCCATGGCACGCAAGACCCGGTGGTGATCCTGAAGCGCGGGGAAGACTCGCGTGACGCGCTGGCTTCGCTGGGCCACACCGTGCAGTGGCACACCTACCCCATGCCGCACAGCGTGCACCCGCGCGAAGTGGCTGACATTGCCGCCTTCCTGAAGCAAGTGTTGCCCGCGTGAGCAGCACCGCTCGCCCCCCGGTGCTGGGCATTGACTTCGGCACCTCGAACTCCGCCTGTGCGCTGATTGACGCGCACGGCGCCTTGCAGGTCATCCCGCTGGACGGTGCCAAGGCCGAAATGCCAACTGCGCTGTTCTTTGCCAGCGAAACCCACACCGTGCTGTATGGCGCGGCCGCCATGCAGGCTTACCTGAATGGCACCGAGGGCCGGTTGCTGCGCTCGCTCAAAAGCCTGATGGGCAGCCGCCTGATGGACGAGTACACCGCCGTGGGCGACAAAAGCATCCGCTTCTTTGACATTGTGGTGCTGTTCTTCAAGGAGTTGAAGCGCCGCTGCGAAGCCCATGTGGGCCAGCCCCTGACCCACGCCGTGCTGGGCCGCCCGGTGCACTTTGTGGACGACGATGCCGAGCGTGATGCGCTGGCGCAGGAGACGCTGGGCCGTGCCGCGCTGGAAGCCGGCTTCACCCACATCGCCTACCAGATGGAGCCGATTGCCGCGGCGCTGGACTATGAGCAACGTGTGACACAGGAAACCACCGCACTGGTGGTGGACATAGGCGGCGGCACGTCCGACTTCACCGTCATCCGCCTCAACCCCGAACGCAGCACGCTGGGCGACCGCAGCGCCGACATTCTGGCCACCACCGGCGTGCACATTGGCGGCACCGACTTTGACCGCCTGCTGGACCTGACCACCGTGATGCCGCACCTGGGCTACAAGCACGTGGGCACTGGCGGGCGCATTGTGCCCAGCAGCGTGTTTTTTGACCTGAGCACCTGGCACCTGATCCACCAGGCCTACACGCGCAAGGCCATGCACTTTGCCAAGGAGCTGTGGACGGATTACACCGACCAGACCCTGCACCGCCGCCTGATGGACGCGCTGGAAGAACAACACGGCCACCGCATGCTGGCCAGCGTGGAAGCCGCCAAGATTGCCTGCTCCATCAGCGGCGAGAGCGCGGTGGTGCAACTCGACTTTCTGGACCGCAGCCTGACGCCCATCGTGGATGTCGTGAACATGGAAGCTGCCTTGCACCAGTCGCTGGCGCAGGTGGTGCAGTGCGCGCAGGACTGCGTGGCGGCGGCCGGATTGCAAGGGGTGGATGCGGTCTACCTCACCGGCGGTTCCTCGGCCCTGCGCCCGCTGATCGAGGCGCTGCGCCAAGCCATGCCGCAGGCCACGCTGGTGGAAGGCAACCGCTTTGGCGGTGTGGCCGCCGGGTTGGCTTGGGCCGGTGCCGTGCAGCAGTTCTAGTTTGCTATTATTTTGATAGCTGTTTGCGCATATCACGCGCTGGCTAGAGGCATATTTCATTCAAAAATCTGAGCTTCCGGCGCATGCTTGGCGCAGCCTTGTCTTTGCCATGCGCTAGGTGGTGCATGCACCAAGACCATATGAAACGCATATAATTCGTATACGTTTCATATGGAGTTAGCGAATGGGTATTGTCAAAATTTCGGACCAGATGCATGAGAACCTGCGCGTGGCGGGCAGCGCGCTCAGCCGGTCCATCAACGCACAGGCCGAACACTGGATGCGCGTGGGGATGCTGATTGAGATGTACCCTGAGCTCAACCACCGGGAGATCAGCCAGCTGCTGATCCGCGCTGAACTGGCAGGAGGGCTGGATATTGCCGGGGCGGTCAGCGGGCTGGCGGGCAAGCTCCCCACTGCAGCACCTGCGGCGGTGGGCAAACACTGATGCGGCACGACGTCCCCCTCAAATCCGCCGCCGAAATGGTCCAGTGCCGCCGGGCCGCCCAGCTGGCGGCCGAGGTGCTGGCCATGATCGAACCCCACGTGGTGCCCGGCGTCAGCACCGAGGCGCTGGACCGCCTCTGCCACGATTACATCGTCCAAGTCCAGGGCGCCATTCCTGCCAACCTGGGTTACATGGATTACCCCAAAACCATCCTCACCTCCGTCAACCAGGTGGTGTGCCACGGCATACCGTCGGCCAACAAGATCCTGAAAAAGGGTGACATCGTCAACATCGACGTGGCCGTCAACAAGGATGGCTGGTTTGGCGACACCAGCCGCATGTTTTATGTGGGCGAGCCCAGCGTGCTGGCCCGCCGCCTGGTGGAGACCACGTACGAAGCTCTGCGCGCCGGCATCCAGCAGGTCAGGCCCGGCGCCACATTGGGCGATGTGGGCCACGCCATCCAGACGGTCGCCCACCGCGCGCGCTTCAGCGTGGTGCGCGAATACTGCGGCCACGGCATTGGCCAGATCTACCACGACGAACCGCAGGTGCTGCACTACGGCCAGCGCGGCCACGGGCTCACCCTGGAGCCGGGCATGGTGTTCACCATCGAGCCCATGCTGAATGCGGGCGGCCGCGAAACCCAGGAGCTGGCCGACGGCTGGACCGTGGTGACCAAGGACCACTCGCTCTCGGCCCAGTGGGAGCACATGGTGGCGGTAACCCCTACGGGCTACGACGTGCTAACCGCCTGGCCGGGCGGCACGGGAGCCTACGCGCCCCTTTGACGCGAATGGTCCTTCAGCGCTCGTAAGGCAGCAGCGCCTTGGCGGCCTCGACCCGGTCACGCAGCGCCACGGTGGGGTCATGCATCACCTGCATCAAGAACGCGCGAGGACCTTGCTCCCGGGCGTCGCCTGCGGGAGGAATCTGGGCAGAGGCTGGCACCACTGCTGAAGCACTGGGGTGCTGCGCTGCAGCCAAGCGCAGCAGCGCTTCACGCCATGCCGGCAGTGGCATGGGCATGAGCCGCGAAAGAATGTCCGCTTGTTGGTCCCGATTGGGGGGGATGTCGAGCCAGGGTTCGTCCCCGAACACCGAAACCAAATCGGCACTCACAAACGCGGACCAGTGGCCCGTGTGTGCATCCACCGCGGGGACTGCGCGCGCCAGGCCTCCCTTGCCGACCACAAGCCCGGTGCGGGAGGGGTACAGGCCCAGGCGGCTCTCGGAGATGGCAGCGAGGTACTGCTGGCGTAGCGCTGCCAAGAAGTCTGCGGCCTCGCTGGCCGGGACAGCTTGCGCCACGGAAAACCACAACTGCAAACCATCGTTGCCCGAAACCGCAATGGCCGGCGCAGGCAATTCCAGATCGCTCTGCACCGCGCGCCACACGCTGGACAACACCGCCCAGTCCGCGGGCCTGGCCAACTCCAGCACCATCACTTTCACAGGGGCAAGTGCGTGTGCCTGGACGGAGGGCGCCTGGTCTGGCACCCCATAGAGACGGGAGAATTCTGCGTTGAAACGGGTCATGGTGTGGCGAAGGAAAGCGGGGGGTGAAAGCTGTGGTGCCAAGATTGGCGACAATACACCCCTGGCTGGATCACTGGTCAGATAACAAAAGGAAAATCAATCCCATGGCAACTGCAAAAAAAGCGGCCCCCAAAGCCGCCGTCTCCCCCAAGAAAATCGCTGCACCTGCAAAGGCCAAAAAGGCCGTTGTGTCCAAAGAAGCCAAAGCGATTGCCAAACTGACGGACAACATCGCCAAGCTGACCGAACGCAAGAACAAGATCTCTGCAGAGATCAATGCCTTGCGTGACCAGCGCACCGCGCTGAAGGCCGCACCTGCTGCTGCACCCGCAGCCCCCAAGGCCAAAGCTGCCGCGAAGCCCGCTGCCAAACCCGCAGCAAAGCCTGCGGCCAAAGCACCTGCCAAGGCACCCGCCAAAAAGGCCAAGGCAGCCGCCAAGAAATAATCGCCCCGCGATTTTTCAAAAACAACAAGGGCCCCAATGTGGGGCCCTTGTTGTTGGTGCGTCAGTTCCGTCTTAGCTGCATTTGGGGTTACACACCGCTTGTGACTTGCCGATGAACTTGCGCGTCTTGAGTTCACTGCGGGGGCGATGTTTGCCGCACAGGAAACAGGACATGGTGGTGGCGCCGGGGCTGGATGCGGTCAGGAACGGAGAACCTCCGACCTTGGACTTGTATCGCAACCCGTCTTCCAGGATCTTGGTTTTGTCTGCTGGCTTACTCATAACCCCGATTTTACGTCCTAGCTGGCCTGGATACTGCTTGCACACCATGGAGCCAAACTGTCAGACACCCTTGTTAGTATGGGACTGACGTTTGAATCGAACCAAGAGGCGACTCCTAATGCAAACAATGTCTCCATCAGCCCGTGTGAATGTCACGCCTGAGAACAGCAGCCTGGACCACCGGGAAGCAGCCCGCTTCCGCTTCTGCTCCGGGCGCTGCCAGGGCGAGCGCCCACCCGAGGGTGGCGTAGAGCTGGCACCCGGCCGCTGGCGCTGCAGCGTCTGCTGGATGGAGCTCGCCAGAAAACGCAGTTGAGGCCGTCAACCCATCCTCCCGGCGCCCCGATGCCCTAGCTGCGCTGCAGCCGCGCGCCTGTGCCACCGTCATCGCAGGTCAGCACGAACTGCCCCCGAACGCCGCCGCTGCTGACAAACGGTGTGAGCAGCGCGGCCGGAAACTGCACCCTGCGCCCGTCCGTACACCGCACCAGAACCTGCCGAACCTCGCCACGGTAGTACGGGAGATAGTCTTGGGCGGAAATGTGGAGGCTGAATTCGAAGCGGTGCATGGAGGAGATGCTAGCGTCACTTCACCTTCGCAGGATTTGCTATTATTTTCATAGCTGCTTGCGCATATTCCATAATGGCTACCTGTCAATTTGACCAAGAAAATGCAAACACCTCCCAGAGCACACTCCGGGAGGTGTTTCTCAGGTCGCTGCGGTGTCCGCTCAGAACTTGTAGCCGATGCCGAACGAGAACACGTTCTCCTTCAGGCTCGATGTGGTGCCTGAGGCAAAGGTCACGTCACGGAACTGGTTGAGGTCGTAGCCCGCTTGCCAGTACATGTTTTTGTCCAGCATCTGGCGCACGCCGATGCCGTAGCCCACACCTTGCACGTCGTTGGTGCTGCTACCGTCATTGGCGGCGGCAGAACCGTAGATGGAGGACAGCTTGCCGTAGAGCTGGAAGTTGTTGGCCAGCGCAAAGGTAGGAATCACATCAATCGAGTACCGGTTGTTGATGCTGGCTGCGGTGCCGTTGGCGTAGGTGCCGGCCAGGTGGTTGCCCGAGCTGTAAGAGCCACCCAGGCCGATGGCGAAGTTGGGGGCCAATGCCCAGTCGTAGCGGGCCTGCAGGCCCAGGGCGGTGGTTTTTCCGGTGTCAGACGTTCCATCGGTCGCCGTGGCTGATCCGGTGGACAGCTCGGCGTTGGCGCCGATGCTGAAACCCGAGAGATCCGCCGGGCCCGCCGCAAAGGCGGAAGAGGCTGCAAAAGCACCCAATGCAAGGGTCGTCAGAACAAGTTTTTTCATGGAGAGAACCGGGTTAAGGGTCCGAGTTAAGGGACCTCCATGGTCTCGGTGGCGTGTAAACCTGTGTTGGCTGCTGCGCAAAAGCACGTAAACAAGCGTGCGTGCCCTGTAAAAATTTGTGCGACCGATTGGCACCCCACACGGCACAACGCGCAAACCCCTGCATACACTTGGCAACCTTTTCTGAGTGACCCACCCACCTGTGCAAGCCCTGCTCCACACCATCGCCACGATGGAACTGCCCCTTGATGCCCAGCGCCTCTTCCATGGCCGCGGCGGCCTGCACCCTGGCTGCGAACAGTGGGCGCTGGACTTGTATCCGCCCGTGTGGGTGCTCACCAGCTTTGCGCCAGTGGATGCAGCCAGCCTTGACACCATTGGCACGGCGTTAGCGGCACGCTGGGCGCAGCTGGTGCCCAAGCAGCCGCTGAACTGGGTGTTCCAGTGCCGGGCCGAGGGCCACGCGGAAACGCGGCTGATGGCCGGTGCCGTGCCCGAGCCACATGTGGTGTCGGAAGACGGCACGCAGTACAAGGTGCATGTGCTGCGCGGGCAAAACCATGGCCTGTTCCTGGACATGGCCGAGGGCCGGCGCTGGGTGCGAACCCATGTGGCCGCGCACCCCAAGACCTATGCCTTCAAGGTGCTCAATCTGTTTGCCTACACCTGCGCCTTCTCGGTGGTGGCACTGCAGGCGGGCGCCAAGCAGGTGGTGAACGTGGACATGGGCCAGGGCGCGCTGGCCATTGGCCAGCAAAACCACCGGCTCAACGGCTTCAACACCGGCGCCAGTTTTCTGGCACACGACATCTTCAAGACCTGGGGCAAGATCACCCGCGGCGGGCCGTATGACCTCATCGTGCTGGACCCGCCCAGCTACCAAAAAGGCAGCTTTGTGGCCACCAAAGACTACGCCCGCCTGGTACGCCGCCTGCCCGAGCTGCTGGCCCCCGGTGGCCACGCGCTGGTGTGCCTGAATGCGCCCGAGCTGGACACCACTTTTCTGCAAACCCATATGCAAGAGCAGGCACCGGAGTTGACGTTGGTGCAACGCCTGCCCAACCCGCCCGCGTTTGCCGATGTCGCACCCGAGCGTGCGCTCAAGGTGCTGGTGTACCGGGCACCTGAACTGGCAACCCTCTGAAGCCTTGACGTATAAATCACCATGCCCGCTACCGAATTGAAAGTCACCCCCGCCGGCACCGTGGCCGGCAAACTGCTGCTGATCCCCACCGGCGAGCAAGGCCCGCTGCTGCCCCATGTGCAGGACTGGGTCACCACCAAACTCAAAGCCAAACAGCCCGTCAAGGATGTGAGCAACACGGTGCTTGTCAAAGGCATCAAGCAGTGGTCCGCCTTTGAAGAAAAGGTGGGCGGCAAGAAGGTGCTCACCGTGTTCAAGATCACCTGAGGGGCTGAAAGCCATTGTTCGGGGCCGAGAGTCCGGGTGACTGGGCGTTCTGCTCCGTGTCCCCCGGCCTTCGGCCTCCTCCTTGACCTGCGCAGAACACCCAGTCACCCGAACTCTCAGGTGGCTTGTGTGCAGAGCGCTTAACTCCAGTCGGCCAGCCCCAGAATGCGCTCGCCTAGCGGGGTGAGTGTGGCGGTGGGGTACTTCTTCTTTTCCCACTCCCGCGGGTCGCCCGGAAAGGCGTAGCCCTGCGGAGCTTCACGTTCGCGCCACGATGTCACGCGCGCATCGCGCAGCATGGTGTCCCCCTCGTTGGCGGGGGTGAAGGCGATGTACTGCGCAGCGCGCACCCGGTGGTCTGACGTGTTGGGGCGGATGCCGTGGGCCAGCAGGCTGTTGAAGATCAGCAGGTCGCCCGCCTGCATGGCAATGAACTGCACCGGCCACGGCAGACTGTCCACATCGGGGCGCCAGGGGTTGCGGTCCGCGGGTGCGGTCTTGCGCCATTCGTTGAAGTGTTTGAACAGCTCGGGGATGCACTGGAAACCGCCACTCTCCGGACTGGTGTCCGACAAGGCCAGCACGCCCTGCACGTTGACGGGCAACGGGTCCAGCGTGGTGTCGGCGTCCCAATGGATAAAGCCAGTGAACTGGCGCGCGCCGCGGTTGGGTGTGTTGAGGTTGGCGCGGTCGATGCTGACCCACAGGTCTTCGCGGTCCCAGATGTCCACAAACGCGTCGTACACGCGCGGCGTCTGTCGGTTGTTCCACAAGGTCTGGTGCTGGTAGGTCTCCACCATGCCCGAGCCGTTGAGTTCTTTCATCTCGTGGCCGCGCAGCTCGGCACGGTTCCAGGTGCTGGGGTCTTTCGGGTCCCAGTCCTGGAACGCCCACAGGAAATCGGTAGTGGCCTTCACCTGCTCGGCCGGGATGGCTTGTTTGATGACCACATAGCCATAGGTCTGCCAGTGCGCAAAGTCGGCTTCGGACAACACGCGCAGCGGCAGTTGCTTTTGAATGTCGCGCAGCTGTTCGCTGGCGGTGTACGAGAGGGTGGGGTTGCCCGGGCGTTGGTCGCCGTAGCGGTAACGGTCGTTCATGTCGGTCTCCTGCGTGTTGTTTTGACGTAGGGAATTGTGGAAACGGACGTGCCTTGGCGGTACCTGCGGACTGCCCAAGACTGGTACGATTCTGACCAATTCAATCCACCCAAGGTCATGAAACCGCAGTTTGAACAAGTCACCGTACCGGTGGGCGAGTCCTGGAGCCTGTTGTGGCGCGAGCTGCCCGAGCTGCCGTTTCTCTGGCACTACCACCCCGAGTTCGAGCTGACCCTGACGCTGAACGCGCAGGGCCAGCGTTATGTAGGCGACAGCCTGGAAGACTTTGCCTCCGGCGACCTGGTGCTCACCGGCCCCAACCAGCCCCACACCTGGGCCGCCACCGAGCGGCCCGATGCCAGCCTGCCCATGCTGGCCGTGGTGATGTGGTTCAGCACCGACTGGCTGGAGCGTGCCTTGGCCAGTTGGCCCGAGCTGACGGCACTGCACACCCTGTCGGCCCAGGCCGGACGGGGGCTCAAGTTCTCGGATGCGGCGCGTGCGCAGGTGCAGCCGCTGATCCTCGCGCTGCAGGCGCAAGAGCCGGCGCTGCGCCTGCCCACGCTGCTGCACATCCTCACGCTGCTGTCCAAAGATGCAGAGGCACGCCCGCTGGCCACCCACGCCTACACGCCCGCGGGCGACAAGGTGGGGGCACGCATCGGCAAGATCCTGCACCGCCTGCATGCGCAGCCGACGGACACCGTGTCAGCCCCGGCCTTGGCCGCGGAGGTGGCCATGTCGGTCGGCGCCTTCCACCGCTTCTTCAAACGCCACACCGGCATGACGGTGCTGGACTACGTGGGCCAGCTGCGCATCGGCCAGGCCTGCCAGTTGCTGATCAACACTTCGCGGCCCATCAAGGTGATTGCCAGCGACGTGGGCTACGGCACGCTGGCGCACTTCAACCGCCAGTTTCTGCAGCGCAAGGGCATGACGCCGCGCGCGTTTCGCGCCAGCTACCAGGGGGCAACGGCCTAGGACTTTCCGGCCGTAAAGCCGCCATCCACCAGCAGGTTGGCGCCGGTGATGAAGCTGGCCTCGTCACTCAGCAAAAACAGCACCGGGTTGGCCACCTCTTCGGACCGCCCCAGGCGCCCAATGGGGTGCAGGGCAATCAGCCCTTGTTTCATGGCGGGGTCCAGCCCGGCGAGCAAGGGCGTGTCGATGTAGCCGGGCCCGACCGAGTTCACCCGCACGCCCTTGGCCGCCGCCTCCAGCGCCAGGGTGCGTGTCAGGTTCACCACACCACCCTTGGCCGCAGAGTAGGCTGCCGTCATGCTCTGGCCAAACACCCCGAGGATGGACGCGCAGTTGACGATGCTGCCGCTGCCCTGCCCATACATCGGGCGCAACGCAGCGCGTGCCACGCGGAACACGCCCATCAGGTTGATGTCGATGATGCGCAGGAAGTCTTCGTCGGTGTACGCGTCGGCCGGGCTCAGGCCGCCAATGCCCGCGTTGTTGAACACACCGTCCAGGCGACCAAAGGCAGTGACCGTGTCGGCGATGAGCTGATCGACTTGGGGCGTGGACGCCATGTCGGCCGCCAGAAAACGGCAGCGACCGCCATGTTGCTGGGCCAGCGCGTCTGCAAGCCTGGCCCCCTGGGAGCTGGCCAGGTCGGCCATCACCACATTGGCGCCCTCTTGCAAACAACGCTCTACCGTGGCCAGACCAATGCCACTGGCACCGCCCGTAACCAGAATGCTCTTGCCTTGTAAACGCATGGTTTTCTCCTGAAGATGTGTAAGGGAACATCCGACAATGACAGCTTCTATCGTGTTCAACTGTCGTGCACCGTACATTGATGCAGCGCAGAGAAAGCGCCTATCGCAGTGCGTTTGAATGCTATATTTTTAATAGCTTCTTGCGCACACTCCATATGGGCTGCAGACCAATTTGACTACTATTTACCCATGCAGCATGCCCCCCCCACCCACAGCCACCCCGTAGCCCTTGCGCTGCTGCTGGCCGTGCTGCTGCCGCTGGGCTGGAGCCTGTGGGGCGCCGTGGCCGCCGGACTGGATGCAGCGGGCTGGGCCGCGCTGGCCCATGCACCACACACCCTGGCAGCACTGGGCGCCAGTGTGTGGACGGGCGTGGCCTCCACGCTCTTGGCCACCGCGGCTACCGCGTGGATATTGGCCGCCACCGTGGGGCGGCTGCACAGCACGGCACAGGGCAACCGGCTCACGCGCCTGCTCTCGCCCCTGCTGGCCGTGCCGCACGCGGCCTTTGCCATTGGGCTGCTGGCCCTGCTGGCGCCCAGTGGCTGGCTGCTGCGCTTGTTGTCGCCCTGGGCCACCGGCCTCACTACGCCCCCGCCCTGGCCGACCACCCAAGACCCCTGGGGCCTGGGCCTGATGGCGGTGCTGGTGTGCAAGGAGATTCCGTTTTTGCTGTGGGCTGCACTGGCCCACCTGCAGCGGCCCGATGTGGCGCGCCGACTGCAGCAGGAGCTGCGCCTGGCGCACACGCTGGGCTACGGTGCCTCTGCCGCCTGGTGGCGCGTGGGCTGGCCGCAGCTGCTGCCGCGCCTGGCCGCGCCCTTGCTGGCGGTGCTGGCCTACGGGCTCACGGTGGTAGACGTAGCGCTGCTCATAGGCCCCAGTACACCGCCCACACTGGCCGTGCTGGCCTGGCAGTGGCTGCAAGATGCCGACCCGATGCGCAACGCACAAGGTGCCGCCGCGGCTTGGCTGCTGGCTGCGGTGCTGGCCCTGTGCGCCACGCTGGCTTGGGGGCTGCTGCACACGCCCTGGAGACGCCAGCGCTGGACGCGTGGTGTAGCTGAGCACACAGGCCGCACGCCCACGGCAGGTAGGCCCACGGCACTGGCCTGGCTGGCGGCGCTGTACGGCGCGGTGATGCTGGCGCTGCTGCTGGGCAGTGTGATCGGGCCCTGGCCGTTTCCGCAGCTGCTGCCCGAGGCCTTCACTTGGGTCGCCTGGCAAGGCGTAGCCCGCAGCAGCAGCACCCTGTGGACCACGGTGTGGCTGGCACTGGCCAGCAGCGGTGCCGCGCTGCTGTGGGCCGTGGCGTGGCTGGAGTGGGCGCCAGCGCACTGGCAACTGCGGGCACGGCCCCTGCTCATGCTGCCGCTGGTGTTGCCCGCGGTGCTGTGGGTGGTGGGCCTGCACCGGCTCAGCCTGGCCTGGGGGTTGGACACCACGGGTATGGGCCTGTGGCTGGCGCACACGCTGGCCGCACTGCCTTATGTGCTGATAGCGCTGCAAGGCCCTTATCAAGGGTTTGACCCCCGCCTGCGCCACGTGAGCGCCAGCCTGGGCCATGGCCATGCGGTGTTTTTGCTGCGCGTGAAATGGCCGCTCTTACGCAGCGCGCTGGCCGCCAGCGCGGCGATTGGGTTTGCGGTGAGCGTGGCGCAGTACCTGCCCACGCTCTATGTGGGCGCGGGACGTTTTGCCACGGTCACCACGGAAGCCCTGAACCTGGCCGCCGGTGGGCAGCGCTCGCTCACCGCGGCCTTTGCCTGGCTGCAGTGGCTGCTGCCGGTGCTGGTGTTTGCGCTGGCCGCACGGCTGGGGCGGGCACGCCGGTTTTAGACGATGCGGGAGGCTGGGCTTAACCCAGCGTGGTGTCCAGCACCATCATCAGCGCAAAGCCGGCCATCAGGCCCAGGGTGGCTGCGGTCTGGTGGCCGTTGCGGTGGGTCTCGGGTATCACCTCATGCGACACCACAAACAGCATGGCGCCCGCGGCCAAGCCCAGGCCCACTGGGTAGGCCAGCGCGGAGCTGCCCACCAGGCTGATGCCCACCAACGCACCCAGCGGCTCCAGCAGTGCGCCCAGGGCAGCAATGCCCACGGCCTTCCAGGCCGGGGTGCCAATGGAGCGCAGCGTCATGGCCACGGCCAGGCCTTCGGGAATGTCTTGCAAGGCAATGGCCGTAGCCAGCGGCAGGCCCACGCCCATGTCGCCCTGCGCAAACGCTACGCCCACCGCCATGCCCTCGGGCAGGTTGTGGATGGCCACGGCAAACACAAACAGCCACACGCGGTTGCAGCGCGCGTAGCCGGGGCCGCAGGGGCCGCTGCTGTCATGTTCATGCGGCGTAAAGGCGTCCAGCCCCAGCATCAGCAACACCCCCAGGGCCATGCCCAGCACTACCAGACCCGCGCCCAAACCCGCATTACCAGTTAGCTCGCGCCCGGCAGCAATACCCGGCAAGAGCAGCGAGAAAGCCGCCGCGGCCAGCATCATGCCGGCGGCCAGGCCGAGCATCACGTCTTCGGTCTTTTGCTGCAGGCTGCCAAACAGCAAGGCAGGCAAGGCCCCCACCGTGGTGGCCACCAAGCCCGCCGTGCCACCCAAGAGCGCCCAAGTGACAAACGGATTGCTCTGCCCCGCAGGCAGCACGCCACCCTGGGCCCACAGCGCCAGCAAGCCCAGCAACGCCACACCGAGTCCGGCCAGCGCCAGCGGGTGGGCACGGGCGTGGGCGCTCAGGGACTGGGACCAGGTGGAGGCGGTGGTGGTGGTGCTAGGCATGGGCAGGACTCTGAAAACGCGAACAGTGGGCAAACTTGGAGGAAGGCTAGATGTTAGCCATTCACTATGAACATATAAACATCAATATTTTTAAGCTACCCATAGCGGCCTTCAATGGCGCAACCCGCCAGGGCTATCATGCAAAGCCCCAACCCACCCGGCCCGCCCTGTGAGCACGCCTCCGCCCGACCCGCAACACTGGCATCAAGTGCCCCACGCCCCGGCCCCCGGCACGGTGCTGGGCACGCTTCCAGCCGTGGCGGATGGCCAGGCCCTGATGCAGGAACTGCCGCCGTCCACCGGAACACCGGGCCACGGCTTCCGCTACCTGCTGCTGCGCAGCGGCGCCGAGGTCAAGGCCTATGTGAACCGCTGCGCCCACTTTGGTGTACCGCTGGCCGCGCGGCAAGACCAGCTGATTTTTCAAGCCCACACCAGCCTCAGCTGCAATGTGCACTACGCACGCTACCGCTGGAGCGATGGCACCTGCGCGGGCGGCGAATGTGAGGGTGTGGGCCTGCTGCCGATCCCGGTGGTGGTGGACGCACAAGGCCGCATTTGTATTGCCCCCAGCCCATGAGCCTGCACATCCGCATCACCCAGCTGGCCACGCCCACCACCTCCCTGGTGCAGGGTCTGGACCTGCACGTGGCCCCCGGCACCGTGCACACGCTGATGGGCGACAGCGGCTCCGGCAAAAGCAGTGTGCTGGCCGCCGTGTGCGGCACGCTGGACGAGGCCCTGCAGTGGAACGGCGAAGTGACGTTGAACGGCCAGCGCATTGACACCCTGCCCACCCAGGCGCGCAAGGTCGGCATCCTGTTCCAGGAAGACCTGCTGTTCGCCCACATGACGGTGCGTGAGAACCTGCTGTTTGCCGTGCCCGCCGGGCCGCAGCCCGTGCGCGAGGCGGCGGTGTTGGCCGCACTGGCCGATGTGGAAATGGGCGCTTTTTTGCACGCCAACCCGGCCACCCTGTCGGGGGGCCAGCGTGCCCGCGTGGCACTGGCGCGTGCGCTGCTGGCCCAACCGCGCGCCCTGCTGCTGGACGAACCGTTTTCCAAGCTGGACGCCGCGCTGCGCGGCCGCATGCGCACGCTGGTGTTTGGCCTGGTGCAAAGCCGCCAGATTCCGGCCCTGCTGGTCACACACGACGCCGCCGATGTGGCCGACCCGCAGTGCCTGACCCAGCTGCGCCCGCCAAGCCCCCTGTAAGAAACCCCGGCTTTGTGCGACCAACCGGCAGACGCCAAGCGCGTCGCCTAGACTGCACGCCATGCTCGACCGCTACGCCATCCCCCTGATCCGCCCGCCCATCACAGCCACGGCCCGCCTGTTGGTGCGCGCCGGGCTGGGGGCCAACACCGTCACCTTGCTGGGTTTTGGCCTGGGCCTGTGCGCTGCAATTTTGATAGCTAGTGGCGCATATCCCATGGGCGCTGCGGCCATTTTGGCTTCAAGACTGTGCGACGGACTGGACGGTGCCGTGGCCCGCCAGACGCAGGCCACCGATGCGGGCGGCTTTCTGGACATCACGCTGGACTTTTTGTTTTACGCCAGCATTCCGCTGGCCTTTGCCGTGGCCGACCCGGCCAACAACGCCCTGCCTGCAGCGCTGCTGCTGGCCGCCTTCATGGGCACGGGCAGCAGCTTTTTGGCCTTTGCGACCTTGGCTGCCAAACGCGGGCTGCAAGACCTGGCCACACCGGGCAAATCGTTCTACTTTTTGGGCGGGCTGACCGAGGCCACCGAAACACTGGCCTTCTTTGTGGCCATGTGCCTGTGGCCCGCGCACTTTGCCACGCTGGCCTATGCCTTTGCCGCCTTGTGCGGCATCACCATCGTCACCCGCATCTGGTGGGGCTGGAGAACCTTCCAATGAAGCTGTCCAAACTGGTGCTGCTGGCGGTGGTGGCCGCGGCCATTGCCGCGTTTGTGGGGCTGGACCTGGGCCGCTTCTTGAAGCTGGACTACCTGCAGTCCAGCCAGGCGGCGTTTGCGGCCCTGTATGCCGAACAGCCGTGGACGGTGCGGGCTGCGTACTTTGCCATTTATGTGGCCGTGGCCGGCCTGTCCCTGCCCGGTGCGGCGATTGTCACGCTGGCCGGCGGCGGCATTTTTGGCCTGGGCTGGGGCTTGCTGCTGGTGTCGTTTGCCTCCAGCATCGGCGCCACCTTGTCGTTCCTGGCCGCGCGCTTTGTGCTGCGCGATGGGGTACAGGCCCGCTTTGGCAAACGCCTGGCCGACATCAACGCCGGGGTAGAGCGCGAGGGCGCGCTCTACCTGTTCAGTCTGCGCCTGATTCCCGTGGTGCCGTTTTTTGTGATCAACCTGGCCATGGGCCTGACCACGCTGCGCACCTGGACCTTTTACTGGGTCAGCCAGCTGGGTATGCTGGCGGGCACCGCGGTGTATGTGAACGCGGGCACACAGCTGGCCGACATCCACAGCCTGCAGGACGTAGCCAGCCCCGGCCTACTGGGCGCGCTGGTGCTGCTGGGTGTGTTCCCCCTACTTGCAAAGGCTGCCATGAACTACCTCCAGAAACGCCAGGTCTACGCCCGCTGGAATGCGGTGCGCCCCAAGTCGTTTGACCGCAACCTCGTCGTCATCGGGGGTGGCGCGGGCGGGCTGGTGTCGGCCTACATTGCCGCCGCCGTCAAAGCCAAGGTCACACTGGTCGAGGCGCACAAGATGGGCGGCGACTGCCTGAACTACGGCTGTGTGCCGAGCAAGGCGCTGATCAAGAGCGCCAAGTTGGCCCACCAGATGCAGCATGCAGAGCGCTATGGTTTGCATAGCAGCTTGCGCACAGAGGACAGGGGCCAGGCACTCTTTTCATTCAAAAAAGTGATGCAGCGCATCCACGACGTGATTGCAGCCATCGCGCCGCACGACAGCGTGGAGCGTTACACCGGCCTGGGCGTGGAGGTGCTGCAGGGCCACGCAAAAATCATCAACCCGTGGACGGTGGAGATTGCACTGAATGACGGCGGTAAACAAACCCTGACCACACGCAGCATCGTCATCGCCGCGGGTGCCCGCCCTTTCGTGCCGCCGCTGCCGGGCCTGGATGAAGTGGGTTATGTGACCAGCGACACCCTATGGGACGAATTCGCCAAGCTGGACGAGGTGCCTAGGCGCCTGGTGGTGCTGGGCGGCGGGCCGATTGGTTGCGAGTTGGCGCAAAGCTTTGCGCGGCTGGGCTCACACGTCACCCAGGTAGAGATGGCAGCCCGCATCATGGCGCGGGAAGACCTGGAGGTATCGGAGCTCGCAGCCGCAGCCCTGCGCGCCGATGGTGTGGACCTGCTCACCAGCCACAAGGCCTTGCGCTGCGAAAAGGTCGACGGCGAAAAAGTGCTGGTGGTGGAGCACGCCGGGGTGGAAAAGCGCATTGCCTTTGACCAGTTGTTATGCGCCGTGGGCCGCAGTGCGCGGCTCACGGGTTATGGCCTGGAAGAGCTGGGCATCCCCACCCACAAGACGGTGCAAACCAACGAGTACCTGCAAACCATCTACCCCAACATCTATGCGGCGGGCGATGTGGCCGGGCCCTACCAGTTCACCCACACCGCGGCGCACCAGGCCTGGTATGCCGCGGTGAATGCGCTGTTTGGCGACTTCAAGAAGTTCAAGGCCGACTACGCCGTCATCCCCTGGGCCACTTTCATTGACCCCGAGGTGGCACGTGTGGGCCTCAACGAGCAAGACGCCAAGGAGCAAGGCATTGCCTACGAGGTGACGAAGTACGGCATCGACGACCTGGACCGCGCCATTGCGGACAGCGAGGCCCACGGCTTTGTGAAAGTGCTGACCGTGCCGGGCAAAGACAAGATTCTGGGGGTGACGATTGTGGGCACCCACGCAGGCGACCTGCTGGCCGAGTACGTGCTGGCCATGAAACACGGGCTGGGCCTGAACAAAATTCTGGGCACCATCCACACCTACCCCACGCTGGCCGAAGCCAACAAATACGCAGCCGGTGAATGGAAGCGTGCGCACCAGCCGCACCAGCTGTTGGAATGGGTGCGCAAGTTCCACGACTGGAAACGCGGCTGAAATAGTGCCCCCACGCTCCGCCGCTGCGCGGGTCGCTGCCCCCCGAGGGGGCGCGTTTCCGCTTGGGGCGGCCCGGCGCTGAAACCAGCCCCCCAACCCGGCACAATCCACGCCTATGCAAACTCCCGCCTCCCCCATCGTCCGCGACATTGTGCTGGTGGGCGGCGGCCACAGCCATGTGGGCGTGCTGCACCATTTCGCAATGCACCCGCTGCCCGGTGTGCGCCTCACCCTCATTTGCACCGATGCACACACGCCCTACTCCGGCATGCTGCCCGGCTATGTGGCGGGCCACTACCGCTATGACGACGTGCACATCGACCTGTGCCGCCTGTGTGCTGCCACCGGTGCGCGTTTCATCCAGGCCGAAGTCACCGGGCTCAACCGCGAAGCCCGCACCGTGCAGCTGCGCGGCCGGCCCGACATCGACTACGACGTGGTCTCTATCAACACCGGCTCTACCCCCCAAATGCAGGTGGTGGGTGCGGCCGCGCATGCGGTGCCGGTCAAGCCCATCACCGGCTTTCAGCAGCGCTGGCTCGCGCTGCTGGCGCGGGTGGAACAGCACCAGGGCCCGTTGCACGTCGCCATCGTCGGTGGTGGCGCGGGCGGGGTGGAGCTGTGCCTGTCCATGCAGTACCGGCTACGCGCTGTGCTGCAGGCCGCCGGGCGCGATGCCGAAGCCTTGCAGTTCCACCTGTTCACCTCCGAGGGCTTGCTGCCCACCCACAACACCGGTGTGCGCAGCCGCTTTGCACGGGTATTGGCGCAACGCGGTGTACACGTGCACCCGCACACCGCCATTGCCGAAGTGCAGGCCGGGCGCCTGCGCAGCGCCCAGGGCAGCTGGTTTGCTGCCGACGAAGTGCTCTGGGTCACCCAGGCGGGCGGCGGCGCCTGGCTGCAGGGCACGGGCCTGGCGCTGGATGCGCACCGCTGCATCCGCCTGCACGACACGCTGCAAAGCATCACCGACCCGCGCGTGTTTGCGGCGGGCGATGTGGCGGCCATGGAGAACTTCGCGCTGGAGAAAGCCGGCGTGTTTGCCGTGCGCATGGGCATGCCACTGGCGCGCAATCTGCAGCGCGCGGTGCAAGGCCTGCCGCTGCAGCCCTACCGCCCGCAGCGCCGCTGGCTGGCGCTGATCAGCACCGGCGACCGCTATGCCGTCGCCTCGCGCGGCGCCATCGGCTTTGCGGGTGCCTGGGTCTGGCGCTGGAAGGATTGGATAGACCGGCGCTTCATGCAACGCTTCAGTGTGCAGGGAGCGGATGGTTTGCCAGGCATGGCGGCACCGTCGGTGCCCGCAGCACCCGCCGCCCTTCAGCTATCGGCGGAAGAGTCCCAACAAGCCCAGGCCGCCGTGGCCATGCGCTGCGGCGGCTGCGGCGCCAAGGTGGGGGCCAGTGTGCTGTCGCGCGCGCTGCAAGACCTGTGGGTGGCGCCCAACCCCGATGTGCTGCTGGGTCTGGACAGCCCGGACGACGCCGCCGTGGTGCGCGTGCCGCCCGGCCGGGCGCTGGTGCACAGCGTGGACTTTTTCCGCGCCTTTGTGGACGATCCGTTTGTCTTCGGCCAGATCGCCGCCAACCACGCGCTGGGCGACCTGTTTGCCATGGGCGCGCAGCCGCACACGGCCACCGCCATTGCCACCGTGCCCCCGGGTGTCGACCGGCAGGTGGAGGCCACGCTGCGCCAGATGATGGCCGGTGCGGTGCAGGTGCTCAACGCTGCGGGCTGCACCCTCATTGGCGGCCACAGCGGTGAAGGGGCCGAGCTGGCGCTGGGTTTTGCGGTGAACGGCCTGGTGGAGACCGATGCCAACGGACAGATGACTGGCGTGTTGCGCAAAGGCGGCATGCAGCCGGGCGACGTGCTGCTGCTGACCAAACCGATCGGCACCGGCGCCCTGTTTGCTGCCCACGGCCGCGCGGCGGCCACCGGGCGCTGGGTACAGGCCGCCCTGCACAGCATGGTGCACAGCAACCAAGCGGCGGCACACACCCTGCGCAGCTTTGGTACCACGGCCTGCACCGACCTGACCGGCTTTGGCCTGATCGGCCACACGGTGGAAATGGCGCGCCCCAGCGGCGTGCAGGTGCTGCTGGACGTCAACGCCCTGCCCCTGCTGGATGGCGCGCTGGACTGTGTGCAGCAAGGCCTGCTGAGCTCCTTGCACGGCGCCAATGCGCGCCAGCAGCATGTGGTGCAAAACGCAGCGCACGCCATGGCCCACGCGCGCTGGCCGCTGCTGGTGGACCCGCAAACCGCCGGCGGCCTGCTGGCCAGCGTGCCCGCGGCGCAGGCCACTGCCTGCCTGGCGGCGCTGCACGCGCAGGGCTACACCGCTGCCTGCGCCATTGGCCGGGTACAGGCCCTGCCAGCCGGAGAAGCGCCGGTGGTGGTGGCCCTGTAACGCTATGTTTTCAATAGCTGCTCGCGCATATTCCACAAGGGCTAGAGGCATTATTTATGCATTTTTGTGGGCAATGGCGGGCGCTGAATCCTGGGCGCAAGCACCCGAGCCACCCTTGCTGCAGCCCTTTGCGGGGGCCCCAGAAGGCGCGCCGCCCGCGCCCTGGCGCGTGGTGGGCCTGCCGGGCAAAAAGGTGCCGCTGCTGGCGCCCGACATCACCCCGCTCGATGGCCAGTCGGTGCTGCGCCTGCGCAGCGACAAGAGTTATGGCACGGTCAGCCATGCCGTGCCACCCGGTGCCGGTGCCCGCTTTCTGCAATGGCGGTGGCGTCTGGACCAGCCCTTGGCCGCGACCAACCTGCGGCGCAAGGACGGTGACGATGCCGCACTCAAGGTCTGTGCCCTGTTTGACCTGCCGCTGGAAAAAATCCCCTTTGTGGAGCGCAACCTGCTGCGTCTGGCGCGCCGCGTGAGCGGTGAGGCCCTGCCCGGCGCCACGCTGTGTTATGTGTGGGACACCACCTTGCCGACCGGCACCCTGCTGGCCAACGCCTACACGGGCCGCGTGCGCCTGCACATCCTCGCCAGCGGCTCGGATGCCCTGGGCCAATGGCACGGCCAGCGGCGCGATTTGCAGGCTGACTTTCTGGCCAGTTTTGGCGACGAAACCGACACCGTGCCGCCGCTGCTGGCGATTGTGCTGGGCGCCGATTCCGACAACACCGGTAGCGCCAGCCTGGGGTTTGTCAAAGACCTGCTACTCATGAAACAATAGCAGCATGAACGCTCTGGCTGCGCATCTCAAGAACCATGTGGACTCGGTGCCGCATGGCGATGCGCGTGGTTACCAGCCGCGCCAACTGGTCTTGCTGGGGGGTGGCATGGCCAATTTGCAGGTGCTGGCCAACCTGGCCGCCCACCCGCTGGCCGAGATGCGCATCATTTTGGTGGCGCCCCACCCGCGCAGCATTTACCCCGGCATGTTGCCCGGCTTTGTGGCCGGTCACTACGCGCTGGACGAATGTGCCATCCCGCTGGAGCCGCTGGTCCGGCGCGCCGGCATTCGCTGGCTACAACGCAATGTGAAGGCGCTGGACGCCGCCACCCAGACCCTGCTGTTGGACGACGGCAGCACCCAGCACTACGACTGGCTGTCGGTCAACACTGGCCAAATACAAAACCGCGAGCAGATTGAACGCGACATCCCCGGTGCGCGCGAGCACGGCCTGTTTGTGCACCCCATGGAAACCTTTGCCGCCCTGTGGCCGCGCGTTTGCGAACTCGGCGAGACACGTGCGTTGCGCGTGGCCGTGATTGGCACCGGCACCGCCGCCATGGAGCTGGCCATGGCCGTGCGCCAGCGGCTGCCCAACAGCGCGGTCACGCTGGTGGCCGGCCCGCTGGCCGATGGTGCCAGCACCCCCAGCCCCTTGCAGCAGCGCCTGACCACCACCATGAAAGCCCAGCGCATCACCGTGCTGCATGACAACGCGGTGGGCCTGAAAGCCGACGAGGTGCATTTGGGGTGCGGCGCCCGTCTGGCATGTGATGTGCCACTGCTCGCCATTGAGGGGCAGACGCCCGCCTGGCAGGCGCAAAGCGCGCTGGCCCTGTCGCCCCAGGGCCGGATCATCACCGACGACTACCAGCGCAGCACCAGCCACCCGCAAGTGTTTGCCGTGACGGACAACAGCATGGCGCTGGCGCGCAACCTGCCGGCCGCCACCACCGGCGGCACCCTGCACGCCAGCCGCAACGAGGCGCATGCCCTGCACCTGCTCTTTGGCGGGGCACGGCAGGCGGTAGCGGGCTGGGGCACCTACAGCGCCCAGGGCCGCCCCATCAGCTGGCTCAAGGAATGGGCCGACCGCCGATTTGTGGCGCGTTACTTGCAAAGCACGCCTTAGTGCGTCCAGCACGGCGCAGCCGTGCCGCCGCTGTTGCAGCCCGGTAACCCGGGATTGGCTGCCTTGAGCGACAATGATTTTCACCATGAAACGCATTCTCTTTGCCTGTTGTCTGGGCCTGTTTGTCGTCAGCTCCGGGGTGGCAGCAGAGCCAAGCCCGCCCCCCGCCACGGCGGTGGATGCCGCCAATACCCTGCACTACTTCAACCGCCCGGTAGTCACCTTTCGCAGCAGCTTGTCCGGCGTCTCCGCCTCCGACCGCGCGCAGCGCGCTGCGGCCCGGCTGCGCGAACAACTCGACGCCCCGGGGCCCCACCGGGTAGACCAGAAGCCTGAGCCCATGGGGGTGCTGGTGCAGATTGATGGCGCCACCACCTTTGTGGTGACGGCTGACGATGTGGATGTGCTGCAGCAAGAAAGCCTGGAGGCCAGCGCCCAGCGTGCGGCCCAGGCGCTGGAGCGGGTGATCGCCGAGAGCCGCGAGGCGCGTGACTGGCAGGCCCTGCTGTGGGCGCTGGGCTGGTCGGCCCTGGCCAGCGCACTGGCGCTGGTGCTGGCCTGGGCGCTGCGGCGCGGCCATGCGGCACTGGCGCGGCGCCTGGTCACGCTGTCCGAGTGGCATTCCCGCAAGCTGCAGTGGGGCGGCATCGAGCTGCTGCAGCGCGAGCGTGCTGCGGCGGTAGTGCGCAAGCTGCTCAACGGCGCCTATGCCGTGGTGCTGCTCTTGCTGGTGTACGAGTGGCTGAGCTTTGTGCTGGCGCGTTTTCCCTTCACCCGCGTGTGGGGTGAAACGCTCAACAGCTATTTGCTCAATCTGCTGGGCCTGATAGGGGGCGCCATGGTGGGCGCCGTGCCGGGCCTGTTCACCGCGGTGGTGATCTTCTACCTGGCGCGCGCCGCCACCGGCATGCTGCACCGCTTTTTCGACCGCGTCCAACAAGGCCAACACAGCGTGGCCTGGCTGGACGCCGATGTGGCCGTGCCCACCCGGCGCATTGCCACCGCCGTGGTCTGGCTGTTTGCGCTGGCCATGGCCTACCCCTATTTGCCGGGCGCACAGACCGAGGCGTTCAAGGGCCTGTCGGTGCTGGTGGGCCTGATGATTTCGCTGGGTGCCTCCAACCTGGTGGGGCAGGCCGCCAGTGGCCTGATCCTGACCTACGGCCGGGTGTTTCGCCGCGGCGAGTATGTGCGCATTGCGGACCAGGAAGGCACGGTGACCGATGTGGGCATGTTTGCCACCCGCATCCGCACCGGCCTGGGTGAAGAGGTCACCATCTCCAACACCACCATCCTGGGCAGCACCACCAAAAACTATTCACGTGCCGTGCAAGGCGAAGGTTATGTGCTGGACACCACGGTCACCATTGGCTACGACACCCCTTGGCGACAGGTGCACGCCATGCTGCAAGAGGCCGCCGCCCGCACCGAAGGCGTGTTGACCACCCCCGAGCCCCAGGTGTTCCAGACCGCACTGTCGGACTGGTACCCGGTGTACCGCCTGGTCTGCCAGGCCGTGCCCTCGGAGCCGCGCCCGCGGGCGCTTCTGCTGAGTGCGCTGCACGCCAACATCCAGGACGTGTTCAACACCTACGGCGTGCAAATCATGTCGCCGCAGTACATTGCCGACCCACAAACGCCCAAGCAGGTGCCGCCGGACCAGTGGTTCGCCGCACCAGCCCAGCCACCGCGCCAGACATGACACCTTTGCAGCAAATCGCCTACATCGTGCGCACCGAGCTGCGCGCGTTTGTGCGTTACCCCAAGATGCGGGTGGCCGCCGTGGCCGTGGCCTTGCTGCCAGCGCTCTACGCACTGATCTACCTCTCCAGCGTGTGGGACCCGGCGTCCAACACGCGGTCACTGACCGTCGCCTTGGTGAATCTGGACGAAGGGGTGGAGTACCGCGACCATGTGTTCAACGTGGGCTGGCAGGTCGTGTCCAAGCTGCGCAGCAGCCACCGGTTTGGGTATGTGGACCTGCACGATGCCGAGGAAGCCCGGCACCGGGTGCGCCAGGGCAGTCTGGCCTTTGCGCTCATCATTCCCAAAGACTTCAGCTCCAACGCCATTCCCGGTGCACAGCCGGGTGGCGGCAAGCTGGTGATCTACAGCGCCGAAGGCAACAACTACGAGACCGCCGTGATTGCCCGCCAGTTCGCCACCGAACTGGGCCACGAGGTGAATGAGAGCCTGAACGAGCGGCGCTGGGCCCTGGTGCTGAGCAACGCGGCTGGCTCCCAGCACAGCGTGGAGCAACTCCGGCAAGGGGTGGAGCAGTTGCGCCTGGGCGCGGTGCAGCTCAAGGCCGGCAGCGAACAAACCGCCAGCGCGGCAAAAACGCTCTCGGGCGGTGCGGGCAAGCTGCAAAACGGAGTGGAACAACTGACCGATGGCATGCGCCAACTGGGCGCAGGCCTGCGCACCATGGACGCTCGGCGCCCCCCCAACTCCGAACTCAACCGCCTCAAAACCGGGGCGGAGAGCCTGGCGGCGGGCCACGACGAGCTGTCGCGCGGCATGGACGAGCTGCAGGTGGGTTCGCAAAAAATTCGCGAAGGCGTGGCGGGTTTTCAAGAAGAGGCCAACGGTAGCCTGCTGGTGTCTACCCGCGTAAAAGACAACACCAACCAGTTGGCCAACGGCGTCAACCAGCTCGACGAAGGCATCAAAACCGCGGGCCATGCGCAACGCCAGCTGGCCGAGGGCGCGGACAAGGTCAGTGTTGGTGTTGGCGCGCTCACCACCGGCATGCGCGCACTCAATGGCGGCATTCGCACTGCAGTGGCCAAACTGCCCGAAGACAGCCAGCTGGATGAGCTGAACCGGGGCGCCAGTGCGCTGGCCAACGGCAATTTCGCCCTGGCCGACGGGCTGCAGAAAATCCGGGCTGGCTCTCAGGGCCTCTCGGGCGGGCTGGATCTGCTGGCCAACTCCCTCCCCGCTGCGCTGGACACCCCGGGCGGCAGTGCTGCCGGAATGGCCAGCTCGGTGCAGCCGGTGATGGAGCTCAGCGCCCCGGTGTCCAACAGCGGCAGCGGTTTTGCCCCCAACATCCTGCCCGCTGCCTTGTGGCTGGGTGCAGGCATTGCGGCTTTTTTGATCCATGTGCGCACGCTGCCGCGGCGGGCCCAGCATTTCTCGCGCCCGGCGCAGCTGCTGGGCAAGATGGGCCTGCCCGCAGGGGTGGTGGTGGTGCAAGCGCTGCTGCTGGGGTTTGCGGCACAGCAGGTGCTGACCATGCATGTGGCCAACGGCCTGGCCTTTATGCTGACATTGGTGGTATCCGGCCTGAGCTTTCTGGCCATGGTGCTGTTGCTGACCAAGGCCTTTGGCGATGCGGGCAAGGCCATGGCCATGGTGCTGCTGGCGGTACAGCTGTCCTCGTCGGGCGGCGTGATGCCGGTGGAACTGAGCGGCGGCCTGTTCACCCAGATCAGCCCCTGGTTGCCCATGACCTGGGTGGTGCGCGCCGTGAAGGCCAGCCTGTTTGGTGCCTTTGATGGAGAGTGGGTCCGACCGCTGGCCTATGTGGCCGCGTCTGGGGCAGCGGCCATGCTGCTGTCGATGGCGCTGGGGCGCTGGCGTTTTGTCAAAACTGCCGCCATGCGCCCGGCGGTCGATTTGTAATACGCCACGCGGCGCATCCCTGCAGACCTTGGCTTACTCGACCTTGGCGCCCGAGGCCTGGACGATGCCCTTCCACTTGGCGTAGTCGGTCTTGAGCAGGGTGGAGAACTGCTCGACCTTCATGGCCACAGGCTCGGCACCCTGGGCCTGGATGGCAGCCTTGACTTCGGGGTTGGCCAACAACTTGTTGACCTCGGTGTTCAGCGTGGTCACCACGGCAGCCGGTGTGCCGGCGGGGGCAAACAGGCCGTACCAGGTGCTCACATCAAAGTCCTTGTAGCCCGACTCCGCCACCGTGGGCACATCGGGAAGCGAGCTGCTGCGTGCAGCCGAGGTGACGGCCAGGGGGCGCAGCTTGCCGGCCTTGATCTGGGCCATGGCCGAGGGCACGGAAGACACCAGCAAATCCACATTGCCCGCCAGCGCGTCCATCAACGCCGGATTGGAGCCCTTGTAGGGAATATGCCGGATATTGATATTGGCAGCCTTCTCAAACAGATGACCGGCCAAGTGGATGGTGGTGCCATTCCCCGGCGAGCCGTAGGTGATGGTGTCGGGCGTGGCCTTGGCAGCAGCCACCACATCGGCCAGGGTCTTGAACCTGGAATTGGCGCTGGTGGCAATCACCACCGGGGTGTACGCCACATGGGCCACGGCGACCAGATCCTTGGTCGGGTCCCAGGGCAGGTTGCCATACAGCCAGGGGCCGACCACCAGGTTGTCCTTCTGGCCCATCACGATGTCATAGCCGGTGGGGGCGGCCTTCACCGCCTCGGTGATGCCGATGGTGCCGCCAGCGCCCGCGCGGTTGTCAGGCACTATCGACCATTTGTTGGCCTCGGTGAGCTTTTGCGCCACCAGGCGGGACAGGATGTCGGTGCCGCCGCCGGGAGGAAAGGGAATGATCAGGCGGACCGATTTGTTGGGGTAGGCCGCATTCTGGGCCTGGGCTACGCCCACCGCCGCCGCAGACACCAGACCCCACACCAACAACTTCTTCAACAACATGGCAATTTCTCCAGAAAAATAAGGGCCGGGGGCCCACGTCCCAAGTCGGGCGATTCTGCCCCAAGGCTGCGAGTTTCATCCTGCGGGATACCCGCACAGCCCGTGCGGCGAACACAACACCCCACTTGAGAGAGACTAGGGTTTACCCTATACTGCAGTGCAACATCGTTCATTTTGGAGGTTTCCCATGGCCAGCACTGCAATACGTACCCCCCATTTCGCCCCCGCCCAGCAGCCCAATGTGGCACAGGCACTGCGCGACCTGCTGGTGTCGGCACGCACACTGAGCAGCGCGCTGTGGGCAGCGGCCTTCCAGCGCCAAACCGTAAGCCCAGTGGAACTGGACGAAGCCAGTCAGCTGCGTGCCCTGGCCGACGACGCGATGGCCAAGGACCCCAACTTTGCGCAAGACCTCTATGCCCTGGCCGATCGCGTAGAGCGCGCGGCCCTGGCCGGCCAGACGGTCTGAACATCCGCCCCCTCCCTTAAAAAGCGTCCCTTGGCGGGGCGCTTTTTTTATGCCCGTGCACGGTGCAATGCGGTGCAGGCAGGACCCGGTACCGTGAGGGCATTCGCGGCACGCTCCCTTGAAAGTGGGGCAAAAGGCCTTATCATTAGCACTCGTTGGGATGGAGTGCTAACAGCGCCCTTTCCACAAGTTCATGTGTGCTTACCCTTAGGTGGGCACCTGTTCCCTTTCTGTTTCAAACCCTAGGAGATTCCTCATGAAACTGCGTCCTCTGGCAGACCGCGTGATTGTTAAGCGCGTTGAAAGCGAAACCAAGACTGCTTCCGGCATCTACATTCCTGACAACGCCGCTGAAAAGCCAGACCAAGGCGAAGTGCTGGCTGTGGGCCCAGGCAAGACCAACGACAAGGGCGAAACCAAGGCCCTGACCGTGAAGGTCGGCGACCGCGTGTTGTTCGGCAAGTACTCCGGCCAGACCGTGAAGGTGGACGGCGACGAACTCCTCGTGATGAAAGAGGATGATTTGTTTGCTGTGGTTGAGTCCAAGTAATACCGGGCTTAAAGCACTATTGAATTCATAGCTGGCCGCGCAATATCCATGCGGGCTAGCGGCATATTTCACTTAAATTTGGAGTCATAACATGGCAGCAAAAGACGTAATTTTCGGCGGCGAAGCCCGCGCACGCATGGTTGAAGGCGTGAACATTTTGGCCAACGCGGTCAAAGTGACCCTGGGCCCCAAGGGCCGTAACGTGGTGCTGGAGCGCTCTTTCGGCGCCCCCACCGTGACCAAGGACGGTGTGTCCGTGGCCAAGGAAATCGAACTCAAAGACAAGCTGCAAAACATGGGCGCGCAGATGGTCAAGGAAGTGGCTTCCAAGACGTCCGACAACGCCGGTGACGGCACCACCACTGCTACCGTGCTGGCCCAAGCCATCGTGCACGAAGGCATGAAGTACGTGGCTGCCGGCATGAACCCCATGGACCTGAAGCGCGGTATCGACAAGGCTGTGACAGCCCTGATCGCCGAGCTGAAGAAGGCCTCCAAGCCCACCACCACCTCCAAGGAAATCGCCCAAGTGGGTTCCATTTCCGCCAACTCTGACTCCTCCATTGGCGAAATCATCGCCAACGCGATGGACAAAGTGGGCAAAGAAGGCGTGATCACTGTGGAAGACGGCAAGTCCCTGCAGAACGAGCTGGATGTCGTGGAAGGCATGCAATTCGACCGCGGCTACCTGTCCCCCTACTTCATCAACAACCCCGAAAAGCAAGCTGCCTTGCTGGACAACCCCTTTGTGCTGTTGTTCGACAAGAAGATCAGCAACATCCGCGACCTGCTGCCCACACTGGAGCAAGTTGCGAAGGCTGGCCGTCCCCTGCTGATCATTGCTGAAGATGTCGAAGGCGAAGCCCTGGCAACTTTGGTGGTGAACACCATCCGCGGCATCCTGAAGGTGGTGGCTGTGAAGGCGCCTGGCTTCGGCGACCGCCGCAAGGCCATGCTGGAAGACATCGCCATCCTGACCGGCGGCAAGGTTATCGCTGAAGAAGTGGGCCTGACCCTGGAAAAGGTGACTTTGGCCGACCTGGGCCAAGCCAAGCGCATCGAAGTGGGCAAGGAAAACACCATCATCATCGACGGCACCGGCGCCGCTGCTGACATCGAAGCCCGCGTGAAGCAAGTGCGTGTGCAAATCGAAGAAGCCACGTCCGACTACGACCGTGAAAAGCTGCAAGAGCGCGTGGCCAAGTTGGCCGGCGGTGTGGCCGTGATCAAGGTTGGCGCTGCCACCGAAGTCGAAATGAAGGAAAAGAAGGCCCGCGTGGAAGACGCCCTGCACGCTACCCGCGCTGCTGTGGAAGAAGGCATTGTGGCTGGTGGTGGCGTGGCTCTGCTGCGCGCCAAGCAAGCGGCTGGCGCCATCAAGGGTGACAACGCCGACCAGGACGCCGGTATCAAGCTGGTGTTGAAGGCCATCGAAGCGCCTCTGCGCGAGATCGTGTTCAACGCCGGTGGCGAAGCCTCGGTGGTGGTGAACGCCGTGTTGAACGGCAAGGGCAACTACGGCTTCAACGCTGCCAACGACAGCTACGGCGACATGATCGAAATGGGTATTCTGGACCCCACCAAGGTGACACGCACAGCCCTGCAAAACGCAGCGTCTGTGGCATCCCTGATGCTGACCACCGAGTGCATGGTGTCTGAGTCCCCCAAGGCTGAGTCCGCTGGCGGCGGCGGTATGCCTGACATGGGTGGAATGGGCGGCATGGGCGGCATGGGCATGTAAGCTCTCCTGGCCTGAGGCGCCATGCCGGCGTTGCAAGGGCTTGCCGTACCGTAGGTACTGTCTGCGCCCTTGCGCCTTGGCCTGGCACCTCATGCTGCGTCGTAGTGGCTTTGCCGCTTGCGACAAAAGCCAAATAAAAAGCCCCGCAAGGTTTTACCTTGCGGGGCTTTTTTACGCCTAGCTCACTATACTTTTGAGAGCTGCTTGCGCAATATCTACGCGGGCTAGAGGTCTATTTCTCTCAAACCTGCGGTTTGCAGATCCTGCGCCACCTGGGTAGCATTCTTGAAGTGGATGCCGTGCCAGCCCTGGGCACGGGCGGCCTCGATGTTGCCCAGCAGGTCGTCGATGAACACCGTCTTGGCCGGCTCCAACGCATAGCGGCTTTGCAGCAGCTGGTAGATGGCGGGCTCGGGTTTGATGAGCAGCACATCGCCCGAAAAAATACCACCGTCGAAGTTCCGCAGAAACGGGTGCAGGCGCTCCAGCGTGCGCGCATAGGGCACGGGCATGTTGGACAGGAAATAGAGATGCAGCGGCTCGCCGCCATTCACCTGCGGCTGCGTGCGCAGCGCACACAACCGGTTCAGCAGCGCCATGGACTCGGGCATGGGCACCAACCGCTCACCAATGCTTTCCACCAACTTGGTCAGCGCAGCGCGGTCCAGCCCCAGGCGAGCCACGGTGCGCTCAATGACCTCGGGCATGGACACCGTGCCGCGGTCAAACTCCTGCCAGTCGGCATGGCCAAACACCTCGTGCGCCAGGTGGCCGGCCAGCGCGGGCGTCGGCGCACGGTCGGGAAAACATTCAGTCACCAGATCTACCGGGCGCCAGGTGAACAGCACCGCGCCAAAGTCAAACACCACATTCATGCGTCAGGTCCTTCAAGTTTTAAATGCTTCAGGGCGCGTTTGAGCGCGGCGGCCAGCTTGGCCGGTTGCGTGCGCGTGACGCGCACCTGCGGCGTGCCGTGCCAGTCCGCACTGCGCTGGATAGCCAGGGCCACATCGACGATGTGCTGGTCGCTCCACACCAGGCCGGGCTGGGCATGGAGGGCACGCACCTCGAACACCCCCTCGGCGCGGTGCGCCTTGGCGTCCAACCGGCCAATGAGTGCACCGCGGCACAGAATGGGCAGCACAAAGTAGCCGTACACACGTTTCTCTTCAGGCGTGTAGCACTCCAGCCGGTAGTCAAAGTCAAACAGCGTGGAGCCGCGTTCACGGTCCCACACCACGGGGTCAAACGGAGACAGCAGTGCAGTGTGTGTGGCCTCCAGCTTGTTGGCACTCGCCTTTTTCAGCAGCGCAGTGTGGCTAGCGTGTACATAGCCGGGTGCATCCCAGCCCTCCACGTCCACGCGCAGCACGCTGCCAGCGTCCACCAGCGCATCCAGGTCCGCGTCTTTGAAGCGCGGCTTGGTGCGGAAGTAGTCGTTCACCCAACGCGCCTGGGTGATGCCCAGCGCAGCGATGGCTTTTTCCATCAGTTGGGCGTGCAGCGCTGCCTCGCTGGGCGGGGCCGCAGGCTGCAGCAGCTGCGGTGCCACGCGTTCGCTGAGGTCATAGACGCGGTGGAAGTTCTCGCGCCGTGCAATCATCAGCTCGCCCAGCGCAAACAGGGCTTCCAGCCAGCGTTTCTCGTCCTTCCAGCCCCACCAGGCACCGCCCTTGCCTTCGGGCCGCTCAAAGTCGGACGATTTCACGGGGCCGTTGCTGCGGATGTGCTCCAGCAACTTGTCCAGGTGCGGGCGCTGCGCCGCATGGCTTTGCGCGGCCTTGGCCAGGCCCCAGTGGCGGCGGGTGTGGCGGTTGTAGGCTCGGTGGATGTGCAGATCGTCCACGTGGGCAAAGCAGGCCTCGTGGGCCCAGGTTTCAAACACCTGGGCTGCGGCGAGCGTCTCTTCCAGCCATTCGCGTGGGTAGTCCCCCAAGCGGGAATGCAGGACGAGGTAAGGGCTGCGCGAGACCACATGGATGGTGTCGATCTGCAGCAGCGCCATGCGCTGGATGCAGGCCGCCACATCGGCCCGCTTGGCGGCACGCGTGGGGGGCTGCAACAAACCCTGCGCTGCGAGATGCAGGTTGCGGGCTTGCACAAGCGAAAGGGAAACACTCATGGATGCATGAGATCTATGCCGCCCAACGCCCCGCAGCATGCAGGGGCGCGGAGGCGGGTGATTTCTGCGCGTTTGGCAGTATGAGCCCGCCGCCGTGCCCCTGCGTGCTGTGCGAGTGCCAGACAACGCACAGGCAAAGGGTTAGCTCCGCAAGCGTGCCAGCAAGCCAGCGGTAGAGCCGTCCAATCCAGTGACATCACCGGAAGCCAGACGTGGCTCAATCTCCTTGGCCAGCACCTTGCCCAGCTCCACGCCCCACTGGTCAAAGCTGTTGATGCCCCACAGGCTGCCGCTGACAAACACGCGGTGCTCCTGCAACGCAATCAGCGCGCCCAACGCAGCCGGGGTCAGGTCGTCCAGCAACAGGAAGGTGCTGGGGCGGTTGCCCGTGAAATGCTTGTGGCCACCCGCGTCGCTCTTGCCCTGCAACAGAGCCTGGGCTTGCGCCAGCACATTGGCCAGCAACAGCGGTTGGTGGCCCTTCAGGTCATGGCGCGCCTTTTTGACGGCGATGAACTCCATGGGCACCACATCGGTCCCCTGGTGCAGCATCTGGAAGTAGGCGTGTTGGCCGTTGGTGCCGGGCTCGCCCCACAGCACGGGCGAGGTGCCAAACGGCAGCGCTTCACCCGACGCGTCCACACGCTTGCCATTGCTCTCCATCTCCAGTTGCTGCAGGTAGGCCGGCACGCGGCGCAAGGCGCTGTGGTACGGCGCAATGCTGCGGCTGGTGAAGCCGTGGAAATTGCGGTACCAGACGTCCAGCAGGCCCAGGCGCACCGGCAGATTGCTTTCCAGCGGCGCGGTGCGGAAGTGCTCGTCCATGGCATGCGCACCGGCCAAAAACTCGCGGAAGCCCGCGGCACCAATGGCAATGGCGATCGGCAGGCCAATGGCCGACCACATGGAATAACGACCGCCCACCCAATCCCAGAACCCAAAGGTGGTGGTGATGCCAAAGGCGTTGGCCGCCGGCACGTTGGTGGTCAGCGCGGCAAAGTGGCGGGCAATGTCGGTGCCGCCCTGCGCCTCGAACCAGGCCTTGGCCGAAGCGGCATTGGTCATGGTCTCGATGGTGGTGAAGGTCTTGCTGGCAATCAGGAAGACTGTGCTGTCGGCTTTGAGATGCGGCAGTTTGGCGGCCAGCTCATGGCCATCCACATTGCTCACAAAGTGCAGGCGCTTGCCGGTGGTGGCAAACGCGTCCAGCGCCAGCACCGCCATTTGCGGGCCCAGATCGGAACCGCCAATGCCGATGTTCACCACGTCGGTGATAGCCTGGTCGGCACGCACCTTCTCTGCGTAGGCCAGCATGGCGTCCAGTGTGGCATGCACCTTGGCCTGCTCGCCTGCTACAAATTCCGTAGCTGCTCCCGCATATTCCACGGGCACTCCAGGCGGATTTCGCAACAGAACGTGCCAAACCTCGCGCTGCTCGGTGTTGTTGATCTTCTGGCCTGCGAACATGGCGTCGCGGTGTTCCAACACTCCGCTCTGGCGCGCCAGGTCCATCAACAAGGCTTCGGTCGCGGCGTCGATGCGGTTCTTCGACAGGTCGGCAAACACATAGGGCGCCTCCTGGCTGAAGCGGCCAAAGCGCTGGGCGTCGGCCTTGAAGGCCTCGCGCACATCGAGCGCCTTGCCGGTGGCGTCATAGGCGGCTTGCAGGGCGCCCCAGGCGGGCGTGCGGTCACAACGGGTACGTGTCATAGTCTTTAATCAGTTGGGGACAGAGCACAAGGTCTGTCCCGCAAAGTATCAAGCGGCCAGCAGCAGCTGTTCCAGCTTCACCGCATCCACACAGAAGGCGCGGATGCCTTCGGCCAGCTTCTCGGTCGCCATGGCGTCGTTGTTCAGCGCCAGGCGGAAGCTGGCTTCGCCATAACTCACATGCTCCAGTGCCAGGTCCTTGGCCGTGTCGGCGTTCAGAGCCTGGGTCAGCGGTGCGTCGGTCGCGGCCAGGCTGGCCAGCAAATCGGGGCTGATGGTCAACAGGTCGCAACCGGCCAGGGCCGTGATCTGGCCCACGTTGCGGAAGCTCGCGCCCATCACCTCGGTTTGGATGCCGAACTTCTTGTAGTAGTTGTAGATCTGTGCCACAGACTTCACGCCGGGGTCATTGGCCAGCGCGTTGTCGGCTTCCACCCAGGCGGCGCCGGCGTTCTTTTTGTACCAGTCGTAAATGCGGCCGACAAACGGGGAAATCAGCTGCACCTTGGCCTGGCCGCAGGCCACGGCCTGGCAGAACGCGAACAACAAGGTCAGGTTGGTGCGGATGCCCTTGCGTTCCAGCTGCTCGGCAGCCTTGATGCCTTCCCAGGTAGAGGCGACCTTGATCAGCACGCGGTCGGAATGGATGCCTTGGGCTTGGTACAGCTCGATCAGACGCTCGCCACGCGCCACGGTGGCGTTGGTGTCAAAGCTCAAACGGGCATCCACTTCGGTGGACACGCGGCCGGGGATGATGGAGAGGATTTCGCAGCCAAAACGCACCAGCAAGCGGTCCACGATCTCGTCCATGGGGCGGCCACGGAACTGGTTCACCGTGTCTTTCACCAAAGGCGCGTAGTCGGCCTTTTGCACGGCCTTCAGGATCAGTGAAGGGTTGGTGGTCGCGTCTTGGGGTTTGAAAGCGTCGAGCTGTTTGAAGTCGCCGGTGTCAGCCACCACGGTGGTGAATTGTTTGAGTGCGTCGAGTTGGTTCATGGAGGGCGCGGGCCAAAGGCCAAGGTTGAAGACTAGGGGTAAACCTGCACAGAGTTGCGGTTTGTCCCCTTGAATTATCAATGAAACAAAGTTACATTACAACGTCATCTTTCATGTAACTCTTAAACGTACCACCTGTCTTATGAGCTTTGATCTAGTCATGTTTGGCGGCACCGGCGATTTGGCCTGGCGCAAGTTGATGCCCGCGTTGTTTCAGGCGTTCCGCCATGGCTCGCTGCCAGAAGGTGGACGCATTATCGGCGTAGGCCGTGACAACCTCAGCCACGAGCAATACCGCGATTTGATCCAGTCTCGCTTCGAAAAAGTGGAGTTGGCCAAGCGCCCCAGCGCCGAAGAGTTTGCCCGCTTTGCCGCCATCCTCGAGTTCCAGCGCATGGACCTGTCCAAGCCCGACGACTACGCCGCCTTGGCCGAGACACTGAACGCCCGCAACGCCGACAGCGTGGTGATCTACGTGGCCACCGCGCCCAGCCTGTTCACCAATGTGTGCGAGCAACTGGCCGCCGCCGGGCTGAACACACCCAAGACCCGCGTGGTGCTGGAAAAACCGCTGGGCCATGACCTCGCCTCCAACCGCGCGATCAACCAGACCGTGCGCCGCTTCTTTGAAGAAAAGCAGATCTTCCGCATCGACCACTACCTGGGCAAGCCCTCGGTGCAAAACCTGTTTGCCATGCGCTTTGGCAACGCCTTGTTCGAACCGCTGTGGCGCCGCGAACATATCGCCAACATCCAGATCACCATTGCCGAAGACCTGGGCGTGGAAAGCCGTGGTGCGTTTTATGAAACCACCGGTGCCCTGCGCGACATGGTGCAGAACCACGCGCTGCAACTGCTGTGTGCAATCGCCATGGAACCGCCGATCAACTCGCACGCCGATGCCATCCGCGACGAGAAGCTCAAGGTGCTGCGCTCGCTCAAACCCTGGACCACAGAGACATTGAAGCAGGATGTGGTGCGCGGCCAGTATTCAGCCGGCACCAGCGGCGGCAACAAGGTGCCCGGCTACCGCGAAGAAACCGGGGTCGACCCCAAGAGCAATACTGAAACCTTTGTCGCCCTGCGCACCGAGATCGCCAATTGGCGCTGGGCCGGCGTGCCCTTCTACATCCGCACCGGCAAGCGCCTGGCGGGCCGCGATGCACGCATCGTCATCAATTTCCGGCCTACGCCCCACGCCATTTACGACTCCAACGAGGGCGCGGCCAACCGGCTGATCATCAATTTGCAGCCCAAGGACGGACTGGAGTTGCACCTGCTGGCCCAGGGCCAGGAGAACCGCCAGTCGCGCGCTGCGGCATCACAAAGCCTGGCTCCCGTGCAACTGGACCTGGACTTTGACAAACGCTTCGGCTCCGAACGCGTGGGTGCTTACGAGCGCTTGCTGCTGGACGTGATTGACGGCCGCCTGAACCTGTTTGTCCGCAGCGACGAGCAGGAAGAAGCCTGGCGCTGGGTCGAACCCATGCTGGAACACTGGGCCGCGGACACGCAAGGCCCGCGCCTGTACGCTGCCGGCACCTGGGGCCCCAGCGCCTCCAGCGCCATGATTGCGCGTGACGGCTTTTGCTGGTCAGAAGAGTCTTGATGTGCTGACGACGGCGCAGCGGCCACGGGGTTGCTGCGCTGTTCACCTGGAACCCGATCATGCTGGACCGAATCAAAGCTTCCCTGCCCTCCTTGGCCCCCGCTGAACAGCGGGTGGGCAAGCTATGCCTGGCCGACCCCCGTGCCTTTGCCAAATTGCCGGTCAGCGAGCTGGCCGACCGCGCCCATGTGAGCAAGCCCACCGTCGTGCGGTTTTGCCGCAGCGTGGGTTATGACGGCCTGTCAGATTTCAAACTGAAGCTGGCTGGCACCGTGAACGAGGGTGTGCCCTTTATTCACCGCAGCGTAGACGCGGACGACAAGACCGGTGACGTCATGGTGAAAGTCATTGACAACACCGTAGCGGCCTTCCTGAAATACCGCAACGACGCCTCTACCCTGGCAATCGAAAAGGCTGTCTTGGCCCTGGTGGAGGCCTATAGTGCGGGCCGCCAAATCCAGTTCTTCGGTGTCGGCAACTCCGGCATCGTGGCGCAAGACGCCCAACACAAATTCTTCCGCCTGGGCATCAACACAACGGCCTATAGCGATGGCCATATGCAGGTCATGAGCGCCTCCATCCTGGGGCCCGGAGACTGCGTGGTGGTGATCAGCAACTCCGGCCGAACCCGCGATCTCATGGACGCCTGTGACATCGCCCGCAAAAATGGCGCTATCACCATCGTCATCACCGCCAGCGGCTCACCTCTGGCCAGCGCTGGGCACATCCACCTGAGCGCCGACCACCCCGAAGGCTTTGACCGCTACAGCCCCATGGTGTCGCGCCTGCTGCACCTGATGATTATCGACATCCTCGCCACTTGCGTCGCCCTGCGCATCGGCAGCGGCACGCTGCAGCCGCTGCTGCGGGAGATGAAACACAACCTGCGGAACAAGCGCTACGCTTGATCCGCAAACGCTTGTCGTAGGCCAAGTACCAAGCTCCCAATAAAAAGCCCCACTGCATCGCTGCAGCGGGGCTTTTTCATCCAATCAAATCACTGGCTTGCGCCAGCGCTGGATTAGAAGGAGTGGGAAACCAACAGGTTGGTCTGGTTGCTGCGGTCTTTGCCAGCGGCAGACAACCAGTTGGCGTAGTTGGCAATCAGGCTGGTGCGCTTGCTCAAAGCGTAAGTGGCGGACAAGCCATAACCATTACGTGTTTGATCCAACTGGCCAGCCGTCAGTGGCAGAGGTCCAGAGAAGGTTTGCGCAATGGTGCCAGCAGATGTTTCTTGGGCAAAGTTTGCACCCAAAGTCAGCGCACCAAAAGGCACGGAGACAGCAATCATCGAGTCAGTCAGCGTAGAACCACCTGTGGTTGTCAACACGGACACACCACCACCCAGTTTGGCAACGCCAAAATCGTAAGAAGCTGCGGTGCGAATCACGTCTTTGTAAGAGGTGTTCACGTTGTCTGTGCGGCCGTCGTACACCAAGTAGTTCACGTTCGCGATCAACGCACCACCTACGTAGGTAGCAGAAAGGCTGTTGAGGCGCTGACCTGTGGTGCTTGCAGCACCGGCGGCACCAACACCCAAGCCCATTCCAACACCAGCAGTGGTACTAGAACTGACAGAAGCTTGCTCCAAATGTGAAAAACCAACGTAGACAGGGCCGAGCTTGGTGTCAAAACCAACACCTTCTTTCAGACCGCGGGAAGGAAAAACTTTGTTATCCATACCAACACCACCAACGCCAGAGATACCACCCGACAGGTAGTCAACAGGTTTGTAAGTCTGCAGCGTGAAACGACCTACGGAGGTTGTCAATTTCAAAGAAGAATCACCGCCCGAGGCCGCGCCACGGCTAAACCCGTCAAGGCTCATTTCTGCCGCCACACTCATGCCACCGCCGAGATCTTCTTTGGCAGTGAAGGTCACCAGCGATGTGTCAACGCCAAAGCCAGAGGATTCACCAACAGCATTACCACCGCTACCACCAGCCAAGGCCTGCGTAACAGTTTGAATACCTTGCTGCAAAGCAGTACCGGAATTTGGCGCTGTGTAGCTGGACTTGAACCCATAGATGTAGTTGCCAGTGATGGTCACTTGCGCGAAGGAAGCGCCGGAAGCAGCCAAAACTGCCAAAGCGATGAGCGATTTTTTCATGGAATGTCTCTTCAGTTTGAGTTAGATGGTAAGCAAGCCAAGGTTTTGAACACTCAACCTGCAACTCCTACTTCTTGATTCAGAAGTAGCTTGTATTGAAACAAAAATTCACATTCACGTCATGTAATTGAGGCGACAAAAAGTAGACGACCGTGCCAAAAAGTGTGTTTTGTTGTATTAGCACCAACACCACCCTTTCTCCCATATTGTGAACTTTTAAGTTTTTGGTGCATAAAAAAACCCGCTGTATTGCTACAGCGGGTCTTGCTTTTAAATCTCACACTGGCTTACGCCAGCACTAGATTAGAAAGTGTGGGAGATCAACAGTTCTGTCAGGTTTGCGCGCTGTGTGCCAGACTCATCCCAGTTGGTGTAAGCACCAATCAGGGAAGTACGCTTGCTCAGCGAGTACACAGCCTTCAAGCCGTAACCGGACTTGGACACGTCACCAGCAGCAACAGTGGAGTTTTCACGCTTGGAAGAGCCGATATCCAAACCGAGTGTCAATGCACCCAGAGGAGCAGTCACAGCCACGATAGACTCGGAATAAGTGCCTTCGTTACGCTGAACTTGCACGAAACCAGCGCCCAACTTGAATGCGCCGAAGTCATAAGAACCCTTCACGCGAGCACGGCTCTTGGAGCGATCCTTAGAAGTACCGTTGAAGGCACCAGAAGTAGCCAAAGCACCTTGGTTATCCCAAGAAGTGAAACCACCGGTCACAGCCAAGGGGCCAGCTGCATAGGACAAAGAAGCAGTGTTGCTGCGTTGGTCATTGTTGCTTGCAGAGCCAGCACCCAAGCCAGCGCCAGATGCATTTTCAGTGTGAGACAGACCGAAAGTCAAGCCACCGAAAGAAGGCGATGTGTATGCCACGGAGTCATTGATTGTACGACCACCGAAGACTTTGTCATCAAATCCAGGAATGCCGCCGATCACGGAAGACAGGTAGTCAGCGCCCTTGTCGTTGGCCAGCTTGAACTTACCGAAGCCGCCTTCCAGGGTCAGGGAGTTGTCGCCGCCGTTAGCAGCACCGCGAGTGAAACCGTCCAAAGACATTTCAGCAGAAGCCTTCAGGCCACCGCCCAAGTCTTCGGAAGCAGCGAACTTCACGAAGGATGTGTCCACGCCCAAGCCGGACTTTTCAACACCAGCGCTGGAGTTGGAAGTGTTCCAACCGTAAGCGTATTCACCAGTGATAGTCACTTGAGCGAAAGAAGCGCCGGAAGCAGCCAGAACGGCCAAAGCGATGAGGGTCTTTTTCATGTAGAAATACTCCAAGGTTAAACATAGAGCTCCGGACCGATTGTTCGGAACTCCGGGCCAACCTCCTATTCAGGAAGTTGGATGTATTGCACCAGACGGGGGGACGTTTGGCAAAGAAAACAGGCAAAAGATTAGGGTTCTTACGGGTTACCGTTGTTGGGTTGCAACAATTTGTTTGACTGCTATCAAGCTCACCTTAACGTCAGCCCCGGTAGACTCTGGCCATACTGGAAAGACTCTCTATGGACGCAATTTTCACGGCGGCAGACACTGCGTTGCGCACCCTGTTTGCCCAACCCCACGCAGCCAAACCCTGTCCCACCGTGGCCGAGCAGGCAACGCAACTGACGGATGCGGAAAAACGCAAGGCGGCAGGCCTGATGCGGGTGAACCATGTGGGCGAGGTGTGCGCCCAGGCGCTCTACACGGCGCAAGCCCTGGCCACCCCCAACCAGGCCCTGCGCAAACACTTCACCCAGGCCTGCATTGAAGAAACCGACCACTTGGCGTGGACGGCCCAGCGCCTGCAGGAACTGGGCTCGCGGCCCTCGCTGCTGAACCCCTTGTGGTACGCGGGCGCCTTCGGCTTGGGGCTGCTGGCGGGCCGCATGGGCGATGCCATCAGCCTGGGTTTTGTGGTGGAAACCGAAACACAGGTAGGAGCCCACCTGCAAAGCCACCTGGAGCTGCTGCCAGAAAGCGACCACGCCTCGCGCGCGATCGTGGCGCAGATGCACGATGACGAACTTCGCCATGCCAACGAGGCACAGGCGGCAGGCGGTGTGGACTTGCCACAACCCGTCAAAGCACTCATGCGCGCCGCCGCCAAGGTGATGACCACCGTGGCAGAGCGGATCTAGGGCTGATTAGGCCTCGACCAAGTCAAACCCGGTCGTGATTTCGGCCGTTTTGCCCAGCATGATGCTGGCCGAGCAGTATTTTTCGTGACTCATGGCAATGGCACGTTCCACGGCACTGGCGGGGATGCCCTTGCCGGTCACGGTGAACTGCATATGGATCTTGGTGAACACCTTGGGGTCCACCTCGGCGCGTTCGGCAGTGAGCTTGACGGTGCAGCCTTGCACATCGTGGCGGCCACGCTTCAAAATCAGCACCACGTCATAGGCTGTGCAGCCACCGGTGCCAGCCAGCACGGTTTCCAGCGGGCGGGGCGCCAAATTCTGGCCACCGTTTTCAGGTTTCGCCGCGTCAGGCGCACCATCCATCATCAAGGTGTGGCCGCTGCCGGTTTCCGCCACAAAACCCATGCCGGAGCGGGTATTCAAACCGCCGGTCCAGCTCACTGTGCATTCCATCGTCGTATTCCTTTAACAAATTGCCCCGCGCGGGGCCAAAAACAGTTCGCTACAATACGTCAAACAGCTCCGCGCGGAGCTAGCCGATTGCGTTTTACCTCGTCGTACTGGAGTGTAGCCCCGTGAGTTCCCCCCAACAGCCCCCTGTCCCCCACCTCACCCCGGCGGATTACCTCAAGAAAATTCTGACAGCCCGCGTCTACGACGTGGCCAGCGAGACCGCCCTGGAGCCCGCCCGCGCCCTGAGCCGCCGCTTACACAACACCGTGCTTTTCAAGCGCGAAGACCAGCAACCGGTGCGCAGCTTCAAGCTGCGCGGCGCCTACAACAAGATGGCACAAATGCCGCCCGAGCAGATCGCCAAAGGTGTGATTTGCGCGTCTGCCGGCAACCACGCGCAGGGCGTGGCCCTATCGGCCAGCCGCATGGGCGTGCGTGCGGTGATCGTGATGCCGACCACCACGCCCCAGCTCAAGGTGGACGCAGTGCGCGGTTTTGGTGGCGAGGTGGTGCTGTTTGGCGAGAGCTACTCGGACGCTTACGGCCATGCCGTGACCCTGCAGAAAAAAGAAGGGCTGACCTTTGTGCACCCGTTTGATGACCCGGACGTGATTGCGGGCCAGGGCACTGTGGCCATGGAAATCCTGCGCCAGGTACAGACCCTGGGCGCGGACAAGGCGGCCAAGTCTGGCCACAGAACCGGCAGCAAAACCGGCCCCGGCCTGGATGCCGTGTTCGTAGCCATTGGCGGCGGCGGTCTGATCTCGGGTGTGGCCAACTACATCAAGGCGGTGGCGCCGGGCGTCAAAGTCATCGGCGTACAGATGAATGACTCCAACGCCATGATCCAGTCCGTGGGCGCCAAGCAGCGTGTGACGCTACCGGACGTAGGCCTGTTTTCCGACGGCACGGCCGTGAAGTTGGTGGGCGAGGAGACCTTCCGGATTGCGAGCAACCTGGTAGACGACTATGTGACGGTGGACACCGACGCAGTGTGCGCGGCCATCAAAGACATCTTTGTGGACACCCGCTCTATCGTGGAGCCAGCCGGTGCGCTGGCCGTAGCCGCCATCAAACAGTACGTGGCCACCCACAAAACCAAGGGCGAGACCTACGCCGCCATCCTGTGCGGCGCCAACATGAACTTCGACCGCCTGCGCTTTGTGGCCGAGCGGGCGGAGGTGGGAGAAGAGCGCGAGGCGCTGTTTGCCGTAACCATCCCCGAGGAGCGTGGCAGCTTCAAGCGCTTTTGTGAGCTGATTGGCGAACTGCCCGGCGGCACGCGCAATGTGACCGAATTCAACTACCGCATCAGCGACGCAGCCCAGGCACATGTGTTTGTGGGCCTGAGTACCCAGGGCAAGGGCGAGTCGGCCAAGGTGGCCAAGAACTTCGAAAAAAACGGTTTTAAAACCTTGGACCTGACCCACGATGAGCTGGCCAAAGAGCACATCCGCCATATGGTGGGGGGCATCTCCAGCCTGGCGCAGGACGAGCGCCTGCTGCGCTTTGTGTTCCCGGAGCGGCCGGGCGCGTTGATGAAGTTCCTGAGTCTGATGCGCCCGGGTTGGAACATCAGCCTGTTCCACTACCGCAACCAAGGCGCGGACTACGGCCGCATTTTGGTGGGCTTGCAGGTCCCGCAAGCGGATGACCTCGCCTTCGCGCAATTCCTGGAAACTCTGGGTTACCCCTATGTCGAAGAAACACAAAATCCGGTCTATCGGATGTTTCTTCAGCTACAAAAATAATAGCTGCTTGCGCAATATCCACGCTGGCTAGAGGCCGTTTTAACCCTTAATCTTGGGTGGAAGCTCCAGCCGCAGGGGCGCATCCCCCTCGCGTTCCAGCGTGGCGCTGCGGCCTTGCACGTGGCGCAAAACCCAGCCCTCTCCGACGCTGGCGCCCACGGCCACCGGTTTGGCGGGTTTGCCGTCCAGCCCAATAAGGGCAACGCCGCTACCCGCCTGATCCACCACCCCCACCAGCGCAAAACGGGCCGACGCGGCGACAGGCGCTGCCACAGCAGACGGCAAGTCGGCCGGCGCCGCCGAGCCCCCCAGCGCACGCGCCACGAGCCCGGTGTCAGGCGCCAGCACGGGGACCTGCACTGCTGCAACCGCGCTGCCCGTGCCGGACACCGGCACCTTGAGCGCCCAATAGACCACACCAGCGGCTGCCAATCCCGCCAACAGCGAAGCGGCCAGCCTGGGGGCCCATCGTGAAGTAGTGGAAGAAACCATGCTGCGCATTATCATGTACACACTGCCCGGCCCTGTCACGCCTTAGCGAAGTACCCACCATGTCCACCACCACCCGCCCCCATCCCAAGTCACGCGGCTTCACCCTCATCGAACTGATGGTGGTGCTCGTCATCATCGGGGTTCTGGCCGCACTGATCGTGCCCAATGTGCTGGACCGGGCCGATGACGCCCGCGTGTCTGCCGCCAAAACCGACATTGCCAACCTGCACCAAGCGCTCAAACTGTACAAACTCGACAACCAGCGCTACCCCAGCCAGGAGCAGGGCCTGCAGGCCCTGGTGCTCAAGCCCACCAACGGCGTGGTACCGGCCAACTGGAGACCCTATGTAGACAAGCTGCCCAATGACCCCTGGGGCCGCGCTTACTTGTATATGAACCCCGGCTTGCATGGTGAAGTGGACGTGCTGAGCTTTGGCGCCGACGGCCAATCGGGGGGGGAAGGCAAGAATGCTGACATTGGCAACTGGTAACTCGTGACGCCGCACTCCCCCTGGCACCGGCGCCCCCAAGGCTTTACCCTGCTGGAACTGCTGCTGGTGGTGGCCATCGTCGGCATGGCGTCCGCCGGGGTGGCGTTTGCCCTGCGGGATGCCGGTCAGTCCCGCCTGGACCGTGAAGCCCAGCGACTGGCGGCCCTGCTGGAGGGTGCACGTGCGCAGTCGCGCAGCCGTGGGGTGCCGGTACGCTGGCGCAGTGCGGCGCCCGGCTTTGTCTTTGAAGGCCTGCCGACCGCCGCCGCATTGCCCACGGCGTGGGACTATCCCGAAACCGCAGCCTACAGCGCCAGCCCCGTGGTGCTGGGGCCCGAGCCGGTCATTGGTCCGCAACAGATCCGCCTGTGGCAGCAAAATGCCCCCGAACGCAGCCTGTGGGTCAGCACGGATGGCCTGCGGCCATTCACCGTGCAAAACACCGAACCATGACACGCCGCACGTACCTGCAGGGTTTTACCCTGATCGAAGTGCTGGTGGCTTTGGCCATTGTGGCCACCACCCTGCTGGCGGGCCTGCAAGCGACGGGTGCCCTCACACGCAACGCCCAGCGCCAAACCGACCGGGTATTGGCCCAGCTATGCGCTGAAAATGCCCTGGCCCAGGTCCGACTGAGCCAGCGGCTGCCCGATGTGGGGGACAGCACCCACCCCTGCGCGCAAGCAGGCCGTGTGCTGCAGCTGCGCCTGCTGGTGCAGCCCACCCCCAATCCCAACTTCCGTCGCGTCGAAGCCCGCCTGTCGATCGAAGACACCCCCGTGCTGCAACTCACCACCATCGTGGGCCGCATCTGACCATGCAACGCGGCTTCACACTCATCGAATTGTTGGTGGCACTGGCCATCATGGCCTTGATGGCGACCCTGGGCTGGCGCGTTCTGTCCAGCATGCAGACCGCCGTGGACATCAACCGCCAGCATGCCGACCAAGTGCTGACACTGGACGCCAGCTTGGCCCAATGGGGCTTGGATCTGGATGCATTGGTGGAGCTGCCCCTGACGCGCACCCTGGACTGGGATGGCCGGGCCCTGCATCTGACACGTCGCAGCGGCAGCACGGGCAGGGACGGGGCCATCGTTGTGGCCTGGACGCGTGCCAACCGCGACGGCCAGTTCCAGTGGCTGCGCTGGCAGTCGCCCCCCTTCACCAGCCGCGAGGGCTGGCAATTGGCCTGGAACGAGGCCCACACCTGGGCGCAAACCACCCAAGACGGCACCGACCGGCGCGAAGTCCGCGTGACGCCCCTGACCGAATGGCAGGTGTATTTTTATCGCACTGGCGCCTGGAGCAACCCCCTGTCGAGCACTGGCACAGACCCCGCAGTGAACAACAGCCTACCCGATGGCATTCGGCTGGTGCTCACCCTGCCGCAAGGCCATCCCCTGATGGGGCCGTTGGTGCGCGATTGGGCCCGCAGCAACACAGCGGGGGCCCTGCCATGAAACACACACAGCGTGGCGCAGCCATCCTGACTGCTTTGCTCCTGGTCACGCTCGTCGCCACGCTGAGCACCTCCGCACTCTGGCAGCAGTGGCGCGCGCTGGAGGTGGAAACGGCCGAAAGGACCAAGGTCCAATCGCGCTGGCTGCTGCAAGGTGCACTGGACTGGGCACGGCTCATTCTGCGTGAAGACGCCCGCAACGCGGCCCCCGATCACCTGGGCGAGCCTTGGGCGGTGGTGCTGCAAGAAGCACAGCTGTCCAGCTTTTTGGCGGGCAGCGGGTCCGCAGCTGACCTGGGTGAGCACCTGAAGGCAGCCTACCTCTCCGGCCAGATTACCGATTTGCAGGCGCGGCTCAACCTGCTCAACCTGGTCCAGGAGGGCCAAATCCACCAGCCCAGCCTGCGGGCATTCAGCCGCCTGTTTGAAGCACTGCAGTTGCCGCCTGCCGAGCTCGCATTTTTGGTAGCACAGTTGCAACTGACTCTCCAGGCCACGCAGGCAGAGAGCGCCACCGAGGGCCCCCACCCTCTGTTGCCCCGCAACATCGAGCAACTGGCTTGGCTAGGCCTCACGCCGGCCACCTTGGCCGCCCTGCAAGCCCATGCCGTAGTTCTGCCGGAACGCACCCCCGTCAACCTGAATACCGCCTCTGCACTGGTGCTGCATGCAAGCCTGCCGGGGCTGGACCTGGCCGCGGCAGAGCGCATGGTGCAGGCCCGCAAGCAAAGCCACTTCCGCACCCTGTCCGATGCGGTGCAAGCATCGGGCGTTCCGGACCTGGCCGTCAACAGCGGCCAGCACAGTGTGGGCTCCCGCTATTTCGAGGTACGCGTACGCCTGCGCCTGGGCAGCGCCGTGAGCCAGGAACGCAGCATGCTGCGCCGCGAAGGCCTGCAAGTGAAGACTTTGGCCACGCTGCGTGAAACACCGCCCCTGGCGTCCGTACAATGAAAGCCCCACTCCGGCCCATGGGCCCGCCCCGACACACATGATCCACCAGGCCATTTTGTTGCCCTTGCTGCCCGCCCCACCGGCCGGCGTGAGCGTGCACCTGGAAGGCATGTGGGAGAGTGTGCGCAGCAATGACGGGCGCAGTGTCACGGAGCATTTGATCTTGCCCGAGCTGCCGCACCGCGTGGGCAGGCAAGCCACAGTAGCCATTGTGCCGACCCAAGCGCTGTCGTGGCACCGGGTGACGCTGCCTGCGGGTACGCTGCGCCCCGGGTGGCGCGGGGGCAGTACAGCACGCCTGCGTGCCGTGCTCGAAGGCCTGCTGGAAGACCAACTGCTGGACGAGCCCGCCAACCTGCATTTCGCCTTGCCCCCCGGGGCGACACAGCAGGGCACGGTGTGGGTCGCGGTTTGCCAACGGCAGTGGCTGCAGAACGCCTTGGCCGCCATCGCCCACGCAGGCCACACCCCCGAGGCCGTAGTGCCCGAATGGGTGCCCGGCAATGGCCCCACCAACGCCCTCTGGTGCACCGGTGGCGGCCATGATGCCCAGTGGATCTGGACCGATGCCCAAGGGGTGCACCGGCGCCCCTGGCCCTCGCCGGTCGCGCCCCACCTCCCACCCGACGCCTTGCAAGGAACCGTGTGGGCCGAGCCCGGCATGGCGGCGCTGGCCGAAACCGCACTGCAGCGCGATGTGGAGGTGATGTCACGCGCGCAGCGCCTGCTCAACTGCACCCACACAGACTGGAACCTGGCCCAAGGCGAGCTAGCCCCTACCCATGCGGGCTGGGGCCGCATCCGCCAAGCCCTGCAAACGCTGTGGCAAGCCCCCGACTGGCGCCCGGCGCGGTGGGCAGCGCTGGCACTGGTGGCCACCCAACTGGTTGGCCTGCAGGCCTACGCCTGGTGGGCCGAGCACAGCCTGGCACAACGCCGCAGCGTCTTGCACGGCCTGCTGCAAACCACATTTCCTGCGACCACCGTGGTGGTGGATGCGCCTCTGCAAATGGAACGCGCCGTGGCGGCCCTGCGCCAGTCCAGCGGCAGCGCAGCCAAGGGCGACCTGGAGAGCCTGCTGGCCGCGCTCGGAGGATCGGAGAACTTTGAGCCATTCATGCACACCGGATCTGCGCAACCCGCTATGGAATTTGCAGCAGGTGAACTGCGCATCAGCGGCTTGCCACTGAGCCCGGAGCCCGTGGAGGCGCTGCGCCGCCAGCTCACCGACCTGGGCTACACCCTGCAGGCCGATGGCAACAGCCTGCGCGTGCGTGCCACCACCAGCCCCTGACGACCCACCGCACCCACCATGGCACGCCCCCCTTCCGCACCGACCAACGCCTTGCAGGTCTGGTGGCAGCAGCGCCCGCCACGTGAGCAGGCCCTGCTGCTGGCAGCTGCCGGCCTGGTCGGCCTGACACTGCTGTGGAGCCTGCTGCTGGCTCCCGCATGGCGCAGCTTGCGCACCTTTGACGCCCGGCACCTCGTCCTGGAGCAACAACACCAGCGCATGCTGCAATTGCAGGCCCAGGCCAAAAGCCTGCAGGCCATGCCGGCACTGGAACCCGCCGCCGCCCAACAGGCCTTGCAGGCCAGCGTGAGGACCAGCCTAGGGCCCCAAGCCAGCATGCAGGTGCAAGGCAATATTGCCACCGTCACCTTGCAAGGCGTACGCCCCGAGGCGCTGGCGCAGTGGCTGGTACGCACCCGCAGCACGGCACGGCTGGCCCCCTTTGAGGCGAAGCTGCAACGCGGGCCGCAGGGCTGGAGTGGCACTCTGCGTATTCGGCTGGGGCCCGCATGAGACGCAGCACACCGCCCTGGATCTGGGCCTGGCTAGGAGCCATGGCCGGTTTGCTGCTGGCCGTGGCAGTGGTGGCGCCAGCGCACTGGCTGGCCTACGGCATCGGCCAACTGACTGCCCAGCGGCTGCAACTGCAATCCGCCCAAGGCACGGTATGGAACGGGCGTGCCCAACTCACATTGGGCAGTGAGGACCCCTTGGCACCACGTACCGCCTTGCCGGGCGAGGTGATGTGGCAGCTGCAGCCCCACTGGCAGGGATTGCGGGTGCGGTTGAGTGCCTCCTGTTGCCTGGACGGCACATGGACCTGGGATCTGCAGCCGCGCTGGCTGGGCCTGCAGATCCTGCCCGAAGACCGCGACGCCCAACACCCGCTGCGATTGCCCAGCGCCCTGCTCATCGGCCTGGGCACCCCCTGGAACACGCTGCAACTGGAGGGCACATTGACGCTGTCCACACAAGCCCTGTTGCTGGACCTGGGCCAAGACCACCCCAAGCTGCAAGGCCAGCTGCAGTTGCAGGCCCTGGCCATGTCCACCGCCTTATCCCCGCTGCGGCCGGTTGGCAGCTATGCCGTCACCCTGGAAGGCGGCCTAACACCTACACTGGCACTGCGCACGCTGGAAGGGGGCCTGCAATTGCAAGGCACCGGACGGTGGCGCCAGGGACAGCTGCAATTCACCGGTGACGCCCAGGCTGCACCTGGCCAAGAAGAGGCATTGGCCAATTTGCTCAATATCATTGGACGGCGCAGCGGCGCACGCTCCATACTCCAAGTGGGTTAACTGCATGCCACACCATCTACCAACATCTCGCCCCCGATGGCGCCAAGCAGCTATGCATTTGATAGCTGCTTGCGCACTATTCACGGGGGCTAGCGGCATATTTACTACCAATTCCTGGGGCCAGGCTGTAGCCGGCAAGCGCGGCGAACCCGTCACGCTGAACTTCAACAACGCCGAAATCGAGGCCGTGGCCCGCACCATGGCCGCCCTCACCGGGCGCAATGTGGTGGTGGATCCGCGCGTCAAGGGCACCATCACCCTGGTCACCGACAGTCCCGCATCACCCGCCCGCGCCTACTATTTGTTCCTGACCACCCTGCGCATGCAGGGCTTTACCGTGGTGCAGGTGGACGGCCTGGACAAGGTGGTGCCCGAGGCCGACGCCAAGCTGCAAGGCACCGCCGTGTCGGTCGACGATGGCAAAGGCCCGGTCACCACTGGCCAGATCCAGACCCAGATCTTCAAGATCACCCACGAAAACGCCAACAGCCTGGTGCCTGTGCTGCGCCCGCTGATCACGCCCAACAACGTCATCAACGTGAATACCGGCAACAACTCGCTGGTGATCACCGACTACGCCGACAACCTGCGCCGCATCGCCCGCATCGTGCAGGCGCTGGACGTGCCCAATGCCACCGACTTGGAAATCATCCCCATCCAGCACGCAGTAGCGACCGACCTGGCTCAGTTGGCCACCCGTTTGCTGGAAGCTCCCGCGGGCGCGGCGCCGGGCGGCCAGGCCGATGCAAGTTACAAGACCACCATCCTGGTGGAACCCCGCTCCAACGCCGTCATCGTGCGTGCGGCCAACCAGGCCCGCCTCGCGCTGGCCAAGACCCTGATCCAGCGGCTGGACCAACCCAGCGCCAACACCAGCAACGGTGCAGCAGGCAACATCTATGTGGTCTACCTGAAAAACGCCAACGCCACCCAACTGGCTGGCACGCTACGCGCCGCCATCAGTGCGGACACACGCGGCAGCAGCCCGACGGCCACACCGGCAGCAGGGGCAGCGGCCGCAGGGACCGCGAGCCAGCCCAGCACAGGGGGCCAGATCCAGGCCGACCCGAGCACCAACTCGCTCATCATCACGGCGAGTGAACCGCAGTACCGCCAGCTGCGTGCCGTCATCGACAAGCTCGATGCACGCCGCGCCCAGGTGTTTGTGGAGAGCCTGATTGCCGAGGTCAGCGCCGACAAGGCGGCCGAGTTTGGCATTCAGTGGCAAGGTGCGGTGGGCAATGCAGGCGACGGCGTGATTGGCCTCTTGGGCACCAACTTTGGCAGCGCAGGCAAGAACATCATCAGCCTGGCCACCCAGGGTGCGGCAGGCACGGTGGCCCCCGCCCGCGGCTTTAACCTCGGTGCAGCCAGCAAAACCAATGGCGTTTACGTGCTGGGTTTTCTGGCGCGTTTTCTGGAAGAGTCAGGCAGTGGCAATGTGCTCTCCACCCCCAACCTGCTGACACTGGACAACGAGGAGGCCAAGATCGTCATTGGCCAGAACGTGCCCTTTGTGACCGGCCAATTCACCAACACCGGGGCCAGCACCAGCACAGTCAACCCCTTCCAGACCATCGAGCGCAAGGACGTGGGCCTGACCCTGAAAGTGAAACCACAAATCAGCGAGAACGGCACGGTGAAGCTGACCATCTTCCAGGAGGTCTCCAGCGTGCTGGCCTCAACGGCCAACGCCACCAACGGCCCCACCACCAACAAGCGCACCATCGAATCGAATGTGCTGGTGGAAGACGGTGCGGTGGTGGTGCTGGGTGGACTGCTGCAAGACGAGTACGCCGGCAACGAAGAGAAAGTGCCTGGCCTGGCCGATGTCCCTTTCTTTGGCAACCTGTTCAAAAGCGAGGCACGTAGCCGCAAGAAGACCAACCTGATGGTCTTTCTGCGGCCGGTGGTGGTGCGCGATGCGGCGGCCACACAAGCCCTGTCGACCGACCGTTACGAACTCATGCGCAGTGGCCAGCAAAGCAGCCAGCCTGCCCCCAGCAGCTTGGTGCCCATCAACGAGGCTCCCGTGCTTCCGGTGTTGCCCGCGCGCCCTGCTGCACCGGCCCCAGCGCCTGCAGCAGCCCCCGCCACCAGCACACCGTAGCCCGTATGCGCTACCCGCTGCCTTACGCCTTTGCGCGCAGCCAGCAACTTTTGCTGGAAGACGACGGCCAGATTCTGATGCTGTGGGTGCACCCTGGAACGGCCCCATCGGCCGTGGGCGAGGTGCTGCGCAAGTACGCCGTCTACAACGTGCAGAACCAGGAAGCTGAGGCCTTGGCCCAGCGCATCAGTGCAGCCTATGCCCAGGGCGAGTCCAGTGCCGCCACGGTGATGCACGAGGTGCAGGGCGAGGCCGACCTCAGCCGCATGATGCAAGAGCTGCCCGCGGTGGAAGACTTGCTGGAAACCGCTGACGATGCCCCCATCATCCGCATGCTCAACGCCTTGCTGACCCAGGCAGCACGCGATGGCGCCAGCGACATCCATATCGAGCCCTATGAACGCCACAGCAGTGTGCGCTTCCGGGTGGACGGCACCTTGCGTGAAGTCGTGCAAGCCCAGCGTGCGCTGCATGCTGCGCTGATTTCCCGGCTCAAGGTGATGGCCGACCTGGACATTTCAGAGAAGCGCCTGCCACAGGACGGTCGCATCAGCCTGCGCATTGGCACGCGGGCGGTGGATGTGCGCGTGAGCACCCTGCCCAGTGCGCACGGCGAGCGCGCGGTGCTGCGCCTGCTGGACAAAAGCCAGGACCAGCGCAGCCTCGAATCCATCGGCATGCAGGGCACGGTACTGCAGCGTTTTGAGGGCCTGATCGCCCAGCCCCACGGCATCATTCTGGTGACCGGGCCTACGGGCTCGGGCAAGACCACCACGCTCTACGCATCGCTGGGCCGGCTGGACGCTGCGCGGCAGAACATCATGACGGTGGAGGACCCCATCGAATACGAGCTGCCCGGTGTGGGCCAAACGCAGGTCAATCCCAAGATTGAGCTCACCTTTGCCAAGGCCTTGCGCGCCATCCTGCGCCAGGACCCGGACGTGATCATGATCGGCGAAATCCGCGATTTCGAAACCGCGCAAATCGCCATCCAGGCCTCGCTGACCGGTCACCTGGTATTGGCCACCCTGCACACCAACGACGCGGCCAGCGCCGTCACGCGCCTGCTCGACATGGGGGTGGAGCCGTTTTTGCTGAGCTCATCGTTGCGCGGCGTGCTGGCGCAGCGCTTGGTGCGCAAACTGTGCACCCAGTGCAAGGGCAAAGGCTGCCCCCAATGCGGCCACACCGGCTACCTGGGCCGCACCGGTGTATTCGAGTTGCTGGTGGTGGATGACGCCATTGCAGAGCGGGTACACCACCGTGCCTCCGAAGCTGAAATCCGCCAGGCCGGGCTGGCCACCGGCATGGTGCCACTGCGCGAGGACGGTGAGCGCCTGGTGCGCGACGGTCTCACCAGCCCCGAGGAACTGCTGCGCGTGGTGCGGGACTGAGCCTGCCGCTCAGCAGCGCGTGCAGGCGCGCAAAGCGTTGGCAGACTGCTGTCGAGTCTGCGTGATCAGGTAATCCAAAAACACACTGGTGCGCTCTGGCAGGAACTTGCGGCTGGGCAGTGCCGCATACAGCGAGAGGCGCCCCGCAATCCAAGGCGCCAACACACGCACCAGCGCGCCACTGTTGAGCAGCGGCGCCACCAGGTCCACCGGCGCGGAGGTGATGCCGGCCCCATCCATGGCGGCACGCAACAAGGTGTCGGAGTGGTTGGCCAGCAGCTTGGGCCGGATCGTTACCTCCTGCACCGCATCCGCATCGTCCGCATTCAGCAGACGCCACTGCGTGTGCACCTGGCCCGGCAGCTTCAGCCGCAGGATGTCGTGGCTGCCCAGGTCCTGGGGCAACACGGGAGCACCCATGCGCTGCAGGTACTGCGGCGAGGCGACCAACACCGCCTCGGTGGACGACACCTTGCGGGCGATGATGTCTGCATCAAAGTCCCCTTCCGTGGGCAACAGGGTGACGTCGTAATCCTCGATCGGTGGCTCCTTGAAGGTTTCCACATCGATGTGCAGCGCGATGTCCGGGTACTGGGCATTGAAGCCTGCCACCAGCGGCGCCAACACATGCGAAGCCAGCACTGGTGGTGCCAGCACACGCAGCACCCCCGAGAGCTCATGGGTCTGGGAGCTGGCCGCCTCATGTGCAGCATCGATGTCCTGCAGGATGTCGCGCACACGGCCCAGGTAGGTTTCTCCCGCGGGACTGAGCGAGATACGGCGGGTGGTCCGGTGCAGCAGGCGGGTGCCGAGGTAGTCCTCCAGATCCGCAATCAATCGGGTGACGGCAGCCGAGGAAATATCGAGCGCACGGGCCGCCGCTGCAAAGCCACCCTGGTCGATCACAGTCTGGAATACCCGCATTGACATCAAGCGATCCATGGAGTCCCTTTTTTGATTTTCAAGTTCTGAATTATTCCAACTAACGTAATGAACCACTGTTCGCAGAGGTATTTTTCTAATGCTAGGCCTTCTCTAAAGTTCACCCCATCGACGAGACGAACCTTAAACGCCCCCTCGATACCGCCCACAGGACGCTGTGTCCTGCCGGCGGAATCAATCAACCAGAGAAGGATTTGAATCATGAAATACGCAACCGCTTCCATCGCATTGGCCGTCGCTGCATTGGTCACAGGCCACGCCCAGGCTGCCGACGTCGGCAAGACCCGCGAACAAGTACGCGCTGAACTGGCAGAAGCCCAGCGCACCGGTGACATCGCTGCCAGCAAAGACATGGGCACGGACGAATTCGCCTCCGGCGCAGGCCGCAAGCTCAACGAGTTGAACCCCGCGGCCTACCCGGCAAAACCTGCAGTGGCAGGCAAGACCCGCGAACAAGTACGCGCTGAACTGGCAGAAGCCCAGCGCACCGGCGACATCGCTGCCAGCAAGGACATGGGCACGGACGAATTCGCCTCCGGCGCGGGCCGCAAGCTCAACGAGTTGAACCCCGCGGCCTACCCGGCAAAACCTGCAGTGGCAGGCAAGACCCGCGAACAAGTACG
>NZ_JBYTDI010000003.1:161362-311753 GCF_058791215.1 Rhodoferax sp. EU05-FHT12H12 | reverse complement strand
ACGCGCTGAACTGGCAGAAGCCCAGCGCACCGGTGACATCGTGGCCAGCAAAGACACCGGTACGGACGAATACGCATCGGGCGCAGGCCGCAAGTTGAACGAACTGTTCCCCAACCTCTACCCCGCGACCCGCACCAACTAAAACCACGCACGCCGTGACAGCCCCCGCAGCGTTGCCGCTGTGGGGGCTTTTTTGCGTCAGGGCTCGTAGGCCGCCAACCGCTTGCGCTCCAGCTCCGAGAACTGCGTTTGCTGCAAACTGTCCAATGCCGCCACACGCTCCGACTCCGGGGCCTCGGCCAACGCCGTCAACACCGCCGCGCGTTCGGCCAGGTAGCGGTCCATTCGGCCCCTCCAGGCTTGGTCCTCCCGGTCCAGCTCGGCAAGTCGGGCCGCTGCCGACGCATCCAGCGCCTGGGCACGCAAACGGTACACCTCGTCCTCGCTTCCCCCTTGGGCACGCAGCGCCCGGGCCTTGTCCTCCAAATGCAGAATCGCGCGCGGCGCATCGCGCTCTGCACGCAAGGCTTGCGGCATGGCGGCATCCAGCGTGGCCCACTGGGCGCTGCGTTGTGCCGCATCCAGAGCGGGGTTGTTCGCAATGTCCAACCGCGCCAGCGCATCCTGGTCGGCCGCGTCCTCCAGGCCAAACATGGCCTGCTCTTCTTCGGCATTAAAAAAACGGGCACGCAGCGCCTGCATGCCATCAAAGCGCTGACGCACACTTTGCGAGCCCGGCGGCAACTGGGTCCAGTGCTGCTCCAGCGCAAACAGCGCGTGCTTGAAATCGAGGTACCGTGCCAGCAAACGCTTGGCAGCCGCGGCCTGTTCGGGCGCCAGAGTCTGGTCCAGTGCCAGGTGAATCTGCTGCGCGATGGCGGGTACCGATTGCTCCCCCACCGTGCTCAGGTGGTAGTCAAACAAGCGCCGCAGCGCGGCGTAGGCCAGAGGGCCGCTGCCCGCTCCCGGCAGGGGGTTGAGCCCGCCCAGACTGTCCACGCCATCGGGCTCCGTGCCTTGCAGGGAAGCCGCGGGTGCCGCCAGCACCGACACACGCTGCGCCGACGCGCTACCCGCGATCCCCGGTTCTGACGGTAAGGCCCACCACAGCACAGCCGCCGCCAGTGCGCCCCCACAGAGGCCCACGCACGCGCGGCGCCACCGCTGAGACAGCAAGGCTTACAACCCTGCGTTCTTCAGGCGGTTGGCCTGCTGTCGGAACAGGGTGACCGGGCTGGTCTCAAACAAATTGGTCAGGCCCACGGTCTGGTTCACTTCGTCCAGGTGGTTGATGGCGTAATCGTCGCGGATGACCTTGCCCAGGCGCGAAGAGCAACTGCTCACCAGACCGTCGTTCTTGGCACCCAGGAAAGCCAGCGAGGTCAGGGCCAGCGCCGGGTCTGCGACATCCAGCAGATGGGTATAGGGCTTGGCACCACTCCACGAGTAGTAGGCCACGCCATTCACGGTGTACGCGCCCTCACCGCAGGCGCTGGTGGGCACACCTTGGGGGTGGGCGGCATTGAATTTTTTGCTGCCTGCCGTACTGAGCGACTGGGCGGCCGCCAGCGAGTTCTGGCTCAGCCCACCACCACCCGACAAGAAGTTGATGAGGGTGCCCAGGCCGTTGGTGATAGACACCAGCACGGTATTGCTGAAGGTGCCCGCGGGCGCCACACCCAGAAGCACATCGGCCACTGCCGAGCCCTTGTTCACGCCGCCAATGGAAGTGACCGAGGCCACCAGGTCAGGCCGCACCGAGGCCACATACCGCGCCGTGGGCCCGCCATGGCTGTGGCCCATGAGGTTGACCTTGGCCGCCCCCGTGGCGGCCAGCACCTGCCGAACCTGGCTGAGCAACTGCTCGCCACGCACCTCGGTGCTGTTGGCCGCAGCCACCTGCACCACATAGACCTTGGCACCATCGGCACGCAGGGCGGAGGGAATGCCGTAGAAATACTCCACGGGGCCGATGTTGTCGAAGCCAAACAAGCCGTGCACCAGCACGATGGGGTATTTGGTCTGGGTATAGCCCGCTGCAAAAGCGGTGGGAATCAGGCTCAGGGCCAGCGCGCACGCGGCCAGCCAACGCATCACGGTACTCTTCATGCTTGTCTCCTCGGGACCTCTGGAGGGTCGATGGGGTTGAAGGGATATCAGTCGATGGAAGCGGTGCGACCACAGGGGTGGGGGACGCTGTCGCGCAGGACTTGCGGGCTGCTGCTTGTGTCGGCAGTTGCGAGTCTTAAATAGCACGGTCGTGCTTTTAGAGAAGCATACGCGGCAGGGTTTTTCTTGTCATGGTGGAAAACCCGCGACCGCGGCCTGCGGCTACCATTGCGCCATGGCCGCCTTCACCTACTCCGCCCTCGACGCCGATGGCAAGACCCACACGGGTGTGCTGGAGGCCGACGCGCCGCGCGCCGCGCGCAGCCAGTTGCGGGCCCAGCAACTGGTGCCTCTGAGCGTGCAGGAACTGCGCAGCGCCAGCGATACCAGCAACCCCAGCGCCCGCCGGGTACGGCGGGCCTTCACCAGCACCCAGCGCGCCGTATGGACGCGGCAGCTCGCCAGCCTGGTGTCGGCCGGGCTGCCATTGGAGCGCGCGCTCAGCGCCCTCACCGACGAGGCCGAAACCCCCGCCCAGCGCGACGTAGTCGCCACCCTGCGCGCCGAAGTCAACAGCGGCAGCAGCCTGGGCCGGGCCCTGTCGCAGCAGCCGCGGGAGTTTTCCGAGATCTATGTGGCCGTGGTGGGCGCGGGTGAATACCGTGGCCACCTGGGCACGGTGCTGGAGCGCCTGGCCGATGAACTGGAAGAACAACACACCCTGCGCTCCAAGCTGCTGGGCGCAGCGCTCTACCCCGCTGTGGTCAGTGTGGTGGCCTTGCTGATCGTCATGTTTTTGCTCACCTATGTGGTGCCGCAGGTGGCTGGTGTGTTTGCCGGCTCCAAGCAGGCCCTGCCTTTGCTCACCCGCGTCATGCTGGGCATCAGCAGCAGCGTCAGCAACTATGGCCTGCTGGCATTGGCCGCTATCGTTATAGGAGCTATTGGCGCAAAGCTGGCTTGGGCTGGGGCCGCTTTTCGCTTAAAAGTCGACACCTTGTGGCTGCGCCTGCCGATTCTGGGCCGACTGGCCCGCGGCTACAACGCGGCGCGTTTTGCCAGCACCCTGTCCATGCTTGCGGCCGCAGGCGTGCCCATTCTCAAGGCGCTGCAGGCGGCAGCCGAGACCCTGTCCAACCGGGCCATGCGCGAAGACGCCCTGCGCGCGCTCGTGATGGTGCGTGAAGGCGCCCCCCTGGCCAGCGCACTGGCCCACGAAAAACGCTTCCCGCCACTCTTGGCCATGTTTGCCCGCCTGGGCGAACAGACCGGCCGCCTGCCCCAGATGCTGGACCGCGCCGCCCTGCAACTGCGCACCGAGGTGCAGCGCCGCGCCCTGCAACTGGCCACACTGCTGGAGCCCCTGCTCATCGTCGCCATGGGCATCGTGGTCATGCTGATCGTGCTGGCCGTGCTCATGCCGATCATCCAATTGAATCAATTAGTGAAGTAACCAACCCATGGCACTCACCCTCGACGGCAAACTGGTCGTTGCCATCTCCAGCCGCGCGCTGTTTGACTTTGAAGAAGAGAACCAGATCTTTGAGCAGGGTGACGACCGCGCCTACATGCAGCTGCAGCGCGACCGGCTCGACATCCCGGCCAAACCCGGCGTGGCCTTCTCGCTGGTGCAAAAACTGCTGGCCTTCAACGAAACCCCATCGCAACGCGTGGAAGTGGTCATCCTCTCGCGCAACGACCCCGTCAGCGGCCTGCGTGTCATGCGCAGTGCGGCGCATTACGCCCTGCCCATCATCCGCTGCTCGTTCACGCGCGGCGAGGCCCCCTGGCGCTACCTCAAGCCGCTGCACGCCAACCTGTTCTTGAGCACGCACCTGAGCGATGTGCGCGCGGCACTGGCGGCCGGTGTACCCGCGGCACAGGTCTACCCGCACAGCGCCCACGCCAGCGATGCCCACCCGTCTGAAGTGCGCATCGCGTTCGACGGTGACGCCGTGCTGTTCAGCGATGAGGCCGAGCAGATTTACCAGAGCGGCGGCCTGTCGGCGTTTCAGAAACACGAAATGGACAAGGTCGCCCTGCCCCTGCCCGACGGCCCCTTCAAGCCCCTGCTGGTGGCGCTGCACCGCATGCAACAGGCGGCCATTCCGCACATGCGCATCCGCACCTCGCTGGTCACCGCACGCAGCGCCCCGGCGCACGAGCGCGCCATCCGCACGCTGATGGACTGGAACATCGAAGTCGACGAAGCCATGTTCCTGGGCGGGCTGGACAAGGGCGAGTTTCTGCGTGAGTTCGAGCCCGATTTTTTCTTTGACGACCAGACCGGCCACATCGAATCCGCCGCACGCCATGTACCGGCAGGCCATGTGGCCAGCGGTGTGCGCAACTAAAGTAACAGCGCGAAAAGCATTGGTAAAGCAATGTAAAACTGGCTGACAAGGCCGGGGCACGTGCCTAAGCTAGGCGCATGATGTCTTGGTTCAAGTCCGCCCGTGTGCCCTCTGCCACTCCAGCAGAGAGCGCCAGCCCGGTCGGCCAGTTGCAACACAGCCCCACGCTCTCCGCCAACGCGCAGATGTGGCGCCGCCTGGCCCGCGATGGGTATGACCGCACCGCCGAGCAAGTGCGCGCCTCGCAACCCGCGCCGCTGCAGCGCGACATCGACCCCCCTTCCCACCACTAACGCAACAAGCGGTTTGCAGCCGCTACCATGGCCCCAGAGCAGGGCTGTGGGCCGCTGCCATTTCAAACAAGGATGACGGACATGGCTTTTGTGGCAACCGTGGGCGCCAAGCTCCGCGCGTTTGGGCAGTTTGCGCGCCGCGTGTGGGCGCTGACCCAACCCTACTTTCACTCCGAGGACAAATGGAAGGCCCGCGGCATGCTGGCCGCCATCGTGGCGCTGAACCTGGGTCTGGTCTACATGGCCGTGTTGTTCAACGACTGGAACAAGCTGTTCTACGACGCGTTGCAAGAGAAAAATGCAGGCGTGTTCTGGACGCAGCTGGGCCGCTTCACCTACCTCGCCTTCGCCTTCATCGTCATTGCGGTCTACAAGTTCTACTTGACCCAGCTACTGGAGATGCGCTGGCGCGCCTGGATGACGGCGCACTACCTGCAGCGCTGGCTCAGTGGCCAGGCGTTTTACCGGCTGGAGCTGGCCCGCTTCACCAGTGCAGCCCACAGCGATGCCAACCCCGACAACCCGGACCAGCGCATCCAGGAAGACATCAACCAGTTCACCGGCTACACCATCTCGCTCAGCATGGGCCTGCTCAACGCCGTGGTGACGCTGGCCAGCTTTATTGGCATTTTGTGGAGTTTGTCGGGTGGTTTTGCCTTCAACGTGGCAGGCCACGACTACAACATCCCCGGCTTTATGGTGTGGATGGCGGTGCTGTACTGCGCTGCGGGCAGCATCATCACCCACTACATTGGCCGAAAGCAGATTCCGCTGAACTTTGCCCAGCAACGCGTGGAGGCCGACTTTCGCCACACCATGATCCGGGTGCGCGAGTACAGCGAATCGATTGCGCTGGACCGTGGCGAATCCGTGGCGCGCCACCAGCTCGGTGACCGGTTTGACAAGGTGCTGGGCAACTACCTGGCACTCATCAAGGCGCAGAAAAGCCTGATCTGGTTCACCAGCTTCTTTGGCCAGGCTGCGGTGGTGTTTCCGTTTGTGGTGGCCGCACCGCGTTTCTTCAGCGGTGCCATCCAGCTCGGCGAGCTGATGCAAATATCCAGTGCCTTTGGCCAAGTGCAAGGTGCCTTGAGTTGGTTTGTCGACAACTACGGCAGCCTGGCCACCTGGCGCGCCACCACCGACCGCCTGACCAGCTTTGAAGCATCATTTAAGGCTCTAGCGCCCGTGGTTATTGCGCAAGCAGCTCCTGAAACCATAGCAAAATCCGACACCCTGAGCGGTGCAGATGTGTCCGTGGCCCTGCCCAACGGCACGGTGCTGCTGGCCCCCACCCAACTGCAGGCCCAGCCCGGCGACCGCATCTTGCTGCAGGGCCCGTCGGGCAGCGGCAAGTCCAGCCTGTTCCGCACACTGGCGGGCATCTGGCCCTTTGCCAGCGGTGCGGTGCACCTGCCCGCCGACACCATGTTCATCCCGCAGCGGCCCTACTTTCCCAACGGCCCGCTGCGTGAGGCCCTGGCCTACCCGCAGGCCACCACGGCTTACAGCGATGCCCAACTGCAGCAGGCACTGCACGATGCCCTGCTGCCGGGGCTGGTGGACGATCTGGACCGGGTAGACGCCTGGAGCCAAAAGCTCTCCGGCGGCGAGCAGCAGCGCCTGGCGATTGCGCGCGTACTGCTCAAACAACCGCAATGGATTTTTGCCGACGAAGCCACCAGCGCGCTGGACGAAGCAGCCGAACAGACGCTGTACCAGCGCCTGAGCGACCTGGTGACCCGGCGTGGTGGCGGCCTGGTGTCCATCGCGCACCGTCCGGCGGTGGCGGCCTTCCACAGCCGCCAGTGGGTGCTCACGCCCCGTCAGGGCGAGGGGGCCTTGTTCACCTTGTCCGAAAACCGCGCATAACCCTTGGCCCGCAACTCGCAGGCCGGGCAGCTGCCGCAGCCGTAGCCCCAGGCCTGGCGGTGGGTGCGGTCACCCAGGTAGCAGGTGTGGGTGTGCTCCACAATCAGGTCCACCAGCGCCTGGCCGCCACCGGGCACGCCGGACTGCTCGCCCAACGCATGGGCCAGCGCCCAGGTCTGGGCCTTGTCGATCCACATCAGCGGGGTTTCGATCAGAAAGCGTTTGTCCATGCCCAGCGACAAGGCCAGCTGCAGCGCTTTCATGGTGTCGTCGCGGCAATCGGGGTAGCCCGAAAAATCGGTCTCACACACGCCGGTGACGATGACCTGCAGGCCGCGCCGGTAGGCCAGGGCCGCCGCCAGCGTCATGAACAGCAGGTTGCGCCCCGGCACAAAGGTGTTGGGCAGACCATTGGCTTCCATCTGGAAGGCGGTGTCGCGCGTGAGTGAGGTCTCGCTCACTTCGCCCAGCACAGCCAGATCCAGCAGGTGGTCCTCGCCCAGCTTGGTGGCCCACTGGGGAAAACGCGCGCGGATTTCGCGCAGCACGTTTAGCCGGGCCTCCAGCTCTACGCTGTGGCGCTGGCGGTAGTCAAAGGCAATGGTTTCGACACGCTCGTAGCGCGCCAGGGCATGGGCCAGGCAGGTCGTGGAGTCCTGCCCACCGGAGAAGAGGACGAGTGCGGTGGTGTGCATGGCCGCCATGGTAGAGCAAGGCGGAAGACCGTTGGCTGGGCCCGGCGGTGCCGGGATCAGATGTTTTCGGTCTTTTTGATCTTGCTGGGCGTGTAGACCAGCACCTCCTTGGCCAACTGACCCGGCACTTCGGCGGGGGTCAGCGGCTGCGGTGGGGTGAGCTGGATCTTGACCTGCTCAATCTGGATAGCGCTGGCACTGGCGGTCCACATGGTTTTCAGGTGGTCCAACAGCACTTGCGAAATCGGCTTGGGCGGAGGGTCTTCCACTTTTTCCGGCTCCGGGCGATGGATCGTCCAGTCTTTGGGCGCCGTAGCCGCCTCCGCACCGCGCTCTGTCGGCTCAGGCAGCACAACGCGGGGTGGCTGGCCCTCCGGGCTCTTGAGTGCAGGGTTCACCATGTCGATGACTCCAGGAGAGGACTCGACCGACGGGTTGGCGTTCGCTACAGGGTTGACCGGAGCAACTGGGATAACCCTATGTGCCCCAGACGAAGCCAAATCTGCGCCGGTGGGGCGCACATTTGGGTTTCGATCGATGGATGGCAGTTGCATTTTGGGTAGGCCTTGCGGCCCCTCCGGTTACTTTTAGGAGTTGACGTACATTTCTTAACGGCAGATTTAGGGGGTTATTTAGGCCTTTTTTTAAAAAATTTGGCTTTTTTGCGAGACGGCAGACATTTCCCATGCGAAAAACGCACCACAATGGTGCGTTTTGATGTGTGACAAGCCTTGCGCCCACAGTTCGTCAGGTCGCAGGCAAAGACAGGGGAGCGAGTCCACGCGCACCGCCAGGCAAGGTAAACCGGCCCACCAGGCGGTCCAGCAAGGCTGCCTGCTCACGCAGGGACGCCGCAGCCGCAGCACTTTGCTCCACCAAGGCCGCGTTCTGCTGGGTCATTTGCTCCAGCTCGGACACGGCGGCACTCACTTGCTGCATGTCCTGGCTCTGCTCGCTGCTGGAAGCGCTGATTTCGGCAATGATGCCGGTCACGCGCTGGACCGACTGCACGATGTCCTGCATCGTCTGTCCGGCCCCGTCCACCAGACGCGAACCATGTTCCACATTGGCAACCGAACTGCCGATCAGGGCCTTGATTTCCTTGGCTGCCTCGGCGCTGCGCCCGGCCAGCGCACGCACTTCGCTGGCCACCACAGCGAACCCGCGGCCTTGCTCGCCCGCGCGGGCGGCTTCCACGGCGGCATTGAGGGCCAGGATGTTGGTCTGGAAAGCAATGCCGTCAATCACCCCAATGATGTCCACAATCTTGTGCGAGGAGGCGTTGATCTCGTGCATGGTGCTCACCACCTGGGAGACCGCGGAGCCGCCGTTTTCCGCCACGGAATAAGCCGACCCCGCCAGCGCGTTGGCCTGCCGGGCGGCCTCCACCGACTGCTGCAGCGAGCCATTGAGGTGGTCCATCGTCGAGGCGGCACGTTGCAGGTTGTAGGCCGTGCTCTCGGTGCGGTTCGAGAGGTCCTGGTTGCCGTGCGCAATCTCGGAGCTGGCGATGCTGATGCTGCCAGTGGACTTGTGCACCTGCCCCACCAGCTGGGCCAGCGAGTCGGCCATATGGGCCAAGGAACGCAACACTTCGCCCATCTCGTCTTGCCGTGTGGTCTGGATGGCCACGCTCAGATCCCCTTGGCCGATGGACTGAGCCACCCGAACGATGTCGTCCAGCGGGTCGCACACATTGCGCTGCAACAGGCGGGTACCGATGGAGATCAGCACCACAATCACCGCCATGATGCCCGCGACGGACCAGACCGTACGCATGCGCTCTTCGCCCGCCTTGTCTCGCAGGGCTGTGGCCCCGGCCTCGGTGAGTTCCACCATGGTTTGCTGAGCGGCCAAAAATGCCTTGAGTTCAGATTGCGTGGCCGACTGGATATGGCTTCCCACTGCAGCCATGTCGCCCGAAGCCTTCAGATCTTGGGCTTTGCTGATGGAAGCCTGCAAAGACTGCGCCCTGGCCTTCACCGCTTCGAGTGCCGACTTCTCGGCAGGGCTTTGCATGATTTTCTCCAGCCCCGCCTGCAACTGGCCGATTTCTGCCATGGCGCTGTTCTGGTCCGCCAACAACAACTGGCCCGCTGCGGCATCGGCGTTCAGCGCAGCACCAATGCCACGCAGGGCATTGGCCTCGCCCAGCCCCCGCCAGCGGGCAGCCATCTCCAATTTGCTCTGCTGTTCTGATTGCTCGGCCACCGTGATCGCCTGCGAACGGATGGTGCGAACGGCGGAGCCCGAGGCCATGGCCACCAGCCCCACACTCACCGCGATGGCAGGCAACCACAGCTTCAACGCAATACTCAAGGACTTCATGGACCGCTCCGTAACAGTAACGGTCCAGTATCCGGGCAGGCCCGGCCAGGGTCAATAGCGGACCAGTGCGCGATAAGTCAAAACAGTACTGCCTTCGGCAGGCACATTGACCTTCCAGACTGCAGTATTGGCAGCCCCTTTGGTATGCGCCTGGCTGGCGCTCAGAATTTGCCAATCTCCCGGCATGGGTTCCTGCACCGTCACGGTCACGGCCTCCTTCTTGGCATTCTTCAGCACCAGTTGGTAGGCGCTCTCGAACACATAGTTGTACTTGCCGGTACCGCTGAGCTTCTTGAAGTCGGTCTGCTTTTTGTCGGCCGTCACGTCAAACGCGTCACCCAGCTTGAGGCGGACCTTTTCGTTTTTCGGTGTGTGGTCGATGCGGTCTTCACCGATGAATTGGGCGTTGCCCGCACTGTCTTTTTTGTACACCCGCACCACACCTTTGGGCAGGGGCATGCCCAAACGGGCGCTTTCCTTGTTGTCAAACTCCACGAACACGGCCACCTTCATCTTTTGGCCCAGGTCGCCGGCTGCCCCTTGGTAATAGTAGTCATTGCCTTGCAGCAGCAGCTCTTTGCGCGCAGGCACACCGCTGGCCGACATCAGGGCCACCTGCTTGGTCTGGTTCTCGGCAATGGTGGTGGGGCGATCCAGGGTGTAGAGGTGGTATTCAAACAAGGCTTCTTCGGCCATGCGCGATTCGGCCTTGGCTGCCATGGGTGCGGCCATCAGCACCGGGCGGCCACGCTGCAACTCGGGCTGCACCTGGTTGACATCGCCCGCCACCAGTTGCAGCTTCGCATTGCGGTAGGTGGCGCCACTGGTGTTGGTGAGCGTGACCCAGCCGGACATGTCGAGCTTGTCGTCCGCCGCGTTGAGCTCCACCACATAGTCGGCCTTCCAGCCCAGGCCGGAGGTCAGGTAGCTCAGTTCCACGTCTTGCTGGGCGGTGCCCTTGTTATCCAGTGCCATCACGAGTGTGGGGCGGTCGCGCAAGTTGGCTGGCACATCGCCAAACACCAGGCGGCCGGGGATTCCGGTTTCGATGCGCTGGCCGATCTTGAGCACCACGCCGTTGTTGGCGGAGAGCACGGTGGCCACCTCGGTGGTTTCCACCCCGGTGGCCGGGTTGGTGCGCACCACGTTCACGGTCTGGCCCACGTACTTCTCCAGCATCTTCTGGGGGGTGAGCAAATCAAAGTCGAAGTTCTGCTCCAACACGCTGAACGCGCCCGGTGCACTCACGCTGCGCAGCAGCGCGGTTTCGGGACGCATGCGGGCGCTCACATCACGAAAAGCAAGCGCTGACTTGCCGCCACTGAGCGACACCCGGCGCTGGTCTTTCACCAAGGCCAGGTTGTCGTTGTAAATGGTGACGGCCACCTCTTGCTGGTCCGCCAGCGTGCTGCGCTGCTCGGTGGACTGGGCCAACGCGGACTGGGCCAGCACCGTGAGCGCAGCCAAAGCAAAGGGAGCGGAAATAGAGCGCATAGAGAAACTTTCTGCAAAAAGGTAGGCAACCGGCGCACCCCAAGTGCACCAGCGGCGGGGCCCATGCAGCATAGCCGCCTGCGCCCCGCCCCCACGCAACGTCCGGACACCACGCGGCGCCGACCCTGTTGCAGAGTGTTACGCAGCGTCACCTGGCAGCAACCATGATGCTATTTATTTGATAGCTGGTAGCGCAATAACCACGGTCTCCATAGGCATATTTGTGCTTCAGGACCGATCCATCAACCCGGCAGGCGGTGTGGCGACGTGTCGTGTCGCGCCTGGCAGGCGGCAGCAAAGGGGCGGCATCCAGGCGGCCTTGTTCCCATGCGGCCGCCGTCAACGTCCTGCGCAACGACTTGCAACCTGCACCCGCGGTCAACAGAGCAATCTGTGCGCGCGCGACAGCGTGTTGGAGCCTTCCCACCGCATGAACCTGGTATGGCACTTTGTGCCGATATCGGAAGACCCAAAACACCACAAAACCACCAGACACCCATGCGGACCTTTGTCTTAAATCAAACTACAGGTAGTGTCTCAAGGCTATCGTGCACACCATAGGTAGTGTTTACGATCAACAATCACGCTGGAGCCCCCTTGCACAATCCCCCTACTTCCTTACCGCGCTCGGTCATCAAGCGGGGCGGCCAAAGCGCAGCTTTTGACGCAGCCAAGATCCACTCGGCCTTGGTGCGTGCGGGTGCGGCAAGCGGCGAATTTGGTGACGACGAAGCAAGCTTGCTGTGCGCCCAGGTGGGCAAGGTGCTGATTCACCGCTTCCATGGGCTGGCGCCCGCCATTGAACAAATCCAGGACGTGGTGGAACACACCCTGATTGCCGCCAACCACTTGGCCACGGCGCGCACCTACATTGCCTACCGCGAGCGCCACGCCACCCTGCGTGCCGACCACCAGACATTGGTGAATGTAGAGTCGTCTATCAACGAATACCTCACGCGTGCCGACTGGCGCGTGAACGCCAACGCCAACCAGGGCTACTCGCTGGGCGGGCTGATCCTGAACGTGGCGGGCAAGGTCACGGCCAACTACTGGCTGTCGCACGTCTACACGCCCGAGATCGGCGAGGCGCACCGCAACGGCGACATCCACATCCACGACCTCGACATGCTCAGCGGCTACTGCGCGGGCTGGTCGCTGCGCACGCTGCTGCACGAGGGGCTGAATGGCGTGCCGGGCAAAGTGGAGTCGGGGCCGCCCAAACACATGAGCTCAGCCGTGGGGCAGATCGTGAACTTTCTGGGCACGCTGCAAAACGAGTGGGCGGGTGCGCAGGCGTTCTCGTCGTTCGACACCTACATGGCCCCGTTTGTGCGCATTGATGCCATGGACTACGCCGCCGTGCGCCAGTGCATCCAGGAGCTGGTCTACAACCTGAACGTGCCCTCGCGCTGGGGCACGCAGACGCCGTTCACCAACCTCACCTTCGATTGGACCTGCCCCGAGGACCTGCGCGAGCAGGTGCCCGTGATCGCTGGCAAAGAGATGCCCTTCGCGTACGGCGACCTGCAGGTGGAGATGGACCTCATCAACCGCGCCTACATCGATGTAATGACCACGGGCGACGCCAAGGGTCGCGTGTTCACCTTCCCCATCCCCACCTACAACATCACCAAGGATTTCCCGTGGGAGAGCGAGAACGCGCAGCTGCTGTTTGAGATGACGGCCAAGTACGGCCTGCCGTACTTCCAGAACTTCATCAACTCCGAGCTGGAGCCGAACATGGTGCGCTCCATGTGCTGCCGCCTGCAGCTCGATTTGCGAGAGTTGCTCAAGCGTGGCAACGGCCTGTTCGGCAGCGCCGAGCAGACCGGCAGCCTGGGTGTGGTCACGGTCAACTGCGCGCGCCTGGGGTATCTGTACCGCGGCGACGAGCCAGCCTTGCTGGCCGCACTGGACCGACTGCTGGAACTGGGCAAACAAAGCCTGGAGACCAAACGCAAGCTCATCCAGCGCCTGATGGACCAGGGCCTGTTCCCCTACACCAAGCGTTACCTGGGCACGCTGCGCAACCACTTCAGCACGCTGGGCGTCAATGGCATCAACGAGATGGTGCGCAACTTCAGCGCCGACCTCTACGACATCGCAGCCCCGCAAGGCCTGGCCCTGGCCCTGCGGCTGTTGGACCACGTGCGTGCACGCATCGTCGACTTTCAGGAAGAAACCGGCCACCTGTACAACCTGGAGGCCACACCGGCCGAAGGCACCACCTACCGATTTGCCAAGGAAGATGCCAAGCGCTGGCCGGACATCCTGCAGGCCGGCAGCACTGAACGGCCCTACTACACCAACTCGTCGCAACTGCCCGTGGGCTTTACCGACGATCCGTTTGAGGCACTGCAGCGCCAGGAGGAGCTGCAGTCCAAGTACACCGGCGGTACTGTGCTGCACCTGTACATGGGTGAACGCCTATCCAGCGGCGACGCCTGTCGTGCGCTGGTCCAACGCGCATTGACCCGTTTTCGCCTGCCCTACATCACGGTCACACCCACCTTCTCGATCTGCCCCACACACGGCTACCTGGCGGGCGAACACCCGTTTTGCCCGGTGTGCGACACCGAGCGGCTACTGGCCAAACGCGAAAAATTAGCAGCCTAATTGGCATGTAGCCCCCGCCAAATATGCGCGAGTAGCTACCAAATTTATAGCAAATTCAACCACTAAAGGAGTATTACATGAACCACAGCACCACTGAATCTACCCCTCTGTCCGCTGCCGTGCAGCTCACCGACGCCGAGCGCCAACCCTGCGAGGTGTGGACCCGCGTCATGGGCTACCACCGCCCGGTGGCCAGCTTCAACATCGGCAAACAGGGCGAGCACCAGGAGCGCCAGTTCTTTGCCGAACAGCGCTGTGCGGGCTGAAACCTCCGCGCGCGATGCGATAGCGGCTGCCCGCGCGGGCACCGGCCTTCGGGTGGGTGGCCTGACCCGGCTGACCACCATTGACTTTCCGGGGCGTCTGGCGGCGGTGGTCTTTTGTCAGGGCTGCCCCTGGCGCTGCAGCTACTGCCACAACCCCGAACTGCTGGATGCCAACGCCCCCACCCCGTGGGACTGGGCGCAGGTGCTGGCTTTTTTGCACACCCGCCGGGGACTGCTCGACGGTGTGGTGTTCTCCGGCGGCGAGCCCACCTTGCAAACCGCACTACCCGAAGCGCTGCAGGCGGTGCGCGCGTTGGGCTTTGCAACCGCCCTGCACACCGGGGGCATGTACCCAGAGCGCCTGGCGGCCGTATTGCCCCAGCTGGATTGGGTGGGCCTGGACATCAAGGCTCCCCTGCACTGCCACGACGCGCTCACCGGCACCCCTGGCAGTGGTGCGCGCGCCCGGGAATCACTGCGCCTGCTATTGGCCAGCAACACAGGCCTCGAATGCCGGACGACATGGCATTCCGGCCTGTTTGCCGAGAATCAACTGCTTGCGCTCGCCGACGAATTGGTGGAATGCGGAGTGCAACACTGGGTTTTGCAGGCACATCGCTCGCCGCTCGGTGAATCGGCTGAGATTTCGCTGCCATTGCAACGAACTCTGTCGGGAAAATTCCAAAGTTTTCGTTTTCGCTGAGGTTACGGTTACCCGCACCGCTGTGCGTTCCAGCGCATCAAAATGCCGTGGCAGCACAGGCATTGATAAAAATCAAAATCATTCTCATTTAGAACGATTCAAATACCCAACCTGGGGCGATGCACCACATCGCAACCGAGAGTCACCCGCATCCACGATGTCGGCTCGAATCATCTTCTAAATGTCGAAAGTAAGCGCACCATGAAAACGAAACTGCTTTGCCTCGTACTCACCGGCTTGGCCCTCGCCGCCCCTCTGAGCCAGGCCGCCGAGACCCCGATTGGAAAACACCAGATCGTCAGCGGCATGGAGATTGGTGCGGTCTACCTGCAGCCGGTCAAGATGGAGCCGGACGGCATGATGAAACGGGTGGAAGAGTCCGATATCCACCTCGAAGCAGACATCCACGCCACCAAGAAAAACACCAACGGCTTTGCCGAAGGCGACTGGATGCCCAACCTGGTCATCAAATTTGAAATCACCAAGGTGGGTAGCAATTTCAAGGTCGAGGGCGACCTGATGCCCATGGTGGCCAGCGACGGCCCCCATTACGGTGACAACGTCAAGCTCGACGGCCCGGGCAAGTACAAGCTCAAGTTCACGGTGCAGCCGCCGTCGGCCAACGCCCACGGTCATTTCGGCCGCCATGTGGACAAGGAAACCGGCGTGGCCCCCTGGTTCAAGGCCTTCGACCTGAACTACGATTTCACTTTTGCCGGTACCGGTAAAAAAGGCGGCTACTAAGCCCTTGCCGCGTTGGGACTGACCATGCACAAACGACTCGCCCTGGCTGCGCTGGCCTGTCTGTGGATGCTGCCGCTGAGCGGCGCGCAGGCTGCAGACGAATTGCCGACCTTTCGCTTGGAGTGCAACAACGGCGTGTTCAAGCCGCAAAAGCTGGTTGTCCCGGCGGGCAAGAAAATCAAGATCGAGATTTTCAACACCGGCACCGAGGCCATCGAGTTCGAGAGCCTGCAGTTGCGCAAGGAAAAGGCGCTGAACCCGGGCGGTTCGTCCTTTGTTGTGATTTTTCCGCTGGAGCCAGGGGAATACAAGTTCTTCGACGACTTCCACATCCAGACCGGTCAAGGAAGCATTGTTGCCAAGTAAGCCATGCAGAACTTCAGCCAGATACTGTTCGTGATGTGGCGGGAAACCGTCGAGGCCATGCTGGTGGTGGGCATCTTGCATGCCTGGCTGTCGCACAACCCGCAGGGCAAGCCCGGCTTGAAATACCTGTGGCTGGGGGTGCTGGCGGGCTTGGGCGGCGCCTTCCTGCTGGGTTTGGGTATTGACGCGGTGAATGCCGTGCTGTCCGACGAAGGCCAGGAATACTTCCAGGCCGGTTTGCTGCTGGCGGCGGCGGGCCTCATTGTGCAAATGGTGTTCTGGATGCGTCGCCACGGGCAAAGCATGCGCCGGGACCTGGAGCAGTCGCTGGGGCACAGTACACAGCAGCAAAACTGGTGGGGCGTGTTTTCGCTGGCCGCGATTGCCGTCACCCGCGAGGGCAGCGAGGCGGTGCTGTTTTTGAGCAGCCTGGCCACGGGCGTCAATGGTCTGGGCGCCCCGTCTTTCTGGCTGGCGCTGGGCCTGGGTGTGGTGCTGGCTGCCGGCACTTTTTACCTGCTGCAACTGGGCGGCAAATACATTTCCTGGCGTGCGTTTTTCAAAGGCACGGAGATCATGTTGCTGCTGCTGGGCGGAGCCTTGCTGGTGGCGGGTGTGGACCGGCTGATTGGCGTGCAACTGGTGCCGGCCCTGGTGTCGCAGCTGTGGGACAGCTCGGGCGTGCTCGATGACGGCACCGTTTTGGGGGGCGTGGTGTCGGCCTTCACCGGCTACCGGGCGCGGCCCTCGCTGATGATTTTTCTGGTGTTTTGTCTGTATTGGGGTGGTGTGCAATGGATATCGCGGCCAACGCGCCAGCAACAAGCGCGCGCCTGAACGCGCTGAGCGTCGCTGCCGGCGACTGGCTGCGCCGACACGGGCGCTGGATTCGCGCCACCCAATGGGTGGTGGTGCTGTTTTATGGCACGCTGATCATCGTACCGGCGCTGTTGCCGCTGCCCGATGAAACAGCCCACGTATTCACCCACCTCACGGTGTTTGCCCAGTTCGTGTTCTGGGGCATCTGGTGGCCCTTCGTGCTGCTGAGCATGGTGCTCATGGGGCGGGTCTGGTGCGGCGTCTTGTGCCCCGAAGGATCCTTGTCGGAATGGGCCAGCCGCAAGGGGCGCAACCACGCCATACCGCACTGGATGCGCTGGGGCGGCTGGCCTTTCGTCGCCTTTGTGGGCACCACCGTCTACGGCCAGATGGTCAGTGTCTACCAGTACCCCAAGGCAGTGTTGCTGGTGCTGGGGGGCTCCACGGTGGCGGCCATTGCCATTGGTTATGTGTATGGCCGTGAAAAGCGGGTGTGGTGCAAGTACCTGTGTCCGGTCAGCGGAGTCTTTGGCCTGCTGAGCAAGTTGTCACCCCTGCATTTCAAGGTGGATGCGGCCGCCTGGCGCGCGTCCTACACCCCGCAAGGTGGGCGCACCATCCGCATCCAGCCGGTCAACTGCGCCCCGCTGGTGGCCATGCGCAAAATGGAAGGTGCCAGCGACTGCCACATGTGCGGGCGTTGCAGCGGCCACCGCGACGCCATCGCACTGACCGTGCGCTCGCCCAACACCGAAGTGGTGGCGCTGGGCGAACAGCTGGCCAATGGCTGGCAAACCCTGTTGATTCTGGTGGGCCTGCTGGGCATTGCCATCGGCGCTTTCCAGTGGACGGTGAACCCGCACTTTGGTGCGGCCAAGCAGTGGCTGGCGGAGTGGCTGATGGCGCGCGACATCTGGTGGCCCTTCGCCGAAAACGCGCCCTGGTGGCTGCTGACGAACTACCCCGCACAGCGCGACGTGTTTTCCTGGCTCGACGGCGGCTTGCTGCTGGCCTATATCTTTGGCATGGGCGCGGTCATGGGCCTGGGGCTGGCGTTGCCGCTGGCCGCGGCCAATCGGATGCTTGGCCCCTGGCGCACGCAGCGCTTTTACCACCTGAGCCAGGCCCTCGTTCCGCTGGCGGGTTGCGGCATCTTCCTGGGCTTGTCGGCGTTGACGGTGAACTTACTCAAGAGCGAAGGTGTTCCGGTGCATTGGGTCAATGACGTGCGCCTGCTGCTGCTGACCGCGGCCAATCTGTGGTCGCTGGTGCTGGCGCACGGCATTTGCCAGCGCTACGCCCCCCCGCGCAGCCGCCAGCTACTGGCCTTGGCGGCGGTGCTCCCTGCGCTGGCACTGGTGGACTACGCCTGGGCGCTGATGTTCTGGATCTGGTGACTGCAATGAGCGGCCTCCCATTGCGGCTTATCGGGGAATACTGAGGCTGTTGTTGTCATTATTTGTCTCCTTGCTCGATTCAGATGGAGGGATAGAAGAAACTCTGATACCGCTGGGGTAGAAAGCGTCTGCATAGACATGTTCTGGACTGACGCCTAGGTGTGCCACCAGTAAATTCAGAGCGTCAACCATTGCATGCGTTCCGCACAGGTAAGGTCGCGCTCAATAGCGTCAGTCATGAGCCCTGTCCGCTGCATTTCCCCGGCCTCACCGGTGGCCACTAGGATGTTGATGCAGATGTTGGAATGGTCTTTAGCCAGTTGGCGCAAGCGATCGGTGTCGTATACGTCTTGTTGGCTTCGAACACCAAAGTAGAGGTGGATTGGGTTGTTCATGCCCTCAGCAATTGCGCCTCGCACGATTGAGAGAACCGGGGCGATTCCTGTGCCTCCGCCGACGCAAGGCATTGGACCTGTATGTTTCTTGCGCAGTTAGCATGCTGTGCTTCCTAGCATCGTCAGGGAGTGCCATACCGGCGATGGCTGCTAGCTGTCCCAGTCTTGCCAAGGAGCAAACATCCTCCGAAATGTCAGGAAGGTGTTGGCGAACGAGATGCTTGAATTCCTTGTCTGAGTTTATTCCCAGAAACAAAGTCACCCGACCTTGATGGACCGGTGCAGCCTCATCAGGCATGGGATGAATTCAAAGTGAATTTTTCAATGCAGGTCTCTTTGAGGCGATACAACGTGCATTTGCAGCCCGGGGGCACCGAGCCGTGCTTCGATATGCCATCCGTGCGCCGAAACGATCTCCTTGCAAATGGACAGCCCGAGTCCCGCGCCCTCATCGCGCCTGGATGCGCCTCGCCAGAAGCGTTCAAAGAGTTTCTCCAGATGCTCGGGAGCAACGCCAGGCCCCTGGTCAGAGACGGAGAATCCGCTGGCATGCACCCGCAAATACACCGTGCCACCGGCCGGGCTGTGCTGAATAGCGTTCTCCAGCAGATTCTTGAGGAGCGTGAACACAGCTCCGCGATCCGCCATCCAGGTTGTTCCCACCGCATCCTCGAAGATCAGGCTGATCTGCACATGGCTGCGCTGCGCGACGCGGCTCATGAAATCAGATGCCTCCATCATGGCCACGCGGGGGGCGCATGCCTCCATGCGGTAGTTCCGCTCTTCGCTGGCCTCGGCCAGAAGCAGTAGTTGTTGCACCTGGCGTGCCATCCGGTCGATGTCCTGGATGAGATGCGGATTGCGAGTTTCTGGTGCCTCCATCTCTACCTGCGCCCGAATCAGCGCCAGCGGCGTCTTGAGTTCGTGCGCAGCATTGGCGAGGAATTCCTGCTGCGTCTGAAATCCCAGTTGGAGACGATCGAGGGCCCGATTGAACGCATCGACCAGCGGGACCAATTCGCTGGGAAGGCTTTGCAGATCAAGGCGATCACCCAGCGACTGTGGGGTGATGCGCTGCGCCTTGAGCGATGCAACCCGCAAGGGTCTGAGCGCACGCTGTAGCGTGAAATGCGCAGTGATCAGAAAAACAGCCAGAAACGTCACGCAGGTCGCCACCACGCCCTGAAGCAGTGCAGGCCGGCCAATGCTTTGCTGCACCTGCAGCACCAGGCGGTCGCTGAGGGCAAACTGCACGTACCAGGTTGTATCGCCACGCCTGGCAGGTACGGTGGCTGCATGCATGACAACGCCATGGCGAACCAGCTGAAAAGCCTTTCTCGAAGGGTCGAACTGCGCACCATCGGGTGCCAACGACTGCTTGCTGCCGTCTGAGGTGAAGTGCACCAGGCCTTGACTGTCGAGGATGCGCGCCGCCACTTCCTCCTGCAAGCTGCTGAACGCCCAAAGCTCGACCACCGTGTGGTCAAACCCCGTCGGCATTCCTGCTGCGTCAAACTGCACACTGGCAGCAATCTGCTGCGCCTTGTCGATGGTGCCGCTCTCCAACATGTACCGGTTGAAAGGTTCGGCCAGCACCATGACAACGACGCCCACGAGGGCAGCACTCAGCGCCATGCCCGCCACATAAACGAGCAGCAGGCGCGCGCGGAAACTACGGGGCCACCGAATCGTCACGAAGCGCATATCCATGGGCCCTGATGTTCACGATCTCCATGTGCGAGCCGATCGCCAGGAGCTTTCTGCGCAGGCGATGCAACGCAACGTCTAGCGCGTTGGGGGTGACTGCTTCAGAGATTCCCCATGCTGCAGCCTCCAACGCAGACCTGCGCACGATTTGGTCCGTCTTACGCAACAGGCACAGCATGATCTGCATCTCGGCGGGCGGCAACGTGATGGACTCTTCGCCGCACGCCAGACGGGCCTGCGCCGGAAACAGGCAAAGGTCTCCCAAAGCCGGATTCATCGCCCGCAAGGCGGCGGGACGCCGCAGCAGCGCTCGCACCCTGGCAATCAGCTCTTCCATGGGGAACGGTTTGGTGAGGTAGTCGTCCGCCCCGGACTCCAAGCCATCGACCCTGTCATGCAATGCGTCCCTGGCCGTCAACATCAGGCACGGGATGGTGTTGTCCGCCGATCTCAGGCGGCGGACCAGTTGGAGTCCATCCCCATCTGGCAACCCACGGTCTACCACCAAAGCACCGTAGCTGATGTCTCGCAAGACAAACCATGCGGACTCAATGTCCGGAAAAACGTCCACGCCAATTCCTGCGCCCGCCATCGCCTGGCGGACCAGGTTGGCGAGGCGTTCATGGTCTTCCACCAGTGCGATGCGGTTCATCTTTGTATCAATAGGGATCGCCAAGCTTAGTGCATGCATGCAGGGAATACCGCTGGCAAATCAACAGCCGACTGGCTGGCACGCCATCTCATGCATTCGTCAACGCCAGGAGGCGCTGCTGCACATCGGCGATGTAATCTGGCCCAGCCCCCCTTTCCAGGGCATAGTCCAGCCAAAGACCTTCCGCTGCGTAGCGACAGATCATTTGCGTTGCAGGGTCCATAGCGTCGCCGCTGCAGACCTCGTCGATGAAATCTGACCAGATCACCCGATACTCGGGAGTGCACATCAGCGAAGCCACTGCAGCACGCTCGTTCGGCCCCATGGCCATGGCGCTGGCGCATACCGCCCGGACATAGGCCCGCAGAAGCCGCGCAGGGCCAGGGGCTTCCGTACCCAGCGCATCTTCCAAGGCATGGCGGAACAGAGAAACGTGGTACTCAAAGAGCTCATCCAGCGCAATGGCGTGGACCTGCCCACTGAAAGGCGGTACGCACGGGAAGACACTGGACCGTACCAATGACAGCCCCATGCCTGTGCCGACCGCCCCCCCATCGGGAAGGGGCAGTGCGAAAGCGAGCGCGCAGCCTTGCATCTCAGAACCGGTAAAGATAGCCAACAGACACCCGCGATACGCTGGAGCGACCCACAATCGGGCTGTTCTTGATTTCTTCGGGCAAGCTCGTGGCGCTGACATCCACAAAAACCATTTGCTTTGGCCGGAACATGTAGTCCATCCGGACACCCACCTCCAGCGTAGAGGCAGCCTCGCCTGTGAACTGCGAGCGCCCTGGCAACGCCTCATGCGCCCGCACACCGAAGTAGTAGTCGACGTACTTCTTGTCGAGCCATTGGGCTTGAAGCCGTGGCGTAACGGCAAAACTGCCAAATCCAAAGCGGCGGTCCACTTGCAGTTGCAGTTTTTGCCCCTTGCTGTTGCTCGATAGATCGGAAAGCCATTCACCCGAGACCCGAACCACAGGATGGTTCCACGTCACAGCTGCCCCACCCCACAGGCCCCCTTTCCGCTCATCCATCCCGGTGAGCAATGGCGAGTCATCGGCTTTGAAGCCGCTGTCTTCGTACTTCAGCCGCCCCGCAAATGCCAGGGAACCAGTGGCGCCAAAGTCCTTGTTCGCAATTTTGAAGTCTGCGATGCCGCCGTTGATCCGGAGCCAGGAGTTCTCGTAGTACAGAATAGGAATGGCGCTGTTCTTGTTTTCCACGCCGGGATATGGACGTTGGGCCGATGAAATACCCAGACCCAGGCCCCAGGCTGAGGAAGTTTCTGGGGTTCCAGCCACGCCAGCATCTGATCGCACCTGGGCGCCAGCGGTAGCGCACCCCATGGTGCAAAGAACGGCAGCGACGACGGTGTGAATACGCAGTGAGCGATGGACTGCGGGGAGTTGTAGTTTTTGCATGAGCTCTTGCAAGGGTTTGTGAAGAGCTCATCGTGTTCGAGGTTCTATTACCAGGCACTTACTGGCGAGAGCGTGGTTTACTGCTCCAAAGCGGGCACAAACACGCATATGCCGTCCGTGCGACTCGGATCAATCGAATCGTCCCCGCGCCGCACAAGCCACGAGGCCGTCAACGCCCACGCGATAGTGCCGTGGTTTGAAGACTGCCGAGGTCGTACAAGTAATGCTCACCCCACTGAATCTGTCGAAACCACAAGTAAGCGACCGTAATTCCTAGTTCACAACCTTTTTTCCAGTTACCGACTGTTTTTTCAGCCCGCAACACTTGCACTTTGTGCCCCCACTACTCCACGGTCACACTCTTGGCCAGGTTGCGTGGCTTGTCCACATCGGTGCCGCGCGCACAGGCCGTGTGGTAGGCCAGCAGTTGCAAGGGCACCACGTGCAAGAGCGGTGACAGCTCACCGTAGTGCTCGGGCATGCGGATCACGTGCAGGCCCTCGCCGCTGTCGATGCGCGTATCGGCATCGGCCAGCACATAGAGCACACCACCACGCGCGCGCACCTCGTGCAGGTTGCTCTTGAGTTTTTCCAGCAGCGCGTCGTTGGGTGCCACGGTCACTACCGGCATCTCACTCGTCACCAGCGCCAGCGGGCCGTGTTTGAGTTCACCGGCGGCATAGGCTTCGGCGTGGATGTAGGTGATTTCCTTGAGCTTCAAGGCACCTTCCATGGCGATCGGGAAGTGCAGGCCACGCCCCAGGAACAGCGCGTTTTCTTTCTTCGCAAAGTCATCGGCCCAGGCCATGATTTGTGGCTCGAGTGCCAGCACCGCTTGCAGCGCGGCGGGCAGGTGGCGCATGGCCTTGAGGTGGCGTGCCTCATCGGCATCCGTCAACCGTCCCTTGGCTTGCGCCAGGCAAAGCGTCAGCAGGAACAGTCCCGCAAGCTGTGTGGTGAAGGCCTTGGTCGAAGCCACCCCGATTTCCACCCCCGCGCGGGTGACGTAAGCCAGACTGCACTCCCGCACCATGGCGCTGGTGGCCACATTGCAGATGGTCAGCGTGTGTTGCATACCCAGGCTTTGCGCATGGCGCAGGGCGGCCAGGGTGTCGGCGGTTTCACCGCTTTGGGTGATGGTGACGACCAGGGTGTTGGGGTTGGGTACCGAATCGCGGTAGCGGTACTCGCTGGCCACTTCTACCTGGCATGGCACTTTGGCGATGCTTTCGATCCAATACTTGGCGGCGCAGCCGCTGTAGTAGCTGGTGCCGCAGGCCAGGATCAGCACGCTGTCGATCTGCTTGAACACGCGCGCCGCGTTGGCACCGGGCGCATGGTTGCCCTGCTGGTCAAACAGCTCGGGGACGATTCCTTCCACGCCTTCCAGCGTGTCGGCAATGGCGCGCGGCTGCTCAAAAATCTCTTTTTGCATGTAGTGGCGGTAGGGGCCGAGTTCGGCCGCACCGCTATGTGCCACCACGGTTTTGACAGGGCGCTGGGCCGGGGTCACGGCCTTGTGGGCCTTGTCGATCAACCAGTACTTGCCCAGCTGCACGTCCACCACGTCACCTTCTTCCAGGTACACGATCTGGTCGGTCACCCCCGCCAGGGCCATAGCGTCGCTGGCCAGGAAGTGCTCCTGCCCGTCCTTGCCCACGCCCAGAATTAGGGGCGAGCCGGCGCGCGCGCCCACCAGGCGGTGCGGTTCGTCCTTGCAGAACACGGCAATGGCGTACGCACCATGCAGCTGCAGCACGGTGGCTTTCACGGCTTCAAACAAATCGCCGTCGTACAGGCTGTCAATCAGGTGGGCGATGACTTCAGTGTCTGTCTGGCTGTGGAACACATACCCCTTGGCCTTGAGTGCAGCCCGGAGTTCATCGTGGTTTTCGATGATGCCGTTGTGCACCAGGGCCACACGGCCGGGCTTGCTGTCGGCATCGGCACCGGTGCCATGGCTGAAGTGGGGGTGGGCGTTATGCACCACCGGTGCGCCATGGGTCGCCCAACGGGTATGGGCAATGCCCAACTGGCCCTGCACACCACCGCTCGCCACTTGTTCAATCAACTCGGCGACGCGTGAGGTACTGCGCGCGCGGCGCAAACCGGGTTGCCCATCTTGCGCATAGACCGCCACGCCGCAGGAGTCATACCCCCGGTACTCCAGACGCTCCAGGCCTTGCACCAGCACAGGAACAATGTTGCGGGTCGATACCGCGCCGACGATGCCACACATAAGCAGTCTCCCAATCTGTTAATGGCATGCATCGTAGGCAGAACACAGAAAAATATGCGTTCATATTTCATTTAAAAATGATCATTTATTTCACAAATTCATTGATGTAAATTTTTATTTCATTTATAAACAAAATATGGAATCAATAACACTAGATGCCGTGGACTTGCAGCTGCTGGCGGCCTTGCAACGCGATGCCAGCCTGAGCAATCAGGCCCTGGCCGCACTGGCCCACACCACGCCACCCACCTGCCTGCGCCGCGTCAAACGCCTGCGCGATGCGGGCCTGATCGAAAAGCAGATTGCATTGCTCAACCCGGAGCGCCTGGCCACCTCACTGGGCCATGGGCTGACGGCCATCGTCGAGATCACGCTGGACCGGCAAGATGCCGAGGCGCTGGAGCGGTTTGAGGCCCGCGTGGCGGACGAAACGGCCGTGCAGCAGTGCTACCGCGTGTCCCCCGGACCGGACTTTTGCCTGGTGGTGCACGCCCGCGACATGCCCGGCTACCAAGCGCTCACACAGCGCCTGTTCACGGCCGATGCCAATGTGCGCAATGTGAAGGCATTTTTCAGCGTCAAGCGCAGCAAGTTTGGGGCAGAGCTAGCGCTGGCTTAACACCGGGCCACAACCGGCGCCACACGCATCCATGGCGCTGGCCAGTTGCAAGCGGGTTTGCTCGGACAGGTAGTCCAGAAACACGCGCGTGCGCCGGGGCAAGAACTGGCGGCTGGGCAAGGCCGCGTACAAAAACATCTGCCCCGCAATCCAGGGCGGTATGACGCGCACCAACTCCCCACTGGCCAAAAAGGGCGCCACCAGCTCCACCGTGGCGGGGGCAATGCCAGCACCGTCCAGGGTGGCACGGATCAGGGTTTCGATGTGGTTGGACCAAACGACGGGGGTCACCGGCACATCCACAAAATCCTGCAAATTCTCCGAGTTCTTGAGGCGCCACAGGCGTGTACCCAAGTTACCGCCCTTGATACCCAGACAGTCGTGGGCCGACAAATCTTCGGGCCGCAGCGGCGTACCCTTGCGCTGCAAATACTCTGGCGACGCCACAAAAACGCCCTCGACGGCCGCAATTTTTCGAGCCACCACATCACCGTCGTAGGCCTCGTCGGCGGTGAACAAGGTGACATCATGGCCATCAATGGGCGGCTCCACGAACGACTCGACATTCACATGCAACACGATCTTGGGGTACAGGGCCCGAAAGCCCGCCACCAGCGGCGCCAGCACATAGGTCGCCAGCACCGGTGTGGCGAGCACATGCAGCTCACCGGCCAACTCCTGGGTGTGCAGGTTGGCCAGGGCGTCGGCCTCGTCAATGTCCTGCAAAATCGCACGCACCCGTACCAGGTAGGATTCACCCGCTTCGCTCAGCGACAGGCGCCGGGTAGAACGGTGCAAGAGCCGCGTCCCCAGGTGCTCTTCCAGGTCAGCCACCAGCCGCGTCACCACCGCGGGTGACATGTCCAAGGCCCGCGCGGCGGCGGCAAAGCCCCCCTCGTCGATCACCCGCTGAAACACACGCATTGAAAGAAGTCGGTCCATGGGGGCACTTTAAGGCGATATCAAGCCGCCATTATTGCCAAAATAGAAACGTACATGTGCTGCGTACGCTGTTTATCTTCTTAATCAGAAATTTTACAGTTCATCCCATCGACGAGACGCATGAATTTAACGCCCCATCGATGCTGTTCAGACGGTGTGATGCCCGCCAGAGCGGATTCTTCTAAACATTGAAAGGAACTTCATCATGAACAAGACTTCTATCGCCGCAATCGCTATTGCTTTGACTTCCGCATTTGCTGGCCAAGCCATGGCTGCCGACCAAGCCACTGACGCCAAGGCCAACCAGCAAGTGGCCGCCGCTCCCGCCGCCAAGGCCAGCGCCAAGCCCGCAGCTGAAACCCAAGGAAAGTCCTCGGCCGACGCATTTGCCGAGCTGGACAAAGTCAAGAAGTGGTAAGCACGGTAGCTGCAGCGATGCAGTGACCAGCGCACCCCGCAAAGCCCGGCATGTCCGGGTTTTTTTATGCGCGGAAGTTTGGCGCGTCTAGCGCTCGGCCTGGGGCCACGAGAGAGTCACCACACAGCCCTCAGGCTGGGCTGGCGCCAGTTGCAGGACTCCGCCCATGCGCTGGGCAGCCTTGGCCGCCAAGGCCAGCCCCACCCCCAACCCCGGGAACGCGCTGGCCGTGTGCAGGCGGCCAAATATGCGCAAGGCCTGCTCGGGGTGCGTGGCCGCAAAACCCGCGCCGTTGTCCTGCACGACCAGCGTCCAGCGGCCTGCTGACAGTTGGGCACGCACCCCGACGCGGGCCTGCGCTTCGGGCAAGCGGGAGGTAAATTTCCAGGCGTTATCCAACACCGCACGCAGCACCACACGCAGCAAAGTGGCATCCACGATCGCCGCGGTGTCCGGCACATCCACCTCCAAGGCCAACTGGCGTGGTGCATGGGCGTGCGCCAGTTCCGCGGCCACCTCGTACACCAGCGCCCGCAGGGCCACAGGCTCCGGCGCCAAAGGCAGCGCCCCTATGCGCGCGAGCTCGCGCAGTCCGTCCAGCATGACGCCCAAGTGCTGGGCGGAGCCAGCAATGGTGGCCAAAAAACCCTGGACTTCGGCAGACAGCTGGGGCCCGGCGTCCTCTTCCACCAGTTGGGCAAACGACACGATGTGCCGGAGTGGGGCACGCAGGTCGTGCGACACCGCAGAGGTGAATTCCTGCATCTCGCGCCGCACCGCCGCGAGTTCGGCTTCGAGTTCGGCTATGCGGGCTTGAGGATCTGACATGGGGAGATTCAGGCCTTGGGTTTCTTGGCGGGCCGTGCCCAATTGGCGATGCTGACCTGCTTGCCGCGCGCTACGCTCAGGGCGCCGGGTTCGGTGCTCTTGGTGATGGTGGAGCCACCGCCCACCGTGCCGCCCGCGCCAATGGTGACCGGCGCCACCAGCACGCAGTTGCTGCCCACGTGCACATCCGCCTCAATCACGGTGCGGTGTTTGTTGGCGCCATCGTAGTTGGCGGTGATGCTGCCGGCGCCGTAGTTGACGCGCTCGCCCACCGTGGCGTCGCCCAGATATGCCAGATGGTTGGCTTTGGCCCCCTTGGCCAGGGTGGAGTTTTTGACTTCCACAAAGTTGCCAATGTGCACCTCGGCCCCAAGCTTGGCGCCCGGCCGCAGGCGGGCAAAGGGGCCGATGAGCGCACCCGCGCCCACGGTCACACCCAGTTTCTCGCCGTCGATGTGGGTAAAGGGGTGAATCACCGCGCCCGCCTCGATCACCGCATTGGCGATCACACAGTGCGCACCGATAGACACGCCCTCCCCCAGGCTCACCAGCCCCTGGAAAATGCAGTTGATATCAATGCTCACGTCATGCGCGCAGAGCAGGTCGCCTCGCACATCAATACGTGCCGGGTCGGCCAGGCGCACCCCCTCTTCCATCAGTCGGTGCGCCTGGCGCAATTGGTACGCACGCTCCAGCTCGGCCAGCTGCACCGGACTGTTGACACCGGCCACCTGCACCGCGTCGTCGATCTTGTAGGCCACCACGTCCACGCCATCGGCCACCGCGAACTTCACGATGTCGGTCAGGTAGTACTCCTTCTGCGCATTCTGGTTGTCCAGCCGTGCCAGCCAGCGCTTGAGCTGGGCCGCCGGCACGGCCATGATGCCGCTGTAAATCTCGGTGATCTGGCGTTGCACGTCCGACGCATCCTTGTGCTCCACAATGGCCTGAACCGCATCGCCAGTGCGCACAATGCGGCCATAACCCGTGGGGTCGCGCTGTTCCAGCGTCAGCAGGGCCAACTTGTCGCCTGCGCAGGCAGAGATCAGGTGAAACAGCGTGTCGGCCTGGGTCAGCGGAACGTCGCCTGACAACACCACCACGACGCCGTCGTCGGCCAGTGCGGGCACCGCCTGCTGCACGGCATGGCCCGTGCCCAGCTGGGGCTCCTGGCGCACAAAATTAAGGTCAAATTCGGCTGCAGCCCCCGTGGATACTGCGCAAGCCGCTTCTACTTCGATAGCACCATGGCCGGTAATCACCACCACCTTGCGTGCCAGCAGCTGGGCCGCGGTGTCCAGCACATGCCCCAGCAACGGGCGCCCGGCCAAGGTGTGCAAGACCTTGGGGGTTTTGCTCTTCATGCGCGTGCCTTTGCCCGCCGCCATAATGACCACGTCCACGATCGGCCGCTGGCCTGAAGCCCCTTGAACCTGAAAACTAGACGTCACGTGCATGTCCTCGCGCAAATTTCTGATGAATGGGTTCGGCCACAGCGCTGGTGGGCCAGCGCGGGCCGTTGGTGCGCCATTATCGGGCTGCTCATGGGCTTGCTAAGCCTGAGCGGCTGCAACGCCGTACGCCTGGGCTACAACAACGCCCCGGACCTGGCCTACTGGTGGCTGGACAGCTACTTTGACTTTGACGGCCCCCAGTCCACCCGCTTGCGCAACGACCTGCATACCCTGCAGGACTGGCACCGCAAGGACGAACTTCCCGAGTTGGCCACCACCCTCAAGAACCTGCAGGCCGCCGCCCCCCAGGAGGTAACGGCTGCGCAGGTCTGCCAGCTCAGCCTGTACGTGGAAGAACGCATCCAGACCACGCTGGACCGCGCAGCGCCCACGGCCGTGGCCTTGGGCCCCACCCTGGGCCCGGCGCAGCTGGAACACCTGGCCCGCGCGCTGGACAAGCGCAACCGCGAATGGCGCGAAGAGTGGATGGACGGCAGCCCCGAAGAGCGCCAGGAACGCCGCCTGAAAAAACTGGTGGAGCGTGCCGAGGGCTTCTACGGCCGCCTCACCGAGGTGCAGCGCAAGCAGCTGCAGGGCCAGTTGGAGGCCTCGGCCTTCGATGCCAGTGTGCAGTACCGCGAGGTGCTGCGCCGCCAGCAGGACACCCTGCAAACCCTGCGCGCGCTGCGCAACGGCAACGCAACGGAGATCCACACCCAGGCCGAAGTGCGCGCCCTGGTGGCCCGCAGCCTGCAGTCGCCCGACCCGGCCTTTCGCCAGTACACCGAGCGTGTGCGCAGCCAGGCCTGCGAGGCCATTGCGGCTTTTCACAACCGCACATCCGCCAGCCAGCGCCAGCGCCTGCAAGACACGCTGAAGGGTTACGAGGGCGACGTCCGCGCCCTGATGCGGCCCTGAGCCCCCGCCCGCCCATGGACGCCAGCTTTGCCGACTACGCTTGTGAACTGCTGGGCAGTGTCGGGCCCTGCCGCGCCCGCCGCATGTTTGGCGGCTGGGGCATCAGTGTGGACGGCATGACGATTGCCATCCTGGCCAACCTGGGCGATGGCGATACGCTGTGGCTCAAGGCCAGCGAAGAAAGCCGCCCCCGCTTTGAGGCCGAAGGCTGCGCCCGCTTCACCTACCTGGTGCAAGGCCAGCCCAAAAGCATGAACTACTACAGCGCCCCGGCCGACGCCATGGAATCGCCCGCCCTGATGCAACCATGGGCACGGTTGGCGCTGCAGGCCGCGCTGCAGGCCAAGAAACCGGCTGCCAGGACCAGGACACCCGCCACAAAAAGTCCTGCCCGGAAGCGCAAGCCGCCGCCGGGCCGTCCCAAGGCGGGTTAACCCCTCGGGGGCCGCACCCCACGCAGCTGCGGAGCGTGGGACTACCTCAAATCGGCCAAACGATCCCGTGGTCGTTGAGGATGGCGTCCAGTGGCATGTCGTGCGGCTCGGGTTCAAAATCGTCCACAAAATCGGTGCCAAAGCCCAAGCCCACGGTAACCGGTTTGGGGTCCAGACTGCCCAGCATGCGGTCGTAGAACCCACCGCCATAACCCAGCCGGTAGCCCCCCGCGCTGTAGCCCACGCAGGGCACAAACAGCAGGGTGGGCACGATCAATTCGGTGTCCTTGGGCTTGGGGATGCCGTAGGCGTCTTCCTCCATGGGGCAACCGGGGTACCAGGCATGGAAGGTCATGGTTTTGTGCTCCCGGTTCACCACCGGCAAGCCGATGCGGCGGGGCTGCGGCTGGTCAATCAGCTCGCCATCTTCCTTCCAGCGGTGCAGCGCCGGCAGCGGGTCAAACTCGCCCTTGATGGGCCAATAGGCGCCAATCACCACGTCCGTGCGCCCTACCAGCCAGATCCGCATCACGCGCTGCAGAAGTTCCGCGCGCTGTAGGCGGTCGGGCAGGTTCAGGCGTTGTTCGAGAAGCGCCTTGCGAAGGGCTTTCTTTTGCGCGGCTTTGCTTTCGTTCGAGTTATCCATAATCCCCACATGCAGTTTTCAGCCATTCTGACATCCTTGGCCCTCGCGGGCTTCGCGGTGTCCTCCTTTGCCGCCCCGGCCAAAGCCCAAGGACGCGATGTGGTGCGCGAGTCCGCGCGCTCCGACGACACCATCCTCGACATGGCGCAAGCCTACAAGCAGCGTGACCGCAAGCGACTGGCGGCCCTGCTGCCGCAGGCGCGCAACCACCCACTGGAGCCCTGGGCGGCGTACTGGGAGTTGTCGGCCCGGCTGGACGATGCCAGCAACACCGATATCCAGGACTTTTTGTACCGCTACAGCGGCACCTACCAGGAAGACCGACTGCGCGCAGAATGGCTGCAGGTGCTGGGCCGTCGCAGCGACTGGGCCAGCTTCCAGCGTGAGCTGCCGGCCTACCGCATGAACGACGACCGCGCCATTCGCTGCTACGGCCTGCTGGCGGACTACAGCACCCAGGGCACCGATGTGGCCAATGCGGTGCAGGACACCTGGCTGGCCCTCAAAGACGCCGACGAGGCCTGTGCAAGCGCAGCAGGCCAATTGCTCAACGACAAGAAATTCACTGCTCACACAGTCTGGCTGCGCGCCCGCTTGGGGTTGGAAAACGACCGCCTGCGCATCGCCACCCAGGCCGTGGGCCTGCTGGATGCGGATTGGGTCAAGACCGTCAACACCCTCTACCTCAACCCCGGCAAGTACCTCAACGACAAACTCACCGCGCTGCGCCCGCAAACCCGCGAGCTGGTGTCGCTGGCGCTGATCCGCCAGGCCTACCAAGAACCCGCCGAAGCCGCAGCAGAGATGGAGAAGCTGCGCTGGAAAGCCCAGCTCACGCAGGAAGAGCGCAGCTGGATCTGGGGCGTAATTGGCAAACGCGCTGCCCAAAAACTCTCTGACGATGCCGTGGGCTACTTCGCCAAGGGCCAGTTCCAGCACATGCACGAAGACCACCTGGCCTGGGCCGCCCGCGCCGCCCTGCGTGCCGGGCGCTGGGCCATGGTGCAAGACGCCATTGCCGCCATGCCCGATGCGCTGCGCAATGACCCCACCTGGGTCTACTGGCGCGCCCGCGCCCAGTTAGCCCGCGCCACCACCGACGCAGCCCGGGCAGACGCCACCCGCGCGCTGGAGGGCATTGCCGGCATCAAGGGCTTTTATGAAATGCTGGCCCTGGAAGACCTGGGCCAGAAGGTCAATGCCCCGGCCAAGCCCCTGCCCCTGACCCCCGAGGAAAAAGACCACGCGCGCACCAACCCCGGTCTCATGCGCGCGCTGTATGCCGTGCAATTGGGTCTGCGCACCGAGGGCGTGCGGGAGTGGAACTACACCACCAACCTGCATAGCAAAGGCGGCATGGACGACCGCAGCCTGCTGGCCGCCGCCGACCTGGCCTGCAAGGCCGAGGTGTGGGACCGCTGCATCAACACCAGCGAACGCACCAAGGGTGTGGTGGACATGGAGCAACGGTTTCCCATGCCCTTCAAGGCCGCCGTGCTGGCGCGCACCCAGACGATTGGCCTGGAGCCAGCCTATGTGTACGGCCTGATCCGCCAGGAAAGCCGTTTCATCATGGACGCCAAATCCGTCGTGGGCGCCGCCGGCCTGATGCAGGTCATGCCGGCCACCGCGCGCTGGACCGCCAAGAAAATGGGCCTGACCGACTTCCAGGCCCACCAGATCACCGACCGCGACACCAACATCGCCATTGGCACGGGTTATCTCAAGCTGGTGCTGGACAGCTTTGGCGGCTCCATGCCCATGGCCGCGGCCGCCTACAACGCCGGCCCGGGCCGCCCGCGCATCTGGCGCGGCCAGACCGGCAGCCCCACGGTAGAGGCCGCCATCTGGGCCGAAAACGTGCCATTTTCCGAAACCCGCGACTATGTGAAGAAAGTGCTGGCCAACACCACGCTGTACGCCGCGCTGATCAGCGGCCAGCCCCAGTCGCTCAAGGCTCGCCTGGGCACGGTGGGCCCGCGCGACGCCAGCACGCCGGAAGCCGGGCTGGAACTGCCGTAAGCCCGCCGCCTGCAACGGCGTGCGGCATGCATCAATGGGGCCTGCCTTTGTCATCAATCGGCAGGGCCCAAGCCTTTAGGATGAATGCCCTTTCACGCACAGGTGCCCCATGCTCAAACTCTATATCGGCAACAAAAATTACTCTTCGTGGTCCATGCGCCCCTGGGTGCTGCTCAAGCAGGCGGGGATCGACTTTGAAGAAGTCATGGTCCGCTTCGACTCGTTCGACAGCAGCTCAAAGTTCAAAGCCACACTGGGCCCGCTGACGCCCACCGGCAAAGTGCCGCTGCTGGTGGACGGCGATTTGGCCATCTGGGACACGCTGGCAATTGCCGAATACGTGGCTGAACAGTTCTCTGGCACCCCGCTGTGGCCGCACGACAAGGCCGCCCGCGCCCGGGCGCGCAGTGTGTGTGCCGAAATGCACTCCGGCTTCACCGCCCTGCGCGGCAACTGCCCCATGAACATCGAGGCCGACCTGGCCGCCCAGGGCGCCCTGATCTGGCGTGACAAACCGGCCGTACGCGCCGACGTGGCACGCCTGGTCGCCATGTGGGAAGGCCTGCTGGACCAACACGGCGGCCCCCTGCTGTTTGGCAGCTTCAGCGTGGCCGACGCCTACTTTGCTCCGGTCTGCACGCGCCTCAAGACCTACGGCCTGCCGTTGCCGCCCAAAGCCGCCGCCTACGTGGCCCATGTGCTGGCCCTGCCCGGTGTGCAAGCCTGGGTGAACGACGCCTTGGCAGAAAAAGACTTTCTGGACTTTGAAGAACCCTACCGCCTGAAGCGCTAAACCCCACCACGCCTGCCCCATGCCTGCCGCCACAACGCCCCTCACCATCCCCGGCCAGACCTACCTGGTGGGCGGCGCCGTGCGCGACGCGCTGCTGGGCCTGCCGGTGCAGGACCGCGACTGGGTGGTGGTGGGCGCTACACCGCAGGCCATGCTGGACGCAGGCTTTGTGGCGGTGGGCCGCGACTTCCCGGTGTTTTTGCACCCACTGACGCACGAGGAATACGCGCTGGCCCGCACCGAGCGCAAGACGGCCCCTGGCTACCGCGGCTTTGCCGTGCATGCCGAGCCGGGCGTGACGCTGGAAGAGGACCTGGCGCGGCGTGATCTTACTATCAATTCAATAGCTGCTCGCGCAGAATCCACGGGGGCTAGAAGCCAATTTGATCAAAAAACTGTGGTAGACCCCTACGGTGGCCGGGCCGACATCGCCCAGCGCGTGCTGCGCCATGTGACCCCCGCCTTCCGCGAAGACCCGGTGCGCATCCTGCGGCTGGCGCGTTTTGCTGCGCGCTTTACCGATTTCACCGTAGCCCCCGAAACCACGGCCCTCATGCAGGCCATGGTGGCCGAGGGCGAGGTGGACCACCTGGTGCCCGAGCGCGTGTGGCAGGAGCTGGCCAAGGGCCTGATGGAAGCCCAGCCCTCCCGCATGTTTGCGGTGCTGCGCAGCTGCGGCGCGCTGGCGCGGCTGCTGCCAGAGCTGGATCGGCTGTGGGGCGTGCCCCAAAGCCCCGAGCACCACCCCGAGGTGGACACCGGCGTCCACGTGATGCTGGTGCTGGACCGCGCCGCCCAACTGGGCGCCCCGCTGGCGGTGCGCTTTGCCTGCCTGGGCCACGACCTGGGCAAGGGCACCACGCCGGCCGACGTATTGCCGCGCCACATTGGCCACGAGGAACGCAGCGTGCGCCTGCTCAAGACCGTGTGCCAGCGCCTGCGCGTGCCTACCGACTGTGCCGAGCTGGCCGAGGTGGTGGCGCGCGAACACGGCAACCTCCACCGCAGTGGCACGCTCAACGCTGCGGCCTTGGTGCGCCTGCTGGAGCGCTGCGACGCCTTTCGCAAGCCGGTCCGGTTTGCGCAGGTGCTGCAAGCCTGCCAGTGCGATGCCCAGGGCCGACTGGGCCTGAGCGACACGCCCTACCCACAAGCCGACCGCCTGGGTCGCGCTCTTGAACTGGCGCTGGCAGTCGCTACAGATTCCATAGCTGCTCGCGCAATATCCATGGGCGCTACAGGCCCAAAGATAGGTCAATTCATCCAAACCGCGCGCGCCGAGGCGATTGCCGCCGGTTTGGCCGCATCCCCTGCCGCCTGAGGGTAGTTCCGAGCCTGCGGCGCAGGCCGCCTTGGTATGCTCAGGCCATGGCCCATTTACTGATTGTTGAAGACGACGAATTGCTGCGCGACGGCCTGTGCGCGCAGCTGGTCCACGCGGGCCACAGCGTGAGCAGCGCCAGCGACGGCGCGCAGGCCCAAAGCCTGCTGGAAAGCACCCGCTTTGACGGTGTGGTGCTGGACCTCGGCCTGCCTGTGGTGGACGGCATCCAGGTGCTGCAGTGGATACGCCAGCGCCTCACGGCCTTGCCGGTGCTCATCCTCACCGCGCGCGACGGCGTGGACGACCGGGTGCAAGGGCTGAATGCCGGGGCCGACGACTACCTCACCAAACCCTTCAACATGGCTGAGCTGCTGGCCCGCCTGCAGGCCATGCTGCGCCGCTCGCGCCTGCCCGCGTTTGGCGGCTCGCTGGAGGTGCAAAGCAGCTCCAGCAAAAACCTGCGCCTGGACCCGGTGCTGCCCCTGGCCTGGTTGGGCGAAGAGCCCATGGACCTGACCCAGCGGGAGTGGTCCCTGCTCTCGCTGCTGGTCAACAACATGGGCCAGGTGGTGGGCCGTGAAGATGTGCTGGCCGTGTGGCAAACCCAGCCGCAAGACGGTGCCGCCGTGGGCTCGAATGCACTGGAGGTGTATGTGCACCGCCTGCGCCGCAAGCTCACCGACAGTGGCCTCAACATCCGCAACGTGCGCGGCCTGGGCTACATGCTGGAAACCGAAGGCGCATGAGCGCACCGGCCCGCTTCTCGCTCAAGCGGCAGCTGCTGGTGTGGCTGCTGCTGCCGCAGCTGGTGCTGTGGCTCATGGGTGGGGTGCTGGCGTTTCGGGTGGCGCTCACCTATGCCGAGAAGACGATTGACCAGTCGCTGACCCAATCGGTACGTTCGCTGGCGCGCCAGGTCAAACCCATGGGCTCGGGCCTGCTGGTGGACTTTCCGCGCGCGGCGCGCGACATCATTGAGCAGGACCCCGAGGACCGCGTGGCCTACATGGTGTCCTCGCCGCCCGGCAGCTTTTTGCTGGGCAACACCAAGATCCCGGGCATGACGCCGGACCTGCATGTTCCCAGCAACGAACCGCTGCTGTACGAAGTGGTGCTGGACGGCAAGCCCATGCGCGTGGCCTCCATGGACCTGAGTTTTGGTGACGGCTTTACCGACCAGCGCATGCGCGTGCAGGTGGCCAAGAGCCTGGTGGTGCAGCAGCGCATTGCGCGTGAACTGGTGCGCGATGTGCTGTTCCCGCTGTTGATCCTGGGCGCCGTGCTCAGCGTGCTGGTGTACGAAGGCATCCGCCGTGGCCTGGCCCCGCTGGAGCGGCTGGAAGCCCAGCTTGCGCACCGCGCCACAGCGTCGCTCTCTCCCATTGAGATGACCCAGGCGCCAGAGGAAGTGCATTCGTTGGCCAATGCCCTCAACCAGCTGCTCACCACGCTGCGCCGCAGCCTGAGCCAGGAAAAACGTTTCTTGAACGACGCCGCCCACCAGCTGCGCACCCCGCTGGCGGGCCTCATCAGCCAGACCGAGCTGGCCATGCAAGAGACCGAACCCGAAGCCCTGCGCCAGCGCCTGGTCAAGGTACACACCGGCGCGCAGCGCAGCGCCCACCTGGTGCACCAGCTGTTGTCTTTGGCCCGTACCGAGGCCGAGGTGGTGCTGCACCCGGTGGACGTGGCCGCACTCGCCCGCGAAGTGGCCCGCGAATGGACACCGCGCGCCGTAGCGGCCGGGGTGGACCTGGGCTACGAGGGCGAAGACACGCTGATGGTGCCTGGCGACAAGCTGCTGCTGCGCGAAGGCCTGAGCAACCTGATCGACAACGCCTTGCGTTACGCAGGCAAAGGCGTCAACGTGACGCTGCGCACCGAAGTGCGCGACGGCCACTGCATTCTGGAAGTCGAAGACACCGGCCCCGGCCTGTCCGCCGAGCACCTGGAGCGGGTGTTTGAACGCTTCTGGCGCGCCAGCGAGTTGCCCGGTGGCTGCGGGCTAGGCCTGTCCATCGTGGCTGAGATTGCTCAGCGACACCGCGGCACAGCGACAGCACGCACGACGCTGCCGCATGGGTTGACGATCAGTTTGCAGTTGCCGTTGCAGGGGTGACGACGAGGCCTCTGCTATCGCGCAACGCCACTTTAAATTCACTCTTTTGGGGGATTGACACTGACCAAGGGCCATGCAGAATGGTCGGCGCAATGGCTCGGATAAGTCATCCCCTGTTGCTTACTCCCCAACCTCAATCACCCGAACCATGAACGCAGTGAAACGCCTGATCACGCCAGCCATATTTGCAATCGCAACAATTTGCACGCAGACTGCAAATGCAGCAGAACTTTTCCCAGATCAAAAACCTCGTCCTTTCGCCCTAGCAGACAAACTGGAGACAGATGCAACTATTGGCGGATATCCCATTTGGCAAGGTGAAGGAAAGTGGCGAATCGTTGATTTGGTTCGCTCAGACAGTACAGGTTCTGCAGCATCAGTACCGCTGGGAACTGCACGCTTCTTTCAATCTGAAGGCAAACAGTGGATTGCTGCGATGGAAGTTCGGAGCAACCTCCAAAGCGGCAGTGGTTTTTGGAACGGAGAGCCGTGCAAACGGGACGACATGTTGTTCAAACTGCAACTTGGAGCAGGGCGGGAAGACAACTGCGTCACCATTAATCACATTACCCGCTACATGAGCAACCCAGGCGGCAAAGCTGCGGAACTCTATGCACTGCTCAAGGAACAAGGTGTAGACATACCACCTACTGTTCTTTTGATTCAACTCACACGAAATGGACTCAGTCAACGGATGTTGCACTACTACATTTGGATCAATCCGGAACTTGTAGGCTTCGCCCGTGAGACTGAAAGTGAATGGGGCCGCAACCCTTGGAACAAGACAATGTCTTTCAATGACCCTGCCAAAAAGCAATACATTGAAGCCCTTACGATTTGGGCCACTAAATTTGTCAACCAAATGGACAATGGATTGAAGCAGAAGCCCGATGCATTTAGCCAGATTCCGACTTGGCGCGGCATTGCGGATGGCGTTGTCAAGGCGGAAGTTGTGAAGACAAAAATTATTCTGGATTGATCACAAAAAAACCCACTATTTACAAAAATAGCCGGACTGTCTTTCAGGACATGCCGGCTTTTTATTTTGTAGTCTTGCTCTATCAGACGTCCAAACGCACACCCGTTGCCGTGTTAAACCAGTTGGTGTTCGCAGGGCTCACGCGCAAGCCCACCTGATCGCCCGACTTCCACTGGGCGCTGGGCGCAGTGCGCACGGTCACGTCGCCTGCAGCGGTCTTGACCACCACATAGGTGTCGGCGCCGGTGGGTTCCACCACCATCACTTCACCACGCCAAGAGGCATCGGCCAGCAGTTCGATGTGCTCGGGGCGCACGCCCAGCGTGGCATCGCCGGTTGCGGGGGTAGCCAGCTCCAGGCTGCTGCCATTGAAGCTGAATCGGCCTTGGGCTCCAGAGGTTTCCACGTGGCCCTTGATCAGGTTCATAGTCGGCGAGCCGATGAAGGTGGCCACGTAGGTGTTGGCCGGGCGGTTGTAGATGTCGTCAGGCGTACCGATTTGCTGCAGGATGCCGTCCTTCATGACCGCAATGCGGCTGCCCAGGGTCATGGCTTCGATCTGGTCGTGCGTCACATACACGCTGGTGATTCCACTGACTTGGTGCAGGCGCTTGATTTCGGCGCGCATTTCGACGCGCAGCTTGGCGTCCAAGTTGGAGAGTGGCTCGTCAAACAAGAAGAGCTGGGGGTCGCGTGCCAAAGCACGGCCCATGGCCACGCGCTGGCGCTGACCGCCAGACAGCTGCGCAGGGCGGCGGTCCAGCAAATGTTCGATCTGCAGCATGGCAGCGACTTCGGCAATGCGCTTTTTGCGCTGCTCCAAAGGCACCTTGCGCATTTCCAGCGCGAAGCCGATGTTGTCGGCCACGCTCATGGTGGGGTACAGCGCGTAGCTCTGGAACACCATGGCAATGTCGCGCTGCGCGGGGGCCACGCCCACCACGTTTTTGCCGGCGATGCGCAGTTCGCCTTCGGAAGGTTCTTCCAGGCCGGCAATGATGTTGAGCAGCGTGGACTTGCCGCAGCCAGAGGGGCCGACCAGGATCAGGAACTCGCCGGGGGCGACGTCGATTTCGATTTTCTTGAGGACTTCAACGGCTTTGTCGCCCTTGCCGAAAACTTTGCGAATGCCTGCGATTTGGAGAGAAGCTGCCATTTTTTTATCCTTTCACCGCGCCGGCGGTGAGACCTTTCACGAAGTATTGACCTGCCAGTACATAGACCAACATGGTGGGAAGACCGGCAATCACGGCCGCAGCCATGTCGACGTTGTAGCTCTTGACGCTGCTGGAGGTGTTGGCCATGTTGTTCAGGCCCACGGTGATGGGTTTGCTGTCCGCGCCGCTGAAGGCCACGCCAAACAGGAAGTCGTTCCAGATGTTGGTGAATTGCCAAATCAGGGTCACCATCAAGATGGGCGTGGACATGGGCACCACGATGCGGAAGAAGATGCGCCAGAAGCCGGCACCGTCAATGCGCGCGGCGTTGACCAGTTCTTTGGGAATGGCGGTGTAGTAGTTGCGGAAGAACAGCGTAGTACCGGCCAAACCTGCGATGCAGTGCACCAGGATCAGACCACCCAGTGAGCTGGACAGACCCAGAAAACCGAGCACCTGGCTCATGGGCAGCAGCACCACCTGGAAGGGCATGAACACGCCAAACAGCATGAACCCAAACAACACCTCGCTGCCCTTGAACTTCCACATCGACAGCACGTAGCCATTGATGGCGCCCCAGGCGGTGGAGATGATCACGGCCGGCACGGCCATGATGACGGAGTTGACAAAGTAAGGCTGCAGGCCGCGGCAGTCGACCCCGGTACAGGCGGAGGACCAGGCCAGTTGCCAGGACTCGAAGTTGAGCCCATGTGGCAGGCTCAGCAAGTTGCCCGAACGGATTTGCTCGGCGTCCTTGAAGGACGTGGCCAGCATCACGTAGAGCGGCGCGAGGAAGAAGAAGGCGGCGATCAGCAGAACGCCGTAGATCAGGATGCGGGGGAGGTTTTTGGACAACATAGTTTGCGATCGTGGATTAGCGGTCGTGCGGTTTGGCGCGCAATTCGCTGTACAGATAAGGCACCACGAGGGCGGCCACAAAGGCCAGCATCATGGTGGCGCTGGCGGCCCCCAGGCCGATCTGGCCGCGTGTGAAGCTCATGGTGTACATGAAGGTGGCAGGCACATCGGACGAGAAGCCCGGGCCGCCGGACGTCAGGGCCATCACCAGGTCAAAACTCTTGATGGACAGGTGCGACAACACCAGCACGGTGGAGAACACCACGGGGCGCAGGATGGGCAAAATGATGCGCCAGTAGATGCGGGGCAGCGAGGCGCCGTCGATTTGGGCTGCCTTGATGATGCTGTCGTCAATGCCGCGCAAGCCGGCCAACGACAGGGCCATGGCAAAACCAGCGGACTGCCAGATGCCGGCAATCACCACGCAGTAAATAGCGGTGTCAGACTGCACCAGCCAGTCAAAGCTGAAGCTGGCCCAGCCCAGGTCGTGCATGAGTTTTTCCAGGCCCAGGCTGGGGTTCAAGATCCACTTCCAGGCGGTGCCGGTCACGATGAACGAGAGCGCCATGGGGTACAGGTACACGGTGCGCAGCACGCCCTCAAAGCGGATTTTCTGGTCCAGAAAAATCGCCAGGCCCATGCCCAAAATCATGGAACCCCCTACGTACAACACGCTGAACAGGCCCAGGTTCTTGAGCGCCACGTACCAGCGATCCATTTCCCACAGGCGCACGTACTGCTCCAGCCCCACAAATTCTTCGTAGTTGGGCAGCATGCGCGAGCCGGTGACGGAGAGCACGCCGTTCCAGATCATGAAGCCGTAGATGAAGGCGAAGCCGAGCACAAAGCCCGGGGCGATCACCAGCTTGGGTAGGATGTTTTCAAGGGTTTTCATACGTTTCATTTCTGTTTGGGGGCGCTCACCGCCAACAGCTTGGACAGAGTTTCAGCGACTGTCAATTTGTCGTTGTTCCAGAACTCGGACACCGCCGTGCGCATGGCGGCCTGTTGCGACGACGACAGCGCCATGCCGTGGGCCACCGAAGGCACCAAGGTGCCGCTGGCAGACGTGGACACAAAGTCTTTGCTGGATGTCTTGGCGCAGTCGTCAAACTTGTCCATGGGCATGCCCAGACGCACGGGGATGGAGCCCTTGCGCAGGTTGAATTTTTCCTGGAAGTCCTTGCCCATCAGCAGGTAGGCCAGGTAGCCCTGGGCCTTTTGTGCCTCCCAGCCCTTGAGCTGGAACATGGCAAAGGAGTCCACGTTGAAGGTGTAGGCCTTGTCGGTGCCCGGCGCAGCCGAGCAGGTGAAGTCTTTACCGGGGGTTTGGCCTGCAGCCAAGAATTCGCCCTTGGCCCAGTCGCCCATGAACTGGAAACCGGCCTTGCCGTTGATGACCAGCTCGGTGGTCACGTTCCAGTCGCGCCCGAGCGATTTGTCATCGGTGTAGCCCTTGATGCGGCGAAACACTTCCAGCGACTTTTTCATCTCGTCGCTGCTCAGGGCCGCGCGGTCCAGCTTGACCAGGGCTTTGTCGTAAAACGCGGGGCCACCCACGCCCAAGACCACGGATTCAAACACCGTGAAGTCCTGCCAGTCCTGGCCGCCATGGGCCACGGCCACAAAGCCGGCTGCCTTGATCTTGTCGGCAGCGGCAAAAAATTCGTCGTAGGTTTTGGGCAGCGCGGCAACGCCTGCCTTCTTCAGCACGGCAGAGTTGGCCCACAGCCAGTTCACACGGTGCACATTCACGGGCACGGCCACGTAACGGCCTTTGTATTTCATCTGGTCTGCCACCACCTTGGGCAAGACCTCGTCCCATTTTTCAAACGATGCCATGGCATCGAGGCTGGTCAGCACGTTGAGCTCGGCCCATTCCTGAATGGCGGGGCCCTTGATGTTGGCCGCTGCCGGCGCATTGCCCACCAGCACACGCTGCTTGAGCACGGCCATGGCGTTTTGTCCGCCGCCGCCAGTCACCGTGAAATCCCGCCAGGTGTGGCCGCGTTGGGCCATCATGCCTTTGAGTTCGGCTACCGATTTGGCTTCACCGCCCGATGTCCAGTAGTGGAGCACCTCCACCTCGCCAGCCCACAGGCTCGCACCAGCACACAGGGCCACACCGGCCCACAGGCAACGCAAAGAGGATTGGAATGACATGGGGAGCAATCGTGGAAGGGAACGCCCAAACTTGAAACAGCCCCACCCCCGTGGAGGGATGGGGCGTCTGCTTGGCTAGACACTGGCGCTTGCGCGCCAGCACGACTTACTTGGTCGCAGCAGCCTTGGCGATGTTCTTCACACCGTCAGCCACGGAGATCTTGTCGTCGTTCCAGAACTGGGACACGGCATCCTTGATCGCGCCTTCAGCAGCAGGCTTGATGGCCATGCCGTGAGCCACGGAGGGCACCAGACCACCGGACTTGGCGGTGTCCACAAAGTCCTTGGCAGAGGTCTTGGCGCAGTCGTCAAACTTGTCCATCTTCATGTTCAGGCGCACAGGGATGGAACCCTTGTTCAGGTTGAACACTTCCTGGAACTCGGTGCCCATGATGGAAGCAGCCAGATCGCCTTGGGCCTTTTGGGCACCAGCGTCCTTGAGCTTGTACATGGCGAAGGAGTCCACGTTGAAGGTGTAAGCGTTGGAGGTGCCTGGAGCGGCAGCGCAGATGTAGTCCTTGCCAGGCACCTTGCCAGCAGCAGAGAACTCACCCTTGGCCCAGTCACCCATGAACTGGAAGGCTGCCTTCTCTTGGATCACCATGGCGGTGGCCAGGTTCCAGTCGCGGCCAGGAGCGGCTGCGTCGGTGTAACCCTTGATCTTGCGGAAGGTTTCCAGCACCTTGGTCATGGTGGCGCTGGTCAGCGCTTTTTCGTCGAGCTTGATCAGTGCGTCGTTGTAGAACTTGGTGCCACCCACGCCCAGAGCCACGGACTCAAAGGTGGTGAAGTCTTGCCAGTTCTGGCCACCGTGTGCCACGGGGATCAGGCCAGCCTTCTTGACTTTTTCAGCAGCGGCGAAGAATTCGTCCCAGGTCTTAGGAGTGGAGGTCACGCCAGCCTTTTTCAAGACAGCGGAGTTCGCCCACATCCAGTTCACGCGGTGCACGTTCACGGGAGCAGCCACGTAGTTGCCCTTGTACTTCATGACGTCAGCCACCACCTTGGGCAGCAGGTCGTCCCACTTTTCGGCCTTGGCAGTGGCGTCCAGGTTGGCCAACACGCCTTCAGCAGCCCATTCTTGGATAGCTGGGCCCTTGATTTGGGCTGCAGCAGGAGGATTACCGCTCACCACACGGCTCTTCAGCACGGTGGCAGCGTTGTCGCCAGCGCCACCGGCCACGGCAAAGTCTTTCCAGACGTGGCCCTTGGCTTGCATGATCTTCTTCAGCTCAGCAACCGATTTGGCTTCACCGCCGGATGTCCAGTAGTGCAGGACTTCCACTTCACCAGCCACAGCGGCCGAACCAGCAACCACGAGTGCCACTGCGGTGGCGAGTTTAGAAAGCTTCAACATCTTGTCTCCAAAAAAGTTTTGTCTTCGTAGCCCCTTGGTGGGGCCCAAAGCAACGTTGAATTCGGACCGGCACCATGCCAATTCGAATTAATTAATTTTTCATTAATTTTTAACGCTGAACTACTAGGAGTTTCCCTAGGGCCGATTAAATCAAGCCGACTGATTAAAAATCAGGGCACCACCAGCGCCAGGGCGGCGTAGTCGCCCACCTGCTCGCCCAAACCCGCAGGCACAATGTCCACGCCCTGGGTCAGCGCAGGCAGCTTGCCCTGCAAGTAGGCCTGCAGCTTGGGCAGCAGGTAGTCGCGGTTGTGCCAAAAGACGCTGCCGCCCACGCTGATGCGTTGCAGGTCCAGCGTGGCCACCATGTTGAACAGGGTGCGGCCCATGACCTCACACAAACCATCAATAATGGCCACTGCGTCCGTATTACCTGCGCGAGCAGCTATAAAAAGCATAGCAGCATCGGCAAAACCGTCTTTGCCAAACCGGCGTGGAATGGCGTTACCTGCCACCAAGCCCTCGACATCGCCCACCAAACCGCAGCCGCACAGGGCATCGTCATTGCTGATGACAAAGGTGTGGCCCGCGTGGCCCGCGTTGCCGTTCTTGCCGCGCAAAATGTGCCCGTCCACACACAAGCCCATGCCAATGCCGGTGCTCCAGGTCACGTAGGCGCAGTTGTCCAGCCCCTGCAGGGCACCCCAGCGGCGCTCGGCTTCCAGAGCCCCCACGCCATCGTTCTCCACACGCACATTCGGAAAAGCGGCCTTCAACGGGGCTTCCAACAGCGCGGTGGCCCAGTCATTGGGCAGGCCACGCGCCTTGCCGGCCAGGCCGCCGCAGATATTGGGGCCCGCCAGCTCGACCATGCCTTGGTTGATGACAAAGGGGCCGCAGGTGGCCACCCCCACCGCAGAAATGTCGGCCACGGCAATACCTGCCAGCGCACAGCTTTCGCCAATCATGCGAATGATCTGCTGTGCCAGCGCGTCGTTGTTGCCGACCTTGGCGGTAGGTTCCGATACTTTGCCGCGCACGCCTTGGGCGTCGGCCACATTCACAGCCACCTTGGTGCCGCCGATATCCACACAGGCCACCGGCGGGCAGCCAGCGGGCAGTTGAACAATGGGGGTTGACGTTGTTGTTGCCATAGTGATGGTGCTCCTCAATTACTGGCGGCCGTAGTCGTCTTGCAGACGCACGATGTCGTCTTCGCCCAGGTAGGCGCCAAACTGCACCTCGACAATCTCGACCGGCTCGGTGGTCAGGTTGGCCAGGCGGTGCACCTGCCCCACCGCGATGTCGCAGTGCTGGCCCTGTGTCAGCTCAAACACCTGGTCATCCAGCGTGATGCGGGCCGTGCCCTGGGTCACCACCCAGTGCTCGGCGCGCTGGTGGTGCTTTTGCAGGCTCAGCTGCTGGCCCGGCAGCACACCAATGCGCTTGATCTTGTTGCCCGCCACCTCCGACACGGTCTCGTACCAGCCCCAGGGGCGGAGTGTGCGTTCAATGGTCTCAGTGCGGTGGGTGGTGGTCATGATGAAACATTCCTTAAAACTCGCGGCCGATACTACCTTGCAAGCACCCCCGGCTGTTACGACTTCGTTACCAGCAGGCCGTTGCGCCTGGCCTTTTACAACCGATGGGTTCTGTCACCACGGGCAAAGCCCCGCAGAGGGAGGTCAACGCCGCGGCCGAGAGCAATGACCTTAAAAAACTCGCCCATCTCGTGCTCCAGGATGAGCTTTTGTGCGGCGACACGCTCTGGCAAGGGTGCGTCTTGCATGGCCTCGACCAGGCCGCAATTGATCAGAAAGTGGGCTTGGCTGGTGTAGCCCAGCACGTCCAGCCCGGCGTCCTGCGCTGCCAGCGCAATGCCGGTGAAATTGACGTGGGCAGTGATGTCCTTGAGGCCCACGGCCTGCAGCGGATCCGGGTCGCTCCGGTGCGCTTGGTGGCACATCACCGTGCCCATGTGGCGCTGCACATGGTAGTACTCACTCTCGGGGAAACCATAGTCCAGCAACAAGGCGGCGCCCAGCACCAAACGGTCTGCCAGGGTGCGTGCAAAGGCTTCCCCCTGGGGGTGAATCTCCGTCAGGTAGTCGTGCGCACCCTCAATCTCCACCGGCGGGCGCAGGGCGGTGGGGCGGTCGCTCCACTGCAAAGCGCCCTGCTCCACCACCACGCCGCGCTCATGCCAGACACCGCTTTTGCGCACCAACAGCTGCACCGGCATGGCGTCCAGCACCTCGTTGCCCACCACCACACCACGCATTTGCTCCGGCAGCGCGCTGACCCAGCGCACCTTGCCGGCGTGGGACGCCAGCGTCTGCGCCTGCCGCGCCTTGAGCGAATCGGACAGGTCCACAATCGTGTAGCAACGCACCTGGTCACCCAAGGCGTCCAGCAGTTGCAGGGCCAAAGCCCCTGTGCCCGCACCAAACTCCCACACTTCGTCCGTACCGGTAGCGGCCAGCACCTGGGCCACCTGGCGGGCCAGGGCCTGGCCAAACAAGGGGGTCATTTCGGGTGCAGTCACAAAGTCGCTGCCCGCGCCTACCACACCTTCAGCACGCTGCAAGCCCTGGGGCATTTGGCCGAATTTGGACAGGCCATTGGCGTAGTAACCCAGGCCGGGGGTGTAGAGGGCCTGGCCCATAAAGGCGTCAAAACCCTGCCAGCCCCCGGCTTTTTCGATGGCATCCGCGATAATTCGGGTCAGGCTGGCCGGAATGCTTTCGGCAGTGAACATGAACAACGGTCTCGTGTTTGGTAAAGCCAAGGATTATCTTGCCCCCTCACCCCCACCCTGCTCAAGGACTATTTGGTGCTTAAACGCGTGCTCATTACCGGTGGCGCCCATCGCCTGGGTGCGCTGCTGTGCGCCCAGTTTGCGCAAGCCGGTTGGGAGGTGTGGTGCCATTACCAGCGCAGCGCCGACGCGGCCGATGCGCTATGCGCAAGCCTGCGCACCCAAGGGTATGCAGCCCATGCCATCCACGCCGACCTGGCCCAAGAGGACAGCCGTCGCGCCATGGTGCAACAAATCAGCGCCCAATCGGGCCCGCTGCACTGCCTGGTCAACAACGCGTCCAGCTTCGAGCCCGACAGTGGCCAGGCCATGGACGTGGACGGAGCCCGCCAGCAAATCGAGGTCAACCTGCTGGCCCCTCTGTCGCTGTCAAGCCTGATGGCACAAACCGATGCCAACGAGCCCGCAGGTGCGCGCAGCATCATCCACGTGCTGGACCAAAAGGTCTTTAACCTGAACCCCGACTATTTTTCGTACACCCTGACCAAGCTGGCGCTGGAACGCGCCGTGGCCTTGCAGGCGCAGGCGCTGGCACCGGCCATCCGCGTGTGCGGGGTGGCGCCGGGGCTGATGTTTTTGAGCGGTCCGCAAACCCAGGACAACTTTGACCAAGCCGCCCGCGTGAACCTGCAGCGCCTGCCGTTGGACCCGGCGCAGGTGGCCGCCACCTGCGTGTTTCTGGCACAAAACCCCGCCATCAACGGCGTGACCATTGCGGTGGACAACGGGCAGCACCTGGTGCCACTGGCGCGCGACGTGATGTTCATGGTGCCCGCCGCCCAGGAATCCGCAGCATGAGCGAACGCATTTTTGAAACCCTGGCCGTGCAGTGCCGCCGCCTGTTTCTGCGTGACCACGTGGTGCCGGTGCAAATTGGCGCGCACGATTTTGAAAAAGGTGTGGCGCAGCGCCTGGTGTTCAACGTCGAATTGTTTGTGCCCTATGCCAGCACCACCCCCAAGGCCGACAAGCTGGCCGAAGTGGTGGACTACGACTTTGTGCGCGAAGTGATTGCGACCCGCATCTCGCGCGGGCATATCGAATTGCAGGAAACCCTGTGCGACGATTTGGCCGCCCTGTTGCTGGCCCACCCACAGGTGCGCGCTGTGCGCCTGTCCACCCAAAAACCGGACGTGTACCCCGACTGTGCGGGTGTGGGCGTTGAAGTATTCCGCATGAAAGGCATGAACGCATGAAGGCCAGCACCGGTCACCAAACCCTGACCCTGACGGGCCTGCGCTTTGACGCCAACCTGGGCATTCTGGAGTCGGAAAAAACCGCCCCCCAGCCGATCCAGGTGGACGCCGAACTCAGTCTGGGCACCCAGCCGCTGCTTCCGCACGACGATGACATCAACCATGTGCTGGACTACCGCAAGGTGCGCCAGATCATCATCGCGGAGTGCACCGCCGAACACGTGAACCTGCTGGAAACGCTGATTGGCAAACTGGCCAACCGCCTGATGCAACTGCCCGGCGTGCTGGGCGTGCGGGTGAAGATTGCCAAGCTGGAAATTTTTGAAGATTGTGAAGTGGCCATCCGCATGGAATCGGGCCAGTGGTAAGGCGCTTGGCGCAATGGAGAAGACTATGAGTGCAGTGTGGGTAGAAGATGAAACCGCCGAGGCCGCAGAAGCGGCAACCGCGAACCGGAACAAAGAACTGAAGATCGAGCGCGAAACGCACAAGCTCGAAAAACGCCTCTGCCGCCAGATGGGGCAGGCCATCATGGACTTCAACATGATCGAAGAAGGCGACCGCGTGATGGTGTGCATGTCCGGCGGCAAGGACAGCTACGGCATGCTCGACATCCTGCTCAAGATGCAGCAGCGTGCGCCCATCAACTTCGAGATCGTCGCAGTCAACCTGGACCAGAAGCAGCCGGGCTTTCCCGACCACATCCTCCCCGAATACCTGGCCAAGCTGGGCGTGGAGTTCCATATCGAGACGCAGGACACCTACTCCATCGTCAAGAAGAACATTCCCGAAGGCAAGACCATGTGCAGCCTGTGCAGCCGCCTGCGCCGGGGCATTTTGTACAACGTGGCGCGCAGGCTCAAGTGCAACAAACTCGCGCTGGGCCACCACCGCGACGACATGCTGCAGACGTTTTTCCTGAACATGTTCTTTGGTGGCAAGCTCAAGGGCATGCCCCCCAAACTCACCAGCGACAACGGCGAGTTTGTGGTGATCCGCCCGCTGGCCTATGTGGCCGAAAAAGACCTGATCCGCTGGGCCGCCCACCGCGAGTTCCCCATCATTCCCTGCTCGCTGTGTGGCAGCCAAACCAACCTGCAGCGCGTGCAGATTGGCAACATGCTGCGCGACTGGGAAAAGCAGTACCCGGGCCGTGCCGAGACCATGTTCACGGCCCTGCAAAACGTGGTGCCCTCGCATTTGATGGACCACAGCAAACACGACTTCAAAGGCATACGCCCCACCGGCGTGGAGGACGAGAACGGTGACAAGGCGTTTGACGAAGAAGAGTTTCCCGCGCCGGCACTGCCCAGCCTGAGCGGCTTGCCGGGCGTACAGGTCGTCACCCTCTAAGGAGCCATCCATGGCGCTTGATCTGTGGTTTCGCCGCGCACTGCTGGTGCTTGCCGCCGCCGCACTCACGGGCTGCGCGCTGCCGCGCATGATTGACAGCGATGTGCAGAGCTTTGTGGGCAACGCCCCCGCCCTCACGGGCGCGAGTTACCGGTTCGAGCGCCTGCCCTCGCAGGCGGACGACGCCAACCAGGACCACATCGAAGCGCTGGCGCAAGAGGCCTTGGACCACATTGGCCTGCAGCGCAGCGACACTGCGCCGCGTTACCTGGCGCAGGTGAATCTGTCGGTCGACACCATGCGCAACCCGCACTACCGTCCGCCCCGCCCCCGTTTGGTGGTGGGGGCCAATGGCGCAGTGTACGAAGAGTGGCCCTGGACTCTGAGTGTGGAGACCCCCTGGTACCGCCACCGCGTCCAACTGCTGCTGCGCGACGGCGGAACGGGCCAGCTTGCGTATGAAACCGCGGCGGTGTTTGAAGGCCCCTGGCGCGATACCCTGAACCTGCTGCCCCCCATGTTGGAGGCTGCACTGAAGGACTACCCCCTCCCCGGCAAACGCCGCGTGGTGGTGGAGTTGCCTGCCACCAACCGCAGCGAGCGCTGAATGGGGGCGACCCGCATCATTGCCGTGCGCCACGGCGAAACGGCCTGGAACGTGGACACCCGCATCCAGGGGCAGCTCGATATTGGCCTGAATGACCGCGGCCTCTGGCAGGCGCAGCGCGTGGGCCTGGCGCTGGCCGATGAAGCCATTGACCACATCTACAGCAGCGACCTTTCGCGCGCCCACACCACCGCGCAGGCCATTGCACAGCACAGCAGCACCCCCAGCGCGCGCACCGTGCGCCTGCACACCGGCCTGCGCGAGCGCGGCTTTGGCACGTTTGAGGGCCAGACCTGGGCCGCCATTGCGGAGCAGTGGCCCGAAGAATCACGCCGCTGGAAGCAGCGCGACCCGCACTTTGCACCGCCCGGCGGCGAAACGCCCACGCAGCTGCTGGCACGGGTCTCACGCACCGTGAACGAGATCGCCGTCCAACACCGGGGCGAGCACATCGTGCTGGTGGCGCATGGCGGCGTGATGGACATGCTCTACCGCCTGGCCACGCAGCAGGAGCTGCACGCCCCGCGCACCTGGGAGCTGGGCAATGCCGCCATCAACCGCCTGCTGTGGACCCCCGACGCCCTGACCCTGGTGGGCTGGGCCGACACGCGCCACCTGGATGAGGCCGCGCTGGACGAATCCAGCACCTGACACGGAGTACCCCCATGGGCCACTACCTCTTGCACGCAGGCTCGGTCCCCTGGCAGGACCAGTTGCTCTACGCGGGCCTCATCCTTGCGGCCCTCGTAGTGCTGTTTGGCCTGCTCTGGTGGCGCAAGCGCGCGAGCCGGCCCGCACAGGGCGACTTTGCGGCGCTGGCCACCCAGGCCAATGTGGCCGAGGCTCTGGCCGCCCAGGACCGCAGCCCGCTGGCTGACGCGGCCGAGGCGTGGGAGCAGACCCAGCAGGCCGTGGCTACCGTGAAGACGGGCGTAGAACGCGCCCTGGCCCTGGTCTTTGTGCTGCTCTCGGGCCTGGGCTTCCTCATCAGCCTCACGGCCGTATTGGGCGATGCGTTCCGCTTCCCGAATATTTCCTGGGGCTCGCTGCTGTTCTGGCTGGCGCTGGGTGCCGTCTGCGCCTGGTTTGCACGGGTGCAGTGGCGCGATTTCCGCGGCAAATAGTCAGCCCGCTCTACACCGGCCTAGGGTTGTCCCGCTCGGCACCAAGCGCTTGCTCGGCAAAAATGCCGGCATGAGCAAAGTCATCGTATTCGCCACCCCCGTTTTTCTGCTGCTGATCGCCCTGGAGTTCTTCTGGAGCCGCCGCGCAACCGCCCGCGTGCCCAGCGCACAGGCCTACCGGCTGAATGACGCCATCAACAGCATCAGCCTGGGCATCCTGAGCCAGGTGGGCGGCGTGCTCACCAAGGTGCTGAGCGTGGGCATTTACACCGCCGTGTTCGGCGCCGTGGCCCTCTTTACCGATTTGGAGTTCTGGAAGAGCTGGTACGGCGTGCTGCTGGCGCTGGTGTTCTACGACTTCTGCTATTACTGGCTGCACCGTGCCGGCCATGTGGTTGCGCTGTTTTGGGCGGCCCACGTGGTGCACCACCAGAGCCAGCACTACAACCTGTCCACCGCGCTGCGCCAAACCAGCAGCGGCGCCCTGTTTGGCTGGATCTTCTACCTGCCCATGGCGATTGCCGGTGTGCCGCCGCTGATCTTTGGCATCGTCGCCCTGATCGACCTGCTCTACCAGTTTTGGGTGCATACCGAGCAAGTCGGCAAGCTGGGCTGGTTTGACCGCGTGTTCTGCTCGCCCAGCAACCACCGCGTGCACCATGCGGTGAACGACCCGTACATCGACAAAAACTACGGCGGCATTCTGGTGCTGTGGGACCGCTGGTTTGGCACCTTCACCGAAGAGAAGGAGCCCTGCGTCTACGGCACCCGCGGCCCGCTGAACAGCTGGGACCCGCTCTGGGCCAACGCCGATGTCTACTGGGGCCTGGCCAAAGACAGCTGGGCCACCCGCCGCTGGAGCGACAAGGTCCGCGTGTGGTTCAAGCCGCCCGGCTGGCAACCCGCCGACCTGGCCGCGGCCCACCCCAAACCCGCCTTCCGGCTGGAACAAATGCAAACCTACAACCCGCCCCTGCGCCCCGGCCAGCAGTGGTTTGCCGGCCTGCAGTTTCTGGCCTTGTTGGGCGCCGTGGCGGGCTACCTGTGGGTGGCCGATTCGCTCCCCTTCGCCCACGCCGCCGCGGGCTGCATGGCCCTGTCGGCCGGGGTGTGGGCGCTGGGCCGCTACCTGCAGCACAGCCTGCATGCGCTGGAAGTCCTGGCCGTGGAAGCCGCCGCGCTGGCCACGCTGGGTGCCATGGAACTGTTGCCTTACTACCTGTTCACCAAGCCGCTGGTGATGGTGATTGCTATGCTTTTCGTAGCTACTCGCGCATATTCCACGGGCGCTAGTGGCACATTTGGCGCTAAATCTCGCACCTTGCTGCTCGGAGCGCTGCTGTTCTCGCTGGGGGGGGATGTGTTCCTCATGCTGCCGGGCGACTACTTCATTCCCGGCCTGGCCTCGTTTTTGGTAGCCCATGTGTTTTACATCGCCCTGTTCCGCCAGGGCGCGGGCTGGTTTGTGCAACGCCAGGCGCTCTGGGGCCTGCTGGCCTTTGGTGCACTGATGTACGGGGTGTTGTGGGGCAACCTGGGCGACCCGGTGCTCAAGGGTGCCGTGGCTGCGTACGTCACGGTGATCTGCCTGATGGCCGCACAGGCCTGGTCGCGGGCCCATGTGTACGGCGACGCGGCAGCGCGCTGGGTGGCGGTGGGGGCTTGTGTGTTCATGCTCAGCGACTCGCTGATTGCCATCAACAAGTTCCTCACCCCCGTACCCCTGGCCTCGTTCTGGATTTTGCTGACCTACTACGCGGCCCAGTTGCTGATCGTGCACCACGTGGTGCGCACACGCAGCACCCCACCCGCCCAGGCCTGACTCAGTCGCCCAGCAGGTCCACCGCCGGGCCGGCGGGCGCCGTCACCCCCAAGTGCCGGTAGGCGGCCAGCGTGGCAATGCGTCCACGTGGCGTGCGCTGCAGGTAGCCTTGCTGGATCAGGTAGGGCTCGATCACGTCTTCAATGGTTTCGCGCTCTTCGCCGATGCTGGCGGCAATGTTGTCCAGCCCCACGGGGCCGCCGTCAAAGCGGTGGATCACCGCCTCCAGCAGTTTGCGGTCCATCAGGTCCAGACCTTGGGGGTCCACATCCAGCATGGCCAGCGCACGGTTGGCCATTTCCAACGTGATGGTGCCCGCGCCCTTGACCTCCGCATAGTCGCGCACCCGGCGCAGCAGGCGGTTGGCAATACGCGGCGTGCCGCGCGAGCGGCGGGCAATCTCGAAGCCGCCATCCTCATCCATGGGCACACCCAGCAGGCCCGCGCTGCGCTTGACGATGCGGGCCAGCTCCTCATTCGTATAAAACTCCAGCCGCGCCACGATGCCAAAGCGGTCGCGCAGCGGGTTGGTCAGCATGCCGGCGCGCGTGGTGGCGCCCACCAGGGTGAACGGCTGCAGGTCCAGCTTGATGGAGCGGGCTGCCGGGCCTTCGCCGATCATGATGTCGATCTTGTAGTCCTCCAGCGCGGGGTACAAGATCTCCTCCACCACGGCCGAGAGGCGGTGGATTTCATCAATGAAGAGAACGTCGTTCTTTTCCAGCCCCGTCAGCAGCGCGGCCAGGTCCTTGGGTTTTTCCAGCACCGGCCCACTGGTCTGGCGCAGGTTCACGCCCAGCTCATGGGCAATGATGTGGGAGAGCGTGGTCTTGCCCAGGCCGGGCGGGCCAAACAGCAGCACATGGTCCAGCGCCTCACCGCGTTTTTGTGCCGCACCGATGAAAATCTCCAACTGCTCGCGCACCTTGGTCTGGCCCACGTACTCGTCCAGCAGCTTGGGCCGCAGCGCACGCTCGATCGCCTCTTCACTGCTGGAGGTGGGGGCGGCAGACACCACCCGGCTGGCACCAGCGGGCACGGGGGGAATGGCAAAGTCGTCGGTCTGGATGCTCACGCAGGGGGCCTGTAGGTTGCAAAATGGGCGAAACACGGGGTGGGTTGCCACTATAGCCTGCACGGGGCGACGCTCAAGAAGCAGGCCACAACTGCCGATAGCAGAGGTAAGCCCCATTGTCCCGACCGTGCACGTCTGAAAGGCCATGCCCCCATGTTCTCCCGCCGCCCCACAGCTTTGCACCGATCCTTGGCACCGTCCAGACTCCTGGGCGCACTGCTTCTGACTGGCATGGCGCTTGGCGCCGGCCAAGTCCACGCCAACGACCCGCCCCCCGCCCCCAAGGCGGCCGCCAAGAAACCGGTGGCCGACATCACGGCCACCAGCGCCGCCAGCCCCAAAGAAGTGGGCGACCAGTTGCGCGAGGCCCTGGGCACCGCGGTGCCCGCCAAGAAAAAACTCACCATCGTGGTCAGCGGCAAAGCCGCCGGCAATGGCACACCGGCACCGGTGAGCGCCAAAACCGCGCGCGCAGCCGCCGTGGTGGGCCATGGGCAAACGGTGCATATTTCCTCGGTGGCTGCAGCACCTGCTGCAGACGCCCACGGTGGTGAGGCGCACTGGGCCTACGAGGGTGAGGCTGGTCCGCAGGCCTGGGCCAAGCTCAAGCCCGACTTCAACGTCTGTGCCCTGGGAAAACGCCAGTCCCCCATCAACATTGAAGACGGCAACACCCTGCAGGGCCCGGCGGAAGCGGTGAAGTTCAACTACGTGCCGAGCAACGGCACCGTGGTCAACAACGGCCACACCATCCAGGTGGATGTGCAGGGTGACAACAGCATCACTGTGCGCGGATCGCGCTACCGGCTGCTGCAATTCCACTTCCACTCCCCGTCCGAGGAACAAATCAACGGGCAACGGGCCGCCATGGTGGTGCACCTGGTGCACAAGAGTGACGAGGGCCAACTGGCTGTGGTGGCGGTGCTGCTGCAGCCCGGTGAGACCAACCCCCTGATCGACAAGGTCTGGACCTACATGCCGCTGGACGCGGGTGACCGCGTGCGCATGCCGCGCGAGCTGCTCAACCTCAACGAACTGCTGCCCGCCGACCAGCGCTACTACCAGTTCATGGGCTCACTGACCACGCCACCCTGCACCGAAGGGGTGTTGTGGATGGTGCTCAAGCAGCCCTCGCCGCTCAGCCGCAGCCAGCTCAAGCTCTTCACCCAGCTCTATCCCAACAACGCCCGCCCGGTGCAAGCCCTGAATGGCCGTCCGGTGCGCGAAGCACAGTAATTTGCTATCAATTAAGTAGCTTCTCGCGCACTATCTACGGGCGCCAGAGGCTTATTTGGCCAATGCCTTCAGGGCCAGCTTGATACCGTCGCTGACACCCACATCCTTGGGCAGGGCCTTGAGGGCGACCGCCGCCTCCTTGTCGCTGTAGCCCAGGGCCAGCAGCGCCTGCAGGATGTCGGATTGCGCGTCCCCCACCGCCCCCATGGGCGCGCCGAGGTCGGCCCCCAGCTTGCCCTTGAGCTCCAGCAGCAGCCGTTCGGCCGTCTTCTTGCCGATGCCCGGCACCTTGATCAGACGCCCCGCCTCCTGCAGGGTCACAGCCTGCGCCAGGTCCCCCACATCCATGCCGGACAACACCGAGAGCGCGGTGCGCGGCCCCACGCCCGAGATTTTGATCAACTCGCGGAAGGCCTCGCGCTCGGTGCTGGTGGCAAAACCATAGAGGATTTGCGCGTCTTCCCGCACCACGAAGTGGGTCAGCAGGCTCACCTTGTGACCGTCCGCGGGCAGGTTGTAGAAGGTGCTCATGGGCACCTGCACCTCGTAGCCCACACCGCCACAGTCGATGATGATCTGTGGCGGGTTTTTGTCGCTGACGATGCCTGTGAGTTTGCCGATCATGGGGTGGGGTCCGGGTTCTGGGGTGGTGGGTGGCCGACAGGGCCAACATTAGGGACAATGCAGGGGTCGCGCGCTCGTAGCGCCCATTCGCACTCAACCTGCTTTGCCGGATTATCAGCTTGATTCTCAAACACATCTTCACCCCGCTGAACAACACGCGCCTCTCGCACCTGTGCGGCCCGACCGATGAGCACCTGCGCACCATCGAGCGTGAACTGGAGGTGCGCATTGCCCACCGGCATGAGCAGTTCAAGGTGGAAGGTGCCAAGGCCAAAGCCCAGCGCGCCCTGGAAATGCTGCAAGCCCTGTACGAGATTGCCGGACGGCCGATCGCGGCCTCTACCGTGCAGCTCATGCTCAGTGGCGATGGCGGCATGGACGGTGAAGACGGCCCCAGCCTCTCCACCCGCCGCGCCGACCTCAAGCCGCGCAGCCAGAACCAGGCGCTGTACCTGGACAACATTGCCGAGTTCGACATTACGTTTGGCATCGGCCCGGCCGGCACCGGCAAGACCTACCTGGCCGTGGCCGCCGCGGTGGACGCACTGCAGCGCAGCGCGGTGCAGCGCATTGTGCTGACGCGCCCGGCCGTGGAAGCCGGTGAGCGCCTGGGCTTTTTGCCGGGCGACCTGAATCAGAAGGTGGACCCGTATCTGCGCCCGCTGTACGACGCGCTCTACGACCTAATGGGCTACGACCAGGTGCACAAGGCGTTTGAGCGCCAGCAGCTGGAAATTGCGCCACTGGCCTTCATGCGCGGGCGCACGCTGAACAACGCGTTTGTGATCCTGGACGAGGCGCAAAACACCACGCCCGAGCAGATGAAGATGTTTTTGACACGCGTGGGCTTTGGCACCAAAACGGTCATTACCGGCGACGTGAGCCAGATCGACCTGCCCAAGTCGCAAATGAGTGGCCTGGTGGATGCCGAGCGCATCCTGCGCCGCACGCCGGGCATTGCCATCACGCGCCTGACCAGCGCCGACATCGTGCGCCACCCGCTGGTGGCCCGCATCGTGGATGCCTACGAGGCCGCGCGGCTGGAAGACCTGCCGCAGATTGCTATCCCCGAGCCGGAACCCGAGTTGCCCCGCGTGGGCCTGCCCAAAGCCCGCACACCGCGCCGCAACCCAACCCTTTGATGCCCTGAACACCATGCTCCCAGAACTCAGCCTCTCCCTGCAATTCGGCAAAATCAAAGACGCCGACCAACACCGCGACGCCCTCAAGCGCCACAAAGTCATCCGCTGGATCCGCAACACCCTGGAGGTGGAGGGTGAGATCACCGTGCGCATCGTGGACGCCGAAGAAGGCCAGACCCTGAACCGCGAGTATCGCCAGAAGGACTACGCCACCAACGTGCTGACCTTCGACTACACCCAGGAGCCCGTCACCGCCGACCTGGTGCTGTGCGCGCCGGTGATCGCCAAAGAAGCCAAAGAACAAAAGAAAACGCTGGAAGCCCACTACGCCCACATGATCGTGCACGGCACCCTGCACGCCCAAGGCTGGGACCACGAACTGGACGAAGACGCCGAAGTGATGGAGCTGCGCGAGAGCGAGATCATGGCGCGGCTGGGGTTCAAGAACCCGTATTGAGATGCGTGTGGGCCTGCGCTACTTCGGAACGCAGCTCGGGGATGGGGCCTGCGTTTTGCGCCGGTCAAGGAGGGGCCCACGCAGCGGGCGGGGGACACGGAGCAACACGCAGGCCCGATCCCCGGGTACGTGAGCACCAGTCAATTTGCATATCTTTTAACCCTCTAGCCCCCGCCCCATATGCGCGAGCAGCTACCAAATGCATAGCAAAACTCACTGGCTTCTGAGTATCGGCCTGCTGCTCGCAGGGGTTTCGCAGGCGCAGACCTGGAACTTCTCGCCGCCGCGCGATACCTTCCAGCCCGAGGCGCTGCTGGACCTGCGCAGCCTGAACGAAACCACCGCCGGGGAAACCGGCTTTGTGCGGGCGACTGCCGAGGGTGACCTGGTGCGGGGCGACGGCAAGCCGCTGCGCGTATGGGCCATCAACACCCATGTGGCTGGCCGCACCGGCCAGACACGCCCGCAGTGGCCGCTGGGGGCACCCGATCTGGCCCGCCACGCCCGCTTCATGGCCAAACGCGGCGTCAACATGGTGCGGCTGCACCAGCAAATCAGCCCGGCGCTGGACAAAACGCCGAACGCAGCCATCACCGACATCAACCTGGCCGAACGCGACGCCATCTGGCGCTCCGTGGCGGCCATGCGCAAAGAGGGCATTTACACCACGCTCTCGCCCTACTGGGCCGTGTCCATGAAGTTTGCCGCGGCCTGGGGCATAGCGGGGGGCGACAAACAGTCGGCGCTGGGCCTGCTGTTTTTTGACCCCACGCTGCAGGCGGCCTACAAGGCCTGGTGGCGCGCACTGTTGACCGAGCCCAATCCCTACACCGGCATCCCGCTGGCGCAGGACCCCAGCGTGGCCATCCTGCAGTTGCAAAACGAGGACAGCCTGCTGTTCTGGAGCGTAAACGGCATCCAGGGCCCCCAGCGTCTGGCGCTGGAGCGCCGCTATGGCGAATTTCTGGCGCGCAAGTACGGCAGCCTGGACCAGGCCCTGGCCCAGTGGAAGGGCGCCGCCGATGCGGGCGACGCGCCGCAAGACGGCCGCGTCGCGCTGCTCAACCTGTGGGAGCTGACCCAGCCCCCGCGCGACTGGCCCCTGGTGGGCGACCCGCAGGACCTGCGCGGTGGCAAGGCCCTGCGCCGGGCCGACCAGACCGAGTTTTATGCGCGCACCATGCACAGCTTCAACACCGGCATGGTGCAGTACCTGCGCCAGACCCTGGGCGCGCGGCAGCTGGTGAACGCCGGCAACTGGAAAACCGGCAGCACCCGCTACCTCAACGATGCGGAGCGCTGGTCCTACACCGCGGGCGAGGTGGATGCCGCCAACGTCTACACCGGGGGCCTGCACAAGGGGGTGAACAACGGCTGGGCGCTGATGAAGGATGACCAGTTCACCAACGAGAGCATCTTGCACCGCCCGGACAAACTGCCCATCAACCTGAAGCAAACCCAGGGGCGGCCCATGCTGCTGACGGAGGGCAACTGGGTGCTGCCCAACAATTTTGGGGCCGAGGGGCCGTTTCTGGTCTCGGCCTACGCGGCCCTGAGTGGGGTGGACGGGTACTACTGGTTCGCAACCGGCGACGAGGGCTGGACGCCGCCACAGTCGGCCAATGGCTACCTGCCTTCGCAAGGCAAATGGCTATTTGCCACGCCCGAGATTCTGGGCAGCTTTCCGGCCGCGGCATTGGCTTTTCGCATGGGTTATGTACGCCGTGGCACGCCGGTGGTGCTGGAGCAGCGCACGCTGAACGCGCTGTGGCAACGCAAGGCCCCGCTGATTGCGGAAGAAACCAGCTTCGACCCCAACCGCGACACTGGCGACGCCCCGCTGCGCGACGGCCAGGCCACCAGCGCACGCGCCCAGGCCTTCCAGGTCGGGCCCGTGCTGGTGGCCTACGGCCCCCCAAAAACCGCCAGCACCGTGGTGCCACTGGCGCCCTGGGTCGCACCGGGGCAGATCACCTCCAACACCGGGGAGCTGGTGTGGAACACCCTGCTGGGCTACTGCACGGTGAACACCCCGCGGGCCCAGGGGGTGGTGGCCCACTTTGGCAATGCCGCCACCCACCAGTTGCAGGATGTGCGCTTTCGCTCCGGCAACACCTTTGGCGCCGCCATGGCGGTGTCCATGGACGGCGAACCGCTGCGCGCCTCCCAAAAAATTCTGGTTCAATTTGCCACCCAAAGCCGCCCCAACGGCTGGAAAGAAAGCCCGGCCACCCTGGCGCTGGACAACGGCGCCACGGCACCAGGCTTTGTCTTGGAATCGTTCGGCCAGTCGCCTTGGCAAGTGCAGTCTGCGGACCTGGAGATCACGGTGCGCAACCCCCACATCCGCCGCGGCACGGTGCTGGACATGAACGGCATGGCCCTGCAAACCCTGCCGCTCACCCGCAACGGCGAGCTGGCCAGCGTCAAGTTCCCGCCCAACGCGATGTACCTGGTGCTGCAGTAGTACGGTGGGGTGGGACTGGAACAAAGCCGAATTACAAGCCCTTTAAGGCTCCAACCCCGGTGGATACTGCGCAAGCAGCTACCAAATCAATAGCAATCAGGCAGCAGGCGCCACCCGCATCGGAACCGTCACAGGTCCGTCATTGACCAGCTCCACCTGCATGTCCGCCGCAAAAATGCCAGTCTGCACAAGGGAGTGCGCAACGCGGGCCTGGGCCACAAAATAGTCGTACAAACGCCGCCCCTCGTCGGGCGCTGCGGCACCTTTGAAACTGGGGCGGTTGCCACCCGAGGTGTCTGCCGCCAGCGTGAACTGGCTCACGATGAGCAAGCCGCCGTGCAGACCCGCACCATCCAGGTCTTGCACGCTGCGGTTCATCTTGCCTTCGGCATCGCTGAAGATGCGCAGTTTGAGCAGCTTGGCCAAGAGCTTGTCGCCCTGCGCCTCGGTATCACCCTGCTCGGCACACACCAGCACCAGCAGGCCCTGATTGATCTTGCCGACCGTGGCGCCGTCCACCACCACCTGGGCGCGGCGGACGCGCTGTACCAAAGCAAGCATGGCGTGGAATCAGGCGAGGGTCACGCGGGCGAACTTGCGCTTGCCCACCTGCAGCACATAGGTGCCGGCACCGAGCTTGAGGCCCTTGTCGCTCACCACATTGCTATCGATGCGCACACCACCACCGTCGATGAGACGGTTGCCCTCGCCGCTGGACGCCGCCAAGTTGGCAGACTTGAGCAACGCGCCAATACCGACCGGCGCACCGCCCTCACCCAAAGGCAGGCTGATCTCGTCGATCTGGTCCGGCACGCCGCCCTTGCTGCGGTTGATGAAGTCCTGTTCGGCGGCATCGGCCGCGGCGGCGCTGTGGAAGCGCGCCGTGATTTCCTTGGCCAGCGCCACCTTGGCGTCCTTGGGGTTGCGCCCGCCTTCCACCTCGGCCTTGAGAGCGGCAATGGCCGCCTCAGACTGGAAGCTCAGCAACGTGTACCACTTCCACATCAGCACGTCCGAGATGGACAGCACCTTGGCGAACATGGTGTTGGCGTCTTCGCTGATGCCGATGTAGTTGTTCTTGCTCTTGGACATCTTCTCCACGCCGTCCAGGCCTTCGAGCAGCGGCATGGTCAGGATGCACTGCGGCTCCTGGCCGTACTCGGCCTGCAGCGTGCGGCCCATGAGCAGATTGAACTTCTGGTCGGTGCCACCCAGCTCCAGATCGCTCTCCAGCGCCACGGAGTCGTAGCCCTGCATCAGGGGGTAGAGAAATTCGTGCACGGCAATCGGGGTGCCGGCCTTGAAGCGGTCATGGAAATCGTTGCGCTCCATCATGCGGGCCACGGTGTAGCGGCTGGCCAGCTGGATCATGCCGCGTGCGCCCAGCGGGTCGCTCCACTCGCTGTTGTAGCGCAACTCGGTTTTGGTCGGGTCCAGGATCTTGTCGGCCTGGGCGCGGTAGGTTTCGGCGTTGACCTTGATCTGCTCGGCGGTCAGCGGCGGACGCGTGCTGTTGCGTCCCGATGGATCGCCAATCATGCTGGTGAAGTCACCAATCAAAAAGATGACGGTGTGGCCCAGATCTTGCAATTGCCGCATCTTGTTCAGTACCACGGTGTGGCCGATGTGGATGTCCGGCGCGGTGGGGTCCAGCCCCAGCTTGATACGCAGCGGCTTGCCGGTGGCTTCCGACTTGGCGAGCTTTTTCACCCACTCGTCTTGCGGCAGCAGTTCTTCCACACCGCGCAGGGTCACAGCCAAGGCTTCGCGGACACGATCGCTTACAACTAATGGGGGGCTTGAGGCTTGATTCATAAGGGTTTTTTCTTGTTGCCGGGGGATACGCGACCGCTATACTGCGGGCTCTCTCCTGCAACGTGTTCGTTGCCAGCGGCTGGATTTTAGTCGTGCCGCCCCATCCACCGGAGTCCCAGATTTTGAAACACGGATTGACATCCGCCGTAGAAGCCTGTTTTGCCTACGTGCGCAACCTGGCACAACGCCACCCCCAACGTATCACCGCCGTCATGGCCGCCCTCTTGGTAGGCGGTACTGGCGCCACCTTTGCAGTGGCCAATCTGGCCCCCGACGCTGCCGATCTGCCGGTTCGCACGGTGGTGGAGTCGCTCCCCCTGCAACTGGTGCTGCCCGAGGCCACCCTCGCGGCCCTGCCCGCAACGCCCTTGTACCGCTCGGAGCTTACGCGCTCCACCGACACGGCAGACAGCCTGCTCAAACGTCTGGGCGTGTTTGACCCCGCTGCCGCCGCGTTCTTGCGCACCAACAACCAGGTGCAACAAATGCTGCTGGGCCGCGCGGGCCGCAATGTCACAGCAGAGGTGGATGGCCAACAGTCGCTGCTGAGCCTGACGGCCCGCTGGAGCCCGCAGGACGACGGCACCTTCAAACGCCTGAGCATCCGCAAGCAAGGGGCAGACTTCACGGCCCAGCTGGAAACCCTGCCGCTGGTCGCGTCCACCCGTTTGGGCGGCGGCGTGATCCAGACCTCGCTGTTTGCCGCCACCGACGACGCCCGCCTGCCGGATGCGATTGCCGTGCAGTTGGCCGAAATTTTCTCGGGCGATATCGACTTTCACCGCGCCTTGCGCAAGGGAGACCACTTCTCGGTGGCCTACGAAACCCTGGAGGGTGATGGCGAACCTTTGCGCTCCGGCCGTGTGCTGAGTGCCGAATTTGTGAATGCGGGCAAGGCCCACCAGGCCATGTGGTTCCGCGAACCCAGCGCCGCAGAAGCCGCCAAGGGTGGCTACTACACCCTCGAAGGCGAAAGCCTGCGTCGCGCCTTCCTGGCATCGCCCATGGAGTTTTCGCGCGTAAGCAGCGGCTTCAAGATGCGCTTCCACCCCATCTTGCAAAAATGGCGTGCCCACCTGGGTGTGGACTACGCTGCAGCCACTGGCACATCCGTGCGCACAGTGGCTGACGGCGTGGTCGACTTTGCAGGCGTGCAAAACGGCTTTGGCAATGTGGTGATGGTGAAGCACCGCAACAACCAAACCACGGTGTATGCCCACCTGAGCCGCATTGGCGTCAAAAAGGGGCAAACCGTGAGCCAAGGCCAGCACATTGGTGCGGTGGGCTCCACCGGCTGGGCTACCGGCCCGCACCTGCACTTTGAATTCCGCGTCAACGGCGTGCACCACGACCCGCTGACCATTGCCCGCCAAAGCGAATCCATTCCGGTCACGGCCTCCGCCAAACCCCTGTTTGACAAGGCCGCGGCCCAGGTTCGCGCGCAACTCAGCGCCGCAGCCCAGCTCAGCCTGGCCAGCGCAGAATAAGCTGCCCCTCGGTGTCCGAGCTGTACATTGGATTGATGTCCGGCACCTCGCTGGATGGCGTGGACGGGGTACTTGCCGATTTCGCCGCAGGGCAAATGCGTGTGCTGCACCACTGCAGCGCGCCCTTCCCCCCCGATTTGCGCGCCGAACTGCTGGCCCTGAACAGCACCGGCACCGACGAATTGCACCGTGCCGCACTAGCGGGCAACGCCTTGGCGCGCAGCTATGCGGATGTAGTGCAACGCTTGCTTGCCGCCACCCACACGGCGCCTGGCTCGGTGCGGGCCATAGGCGCCCATGGACAAACGGTTCGCCACCGCCCCCGAGAATTCGACCGTACCGGCTATACCTTGCAGCTCAACCAGCCGGCCCTGCTCGCCGAGCTGTGCGGCATCGATGTGGTGGCCGACTTTCGCAGCCGGGATGTGGCTGCCGGTGGCCAGGGCGCACCGTTGGTGCCGCCCTTTCACCACGCATTTTTCGGGCAGACCGACGCAGCACTGGCCGTTCTGAATATTGGCGGCATTTCCAACGTCACCCTCCTGAACCCGGCGTCGGACACGCCAGTCTTGGGGTTTGACTGCGGGCCCGGCAATGCGTTGATGGACGACTGGTGTTACCGCCACACAGGTCAGCCTTATGACGATGCAGGACAGTGGGCCGCCGGTGGCCAAATAGACACGGCCTTGTTGGCCATGTTGCTCAGCGAGCCGTTCTTTGACCAGCCCCCTCCAAAAAGCACGGGGCGGGATCTGTTCAATGCCACCTGGCTGGCGCAGCACCTGCGGCGATTCGAAGCCCTGTCGCCCCAGGATGTACAGGCCACTGTGACCGAGCTGACCGCCCTCTCCTGCGCCCAAGCCCTGCACACCATGGCGCCGACTTGTCACACCCTGGTCGTGTGTGGTGGTGGTGCCCTGAACACCTATCTATTGCAACGCTTGGCACACCACCTGCCAGGCTGTCAGGTCCAGTCGTCCGAAGTCCGAGGGCTCCCCCCCCTGCAGGTCGAGGCCACCGCCTTTGCCTGGCTGGCCCGCCAGGCCTGCCTGCGCCACACCGCAAGCCTTCCAAAAGTAACGGGCGCCCAAGGCGCCCGCATACTCGGTGCAATCTACCCTGCCTGAGCAGGGCACAGCAACACAATCAGGTCGAGAACGAAGAGCCGCAACCGCAGGTGGTGGTGGCGTTGGGATTCTTGATCACGAATTGCGCACCCTGCAGGTCTTCCTTGTAGTCAATCTCGGCACCCACCAAGTACTGGTAACTCATGGCATCGATCAACAAGGACACCCCGTTCTTGGTCATGGTGGTGTCGTCTTCGTTGGTGATTTCGTCAAAGGTGAAACCGTACTGAAAACCGGAACAGCCACCGCCTTGCACAAACACGCGCAGTTTCAGATCGGGGTTGCCCTCTTCCGCGATCAGGTCTGCCACCTTGGCGGCAGCACTGTCGGTAAACAGGATGGGGGCAGGCATTTCAGTTTGGATTTTTTCAGCAACGGCGCTCATGGAACACTCCGGTCTCAATCAGGATAGGGCAAATAGTACAGGAATCCGCTCGGGAATTCTTTCACTGGTTATTTGCCGCTAGTTTCAGTGTGGGCTTTTCTTCGCTGTCCAGCATCGGGCGCAGCTGGCCGGCAATCAGGGCACCTTGGTGCATTTCCAGCGCGGCATACTCCACATCACCTTCGATGCGGGCCTTGGGCTGCAATTCCAGCATGTGGCGGGCGTGGATGGGGCCTTTTACGGTGCCATTGACAATGATGTGGTCTGCCGTGATTTCGCCGGTAATGCTGGCGGAATCGGAGATCACCAAGATGCTGGCACCGCCGTCACTGGCAAGCACATTGCCGACGATGCTGCCATCAACGCGCAATCCGTCCGAAAAGGTCATATTGCCTTCAATCTTGGTACCTTCGGCAATCAGGCTTTTGATCGGGGGCTGTTTCTTTTTATTGAACATGGTGAACCTCTGTAAAAACTACAGCTTGATGGACTGGGCCGCACGAACGACCGCACCGTCAAGAACCCGTGCCGAGACACTTTTGACAAGCACCTGAGGAGGAAGCGCCAACTCGCCCTCCATGCGACCGTACTGTTTCACCTTGATTGGCATGGGCCCATCAGGCAAGGTAGCGGTCCAGGGTTTGCCATTCACCGTGCCCGCAAAAGTGATTTCCAAACGACCATTGAACTCTTGCGTGTTGCGACCCGGCTGCATCACCAGCGTCTGCCATTTTAGCGTCGTCGGGGCAATGAGTTCGGCCTGCAAACCACGGATGGCAAGACCTTCCACCGCACCTGCAGGAATCAATTTTTCAAAGAAACCCAAATCATCACGCAGCAGGCGGTTGTCAGCCTCCAACTGCTTGACTTGCGCCAACAGCTTTTCGTGCGAGGCTTTTTCCGCCGTCACCAGTGTGTCGGCAGTATTGGCGACCGACTGCGCTTCATCCCGTTCGGCCTTGACCGCAACCAACTCGGACCGCAGAGTCGTGACCTCGGTCCTGAGCTGCAGCAACTCGTCTTTGGAGCCCTTCTCCAGACCCGCAATGTCTTTGCCGAACTCAAAGGCCCACAAACCAATTGCAGCACAGAAGCCCAGCACAATCGCCAGCACGGCCCAACGAAACGGCCACGGCAGGGCGCTGCGCACGGCCATGCGGGGGGCACTGATGGTGAGGCGGCGGCGGAGCAGGCGAAATCTCATGGAGGGCGAAGTCTAGCAGCCCAAAAAGAAAAACCGCCAGGATTTGCACCCTGGCGGTTTTTGCAATTGCAACGATTCGTTGCCGGCGATTAACGCTTGGAGAACTGCTTGCGACGGCGAGCGCCGTGGAAGCCGACCTTCTTACGTTCGACTTCACGTGCATCACGTGTCACGAAGCCAGCCTGGCTCAAGACGGGCTTGAGGGTTGCGTCGTAGTCGATCAAAGCGCGGGTAATACCGTGGCGGGTTGCACCAGCCTGGCCAGACTCACCACCGCCAGCCACGTTGACCATGATGTCAAACGTTTCAGCGTGGTTGGTCAACAGCAGGGGCTGTTTGCAGATCATGATGGAAGTTGCACGACCGAAGAAGTTTTCGATCGCTTTGCCGTTCACCACGATTTGGCCGGAGCCTTTTTTCAGAAACACGCGGGCGACGCTGGATTTGCGACGGCCAGTGCCATTGTTCCATTCACCGATCATTGGGCGGCCTCACGTTTCACAGCGTTGTTGGAAATACCAGCGATGTCCAAAACCTTGGGCTGCTGGGCTGTGTGGGGGTGCTCGGCACCGCCATAAACCTTGAGCTTCTTGATCATGGCGTAGCCCAGGGGACCCTTGGGCAGCATGCCCTTGACGGCTTTTTCCAAAGCGCGGCCGGGGTGCTTGGCTTGCATGTCGCGGAAGTTGGTGGCTGTAATGCCGCCGGGGTAACCCGAGTGGCGGTAGTACACCTTGTCAATCGGCTTGGCGCCGGTGACACGCAACTGGGATGCGTTGATGATGACGATGAAGTCACCGGTATCGACGTGAGGCGTGTAAATGGCCTTGTGTTTGCCGCGCAAACGGAGAGCAACTTCGCTGGCTACTCGTCCGAGGACCTTGTCGGTCGCGTCAATCACAAACCACTCGTGCACGACCTCAGCGGGTTTTGCGCTGAAAGTAGACATGAGATTTTCCTAAAAGGAGTGGGTTTGGTGGGTTCTTTTCCACGGTCGGCGTTCCTCTGATGGGAATCTCTTAGGTGGGGAACATTTGGCACCTACCCCCTGAAGGGCGATGCCAAATGACTTCGCCGCGGAACCGCTTAGGCGCTGCGAAGCCCTCGATTATACAAAAAATGTTGAAAAGCCCAAACCCGATGCAGGTCAAGGGCTGAAAGCCTTGTTGTTTTGGCTTTCCCAACGCTTGCGATCGGCAATGCACACTGGCAACTGCGCATATTCCGGCTTTTGGCATTCTTGATACACACACATGCTGCGCGTCCACACACTGGCATTGGGGCACAACTCCGGCGTCGCAGTCGGCGCCACCGGGGCGGAGGCCGCGACCACCGCGGGCCGGCCCTCTGCCCGGACCGGCTTGGCCGGCACGGCAGCAGGCTTTTCCGGCACGGCGGATGTAACTTTGGATGGCACGGGCTTGGACTGAACGACAGCCGGCGCAACAGGACGGGCTGGCATGGCACTGGCCGCCTGAGGTGCCGTCTCGGTTGCCGTGGCCAACGCGCTGGACGCAGCGGCCGGCATCGGTGACTCCTGCACCACAACAGGTTTGCGCAATGCCAAGTAAGCACTCACCATCAGCAACAAGGCCACCGACACCAACCCTCCCCAAAACACCCAATTGGCAACGACGGGGGCACTGGTTTTGCGCCCGGCAGCCCCGCGCGTGCGCTGCGCCCTGCGGACGGCCGTGTTATCGCTGCCCTCCCGACGGTTGCGCTTGGCCGCCAAGGACTGGGTACGTGGCTGAGGAGCGGGCTGCGTGGTGAGCAAGGCCGTGGTTGGGGTATTTGCGTGCTGCGTGTCAGTGTCCAGAGTCACATTGGGACCCAGAGCCTCGCGCCAGTCAAACCGCGCCATGTCAAATGGCGGCTGCAACAGCATTTCCTGGGCAAACGCATCCACACTTTGCGGGCGGTGGTCAGGCTCGATGGCCAGCGCATGGGCCACAGTCCGCACAAAGTCAGGCGTATAGGCTTGGCCAAAGTGTGTTTGTGCCGTCTGGGCCACCTGCGCAAACGGCGGCATGCGGTCACGCACCACCCGAAACGTCGCGGGCAAGGGCGACTCGTTGCACACGCAGCCGTGCACCACGGCCGCCAGGGCGTACAAGTCGGTCCAGGGCCCCTCGCGCAGATCGGGTGCATCGGCGTACTGCTCGATCGGTGCGTAGTTGACTTTCAGGATGGCGGTATGTTTGTGGCTGCTGTCCAGAATGGCGCGCCGGGCGGCCCCCAAATCCAGCAGCACGGGTGGTCCCACATCCTGCAGGAAGATGTTGTCAGGCGACACATCGCGGTGCAACATGGAGTTGCCATGCAGTACCCGCAAGGCCTCAAGCACCGACCACAGCACTTGGCGCAACCACGCCTCAGGGGGCGGGCCGCTCATGCGCCGACGGGCCTCCTTGAGCGTCATCCCTTCATAGAGCGGCATGGCCATGTAGGCGGTGTTATTGGCCTCCCAGAAGCGATAGACCTTGACCAAGGAGGGGTGCTCAAAACGCGCCAGCAGACGTGCTTCCTCCATAAAGGATTGCAAACCGGTCTGAAAAGGCTGGGTGTCGGCCGTGGAGCGCGCGGTCAGCGCCAGGCTTGCATCACGCCCCACCAGGGCCGAGGGCATGTATTCCTTGATAGCCACAGGGCGATGCAAGGTGTGGTCATACCCCCGGTAAACCATGCCAAATCCACCCACCCCCAAAAGCGACTGCACTTCAAACTCGCCCAGCATCGCGCCGGGTGGCAAAGCATCAACATGCCCCAAGGGGACCGCAACAGACGCACCGGGCGGGGATGTTCTTTCACGCATTCTGTAACTGTGTAGAGATCGCGGCGCGAGGCCTTGCGGAACTTGCGGGCCCGTGTGTCCAACGATTACGCCTGTGGCGTGGGTGCCCTGCGTGGGTATCATAGGGGATGTTTAGTTACCGCCACGCCTTTCACGCCGGCAACCATGCCGACGTCCTCAAACACACCGTCCTGCTGGCGGTTCTGCGCTATATGACGCAGAAAGACACCGCCCTCAATGTGTTTGACACCCATGCCGGAGCCGGCCTGTACCGCCTGGATGGTGATTACGCCAAGACCAGCGAAGAGGCCGCGGAAGGATTCTTAAAACTGGTGGGTGCAAAACCCAAACAACCGTTTGCCCCTGCGCTGCAGGACTATGTCGACATGGTGGCGGGCTTCAACAGCGGAGAGCGCTGGAGCGTGTACCCAGGTTCGCCCTTCATCATCCAGAGCCTGCTGCGTGAGCGCGACAAGCTCAAGCTCTATGAACTGCACCCCACCGACACCAAAACCCTGATGGCCAATGTGGCCCAACTGGAGGCAGGCCGCCAAGTCGCCATCCTGCGCGAGGATGGTTTTGAGGGACTCAAAAAGTTTCTGCCGCCGCCGTCACGCCGCGCCCTGGTGCTGTGCGACCCCAGCTACGAGGTAAAGAACGACTACGGCCGCGTGCTCGACATGGTGGCGGATGCGCTGCTGCGCTTTGCCACCGGCACCTATGCCGTGTGGTACCCCATCATCCCCCGGCCCGAAGCACACGACCTGCCCAAGCGCCTGAAAACCATGGCCAACAAAGCGGGCAAGTCCTGGCTGCATGCCACGCTGACGGTCAAGTCCAGCAAGCTGACGCAGGATGCACAAGGCGAAGTCGTTCGCCCCGGGCTGCCCGCCAGCGGCATGTTCCTGATCAACCCGCCGCACACGCTGAAGGCCCAGCTCAAAGATGCCCTCCCGCAGATGGTGGAGCTGCTGGGGCAGGACAGCAACGCCGCGTTTACGCTGGATTCCGCAGGCTAAGTTGGCAAACGCCCCATCAACCAATGGGGCGTACGCAAATCTCAGCTGGCTGACAAGCCCAGGTTCTGGCACAGCGCCAAGGTGGCAGCGCTTTGGTTCATGGTGTAGAAGTGCAGCGCAGGCGCCCCACCGGCGCGCAACTGCTCACACAAGTCCGTCACCACTTCCAGGCCAAAGGCCTTGATCGAGGCCACATCGTCCCCATAGCTTTGCAGGCGCAGGCGAATCCAGCGCGGGATCTCGGCGCCGGAGGCATCCGAGAAGCGCATCAGCTGCGTGGAGCTGGTGATGGGCATGATGCCAGGCACCACCGGCACCTCCAGCCCCAGCGCATCCACCTCTTCCACAAAGCGGAAATAGGCGTCAGAGTTGTAGAAATACTGGGTGATGGCCGAATTGGCACCGGCCTTGACCTTGGCGGCAAACGCCTGCAAATCGCTGGCAGGTGACTTGGCTTGGGGATGCACCTCGGGGTAGGCCGCCACCTCAATGTGGAAGTCGTCCCCCGTCTCGGCGCGGATAAAGGCCACCAGATCACTCGCGTAGTGGAACTCGCCGCCGGCGCCATAGCCGCTGGGCAGGTCCCCACGCAGAGCCACCAGGCGCTTCACGCCCATGGCCTTGAGCGTGGCCAGTTGCGCGCGCACCGTGTCTTTGGTGGCACCAATGCACGAGAAGTGTGACGCCGCGCTCACCCCTTCGGCAAGGATCTCGCGCACGGCGCCGAAAGTGCCTTCTTGCGTGGAACCGCCGGCACCAAAGGTGACCGAACAAAATTCCGGCTGGAGCGCATACAGCTGCTGGCGCACGCCACGCAGCTTCTCCGCACCTTCGGGCGTCTTGGGGGGGAAGAACTCCAGGCTCAGGGGAATTCGGTCGTTGGCAAACATCAGCATCTCCGTCTCACCGGCCCCGCACATGCGGGAATGGTGCTCAGCCCGCCTTGCGGGCGAAAATGAAAAATTCGCGGTTACCGTCGCCACCTTCGATGGACGAGTCGAACCACGCGGTGACCGTCAGGCCCAGTTCGGCGCAGGCCTCGCGCAGGCGCTGTTCGACGATGGCATACATGGCCGGGTCTTTGACAATCCCCCCCTTGCCCACCTGGCCCGGCTGCAGCTCAAACTGCGGCTTCACCAGGGTCAACAGGGAGCCACCCGCTTTGAGCAGGGACACAGCAGCGGGCAACACCAGTGTCTGGGAGATAAAGGACAGGTCCGCCACGAGCACGTCAAACGGCGGAGCGAACTCCGCAGGCAAGGCGGCCAGCTCTGCGTCGTCACCCTCGGAAGGAGGTTCGGCGCCGATCTCGGAGTCATCGAAATCCTCGAAGGTCTCGCCGTCTTCTTCAAGGTCAAATTGCCCCTCAGCGCCCGTACTATCTGCGTAAGCAGCTATCAAATCTGTAGCGGACAAGGTGCGTGCATTGACCCCTTCCACACACAAGACCCGGGCATCCCCGCGCAGGCTGGGGTGCAGCTGGGCGCTGCCCACGTCCACCCCCACCACCGACTGGGCGCCCGCCTGCAGCAGGCAGTCGGTGAAACCACCGGTGCTCTGCCCCACATCCAGACAACGCAAGCCCGCCACTGACAGGCCTACGTGTTTGAGCGCCGCCTCCAGCTTCAGGCCACCGCGCGACACATAACGTGCCTCGGAGTCGTCCAGCAGCTGGATGGGGGCGTCTTCGGGCACATCGTCGCCGTTTTTGACCACGCGCTTCCAGACTTCCCCGCCCACCTCCATCTTTTGCCATTGCACGCCGTCGGCGATCAGGCGCTGTGCTTGCGAGCGGGTGCTGGCCAGCCCGCGCTGTACCAGCAGTTGGTCTATACGCATGGAATCCTTGGCTTAGTAGCGGTAAGTGTCTTTTTTGTACGGACCGGCTTTGGAAACACCGATGTACGCAGCCTGCTCGTCGGTCAATTCGGTCAGCATGGCACCCACCTTCTTCAGGTGCAAACGGGCCACTTTTTCGTCCAGGTGCTTGGGCAACACGTAGACCTTGCCGGCCTTGTATTCCTTGGGCTTGGTGAACAGCTCGATTTGCGCAATGGTCTGGTTGGCAAAGCTGGACGACATCACAAAGCTGGGGTGGCCGGTGCCGCAACCCAGGTTCACCAGACGGCCCTTGGCCAGCAGGATGATGCGCTTCTCGGCCTTCTTGCCGCTCTTGGGGAAGATCACGTGGTCAACCTGGGGCTTGATCTCTTCCCACTTGCACTTGGACAGGGAGGCAACGTCAATTTCATTGTCGAAGTGACCGATGTTGCAAACGATGGCCTGGTCCTTCATCGCATCCATGTGCTTGTAAGTGATGACGTTCTTGTTGCCGGTCGTGGTCACAAAAATATCGGCCTTGTCGGCGGCATATTCCATGGTCACGACCTTGTAACCTTCCATCGCAGCCTGCAGGGCGTTGATCGGGTCAATCTCGGTCACCCACACCTGGGCGCTCAAAGCGCGCAGGGCCTGGGCGGAGCCCTTGCCCACGTCGCCGTAGCCGGCCACCAAGGCCACCTTGCCGGCGATCATCACGTCGGTGGCGCGCTTGATGCCGTCCACCAGGGATTCGCGGCAGCCGTACAGGTTGTCAAACTTGCTCTTGGTCACCGAGTCGTTCACGTTGATGGCGCGCAGGGCCAGCGTGCCCTTGGCGGACATTTCCTCCAGGCGCATCACACCCGTGGTCGTTTCTTCGGTTACGCCAATGATGTTTTTCAGGCGGCGGCTATACCAGGTGGGGTCCAGCTTGAGCTTGGCCTTGATGCTGTTGAACAGGCAAATTTCTTCGTGGCTGCCGGGCTTGGCCAACACCTTGATGTCCTTCTCGGCACGGGCACCCAAGTGCATCAACAAGGTGGCATCGCCACCGTCGTCCAGAATCATGTTGGGGCCTTCAGCCGCGGTGCCCTTCTTGCCGCTGAACTCAAAAATGCGGTGGGTGTAGTCCCAGTAGTCTTCCAGGGTCTCTCCCTTGACGGCAAACACCGGCGTGCCGGTGGCGGCAATCGCGGCGGCGGCATGGTCCTGGGTCGAGAAAATGTTGCACGAAGCCCAGCGCACATCGGCGCCCAAGGCTTTCAGCGTTTCAATCAGCACGCCAGTCTGGATGGTCATGTGCAGCGAGCCGGTGATGCGTGCACCCTTCAGGGGCTGGCTCTTGGTGAATTCCTCGCGGATGGCCATCAGACCGGGCATTTCGGTTTCGGCAATGGTCAGCTCTTTGCGCCCCCAGGCGGCCAGGCCGATGTCGGCAATCTGAAAATCTTCAGCGGCAGCCGCTGCAACTTTGGCGACGATTGTCTTGGCCACAGCGGCCTTCGATGTCTTGGGGGTCTTGGTGGGTTTCAATACAGCGCTCATGGTGTGCTCCAAACGTTCATTTGCATAAGCACTGGCGGCATGGGGGGAGTTTTCAAAACCAACTCACCGCACACGACCAGTGGGTGAGCGCCGTTGACAGGCACGGCGCAGGACGCGGCGTGTTTTCCGAGCCTCACTCGCGGCACCCACGTGGCATGGGCGGCGAGCTGCAACGCTCCTCGGAAGTGGGGGATTTTAGCGCGTTGCTGCGGAGCGCAATAGCCCCGCAGCACCAAGCCCGCAGAAAAAGGTCAAGCTTGCCTCACCGGGCCCGTGCTGCTGCCCAGCTGCAAGGCCGGCTGGCGCAGCACTTGGTAGGGGCCGTCTTGCGGGGCGCGCAATACCTGCATCACCATCTCGGCCAACGCCATGCCTGTCGTCTGCGGGGTGGGCTGCGTGACGGTGGTGACATCGAGCCCGGTGAGGAGGGTGTCTTGCGGAATATCGCCATGGACCACGACCGAGATGTCTTGCCCCACATGCAAACCGGCATCGATGAGCCCGCGGATCAGGCCCACCCCCCCGAGGTTGTTGTCCACCAACACGGCCGTGGGTTTGGGTTGCAGCGCGAGCAACCGTGCCGCCGCCTGCAAACCGCTGCGGCGGTCGTTCACGCCCCCCATGCAGTAACTCGCAGGGATGTCCACCCCGGCCGTGGCCAGAGCGTCCACAAAACCCCGGTGGCGCTGGTAGGCAAAGTTCAGCACCAGCGGTGCATGCACATACGCAATGCGGGTGTGGCCCAGCGCCAGCAAATGCTCCACCGCCAATCGGCTGCCCATGTCATTGTCAAAGTCCAGCCACGAGTAGTGGTCGCACTGCGCCGTGCGGCCATAGCCCACAAAGGGGTAGCCCTTGTCCAGCAGGTAATCCACGCGCGGGTCTTGCACCCGGGTGTTGGGCACAATCACCGCGTCCACCCGCCCGCCCCGGAACAGGCGTTCATAGATTTCCAGCTCGGTCTCGTTTTTGGCCACGGCCAGCAGCAGGTCCAGGTGGTCGCGTTCCAGCCGTTCGGCCAGGCCATCGGCCATGTCCAGGAACTGCGGGTTGCCCAGATTCTCGACGGCTGCGGAATACACAATGCCCACGGCGTCCGTGTTGCCACGCACCAGGCGGCGCGCGCCGGCGTCAGGCCGGTAACCCATGGCAGCCGCCATCTCCTGCACGCGCAGGCGGGTCTGCTCGTTCACATCGGTGTAGCCATTCAGGGCGCGGCTGACCGTGGAGGTAGACAGGCCCAAGGCCTGTGCCAGTTGCTTGATATTGGTCGTGCCACCGCTTTTTTGCATGGCGGGAGTGTAGATGCCCAAGGGATGGAATCAGTCCCTGCCGCTCCGGGCACCACGACGGCGCATCATGCCGGAGCCGCTTGCCAGCAGCGAGGGCCCTAAAATCCCCCCCTTTGCCTCAGCCGCTGCCTGCAGCCCTCCCCCTCCATGTCTTTTCTTGCCGAAACCCGCCGCCGCCGCACCTTTGCCATCATTTCTCACCCGGACGCCGGCAAGACCACGCTGACCGAAAAACTGCTGCTGTTCTCGGGCGCGATCCAGATTGCTGGCTCGGTCAAGGCGCGCAAGGCCAGCCGCCATGCCACCTCCGACTGGATGGAAATCGAAAAGCAGCGCGGCATCTCGGTGGCCTCGTCGGTGATGCAGATGGCCTACCGCGACCACGTCATCAACCTGCTGGACACCCCGGGCCACAAGGACTTCTCCGAAGACACCTACCGCGTGCTGACCGCCGTGGACTCGGCACTGATGGTGATTGACGCGGCCAACGGCGTGGAAGCGCAGACGCGCCGCCTGATCGAGGTCTGCCGCCAGCGCGATACGCCCATCATCACGTTTGTGAACAAGATGGACCGCGAAGTGCGCGAGCCGCTGGACATCCTCGACGAGATCGAACGCGAGCTGGGCATGCCCTGCGTGCCCATGACCTGGCCCGTGGGCCAGGGCAAGGCCTTTGGTGGCATCGTCAACCTGCGCACCCAGGCCATGACCGTGTTTGAGAGCGGCAGCGAACGCCGCCCGCAGGACTTTGACACCGTGTCGCTGGACAACGCCGACTCCCTGTCCCAGCGCTTTGGCCACGAGTGGACCACCGCCATGGAGAGCATGGAGCTGGCCACCGGCGCCAGCCCTGCCTGGGACCTGGAAGCCTTTTTGGCCGGCAAACAGACCCCTGTGTTCTTTGGCTCGGGTGTGAACAACTTTGGGGTGATGGAGGTGCTGGACGCATTGGTCGATCTGGCCCCCAGCCCGCAAAGCCGCACCAGTACCACGCTGGTGAACCGCCAGCCCGTGGTGAAAGAAGTGCAGCCCGAAGACGAGGCCTTCAGTGGCGTGGTGTTCAAGGTGCAGGCCAATATGGACGCCAACCACCGCGACCGCATTGCCTTTGTGCGCATGGCCAGTGGCAAATACACACCGGGCATGAAACTCAAGGTCATGCGCACCGCCAAAGAGCTGCGCCCCACGTCGGTGGTGACCTTCATGAGCCAGCGCCGCGAGGCGGTGGAAGAGGCCTACGCGGGCGACATCGTGGGCTTTACCACCCACGGCGGCGTGCAGCTGGGCGACACGATCACCGATGGCAGCGTGAACCTGATGTACACCGGCCTGCCCTTCTTTGCGCCCGAAATGTTCATGACCGTGGTGCTGAAAAACCCCTTGCGTACCAAGCAGCTGCAGCAGGGCCTGGCCCAGCTGGGTGAGGAAGGTGCCATCCAGGTGTTCAAGCCCGAGATGGGCGGCAACATGCTCCTGGGCGCAGTCGGCCAGCTGCAGTTTGAAGTGGTGCAGCACCGCCTGAAGGCCGAATACGACGCCGACATTCGCCTGGAAGGCAGCCAGTACACCGGCGCACGCTGGATCACGGCCGACAGTCCGGCCGAACTGCGCGAGTTTGTCTACGCCTACCCCCAGCGCATGGCCAAGGACGCGGCCGACACGCTGGCCTACCTGTGCACCAGCCCGTATGACGTGCGCCTGGCGCAGGAGCGTTTCCCCAAGATCCACTTCCACCCGCTGCGCGAGCATGCGGGCTTGGCGCTGCAAAGCGCGGGCTGAGGGTCCACACGCCAGCCGCAGTAAGATAAAAAGCCCGCTGACCCCAGTGGGCTTTTTTATTGGCTTGACCGGACAGGAGCTCCCATGACATTTCCCTCTTCCCTGCGCCTCGCCAGCGCCCTGCTGCTGGCAGCCCTGGGCACTGCCGCCAGCGCAGAACAACTGCAACTGCGCATCCTGGAGACCACCGATGTGCACATGAACCTGCTGAGCTACGACTACTACCAGGACAAGCCCACCGACCAGTACGGCCTGGCGCGCGCTATCAGCCTGATCAAGGCCGCGCGCAACGAGGCGCCCAACAGCTTGCTGTTTGACAACGGCGACCTGCTGCAGGGCAACCCGCTGGGCGATGTGGTGGCGCGCGTGGCGCCGCTGCAGGCTGGCCAGACGCACCCCGCCTACAAGGTCATGAACCCGCTGGGCTACGACGCCGCCAACCTGGGCAACCACGAGTTCAACTACGGCCTGGACTTTTTGCGTCGCACCGTTGCCGGGGCCGGCTTCCCCTATGTGAACGCCAACGTGCTGCTGGCCGACGGCAAGCAGGACAGCGCCAGCCCCACCCACGCCTTCACCCCCTATGTGCTGCTGGACCGCAGCTTCAAGGACGCCAATGGCAAGGCCCACGCGCTGCGCGTGGGTGTGATCGGCTTTGTGCCGCCACAAATCATGCAGTGGGACAAGGCCAACCTGGAAGGCAAGGTGGTCACGCGCGACATGGTGGACATGGCCCGCCGCTATGTGCCCGAGATGCGGGCCAAGGGCGCGCAGTTGGTGATCGCCATCCCCCACTCTGGCTTTGAAAAAGGCGAGGTCGGCAGCTTTGCGGAAAATGCCGTGTCGCGCCTGGCCGAAGTGCCCGGGGTGGACGCGATTCTGTTCGGCCATGCGCATGCCGAATTTCCCGGCAAGGCCTTTGCCAGCTACCCCAAGGTGGACATCGCGCGCGGCACCATCAATGGCGTACCCGCCGTCATGCCCGGCCGCTGGGGCGACCACCTGGGCGTGATCGACCTGACGCTGGACAACCGCAGCGGCAGCTGGAAGGTGGTGGGCAGCCAGGCCGCCATCCGCCCTATCTTTGACCGCACCGCCAAACAGTCGCTGGCGGCCGAAGATCCGATGGTGATGCAGCTTATTGGCGCGGAGCACCAGCGCACGCTGGACTATGTGCGCAACAAGGTGGCCCAGAGCAGCGCGCCCATCTACAGCTACTTTGCACAGGTGGCGGATGACCCGTCCATCCAGATCGTGTCCAACGCACAGATTGCCTATGTGAAGCGCGCCATGCAGGGCACCGACTACGAGAAGTACCCGGTGCTCTCGGCTGCCGCGCCTTTCAAGGCGGGCGGGCGCCAGGGCTGGAACTACTACACCGACATTCCTGCCGGTCCCCTGGCCATCAAGCACATGGCCGACCTCTACATCTACCCCAACACGCTCAAGGCCATGCTGATCACCGGCGCAGAGGTGCGCGAATGGCTGGAAATGTCAGCCGGCCAGTTCCTGCGCATCGACCCGCAGGGCCCGGCACGCCAGCCACTCATCAACGACGCCTTCCCGTCCTACAACTTCGATGTGATCGACGGTGTGCAGTATGAGATCGACGTGAGCCAGCCCGCCCGCTACGACGCCAAGGGCCAGCTCGCCAACCCGGACGCCCACCGCATCCGCACGCTGCTGTTTGAAGGCAAGCCCATCGTGGACACGGCCCGCTTTGTGGTCGCCACCAACAACTACCGCGCATTTGGCGGCGGCAACTTCCCCGGCCTGAAGGCCGACAAGGTGGTGCTGGACGCGCCCGACGAAAACCGCCAGGCCCTGGTGGAGTACCTGCGCATGTCGGACAAACTGGCGGCGGACCACACCGTCAACCCGTCTGCCGACGGCAACTGGCGCATCGCCCGCATCGCCGGTGTGCACCCCACCTTTCTGTCGGGCAGCGCGGCCAGCCGCTTTCTGGGCCAGCACCAGGAGATCCGGCTGGTGCAGGACAACGGCGACGGCTCCGCCCTCTACGAGCTGGTGGACTGAGGCCGGCTAGGGCGTGTACTGCCAGCCGTTGGGGTTGGTGTCGGCCTGGTGGCACAGGGCCAGCCCCAGCTCGGTGACCGAGCCGCTGAAACACACCAAGATGGCTTGGTGGGTGGCCCACTGGCGATTGCAGTGTTTCTGGAAGTTGGTCTTGAGCCGGCCCTTGCGGTGCTCGGCCCACATCTGCAGCACCGACGGGTTCTGGGCCTCGGCCTGGTACTCCAGCACCATGGCATGCCAGTCTTCGATGAGCGCATCCATCTTGCTGGCGGCACGCTGGCAGGTGAAGGCCTGGTCGCCCCGCGTCTGTGCCGCGGCGCCCCAGGCCAGCAGCCACAATGACAACCCCATGACGACCCAACGCTGCATCACCAACTCCCGGACAATGGCGCCTTTGTGCGCACAAGCCGCAGCATACCCAACCGCCGCATGCAAGCCCTGACCCTTTGGCCCCAAGAAGCCCGCCGCAAGCTGGTGGGCGTGTTCACCGACATTGACGACACCCTGACCACCGAGGGTGCCATCACGCCCGACGCGCTGCAGGCGCTGGCCGACCTCAAGGCCGCGGGCCTCATCGTCATCCCCATCACCGGGCGCCCCATTGGTTGGTGCGAACCCTTCATGGCGGGCACCCACGGCGCCGCTTGGCCCGTGGACGCCATGGTGGCGGAGAACGGGGCGGTGGCGTTTGCGCATCAAAAAGGCCTGCAGAGCGCATGGAATATGCGCGAACCGCTATCAAAACTGTATCAACAAGACGTCGCCACGCGTACCGACAACCAGGCCCGCATGCAGGCCATCGCCGCGCAGGTGATGGCCGAGGTGCCCGGCGTGCAACTCAGCCGCGACAGCGCCGGGCGCGAAACCGACCTGGCGTTTGACTACGCCGAGTTTGCCCGCCACTCGCCCGAGACCGTGCAGCAGGTACTGGCCGTGCTGCAGCGCGCGGGCATGCAGACCACGGTGAGCAGCATCCACATCCACGGTTGTTTTGGCAACTTCAACAAATGGCAGGGGGCCTGCTGGATTGCCCAGGCGCTGTTGGGACGCGACTTACCGAACGAACGGGACCGCTGGGTGTTTGTCGGTGACTCGGGCAACGACCAGGCCATGTTTGCGCACTTCACGCATAGCGTGGGGGTGGCCAATATTGCGCGCTTTGTGCCACAGCTGGCGCACCTGCCGGGCTATGTGACTGCAGCCGAGCGCGGCGCCGGCTTTGCCGAAGTGGCGCGGGCCATTCTGCAGGCCCGCAGCCCATGACGGACGCAAGCGCTCGCCGCACGTCGACGGGCTCGCTCCTGGGCCTGCTCAGCGTGTTTGGCTCCACGCTGTTCCAGCTGTCGGGGGTGTTCATGCTGTCGCCACTGATGCTGGTGCTGCTGAAAGAGCGCGACGTGTCCACCACCGTGGCGGGCCTGTTTGCGGCCACCACCTGGCTGGGCATCTTCATCGTCACCCCGTTTGCCGCCGCACTCACCCGGCGCTGGGGCCAGCGCACCACCATGTGGTTTGCCTCCGGCGCGCCGCTGCTGGCGGCCATCGGATTTTTGACCACCGACGCGCTCTGGCTGTGGTTTGCGCTGGAACTGCTTGCAGGCGTGGCGGGCGGGCTGCGCTGGGTGCTGGCCGAGGCCTTCATTGCCGAGTTCTCCCCGTCGGACCGGCTGGGCCGCACCATCGGCATCTACGCCACCATGGTGGGGGCCACCTTCATCATCGGCCCCACGCTGCTGGCCTGGGTGGGCTCGGACGGCCCTGCGGCGCTGGGCCTGGCGATTGCCCTGCTCAGCATCGGGCTGGCGTGGACCACGCAGATCCCCGTGGTGGCGCCGCATGCCGAATCGGCCCACGCGCCGGTAGGCCTGCACGGCCTGTGGCTGGCAGTGCGGAACCACCCCATCATCATGCTGGCCGGCTTTATTGGCGGTTTTTTTGAACTGGGCCTGGCCTCCATCCTGCCGCTCTACGGCCTGGCCATGGGCTTGGGGGCCGCAGCGGCGGCGCTGTTGATTTCGGTGAGCGGACTCGGCAGCACCCTGATTGCCATTCCGGTGGGCATGGTGGCGGATCGTTTTACCGACAAGGTCCGCGGGCGACGCACGCTGATGGCGGTATGTGTAGCCATCGCCCTGCTGGCCGCCTGCGGGCTGCTGTTGGTGGCGCAGGCGCAGTGGCTGGCCTGGCCCATTGTGTTTGTGCTCGGTGCGGCGGGTAGCAGCCTCTACACCCTCAGCATGACGGATATCGGCGCGCGGGAGCAGGGCATCCCCCTGGTCAACAGCACCGCCGTGCTGGTGTTGAACTACACGCTGGGCGGGCTGGTGGCCTCGGCCATATCAGGGGCCTTGATTGATTGGTCCCCCACCGCAGGGTTTCCGCTCGTGCTGATTGCGGTGGCCGCCATCGGTTGGTTCGCCCTGCTGCGCACCTGGCGCAGCGGCACGGTCTAACGCCCTGCGGGCGTGCCCTATTTGCCGGACTTTTTGGGGACGGCTTTCGTCTTTTTGCCGACTGCTTTGGCGGCAGGTTTGGTGGCCGCTTTCTTCTTGGCCTTGGCGGTTTTTTTGACCGCAGCCCGCTTGGGAGCGGTCGATTTTGGCGGTATCAGGTCTTCCACCGACATGCCCGCGCTTTGTGCCATCGCCCCCCAGCTCAGGCCCTGGGCGCGCTGCGGCAGCACACCAGGCAGCACCTTGGGGCCGTTGGCCGTATCGACGGTGCCGCCATGCAAAGCCGCCTGGATTTGCGCGCCGCTGGGCTGGGTCACACCTTCTTGCGCCAAGGTGGCTTGCGCCAGCTTGAGCGCCAGGCGCGTTTCGCCATAACCCAGCGCACCGGTGGCAGGCACCCCACCGGCCACCCCGCTGGGGTCCAGCGCCTGACCGCTTTGCAGGCTCTGCACCAACACCGCGGTGTCCTGCGGGCTGCCCACCCAGGGGGCGAACTCGGTCACCAAGCGCTCGGTGTAAGCATCGTCGGCATAGGCCAGTGATGGCGCACCGGCACCGGCCATCAGGGTACCCAGCAAGCTGGCCAGCAGCCAGCGGCGGGGCCCGGCGCACAGGCGCGCCGGCAACAAGAAAATTCGGGTCATGGGGCAGGAGCTTAGCCGCACCGGGACGGCCCGGCGTGCAGCCAATGGTTAAGCAGCGGTAAAACCTTGCAGCACGTTCACCGCGTTGATACCCACCTCTTCCACCGCATAACCGCCTTCAAAGACAAAGGCCGTGGGCAAGCCAGCGCGCGCCAGCCGTTCGCCCACGCGCAGGTAGTCATAGCTCTTCAAGGTGAAGCCCGAGATCGGGTCGCCCTCAAAGGTGTCCATGCCCAGCGACACCACCAGTGCCTCTGCACCAAACTTGGCAATGGCCGCCAGCGACGTGTCCAGCGCCTGCGCCCAAGTGGCGTAATCAGTGCCACGCGGCAGCGGCAAGTTCAGGTTGGCACCCAGACCTGCGCCCTGCCCGGTTTCGTCGGCATGGCCCAGGTAGAACGGGTACTCGGTGCGCGGATCGCCATGGATGCTGGCAAAGAACACATCGGGCCGCTCGTAAAAGATGGCCTGCGTGCCGTTGCCATGGTGGTAGTCCACATCCAGCACGGCCACCTTCTGCATGCCGGCGTTACGCAGGTGCTGCGCGGCCAACGCGGCGTTGTTGAGGAAGCAGTAGCCGCCAAAAAAGTCCGCGCCCGCGTGGTGGCCCGGCGGGCGGCTCAGCGCAAACGAGGCACGGTCGCCGTCCAGCAGGGCCTGCGCCGCACTCAGCGCGCAATGGGCGCCAGCACGCGCCGCCACCCAGGTGCCGCTGGTAAAGGGCGAGCCCGCGTCGTACGAATACAGACCCACCTTGGCGGCAAAGTTGTCCGGCTCGATGTCGGTGCGGAAGGTGCGTGTGGGCCACACCGAGGGCAGGATGTCCTTGTCGGCGTTGGCCGGGTCCAGCGCCACCCACTGGTCCCAGGCCGTGGCCAAGAAATTCAGGTAGCGCGGGCTGTGGATGGCGGTGAGCGCGCTGTCGTCAAAGGCCTGGGCTTGTAGCACGGTGCCCAGCTGGCGGCGCTGCAACTCGGCCAGCACATGGTCGGCGCGGGCCGGTACCTCAAAACACGGCACCAGCGCGCCACGGAACATTTCGACCTTGCCCTGGTGCTGGGCGTGCAGGTGGTTGTAGAAGGTTTTCATGGTTTAGGCATCAAATAGGGCTTCAGCCCCCGTGGATATTGCGCAAACAGCTATTCTTTATATAGCAGACTCAGACCTTCTGGGTGATGCGGGCACCCAGCGCCAACAGTTTTTCGTCCAGCTTTTCGTAGCCGCGCTGGATCATGTTGGCGTTCTGCACGGTGGACTTGCCGCTGGCGCACAGGGCGGCGCCCAAGAGGGCCATGCCGGCACGGATGTCGGGCGACGGCAGCGTGGTGGCGCGCAGTTTGCTGCGTCCGCTGATGACCACGCGGTGCGGGTCGCACACCACGGCGGCGGCGCCCATGGCGATGAGCTTGTCGACAAAGTACAGGCGCGACTCGAACATCTTCTCGAAGAACAGCACATTGCCCTCCACCTGCGTGGCCAGGGTGATCATGCAGCTCATCTGGTCGGTGGCGAACTGGGGCCAGGGGCCGTCGCCAATCACCGGCATGGCGCCGTCAAAGTCGCGGGTGACCTGCATGCGCTGGTTGCCGGACAGGAAGATGTGTTTGTCGTGCAAGTCGATCTTGACGCCCAGGGTCTCGAACACGCGGTGGCACATGCCGTAGGCGTGTTTGTCGGTGCCCTCCACCGTGATTTCGCCACCAGTGGCGGCGGCCAGCGCCAGGTAGGACGCGGCTTCGATGTGGTCGTGGCACACGGTGTAGCGGGTGCCGTGCAGCGAGTCCACACCTTCCACGCTGAGCTGGTTGGTGCCGATGCCGCTGATCTTGGCGCCCATGGCGTTGAGCAGATGGGCCAGGTCTTGCACATGCGGCTCGCAGGCGGCGTTGCGGATCAGCGTGTGGCCGCGGCTCACCACGGCGGCCATGAGGATGTGCTCGGTGCCGGTCACCGACGGTTCGTCAAAAAACAGCTCGGCGCCGGTGAGCGGGCCGGGCATGGTGAAGTCGTAAGTGCCATCGATGCTGACCTTGGCGCCCAGCTTCATCAGGCCGTAGAAGTGTGTGTCCAGCCGGCGGCGGCCAATGACGTCGCCCCCCGGCGGGTACAGGCGCGCGGAGCCAGTGCGATGCAAGAGGCCGGCCACACACAGGATGGAGGTGCGCACCTTGTTGCACAGGGCCTGGCCGATTTCGCTGGTGCGCACGCTGGCCACATGGATGCTGACGCGCTCGCCACTGCGCTCCACCTTGCCGCCGAGCGCAATGATCACGTCCAGCATGTGGCGCACATCAATGATGTCGGGCACGTTGTCGAGGATGACCTCCTGGTCCGTCAGGATGCAGGCCGCAATCATGGGCAGGATGGCGTTTTTGTTGCCGGAAGCGCGAATGGTGCCCCGCAGGGGCACGCCGCCTTCAATTTCGAATGTGGACATGGTTTAGGAGATAAGTGATTGATGAGATTGAGGGCATTGTTCGCTCGGCTTAAACGGCCAAGCCAGCGGCAATGTTCGTAAAGCGCTGCAGCACAAGGCCTGCGCGTGCGCTCTGTGAAACGATGCCGGGCAATACGTTGGTGAAATCAGGGTGCTGCAAAAGCTCGCCAAAGGTAGATGCTACAAAGCTCCGCACATCGGTTGGCGCGGATCTCATCTCAACGGCCAGCTCTTCGCGGCCATCAACTACCGCGATGACGTCTTCCAGATCATGGCTCATGTAGACGTCATTGTTACCCCGGTCTTTAAATGCTTCCAGCTTGGTAGCCATAAAGTACGGCGCAGACAGATGCCGCAGTTGCAAACCTGAAGGCAAGGTTGCGGTGTTTGCCGCTTCGAAACCTGGTTTGTACCAGCGGTTGGCAAAGCCAAGCACCTTCTCGTCCAGAGGTACCAAGTCCAGCTGCATGCCATTCCAGTACCACCGGAATGGCGGTGTGTTGTCAGCCATGGTTTGCTTGAAACCCAGATCCATGAGCTGCCGCGCAAGTGCGTGGTATCCCACCAGCGAGGCCACTTCGACAATGGCGTCGACATCCTCAGTAGCCCGTGCATCCGCAACGATGGGCTGGGTTATCAGCAATCCAGTTGCGCAACCACCCACAAACACCACCTGCTCTCGCAACCCACCCATCGCGTTGGCAATGGATGTAAGCAAGTCAAGGTTCGGATTAGCCATACATGGGCCTCTCTGCGGGCTTGGGGCCGTCGGGGTAAATCAATAACGGCAGTCGTTTGAGCGCCATGCCCCGCTCACGGGCCCGGCCTACGCGTAGCGCATCAAACAAGGCCAGCATTTCGTAAAGCTTGGTGTCTTGCATTGCGGCAAAAGGCACGCTGGGGTGCAATGGCTCCAGCCCCTGCCCACGTACCGAACCATTGGGGTGCGGCCACACCCAATCATCAGAGCCCGGCGCGAACACACTCGTAAACGCTGGCGCGCTGTGGCTGGTGGGCACGCCCACCGAGACAGGCAGCCTATCGGCTGGGAATGCATATTTGGCCCCATGCACGGCAAACTCTGCCAAGTTGCGGCCGTGCACTTTGGCAGGATTATCCGCGCTGCCGGTGCTGTCAGAAGAGTCCGCCCTGGCCCGGCGGGGCCGCGCCTGTACGCGATAAACCGCACCACCCTCTTGTACGCCTGGTGCAACCTCTGGCGGCGGAATCAACAAAGCGGTATCGACCAACAGCCCCGCCTGCAAGCCGCGCTTGATGCAGGCATGGGCCTCCGACACACTGATGCCCAGCTCCTGCGCCAGCCGCGCATACGTCCAGCGCTGCTCACCCCAAGCCACCAGCTTGAGGGCAACCAGGAAGTCTTGAGGTTTCAGTTGCATTTACATTCAATATTCGTGAATCGCGAATATTGAATGTAAATGAATGGATGACCAAAGGCAAGTCATGAATGAAATTAACCTCTAGCCCATGCAGATACTGCGCAAGCAGCTATCAAAACAGGAGTGAATTAGCCCCGTGCCCGCACCGCCAGCTCGTCATACCCGGTTGCCGCGTCCGGCTCGCGGCTGAACTGCCAGTCGGGCAGCAGGGCCAGCAGCACCTCGGCCGTAGTGAGCACGGTGCAACCCGGCGCCACATGCCCGCCCAGCACCTGGCCCGTGGCAGTGGAAATGGCCATGTGCATGTGGGAGGCGGTCTTGCCACCCTCAGTCACCGCCACCGTGCCCGACAGCGTGAGGATTTCCATGCTCTCGGTCAGCCGCGTGGGCTGCGCCGCGCCCGCAAGGCGAATGCCAGCTGTGGACAGGCTGCCAATGCCGGACAACACGAAGGCCGCGCGGCAGTTCTGGCTCTGCACCGCGGCTTCCAGCGCGGCGCGCAGGTCCTGGCCGGGGGTGAGGCGGATGGGGAAGGTTTTCATGGATTTCATATCAAATCAGCCTCCAGCCCTTATGGAGTATGCGCAAGCAGCTATACAAAACGTAGCAAATCAGGCCTTGTGCGGCGGCAACACCACCACAATTTCGAGCCCCGGCTGCGCATTGCGCACGGCAAAACTGCCGCCATGCGCCTGTGCCACCAGACGGCACAGGTAGAGGCCCAGGCCGACGCCGCCGCCTTCGCGGGTGCGGGCTGCGTCGGGGCGGAAGAAGGGTTGGCCCAGGTGGGGGATCTGGTCGTCTGCCACGCCAGGGCCAAAGTCGCGCACGGTGATTTGCACGGCGCCGCCCGCCAGCGGCTGCACCTCGATGCGTGGTGCGGCGCTGCCCTCGTGGCTGTGGCGCAGGGCGTTGTCCAGCAGGTTGCGCACCAGCAGGCGCATGCGGGTCGGGTCTAGCGGCAGCCGGGGCAAGGCGGCGGGCAGCGTGGTGTTGATGGACGGTGCGCCCGAGCCATCGGGTTGCGCGTGGGCGATTTGCAGTTCGCACACCACATCGCGCACCAGCGCGGGCAGGTCTACCGCCTCGCGGTGCAGCGCTGCATGCGGGCTGGCCAGGCGTTCACTCTCCAACAGGTCGGTCACCAGGTCGCGCATGAGGGCCAGGTCGCGCAGCAGGGCTTCGCGGCTGGGCTGCACCTCGGTGGATTCGGGCAGCAGTTCGGTGTTCAGGCGGGCGCGGGTGAGCGGGCTGCGCAGCTCGTGGCTGATGGCCAGCAGCAAGGTGCGTTTGGCTTCCAGCATCTGGTGGATGTCGGCGCCCATGGTGTTGATGGTGGCGGCCAGCTCGCCCAGTTCGTCCGGATGGTGGGCGTGGCGCACCGGGATGTTTTGGGCAAAGTCGCCCGCGCCAAAGCGCAGGGCACCGGCGCGGATATCGTCCAGCGGACGCAGCATGCGGCGCACCCACTTGTAGGCCACCCAGGTCAACAGCAGCAAAGTGGTCAGGGTGACCCAGCCGATGAAGCGGGGCTTTTGGTTCCAGGCTTGCACGCTGATCCCGAACTGGACGCGGTGCCCGTCGGCCGTGGTGCGCTGGAAGAACTTGTATTCCTCCCCGGGGCCGTGGTCGTCGTACATCCAGTCCAGCTCGGGCTCCTGCGGGTGGCTGCGCCAGTTGAGTTGCGGGCCGCTGATGCGGATGCTCAGGGGCAGGTGCTCGGTCAGGGCCAGGGCCCTTGCGGTGCTGGGTGGGCTGCCAATATCGGCGGCCAGGCGGTCCACATAATCGGTGAGCAGGGGCTTGGCCACGGCGCGCCAGCTGGCCCCGATGGCCGCCTGCATGCCGAAGGTAAATGCGGCCGCCATGGTAAGCGCCAGCACCACAAACAGGGCCACCAGCTTCACGCGCAGCGAATGCGCCAGCGCGTGTTTGGCACGGCGGTGCGCCATGACACAGAACTTGAGCCCCCGGAATTTCATGTGGCGCTACCGGCCAAGGCCAGGGTGTAGCCAGCGTTGCGCAGGGTTTTGATGCAGTCCAGCGGCTCCAGCTTCTTGCGCAGGCGGCTCACCACGATGTCCACCGCGCGGGTGTAGAGCTCGGCCTCATGGCCGCGCAGCTGGTTGAGGATGTCGTCGCGGCTGAACACCTTGCCGGGCGCACGCGCCAGCAGCAACAGCAAATCGAACTCGGTGCTGGTGAGGTCCACCGCCTCGCCCTGGCGCAGCACGGTGCGGGTGGTGGCGTTGACCTGCAGGCCGTCAAACAGCAGCGTGTTGGCATCGGGCGGCGCCATCTTGGCGGCCACGGGCGCACGGCGGCGCAGCACGGTTTGCACACGGGCCACCAGTTCGCGTGGCTCGAAGGGTTTGGGCACGTAGTCGTCGGCCCCCAGCTCCAGGCCCACCACGCGGTCCATCACCTCGCCGCGCGCAGTGAGCATGAGGATGGGAATGTCGCTCTCCTTGCGGATGGCGCGGCACAGGGCAAAGCCATCCATCTCGGGCAGCATCACGTCCAAGATGGCGGCATCAATGCCGCCCTGCTGCAGACGCGCCAGCCCCTCGCTGGGGCGCAGCGCACACTCCAGCGCCATGTCAAACCGCGCAAAGTACGCGGCCAGCGGGCCACCGAGTTGGGTGTCGTCGTCGATCAGCAGGATGCGGTGCATACGTTGGGGCTAGTGGGCGGCCTGCGCATTGTCCCACCGGCTGCGGTGGCGCAGGATGAGGGTGCGCAGGCGCTGCCGCTCAGCCTCCGGCAGGCTGTCAAAGTGGTCCGCGGCCTGGCGCACGGCCTGCAGCACCTGCGGCACATAGCCGGGTCGGCGCTCCAGCAGGGTGTGGGCGTGCTCCCGGTCAAACCGGGGGCCCCACACCAGCGCCATGATTTCGGCATGGGGTTCCTCGTAGCCCTCAAACACCACGGGACCATAGGCCCGGAGTGGCGCGGCAATGGCGTTCAATGCGGCGGTGGCCATGGCGCTCACCCGCGGCTGAACCAGTGGCCGCGACCTTCCATATAGTCGCGCACTTTTTGTTGTTGCACCGGGTTCAGGCTGTTGTAGAAGTCGGCCAGCGCGGCAATCACTTCGGGGCTCTTGGCCTGCAGGGCGGTGGTTTTTTCGTTGATGAGGGCCTGGGCCCGCACGGCATCAAACTTCTCCCCGGCCATCAGTGCTTGCAACTCGGCACGGGGGTTCTTGGTCTGACCGATGAGTGCGGTGCGCTGCTCGAACAGCTTGTCGCCCAACACGCTCAAGCGCTTCTTCTGGTCTTCGTTGAGGTCGAGCTTGCTGGCGGCCTTGTCCACCATCTTGTCGCGCTTCTGGGCGTATTGCTCGGCGTTCATGCTGGCGCCGACTTCGTGGCGGCTGCCAGCGCAGGCGGCAAGGCCACCGACCAACACGGTGGCGGTCAGGGCCCCCAAAAGGGTGCGTTTGAGGCTGATGCGGGAGAAGTGAGTCATGGCGGTCTTTCGTGTCCCACAGGACGGGTTGAACATGACCGCCATGGTGCCGCCGGGGCCCTGACACTGGGTGTCAGGGCAGTTTCGCTTTGTTTCGGTTTATGTCGCTCAAAAGGCGTAGTTCAGCGCCAGCAGCGCCGAGTTGGCACTGGACTTGCGCACCATGGGCGCGTCTTTGGCGTCGCCCAGCAGCTGGGTATGGCGCAGCCCGCCCGTCAGCGACCACTGCGGGCTGATCAGGTAGGTCAGGGCCACACGCGCGCTCACGTCCCGCGGGCCGGCCGAGGGGGTGTAGACGGCATAACCGCTGGCCTGGGCCTGCTGGGCCGTAACACCGAAGTAGGACTGCAAGTAGTCTGCATTGGCGTAGGTCACACTCAGCTCGCTGCCCAGGCGCCAGCTGGCCCCCAAGGGCTGGCCGTACTCCAGCCCCAGGTCCCACAGCGCCCCTTTGTTACCCACACCAGAACCCGCACGCAGGCTGGTTTTGGCCGCAAAGCCCTGGCCCAGGGCATAGCGGGCAAAGCCGCCCAGCTCCGCGCTGGCGTCCACACTGCCCAGGCCGCGCAAGGCGCTGCTGCGCCCCTCCTCGCGCCCCATGTCAACACCGAGCTTGAGGCCATACTGCAGCGCACCCGTGCTCCACTGGCGCCCCACGCCATTGATACCAGCGAACCACCCATTGGCCCAGGTGTAGTCCAGCGTGGGCAGCACCAGGGTGCGTGTTTCGTCCGAGCCCTGGTACTCGTAGCCGCCGATCGCGACCAGCCCCACTCGCCCACCGTCTTTGGGAGCTTGCTGGGCGTGGGCACCCCCCACGAATGTGGTGCCGACAACAGCCAACGCGGAAAGAGACAAAGCAGATACGCGGAGATACATCACAGAAACTTTCGGAAAAAAAAGAGATGCCGATAGTGGGGTCGCTCCCGTGACGCCGGGTGTCATGCCGGTTTCGCTTTGTTTCGATTTATGTCAGGGGCTTACTTTTTGCTGCCACCCCCACCTCCACCGCCACCTCCATGCCCAGACCGTCCCGATGCACTGCCCCCACTGTGATGCGCGTATTCGCTCTTCTGGGATGACTCGGCCTTGCTCTGGCGGGCCGTGCGCTCGGCCCCTGCCTTGGACTTGTCCGTTTTGCTGGCGCTGACCACCGACCCTAGCTTGACGCCTAGCGACTGGGCGATCTGCCCCCAGCCACTGCCTTCTTGCCGCTGCGTCAGCACACCCGCCACACTGGTGGTGGAGGTGCTAGAGGTGATCACACCACCATTCAGCGCGGCACTGAGCTGCGCGGGCGTGGGATTGGTGATGCCCTGCTGCGCCAAGGAGGCCTTGGCCAGTGACAGGGCAATACCCACCTCCCCCACCCCCAGCTTGCTGCTTGCCGGGGTGAACGTGCTGGCTGTACCGCCGCCCGCGGCATTGAGTGTGACGGACGACCCCGTGTTCAGCCCTTGCACCAAAGACGTGGCGTTTTCTCTGGACCCTGCCCACGGGCTGTACTGGGCAATGAGCTTGCTCATTGCGTTGCTGGTGGCCACGGGCTTGGTGGCGGGTGCGGTGGTGGTCTGCGCCCCCGCCGTCAGGGCAGCCGTAGCGCCAAACACTATGGCCAACAGGGCCCATTGCTTAAATACCTTGGGTGCGGTTTTCATGGTGACTCCTTCTCATGTTCCAACGAATAAACAGTTTAGGCAGCCCCACTCGGCGCGTCCAGTCTCCAAGTGTTACGCCCTGTCACCGCGCCAAAACCGCCTCCAACGCCTTGCCCGTGTGGGTGCCCAAGCGCACCACCGCCTCAGGTGTCGTCGCCGCCACCACCCGGCCACCACCATTGCCGCCGTCCGGCCCCAGGTCAATCACCCAGTCGGCTTCGGCGATCACATCCAGGTCGTGCTCGATCACCACCGCGCTGTGGCCACCGTTCACCAGGCGGTGCAGCACGTGGATGAGCTTTTCCACATCGGCCATGTGCAGGCCCACCGTGGGCTCGTCCAGCACATAGAGGGTGTGGGGCACCTTGTTGCCGCGCTTGCCCACGTCGTCGCGCACCTTGCTGAGCTCGGTCACCAGCTTGATGCGCTGGGCCTCGCCACCGCTGAGTGTGGGCGACGGCTGGCCCAGCGTGAGGTAGCCCAGGCCCACGTCTTTGAGCAACTGCAGCGGGTGTGCGATCACGGGCATGGCGGCAAAGAAGTCCACCGCTTCGTCCACTTCCATCTGCAACACATCCCCAATGTTCTTGCCGCGCCAGGTCACTGCCTGGGTCTCAGGGTTGAAGCGCGCGCCCTTGCAGGTTTCGCACAGCACCTTCACGTCCGGCAGGAAGCTCATGCCGATGGTGCGTATGCCCTGCCCTTCGCACGATGGGCAGCGGCCCTCACCCGTGTTGAAGCTGAAGCGGTTGGACGCATAACCGCGTGCCTTGGCTTCCAGTGTGTCGGCAAACAGTTTGCGGATGGTGTCCCAGAAACCGATGTAGGTGGCGGGGCAGCTGCGCGGTGTTTTGCCAATGGGGGTTTGGTCCACTTCGAGCACGCGGTCCACGGTCTCGAAACCTTCCACGCCCTCGCAACCGGTCCACTGAATTTTCTCCCCCGCGTCCAGCGCATCGCGGCCCGCCTTGGTGCTGCGTTTTTGCACGGCCACTTGCACGTTGGTGAGCAACACGTCGCGCGCCAGCGTGGACTTGCCGGAACCGCTGACGCCGGTGATGGCGACCAGGCGTTTCAATGGCACATGGGCGGTGACGTTTTGCAGGTTGTGCAGGTTGGCGCCTTTGACGGTTAGCCAGTCGATTTTTGGCTTTGGCTCATGTGTTTTTGCTGTGCCCGCAGCGGGTAGCCCGGTGGCAGGCTCCTCATGCATTTGCTGCGCAACTGCCAAATCGTCACCCACCGCCGGGCTACCCGCTGCTGCGACGGACATTTGGGCGGCGCGACGGTCGGCCAGGGCGGCGTATTCGGCAGCTACCTTGGTGCGTTCGGCAAGTTCGGCGTTGGCCGTTTCGCTGGCGCTCACCTGGGCGGCGGCCACTGCGGCCTTGGCTGCTTTTGCACTGAGTTTCTTCGCAGGTTTGCCAGCCCCCGTGGCGGAAGTCGATGCGCCGGGTGACGATGTTGGTTCGCCGTATGAGGAACCCGGCGCCTCGGCTTCCGCCGCGTCGAGCACCAAAGTCTCTGCATAAGAAACCATGCCCCGCCGCACGGCCAAGGGATGCTTCATCGCATGCAACAGGTAGCGCCCCGTCTGCGATTCGGGCGCATTCTGCACATCCGCAATCGACCCCTGCGCCACCAACCGCCCCCCGCGCTTGCCCGCGCTGGGGCCAATGTCGATGATGTGGTCCGCGTGACGAATCGTGTCTTCGTCATGCTCCACCACCACCAGTGTGTTTCCCTTGTCACTGAGGCTTTGCAAGGCACCCAGCAAAATCTTGTTGTCGCGCGCATGCAGACCAATGGTGGGCTCGTCCAGCACGTAACACACGCCCTGCAAATTGCTGCCCAGCTGCGCCGCCAAACGGATGCGCTGCGCCTCGCCACCAGAAAGCGTGGGCGCGCCGCGGTCCAGCGTCAGGTAACCCAGGCCTACCTCTTCCAGAAATTCCAGCCGGCTCTTGATCTCGGGCACCAGGTCGCGTGCGATGTCGCCCTCGCGCGTGCTCATGCCACCCGCCACTTGCAGCGTCTGTACCCACTTGCGCACATCGGTCACGCTGAGGCGCGCAATGTCGGTGATGCCCACGTTGGCGAACTTCACGTTGCGCGCCGTCGCGTTCAGGCGCGTGCCACTGCAGGTGGGGCAAGTCGCATCGTGCAGGTCTTCAATGTCGGCCTCGGCAAAGGTCTGCTCGCGGCCCTTGTTGTCATCGTCCTTCACGGAGTCGTCGAACACCTTGCGCTGCTCCTTGGTCAATGCCACACCGGTGCCCACGCAGTCCGGACACCAGCCGTGTTTGCTGTTGTACGAAAACAGGCGCGGGTCCAACTCGGCATACGAGGTGGAGCACACCGGGCAGGCGCGCTTGGTGGAAAACACCTGCACCTTGCCAATGTCCGCAGCAGGCGTGCCGGCCAGCATGGCCTCGCGCAGCCCGTCAATCTGGCTCAGCACATAGACCACGCCCTTGCCGTGTGTGAGCGCATCGGCCAGCGCCTGGCGCAGCGCGGGCTCGTTGGACGGCGTCACATCCAGGCTGGCCACTGGCAGCTCGATGTTGTGTTCCTTGAAACGGTCAATGCGCGGGAAGCTGGTGGTGGGCAAGAAGTTGCCGTCCACCCGCAGATGCGTGTAGCCACGCGGGCGAGCCCAGTCCGCCAGTTCGGTGTAAACGCCTTTACGCCCCTGCACCAGGGGCGCCAACAGGCCAATGTGCTGGCCGCGGTAGTTTTTGAGCAACTGCGCTGCAATGCTGTCCGCCGACTGCGGCTCCACCGCAGCGCCGTCCTTGTAGCAATGCTGGGTGCCCAGCTTCACGTACAACAGGCGCAAGAAATGCCACACCTCGGTGGTAGTACCCACAGTGGACTTGCGCCCGCCACGCGACAGGCGCTGCTCAATGGCCACGGTCGGCGGAATGCCATACACCGCATCCACCTCCGGCCGCCCTGCGGGCTGCACGATGGAACGTGCATAGGCGTTGAGCGACTCCAGATAACGGCGCTGGCCTTCGTTGAACAGAATGTCAAACGCCAACGTGGACTTGCCCGAACCCGACACCCCCGTCACCACACTGAACTTGCCACGCGGAATATCCACTGACAAGGATTTGAGGTTGTGCTCCTTCGCATTCACGATACGAATGGAGTTAGACGTATCGACAACCCCAGCACCGGAGGTGGATGGGCTTGCGCCCGGGGCCGACTTTGCAATCGCGGAGCGAGTGTATGAGGCACTGGGCGCAAGCCCATCCGCCGCAGCGAGAGAGGAAGCCCGCACCAAATACTTGGCAGAGGGTTCGGCCACCTCATGCACCACCCCCATAGCCGCCGCGTAATCACGCAAAGCCTGACCCGTGTGCGACGTGGCATGCAGCATCACGTCTTCCGGTGTGCCGTGCGCCACCACCTCACCCCCCGCGTCCCCACCCTCAGGCCCCAAATCAATCAGCCAGTCCGACGCCCGAATCACGTCCAGGTTGTGCTCAATCACCACCAGCGAATGGCCCGCATCCAGCAGCTTGCGCAGCGCACGCATCAGCTTGGCAATGTCATCAAAATGCAGCCCCGTCGTGGGCTCGTCCAGCATGAACAGCGAACCGCGTTTGGCCAAGAACTGCGCACTCGCACTCTTGCCCTTGGCCGCCTCCGCCAAAAAGCCCGCGAGCTTGAGGCGTTGGGCTTCGCCACCCGACAGCGTGGGCACGGGCTGCCCCAGCTTCACATACTCCAGCCCCACATCCACAATCGGCTGCAACACGCGGATCACATCGCGGTCGGCGCTGAACAGATCGGCCGCCTCGCTGACCGTCAGGTCCAGCACATCGGCCACGTTCACATTACGGCCCTTGCGCTCAATGGTCACTTCCAGAATCTCGGGCCGGTAACGCTTGCCATCGCAGTCCGGGCAACGTAAATAGACGTCGCTCAAGAATTGCATCTCCACATGCTCAAAGCCGGAGCCGCCGCAGGTGGGGCAACGGCCATCACCGCTGTTGAAGCTGAACTTGCTGGCCGTGTAGCTGCGCTCTTTGGACAAGGCGGCGCCCGCAAACAACTCGCGGATCGCGTCCCACGCACCCACATAACTCACGGGATTGGAACGCGCCGTCTTGCCGATGGGTGACTGGTCTACAAACACCACTTCGCTGAGCAGCTCGGCGCCCAGCAGGCGCGCATGGGCGCCAGGCGTCTCGGTAGCCTTGCCAAAGTGGCGCAACAACGCGGGTGCCAGCACATCCTGAATCAAGGTGGACTTGCCCGAGCCCGACACACCGGTCACACAGACCAGGCGCTGCAGCGGAATCTCGACCGACACGTTCTTCAGGTTGTGCTCGGTCACGCCTTCCAGAATCAGGCGCGGGGTGTTGGGTGCCACCATGCGCTTGAAACCCATGCCCACCTGCTTGCGGCCGCCCAGGTAGGCGCCGGTCATGGTGTCCGCGCCCTTCAGCGCTTCGGTGGTGCCGTCAAACACAATCTGCCCGCCCTTCTCGCCCGGGCCGGGGCCCATGTCAATCATGCGGTCTGCGGCCAGCATCACGGCGGGGTCGTGCTCCACCACCACCAGCGTATTGCCCGCATCGCGCAGGCGCTGCATGGCCACGATGATGCGGTTCATGTCACGCGGGTGCAGGCCGATGCTGGGCTCATCCAGCACAAACAGGGTATTCACCAGCGAAGTGCCCAAGGCGGTGGTCAGGTTGATGCGCTGCACCTCCCCGCCACTGAGCGTGCGGCTTTGCCGGTCCAGCGTGAGGTAGCCGATGCCGACGTCACACAGGTACTTGAGGCGTGTGCCGACTTCTTCGAACAAGAGCTTCAGCGTTTTAGCTTCAGCCTCAGACTGGGCCGGAGCAACATCACCCGAACGCGAAGCGGAACCAGGGGTGTCGGTAGGGGCCGACTTGGCAATCGCGAAGCGAGTGTCTGAGGCCTCTGCCGACACCCCTGGCTCCGCCCCACTGCCATCCAGCTGCACCTGCAGCGAATCAAAAAACCGCCTCAGCTTGTCCAGCGACAGCAGCATCATGTCGTGCAAGCAAAGTCCCGGCAGCGCCTCCAGTTGATCGCGCGACCACTTCACGCCTTGGGGCATAAACCGCTTGGCCGGTGGCAGCACCGCATCGGCCTGCGCCTTGGTGCCAATGCGCCACAACAGGCTCTCGGTCTTGAGCCGCGCGCCGCCACAGGTGCCACAGGGCGTGTAACTGCGGTACTTGGACAAGAGCACCCGGATGTGCATCTTGTAGGCCTTGCTCTCCAGGTACTCAAAGAAACGGTCCACGCCGAACCAGTGCTGGTTCCACTTGCCGTTCCAGTTCGGGGAGCCCTTGTAAACCCAGTTTTTTTGCTCTTCGGTCAGCTTGTACCAGGGCGTGTCGCGCGGAATACCGCTCGCCTCGGCGTGGCGCATCAAATCGTCCTGGCACTCCTGCCAGGCCGGCGTCTGCATGGGCTTGACGGCACCGGCCCGCAGCGTGAGTTTGTCGTTCGGGATCACCAGCCCATAGTCCACCCCCACCACACGGCCAAAACCGCGGCAGGCCTCACACGCACCGACCGCCGAATTGAACGAGAACATCGAGGCAATGGGGTCGGTGTAGCGCAGATCGCTTTGCGGGCAGTGCAGCCCGGTGGAAAAGCGCCACAGGACGGGCGCTGCATTTGCTACAGTTTCAGGAGCTGCTTGCGTAGCATCCACGGGCGCCAGAGCCTCATTTAATGCATAAACATTGAGGCGGCCGCTGCCACGCTTCAAAGCGACCTCAATGGCCTCCAGCACACGGGACTTCTCCACGCCGTCGATGCGGAACCGGTCTGCCACCACATCCAGAATCTTGCGGGGGCCGCTGACCGTGGCCACTTCGCGCTCGGCCTGCACACGGGTAAAACCGCTGGCGCTGAGCCATTGGGTCACTTCCTCCTGCGTCGTGCTGGCGGGCAGCTCCACGGGAAAGGTCAACACCAGACGGGGGTTGCCTTCGCTGGCGGCACGCCGCAACAGTTCGGCATAGATCGTCTCGGGCGTGTCGTGCTGCACCGGCAGCGCAGTGTCTTTGTCGAACAGCTTGCCCGCGCGGGAGAACAGCAGCTTCAAATGGTCGTTGAGCTCCGTCATCGTGCCCACGGTGGAGCGGCTGGAGCGTACCGGGTTGGTCTGGTCGATGGCGATGGCGGGAGGAACACCTTCCACCTTGTCCACCGCGGGCTTGTCCATGCGGTCCAGAAACTGGCGCGCATAGGCAGAGAAGGTTTCCACGTAGCGGCGCTGGCCTTCGGCGTACAGCGTGTCAAACACCAGGCTGGACTTGCCCGAACCGCTGGGACCGGTCACCACGGTCAATTCGCCGGTGCGAATGTCCAGGTCAAGGTTCTTGAGATTGTGTTGCCGCGCTCCGCGAATGCGGATGGTTCCCTGGGACATAAGTGAATGCTCTTCTGGAGGAGGAGAGACATTCTAGGCAGCCCGGTACGTGCAACCAGGGCGTGAGGATATTTTTGCAGACGTCCGCGCGGGACGCTTCCGGTGCGGCGCAGTGCCGCAGCGAATCAGTCTTTCAGGGCGCGCTCCAGCTCGCTAGCGAGCTTGCTGCCCACCGCATCCTGGATCTTGGGCAGCAGGGTCAGCAAGTCGTCAAACCCGGCGGCGGCTTCAACGGACAGGTTCAGGCGAAAACCGCGCAAACCCAAACCGGCAGTGAGCTTGGTGGCAATGGGTTTGGCATCCGCGTAGCGCTCTTGCGGTGTGCGGTTGCTGGGGGGGCGCGCCGCATCTTCGGCTTTCTGAATGGCCTCGGCCGTGGCCACCGGGCCAAGCGCCGTGGCGGAGCCCGCAGCCAGGGTCAGAAAACCCTGCGCTACCATGTGCTCCACATCCTCGACAGTCACACCCATGCCGGCCGCGGCGGCCAACACTTGCTCCAGGGTCTTGTTGCCATCAAACAGGATGAAGGTGGACCGCTGGCGCGCAGAAAAGAGCGGCGAGCGTTCCTTGAACGCTTGCTGCCCCAATTCTGTTTTGATGTATTTCATGCGGGCATTTTAGGGCGAGCCCCTCGCCCTGGCAGCGTTTTCATGCTGCCTGCAACATCAGGTAAACCCTACTACTTGGCTTCGCTGGCGGCGGCGGCGGGTGCAGGTGCGGCAGCTGGGGCTGATGCTGTAGCGGCAGGCGCCTCGGTGTGCAGGGCTTCCGCACCGTGCTTTTCACCACCCATGTCGACGTCACCGCCCTTGCTCAGGACAAACAGCGCCAAACCTGCAAATACGACAAAACCCACAACAATTTTCCACATACCACTTCTTTCAAAAAAAAGGCCCCCACAAGGAGAGCCTGGAAATTGCCCCGGCCACACGGGCCGGGGCGCTAACTCAACTTCGCTCGAAACTTTTAGTCGTTGGCGTAGATGTCCACGTCTTTGGTTTCCTTGATGAACAAGCCACCGATCACCACAGTTGCACCGGCAATGACGATGGGGTACCACAGACCGTTGTACATGTTGCCTGTCTGGGCCACGATGGCGAAGGCCGTGGTGGGCAGCAAGCCGCCGAACCAGCCGTTACCGATGTGGTAGGGCAAGCTCATGGAGGTGTAGCGAATGCGGGTCGGGAACATTTCCACCAACATGGCGGCAATAGGACCGTACACCATGGTCACCAGGATCACCAAGTAAGTCAGGATGATGATGACCTTGACCTTGTCGAACTTGGCCATGTCAGCCTTGGCAGGGTAGCCAGCGGTCTTCAGGGCTTCGTTCAGGGCCTTGTTGAATTCGGCAGCCTTGGCAGCGCCTTCTTCCTTGCTCAAGCCTTTGGAGGTGTAACCGGGGATCACGGTAGTGCCCACGGACACGGTTGCAGGCGTACCTGCAGCGGCCACAGCGTTGTCGTAGCTCACCGAACGACCAGCCAGACCTTGTTTGGCAATGTCGCAGGAGCTGATGAACTTCACAGTACCGGTGGGGTTGAACTGGAACGAGCATTCAGCAGGGTCTGCGGTCACAACCACTTTGTTGGCAGCTTGTGCAGCAGCCAGATCAGGGTTGGCAGCTTTGGTCAGCGCTTCGAACACGGGGAAGTAGGTCACCGCGGCCAACAAGCAACCAGCCAAGATGATGGGCTTGCGGCCAATCTTGTCCGACAGCGAACCGAAGACGATGAAGAACGGTGTGCCGATGATCAGCGAGATGGCCACCATGATGTTGGCGGTAGCACCGTCCACCTTCAACGCTTGCGTCAGGAAGAACAGGGCATAGAACTGGCCGGAGTACCAGACCACGGCTTGACCGGCAGTCAAACCGATCAGGGCCAGGATCACGATCTTCAGGTTTTTCCACTGGCCGAAAGATTCGGACAACGGTGCCTTGGAGGTCTTGCCTTCGGCCTTCATTTTGGCGAAAGCGGGGGACTCGTTCATGCTCAAACGGATGTAGACCGACACGGCCAACAAGAGAATGGACACGATGAACGGAACGCGCCAGCCCCAATCGGCAAACGCGGCTTCACCAATGATGGAACGGGTACCCAGAATCACCATCAGGGACAAGAACAGGCCCAAAGTGGCGGTGGTCTGGATCCAGGAGGTGTAGGCACCACGTTTGCCATGGGGGGCGTGTTCAGCCACGTAAGTCGCAGCACCGCCGTACTCACCACCCAAAGCCAGGCCTTGCAGCATACGCAAGGCGATCAGGATCACGGGGGCCGCGACGCCGATGGTGGCGTAGTTCGGCAGGATACCCACGATGAATGTGGACAAACCCATGATCAAGATGGTCACCAGGAAGGTGTACTTGCGACCGATCATGTCACCCAAACGGCCGAAGAAAATGGCACCGAAGGGACGCACGATGAAACCTGCAGCAAACGCCAGCAAGGCAAAGATGAAGGCGGAGCCTTCGTCCAGACCGCTGAAGAATTGCTTGGCAATGATGGCTGCCAAAGAACCGTACAGGTAGAAGTCGTACCACTCAAAAACGGTGCCGAGCGAGGAAGCGAAGATAACTTTCTTCTCTTCCTGCGACATCGGCCGTGGGGCTGCTGTTGCCATAGTGTGTGTCTCCAATTGTTGTAGAGCCTCCGACATGGAGGTTGAACGTATTCTTGGAGTGCGCACTGACCCTGCTCTGACGCGAAACCAACGCTGGCTTGCGCAGAACTGACGGCCCTCTGACGGTTTAGGGTCTAACCCTTAACCGTCATTTCACATCGCGGCAATTCAGCGGGGGCGCACGGGTATACCCGATGGCCACCCTTGCACGCAGTTCCAGCGCGTGTCAGCGTCGCTACCGGCCAGGCTGGTGTCACCTTCCAGGTAGGCGCGCAGCATGGGCAGCGCATCCAGGCCCCAAAACACCTTGCCATCCACCTCAAAGCTGGGCACGCCAAACACCTCCTGCGCAATGGCTTCGTCGGCGTGGGCCTTGAGCTGGGCTTTCACGGCATCGCTGCCCGGGTCTTGCACGGGAGCCAGGGCTTGGGTCACTTCGGCCAGGCGCTGCGGGTTCGCAGCATCGGCCCCGCCCACCCACACATGGTGAAACAGGGTTTCGCAGACATAACGGTTGGGCAGGCCTTGCGCATCGCTGGCCACGGCCAGGCGCAACAGGCCCAGGGGGTTGAAGGGATGTGCGGCCGGAAAATCCAACGGCACACCGTTGCGCTGCGCCAGCCACTGCACGTGGCGGTAGATCCAGTGGCGCTTAGGCGGCACCTCGGCCGGGCCCAGCACCGCATTGTGCTTGAGCAGCCCCCCCAGAAACACCGGCTTGTAGCGCACGCTGTAGCTCAAGCCCTGCAGCGCGTGCGGCAGTTCCTCAAACGCCAGGTAGGCATAAGGCGAAATGAAGTCCAGGTAAAACGTGATCTGTTTCATGGGGGCCTTGGTGTGGCAGCGGGTTCAGGCAAACGCGCCGGGGTGGGTCTGGCGCAGGCGCTCGGTGATGTGGCCCCACATTGCCTTCTTGGCCGCGTCATCGCTGCGGCCCCACTCCCGGATCTCGTCGATGGTGCGAAAGCAGCCTTCGCACAGGCCACTGCCCGTGTCCATGCGGCACACGTTCACACAAGGACTGGGCACATTTTCGGCCACAGCGCTTATGGACAGTGCACGAGCAGCTAGCGTTTTGATAGCATTTTCACGCGCCATCGTGTCCAGCGCATCCTCTTCCTCGGGCACTTCCACCACATCCGCCACTGGCGCACCAGTCAGCACCACCAAGTGCTGCGGATGCAGCTTGAACACCCCGTGCGGGTGCCCGGCCGCCGCCCACACCTCGTCAAAGCGGAACAGCTCGCGGTCGATCAGCGTCACCCCCGGCATGGCATGCGCCACCGGGCTCACCCCGCCAATGCTGAAACCGGTGCGCTCTTTCACAAACGCCGCGTTGGCCCGACCCAAGGGCCCCACCAGCGCAGCCACCTTGGCCTCGTCCACGCGGCGGTCGCCCGAGGTCACCACCAGCACCGCCACATCGTCCTCGATGCGCTTGAAGATGATGCTCTTGGCAATCTGGCCCACGGCCACGCCCAGCGCATCGGCCGCCTGCTGCGCGGTGCGCGCGGCACCGTCCAGCATCACCGGGCTGTGCGGGTGGTTTTTCTCTTGCAGGGCCGCAGCGACACGCTGTACGCCTTCAGGTAGTTCTATCAATTCAGCTCCACACATGGTGTTGTTTATCCGAGGCGCTTGGTCAGCAATGCATTGGCGGCGCGGGAATGCGGCTTGCGCTGCAAAAAGTCGCTGATGAATTGGCCTGCGTCGATCAGCTTGTCCAGGTCAATGCCGGTCTCAATGCCCATGCCGTGCAGCAGGTAGACCACGTCCTCCGTGGCCACATTGCCGGTCGCGCCCTTGGCATAGGGGCAGCCGCCCAGCCCGGCCGACGAGGTGTCGAAGTGCCAGATCCCCATTTCCAGGCAGGCCAGCGTGTTGGCCAGCGCCATGCCGTAGGTGTCGTGGAAGTGGCCCGAGACTTCGTCCACGCTGTAGTACTGCAGCGCCGCGTCCAGCGCGCGTTGCACCTTGAGCGGCGTGCCCACACCAATCGTGTCGGCCACGCCCACATGCTCCACACCAATGTCTTTCATGAGCCGCGCCACCAGAGCCACACGCTCGGGCGCAATCTCGCCCTCGTAGGGGCAGCCCACGGCGCAGGAGATGGCGCCGCGCACCGCAATGCCCGCCGCCTTGGCCGCTTGCGCCACGGGGCGGAAGCGCTCGATGCTTTCCTCGATCGAGCAGTTGATGTTCTTCTGGCTGAAGGCCTCGCTGGCCGCACCAAACACCACAATCTCGTCGGGCTTGGACAGCACAGCCGCCTCGTAGCCCTTCATATTCGGTGTGAGCACCGAGTAGCGCACACCAGGCTTGCGCTGGATGCCCGCCATGACTTCCGCGTTATCCGCCATCTGCGGCACCCACTTGGGGCTGACAAAGCTGGTGACTTCAATTTCCTTGAGGCCCGCATCCTGCAGGCGGTGCACCAGCTCCACCTTCACGGCGGCCGGTACGGCTTGCTTCTCGTTCTGCAGGCCGTCGCGCGGGCCTACGTCGATGATGGTGACTTTGGAGGGGATGGACATGGTCTGTGTCTTTCGTTTTAGTAGCCACGCACCGCATCCACGCGGCCTGCCACGGCTTCGCCGCGCTGCAACGCGCCGATCTTGCTGGCAATCTGCGTGATGCTTTCGCTGCGCAGCGTGCGGGCGGAGGTATGCGGGGTGATGGTGATTTTGGGATGGTTCCAGAAGGCGTGGCCCGGCGGCAGCGGCTCCACGCGGAACACGTCCAGCGTGGCACCGGCAAGATGCCCGCCGTCAATGGCAGCCAGCAGATCGGCATCGACCACATGGGCGCCGCGCGCCACGTTGATGACATAGCCACCGGGACGAATCTTCGCCAGGCGTTGGGCATTGAGCAGGTTTTCGGTATCCAGGGTCAGCGGCAGCAGGCAAACCACGATGCGGCTGGCGGCCAGGAAGGCGACCAACTGGTCTTCGCCTGCAAAGCTGTGGATGCCGGGCACCGCCTTGGGTGAACGGCTCCAACCGTTCACCGGAAAGTCAAACTGCGCCACCGCCTTGGCCACACGCTCGCCCAACACGCCCAGGCCCAGCACCCCCACGGGGAAGTCCACGCGGCTGCGCGGCTTGCGGAAGGACCACTTGCCCTGGCCCATGTCGACCTCGTACCCATCGAGTTCACGGAAGTGACGAATGACGGCGTGGCACACGTACTCGGCCATCTGCACCGACATGCCGGCGTCGTCCAGCCGGATCACCGGCACACCTGCCGGCAGGTTCAGCTTCATCAGCGCATCCACGCCCGCACCGGTGTTGAAGATCGCTTTGAGACCCGGCTGCTCGTCCAGCAGCTGCTGGGGCGGCTTCCACACCACCGCGAAATCCGCCTGCGGCGCACCAGGCTCCCACAGGGTGACCGAGGCACCGGGCAAGGCCGCTTGCAGGCCGGGAATCCAGGAGGCCGCATCCATGTCGGCCGAGTAGTAGGTAACGTTCAAAGAAGGCATGCGGGGATTTTCGCCGCTTTGCAAAGCCCCTTCCCCGTCCGCGTTTCAGGCCGCTACGTCCAGGCGCAGCAATTCGGCCCCTTCGGTCACCTGGTCGCCGGGCGCAAACAGCAGCTCGGCCACGGTGCCATCGGCGGGCGCAGCAATGGTGTGCTCCATCTTCATGGCTTCCATCACCGCCAGCGCCTGGCCCTTGGTCACCGCGTCGCCCGCCTTCACCGCAAACGACACCACCTTGCCTGGCATGGGTGCGGTCAGGCGGCCACCCTCGGCATGGGTTTCCCCGGCATGCGCCAGTGCGTCAACTGCTACGATTTGTATAGCGCCTTGCGCAGTGAATACGTGGGCTACATCGCCATTTCTATAGATATGGGCCAATACCCGCTGCGCGCCGAGCTGCAAGTCCAGCGCGCCCGTGGCGCTTACGGCCCACTGCAGCGGCAAGGTCTGCCCCGCCACGGCCAGCGTGGTGCCGCCGCGCACGGTGGTCAGCACCGCGGTGTGGGGTTCGCCGGCGTACTCCAGCGCAAAACCGCGCACCGACGGACCATGTGAACGCCAGCCGTCGCGCTGCGCCCAGGGGTCGCGCCAGCCGGCCGTGTCGGTCTGCGCGCCGTGGTCCTGCTCTGCCTGCAACGTGTGCGCCACCAGAGCCGCGGCGGCCAGCGGCAGACCCAGCTTGTCCTGGTTGAACAGGGCTGCGGCTTCGCGTGGAATCAGCGCCGTGTCCAGATTCGCCTGGGCGAACGACGCGCTGGTGGTCACATGGCGCAGGAACTGCACATTGGTCGCCAGCCCCACGATGTGGGTCTGCGCCAGCGCGGCATCCATGCGCGCCAAAGCTTCGTCACGCGTGGCGCCATGCACGATGAGTTTGGCCACCATGGAGTCGTAGAACGGGCTGATGGTGTCGCCCTGGCGCACGCCGGAGTCCACCCGTGTGCCATGGCTAGCCCGCTCAAAGGTCACATGCGCGGGCAGGCCGTAGACCTGCAGCGTGCCGGTGGCGGGCAAGAAATTGTTGTCGGGGTTCTCGGCGCAGATGCGCGCCTCGATCGCGTGGCCGTGAATCTTCAGTTCACTTTGTCGCAGCGGCAGCGGTTCGCCCGATGCCACACGCAGCTGCCACTCCACCAGGTCTTGCCCGGTGATGGCTTCCGTCACCGGATGCTCCACCTGCAGGCGGGTGTTCATCTCCATGAAGAAAAAGGTCATGGCGCCGTCGGGCTTTTGCTCGACGATGAATTCGACGGTACCGGCGCCCACGTAATTCACCGCACGCGCCGCAGCGACGGCGGCTTCACCCATCTGCTGGCGGAAGGCCTCCGTCATGCCCGGTGCGGGCGCCTCTTCCAGCACCTTCTGGTGACGGCGCTGTACCGAGCAGTCGCGCTCGAACAGGTAGACGTAGTTGCCCAGCGTGTCGCCAAACACCTGGATCTCGATATGGCGTGGGCGCTGCACATACTTCTCGATCAGCACCGCGTCATCGCCAAAGCTGTTGATGGCTTCGCGCTTGCACGACGCCAGCGCGGCGGCAAAGTCCTCCGCCTTGTCCACCGCGCGCATGCCCTTACCGCCACCGCCTGCGCTGGCCTTGATGAGCACGGGGTAGCCAATACGATCGGCCTCGCGCTGCAACAGCGTGGGGTCCTGGTCCTTGCCGTGGTAGCCAGGTACCAGGGGCACGCCGGCTTTCTCCATGAGCTGCTTGGACTCAGCCTTCAGCCCCATCGCCAGGATGGCAGATGCGGGCGGTCCAATAAAGACCAACCCCGCCGTGGCGCAGGCTTGCGCGAACTCTTCGTTCTCGCTCAAAAAACCGTAGCCCGGGTGGATGGCCTGGGCGCCCGTCGATTTGGCGGCTTCAATGATCTTCTCCCAACGCAGGTAGCTGTCTTTGGGCGTGCTGCCGCCAATGTGCACCGCCTCGTCACAGGCAGCCACGTGCTTGGCAGAGGCATCCGCATCGGAATACACGGCGACGGTTTTGATAGCGAGTCGCGCAGCCGTAGCGGCCACGCGGCAAGCAATCTCTCCCCGATTGGCAATCAGAATTTTGGTGAACATGTTGTTTTCCTCGGGTACTCAGACCAGCCAGTTCGGCTTGCGTTTTTGCAGGAAGGACTGGACGCCCTCCTTGCCTTCGCTGCTGCTGCGGATGTCGGCAATGCCTTCCACGGTGTGGGCAATCAGGGTGCCATCGATCTCGCGTCCGGCCACGGTCTGCACCAGCTCTTTGCAGCTGCGCACGGCATTCGGACTGGCGTTGACCAGTGCTTTCACCAGTTCGGCCACCTTGGCGTCCAGCTGCTCGGCAGACACCACCTCGTGCACAAAACCGATGCGCAGCGCCTCCTGCGCGCTGAAGCGTTCGGCCGTCAAAAAGTAGCGGTGTGCAGCGCGCGCGCCCATGGCTCGGATGACATAAGGGCTGATGGTGGCGGGAATCAGGCCCAGCTTGACCTCGCTGAGGCAAAAGCCCGCGCTGTCGACGGCCACCGCCATGTCACACGCGGCCACCAGGCCCATGCCACCGGCCACCACATCGCCCTGGATGCGCGCAATGGTGGGCTTGGGGCAGGCGTACATCACACGCAGCATCTCGGCCAGCTTGGCGGCGTCCGCCAGGTTCTCGGCACGCGTGTAGTCGGCCATGCGGCGCATCCAGTTCAGGTCGGCGCCCGCACAGAAGGCGGGGCCCTCAGAAGCCAGCACCACGGCGCGTGTCTCGGCGCTCGCTGCTGCAGTCTGGAAGGCTTGGGTCAGTTCGGCAATCACCTCGTCGTTGAAGGCGTTGCGCACCTCGGGGCGGTTCAGCGTGATTGTGAGCAGCGGGCCGGTGTGGGTCAGGGTCAGTGCGGTCATGGCGCAATCCCTTACATGCGGAAGACACCGAACTTGGTGTCTTCAATCGGCGCGTTGAGTGCGGCGCTCAGGCCCAGGGCCAGCACACGGCGCGTGTCGGCGGGGTCGATCACGCCGTCGTCCCACAGGCGGGCGCTGGCGTAGTAAGGGTGGCCTTGCTCGTCGTACTGGCGGCGGATCGGCGCCTTGAAGGCCTCTTCCTCCTCCATGCTCCAGGCGCCGCCCTTGCCTTCAATGCCGTCGCGCTTGACGGTGGCGAGCACACTGGCCGCCTGCTCGCCGCCCATGACGCTGATGCGCGCGTTGGGCCACATCCACAAAAAACGCGGGCTGTAGGCACGGCCGCACATGCCGTAGTTGCCGGCGCCAAAACTGCCGCCGATGATGATGGTGAACTTGGGCACCTTGGCGGTGGCCACGGCGGTCACCATCTTGGCGCCGTTGCGGGCGATACCCTCGTTCTCATACTTGCGGCCCACCATGAAGCCGGTGATGTTCTGCAGGAAGACCAGCGGGATCTTGCGCTGGCAGCACAGCTCGATGAAGTGCGCGCCCTTGAGGGCCGATTCGCTGAACAAAATGCCGTTGTTGGCGATGATGCCCACGGCCATGCCCTCGATGTGGGCAAAGCCGCAAACCAGCGTGGCGCCATAACGCGGCTTGAACTCGTGGAACTCGCTGCCATCCACGATGCGGGCGATGATTTCGCGCACATCAAAGGGCTTGCGCGTATCGGTGGGGATCACTCCGTACAACTCATCCGCTACATATTTAGGAGCTATTGGCGCAAGCGTGGCAAGGGCTGGAGGCTTCTTTTTATTCAAATGCGCCACCGCCTGGCGGGCCAGGGCAATGGCGTGCAGGTCGTTCTGCGCCAGGTGGTCCGCCACGCCGCTAAGCCGCGTGTGCACATCGCCACCGCCCAGGTCTTCGGCCGTCACCACCTCGCCGGTGGCTGCCTTTACCAGCGGTGGGCCGCCCAAAAAGATGGTGCCCTGGTTCTTGACGATGATGGTCTCGTCGCTCATGGCGGGCACATAGGCGCCACCTGCGGTGCAGCTGCCCATGACCACGGCAATCTGCGCAATGCCCTGCGCGCTCATATTGGCTTGGTTGAAGAAGATGCGGCCAAAGTGGTCGCGGTCGGGGAACACCTCGTCCTGGTTGGGCAGGTTGGCGCCGCCGCTGTCCACCAGGTAGATGCAAGTGAGGTTGTTTTGCGCCGCGATCTCCTGCGCGCGCAAATGCTTTTTGACCGACAGCGGGTAGTAGGTGCCGCCCTTCACGGTGGCGTCGTTGCACACAACCATGCAGTCCACCCCACTCACACGGCCAATGCCGGCCACGATGCCGGCGCCCGGCGCCGCGTTGTCGTAGACGTTGAGCGCGGCCAGCGGTGCCAGCTCCAGAAACGGCGTGCCGGGGTCCAGCAGCATGGCCACGCGGTCGCGCGGCAGCAGCTTGCCGCGTGCCACATGTTTGGCACGGGCCGCCTCTCCGCCGCCTTCGGCAATACGGGCCACCTGGGCCTGCAAGTCGTCGACCAGGGCGCGCATGGCGCTGGCGTTGGCCGCAAAGTCGGCCGAGCGGGGGTTGAGCTGGGATTCCAGAATCGTCATGGGCGCATCCGGTCAGGGGTTGGACAGTCAGCAGGCATTGTGCGTCCGCCGCTCCGCGGGCGGGACGCCACCGAGGTTGCAAATCCTGCCACAGCCTTCGCATTTTTTGGCACACTGCAGGCATGCCACGCCCCAGCCCCGTTGCCGCCACCCCCATGGCCTTTGTCCAAGCCATTGTGGCGGCCTATGCGCGTTATGGCCTGGACCCGGCCAGCACCCTGACCCAGGCACAGATTGCGCCAGAGCAGGTGCTGCAAAACCATGCCCGCATCACGGCCTGGCAGATGGAGCGCATTTCGGACCTCGCCATGCGCGAACTGGACGACGAGGCGCTGGGCTGGTTCAGCCGCCGCCTGCCCTGGGGCAGCTACGGCATGCTGGCGCGTGCCTCCATCAGCGCGCCCACGCTGGCACTGGCCGTCAAGCGCTGGTGCCGCCACCATGGCCTGATTGCCGACGACATCACGCTCACGCTGCAGACCAGCGGCACCACGGCCAGCATCCTGATTGCTGAAAACCGCGACCTGGGGGCGCTGCGCGAGTTCTGCCTGGTTTCGGTGCTGCGCAACATCCACGGCCTGGCCTGCTGGCTGGTGGACTCGCGCATTCCGCTCTTGCACGCACAGTTCCCGTTTGCGGCCCCGGCGCATGCCGAGGCCTACCAGGTGCTGTTTTCGGGCCCGACCCGCTTCGGGCAAGCGCAGGCCGCTATCAGTTTTGATGTGCAGTACCTGCAGCTGCCACTGCGGCGCGACGAAAAGGCCCTGCAGCAGATGCTGCAGCACGCCCTGCCCTTGACGGTGTTGCAGTACCGGCGCGACCGCCTGCTGGTGCAGCGCGTGCGCCAGCTGCTGGGCGCCCAGCCGCAGGATACGCACGGTGCCGAGGCGCTGGCCGCGCTCTTGCATGTGTCTCCGCGTACGCTGCACCGCCAGCTCAAGGAAGAAGGCGCCACGCTGCAGGCCCTGAAAGACGAGGTGCGCCAGAGCCGCGCCACCGAACTGCTGCTGCGCACCCAGCGCCCCATCAAGCAGGTGGCCGAGGCGGCGGGTTTTCAGAACGAGAAAAGTTTTATCCGCGCCTTCAAGGGCTGGACCGGCCAGTCCCCCGCCGAGTTCCGCCGCAGCGCCACGCCGCTGGCGTGATTTGTGGCCTTGTTGGCGCACGCTGCGCCACAGCGCTCCATAGACTCAGCCCATGATTGAGATTGACGACGCAACCACCATAGGCCAGGCCTTTTTTGCGGCCTGCGCGCGCTACGCCACCCACAGCCTGCTGGCGGTGCCCGCCAACCCGGCACGCGCCTACGACCCCGAAGGCCGCGAGATCACGTATGCCGAGGCCGCCGACACCGTGCGTGGATTGATGGCACAGTACCGCGCCGCGGGTTATGGCCTGGGCCACCGCGTGGGCCTGTTGTTGGAGAGCCGGCCGGAACACATGTTGCACAAGCTGGCACTCAACAGCCTGGGCGTGTGCTGCGTGCCCATCAACCCCGACTACCGCCCGCGCGAACTGGCCTACCTAGTGGACCATGCGCGCGTGGACCTGGTCGTGGTGCTGGCCAGCCGCCTGGAGACCGTGCAGGCTGCCCTGGCGATAAGCCAGCACCAGCCACCGGTGTGCGTGCTGGAGGCACTGGCAGACGCGCCCTTGCCCACCCCAGCCACACCGCCCCAGGCCGGAGAACCGGTGGGCGACACACCCGCCAGCATCCTCTACACCTCGGGCACCACGGGCCAGCCCAAGGGCTGCGTGCTGTCCCACACCTACGAGCTGGCCGCCGGCCACTGGTACGCCCACCAGGGCGGGCTGGGCACCGTGCGCGAGGGGCAGGAACGCCTCTACAACCCGCTGCCGCTGTTCCATGTGAACGCGTCCATCCTGTCCTTCTATTGCATGTTGCTGAGCGGTGGCTGCCAGGTGCAGACCGACCGCTTCCAGCCCAGCCGCTGGTGGGCCGAGGTGGTGCAAAGCCGCGCCACCATCGTGCACTACCTGGGTGTGGTGGTGCCCATGCTGCTGAACCAGCCCGAAAGCCCGCTGGAGCGCGCCCACTGCGTGCGCTTTGGTTATGGCGCAGGCGTGGAGCCGCAACTGCATGCCACGTTTGAAGCCCGCTATGGCTTCCCCTTGCTGGAACTGTGGGGCATGACCGAGATGGTGCGCCCGCTGTGCGATTGCCACGCACCGCGCCAGGTGGGCACACGCGCCTTTGGCCGTGCCCGCCCCGGCCTGGACGCCTGCGTGATGGACGAGGCGGGGCAGGTGCTGCCCGATGGCACGCCGGGAGAGCTGGTCATCCGCCACAGCGCGGCCACGCCGCGGCGCCATTTCTTCAGCGGCTACCTGGACAACCCCGAGGCCACGGCCGACGCCTGGCGCGGCGGCTGGTTCCATACCGGCGATGTGGTGCAGCGGGGGGAAGACGGCATGTTTCACTTCATGGACCGGCGCAAGAACATCATCCGCCGCTCGGGCGAAAACATTGCCGCAGCCGAGGTGGAGGCGCTGCTGCTGACGCACCCGCTGGTGGCCAACGCCGCCGTCATGGCGCTGCCCGATGAGGTGCGCGAGGAAGAGGTGCTGGCCTGCGTGGTGCTCAAACCAGCGCAGGGGCAGGAGACCGCCGACACCGCGCGCGCCCTGTTCGACTTTTGCCACCAGCAACTGGCCTATTACAAGGCACCGGGCTGGCTCTGGTTTGCGCCCGAGATCCCCACCACCGGCACGCAGAAGATCCAGAAGCACCGCATCTTCCCCGAAGGTAGCGACCCGCGCACCCTGCCCGGCATGCACGACCTGCGCGCCCTCAAGAAACGCTAGAAAGCCACCACCATGCTTGTTTTGCACCACTGCGTCAGCGCACGTTCCCTACGGCCCCTGTGGATGCTGGAGGAATTGGGTCTGCCCTACGAATTGCGCATGCTGCCCTTTCCGCCCCGCGCCCTGGCGCGTGACTACTTGCAGGAGAACCCGCTGGGTACGGTGCCGCTGCTGGTGGACGGCGCCACGCGCATGACCGAGTCCGCCGCCATGTGCCAGTACCTGGCGGCACGCCATAGCGCGGGCCAGCTCGATGTGCCAATGGACGATGCGGCGTTTGGCACCTACCTGAACTGGCTGCACATGAGTGACGCCACGCTGACCTTCCCGCAGACCCTGGTACTGCGCTACACCCACTTCGAGCCGCCCGAACGCCTGCAACCGCAGGTGGCGACCGACTATGCGCGCTGGTTTCTGGCGCGCCTGCGTGCGGTGGACACCGCGCTGCAGCACGCGGACTACCTGTGTGCGAACCGATTCACTGCAGCCGATGTGGCCGTGGGGTATGCGCTGCTCTTGGCCCAGCACCTAGGCTTGTCTGCACAGTTCTCGCCCACCGTTGCCGCCTACTGGCAGCGCCTGCAGGCGCGCCCTGCCTACCTGCGCACACTGCAAATACAGCAGCAAGCGGCACGGGACCAGGGTGTGCCCACCACGCCCTCGCCCGACATCCGCCCCTGATACAGGTTCAGGCGGGCTGGCGCAAATCTGCGCCCAGCAGGCAGGCGTGCAGGGCGTCCATATGCGTGAACACCTGGTGGGCGCCAGCCTGGCGCAGCACATCCCCCTGCCCTGCCGGCGCATAGGCAAACACCGTGGCGCCAGCGGCCACACCCGCCGCTATGCCGGTCACGGTGTCTTCCACCACGGCGCAACGCTTGGGGTCTGCGCCCAGGGCGGCCGCGGCGGCCAGGTAGACATCGGGGTGCGGTTTGGAGCGTGGCATCTCGTGCCCGCTGAACACCCGTCCATCAAAGTAGGGCCACAGGCCCACCTTCTGCAACTGCATCTCCACCTTGATGCGGTCGGCCCCCGAAGCACAGGCAATGCGCCCCTGCACGCTGGCGTGCACCGCAACCACGGCAGGCACGGCACCGGCAATGGCGACCACCTGCGCATCCAGTGCCGCATTGCGCCGGGCACGAAAAGAAACCATCCACTCAGGGGTCAGTGGCTTGCCTGTTTCTGCCTCAATGCGGGCGCGCTCATCGATCACCGCTTTGCCCACAAAAATGTCCATACATTCCTGTACGCTCAGCCGCCAGCCCTGTTCGGCCAGCATGTCACGCAGCACACCGTTGGTAATCGGCTCGCTGTCCACCAGCACACCATCGCAGTCGAACAACACAGCATCAAACTTCACAGGGCATCTCCATCCACGTACAGCCAGTGGCCGTCTTCCAATACAAATCGGCTGCGCTCGTGCAGGCGCACGGCGGGGCCACTGAGCGGTTTTTGGCGCGCCACAAACTCCACCTGCGCATGCGTCGCGTCCTGCACCGTATGGCTGCGCACCTCCAGCCCCAGCCATCTGACGCCAGGGTCGAATTCGATGCTGGCCGGGCGGTGGCTGGCATGCCAAGTCATGAGCAGGTAAGGGGCGCGCTCCAGGGCAAAGGCGCTGTAGCGGCTGCGCATCAGGCTTTCGGCATCGGGCGCGGGGGTGTCGGTGTCCAGCCAGCGGCCACAACAGGCGCCGTAGGCGAGGGCTTTCTTCTGGTGCAGCCTGCCGCATGGGCAGGCGGAATTGATCTCACAAGGTTTCATGCCCGCCATCATGCCTTGGCGGCGCGGCGGGCTTTCTGCTGGTCCAGCGTTTCAGTGGGGCCCCCTGCCTGCAGCCAGCCCTCCCAGCCGCCGTCCATATGGGCCACGTTGGCCATGCCCATGTCCTGCAGTGTCTTGGCGGCCAGCGCGCTGCGCCAGCCCAGGCCACAGAACAGGATGAATTCCTTGTGTTCGTCGGCAAACAGCTTCTTGTGGTACGGCGACGCGGGGTCCACCCAGAATTCGAGCATGCCGCGCGGCGCATGGAAGGCCCCTACCACCGTGCCGGCGTCCAGCTCGCGGATATCGCGAATGTCCACCAACTGCACGCGCGGGCTCTCCAGCTTGGCCAGCACTTCAGCCACGCTGTAGGTGGTGACCTGCGCCATGGCGGCGTCCACCAGCGCGCGAAATCCTTTGGTGATGGGCATGGTGCGGGTCCTCAGGGTTCAAGTTTGTAAATCCGGACAGCGTTCTGAAACGCCACTTTGCGCGCCACGTCAGGAGGCAAGGCCGCCAAGACCATCAGGATGCCCTGGCGCTGGGTGGCAGAGCGCTCTGCAAAAATGCGCGCGGCGGGGCCACCCTGGGCCTTGTCGGCCACCAGAAAACTGTCACTGCCCATGACAAAACGATCGGCATATTTCTGCACCACCGCCATCCACTCCGGATTGAGTTTGCCCCGGCCTTGCAACATCACCCCAGCTTGCATGCCGCGGGGGCGCAGGCTCATGTACAGATTCGGATGCCGCTCCAGCATGGCGGCTGCGAGCCGCGGGGTGAAGTCACCCAGCATGTCGTTGCCACCGGCATGGGCCCACACGATCCGGGCCTTGCGGTTGTAGGCCAGGAGCCGCTCAAAGGCTTCGAAATTGGGCGCAAACTCGGCAGGGTTGTTGGGTGATGTCAGCTCTGCAGGTTTGGCCATTCTGGCCAGCACCGGGTCGAAATGGACATCCAGCACCAGATCGTATTGGGCCACCACATCCACAAGGGTTTTGACCAAACCGTCGTCGGCGGGAATCGCCTCATAGGCATGCAAATCGTTCAGCGAGAGGTGGTGCAAGGCGATTTCACCGAAGCCCTTGACGCCACTCTGCGCGGACTGCTCCGCCAGGGCCCGGAAGGCGGCGACTTTCTCCGGCGGGACTTTGCCTTCGTGGATCTGGTGCATCAGAGGATTCAGGGAGTTGCCGCCCGCCATGACGGCAAACTGCTTGCCGTCCGCCGCCAACTCGCGCTGTACCGCCAGGAAATCGGACCCCGCCATATTGGGCCGCGGCTGCGAGGACACCACCATCATGCGCATGTTCTCTGCCTGCATGAGGGTCCTGGCTTTGGCCACCAGCTCGGCAGTGCTGGAGGCATCGTCCATGGTGAAGTGAAAGTGGGTGTCTATCCACTCCACCGATTGGGCCCGGGCACCGCCCCAACACAGCAGCATTGCGGCAAAGCAGAACAATCGGCATCGCATCGGCAGTACCTCCAGAATGTGGTTCAACCAGCGTTGTACACCACGCCATCTTGCACGTGAGCAGCCCCCGAGCGCACGAGGTCTTGCACCAGTTGACCCGCCGCGGCTTCAAAAGCCTGCCCCGCAAAGTGCGTGGCCAGCATGGTCGCAAAGTAAGGCGTGCCGCGGGCCCAGCCCAGCAGCGTGTCCATCTCCAGGTGCTGGGCCTCCAGCAGCTTGAACTTGAGCAACACTTTGGCCGCGTATTGCAGATGCTTGGCCGGGTTCTGCACAAAGCCGTTGAGCCGCTGGCGTGCAAACGCGATCGCCGCGGGCGCATCGGCAAACGCGGTGCCGTGGCCAGGAATGACGGTGGCCGGGTTCAGCCGCTCAATCAGGTCCAGCGTGGCGGCCACCTCGTCAAACGCACCTTCGCCATCCAGCTCGGGGAACACCACGCCAAAGCCACGCTCCCACAGCGCATCGGCCGACACCAGGGTGCGGCTGGCAGGCTCGAACAGGATGACTGAATGCGGGTCGTGCCCCGGCGCGGCATGTACCTGCCACGGCAGGTCGCCCAGGCGCATCTCGGTACCGGGCTGCAGCGTGGCATCCAGCCGAAACGGTGGGCACTGCTGCCCCGTGGGTGTGTAGCTCAGTGCGTGCGCATCCCACACACGCACGTACTCGGCGTGGCCCGGCGGAATGTGGGTCTGCAGCGCCGGGTAGCGCACCTGCAGCGCGGCATTGCCACCGCAGTGGTCGCTGTGCAAATGGGTGTTGAGCAGCAAGTCCAGTGGGCGCCCCTGCAAAGCAGAGTCCACCAGCGCCAGCGTCTGCTCCGCATGGGTGCAGTAGCCGCTGTCGATGAGTACGGTACCGCCCTCGCCCTCGATCAGGACGTTGTTGCTGGAGAGCCAGCCCCGCTCGAAGAGGGTGACACCGGAAGGCAAGGTGACGGCCATGGGTACCTCAGCCCAGTGCGCGCTGGATGATGATCTTCTGCACGTCACTCGTGCCTTCGTAAATCTGGCAGACGCGCACATCGCGGTAGATGCGCTCCACCGGAAAGTCGCTCACGTAGCCGTAACCGCCCAGCGTCTGGATGGCGGTACTGCAGACCTTCTCCGCCATTTCACTGGCAAAGAGCTTGGCCATGGCGGCTTCCTTCAAACAGGGGCGACCCGCATCGCGCAGCGCGGCGGCGTGCCAGATCAATTGCCGCGCGGCCTCGATCTGCGTGGCGCATTCGGCCAAACGAAAACCCACCGCCTGGTGGTTGAAGATGGGCTGTCCAAAACTCTGGCGGTCCTTGGCGTAGGCCACGGCCACCTCGAAGGCGCTGCGCGCCATGCCCACGCTTTGCGCGGCGATGCCAATGCGCCCGCCCTCCAGCCCGCCCAAGGCAATGCCGTAACCCTCGCCCTCTTTGCCGATCAGGTTCTCTACGGGCACGCGGCAGTTGTCGAAGTTAATCTGCGCGGTATCACTGCTGTGCTGGCCCAGCTTGTCTTCCAGCCGCGCCACCACGTAGCCCGGCGCGTTGGTGGGCACCAGAAAGGCGCTCATACCCTTCTTGCCCGCACCCTTGTCGGTCACCGCGATGACGATGGCCACATCGCCATGCTTGCCGCTGGTGATGAACTGCTTTACGCCGTTGATGACGTACTCGTCGCCCTCTCGCACGGCGGTGGTTCTGAGCGAAGAAGCATCGCTGCCCACATGCGGCTCGGTCAGGCAGAAGGCACCCAACAGTTGGCCTTGCGCCAGCGGCTCCAGCCACTGCTGGTGCTGCTGCGCGTTGCCGTATTTCATGAGGATGGCGTTGACCGGGCAATTGGTCACACTGATCACCGTGCTGGTGCCACCATCGCCCGCAGCAATTTCTTCCAGCACCAGGGCCAGGGTCACGTAGTCCAGCCCCGCACCGCCCTGGTGTTCGGGTACGCAGATACCGTAGGCGCCCAGCGCGGCCAGGCCCTGGTGGGCGGCCTTGGGGAAGGTGTGGTCCTTGTCCCACTGGGGCGCGTGGGGCCAGAGTTCGGCCTGGGCGAAGGCACGTACGGCGTCGCGCACCATTTCCTGGTCTTGGGTCAGCAGCATGGGCTTGTCTCTCTCGTTTTTTTGGGGGGGCGTGCCGGCTTACCAGCTATCGAATGCGCTGCCGTCCCAGCGCAAATACGGCACGTCGCCACAGGCAAACCCGGTCTTGTCTGTCTTACGTGCCGCCACGGTGGTGCGGATGGCGGCGACGCTCTCTTCGGGCAGCAGAGGGGCATCGGGGGTGCCCATGTCGGTGCGCACCCAACCGGGGTGGATCAGCAAAAACTGCGCCGTGGGGTAGTCGGGTTGCGCCGCCACCACGGCCATGTTCAGCGCAGCCTTGCTGACGTGGTAGACCCAAGCGCGGCTGTTTTCGACACCGCTGATTTGCGCAAAGTCGCTGGTCAAAAACACGAACTGGCCCTGCGCCTCTTCCACCCAGGGTGCCACCTGCGGCAGCGCCTGCATGGCGCCCAGCACGTTGGCGTGCATCATGGAATCAAAAGCCTGCTGCGTGGGTGGGGACTTGGCATCCTCTTGCGCGAACACACCAGCCACGTAATAGGCCACATCAATCTTCTCGCCATCGAGCTGCCAGCTCAGGCCGCTGATGCTGGCGGGGTTGCTCACGTCCAGCTTCATGGCCTGGGCGCCCAGGTCGCGCAGGCGCGCCAGTCCCGCTTCGTCGCGTGCGGTGGCAATCACGCGTTCACCGGCATCCAGGTACTGGCGCACCAGTTCCAGGCCAATGCCGCGCGATGCACCTATTACAAAAACAGTCATGCTCACTCCAAGTTAGTGGCGCCCGCTATGCAGGAATGCGGAGTGCCGGGGGCCTCATACTGCCAAACGCGCAGAAATCGGCCCCCGACACTCCACATCCCCGCATGGTCATTTGGCACTCCAGCCCACGCAGAATATGCGCAAACAGCTCCTGAATTTATAGCAATTCCAGCGCCAGCGCGGTGGCTTCACCGCCGCCAATGCACAAGGTCGCCACACCTTTTTTAAGGCCACGCGCCTTCAGCGCGTGGATCAGCGTCACCATGATGCGCGCACCGGAGGCGCCAATCGGGTGGCCCAGCGCGCAGGCGCCGCCGTTCACGTTGACTTTGTCGTGCGGAATGTGCAGCTCGGCCATCAGCGCCATGGGCACCACGGCAAAGGCTTCGTTGACTTCCCACAGGTCCACGTCCTCCACCTTCCAGCCGGCTTTGGCCAGCAGCTTCTGCGTGGCGCCCACAGGGGCGGTGGCAAACCAGTTGGGCTCCTGCGCGTGGGTGGCGTGGGCCACGATGCGGGCCAGGGGCTTGCAGCCCAGCTCGGCAGCGGTGCCCGCGCGCATCAGCACCATGGCGGCCGCGCCGTCGTTGATGGAGCTGCTGCTGGCGGCGGTGATGGTGCCGTCTTTCTTGAACGCGGCCTTGAGCGTGGGAATCTTGTCCAGCTTGATCTTGCCCGGGCCTTCGTCCACGCTGATCTGCACATCGCCCGCACGGGTCTTGACCGTCACGGGGGTGATTTCCGCCTCAAATGCTCCTGATTGGATAGCTGCCTGCGCACGCTGCACGCTGGCCGTGGCGAAATTGTCTTGTTGTTCGCGGGTGAAGCTGTACTTGGCGGCGCAGTCTTCACCGAAGGTGCCCATGGAGCGGCCAGCCTCGTAGGCGTCTTCCAGGCCGTCCAGCATCATGTGGTCCATCACGCGGTCGTGGCCGATGCGGATGCCGCTGCGGCCCTTGAGCAGCAGGTGCGGTGCGTTGGTCATGCTCTCCATGCCACCGGCCACCAGCACATCGTGGCTGCCGGCCAGCAGCATGTCGTGCGCAAACATGGCCGCGCGCATGCCGGAGCCGCACATCTTGCTCAGCGTGACCGCACCGGCGCTCTTGGGCAGGCCGCCCTTGAATGCCGCCTGGCGCGCCGGTGCCTGGCCTTGGCCGGCCATCAGGCAGTTGCCAAAAATCACTTCGGTCACCAGCTCGGGGCTGATGCCGGCGCGCTGCACGGCGGCCTGGATGGCGGCACCGCCCAGGTCATGGGCGGCAAGGCTGGAAAAATCGCCCTGAAAGCCCCCCATGGGGGTGCGGGCGGCGCTGACGATCACGATGGAGTCTGGCATGGTCTTCCTCGGTTGGCTGGGGGTGAATGCAATTGACGTTTACGTAAACGTCAATTGTGGCAGAAAAAACTTTACCGCCGCTTCACCTGCGGCACACACGTCTTCATGCGGGCCCGGCACCATGGGCGGCATGAAAGCCCTTGCCCCCACCCTGCCGCGCCTGATGCGCACCGCCCTTCTCGTCCTGGCTGGCACCAGCCTCTTGGCCACCGGCCACGCGCAAACCACCAGCCCCGCCAGTGCAACGCCACCGGCCATCCGCACGCTGGGCACACCCGACTTTGCGCAGATCGTGCAACGCTACGGCCCGGCGGTGGTCAACATCAGTGTGAGCGGCACGCGGCTGATCACCGCGGACAGCAAGGACAACAGTGCCAACGCCAAAGGCGCCGACAGCGAAGACCCCACACAGCTGTTTCTGCGCAAGTTCCAGGAGCAGTTTGGCGCCACCGGCGCCAGCATGCAGATCCCGGTCAGTGGGCGGGCGTCGGGCTTCATCGTCAGTACCGACGGCCTGGTGCTGACCAATGCCCACGTCATCGCCCATGCCACCGAAGTGACCGTCAAACTGACCGACCGGCGCGAGTTCACGGCCAAGGTACTGGGCAGCGACGCCAAGACCGACGTGGCCGTGCTGAAGATTGAAGCCAGCAACCTGCCCACCGTCGCCATCGGCAAGCCGGCCGACCTGAGCGTGGGCGAATGGGTGTTGGCCATCGGCTCACCGTTTGGGCTGGACAACACCGTCACCACCGGCGTGGTCAGCGCCAAGAGCCGCAGCCTGCCCGACGACTACACCGTGCCCTTCATCCAGACCGATGCCGCCATCAACCCCGGCAACTCGGGCGGCCCGCTGTTTAATGCGCGCGGTGAAGTGGTGGGCATCAACTCGCAGATCTACACCCGCAGCGGCGGCTACCAGGGCCTGAGCTTTGCCATTCCCATTGATCTGGCGCAATCGGTGCAGCGCCAGATCGTCGCCACCGGCCATGCATCACATGGCGTGCTGGGTGTGTCGGTACAGGAAGTGACCCAGGCGCTGGCCGATGCGTTCAAGCTGCCCCGCCCCGTTGGCGCCCTGATCTCGGAAGTCCGCACCGACACAGCCGCGGCCAAGGCGGGTTTGCAGCCCGGCGATGTGATTGTGGGCATCGATGGTCACGCCATCCTGGCATCGAGCGACCTGCCGCTGTGGGTGGCCATGGCCGTGCCAGGCCAGCAGATGCAGATCGACGTCTTGCGCAACGGACGGGCAATTCAGACGCGCGCCACACTGGAAGACCCCACCCTGGCCAAACCGCTGGCCGACTCGCTGGCCAACGTTCCTGTGCTCCCCCAGCTGGGCTTGGCCGTGCGCCCCCTGCTCCCCGTGGAACAGCGTGCCGCCGATGCGCGCCACGGCCTGATGGTCGAAGGTGTGCAGCCCGAGGCTGACAAAGCCGGCATTGCACCCGGCGACATCCTTCTGGCCATCAACCATGTACCCGTCACCTCGGTGGAGCAGGCCCGCGCGCTGCTGGCGCAGGCCAAAGGCTCGGTGGCGCTGCTGGTGCAGCATGAAGGGGACAAAAACTACATCGCCCTCACGCTCAAGTCGAAGGTGTAGTGCCGCACGCAAAGCCCTGCAGCAGCGCCGTGCAAGCCTGTTCCGGATCGGCCGCCTTGGTGATCGCCGAAATCACCGCCGCGCTGGCCGCGCCCGTCGCGGCCACCTCGGCCACGTTGCCGGCATCAATGCCCGCAATGCCCACCACGGGCAGGGGCAGCACGCGGGCCCAGTAGCGCAGGTTGTCCAGCCCCTGGGGAATCCAGGGCATGTCTTTGCTTTGCGTGGCGAAGATGGGGCCGCAGGCGATGTAGCTGGGGCGCAGCGCCCAGGCGCGGGCCACCTCCCAGTAGCTGTGGGTACTGAGCCCTAAGCGCACGCCGACCTGGCGCAGCGCCTGCAGGTCCACCTGCTCCAAATCCTCCTGACCCAGATGCACGCCATACGCACCGTGCTGCAGGGCCAGTTGCCAGTGGTCGTTGATGAAGAGTTGCGCACCCGGCGTGGCGCGTGCGATGGCAATGCTCTCTGCCATTTGCGCCGCCAGCGTGGGCTCCGCGGGGTCTTTGATACGCAGCTGCACGGTGCGGATACCGGCGGCCAGCACGCGGCGCACCCAGGCGGCGCTGTCCACCACGGCGTAGACACCCAGCGCCGGGTTGCTCAGCGGTGCGAAGGGCTGCAGCGCATGCACGGCCAACGGTGCTGTGGCACCCGGCAGCGTCAAAGCGGGCAGGTTGTCGATGTGTTGCGCAAAGTCCGGCAGCGCCTGCACCGGGCCCGCGCCCTGCCCTGCGGCGTAGGCGTGGCGCAGGGCGTGCGTGGTGGCCATCTTGGCCAGCACCAAGGCGTCGGCCACGCAGTAGCCGCTGGCCAGCGCGGCGGCGGCGGTGGCGGCAAAGGTGCAGCCCGTGCCGTGGTGGTGCCGCGTGTCCACGCGTGGCAGGCTGAGCCAGCCGGTGGCTTGCGGGCAGTGCAGCCAGTCGGCGGCCAGCCCGTCGCGCCCCGATGTATCGCCGCCCGTGACCACCACAGACAGACTGCCTGGTGCCAGCCCCGCAAGGGCGGCCGCGGCCTCCGGCACTGTGGCAGACGCACCTTGCCCCACCAACGCCAACAGGCGTTCAGCCTCCGCACGATTGGGTGTGACCAGCGTGGCACGCGGCAACAACTCCTGCACATACGCTTGCACCAGCGCGTCGCCCGCAAAACGGGCCCCGGTCGTGGCGCCCAGCACCGGGTCCACCACCAGCGCCACCGGTTGGCCCTGCGCGCGCAGGCGGTCCACCCACTGGCAGACCACGCGCACGTTGTCCACGCTGCCCAGCAGCCCGGTCTTGATGGCCTGCGGCGGCAAGTCTTGCGCCAACGCACGCAGCTGCGCGTCCAGCACATCGGCGCTCACCGGCTCCACGCGGGTGACGGCCACCGAGTTTTGCGCCGTGATGGCGGCCACGGCCGTACAGCCATGCACGCCAAAGGCCTGTAGCGCTTTTAGGTCCGCCTGCAGGCCGGCGCCAGCGCCCGAGTCCGAGCCGGCAATGCTCCAGACTACGGGGCGCACGCCAGCGGCCACCGGGCGTACTTCAGTACCAAAAGTGCCTCTAGCCCTTATGGATATTGCGCGAGCAGCTTCTTTTTTCATAGCACTCTCAGAGCAAGATGGGATGGCCCGCCACCGGGGTGGAGGCTACGGCCATGTCCTGGCGGGCCATGACGCCAGCCTCGAACGCCATGCGGCCAGATTCGATACCCAGCTTGAAGGCGCGCGCCATGCGCACCGGGTCCACGGCGTGGGCCACGGCACTGTTGAGCAGCACGGCGTCCAGCCCCAGCTCCATGGCCTGCACGGCATCGGCCGGCGAGCCGATGCCTGCATCCACGATGAGCGGCACGCCGGGCAGGCGCGCACGCAGCGTGCGCAACGCGCCAGGGTTGACCAGCCCCTGGCCCGAGCCAATGGGCGCGCCCCAGGGCATCAGGAGCTTGCAACCCGCGTCCAGCAGGCGCTGGCAGCTCACCAGGTCGTCCATGCAGTAGGGGAAGACCTCAAAGCCGTCTTTCACCAACTGCGTGGCGGCGGTCAGCAGCTCAAACGGGTCGGGCTGCAGGGTGTGGGCGTCGCCCACCACTTCGAGCTTGATCCAGGTGGTGTCAAACAGCTCGCGCGCCATGTGGGCCAGGGTGATGGCTTCGCGTGCGGTGTGGCAGCCGGCGGTGTTGGGCAGCAGGTGGGCGCCGGTGGCTTGGATGAGCGCAAAGAAATCGCCAGCCTCTGCGCCATGGGCGAGTTGGCGGCGCAGGCCCATGGTGACGACCTGGGCGCCGGAGGCGGCAATGGCTTGTTGCAGCACGTGCGGGGACGGGTAGCTGGCGGTGCCCAGGAAGAAGCGGCTGCTTAAGGTGCGGCCGCCTATGTGCCATTGGCTTTGATCGGCGGAGCGACTGGGAAGCCGGACGTTCTGCTCCGTGTCCCCCGCCCGCGGTGCGGGCTCCTCCTTGACCTGCGCAAAGCGCTCAGGCGCCCAGTCTCTTGGTGTTGCGGACATGCTCAACCTCCTTCTATCGGTTGGAAGGTCAGGATGGTGTCGCTCTCATTCAGCGGCTGCTGGGCGCGCTGGCTGCGCGGCACAAACTGGCCGTTGACGGCGGTGGCAACGGCCGCAGGCAGCACGCCGCGCGCCTCCACCCAGGCTTGCAGGGTGCGGGCGGTGGTACTTTCGGGGTTGCCATTCACCACCACGGTGATGGTGTGCAGCGCAGTGTCTGGGGTGCTCATAGCGATAACTCGTGCAGGGCCTGCTCCACCAAGGCCGGTGCAATGAGCCAGCCGTGGCGAAAGAGGCCGTTGATGACGGTGAGGCCCGGTGCGTGGCGCAGTGCGGGCAGGTTGTCGGGCAGCGCGGGGCGCAGGTTGGTCTCGGTGTGGACCACGCGTGCCTCGGCCAATGCGGGGATGGCGCTGTGGGCGGCGCTCAGCAGCTCCAGCGTGCTGCGCAGGGACACGGGGGAGCGGTCGTCGCTCTCGATCTCGCTGGCGCCGACCACGATGACATCATCCGGCCGCGGCACCAGGTACACCGAGTGGCGCGGATGCAGCAGGCGCACGGGGCGGTGCAGCGGCACACCAGGCGCGTGCAGCCAAAACACTTCGCCGCGCACACCACGCACCGGCAGCGCGGGCTTGGCGCCCACGCCGCGCACGTCAAACACGTGGTCGAAGGTATGCCGCTCGGGGTGGATGGCACCCACCAGCAACTCACCCGCATCCACCCTTGTCACACTACGATTCCAGTGCCATTGCACGCCCTGCTCGGCCCCTTGTGCGGCCAGGGCCTGCAGCGCCTGCCAGGGGTGAATCTGCCCCTCGCAGGGCAGCAGCCAGGCCAGCGCCGGGCCTTGAATGGCGGGCTCCAGTTCGCGCAGTGCGTCCAGTGACAAGGGTTGCGGTTGGTACGGTGCATCAGCCTTGGCCTGCAGCAGCCCGACCACGCGCTGGGCCGCGCCCGCATCGCCGCGGTGCGCCAGCAGCAGGCTGCCCTGCATGCGCAGGTCCACGGGCTGGTTCAGGCCTTGCACAATCTGCGGCCACAGCACACAGGAACGCAAGCCCAGCGCAAACACCTCGGCCCCCGCACGCTCCAGTTCGGCCACCGGGCTCAGCATGCCCGCCGCCGTCCAGCCTGCCGCCAGCGAGCCCGAGTCCGCCTGCGGACCAGGCCCGGATGCAGGGTCAAACACCTGCACGGCGTGGCCCGCGCGGCTGAGCGTGAACGCCAGCAGCCGACCGAGCACGCCGGCACCGGCAATGCCTATGCGTTGGGCTGCCACGGTCAGGCCTTGGCGATGGGGATGTAGATTTCCCCGCCCACCTTCTTGAACGCATCGGACATCACATCCATGCCCGACTGCAGCGCCTGCTCGTCGCTCACGCCCAGGTTCTTGGCGTACTCGCGCACCTCTTGCGTGATCTTCATGCTGCAGAACTTGGGGCCGCACATGGAGCAGAAGTGCGCCACCTTGGCGCCCTCGGCCGGCAGGGTTTCGTCGTGGAACTGCTTGGCGGTGTCGGGGTCCAACGAGAGGTTGAACTGGTCCATCCAGCGAAACTCGAAGCGCGCCTTGGAGAGTGCGTCGTCCCGTGCCCGCACGCCCGGATGGCCCTTGGCCACATCGGCCACGTGCGCGGCAATCTTGTAGGTGATGATGCCGACCTTCACGTCTTCGCGGTCGGGCAGGCCCAGGTGTTCCTTGGGAGTGACGTAGCAGAGCATGGCAGTGCCGAACCAGCCAATCATGGCGGCGCCGATGCCGCTGGTGATGTGGTCGTAGCCGGGTGCAATGTCCGTGGTCAGCGGCCCGAGCGTGTAGAACGGGGCTTCGCCGCAGTGCTTGAGTTGCTCGGTCATGTTGGCCTGCACCATGTGCATGGGCACGTGACCGGGGCCTTCGATCATCACCTGCACATCTTGCTGCCAGGCTTTGTGCGTCAGCTCGCCCAGCGTGCGCAGCTCGGCGAACTGGGCTTCGTCGTTGGCATCCGCACCGCTGCCGGGGCGCAGGCCATCACCCAGCGAATAGCTCACGTCGTACGCACGCATGATCTCCGTCATCTCGTCGAAGTGCGTGTAGAGGAAGTTCTCCTTGTGGTGGGCGATGCACCACTTGGCCATGATGGAGCCGCCGCGTGAGACGATGCCCGTCACACGATTCGCCGTGAGGTGGATGAAGGGCAGGCGCACACCGGCGTGCACGGTGAAGTAGTCCACGCCCTGCTCGGCCTGCTCGATCAGCGTGTCGCGGAAGATTTCCCAGGTCAGGTCTTCGGCAATACCACCGACTTTTTCCAATGCTTGGTAAATCGGCACGGTGCCGATGGGCACGGGGCTGTTGCGCACGATCCAGTCGCGCGTGGTGTGGATGTTTTTGCCGGTGGACAAGTCCATCACCGTGTCGGCGCCCCAGCGGATGGACCAGACCAGCTTTTCCACTTCCTCTTCGATGCTCGACGTCACCGCCGAGTTGCCGATGTTGGCGTTGATCTTGACCAGGAAGTTGCGGCCAATGGCCATGGGCTCCAGCTCGGTGTGGTTGATGTTGGCCGGGATGATGGCGCGGCCACGGGCCACCTCGTCGCGCACAAACTCGGGCGTCACCACTTTGGGGATGCTGGCGCCAAAGCTGTTGCCGGCCAGGCGCGCTTCACGCTCGGCATTGCCCAGGTACTGCGCCTGCCACTCCAGGTTCTGGTTTTCGCGCAGGGCCACGTACTCCATCTCGGGCGTGACGATGCCTTTGCGCGCGTAGTGCATTTGCGTGACGTTGGCACCACTGCGCGCGCGGCGTGGCTGGCGCTGCAGACCGGCGGCCTGGGCGCGCAGGGCGGCCAGCGCATCGGTCTCGCCGTTCTTCAGGCCATCGTCCAGCGCAAACGGCGGGCGGCCCACGTACAACTCGGTATCGCCCCGACCATCCACCCAGCCCTGGCGCACCAGCGGCAGGCCCTGGCGCACGTCGATGTCGGCGCGCGGGTCGGTATAGGGGCCGGAGGTGTCGTAGACCGTGATGGCCTCGCCGTTGCTCTGCATGATTTCGCGCAGCGGCACCTGAATGTCGGGGCGGCTGCCTTGCAGATAACGTTTGGTGGAGGCGGGAAGCGGTTCGCGCGTGAGGCGAATGAACTGGGCGAGTTTGTCGGGTGCGTTCACGGGAGTTCTCCGGTTAAGACCCGAAGACTCAGAGAAAAAACACGGCTCCGCAAACTGATGAAAAAAGACGCCGCCCGGACGGCATTCGGCCGTCGGCTGCGCTGCACTTCTTACGCTGGTATGAACCAGATCAAGTTCGCGGGTTCGGAATCCATCTCAGCGCAACCATTGCGCACCCCGGGCAGGGCGGAGTGTACGTCAAACCCAGATGCGACTCCGTCAACGGAGCACGCTGTCCATCAACCAAACGCTTAAATCCTGCACGACGCGGCGTTCCAATCCATTGAAGCCGTGGTAAGCCATGGCCTCGCAGGGGTCCCCGACATTGCCGCCCCCTTCGTACATGCGAACCTGATACCCCGCGGGCAATTTGCCCAATAGCATGGGCAAGTCCGCGGGTGAACACAGTTTGCATCCGTCCTGCTGGTGGTGCATGACCAGCACCGGAATACGCAGCGTGTCCAAGGCCATCTTGGGCACGGCCTTGCTCTGCGGATCGGTGAGGATGGTCGAGGTCAGGACCAGCGCATCCGGACCTCCGGACTCGGCCAGGGCGATGGCCACTGCCGCTGCAGACTGCGTTCCCCGGCTGGTCCCCACCAGCGCCACCGGAAGCTGGCCGCGCTGGCGAACATCCGCGATCAATGCCTTCAGGTCTGCCACATGCTCGGGCGTCTGGCGAAACCCGCTGAGAAATGGCGGCACCTGCCGGTCCGAGGGGGCGTCCATCAGTGCCACCGCCAGGCCTTGCTGGAGGAATTGCGCACGGGTGCGCGACAAGAAGTTCCCCCCCATGCCACCAAGGCTGCCGTCAGCCCCCAGGTGCAAACCACCATTGCCGCCGACCAGCAAAATGACGCTTGCCCGGGGTTGCGCAGGAACTTGCCACAGGTAACGCACCGTCACCCCCGGGCGCGTGGGCACATCCACCACGGTGCCCACCTCGGCCTGGGTCACGCCGGATAGAAGGCTAGCAACCACAGCCACTGCTGCGCGCCAATATGTCCTCATAGGCTAGACCTCCTGACGTGGGCCGCGAGGAAACCGCTTGCCCTTTTCATACGGAAACACATCATGCACATACCCCGCCGCAATACGCTCCTTCTGCGTCTGCCAGAAGGCAGGATCGAGCAGGTTGGCGTGGTACTGCATGAAAACCTCGCGCACCAGCGGGTTGCCCAATAGAAAAGGCGCGAAAGTCTCGGGGAACACGTCGTGCGGGCCGACGCGGTACCAGATCTCGCCGGACATTTCCTCTTCCTCGTTACGGGGCTCGGGCACCTTGCGGAAGTGGCAGTCGGTCAGGTATTCGATCTCGTCGTAGTCGTAGAACACCACCTGGCTGTTACGCGTGACACCGAAGTTCTTCCAGAGCATGTCGCCAGGAAAGATGTTGGCTGCCACCATGTCCTTGATGGCGTAGCCGTAGTCGATGACGGCACGGGTGATTTGCTCGCGCGCACGCAGCGCTGCCGGGCTGGTGTTGGCGGGGTCGGCACCACCGGCGTCAAAGGCTTCCTGCAGGTAGATGTTGAGCGGGATCATGCGCCGCTCGATGTAGAGGTGCTGGATGATGACCTCGGTCTGTCCATCCCCATCGCGGTCGCTGATCTCCAGCTGGCTGGCGGCAAACTGCTGCAGCTCGGCGATCAGCGCATCGCTGAAGCGCTCCCGTGGAAAGGCCACATCCCCATAGTCCAGCGTGTCGGCCATGCGGCCCACGCGGTCGTGCTGCTTCACCAATTGGTACTTGGCCTTGACCTGCGCGCGTGTGGTCTCTTTCTGGTGGGGAAAGTGGTCTTTGATGACTTTGAACACATAGGGGTAGCTGGGCAGGTCAAACACCAGCATCACCATGCCCTTGATGCCCGCGGCGATGCGGAACTGGTCGGTGCTGTGCTGCAGGTGGTGCAGAAAGTCGCGGTAGAACAGGGTCTTGCCCTGCTTGGCCAGGCCCAGCGCGTTGTAGAGCTCGTTGCGTGGCTTGCGGGGCATCATGCCGCACAAAAACTGCACATAGGCGCTCGGTATCTCCATGTCCACCATGAAGTAGGCGCGTGCAAAGCTGAACAGGCGCAGCAGGTCGTCTTCGCCAAACAGCGCGGCATCGATGCGCAGCTTGCCGCCAGGCCCATGCAGCACCGGCAGCGCAAAACCGTGCTCGACAAACCCATTGATGAGTTTGCCGATGATGTAGCAACCCTTGTTGCGAAAGAACAGGTTGGACAGCACCTGGACCTGGAAGTTGGCGCGCAACTTGACCTCGCCCAACTGCGCGCGCATCACCTCCATCACCCGATGGGTATCCCGCTCCAGGTCGTCAAACGGCACACGCAGGTCGAAGTCCTGCACCATGCGCACCAGCTGATCCTGCACTTGGTCCTGGGCGGGGTAGTAGCTGCGGTAGGTGGGGCGGTGGCTGGGGCGGCCCGCGGACGCCAGGTTTTCGATGTACTCGGTGCTGACCGCGGGGCGCACAAAGATGAAGTCGTTCTGGAAGTAGCTGCGGTGCAGGATCTTGGTGGTGACCGAGTTGAAAAACGTCTCGGCCAGCTCAGGCTGGTGGTGGTCCACCAGCAGCCCGATGTAGTGCAGCTTGATTTGCTGCCACACCTCCATGCCCTGCTCTCCTGCCTTGAACTCACGCTCCAGCCGTTTGGAGCATTCCTTTACGCGCAGGTCGTAAAACTCGATGCGCTCCCGCTGCGCACGCTGCTGTCCATGCCAGTCGGCCACTTCAAAGCGGTGCTTGGCGCGCGCACTCTCTGCGCGGAAGAGCTGGTAGTGGCGTTTGAAGCCGTCCAGCATCGCCCGGGCGATGTCGTAGGCCACCGAGGAGTCGAGCCGTGTGGGGAACATGGGCGACAAAATGCTATGAATTTAATAGCTACTCACGCATATTCCACGGGCGCCATAGGCCTATTTACCTTGGATTTCGTGGCATCAGGCGCACGCCGGAGATGGCCTCGCGGTACAGGGCGTCCAGGTTGTCCTGGCGCGCTACGGTCATGTGCAGGTCTTGCACCAAGCCGTCATGCACGCCATACACCCAACCATGCAGCGTGACATCCTGCTCCGCGGCCCAGGCGTCTTGCAGCACCGTGCTCTGCGCCACATTGACCACCTGTTCGATGGCATTGAGCTCGCACAAGGCGGCCGCCTTGCCGTGCTCGGGGATGACGTCCAGGATGTCGCGGTGGCGATCCCGTACGTCCTGGATGTGGCGCAGCCAGTTGTCGGCCAAGCCGATACGCGCACCTTCGAGCGCGGCCTGCACACCCGAGCAGCCGTAATGGCCCACCACCATGATGTGCTTGACCTTGAGCCGCTCCACCGCGAACTGAATGGTGGACAGCGCATTCAGATCGGAGTGCACCACCACATTGGCCACGTTGCGGTGCACGAAGATTTCGCCCGGCGCCAGGCCAATGATCTCGTTGGCGGGCACACGGCTGTCGGAGCAACCAATCCACATGTACTTGGGCTTTTGCTGGTTGGCCAGCCCGGTGAAGAAGCCGGGGCGGGTGCGCTCCATCTCGGCGGCCCATTCGCGGTTACGGGAAAAGAGGTCGTTGAGTTTGTCAGTCATGGCCGTGATTATTTCTTAAGTGAGATGCGAACATGCCAGTCCAGAAGTCCGTACCGGGCTCGTTCTTGCTGGTCGTCCAGAGCGTTGAACTCGCACTGCCCCGCAGGCGGCTTGGCCGCCGTGCACACAAACGAGGCTTTATTGCCGAGTTGCCACATGCCTTGGGCGTTACGCGCCTCGCCCGTGAAGAACATGGCTCGCGGCGCGTTCATGGGGTCGGGCTGAGCGGGCAGGTCTTTAAGCAGATTGCGCCCGGCGTTGATATAGGGCGCATCAATGCCCGCCAAGGGCAGCAAGGTGTTGAACATGTCGCGGTGGCTGGCCGGCTGGTCCAGCTGGTTGCCGCAAGTGAGCTTGCTGCCCCAGATCACAAAGGGCACTTGGCGCACCAGATAGCGGCGGCTGGCCTCGGCGTAGACGCCAAACGAGCGCACATTGTGGTCGCCCGTACCGGCAATGATGGTGGTGTCCTTGAGCGGGCCACTTTGCACCTCTTGCACAAATCCGCCCAGCAGGTCCGCCGCGTAGTGGTAGCTGTCCAGGTTGGGGATGAGTGTCTCCGAGTTGGTTTCTCCCTTCCAAAGACTCATGTCGCGCGGCACGCGTTGGTAGTCGGCGGGCAGGTCATAAGGCGGGTGGTTGGTGCTGGTGAGCACAAACACAAACAGCGGCTTGTCGGTGGGCTGGGCGGCCATGCGTTTGCTCAGGTACTTGAAGACATAGCTGTCCCACACGCCCCAGATGCCCAGTGTGGCCTCGGGGTAGGCTTCCTTGAGGGTGTTGGCATCCACCACTTCGTCGAAGCCCTGCACTTTGAGCACGCGGTTCAAATCGCGCCAGCCCGAACGGGCGGAGGTCACAAACAGCGTTTGGTAACCGGCGTCCTTCACCACCTTGGCCAGCGCCCAGGGAATGGGCTTACGCCCCACGTCGCCCAGCGTGAGCGGGGTGATGGGGGTGGAGAACAGAATGGCTTCCAGCGAGGGGTGGGTGCCTGCATGGGCCGAGTCAAAGTTGCGGAAGTGGCACACCTTGCTAGGGTCCGTCAATGTGGGAGCCAGACGCCCCAGCACATCGAACTGGGGGCTCTGGTAGAGCATGGGCTCGGCGCTCCACGACTCCATCAGAAAGAACACCAGGTTTTTCTTGGCCGTGCCCATCGGCAAGGGATCGTGCTGGTAGAGCGCGGCCTTGACTTCCTCGTCCGACCCCATGGGCAAGCCGAGCGCCTGGGCCGCAGCTTGCGGGGACTCGAAGCCCATGGCCTTCAGGCCCACCAGCGGGTCCGACAGGTTTTGCGACTGGCCCCGGCTGTCCCACGCGTACTTGAGGGCAATGATGCCGTTGGGCACCATGTCGTTGAGAAACTGCGAAGTGGTGACCGTCAAATGCTGGCGCTGCAGCGCCATCTGCCGCAAGGTGCCCTTGCCCGCAAACAGCATGGCAAACAGCACCAACACGGCCACCAACACCTTGGTCATGGCATGGCGGGTCTGCAACAAGGTGTCCGGCTGCAGGCGCTGCACCAAGCCGCGGTGCAAGGCGATGGCAGCCCAGGTCAGTGCTGCCGCCAGCAACAGGGTCCAGATGACCGGAAAGTCGCGCCAGATGGTTTCCAGCACGGCGGCGGTGTCGTCCTCCACCAGCCCGAACACCAGGGAGTCGATGGGGGTTTTGTAAAAGCCGAAATAGTGCAGATTGACCAGCGAGGCCATCACAAACACAAAGGCCACCACACCGGCGATACGCGCCTGCACCTTGCCCGACACCCAGGGCAAGAGCAGGAGCAGCACAAAGCCCGCAATGGCGCTGACCTTGAGGTCAAAGCGCAGCCCCTGAATCACCACCGCGGTCAGGTCAGCACCAGACGCCTGGTAGCCACTGGGCCAAAAATAGGCCAGTTGTCCGAGCCGAACCAAGGACAGTGCCAGCACCAGCGGCACCACCAGCACCCAGGCGCGCAACAGGCCGCGCAGGGCACCATGGAGAAGGGTTGTCAGGGTACGGGCAATGGCGGATTTCATTCAGGTTAGGACAATGTAGGGCTAGGTTTCACCGCAGGGCCGCCCCAAGGTGAACGCGGCCCCCTCGGGGGGCAGGGCGCCACACGCAGTGGGTAACCGTGGGGGCAATGCTCTACATTGTCTCAGCGAACAGCTCCCGGCCAATCAGCATGCGGCGAATCTCACTGGTGCCAGCCCCGATTTCGTACAGCTTGGCGTCACGCCACAGGCGGCCCAGCGGGTATTCGTTGATGTAGCCATTGCCGCCGAAGATCTGCACGCCCTCGCCGGCCATCCAGGTGGCCTTCTCGGCCGTCCACAAAATAACGGAAGCGCAGTCCTTGCGCACCTGGCGCACGTGTTCGGTGCCCAGCAGGTCCAGGTTCTTGGCCACGGTGTACGCAAACGACCGGCCGGCCTGCAGCACGGTGTACATGTCGGCGACCTTGCCCTGGATCAGCTGGAATTCGCCAATGCTCTGGCCGAACTGCTTGCGGTCGTGGATGTAGGGGATGACGTTGTCCATGACGGACTGCATGATGCCCAGCGGGCCGCCGGTGAGCACCGCACGCTCGTAGTCCAGCCCGCTCATCAGCACCTTGGCGCCGCCGTTGACCTGGCCCAGCACGTTTTCCAGCGGCACTTCCACGTTCTGAAATACCAGCTCGCCGGTGTGGCTGCCGCGCATGCCCAGCTTGTCGAGCTTTTGCGCAATGCTGAAACCGGGCATGCCCTTTTCGATCAAAAAGGCGGTGACACCACGCGCGCCCAACTCGGGCTCGCTCTTGGCGTAGACCACCAGCGTGTCGGCGTCGGGGCCGTTGGTGATCCACATCTTGTTGCCATTGAGCAGGTAGTAGCCGCCTTTGTCTTCGGCCTTGAGCTTCATACTCAAGACATCCGAACCCGCCCCGGGCTCGCTCATGGCCAAAGCGCCCACGTGTTCGCCACTGATGAGTTTGGGCAGGTATTTGGCGCGCTGCGCGTCGGTGCCGTTGCGCTTGATCTGGTTGACGCACAGGTTGCTGTGCGCGCCATAGGAGAGGCCCACGCTGGCCGATGCGCGCGAGATTTCTTCCATGGCAATCATGTGCGCCAGGTAACCCATGTTGGCGCCGCCGTATTCCTCGCCGACGGTGATGCCGAGCACGCCCAGGTCCCCCATCTTGCGCCACAGGTCCATCGGGAACTGGTCGTTGCGGTCGATCTCGGCAGCGCGGGGGGCGATTTCGGCTTGGGCAAATTCGCGCACCGCGTCGCGCAGGGCGTCAATGTCTTCGCCGAGTTGGAAATTCAGTCCGGGCAGGTTGTTCATGGAAGTCTCCTCGTGATGGTGTTTTGAAATGGCCGCTCAGCTGGCAGCTTTTTTGGGGGTGGTGGCGGGCCGGCTGGCCTTGGCTTCGCTGGCCAGCAGCAGCGCCCGTGCTTCGCGCTGGTGCACCTTGATCTCGTCCAGATTGGATTGGAGCTCGGCCATCTGCTCTTCCACCTGCTTGCGGTGGGCAGCCAGCACGTCCAGAAACTTCTTCAACTGCGCCCCCGTGTCCCGCGGACTGTCATACATCTCGATGATGTCCTTGGCCTCGGTCAGGCTCAGCCCCAGGCGCTTGGCCCGCAGCGTGAGCTTCAGGCGGGTGCGATCACGCCCGCTGTACACGCGGTTGCGCCCGCCCGGCCCGGTGCGCTCGGGCTCCAACAGCCCCAGGTCCTCGTAGAAGCGAATGGCACGGGTGGTCAAATCAAATTCTTTGGCCAGATCGCTGATGCTGTAGGTGGTGCTCATGGTGCGGTAAAGGTGGCGACAGGGCAGCAGGCCCCGCCTGTCTACAATGCCCAAGATTGACGTTTACGTAAACGTCAATTATGAAGCAAAACGATTGGGGCTTATGAACGACCTGGAACAGCGCCTGCATTACCCCTTGGGCGACGCCCTGCCCGAGAACGGCCGCTGCATCGAGGTGGCGCCGGGCATCAAGTGGATCCGCATGGCCCTGCCCTTCGCGCTGAACCACATCAACCTCTGGCTGCTGCGCGACGAGATGGACGGTGTAGCCGGCTGGAGCGTGGTGGACACCTGCATTCACCGCGACGAGGCCAAGGCCCAGTGGGAAGAGATCTTCGCCCACGAGCTGGAAGGCCTGCCCATCCTGCGCGTCATCGCCACCCACATGCACCCCGACCACATTGGCCTGGCGCACAGGCTGTGCCAGCGTTGGAACGCACCCTTGTGGATCAGCGGACTGGACTACCAGGTGGCGCGCCTGGCCTGCATGGCGCCGACCAGCTTTGGCGGTGCACGTACGGCGGCCTTCTTTGCACAACATGGGCTCAACGATGCCCAGACCCAGACCCAGCTGCTGAACCGGCGCGACTACTTCACCACCCTGGTGCCTTCGGTGCCCGACGACTACCACCGCCTGCTGGACGGCCAGACGCTGCGCATAGGCGCGCACAGCTGGCGCTGCATCAGCGGCTACGGCCACGCGCCCGAACACATGGCGCTGTACTGCGAAGGCCTGAACGTGCTGATAGGCGGTGACATGATGCTGCCGCGCATCTCCACCAATGTCAGCGTCTACGAGTCCGAGCCCGAAGCCGACGCACTGGCCCTGTTCCTGGGTTCCATCGACAAGTTCCGTCCCCTGCCCGAGTCCACACTGGTACTCCCCGCGCACGGCAAGCCCTTCACAGGCCTGCATGAACGCATCCAGCAGCTGCACGACCACCACCGCGCCCATCTGGACAAGGTGCGGCAAGCCTGCCGCCAGCAGGCCTGCAGTGCCGCCAACATCATTCCCGTGCTGTTCACGCGCGCCATGGACTTTCACCAGACCACCTTCGCACTGGGTGAGGCCGTGGCCCACCTGCACGCGCTCTGGTATGCGGGGCAGCTGCAGCGCACGCGGGGCGCTGACGGCGTGTTGCGCTTTGCAGCCACCCCGGGCTAGCCGCACACCGCTGGTCAGTTACAAAACTGGAACGCTGCAGGACACCCTGCCGTAGCGCCTGAGGGCGCAACGATCGCCGCTACAGTGGGCCCATGCTGCGCACCCACCATTTGCTGTTTTACGCCTCCTTGCTGCTCTCGCGCCTGGCGGACCAGGTCTTGCTGTTTTTGGTGCCACTGGTGGTGTACCAACAGACCGGCAGTGCGTCGTGGACCGGGATTGCATTTTTTGTGGAAACACTCACGCGTTTTGTCGCCTTCCCCGTCTGCGGGGTGCTGAGCGACCGGCACCCGCCCATGCGCCTGCTGCGGCAAAGCCAGGCCCTGCGGGCTCTGAGCTGCATCGCCGGACTGGCAGCCGGCGTTGCCTTGCATGGGCATGCCGCGCTGGTGGCACTGGTGCTGGTGTCGGCGGCCTGCGGTGTGTTCACCACCCAGGGCGTGATGGCGCGCGAGGTGCTGCTGCCCCACATCTTTCCCGGGGACCGGTTTGAGCGGGTGTTGGCCCACGCGCAGATTGCCGACCAGTTGGGCATGGTGGCCGGCCCGGCGGTGGCTGCTGCGGCCCTGGCACTGTGGCCCTGGCAAGGCGTGTTGGGGGTCAGCGCCTTGTTGTTTCTGCTGGCCGATGCCGGGCTGGCCTGGTGGCAGCGCCAGCACACCGGCGCCCTGCCCCAGGGCCGCAGCGCGCAGGGGGAACGCTGGTGGGTACCGCTGCGCACCGCACTGCACCACATCGTGCAACTGCCCGGCCTCAAACCGCTGATTGCGCTAGCGGCCGGCGTCAACCTGGTGGTGGGTGTGACGCAAGCCACCGCCGCCGCCATGGTGACCGGCCTGCTGGCCCAAAGCAATGCGGTGTATGCGCAGCTGCAAACCGCGGGTGCGGTGGTTACCGTGCTGGTGCTGGCCTGGGTGGCCCGCGTGCACTGGCGCGGCCACGCGCTGGGCGTGTGGTCCTACACCTTGTTGCTGGCGGGTGGGCTGATGACGGCCTGGGCCGTGCACCCCGCGGTGTATGGGCTGGGCTTTTTGCTGGTCATCGGGTTCGACAAGATGTTCAGCATCTACATCCGTGCCAGCCGTCAGCGCATCATCCCGCCGCAAGACTTTGGCAAAACCAGCGGTGTGGTCGTGCTGCTCAACAACCTGACACAACCGCTGGCAGGGCTGGCCGTCGGCCTGGGTGCGCAGGGCGCGGACGCACGCGGCGTGATTACCGTGCTGGTGCTGGGCATGGGACTGATCGGTGGGGCCGTGCTGTGGATTGGGCGCGGTGCTGCAAGCCCAAAGCAAATCGGCTAAGGTTTGCGCTCTTTGAAAAGGGAGCGCTTTGCATGATTGACCTGTACTACTGGACCACGCCCAACGGCCACAAGATCACGATGTTTCTGGAAGAGGCCGGCCTACCCTACCAGTTGCACACCGTCAACATTGGCCGCGGCGAGCAGTTCCAGCCCGAGTTTCTGGCCATCGCACCCAACAACCGCATTCCCGCCATCGTGGACCAGTCGCCCAGCGACGGAGGCGCAGCGATTCCACTGTTTGAATCCGGCGCCATCCTGCTGTATCTGGCAGACAAGATCGGCCGCTTTGTGCCGCAGGACCTGCGCGGGCGCAATGTGGCGCTGCAATGGTTGTTCTGGCAGATGGGCGGCCTGGGCCCCATGGCTGGGCAGAACCACCACTTCAACCAGTACGCGCCCGAGAAACTGCCCTACGCCATGGAGCGCTACACCAAGGAAACCGCGCGCCTGTACGGCGTGCTGAACAAACACCTGAGCGATGGCCGCGAGTACATTGCGGGCGACTACAGCATCGCCGACATGGCGAGCTACCCCTGGGTCGTGCCCTACGAACGCCAGGGCCAGAAGCTGGAAGACTTCCCCCACTTGGCCGCCTGGTTTGCCCGCGTAGCGGCGCGCCCCGCCACCGCACGCGCCTACGCGATTGCCGACAGCATCAAGAACCCGGGCATGGACGAGGCGGCCAAGAAGATTCTGTTTGGGCAGGACGCCCAGACCGTCCGGTAAACCGCAGGCTCCCCGCTAGGGAGCGACCACCAAGGTCTGGATGGAAGGGACGTCGTCAAACGCAGTCGGGGGCTTGGAAAAAGCGATCGCCTTGTTCACGCCGTCTTGCAGAAACCTCACCACTGGGGCAGGGTCGGGTCCTTGAGGCTGCCGCGCAACTCCGCGTAATCGGGTACGACCGAGCGCACGGTGTCCCAGAAGCGGGGGCTGTGGTCCATCACGCGCAGGTGGCTCAGCTCATGGGCTACCACGTAGTCGATCACGGCCTGGCGGAAGTGGATGAGGCGCCAGTTCAGGCGGATGGAGCCATCGGACTTGGCGCTGCCCCAGCGGGTGCCGGCGTTGCTGAGGCTCAGCTTCTTCCACTGCACCTGCAGCTGGGGCGCGAAGTGGTCCAGGCGCTGCACAAAGTTGGCCTTGGCCTGGCGCATCAGCCAAGCCTGTACGGCGTCGCGGATCTGTTCGGGCGTGGCGGTGTGTGGCAGGGCCACATGCAGCGGCAACACGCCCTGCGCATTGGGCTCTGCTGCCAGCTGGGCGCCCTTGGCAGCAAAACCGTGGCCGGCGTCCAGCACCATGCGCACGGTCTGGCCCAAGTAGGGGAACTCGGCCCCGTCTTGCCAGACCACTTGGGTCTGCTGCTGCCGGGCCTGGCGCTGACGCGTCTCGGCCAGTTTGCGCAGAATCCAGCTGGCTTTTTCCTGCAACGCCGCATCCACCTCGGCCAGCGGCGTCCAGCGTGGGGCACGCACGCTCAAGCCGTCGGGCCCCACGGCAAACCCAATGGTGCGGCGCTTGCCGCGGGCAAAGGCATAGGCCACCACGGCACCGTCCAGGCGCACCTCGCGCGTGGCTTTGGGATGGGCGTAGTGGGCGGGTGAAATCGCCTGCTGCAGCGGTTGCCCGGCCACAAAGGGCTGGTCCGGTGGGATATTTGCTATGTTTTTAGGAGCTACTTGCGCAATATCCACGGGGGCCTGGGCCTCAAAAGGCTCAAAAAGATCGAGGGTGTAACGCAACAAGGCCGCCCCCACACTCCCTGCGACACCTGCGGCATTGCCCACTGGGGGCAGCCGTTTCACCTTGGGGCGACCCGTTGGTGAAACAGGACGCTGGCTAGCCAAGGTAGGCCTCGGGGTCCAGGCGGCGCATCTCGGCCTCGATCCAGGCCTGCACCTCTGCCATCAGCTCCTTGGGCTCGCGGCCTTCGCTGGGGATGGGTTTGCCAATCGACACTTCCACCACGCCCGGCGTCTTGATAAAGGCCTTGCGCGGCCAGCACTTGGCCGAGGTCACCGCGACGGGAATGACTGGTGCCCCTGTCGCCACGGCCAGGCGCGTGCCGCCCAGCTTGTAGGTACCGGTCTGACCGCGTGGAATGCGTGTGCCTTCGGGAAACATGATGACCCAGATGCCCTGGGCCAACAGGCGCTTGCCCTGCGCCACCACTTTGGAGAACGACTCGGCGCGCTGGCTGCGGTCGATATGGATCATGTCCAGCCGCCCCATGGCCCAACCAAAAAAGGGCACATAGAGCAGCTCTTTCTTGAACACATAGGCCAGCGGGTGCGGCATCAAGGTGGGCATCAAGAAGGTCTCGAAGGTGGACTGGTGCTTAACCAGCAGAATCGCGGGAGCGGTGTCGCCCGTGGGCAGGTTCTCCCAGCCGATCACATGGGTGCGGATGCCCAGCAGCACACGTGCGCCGCCAATGGCCCAGCCCAGCCAGCGCACCGCCATCCACCACAGTGGTTTGCCGCGCACGCGGATGGATGCGACCAGCATGATGATGCCCCAGGGCATCACCGTCACCAGCATCCACAGCATGTGGAGGCTGGAGCGCAGCACGGCCATCAGCCAGTTGGGGCGGGCGGGTTGCCCAATGTTCGGAACCGGGGGCATGCCGCTCATGCCTGTGCCACCAGGTGTTCGGCAAATGCAGCCAGGTCGTCATGGACGATGGTGCCGGCAGGAAAGCTCTCGGGCAACTCGCGCCCCTTGTAGACGGCGGCCTTGCCGGTCAGCACCAGGTGCGGCACACAGCCCACGGCGGCACCGGCAATCAGGTCGCGCGCCGAGTCGCCCACGGCGGGCATGCCCTTGAGGTCCACGCCAAAGCGCTCACCAATCTGCTCGAACAGGCCCGGCTCGGGCTTGCGGCAGTGGCAGTTGTCATCAGGCGCATGCGGGCAGTAAAAAATGGCGTCCACCCTGCCACCGACTGCCGCCAGCATGGTGTGCATCTTGGCGTGCATGGCGTTCAGCGCCACCACATCAAACAGGCCGCGGCCCAGGCCGCTCTGGTTGGTGGCCACCACCACATGCCAGCCCGCGTGGTTGAGCTTGGCAATGGCTTCGAGCGCGCCCGGCAGAGGCCGCCACTCGTGGGGCGATTTGACGAACTCCGCACTGTCGATGTTGATGGTGCCGTCGCGGTCGAGGATGCAGAGTTTCATGGGGGCTGTGGTCCGGTTAGGCAGCGAGCTTGGACAGATCGGCCACGCGGTTCATGGCGTCGTGCAGGCACTTGAGCAGGCCCAAACGGTTCAAACGCAGATCCAATTGCTCCGCATTCACCATCACATCCTCAAAAAACGCATCCACCGGCACGCGCAGTGCGGCCAAAGATTGCAAAGACGCGGTGTAGTCCCCCGACTGCCACTGGTTTTGTGCCTGGGGCAATACGGTTTGCATGGCAACGAAGAGCGCTTTTTCGGCCGCTTCCTGCAGCAGCACCTCGCTCACATGCGCATCCACATCGTCCGTCTTTTTGAGGATATTGCTGATCCGCTTGTTGGCGGCGGCCAAGGCGGGGCTCGCGGGAAGTGCGGCAAAGGCACGCACGGCCGCCAAGCGCTTGGCGACATCCCCCAGGCGTTGGGGCTTCAAGGCCAGCACAGCGTCCACTTCCTGGGCGCTATAGCCCTGCTCGCGCAAAGAGCCGGCCAGGCGGTCGAAGATGAAGTCGGACAAGGCGGTGGAGGCATCCGAGATCTTGTCGCCGAAAGCAGGCGCCGCACCTTGCACCAAAGCCGACACGTCCAATGCCAAGTCTTTCTCGACCAGCATGCGGATCACGCCCAGCGCATGGCGGCGCAGGGCAAACGGGTCTTTGTCGCCGGTGGGCAGATTACCGATACCGAACATACCGACCAGGGTTTCCAGCTTGTCGGCCAGCGCCACCACCACACCCACATCGTTGCGCGGCAGGCTGTCGCCCGCAAAGCGCGGCTTGTAATGGTCTTCAATCGCATGGGCCACCGCCTCGGGCAGGCCGTCATTGAGCGCGTAATAGCCCCCCATGATGCCCTGCAGCTCGGGGAACTCACCCACCATGTCGGTCACCAGATCGGTCTTGGCCAGTTGCGCGGCCTGGTCGGCTTGCGCCACCAGCGTCAAGTCCCGCAGCTGATGAGCAATGGTCCTAGCTATCACGCGCACGCGCTCCACCCGCTCGCCCTGTGTGCCCAGCTTGTTGTGGTACACCACCTTGCCCAAACCATCAACACGCGAGGCCAGCGTCTTTTTGCGGTCCTGGTCGAAGAAAAACTTGGCATCGGCCAGACGCGGACGCACCACGCGCTCATTGCCACCGATCACAAAACTCGTGTCGTCGGGGTTGATGTTGCTCACGACCAAAAACTTGTTGGTCAACTTGTTGTTGGCGTCCAGCAGCGGGAAATACTTCTGGTTGGCCTTCATGGTCAGGATCAGGCATTCCTGCGGCACGTCCAGGAACTGAGTCTCGAACTCGCAGATCAGCACATTGGGGCGCTCGACCAGCGCGGTCACTTCGTCCAGCAGCGCGTCGTCGTCGATGGGCTTGCAACCGCCGCCCACTTTGGCTGCCGCAGCTGCCAGTTGACGAACGATCTCGGCACGACGCTCGGCGAAACTAGCAATCACGGCGCCATCCATGGCCAACACGGCGGCATAGGCATCGGCATCGGGGACCACCACGGGCGACACAGCCGCTTCAAAGCGGTGACCCTGCGTGCTGTTGCCGGCGTTGAGACCGAGCGCCTGCACCGGCACAACGTCACGCCCATGCAGCGCCACCAGACCATGTGCGGGACGCACAAAACTCACACTACTCCAGCCCGGCAGTTCGCAGCCGCTCTCCAGCTGGTAGGTCATCACCTTGGGAATGGGCAATTTGGCAATCGCGTCCAGCAGCGCCTTTTGCAGGCCTTCGGTCAGCGTGGCGCCTTTGACGGTGCTCTCAAAGAAAAGGGCCTCAGCCTTACCATCGGGCGCACGCTTGAGGTTCGCCACCGCAGATGCGTCCGCACCCAGGGCTTGCAGCTTCTTCAGCAATGCGGGGCTTGCGTTGCCAGCCGCATCCAGGCCCACAGCCACGGGCATCAGTTTTTGGGACACGGCTTTGTCGGCCGCCTGTGCGGCAACGGACGTGACGTGCACGGCCAGACGACGCGGCGACGCAAAATGGGTCACCACCGCATCGGCCGCCGCCAGCCCTTGGGTTTTCAGCGAATCCGCCAACACGGAGGAGAACGCCTCACCCAGCTTCTTCAAAGCCTTGGGGGGCAGCTCTTCCACAAACAGTTCAACGAGCAGGTTTTGGGTAGTCATCGTCATTGCTCTCACGCGGCTTTCTTCGTCATCTGTTCCACCCACTCGCGCGGTGCCATGGGGAAGCCCAGGCGCTCGCGGCTCTCGTAATAACTCTGCGCCACGCTGCGCGCCAGATTGCGGATGCGGCCGATGTAGGCTGCGCGCTCCGTCACGCTGATGGCGCCACGCGCGTCCAGCAGGTTGAAGCTGTGCGCACACTTGAGCACTTGCTCGTACGCCGGCAGGGCCAACTGGTTTTCCATCAAATGCTTGGCTTGTTTTTCATGCGCATTAAACGCGGTGAACAGGAAGTCAGCGTCGCTGTGCTCGAAGTTGTAGGTGGACTGCTCCACCTCGTTTTGCTTGTACACGTCGCCATAGCTCAGGCCTTCGGTCCATGTCAGGTTGTAGACGTTGTCCACGCCCTGCAGGTACATGGCCAGGCGCTCCAGGCCATAGGTGATCTCGCCGGTAGCAGGCTTGCAGTCAATGCCGCCGACCTGCTGGAAGTAGGTGAACTGCGTGACCTCCATGCCGTTGAGCCAGACTTCCCAGCCCAGGCCCCAGGCGCCCAGCGTGGGGTTTTCCCAGTCATCTTCCACAAAGCGGATGTCGTTTTTCTTCAGGTCAAAGCCCAGAGCTTCTAGCGAGCCCAGGTACAGCTCGAGGATGTTGCTGGGCGCTGGCTTGAGCACCACCTGGTACTGGTAGTAATGCTGCAAACGGTTGGGGTTCTCGCCATAGCGGCCGTCCTTGGGGCGGCGGCTGGGCTGCACGTAGGCGGCCTTCCAGGGCTCGGGGCCAATGGCGCGCAAGAAGGTTGCGGTGTGCGAGGTGCCGGCGCCCACTTCCATGTCATAGGGTTGCAACAGGGCGCAGCCCTGGTCAGCCCAGTAGGACTGCAGTTTCAAAATGATTTGCTGAAAAGTAAGCATGGTGCGTGGGCTGGTGCGCGGCGGGGTGCCGCGGCAAGAACGTTCGTTCGAGTAAACCCCGCATTTTACGGGGCTGCGGCTGCTAGCGCGTGCGGCGGCCCGCACGCCAAGCCGCACCGGCCAACAGCAAGCACACCACCCACAAAGGCCAGAGCCCGAAGCGTGCTGCCCACCAGGCAAATGGCGTCACCCCGGTGCGGCCTTGCACCTCGCCCACCAGCACGCCGCGGGTGCGGGTGGGCAGGGCTTTTTGCACCACGGCCTGGTGGTCCAGGATGGCGGTAGCACCCGTGTTGGTGGCCCGTACAAACGGCCGCTGAAACTCCAGCGCGCGTGTGCGTGAGATGTTCAGGTGCTGGTCCAGCGCAATGGAGTCGTTGAACCAGCCCAGGTTACTCACATTGGCAAACACCGTTGGGGCCTGTGCGGCGTCCGTGAACCGGCTGGCCAACTCCTCACCATACAAATCTTCGTAGCAAATGTTCGGCGCCACGCGCTCACCGGCCACCGACAAGGACGGCTGGCCCAGGGGCCCGCGGTTGAAGTCGCCCAGCGGGATATTCATCATGCGGGTGAACCACTTGAACAGCGGCGGAATGAACTCGCCAAACGGCACCAGGTGGTGCTTGTCGTACCGCCAGAGCTCGGTCTGCCCCGGTGCCAGACCCAGCACGGAGTTGGTGTAGCCCTGTGTGTAGCTGCCCAATGGGATACCTACCAGTGCCACTGACGTGCCGCTGGCAAAGCGCTGTTGCAGTGCAGTCCAATAGCCGTCCGGCAACTGCTGCGGCAACAAGGGCACGGCGGTCTCTGGCGCCACGACAAGCGCAGTGTTACTGGCCAGCAACTGCTGCGCGTACCACTGCAGCGCCATTGGCACGCCACTGCCTGTCTCAAACTTCTCGTCTTGCGGAATGTTGCCCTGCAGCAGGGTGACGCTCAAGCTGCCACTGGCTTGGGTCCACTGATTCCACACAGGGGGGGCAATCAGCGGGAGCGCCAGCAAGCCCGCCAACACGACGGCGTTGGCGAGCCCTTTGCGTGCCAGTAGACCCAGCGTAGCCGCGCCAAAGGCGGCCAGCCAGCCCACACCATAACTACCCAGCCAGGGCAGGTACCAGGCCAAAGGACCATCGAGGTGCGCATAGCCCACCGCACCCCAACCAAAACCCGTGAGCCAGGTGCCACGCGCAAGCTCGGCCATGGTCCATAAGGCGGCGAAGCCCAAGGCCAACAGCACCGGTGGGGCCCTGCGCCAGCGCCAGAACAAGTAGCCAGCGATGGCGTAGTACAGCCCCAGGGCCGCAGCCAACGCGACGATGGCAAGCACCGCGAGCACCGAGGGCAGGCCACCGTAGGTATGCAAGGCAATAAAGAGCCACCAGAAGGTGGTGCTGAGCCACACGGTGGCAAAACACCAGGCCAGGCCCGTCGCCGCACGCGCAGTGGGTGCACACAACAGTGCCGCCACGAAGATCCCATGGGCCAACAGCTGCAGCCACCACAGCGTGTCGCCGCGGTCAAGAAAAGCATCAAAAGGCCATGCAGCCCCCGTGGATTGTGCGCAAGCAGCTATCAATACAATAGCAAACCACATCCGCGATACGGGCGCAGCAGGCGCCCCGGCAAAGTACGTGGCCCCTGCGGTCACGCCGCAGCAGTTTCGGTGGTGGGCGACACCTTGAACCACTTGACCGCCCCCCCCTTGGTGTGCAGGACCAGAAAGTCCAGCCCGCCCAGCGTGTAGCGTTCGCCGCGCTTGGGCACGTGGCCCATCTCGTGGGCGATCAGACCGCCAATGGTGTCAAAGTGGTCTTCAGGGTCGGACCCCGCCAGGATGACCGAGAAAGCGTCGTTCACGCGCTCCAGTGGCGTGTCGCCACTCACGCGGTAGGTGCGGTCGGCCAGGGCGAAGATATCGCCCTCGTCTTCGGGAATGTCGAATTCGTCTTCAATCTCCCCGACGATCTGTTCCAGCACATCTTCAATGGTGATCAGCCCGGCCACACGGCCAAACTCGTCAATCACGATGGCCAGGTGGTTGCGGTTGCCACGAAACTCCCGCAGCAAGTCGTTCAAGCCTTTGGACTCCGGGACAAACGCCGCGGGGCGCAGCAAGGCGCGGATATTGAGTTCAGGCGCCCGCTGCAGCTTGAGCAAATCCTTGGCCATCAGGATGCCAATGATGTTCTCACGCTCCCCTTCGAACACCGGAAAGCGCGAGTGCGCGGTGTCGATCACGGTGTGCAAGAGGCTGTCCAGAGGTTCCTGGATGTTGAGCAGGTCCATGCGTGTGGCAGGAACCATCACGTCGCCGGCAGTCATGTCGGCCATGCGGATCACGCCTTCGAGCATGACCCGGGATTCCGCTCCGATGATGTTGTTGTCCTCCGCCTCCGCCAACGTTTCGATCAACTCGGCGGTGGAATCCGGTCCAGGATGGATGAATTCGGCCAATTTTTGGAGAAAGGTGCGCTTATCTTCTTTTTCAGACAGGCGCGCAGGATGAGGATCGGACACTCGATTAGGGCAAATAACTGCCGTGGTTGCGGAACGCCAAGGATAGCGGATTTGAAAGTCAGGGAGAACTGCGCTGGTTGGCATCAATCGTGTCGCGGCGTATAGCCTGCAGATCGGCCAAAAAGCTCCAAAAACTCTTCGCCTGTGATTTCAGCCGATAGTCGGTCTGTGCAATCTGCTCTTCGATTATTTCTGTGACCCGTGAGTCCAGTGTTGCAGGCGGCAAGCGGAGGTAGGCTTCGGACTCCGCACCGTCACGCTCGACTTTTGCACCAGCATTGCGCGCAATTTTGAGCATGGCTGCGTTCTCGCTCAGGGCATGGATAAACATGAGGCTGATGCCATCATTGGCAGCGTGCATGGCCGCACGATCGAACAGGCGGGCTCCATAGCCCCGCCCACGCGCTGCGGGCAGCACAGATACACCAAACTCGGCACAGTTGTCATGTCCTTGGTCCTGGGCATAGGCCAGGTGTGCCACTGCAATCAGCGCTAGCTTGCGGTTATAGATGCCAAATATCTCGTCGCGCTCAAAGTCCAAGGACGCGGAATACCTTTGAATTTGCTCGTCATTGGCCCAATGGCCGAACCGCAAGTAACGGTCATGGGGTGCGAGCGCGAGCAGGTGTTCCGTTATCCGCCCCCTGTGGTTTTCACCCAAGGACCGGATGGGCACCAGCGCTGGCGCAGGGCGGCTCGGAGCCTCGGCCTCCCGCTCTGAAGGCGGCCGCAAAAACTCCCGCCCGGCCTCGAACGAGGCTTTGATCAGAGTTTTAGTGTCCACCATGGTGTAACTATAAGGGTTTTCCCCTAGTCAGGACACCTCAATCTCGTTGAACTTGTTGTTCGTTAATCCCTATGGCTGCGTGTATGGTGGTGACTCTGTCTTTTGCCACATGTTCGCTTATGGATGCCGCAACCACGATTCGTCACTCTCTGTCCCGCGTCGTAGACCTGCGCGCACAAGCGGCTGCATCACGCCCCCTGCAGACGGCACTGCAGCACATCAAGCAATTTCAAGCGCGCCGGTTCGCTGGTACCTACCAAGATTTGTTGCGTTCTCCCACATTCGCCGCACCAACCGGTTTTTTCCTTAACGAACTTTACGGCGTCCGGGACTTTTCCGACCGTGATGCCCAATTTGCACGTATCGCCAGCGCGTTACAAACTTTTTTCCCAAAACAGGTGGTCGCAACCGCTGTTGCGTTGGCCGAGCTACATGCCTTGACGGAGGAGCTTGATCTGGAGATGGCGCATCAGTATTTGCAGTTGCACGCACATGCATCACAATCGATGCTGGATGGCAGCGTTTATCTAAAGTGCTGGAAGTCCGTTGCGAATCCCGCGCTGCGCCTGGGGCAACTCCAGTCAGTGCTGGAGATTGGCCGGGAGCTGGACAATCTCACGCGCACCAAAGGCCTGCGTATGACTTTGCGCATGATGCGTGGCCCCGCCAGAGCAGCTGGCTTGCAGGCTTTGCAGTCCTTTTTGGAAGTCGGTTTTGACACGTTCGCCAGCATGGAGGGCGAAGGGCAGCAAACGAAACAATTTCTGTGCACCATCCATGAACGCGAGACCGCGTGGATCGAGAAACTGTTCAATTCGCCCCCAAGCTTGTGCGAAGCTGAATTGGAAGCTTGCCTTGCAAAGGCTTTATAACTCGTCCCCTCAAGCGAGTGGGTCGGGCAAACGCTGGTAGACACGAGGGGCGTAAAAGTAATGGCCAAAAAAAAGCCCCGTCTAACTAGACGGGGCTTTTTCCACTGTAATAGCCTGACGATGACCTACTTTCACACGGGAATCCGCACTATCATCGGCGCTGACTCGTTTCACTGTCCTGTTCGGGATGGGAAGGAGTGGTACCAAGTCGCTATGGTCGTCAGGCATAACTTTTTGTCATCCAGACGAGGTCTGGACAACCAATTTATAGAGCTAATCAGCTTGTCTTTCGACGCTGTGCATGCTGCTTAGACATGTCACAGGTATTTTGAATGCGTCAACTTGGCATAACTTCCTTGAGACACTTTCGTGAATCAAAGTTATAGGGTCAAGCCGCACGAGCAATTAGTATCAGTTAGCTTAACGCATTACTGCGCTTCCACACCTGACCTATCAACGTCCTGGTCTTGAACGACTCTTTAGGGGGCTCAAGGCCCCGGCAGATCTCATCTTGAAACGAGTTTCCCGCTTAGATGCTTTCAGCGGTTATCTCTTCCACACTTAGCTACTCGGCAATGCCACTGGCGTGACAACCGATACACCAGAGGTGTGTCCACTCCGGTCCTCTCGTACTAGGAGCAGGCTTCCTCAAATCTGCAGCGCCCACGGAAGATAGGGACCAAACTGTCTCACGACGTTTTAAACCCAGCTCACGTACCTCTTTAAATGGCGAACAGCCATACCCTTGGGACCGGCTACAGCCCCAGGATGAGATGAGCCGACATCGAGGTGCCAAACACCGCCGTCGATATGAACTCTTGGGCGGTATCAGCCTGTTATCCCCAGAGTACCTTTTATCCGTTGAGCGATGGCCCTTCCATACAGAACCACCGGATCACTATGTCCTGCTTTCGCATCTGCTCGACTTGTCAGTCTCGCAGTTAAGCACGCTTATGCCATTGCACTATCGTCACGATGTCCGACCGTAACTAGCGTACCTTCGAACTCCTCCGTTACGCTTTGGGAGGAGACCGCCCCAGTCAAACTGCCTACCATGCACTGTCCCCGATCCAGATAATGGACCTAGGTTAGAACCTCAAACACACCAGGGTGGTATTTCAACGTTGGCTCCACGATACCTAGCGGCACCGCTTCAAAGCCTCCCACCTATCCTACACAGATCTGTTCAAAGTCCAATACAAAGCTACAGTAAAGGTTCATGGGGTCTTTCCGTCTTTCCGCGGGGAGATTGCATCATCACAAACATTTCAACTTCGCTGAGTCTCGGGAGGAGACAGTGTGGCCATCGTTACGCCATTCGTGCAGGTCGGAACTTACCCGACAAGGAATTTCGCTACCTTAGGACCGTTATAGTTACGGCCGCCGTTTACTGGGACTTCAATCAAGAGCTTGCACCCCATCATTTAATCTTCCAGCACCGGGCAGGCGTCACACCCTATACGTCCACTTTCGTGTTTGCAGAGTGCTGTGTTTTTAATAAACAGTCGCAGCCACCGATTTTTTGCAACCTCATTGGGCTCCATCCGCGAGGGACTTCACCTACTAAAGGCACACCTTCTTCCGAAGTTACGGTGTCAATTTGCCGAGTTCCTTCTCCCGAGTTCTCTCAAGCGCCTTAGAATACTCATCTCGCGCACCAGTGTCGGTTTGCGGTACGGTCGTGTGTAGCTGAAGCTTAGTGGCTTTTCCTGGAAGCAGGGTATCACTCACTTCGAGTGCAAGCACTCTCGTTATCACTCCTCATCTAAGCCCGGCGGATTTGCCTACCAGGCACGACTACAAGCTTGAACCAACATGTCCAACAGTTGGCTGAGTTAACCTTCTCCGTCCCCACATCGCACTACACATCGGTACAGGAATATTGACCTGTTTCCCATCAGCTACGCATCTCTGCCTCGCCTTAGGGGCCGACTCACTCTACGCCGATGAACGTTGCGTAGAAAACCTTGCGCTTACGGCGAGGGGGCTTTTCACCCCCTTTAACGCTACTCATGTCAGCATTCGCACTTCTGATACCTCCAGCACGCTTTACAACGCACCTTCACAGGCTTACAGAACGCTCTCCTACCACTTGCAATAAATTGCAAATCCGCAGCTTCGGTAACTGGCTTAGCCCCGTTACATCTTCCGCGCAGGACGACTCGATCAGTGAGCTATTACGCTTTCTTTAAATGATGGCTGCTTCTAAGCCAACATCCTGACTGTTTTAGCCTTCCCACTTCGTTTCCCACTTAGCCAATTTTAGGGACCTTAGCTGGCGGTCTGGGTTGTTTCCCTCTTGAGTCCGGACGTTAGCACCCGGTGCTCTGTCTCCCAAGCTGTACTCTGCGGTATTCGGAGTTTGCATTGGTTTGGTAAGTCGCCATGACCCCCTAGCCAAAACAGTGCTCTACCCCCGCAGGTAATACTTGAGGCACTACCTAAATAGTTTTCGGAGAGAACCAGCTATTTCCAAGTTTGTTTAGCCTTTCACCCCTATCCACAGCTCATCCGCTAGTTTTGCAACACTAGTCGGTTCGGACCTCCAGTACCTGTTACGGCACCTTCATCCTGGCCATGGATAGATCACTTGGTTTCGGGTCTACACCCAGCGACTAGACGCCCTATTCGGACTCGATTTCTCTACGGCTTCCCTATTCGGTTAACCTTGCCACTGAATGTAAGTCGCTGACCCATTATACAAAAGGTACGCAGTCACCCTTGCGGGCTCCTACTTTTTGTAAGCACACGGTTTCAGGATCTATTTCACTCCCCTCCCGGGGTTCTTTTCGCCTTTCCCTCACGGTACTAGTTCACTATCGGTCAATGATGAGTATTTAGCCTTGGAGGATGGTCCCCCCATATTCAGACAGGATTTCTCGTGTCCCGCCCTACTTGTCGCAAGCTCAGTACCACACAGGTCATTTCACGTACGGGGCTATCACCCGCTATGGCCAGCATTTCCAGGCTGTTCCGTTATGTCTTGTGCTATCACTTGCAGGCTTCTCCGATTTCGCTCGCCACTACTTTCGGAATCTCGGTTGATGTCTTTTCCTCGAGCTACTGAGATGTTTCAGTTCACCCGGTTCGCCTCGCATACCTATGTATTCAGTATGCGATACCCCAAAGGGTGGGTTTCCCCATTCGGAAATCTCCGGATCAAAGCTAATTTGCCAGCTCCCCGAAGCTTATCGCAGGCTATCACGTCCTTCGTCGCCTATCATTGCCAAGGCATCCACCATGTGCTCTTATTCACTTGACCCTATAACTTTGACGTTTCTTTCGAAACCAAAGTTATCTACAAGGAATATTGTCAGGTCTTTCACCTGACGCGTTATGCCGTATTCAATTAACTTGAATAACTCGAATTTCAAACGTGAAGTTTGATATTCATTTTGACGCAATCAAAATTATGTTGCTAACCACTACGCAAGGCACGGTCTGCACTAAACCTTTACGAATGTGCAGTTTCCTCACGCAGCTTATATGTTAGCAACGCTGATTAAACTCTATAAATTGTTAAAGAACAGCCGATTGATCAAGAGATCTTGATCAACAACAAAGTAGCCTTTAGCCCCTAGGGGCTTAAAGCAACTTTGGTGTTGACTTAATAAGTATCGTTGAATGGTGGAGGATGACGGGATCGAACCGACGACCCCCTGCTTGCAAAGCAGGTGCTCTCCCAGCTGAGCTAATCCCCCATGGTCATAGACTATTGGACGGGATGGTGGGTCTGGTTGGTCTCGAACCAACGACCCCCGCCTTATCAAGACGGTGCTCTAACCAACTGAGCTACAGACCCAAGCCGGTCACTTTGGACCAAGCAAGCCTGATCGTTAGCGACAACCTTCCAACAACCGATAAGTGTGAGCGTTCAAATTAAGTTGCAGTTTTCCAGAAAGGAGGTGATCCAGCCGCACCTTCCGATACGGCTACCTTGTTACGACTTCACCCCAGTCACGAACCCTGCCGTGGTAATCGCCCTCCTTGCGGTTAGGCTAACTACTTCTGGCAGAACCCGCTCCCATGGTGTGACGGGCGGTGTGTACAAGACCCGGGAACGTATTCACCGTGACATTCTGATCCACGATTACTAGCGATTCCGACTTCACGCAGTCGAGTTGCAGACTGCGATCCGGACTACGACTGGCTTTATGGGATTAGCTCCCCCTCGCGGGTTGGCAACCCTTTGTACCAGCCATTGTATGACGTGTGTAGCCCCACCTATAAGGGCCATGAGGACTTGACGTCATCCCCACCTTCCTCCGGTTTGTCACCGGCAGTCTCATTAGAGTGCCCAACTAAATGTAGCAACTAATGACAAGGGTTGCGCTCGTTGCGGGACTTAACCCAACATCTCACGACACGAGCTGACGACAGCCATGCAGCACCTGTGTTACGGTTCTCTTTCGAGCACTAAGCCATCTCTGGCGAATTCCGTACATGTCAAAGGTGGGTAAGGTTTTTCGCGTTGCATCGAATTAAACCACATCATCCACCGCTTGTGCGGGTCCCCGTCAATTCCTTTGAGTTTCAACCTTGCGGCCGTACTCCCCAGGCGGTCAACTTCACGCGTTAGCTTCGTTACTGAGTCAGTGAAGACCCAACAACCAGTTGACATCGTTTAGGGCGTGGACTACCAGGGTATCTAATCCTGTTTGCTCCCCACGCTTTCGTGCATGAGCGTCAGTACAGGTCCAGGGGATTGCCTTCGCCATCGGTGTTCCTCCGCATATCTACGCATTTCACTGCTACACGCGGAATTCCATCCCCCTCTACCGTACTCTAGCTATACAGTCACAAATGCAGGTCCCAGGTTGAGCCCGGGGATTTCACATCTGTCTTATATAACCGCCTGCGCACGCTTTACGCCCAGTAATTCCGATTAACGCTCGCACCCTACGTATTACCGCGGCTGCTGGCACGTAGTTAGCCGGTGCTTATTCTTACGGTACCGTCATTAGCGAACTTTATTAGAGCTCACCGTTTCGTTCCGTACAAAAGCAGTTTACAACCCGAAGGCCTTCATCCTGCACGCGGCATTGCTGGATCAGGCTTGCGCCCATTGTCCAAAATTCCCCACTGCTGCCTCCCGTAGGAGTCTGGACCGTGTCTCAGTTCCAGTGTGGCTGGTCGTCCTCTCAGACCAGCTACAGATCGTCGCCTTGGTGAGCCTTTACCTCACCAACTAGCTAATCTGATATCGGCCGCTCCAATCGCGCGAGGTCTTGCGATCCCCCGCTTTCATCCATAGATCGTATGCGGTATTAGCACAGCTTTCGCTGCGTTATCCCCCACGACTGGGCACGTTCCGATATATTACTCACCCGTTCGCCACTCGCCACCAGGATTGCTCCCGTGCTGCCGTTCGACTTGCATGTGTAAGGCATGCCGCCAGCGTTCAATCTGAGCCAGGATCAAACTCTATAGTTCGATCTTGATTTTTCGCTCTTTCGAGCAACTCATAAATTGGAATCGACGTGAATATCATCTCTGACTTTCACATCTTTTTTACTTCATGAGCGTTTAAAGTCTTGCGACTTAGTTCCAAAGAACTTGGCAACCACCTTCAAACGCCCACGCTTATCGGCTGTAAATTTTTAATGATCCGAAACATTTTTTACTTTGTTTCGCTTACTTTGCTGTGATCAGCGAAGCCTTGAATTATGACACACTTTTTGAAGCCCTGTCAAATCAAGCAAAAGTTTTTTGCTTTTTTTAGAACTGCACGCAGCACTAAAAAAAACACCCCGCCGAATGACGGGGTGTTTCCACTGTAATAGCCTGACGATGACCTACTTTCACACGGGAATCCGCACTATCATCGGCGCTGACTCGTTTCACTGTCC
>NZ_JBYTDI010000003.1:0-161266 GCF_058791215.1 Rhodoferax sp. EU05-FHT12H12 | reverse complement strand
CGCTTACTTTGCTGTGATCAGCGAAGCCTTGAATTATGACACACTTTTTGAAGCCCTGTCAAATCAAGCAAAAGTTTCTGCTTGATTTTTTCGCTCATTCATAAGCGGGGTCGCAGTGTAGCAGAAGAAATCATCTACACGCGATATCGATCTGAAGATCCTTTTAAGCGCTGAAGCAAAGCCGGTGCGATGTCAGTCAAGGGAAGAACCTCGTCAGCGGCACCATTTAAAATTGCCTCACGCGGCATTCCAAATACGATGCAACTCGCCTCGTCCTGCACATAGTTGTAACTACCCGCATCCCTCATCTCTTTCATAGCTTTTGCACCATCATTGCCCATACCCGTCAACATGATTCCAAAAGCGTTGCGGCCAGCCACCTTTGCCGCCGAACGAAAAAGAACCTCGACAGAAGGTCGATGGCGATTAACGAGTTCTCCATCTGCAACCACACACACATAATTAGCCCCACTCTTTTCAACCCAAAACTGCTTGCCACCTGGGGCTACATAGGCATGGCCAGGCAACACACGTGCGCCATTGGCCGCCTCCTGCACAGTAATTTGGCAAAGCCCATTGAGGCGCGCAGCGAAGCTAGTTGTAAATCCAGGGGGCATGTGCTGAGTAATTACCACGCCAGGAGAGTCGGCCGGCAATCGAATCAAGATCTCCTTGATTGCCTCGGTGCCGCCAGTTGACGCACCAATAAATATCAATTTCTCCGTCGAGATGCGGCCAATAGCGATCGGTGCGCTATTGAGACTCGACAACTGCTCAGCCCCCACCGGAGGCGAAGCAACGCGGGAAATTTTCGGGATTTTTGCCGCCGCAGCCACCCGAATCTTGTCAACAATATTGGTCGCAAGCTCCTTGATTCCGTCTACCAAACCGATACGCGGTTTAGCCACGAAATCCACAGCGCCCAACTCCAACGCCTTCATTGTGACCTCAGCGCCACGCTCTGTGAGCGTGGAGATCATCACAACCGGCATGGGGCGCAATCGCATCAAACGCCCTAAAAAATCGAGGCCATCCATTTTCGGCATCTCGATATCAAGTGTGATGACATCGGGGTCCAACTCACGAATCATCTCGCGCGCGACAATCGGGTCATTCGCCGCACCGACACACTGCATATCCGCCTGCTTATTGATGATCTCAGCCAACAAACTCCGCACTAGGGCAGAGTCATCCACCACAACGACACGAATTTTCTTCATCACTACTAACTCAAAAAAGATCTACAGAGCCACCCTGCGTAGACTTCGCAACGGAGGCCGCATTGCCACGCCGCTCCTCGACAGCCAAGGTCTCAGGATGCGAATGTGCCAAGCGCTTCACCAAAGCCTTCCCCGTCACTGGGAAGAAACAAACCTTGCGAGGGTGGATATCCAAAACATCCTGCGATACGACAGGGATGCGCTCCGTGGCAAGATAGTCCAATACAAATTTGGTGTTGCGCTCACCGACATTCATGGTGGTGAAGCCGGCCATCACCTGCGCCCCGCCAAAAATCTTCGCCTGCATTGTTTCTCGCCGGGCTCCCAATTTCAGCATTTCGTTGATTAGCAACTCCATTGCGTACGAGCCATACCGCCCAGAGCCATCCGCTCCGTCACCATCGGGCAGCATGAAGTGATTCATTCCGCCGGTGCGCGCTTTTCCGTCCCAAATGCAGGCGGCAATGCAAGACCCCAGAACCGTCATGATCACGAGATCTTCATTAGAAACGTAGTACTCACCAGGTAGTACTTTCACAGCATCGTATTGAAAGTGATGATCGGCATAAAAGAAAGATGCCTCTCCAGGCTTGCGTGGTTGAGCTTTTAAATGCTCAATTCGAGACACACGCCCGCTTGCCAATGTCTTTGTAGACGGGGCAGCGGCGCCACCTCTGAGAGCTCCCGAGACGAAACTACTTGAAGTTGAAATCATTTGAAGTTGCTATCCAAACAGTTGAGTCGTTTTCTGGTTTCTGATCTGCCGAGGGACTCTCACCTACAACGTTCGTAAACAGTTTTGCCTTTGAGAACAAAAAGATCTCGCGAATCACTGAAGTTCTCAGCATGTCCAACGAACAACAAGGCGCCAGGCTTCATGAAGCGGTGGATTTTCTCCAACACCCTCCTCTGTGTTGCGCTATCGAAATAAATCATCACGTTTCGACAAAAGACAGCATCAAAAGGATCTCGGAATGGCCAGTCGTCCTTGATGAGGTTCACGATTAAGAACTCAATTGCATGACGCAACTCAGGCTTTACTCTGACCAACCCAGCATTGCCCGCTTTTCCGCGCAAAAAATACTTACGCACAAATTCGGCCGGAACCCCTTTTAGCCCCTCCTGCCGATAGACTCCCTGTGCGGCAGTTGCCAGCACCTTTGAATCAATGTCACTTGCTTGCAATGAGAATTTCGACTTGCCAAGCACCTCTGATGCTGTCATAGCGATTGAGTACGGCTCCTCGCCAGTGGACGCTGCGCTACACCAAATCCTGCACTCGGGTGATGACGTACGAGATTTCAAAAAATCTGAAAAGATTTCGAAATGGTGATGCTCCCGAAAAAAAGAGGTGAGGTTAGTGGTCAGCGCATTAACAAACTCCTGCCATTCGGGCCCGTCTGTTGACTCCAGCCAACTCAAATACTCTCTGAAACTGTTATGCCCAGTATCCCGCAATCGTCGCGATAACCGGCTATACACCATTGCATGCTTGCCATCATGCAGGCTGATACCGGCACGCTGATAGATCAGTTTTTGAACATGGTCGAAATCGGAGTTAGTCCACGCGAATTCACGACCTTGCATCTCTCCGGCGGCTTGAGTGGGTGGCAAAGCCATGTTGCGAATGCGCTCCAAAATTTGATCAAGTGGCTAATCGGACGCGCTGACCAGTCCCATCTCAGAAGCAGACATTAGCCGCTCTATATCAAGAAGAATCAGCATCCTGTCGCCAACAGACCCCAACCCAAGTACAGCAGCACTATCAATCACACTGTCGATGTCCGGCGCTGACTTCAAATTCTCTGGAGGCAACTCCATCACATCACTTACAGAGTCAACCACAATGCCTACGATGCGGCTTCGCAAATTCAGCACGATTACGACGGTAAAAGAGTTGTATTCAGCCTTGGAACAATTGAACTTCAACCGCATATCCACGATGGGAACAATAGTTCCACGCAAATTGACGACACCCTTGATGAAGTTTGGCGCGTTAGCCACCCGAGTCGGCGGCTCATACCCGCGAATTTCCTGGACTTTCAGGATGTCGATTCCGTACTCTTCTTGATCCAACCTGAAGGTCAAATACTCCCTCGCGCCAGAGGCCGTCAACTCATTCAGCTTTTCCATCATTCCCATGGTCTTCTCCTTAGGCTTTTATCAATGACGTGAGCGTCTCACCAACGCCCCCGTATCAAGGATCAAAGCAACCTTGCCATCTCCCAAAATGGTCGCACCGGATACATTCGGCACCTTTCGATAATTCGACTCTAGGTTTTTGACAACAACTTGTTGCTGCCCAAGCAATTCGTCCACCAGTAGGGCGACTCGAATACCCTCCGCCTCGACAACCACCATGATGTCACTGGAGCGCTCGAAATCGAAGCGCGGGATCTGGAAAACCTTCTCCAGCTCAATCACTGGCATGTATTCATCACGCACCTTCACCAGCTGCGAGCCCTGCCCAACCGTACTAACGGCATCAGCCTTTACCTGGAACGACTCCACCACCGACGACAGCGGCAAAATGTAGACTTCGTCTCCAACTCCGACGGACATTCCATCCATGATGGCCAACGTCAAAGGCAGACGCACAGACACCTTCATTCCATAGCCCTCAGCAGAGTCAATCTCCACTGTGCCATTGAGGGCTGCAATGTTGCGCTTCACAACATCCATCCCAACACCCCGTCCAGAGACGTCCGTAACCACCGCAGCAGTGGAAAAACCAGGTGCGAAAATGAGTTGCCAAACTTCGGCATCTGACATTTGATCGGACACATCCAACCCTCGCTCTCGCGCTTTCGCCAGGATCTTCGGGCGCGACAAACCACGACCATCATCACGGACTTCAATAACGATTGAGCCCCCTTGGTGTGACGCGGACAAAGTGATGGTTCCAGTTTCTGACTTCCCCGCCGCAATACGATCTGCAGGCATCTCAACGCCGTGATCGCAGCTGTTTCTGACTAAGTGGGTCAAAGGATCCGTAATTTTCTCGACCAAGCCCTTATCCAACTCGGTCGCCTCGCCCTGGGTTACAAAATCGACTTTCTTGCCGAGCTTTCCCGCCAAGTCACGCAGCATGCGCGGGAAACGACTGAAAACAATAGACATTGGAATCATTCGGATCGACATGACTGACTCTTGCAGATCACGCGTATTTCGATCCAAATCAGCCAAACCAGTCAATAGTTGCTGATACACAGCGGGGTCCAGCGCGCGGCTGTTTTGCGCCAGCATGGCCTGTGTAATCACCAACTCACCAACCAAGTTAATGAGTTGATCAACCTTGCTAATCGCGACTCGTATTGTGGCGGCCTCAGGCTGGGACGCCGCAGCCGCGGAAGCAACCTTTCCCGGCGTAGCTTTGGGAATAATTAGCGCAGGCTCCATTACAGGGGTAGCCACAACCTCTGTTGTGGATGGAGTTTGCGGCGCACCCGGTGAACCATCAAAAAACCCAAACCCAATCTGATCAATGCCCCCGCTCTGGACAACCGGGGGCTCAACATGATCCGTCGATTGCTCCAGAATTGCGACTTTTTCTCGCGCAACATGGAAGGCAAACAAATCCAACAAGTCCTCATCACTAGACGTGGTATCCACGTCAAAGACGCGCACGCCAGAGCGATCGCTCACGGCCGCCTTAATGCTTCCCAAGCCGGGGATATCTCTGAACAGCTCTTGAATAGCATCCGCTTGCTCGGGTCGATCGAGTGGACCAATGCTGATCTGTAACCCACGTACGCCATCAGGTCGCGCAGCGGGTTTAGGTGGCGCGGGGAGCGGGGCCGCCGCGACAACCGGAGCCACCGCAGCCGCAACAGGAGTCGGAGCAGGACCGCCGCCAGCAGCGAGCACGCTGATGCGCCGAACCAAATCAGCAGTGGGAGGAGCAACTCCCTCGCCACCCGACTGATGCCGTGCAAGCAGGCCCCTGGACGTATCCGCGGACTCCAACAGCACATCGACCATCGCAGCATTGGGTTGAAGTTCGTGGCGACGCAAACGATCTAGCAGAGACTCCATTTGGTGAGTCAGCTCCGCTACATCCGCAAAACCGAATGTTGCAGCCCCACCTTTTACGGAGTGTGCGCACCGAAAAATTCCATTCAACTCTTCGTCATCGGCAGTTTCCAGATTCAGATTCAGAAGCATGTGCTCCATCTGATCCAGATTTTCTCCAGCCTCTTCAAAGAAGATTTGGTAAAACTGACTTAAGTCAAAATCTCCGCCAGCACCACCTTCGGTATGCATTTCAGCCATCTGAATCTCCTGTTTTCTGCGTCCCGGTTGAATTTTTGAATTTCAACGAATTACTTTTTTGATCACATCGAGCAGTCGCGCGGGATCAAATGGCTTCACCAACCATCCGGTGGCTCCCGCGGCACGTCCGGCCTGCTTCATCAGGTCGCTCGACTCAGTCGTCAACATCAAAATGGGGACCGTCTTGAATTGCGGATGCTCGCGCAATTTGCGTGTCAGACCCAAACCATCCAAACGCGGCATGTTCTGATCAGTCAGCACCAAATCGAAACTCTGCGCCTGCGCCTTCTCATAGGCATCTTGCCCGTCCACGGCCTCAACCACTTGGTAACCAGCCCCAGTCAACGTAAAGGAGACCATTTTCCGCATAGACGGCGAGTCATCAACAGCAAGGATTAAAGGCATGAAAGGCTCCGAAATATTCCGTTAAAAATGTGGTGAAAATCAAAAAAGCTCAATGGATCCGGCATCCATTTCGTCTTGGGTCACAGGATTCGGCCGCTCCGGCACCTCCTCAACAAAAGGAACCGCCTCTCCGTCCTCTGTCCCCATGGACTCTGAGGCCAGCCGATACGCACAACCTTGCAAAATTTTGGAAGTATGAACAATCAGTTGGGAAGCCATATCTTGGAACTGCAACTCAGTGACGGCTGCCCGCAGAGTACTCCGCACCAATTCCAACTCTTGGGACTCCATAAGCGCAGGTGACGCAAGATTCGCACTTGCGGTTGTAAAACGCTCCATGAGGTTCTCCATGGTATGCGCCAGCAAGCCGTCCAAGCGAGTTAAATCATGTACGACCACCAATAGGGAATCTTGAACCTCTGCAACGAGCATAACCGGCAGTTGCACAGCAGGAGCAGCAGGCGAAATCGACGAAGGTTCCATTGTCTTTTTTCCTCTTTGCCTGTCTTTATACCAATCCGCGGCATCCTTGTGAATCACCAAACCAAACCACGCACCTAGCGTATCAGGAATCTGACCCGCTCAGGAAAATTCTGAGTGCGCCGCAGGGTGATGACCATGGGCTCAACACCAATGGCGCCGGTACCATAATGAACCATGATATCGGCAACATTCAGCGCAAAAAGCAACGCCAAAGCGGTAAACATCCTCCACTTAGAGGACTCGTTGCTCGACCATCAATTGGCAGCAAGGATCCTGTCCAAGGCGGAGACACCGTTTAATTTGGTGCGTGTTGATACCTTGCCCATGTTCAAGAAAGCGATGGCCGAAGGGAAGTACCAGTTGGTCATTGCCGATTACCGACTTGGAGACTTCACTGCCATCGATGCCTGGAATTGCCTGGACGACCGCCACAGTGATACCCCCTTCGTTATTTTGTCAGGCACCATCGGTGAAGCCGCAGCGGTCGAGGCTATTCACATTGGTATTAGTGACTATTTGCATAAAGATGAGATCACTGCATTGCCCAGGATCATCCAAAGGACTCTGGATCTGCAGGCTATCAAGGCCGCAAAGAAGAAAACCGACCAGGAATTAGCGCTCTCCGAACAAAGAATTTCTGAACTGGCAGGGCATCTGCAAACCGCCATCGAGCGTGAACGTGCATCCATTGCGCGTGAGGTACATGACGACATTGGCGGAGCCCTCGCCGCCGTCCGATTAGACTTGGGATGGCTAGCACGCCACACTACAGACACGCGATGCTTGCAGCATATTGCCTCTGCCAGCGACATGATCCAGCACGCTGCGCACGCCAGCCAACGCATCATGAAAAATCTTCGCCCAGCCATCCTGGATCAAGGACTCGTTCCCTCGATTGAATGGTTGGCAAGAGAGTTTGAACGAAGGACCATGTGTACCGTGGAGGTAAACGCAGCCACGGAGGCCATGACACTGACACCTGACGTCATGTTGACAGCCTATAGAACGGCACAAGAAGCACTGACCAATGCATCGAAATACGCTATTGATAGCAACCTACGAATTGATATCTCTAATTTGGGTGGCGTACTCACCATAGAAATTGCGGATAGGGGGCCCGGCATGGAAAAAGCTGCACTGCAAAAGCAAAACTCTTACGGGTTACGCGGACTCGCCGAACGCGCAAAGTCGGTCGGCGGCTGGCTGGACGTCAGTTCAACGCCACGCAATGGGACTACGATTACGCTATCGGTCCCATTGAATGGGCCTGCACATCCGACAGAAGAGAGTGAGTCATGATCCACGTTGTACTGTGCGATGACCATGCCATGATCCGCCGTGGAATTCGCGACACCCTGTCGGAGCAAGTGGATATAAAGGTGACGGGAGAGTCGGGCAGCTACGCTGAACTGAAAGACGTCCTACGCGATAGTCCATGCGATGTCCTGGTACTGGACCTCAATTTGCCTGGTCGAGGCGGTCTGGAGGTTTTGGCATCCATTCAAGACAGCCACCCCAATATCCGCGTGTTGATCGTGTCCATGTTCTCGGAAGACCAATACGCCATCCGCAGCCTCAAAGCGGGGGCCTATGGGTATTTGAACAAAGCGGGAAATCCGGATGAACTAGTTGGTGCCGTCCGGTCGGTCGCCCAAGGACGCCGATACGTCACACCATCCGTTTCCGAAATGCTGGTGGAGCAACTATCCAACCCAAACGCAGAAACCCTTCATTCCCGCCTGTCAGAGCGCGAACTGCAAACCTTGCTGAAAATTGCCTCTGGCAAACGCTTGGCAGACATTGCGGAGGAACTGATGCTGAGCCCAAAGACCGTCAGCGTATACCGCGCACGGCTACTGGAGAAACTGGGACTCAGCAATAACGCCGAGCTAGCGGTGTACGCCATCCGAAACGAACTGGTCTAAGCCCGATCACGATCCTGAAAAGATGCCAATCGCCCTCTCCATCAACGCAAGCATCGGCTGATCCAACGCAGGTAGCGTCACAGCAATCCCTACGATCCCCACCACCAAAGTCACAGGGAAACCCACAGCGAAGATATTGATCTGCGGTGCAACGCGGGAAATAATACCTAGTGCCAAATTGGTGAACAGCAGCATGCCAACCATGGGCAGCGCAATCCACAGTGCACTGGCAAACAAATCAGTACCCAGCCGGTAAAGTTGCATGGCAGCAAGAGACTCCAAGAACTTTGGGCTAACAGGAAACGCATCAAAACTTTTGGTGACTGCCAGCAGCACCATGATGTGGCCGTTGAGCACCACGAACAGCAACGTTGCCATTTGCCCGAAAAAACGAGCCACAGCGCTGCTTTGAGAGTTCATCGATGGGTCAAAGAAGGATGCAAAATTCAAACCCATTTGAAATCCGACCACCTCACCAGCCAGCTCTATGGCAGCAAACACCAAGCGCACGGCAAATCCAATCGACAGGCCAATCAGAACTTGCTGCAGCACGACCGCAAGGGCATCAGGCGACGCGATGCTGTAATTGAGGGAGGAAGGAATGGTTGCTTGACAAGCCAGCGCGACAAACAAAGCCAGCGCCACTTTGACGCGCATGGGCACGGCCCTGGACGACAAGACCGGCGCGGAGGTAAAGACAGCCAAGACGCGCAAAAAGGGCCAGAGTAAAGGCGACAGCCAAGCCAGAATCTGCGCCTCCGTAAACGCAATTCCAGGCATGCCGTTCAAACCACTGAAGCTGGAATGGCCTCAATCATCCGCCGGATGTACTCCACCAACATGGTTAGCATCCAGGGACCTGCAATGGCAAACACCGCAATCACCGCCACCAACTTTGGCACAAAGGCCAAGGTAGCCTCATGAATCTGGGTCACTGCTTGAAAAAGGCTTACCAACAAGCCCACCAACAACGCGGCCCCCAACACGGGTGAGGACACCATAAGCAGCATCAACAATGCCTCTTGCCCCATGGTCAGAACGGTTTGCGCATTCATACCCTCTCCTCAGGTCACAAAGCTTGCTGCCAGAGAGCCGACCAGCAAATTCCAGCCGTCGGCCAACACAAACAGCATCAGCTTAAAGGGCAAGGCCACCAGCACCGGTGACAACATCATCATCCCCAAAGACATCAGCACGCTGGCCACCACAATGTCGATCACGAGAAATGGGATGAAAATCATAAATCCGATTTGAAATGCCGATTTCAGCTCACTGATCACAAAAGCGGGAACCAACACCCGCAGAGGCGCAGTATCAGCCTTCACACCGGCATCAAGTTTGGCCAACTTCGCGAACAAGGAGAAATCAGATTGGCGCGTTTGCTTGACCATGAACTCACGCAAAGGCAGCTCCGCTTTGCCAAGCGCCTGCTCAAACGAAAGGACGCTTCGGCTGTAGGGTTCGTACGCATCGGCATACATCCGGTCAAATGTGGGCCCCATCACGAACAAGGTGAGAAACAAGGAGAGTCCAATGATGACCTGGTTCGGCGGGGAGGATTGGGTTCCCAGCGCTTGCCGCAATAGAGAAAGCACAATCACAATCCGCGTGAAGCTTGTCATCATCAATAACACCGCAGGGATGAACGACAGCGCGGTGAAAAACAGCAAGGTCTGAATAGGAACAGAAAAATTCATCCCTCCGCTGCCGGTGCCGACCAGCAAGGGCAGTTGCCCAGGAGTCTGTGCAAATCCCACGGCAGCACCCCCAAGGCACACAACACCCAGACCGAAGCGAATCCAATTACCGAAGCGTCCCAAGCACATCGTTTCTTTCAAATTTCAGGCGAACTGCTCATGCACGCGGGTGCGGTAGCGTCTCAGAGTCCTCATCACGGGACACGGCGACGCTGACTGGTGCGGTGTGCAACAAGGCAATGGACTGCACACTCACCCCCAAAGTCAGCCAAACCCTTGCGTTATCTGGGCCGACTTCAACTGTAACCACTCTTTGATTGGGGCCTACCGCCACTGCAGAAATAAAGCGACTTTGCCGGCCTGCGTCCATCACCCCAGACGCCATGCGCCCACGCAGCCAACGCAAAAACCATGGCAATGCAGCCAGAGCAGCCAAAAAAGCGCCAACCAAAAGCAGTTGCTGCGTCATATCGATCCAGACTAATTCTTGCTGACGCGCCGCAACCGCTCAGAGGGGGTCACCACATCCGTGAGTCGGATGCCGAATTTGTCGTTCACCACCACCACTTCACCTTGGGCGATCAGATAACCGTTGACCAGGACATCCATGGGTTCGCCCGCCAATGCGTCCAACTCCACCACCGACCCTTGGCCCAACTGCAGGATGTGTTTGATGGGAACCTTGGTACGCCCGAGTTCTACAGAAAGCTGTACGGGGATATCCAACACCATATTGATGTCGTTGGCATGCCCCTCGCCGCCCGAACTGAACGGTTTGGGTGGCTCACCAGACAAAGGGCCACCGGACTCAGGCCCGGACTCCGTGGCTTTCTGCTCCAGCAGCGCCTCCGCCCAGTCGGCCATGCCATCGTCGGCAGCAGTGTCTTCGGGTTTTTCTTCAGATGCCATTTCGTTCTCCCAACCAGTTTTGGTCGTTGCCCCGCAGCGCTTTCTCTATGCGAATGGCGTACTTTGAATTGTGAGTGCCGTATTGGCACTCAAAGATAGGGACACCATCCACCGTTGCTTGGATGCGTGGCTCACGGTTCAGTTCAATGAAGTCCCCTTTTTTCATGACAAGCAATTGCTCCACCGTCGCATCCGCGCGCGCCAACTCGGCCACCAGCGTGACCTCTGCGGCTTGAATCTCCCGCGTAAGCACATTCACCCAACGGCGATCCACCTCTATGGAGTCCCCCTGGGTGGATGAGTAAAGCACATCCCGAATAGGCTCCAACGTCGAATACGGGAAACTGAAATGAATTGCGCCTGTGATATCCCCAATTTCCAACTGAAAAGAGGTCGAGATCACAATTTCGCTGGGCGTTGCGATGTTGGCAAACTGCGGCTGCATCTCGCTGCGCTGGTACTCCAACTCCAGCGGATAGATGCCCTTCCAAGCCTTTTTGTACTCTGTGGTAATGACTTCCACCAAGCGATTGATGACACGTTGTTCTGTCGCAGAAAAATCACGTCCTTCAATTCGGGTCTGAAATTTTCCGATTCCGCCATACAAGGTGTCGATCACACCGAAGACCAACGCCGGCTCACACACGATCAAACCACTCCCCCGCAACGGACGGATGGCCACAATATTGAAATTGGTCGGAACTGCCAATTCGCGTAAAAAAGCGCTGTAGCGCTGCACCGCCACCGGGCCTACCGAAATTTCAGGGCTTCGGCGAATAAAGTTAAACAAACCCACGCGCAGGTTACGCGCAAACCGCTCGTTGACGATTTCCATCGTGGGCATGCGCCCACGAACGATTCTTTCCTGGCTAGAAATGTTGTAAGAGCGGACTTCGCCGTGCTCAGCAGCTTCCTCGACCGTCTTCTGGCTCTCGCCAGTAACGCCTTCCAGGAGCGCATCAACTTCCTCTTGAGAAAGAAACGACTCACTCATAGTTCAGTCCTGTTCACCCCTATTGCACAATGAAACTGGAGAAAAGCACCCCGACCACAGGGTACTGAATCGGCGCGGGTTTACTTTTCTTCTTTTTGGTGGATGCAGTTTCCTCTTCATGCGCATCTTCACCCCCGCCAAAGGGGATGGAGGCAACCTGCAAAATATCAGCGGCCAGTTTTTCTTTGCCCTCTGCCTTGAGCAGCTCCTCTGCAGTCCGCTGAGAGATCAACATCAAAATGCCGCTGCGGATGGTTGGCAGGTAAGCCTTGACAGAATCCGACGACTTGGCATCCATCACCTCCAAAGTAATGCCTATCTGCGCCACTCGCTCACCGCCAGGATCGGCCAGATTCACCACCATAGCATCCAGCGGCAAATACGCGGGAGGGGCCTTGGGATCGGCGTGGGCCGCTGCTTTTGTGGGAGCGACCTCCTCCCCATCTTCGGAGGCAGCACGCTGTTTGCTGATGACAAAGAAGGCAGCGGCACCGCCCAACACAAGCACCAACACAGCAGCCACGATGATGATCAGCATCTTTTTGCTCTTGGCGGGGGCCTTGGCGGCATCTGCGGCATCGGGTTTTGCTGACACGGTTGGATCCTTACATTAAAGACGGTAGTCGGATTATTGATGGAGTCACAGGCCACCTAAGCACGAATAAGGTGGGATATTCAGCCACCGCTGCCATTATTGACACAAACCTAGACTCACACGAAGAGATCCAATGCCCTGCCCTGGGGAATCTTGGGCCGCGCCGGACTGTCTGCAAGCACTGGCACCTGGACCGCTATGCTTGCCTGCCGCCCTTCTTGGCGTGGCCGCCCCCCCCCATGCCCCGATGCCTCACCACTGTGCGAAGTGCCAACGGACATGCCAGTCAACACCACCCCCTGACGTTGTAGCGAATCCTTCAGTTGCTCAGCGGCCTTCTCAATGGCATCCCGTGCGTGCAATTCATCCGTTCTAAAGGAAACCTGGGCTTCATTTCCCTGCATGCTAATACTCACTTCAACCGGGCTCAAACCCATGCCATCCAGCGTGAGTTCAGCATTCTGAACATCCTGCGCAATCCAATAGGTCACCTGCTCCGCGACATAAGACTCGATCGACCCACTGGCTTGGGTGGCCACCACACCATCCATCCCCATGGGGGCAGATGTGGACTGGGGTTGCAAGTACACCGCATCCGCAGACACCGGCTTGCCGGCAACCGGTTCCCACAGACGGCGCTCTGCCATGGGCGCCTGGCCGGAGACGGGGGCGGGTACGACCCGGTTTTCCATGCCCACGGTAGACACCAGCTCTTGCAGATGCACCATCTCCATGTCAACCCGTACTTGCGCGGTATCGTCGCCGGCGGGCTGCGCGGCTGGCAGGGGGGTGGCCTGCGCTTTCTGCAAGTCTGCCGTACTGACCGGTTTGGCGCTCTTGTGCCCCGCCGCCAAAAGTCCGGTAGCAACGGCACTCTCCGCGCCCGATGCAGACCAGGAGGGCCGCTTCACACCGAAAAAAGCAGCCCCTTGCTGGGAGGGCGCGTGCTCCTCGGATGCGGGCGCAGTCTGCCCTGCGGTCACGGGCACACCCAATACCCAGCCGGCCAAGGCCGTTACATCAGTCGCAGACGCTAGCGCATCCTCATCCTGGGGCTCGCCCCCAGCCAACGCACCACTGCCGTCGCCCAATAAGTCCGATGCATCCGCAGCCACCGTAAGCGCATCGTCTGCGGCCCCTAGCATGGCGAAAAATCCCGACGCGTCGCCAGCAAGTGCAGGTGCGCCCTTTCCTTTGCCGCCGGCAGCAGTTGGGGGCGTTTTGGCCAGGCCGTGACCGGCGGAAGTTGTTTCGATCGTCATCGTGTGTCCTCCAAATGGGCAGCTGCCACCCTGCGTGCGTGGACCATGGCAGCCATTTCATCCATACGCCCCTGCTCGCGACGCTGCTCGGTGGCCGCCAGCGACAACTTGCGCGTCTCCAGCACCTGCTTCAAACCCGACACCCGCATCTCGGCCTGCACCAGCGAAGCGCGACATTGGGCTTCCTGCCGCGCCAGATTGGCAATCACGCCATCCTGCATGCCCATGGCGTGCTGCAAGCGCTCCACAAACTGGTAATGGTGCCGAATCAACTCTGGCGACAGGGCTGTGTGATGGCCCTGTATCCAGCGAGCATCGGTATCTTGGGCATAACTTTGCAACTGCTGCAACTGCTGCTGCCCCATCTGCGCCTGGCGTTGTGCCCGCGCCAGCACCTGTGCCAGCTCGTCGCGCTGGCGCTCAGCCAGCTCAATCGCAAGTTGCAGACCGTGGAAGGAGTGGTTCATGGTGAGTTTCAAGAAAGCGCATTAGGGGCCAGGCCGCGACAGGGAGGTACACATCTCCATGCCCAGCAGGGCCTCCTCCATGCCAGAGGCTTCCAACATGTCCTGCTGCAGGAACTGGTGCATGGGCGGATGCAGGGCAATGGCCTCATCCAGCAGGGGGTCTGAACCTTGCGCATAGGCACCAATTTGCACCAGATCCCGTCCTTTTTCGTATTTGGAGTACAGGCTGCGGAAGCGCCGAGCCAGCTCAAAATGCGCGCGCGGCACCACGTTGTGCATCACCCGCGAGGCGGACTGCTCGACATCGATGGCCGGATAATGCCCCGCCTCCGCCAAGCGCCGGGACAGCACAATGTGCCCATCCAGAATCGCACGCGCAGCATCGGCAATCGGGTCCTGCTGGTCATCCCCCTCGGACAGCACGGTGTAAAAAGCCGTGATGGACCCCACACCATGCAAGCCATTGCCGCTGCGCTCTACCAACTGCGGCAGCTTGGCAAAGCAGGACGGTGGATACCCCTTGGTCGCAGGCGGTTCGCCAATCGCCAACGCAATCTCACGTTGTGCCATGGCATAGCGGGTTAGCGAGTCCATGAGCAGGAGCACATGGCGGCCCTGGTCCCGAAAATGTTCGGCAATCGCCGTCGCATAAGAGGCGCCCTGCATGCGCAGCAGCGGTGGCGCATCCGCAGGTGCGGCCACCACCACCGAACGCGCGCGGCCATCCGCCCCAAGAATGTCTTCAATGAATTCCTTGACTTCCCGGCCCCGCTCGCCAATCAGGCCCACCACAATCACATCCGCCTGGGTGTAGCGCGCCATCATCCCCAGCAACACACTCTTGCCCACGCCCGAACCCGCAAACAGACCCAGACGTTGACCGCGCCCGACGGTCAGCAAGGCGTTGATGGAGCGAACGCCGGTATCCAGGGGGTCGCGCACAGGCGCACGGTCCATGGCATTGATGGGTTTGCGGTCCATGGGCTTGGACACCACATCTTGCAGCGGCCCCATGCGGTCCATAGGCGCCCCCTGAGAATCCACCACCCGCCCCAACAGGCCATCACCCAAGGGCAGGCGCAACAGACCGGCGGCATTCAGATCACGGGCGGGGGGGGCTTCGCCCAGACGTGGCACGGGCACATAGGCCGACGCAACGGCCACACCGGCACCACTGGAAAGGCCATGGACGTCACCCGCGGGCATCAAGTAGGCACGGTCGCCAGAAAACCCGACCACCTCGGCCAGCACCGGCTCGCGCGCCTTCATGGTCACCACACATTGCGAGCCTACGGGCATGCGAATTCCGCTAGCCTCTAACACCAAGCCAGCCAGGCGCGTCAGGGTCCCCCGGACCTCCAGCGTAGATTCTTGGGCTACCTGCTGACGTGCGCCCTGCAAAAAAGCCTGCCACTTGGGCGCAGATGAGCTGGTTTCATGCATCGTCATCACGCGGCTCCCAGGGGCTGTCAAAACCCAAACTGGCCAGCGCACGCTGCCAGCGCTTCTGAACCGTGCCGTCCACCACCGTACCGGCCGACTCCACCAGGCACCCCCCGCGGGCTACGGAGGCGTCCGGCAGCAACGTCAGGGCCAAGCTGGAAAACTCCTGTCGCAACACCTCCGCCAACACCTCCAAGTCCAGCGGGTGCAGGCGCACCACGGCAGCTTTGCTATCGACGGCCAGCATGCCCAGCGCCTCGCGCACCACGGGCTGCAGGGCGTTGGGATTGGTGGAGAGTTCATGGCGCAGTACCTGCCGCGCCAACTCGCAGGCCAGCTCCAGCACGCCCTGGGCCATCACCTGCTCCGAAGCCGCCAGCTGGGCGCTGGCCTGCTCGAACAGGGCCGCAAAGTTGGCTGTGAGGTCCTGGCCCTGGGTGGCAATGTATTCGTTGATCTGGCGCTGCCCCTCCAGCGTGGCCTGCGCGTGGCCCTGGGCATACCCTTCGGCGTACCCCTCGGCATAGCCAGCTTGGCGGGCCCCGTCCTCTTTGGCCTGTTCCTCTGCCTCTGCCTGGGCTTTGAGCTTGGCGGCAAAACGCACCGCCGATTGGTCTACGGCGCCAAAGTCCCACTCGGTAACGGTGGCGACATCTTCGCCAGAAATAAAGCGTGCTTGGTTACGGGACATCAGACCATGGCGTCGTCGCCACCTCCACTGCCAATGACAATTTGCCCCTCGTCGGCCAGGCGGCGCACCGTCTTGAGAATTTCTTTCTGCTGCGCCTCGACCTCGGACAAGCGCATGGGACCGCGGGACTCCAGATCCTCCCTGAGCGTGGCCGCCGCACGCGAAGACATATTGGCCAGGATTTTTTCCTTGAGTTCAGGCTGGGCACCCTTGAGAGCCACGATGAGCACATCGGAGGACACCTCCTTGAGCACCATTTGGATGGCCTTGTCGTCGAGCTTGATCACGTCGTCGAACACAAACATCTTGTCCATGATCTTTTGGGCCAGATCCGCATCGTGGCTGCGGATGGACTCAATCACCGTGCCCTCGATAGCAGTACCCATCAGGTTGATCATTTCTGCAGCAGTCTTGATACCGCCCAGCGAGGACTTGCGGATCTTGTCTCCGCCGGCCAGCACCTTGAACAGCACTTCGTTCAAATCCTTCAGCGCCGTGGGCTGGATACCTTCCATGGTGGCCACGCGCAGCATGACCTCGTTGCGCTGGCGTTCGGTCAGGTGCTTGAGCACATCGGCCGCCTGGTCATAGTCCAGATGCACCAGAATGGCGGCCACGATCTGCGGGTGTTCGTTGCGCAGCAACTCGGCCACACTCAAGGGGTCCATCCACTTCAAGCTCTCGATGCCCGACACATCGCCGCCCTGCAAAATGCGATCAATCAGCAAGGCCGCCTTGTCATCCCCCAAGGCCAGCTTGAGCACCGAGCGCACATAGTCGCCCGAATTGGACACCAGCAGACTCTGCGAAGCCGCCACGCCGGTGAATTTTTCAACAACCTCGTCCACTTTTTCGCGCGAGAGTTGGGTGGTCTTGGCAATCGCCTCGCCCAGACGCTGCACCTCCTTGGGTGACAGGTGTTTGAACACCTCCGATGCCTCTGCTTCACCCAGAGACATCATGAGGATTGCCGCGTCTTGGAGTCCGTCGTCGTTTGCCATGGTGCTATTTTGCGCTGACCGTCAGGCCGGCGCCTCGCCGTTCATCCACGCTTTGACAATGTTGGCCACCGCAGCGGGGTTGTCGCGGGTCAGCTTGCGGGCATCTTCCAGGCGTAGCTCGCCATGCGACACAACGGCAGTTCCTGTTTCTGCGATGGGGCCACCCAACTGCGGACGGTCAGGTTGCTCGGACTCCAGGGCGTCCAGTTGGCCGCCACGCTCCTCACCCAATGGCTCGGCCGCTGCAGGGGGCTGCGTCAGTGACTTCATGGCCGGGCGAATGACACCCAGCAAGACCAGCGCAGCCAAACCCAGCGTGCCCAAGGGCCACGCCAAGCTGCGCGCCAGGTCCACCACCTCCGGCTGGCGCCACACCGGGATCTCGGTGCTGTCCACCACGGGCGCGGCAAAGGCGGCGTTCACCACATTGACCGAATCGCCACGGTCTTGGCTGAAACCCACGGTTTCACGCACCAGGGCGGTCATTTTTTCCAGCTGCGCCTCGGTCAGCGGGATGCTGGTCACCTTGCCCTTGTCATCGGTGCTGCTCTGGTTGTTGAGCACCACAGCCGCATTGATGCGCTTGATCACCCCGGTGGCGCCTTTGACCACACGCACCGTCTTGTCCACTTCGTAATTGATGATGGACTCTTTCTTGGACGAGTTGTTGGCTCCGGCCGCACCCCCCGCCTGCCCGGCCGCTGCCAACGTTTGGGGCTGCCCATTGATGGGAGCCGCAGGCTGGGCGGGTGGCTGGTTGGTGGTGGCACCCGGCACACCCGACGGTGGACCGGCTTGCGCGCCATTGGTGCTCTCCACCAACTGCTGGCTGCGCACTGCACTGCTGTCGGGCGTCTGGTTGGGCTTGTGCGACTCGGTGGTCGACTCGGTTTGCGAGAAATCCAGCTCCGCGGTGACCTGGGCCTTGACGTTCTGCTTGCCAACCAATGGCTCCAAAATATCGAGAATACGACGGCTATAGAGCTGCTCTATTTGCTGCACATACTGCAATTGCTCCGCGTCGGCCCCCATCGCGCCAGTGCCATCGGGCATGGCAGACAGCAACTTGCCGGAGTCGTCCAGCACACTGACAGCACTGGGGCTCATCTCGGGCACGCTAGAGGCCACCAAGTGCACGATGCCCGCCAGTTGGGTCCGGTCCAAGGCACGGCCGGGGTGCAAACTCAGCAAAACGGAGGCCGACGGCTTCTGCTGCTCGCGGAAAAAACCATTCTGGTTGGGCAGTGCCAAGTGCACACGGGCGTTTTGCACGGATGACAAAGCCTGGATCGACCGGGTCAGCTCGCCTTCCAGGCCACGCTGGAAGGTCAAACGCTCCTGAAACTGGGTCATGCCAAAGCGGTTGGCCTCCATCATCTCAAACCCGTTGACCGACCCCTTGGGCAAGCCCAAAGACGCCAGCTTGAGGCGGACATCGTGCACGCGATCGGCGGGCACCAGGATGGCGCCACCACCCTCGGTGTACTTATATGGAACGTTCAGGGTACTGAGCTGGGCGATCACAGCGCCCCCGTCCTTGTCCGCCAGGTTGGAGTACAGCACCCGCCACTCGGCCTGTCGCCCCATCACCAGACCCACGATGCCAATCGCCACAAACAGCAACACCCCCAAGGCCAGGCGCATGCGCTGGCCCTGATCCATCGCGGCAAAACGTTGCCCGATGGTGGGGTTGACGGGGACGGTGGCTACAGCTTGCATATCCATGGGTTCCAGTGCGGTGGGGCGTGGCTCGCCGGACGTAATGGGGCTGATTATTCGACCCACCCCCAAAAACATTAGGGTAATAAGCACCCGCTTTACCCAGCAATTCAAAAAAATGCCGCATGGCCTCGCGTCTTAGGATCGCCCCAACGTCACGACCAGAGAGACCCTGCCATGGACCTCAAACTCACCCCCGTCACCATGCCCACCACGATTCGCCCCGGCGCCGGGGTGCGTCCGGCGGCCTCCGCGTCGGCAGAAGGGGTGGGGGGCAGCTTCTCCGGGGCGCTCAAAGGGGCCCTGCAATCGGTCAGCGCCACCCAAAACGAATCGACCCGGCTGCAGCGCGAAGTGCAGATGGAAAACCCCAAAGTCAGCCTGGAAGAGACCATGGTGGCGATCCAGAAGGCCCAGATCGGCTTCCAGGCCACCTTGCATGTGCGCAACCGCATGGTGCAGGCCTACACCGACATCATGAATATGCAAGTTTGATTTATTTACTATAAAAATAATAGCTGTTCGCGCATATTCCACGGAGGCTAGAGCCCTATTTGATGCCAAATTTAGCACCCACCCCCGGCAACCCCGCGCGTCGCCGCGTCGGCCAAGCCATGCCTGGTGCAGTCACGGTATCGGCCCAGACAGGCAAATCCTAAAGACTTCTTCAAAACTGCCGTAATAACCATGAGATGCCGAATTGTTAGTTTCGGGGGCACGGGCCTCCGAACGCCCTGGCGCACTCCGCTTGCAGCGAGAGACGTCCAAGGCTAGGCTAGTTAGCAGACCCCAATTTTCGAGAGGCTCGACATGACCACGATCACCATTTCCGGCGGCGACAGCAACCTGACCCTGCCTGGGAACATCGACACGATCATTGGGGGCACTGGCGACGACACGATCACGATCAGCAGTGCGCTGAATTCGACGATCGACCTGGGGGCGAACTCCGGCACCGGGGTGGACTCCCTCACGCTGGGCAATTTCATCAACACCGCCACCATCTCGAACATCGAGACCGTGACTGGCGGCACCCTGGCAGACACCTTGACGCTGGGAGTGGCCACTTCCGGCTCCACCATCTACGCGGGCGGGGGTACCGACAAGGTCACCCTGGCGGATGGCACCAACGACATCACCCTGAACAGCGTCGAAACCGTGGTGGGCGGCACTGGCGCAGACACCGTTGCCCTGGGCGGCTCCATCGGCACGGCCAACGTGAACCTAGGGGCTGGCGATGATGCACTGCTGCTGTCCAGCGTCGTCACCACCGGCAGCTTCGATCTGGGCGCCGGCAACGACGCCATCACCCTGGCCAGCGGCACCAACACCATCACGGTGGCCGGTGCGGAGACCGTCACAGGCGGCACGCTGGCCGATGTGGTCACCCTCACCTCGGCCATTGCTTCAGCCGGTGTCATTGACCTCAAAGCCGGCACCGACCTGCTGACCCTGGCGGCTGGCGCCAACGTCGCCACCATCACTGGCGCCGAAAGCATTGCGACCGCGGGTTCGGGCGATGACACCATCACCCTGGGCGCCGCACAAACGGGCACCATCAACCTCGGCGCGGGCGCCGACGTACTGACCCTGTTTGGCACCGGCACCAACAGCCTGACCTTGTCCAACATCGAAAGCATCCTGGGCGACTCCGCGGCCGACACCATCACCCTGGGTGCAGCCCAAACAGGCGGCACGATTGACCTGAACGATGGCACCGATTCGCTGACCCTGGCCAACGGTGTCAACACCCTGACGGTGTCGGGCACCGAGACCATCACCGGCAACTCTGGCGCAGACACCATCACGCTGGGCGAGGCCATGGTCAACGGCGTGGTCAACCTGGGAGCGGGCACGGACACCCTGACGCTGCTGGCGTCTGACACCACCGGCCAGAGCGTGACTGCCACTGGCGTGGAAACACTGACCGCAGGCTCTGGTGCCGACACCATCACCATGGGTGCCGCCATCACCGGCGGCAACTACAACCTGGGCGACGATGCCGATGCGATCACCTTGGCGGGTGCCGCCAACACCATCACATTGAGCAATGCCGAATCGGTCACAGGCGGAACCGGTGCAGACACCGTCACCTTTGGGGCCGCCATTTCAGGCGCCACGGTGGGGTTGGGCAATGGGTCCGACAGCCTCACCCTGGCAGCTGGCGGCAACACCGTCACCGTAACGGGCACCGAGTCCATTACCGGTGGCGCGGGTGACGATCTGTTGACCCTATCCACGGCATCTTCGGGCGTGACGATTGACTTGGCGGGCGGCACCGGCGACAGGGTCACCTTGGCCGCAGGGGGCAATTCCCTCAATATTTCGGGCGCAGAGTCCATCACTGGCGGCGCCGACGCGGACGCCATCACGCTGGGCGCCGCCCAAGCCAGCGGAACCATCGACCTCGCCGCCGGCACTGACAACCTGACCCTGGCCAACGGCGTGAACACCCTGACCGTGCTGGGCACCGAAACGATTGCCGGCAACTCAGGGGTAGACACCATCACCCTGGGCTCTGCCATTGCCGCGGGCAGCATCAACCTGGGGGCTGGCGCCGACGAACTGACCCTGTTCGACACCGCCACCAACAGCCTGACAGCCACAGGCGTGGAGAGCATTCTGGGTGGCAGCGGTGCGGACACCGTGACCCTGGGCGCCGCCCTTTCAGGCGCAAGCATCGACTTGGCCAGCGGTGCAGACGTACTGACCTTGGCCAGCGGCACCAACAACCTGACGCTATCCAACGTGGAAAGCGTGACCGGCAATACTGGCAACGACACCATCACCTTGGGTGCTGCGGTCACAGGTGGCACCTTCAACCTGGGCAATGGCCAGGACAGCCTGACCCTGCTTCAAACGGGCACCGCCAACAACACCGCCACGGTCACGGGTATCGAGACCATCACCGGCGGCAGTGGCGACGACGACATCACGTTCACTGGCGGCATCACCGGCGGCAGCATCACATTGGGCGATGGCACGGGCGACAAGCTGACACTGGGCGGTGCCTCCACCCTCACGCTGGACGGCACCATCGAAACCGTGGTGGGCAGCAACGGCAACGACATAGTGACGCTGAGTGCTGCGGTCACCGCGGGCAGCTACGATCTGGGCGCAGGCTCCGACAAACTGAACCTGGCCGCTGGTGGCAATACCCTGACCCTGAATGGCAGCATTGAGACCGTGGTGGGTGGCGCGGGTGCCGACAACATCACCTTCTCCGCCGCACTGACCAATGTGGTGATCGATGCCGCCAGCGGCATCGACACCCTGACCTTGGCGGACACCTCCAACTCCTTCCAGGCCTCCAATGTAGAGTCCATCGTGGGCGGCTCCGGCGCCGACCAGATCACACTGAACACCACCGTCACCAACGGCGCCTTTGACCTGGCCGAGGGCGCGACAGACCGCCTGACTCTGGCCAACGGCACCAACAGCCTCACCACCACCGATGTGGAAACCGTGATCGGTGGCACCGGTGACGACACACTGACGCTGACCACCGTCACCACCAACGGCACCTACAGCCTGGGTGCCGGCAATGACAAGATCACCCTGGCCAACGCCAACAACGTGCTGGCGGTATCCAACATCGAAACCATCGTGGGCGTCGCTGGCGATGACACCGTGTCCTTCAACGCCGCCATCTCGGGCGGCATTGTGGATTTGGGCGGTGGCACCGACCAGCTCAATTTGGCCGATGGCGCCAACGTAGTCACGGCGACAGGCATCGAAGCCATCGTCGGCAACTCAGGGGCAGACACAGTCACCATCACCGACGCCATGGCCAGCGGCAGCACCGTGGACCTGGGTGACGGGGCATCGGACGCCCTGATCCTGCAAGGCAACGGCAATACCCTTACCGTCTCGGGCACAGAAAGCCTGACCGGCAGCACTGGCAACGACTTGGTCACCTTGGGTGCAGGCATCTCCGGCGCCACGTTCAACCTTGGCGCGGGCACCGACACGTTGACCCTGTCACTGGGCAACCACACCGTCACGGTTAACAACGTCGAGTCTGTCTTGGGCGATGGTGGTACCGACGCCATCACCTTCTCCAATGTGGTCACAGGGGGCAGTTATGACCTTGCTGCCGGGACCGACCAGGTCACCCTGGGCAACGGCTCAAGTGCCAACACCATCACCGTCAGCAATGCCGAGAGCTTCACCGGAAGCTCGGCCGCGGACACCGTCACTTTCGGTGCCGCGGTAGCCGCAGGCACAGTGAACCTGGGTGTGGGTGCCGACAGCCTGACGCTGGCCAGCGGCACCAATGCGCTCACCGTCACCGCGACAGAAAGCATCACCGGCAACGCAGGGGCCGACACCATCACATTGGGCGGCGCCATGGCAGCGGGCACCTTTGACCTGCTGGGCGGCAATGACGAGCTGATTTTGGCCAATGGCACCAACGCCATTACCGCCACCAATATCGAGTCCATTCTGGGCGGCACGGGCGGCGACACGATCACCCTGGGCACCGGCTCCACGGCGGCCACCGTCGATTTGGGCGCTGGCGCCGATGCCTTGAACCTCGCCGCAGCAGGCGGCACCTTCACGGTATCGGGCACCGAATCCATCACCGGCGGTGCTGCTGCCGACTTGGTGACTTTGGGTGCAGCGATCAGCGGCGCCACCGTCAACCTGGCCGGAGACACTGGCGACGTACTGACGTTGGCCAACGGCAGCAACACCGTCACTGCCGTGGGTGTGGAGACCGTGGTCGGTGGCAATGCGGGCGACACCGTGGTGCTGACCAACACCACCAACGCACTCACCGTGAGTGGCGTGGAAACCGTAGTTGGCAACTCGGGCAACGACTCCTTGTCCCTGACCAATATCGCCAACACCCTGACCATCAGCAGTATTGAGACCCTGACAGGCGGCACACTGAATGACGCCATCACCCTGAGCACCGCCGTAAGCGGTGCCAGCTATGACCTGGCGGGCGGTTCCGACACCATCACCCTGGCCAGCGGCGCCAACAACCTGACCGTTACCGGCGTAGAGAGCGTCGTGGGCGGCGGTGCCACCGACACCCTGACCCTCGGGGGCAATGGCAGCACACTCACCGTGTCGGCCGTTGAAACCATTGCCGGCAGCACCGGTGATGACGTCGTTACGCTGGGCACCAGCGTGAGCGGCGGCAACTTCGATTTGGCGGGCGGCAACGACACGCTGAACTTGGCGGCTGGCGGCAATACCTTGACCGTCAGCGGCAACGTGGAAACCCTGGTGGGTGGTGCGGGCAATGACCTGATCACGATCGGCAGCGCCGTCACCGGCCTGACCTACGACCTGGGCAGTGGTGCGGACCGCCTGACCCTCTCCAGCGCGGGCGACAACGCCATTACCGCCATCGGTATCGAGAGCGTGGTGGGTGGCACGGCCAACGATGCTGTAACCTTCACCGCCGCCATCTCGGGTACGGCCATTGACCTGGGTGCAGGTACCCAAGACAAAATCACGCTGGCCGACGGCACCAACACCCTGTCCCTCAACGCCAGCGTGGAAACCGTGGTCGGCGGCACGGGTGCCGATGCCATCACCCTCACGGCAGCTGTTACGGGCCATGTGTATTCGCTGGGCACAGGCGCGGATAGCCTGACCCTGTCGGGCACCGGCAATAACACCATCACCGCCACCGATATTGAAAGCATCAATGGCGGCAACCTGAACGACACCGTCACACTTGGGGCCGTCGTCACAGGTGCCACCATCAACCTCAATGGTGGCAGCGACCGTCTGATCTTGGCCGATGGCGCAGCCAACACGGTGACGCTCAGCGGCGTGGAATCCATCACGGGTGGCACGGGTGATGACAACGTCACCTTGGCGGCAGCCGTCACGGGCGGCACGATTTCGCTGGGCGCAGGCACCGACACGCTGACCCTGGGCGCTGCCTCCACCCTGACGCTGGACACCACCGTTGAGACCCTGGTGGGCAGCAACGGCAATGACACCATCACACTGAGTGCGGCGGTAAGTACCGGCAGCTACGACTTGGGCGCTGGCTCCAACGACCAGCTCGCCCTCTCCACTACCGGCAACAACACCCTCACACTGGGCAACAGCGTAGAAACCCTGTCATCAGGCTCCGGCGACGACACCATTGTGCTGAGTGCCGCTGTCTCGAATATGCGCGTGGACCTGGGCGCAGGCTCCGACAGCCTGAGCCTGGCCAACGGCAGCAACTCCCTGACGCTGGCCAACATTGAGTCCGTCACCGGTGGCACCGGTGTGGACCAACTGACCTACACCACCACATTGACAGCAGGCCAGATTGACCTCGGCACCGGCTCTGCAGACAAGGTGATTCTGGCCAATGGCGCCAACACCCTGACTACCTCCGGCGTAGAAACCGTGGTGGGCGGCACCGGCAACGACACCCTGAGCCTGGCCGACGCCAGCTCCTTTGGTGTGTATGACCTGGGTGCGGGCAGCACAGACCAAATCAATCTGAGCGCAGCCGGTGACAACAACGTCATCGTGAAAAACACCGAGTCCGTTGTCGGCCTGGGCGCCAACGACACCGTGGCCTTGGGCAACAGCATCACCAATGGCCAGATCAACCTGGGCGCCGGCACCGACACCCTGAATCTGTTTGACTCGCCCAACAGCCTGACCATCACGGGTGTGGAAACCCTGGTTGGCGACTCTGGCGCCGACACCGTGACACTGGCCACGGCCGTCACCGCGCTGGATGCCAACCTGGGCGCTGGCGCAGACACGCTGATTCTGGCCAACGGGGCCAACACCCTGTCGGTAAGCAACGTAGAAACCATCACCGGAAACAGCGGTGCCGACACCGTCACCCTGGGCTCTGGCGTAAGTGGCGGCACCATCAACTTGGGAGCTGGCACCGACAGCCTGACACTGTTCAACGATGTCAACGTACTGACCCTGACTGGCGTGGAAACGGTGGTTGGCGACGCTGGTGCAGACACCATCACTTTGACCGATGCGGTGTCAGGCGCCATCAACCTGAACGGTGGTAACGACACCCTGAATCTGGCCAACGGAGCCAACACGCTGACCATTTCCAACGTGGAAACGGTTAACGGTGGTACGGGGGCCGACACGGTAACCTTTGGCACCGCCATTACCGACACCACGGTCAACCTGGGCGCTGGTTCCGACACCCTGACCCTGGCCGATGGCACCAACGCGGTCACGACCCTGCAGGTGGAGAGCATCGTGGGTGGCACTGGCGACGACACCGTCACCTTAGGCGGCGCCTTGTCGGGTGCCAGCGTTGACCTCAACGCAGGCGCCGACACCCTGATCCTGGCTAACGGCGTCAACGTGCTGACCGTCACCGATGTGGAAAGCCTCACAGGGGGCACCGGGGCCGACACCATCACCCTGGGCAGTGGCAGCACGGCCGCAACTATCGACTTGGGCGCGGCGACAGATATCTTGAACCTGTCCAACTCCGGCGGTACCTTCACAGTAAGTGGCGTGGAAACCCTGACTGGTGGCACGGGCGATGACAACGTCACCCTGGGAGCTGCCACCTCGGGTGCCGTGGTGAACCTGGGCACGGGCACCGACACCCTGACCTTGGCCAATGGCGCCAATACGGTGACCGTGACAGGCGCAGAAACCATCACCGGCGACTCGGGCGCCGACCTGGTCACCCTGGGCGGCACCGTCACCGGCGCCACAGTCAATCTGGCGGATGGCAGCGACCGTCTGGTTCTGGCCAATGGCACCAACACCCTGACCGTCAGCAACACCGAATCGGTGGGTGGTGGCACAGGCAGTGACACACTCACGCTGACCAATATCGCCAACAGTTTGACCCTGAGCAGCATCGAAAGCGTGGTCGGCGGTACCCTGGCCGATGCCATTACCCTGACTACCGCGGTAACGGGTGGCAATTACAGCCTTGGCGCAGGCGCAGACAGCCTCACCCTGTCTGGTGCAGCGGCCAACACGCTCACAGCAACCGACATTGAAACCATCACCGGTGGCTCGTCTGCCGACAACGTGGTACTCGGTGCGGCCCTGACGGCCGGCACCATTGACCTGGGTGCGGGCACCGATGCCCTGACCCTGGCCGCGGGCGGCAACACCCTGACCCTGAGCAATGTGGAAACCATCACGGCCACCGGTAGCGGTGACGATGCCATCACCTTGGCCACCAGCGTTTCTGGTGGCAGCGTGGATCTGGGGACCGGCAGCGACACCCTGACCCTGGGCGCCAGCGGCAACACGCTGACCGTAGCCACCTCCATCGAGAGCCTGGTGGGCAGTGCGGGTGACGACATCGTCACCCTGGGTGGTGCGGTCTCCGGCCAAATCTACGACCTGGGTGCAGGTGCGGCCGACCGCCTTATTTTGTCAGCGGCAGGTGCCAACGACCTCACCGTCAATGCCATCGAAACCATCAGCGGCGCAGGTGCCAATGACACGGTGCGTTTCAGCGCAGCGGTCAGCGGCGTGACCGTGGACCTGGGCGGCGGGACGGGCGACCGCGTGGTGCTGGCCGATGGTGCCAACACCCTGTCGCTGAACGGCACGGTAGAAACCGTGACAGGCGGGACCGGCGCCGACAACATCACCCTCACAACCACCGTGAGCGGAGCCATCTACAACTTGGGCGATGGCGCAGACAGACTGACCCTGGCGAACGGCAACAATACCCTGACTGCCAGTGATGTGGAAAGCATCACGGGCGGAACCGGGGTCGATAACGTCACCATGGGAACCGCCGTCAGCGGCGCACAAATCGACCTGGGCGGCAACATCGGCGACAAACTCACATTGGCCAATGGCGCCAATACGGTGACCGCCAGCAATGTGGAAACCATTGTGGGCGACAGTGGTGCCGATGTGGTGACCCTGAATACCGTGATCGCTGGGGGCAATATCGATCTGGGTGACGGCACAGACCAGTTGGTCCTGAAAAATGGCACCAACAACCTGACCGCCACCAATATCGAAACCATTTCGGGTGGAACCGGAGCCGACACCATCACCCTGGGCGCTGCCCAAACCAGTGGCACCTTCAATCTGGGTGCTGGTACCGACACACTCAACCTGTCCTCCAGTGGCAGCAACACACTGACCCTTGACGCCAGCGTAGAGCGCCTCAACGGTGGCACTGCCGCCGACGCCATCACCCTGACGCAAGCGGTGTCGGGTGCGGTGTTCGATCTGTCCGGTGGTGCAGACAGCCTGACGCTGGCCAACGGCACCAACATCCTGACCGCCTCTTCGGTGGAGTCCATCACCGGCTCGGCCGGCGACGAAGACATTACCCTGGGTGCTGCCATCAATGGCGCAACCATCGCCATGGCAGGCGGCAATGACACCCTGACCCTCTCGGGTGCTGGCAACAACACGGTGACAGTGAGTGACGTGGAGTCTGTGGTCGGTGCGGGCGGCAACGACAACATCACACTGAGCACCATCCTGACCGGCGGCAGCGTGAGCCTGGGTGGCGGCAGCGATGCCCTGATCCTGGCAGCAGGTGCCAACGTCGCCACCGTGGATGGCGTGGAAACCCTCACCACCAGTGGCTCGGGCGACGACACCATCACCCTTTCCAGCGCCAGTCCGTTTGGGGCCAGCGTAAATCTGGGAGCCGGCGCAGACAATCTGACACTGGCCGCGGGTGGCAACACCATGACCCTGACCGGCGTGGAATCTGTCACCGGCAACGCAGGGGCCGACATCATCACCATGGCAGCAGCCATCAGTGGTGCGACCCTGGATCTGGCCGCAGGCATTGACAAGCTGTACCTGGCCGACGGTGGCAACACCGTGACCACGTCCAACGTGGAGAGCGTGACAGGCGGCAGTGGTGACGATGCGGTCACGCTGCTGACGACATTGACAGGCGGCACGATCGACCTGGGCGCAGGCGCCGACGCGCTGACCTTGGCAGATGGTGTCAACACCATCACGGCGTTCAATACCGTGGAAACCATTACCGGCGGCATTGGGGCTGACACTGTCACCTTCAGTGGCGCCATCACAGCCGGCAATTACAACTTGGGCGCTGGCACAGACTCGCTGGTCCTGGCCCTTGGCACCAATACCTTCACTGCGAGCAGCGCCGTAGAGACGATTGTGGGCAACGCAGGGGCAGACACGATCACCCTGGATGGCGGCGTGAGCGGCAACAGCTACGACCTGGGCGCAGGCACCGACCGCCTGAACCTCTCGGGCCTGGCCGACAACACCCTGACCCTCAATGGTTCTATCGAGTCCTTGGTGGGGGATTCCGCGGCCGACACCATCACCCTGGGCAGTGCCGTCAGCGGCCATACCTATGACCTGGCAGGCGGTACCGACACCCTGCAGCTTGCCGACGGCGTGAACAACCTGACCATTGCCAACATTGAAACCATTGTGGGAGGCACGGGCGCAGATACCTTGGTGCTGAACAGCGTTGTCACTGGCGGATCCATCGACCTGGGAGCAGGCAGCGACAAGATCAGCTTGGCCAATGGCGCCAACACCATCACCATCTCGAACGTCGAAACCATTGTGGGCAACTCTGGCAACGACTTGGTGACATTGGCTACCGCCATTGCGGGTGGCTCCATCGCTCTGGGCGCGGGCACCGGCGACGTGCTGACACTGGCAGACTTCAACAACACCCTGTCCATTGACAACAGTATCGAAAGTCTGGTGGGCGGAACGGCCAACGACAGTGTCACCCTCACCAGCGCGGTGACTGGCTTCAGCTACGACCTGGGCGATGGCACCGACACCCTGACGCTCATGAACAGCGGCACGGGGGCCAACACCGTCACCCTGTCCAATATTGAGAATTTGGTCGGCGGTTCGGGGGCAGACACCGTCACCCTGGCGACAGCCGTGACCGCAGGCACCTACAACCTGGGCGCGGGCAACGACACCTTGGTGTTGGGCAACTTCAACAATACCCTGACCACACAGAACATCGAAAACATCACCGGCAACAGCGGTGACGATGACATTACCCTGGGCGCTGGCGTCACATCCGGCAGTTTCAGTCTGGGTGATGGCAACGACGTCCTGCGCTTGGCCAATGCTGCCAACACCCTGTCCATCGGTGGCGATATCGAAACCCTGGTCGGCAACTCGGGGGTAGACACCATCACGCTGACAACTGCAGTCAGCGGACGCACCTTCGATTTGGGGGCCGGCATTGACAAATTGACCCTGGCAAATGGAGCCAACACCGTCACGTTGGGAAATATCGAAACCGTGGTGGGCGGCACGGGCGCAGACAGTGTGACCCTGTTGGCGGGGGCATCGGGTGCCAACATCAGCTTGGGGGCTGGCGCTGACGTCCTGACCTTGGCAAACTTCAACAACACGCTGTCCATCGACAGCAGCACCGAATCGCTGGTCGGCGGCACATTGGCAGACGCCATAACCTTGACTGCGCCGGTCACAGGTGGCATCTACGACCTGGGCGCCGGAACGGATACCTTGCGTCTACTGGCAACCGGCACGGCAGCAAACTCCGTCACCGTGTCCAATATCGAATCGCTGGTCGGCGGCTCTGGTGCGGACACCGTGGTGCTGAGCACTCTGGCCAACAACGCAGTGTTTGATCTGGGTGCTGGCGCAGGTGACAAGATCACGCTGAACGACAGCGGCAACAATACCCTCAGTGTGGGCGGCACCGAAACCATCGTCGGCAACGACGGCAATGACACCGTCACGCTGACAACCGCCCTGTCCGGCACCGGGCTGAGCATCGTGCTGGGCAGCGGTACGGACAGCCTGTCCCTTGCCAACGGCGTGAACACGCTGACCCTGGCAAGTGACATCGAATCCGTCACGGGCAATTCTGGGGCCGACACCATCACTTTGAGCGAAGCGGTGTCGGGCAATGTGTACAACCTGGGGGCTGGTACGGATGCACTGACCCTGACGGGTGCAGGCAACACGGTCACTGCCAGCGGTGTGGAAACACTCACGGGCAGCACAGGGGCGGACCTGGTCACACTCACAACTGCCCAAAGCACAGGGACCTACAACCTGGGCGCCGGGGCTGACGTACTGACTCTGGCTGACGGCCTGAACACCCTGACTTTGAGCGGCGTGGAGTCGCTGACCGGCGGCACGGGGGCAGACACCATCACCTTCAGTGCCATCATTTCGGGCGCCACTGTCGACCTTGGCAGCGGTGTGGACAAGTTGACCCTTGCCCATGGCGCCGGCAACACCTTGACCCTGAGCAACATCGAGACACTGGTGGGAGGATCGGGTGCCGATGTCATCACGCTGACAACCGCAGCCTCGGGCGCAAATATTGACCTGGGTCTGGGCAACGACACCTTGCAACTGGCGGATGCAGCCAACACCCTCACACTGAACGGCAGCATTGAGTCGCTGATCGGCGGCACATTGGACGACAGCATTACCCTGACTGCCGCAGTGTCTGGACGGACCATCGACCTCGGCGACGGCGCTGACAGGCTGGTACTGGCCAACGGTGTGAACACCCTCACGCTCAGCAATGTGGAAAGCCTGGTTGCCAATGCAGGCGCAGATACGATTACCCTGGGCTCCTCGGTCACCAACCAGACCTTTGATCTGGCTGGCGGCATCGACAAATTGGTGCTGAAAACAACAGGCACCGATGCCAACGTACTGACCGTGGCCAACACCGAAACCCTTGTAGGTGGCAGCGGCGACGACACGGTGACGCTGGCTGCAGCCGTCTCAGGCGTCAGCATTTCGCTGGGGGCAGGCACGGCCGACACGCTGGTACTGGCCACCACGGGCACCAACACCCTGGTGTTGAACACGGACATCGAAACCCTGACCGCCGGAGCCGCCATCGACCGCATCACGCTCAGTGCCGCAGTGTCTGGCCGCAGCTTTGACTTGGGCGCAGGTTCTGATTACCTGACCTTGGTCGGCAACGGCAATACGGTGACGCTGTCCAACATCGAAACCGTGGTCGGCAGCACAGGCAACGATGTAGTTACCTTGACCGACGCTTTCACCGGCGGCATTGTGAACCTGGCAGGTGGCACCGGTGACGTGCTCACTTTCACCGCCAGCAGTGGAGCCAACACCGTCACGGTCAACAATACCGAGACCATCGTGGCGGACGCGACTGACGACACCATCACACTAGCCTCGGCCATCAGCAACGGCACGGTGAACCTGGGCGGTGGTACCAACAAGCTGGTGCTGGCTGCGGCTGCCAACACGCTGACGGCTGTCTCCAATGTGGAGTCGGTGGTGGGCGGGGCGGCAGATGACAAGCTGACATTCCTGACCCAGGTGACCGCAGGCAATTTCAACCTTGGCGCGGGCCTGGTTGACACCCTGACCCTGGCCAACTTTGACAACACCCTGACCGCCACCGGTGTGGAAACCATTGTGGGCAGCTCCGGAGCCGATGACATTACGCTGGGGTCTGCCGCGGCCGGTGGCAACTACTCACTGGGCGAAGGCAACAACACCCTGCGCCTTTTCAATGCGGCCAATACCCTGTCTGTCAATAACACCATAGACACCTTGATCGGCAACTCGGGCGTCGACACCATCACCTTGACGAACATTGCAACCGGCAATGTCTATAGTCTGGGTGCAGGCGCGGACAAGCTGACGATGGGCAACTTTGCCAACGTGGCCACGCTGACCAACGTGGAGACTGTGGTGGGTGGCACTGCCAACGACACCATCACCCTCACCACCCTCAGCTCGGGCGGCATCATCAACCTTGGCGCCGGCACGGCGGACCAATTGACGCTGGCAGATTTCAGCAACACGGTCACCCTCACCGGAGTCGAATCCCTGGTGGCGGGTACGGGTAACGACGTGGTCACCCTGAGCGTGGCCCAGACTGCAGGCAACTACGACATGGGCACGGGCACCGACCGCTTGGTTCTGGCCACAGCAGGCAACAATACGCTGACGGTGGCCAATGCCGAAACCATTGTTGGCGCCGGCGGTGTGGACACCATCACGGTCACGGCAGGCCAGACCGGCACGCGCATTGACCTTGGCAGCATGAACGACACGCTCATCTTGAGCAACGATGACAACGACTTCACGGCCCTGAATGTGGAGACCATCACTGGCGGCACCGGGGCAGACATTGTCACCATGGGGGCGGCCATCATTGGCACCACCAACTTCAACCTCGGGGATGGAGCCGACCAGCTGCGACTGTTCAACGCAGCCAATACGTTCACGCTGATGAGCAACACGATCGAGACGGTCACGGGCAACTCGGGCGCGGACTCTATCACCATGGCCGTGCAGGCAACGGGCAACACCTTTGACCTGGGCGCGGGTGTCGACATCCTGACTCTGGGCAACTTCGCCAACGAAGTCACCACTTCAGGCGTAGAGACAGTCACAGGCTCGTCCGGCAACGACACAGTGACCCTGACCACCACACTGTCGGGAGGCCTGATCAACCTGAATGGCGGCAGCGACACCCTCAACCTGGCCAGCGGCGTAAACACCCTCACGCTAAGCAGTGTCGAAACTGTCAACGGTGGCAGCGGCAGTGACCGGATCACCTTCACCAGTGCGATCACCAATGCCGTGATTGACCTGGGGGGCTCCAATGACAGCCTGACACTCTCGGCATCCGGCCCCAACAGCCTCACCATCACCAATGTGGAAACCCTGGTGGCCGGTGCCGGCAACGACACCGTGACCCTGGGCGCAGCAGCCGTGGGTGTGACCTACAACCTGGCAGGCGGCACGGACACCTTGCAGCTTTCAAGCGCTGGCAACAACAACGTCACAGTCAATTCCATCGAAACCATACTGGGTGGTACATCCGACGACACCATCACCATGGTGCTGTCTACCGTTGGTGCCACACTCAGCGGCAGTGGCGGTGATGACACGCTGATAGGCAGCAATGGCGCGGACACCTTGATTGGTGGCAGTGGTGCCGACTACTTTGTGTTCCGCGATACCGCCCAGTCCAGCGCCACCGTCTTCGACACCATTACCGACTTTGTCGTAGGCCAGGACAAGCTGGTTTTCGAGGGGCTTGGCAACGGAAACTTCAGCATGGTGAGTACTTTCACCAACACTGGCGATGCGCAAGCCAAATGGGACGCCGCGACCAATATACTGTTGGTCGACACAGACGGTAACGGCGTCGCTGAAATGAAGCTCACTTTGGTGGCCGCTACGTCTGATGGACTCAGTGCTTCTGATTTCCAATGGACCTAACCACGCCCCATGCCAAGACGGCAGCCAAGTACAGAAACTCCTGATCTGTTTACCCAAGCCCTTGCACACCAAAGTGCAGGGCGTTGGGACTTGGCCCGGGCTTCCTACGAAGCCGTGTTGGCAGAGGCACCGCAGGACACCAATGCCCTGAACAACTTGGGCGTGCTGCTCAATAGCAGCGGCCACTACCCCGAGGCGTTGGAGCGCTTCGACCAGCAAGTGGCGCTGGCGCCACAAGATCCTCGTGCACATGCCAATCGCGGTGTGGCCCTCAAAGCCCTGGCACGCTCGGACGACGCCATTGCCGCGTACGAAGCCGCCCTCGCCTGCGACAAGCAGTTTCACACGGCCCACAACAACCTGGGCAACCTGTTTTATGGCCAAGGCGACTTTGCACGCGCCTTGCCTCACTTTGAAACTGCCGCCGCACTGCAGCCCCTGGCTGACGAGTACCGCTTCATGCTGGCCAAATGCCTCCTGGAGCTAAAACGCATGGAGCGCGCAGAAGCTGAACTGCGACTGGTGCTGCGCCACAACCCGACAGATGCCGATGCGTGGGGCACGTTGGCCCGCTTGTGGACGGAGCGGCACTGCATGCCGGAGGCCCTGCAGTGTTTCGAGCGAGGTTTGGAGGCGAGGCCGGACTACGCAGGGCTGATCTACAACCGCGGTCTGGCCCGGCTGCTGGCTGGCGACCTGGCCGGTGGCTTTGCCGACTACGAGCGGCGCTTTGACGTCCCGGACTTCCCTTCCAAGCGCCTCAAGACCACCAAACCCCTGTGGAATGGCCAGCCCCTGCCCACCCAGACGCTGCTGGTCCACGCCGAGCAGGGGCTGGGCGACACCCTGCAGTTTTTACGCTATATCGACCTCTTGGCCTCACGCTGCCTGCGCGTGCTGCTATTAATTCAGGAGTCTTTGACGCCGCTGGTGGTGTTGCCGCCCAATGTAGAGCTGGTGCATGAAGGCTCCCGCCCGCCCGCCTACGACTGGGTTTGCCCGCTGCTGAGCGTGCCGCATTTGTTGGGCCTGTCCCAGAACGCCCCACCCACCCTGCCCTACCTGCGCATGGAGCCCGCGCGCAGCGCCGCCTGGGCGCCCCGCTTTGCCGCCCCCGGTTTGCGGGTGGGCCTGGTATGGGCGGGCAATCCGGCCCACAAGAACGATGCCAACCGCTCGCTGGCACTTGACGCTCTGGCGCCCGTGCTGGCACTCGAAGGCGCAACCTTCTATTCCTTCCAGGTCGGCGCACGCAGCGCTGATCTGGCACAGCTGCCACCCGAGCTGCAATCCAAGGTGGTGGATCTGTCAGCCGATTTGCATGACTTTGGCGACACGGCCGCCGCCCTGCAGCATCTGGATGTACTGGTGTGTGTAGACACCTCGATCTGCCATGTCGCCGGTGCCCTGGGGCTGCCGGTGTGGCTGTTGATCCCTTGGATGCCCGACTGGCGCTGGCTGCTGGAGCGGGAAGATTCCCCCTGGTACCCCAGTGTGCGCATCCTGCGCCAGCCGCGCTACCGCGATTGGGGCAGTGTGGTGAGCACCCTGACCAAAGACCTCAAGGATTTGGCCAGCCCGCAGTCAGCCGGTGGCAAACGGCGTGCTGCACAGGCGCATGAGTCTGTGGAGCAGGGCCGTGTGCTGCTGGAGCGCAATGAACCCGCGCTTGCCTCGCCTGCGTTCTGGCGCGCCTTGCGCGAGTGCCCCACCCACGCCCGCGCGGCCAGTGCCTTGGCCATCGTTGCGTTTCGCACCGGCCACACCCAGGCCGCCGTCATGCTCGGTCAGCGTGCATGCCGACAAGCACCCCTCGACCCCGAAGCTTGGTCCAATTGCGGGGCTTATTACAAAGCCGTGGGGGATGTGGCCGGCGCCCTGCAGTGTTTCGAGCGAGGTTTGGAGGCGAGGCCGGACTACGCAGGGCTGATCTACAACCGCGGTCTGGCCCGGCTGCTGGCTGGCGACCTGGCCGGTGGCTTTGCCGACTACGAGCGGCGCTTTGACGTCCCGGACTTCCCTTCCAAGCGCCTCAAGACCACCAAACCCCTGTGGAATGGCCAGCCCCTGCCCACCCAGACGCTGCTGGTCCACGCCGAGCAGGGGCTGGGCGACACCCTGCAGTTTTTACGCTATATCGACCTCTTGGCCTCACGCTGCCTGCGCGTGCTGCTATTAATTCAGGAGTCTTTGACGCCGCTGGTGGTGTTGCCGCCCAATGTAGAGCTGGTGCATGAAGGCTCCCGCCCGCCCGCCTACGACTGGGTTTGCCCGCTGCTGAGCGTGCCGCATTTGTTGGGCCTGTCCCAGAACGCCCCACCCACCCTGCCCTACCTGCGCATGGAGCCCGCGCGCAGCGCCGCCTGGGCGCCCCGCTTTGCCGCCCCCGGTTTGCGGGTGGGCCTGGTATGGGCGGGCAATCCGGCCCACAAGAACGATGCCAACCGCTCGCTGGCACTTGACGCTCTGGCGCCCGTGCTGGCACTCGAAGGCGCAACCTTCTATTCCTTCCAGGTCGGCGCACGCAGCGCTGATCTGGCACAGCTGCCACCCGAGCTGCAATCCAAGGTGGTGGATCTGTCAGCCGATTTGCATGACTTTGGCGACACGGCCGCCGCCCTGCAGCATCTGGATGTACTGGTGTGTGTAGACACCTCGATCTGCCATGTCGCCGGTGCCCTGGGGCTGCCGGTGTGGCTGTTGATCCCTTGGATGCCCGACTGGCGCTGGCTGCTGGAGCGGGAAGATTCCCCCTGGTACCCCAGTGTGCGCATCCTGCGCCAGCCGCGCTACCGCGATTGGGGCAGTGTGGTGAGCACCCTGACCAAAGACCTCAAGGATTTGGCCAGCCCGCAGTCAGCCGGTGGCAAACGGCGTGCTGCACAGGCGCATGAGTCTGTGGAGCAGGGCCGTGTGCTGCTGGAGCGCAATGAACCCGCGCTTGCCTCGCCTGCGTTCTGGCGCGCCTTGCGCGAGTGCCCCACCCACGCCCGCGCGGCCAGTGCCTTGGCCATCGTTGCGTTTCGCACCGGCCACACCCAGGCCGCCGTCATGCTCGGTCAGCGTGCATGCCGACAAGCACCCCTCGACCCCGAAGCTTGGTCCAATTGCGGGGCCTTCATGAAATCGGCCGGCATGCTACAGGAGGCTTTGCACTACCAACGCACCGCTGTGAAAGTGGCGCCAACCAATGCCCAGGCACAGTCCAATCTGGGCAATACGTTGGGGGCCTTGGGACTTTGGGATGAGGCGCTCAAGGCAGCCCAGGCTGCCGTATCCATGACCGGAGACTCCCCTGAGTACCAGTACAACCTGGGCATTGCCCTCAAGGAAAACGCGCAGTTTGTGCTGGCGCAGCAAGCTTTTCGCAAAGCACAAAGCGCGCCCCAAGGTCACATCAAGGCGGCCTTGCACGCGTCCCTGCTGGAGTTGCTGACTGGCGACTTCAAGGCGGGCTGGCCGCACTATGAAAGCCGCTGGCAGCAACCCGATGCCAAGGAAAAACGTTCGTTCACCCAGCCCCTCTGGACTGGCCAAAATCTGCAAGGCAAAAGCATCCTGCTGCATGCCGAGCAGGGCTTTGGTGACACCCTGCAATTCCTGCGGTTTGTCCCCCTGCTCGCACAGCGCGGTGCCCATGTGATCTTGGTGGTGCAGGCCGAGGTACACAGCATTGCTGCGCGGGTACAGGGCCTGGGCCAGATCGTGCGCAGCGGCGCTGAACTCCCCCCCTTTGATTACCAGTGTCCGCTGCTGAGCCTGCCGGTCGGCTTCGGCACCACCGTAGACACCATTCCGGCACAAGTTCCGTACCTGCAGGCAGACCCTGCCCAGGTGGCGCACTGGCAGCAGCGCCTGGGCCCCAAGGGCAAATACCGCGTCGCCTTGGTCTGGGCCGGGCGCCCTACCCACGGCAATGACGTCAACCGATCTTTGCGACTGGCACAGCTCCAAGGCCTCATGCAACTGGACCAGGTGGAATACATTTCGGTGCAAAAAGGGGATGCGGCCACACAACTCTCAGCGTTGCCCGCTGGCAGCAAAGTTACCAACCTCAGCCCCGAAATCCACAGTTTTGAAGACACTGCCGCCATCCTGACGCTGGTCGACGAGCTTGTGACGGTCGACACCTCCGTAGCGCATCTGGCGGGTGGACTGGGCATCAAAGTACGTGTACTTTTGCCCCTTATTCCGGATTGGCGCTGGTTGCTTTCTCGTACAGACTCACCGTGGTATCCCAGTGCACAGCTGTACCGCCAAACCCAGCGAAGCGACTGGAGTGCACCCCTCAAAAACCTGCTGAAATCGGTGCGCAGCGAGGCCACCCGTGCCAGCAAGTTGCGTCGCCGTCCCTCGCCCTGAAGAAAGTGCCGCATGGCCTACCTCTCATTCACCCGCAACTTCGAAGACGTGATGATCAACCGGGCCCTGAGCCAGGTTCCCCAGGGGTTCTTCATCGATGTGGGGGCTTACCAGCCGATGGCGGACAGCAATACCTTCTGCCTCTACCAGCGCGGCTGGCGCGGCATGGTGGTAGAGCCGCAAACCCGTTTCCACCGGCTCTGGGAAACACAGCGCCCCGAAGACATTCTGGTGCGTGGCGCCGTGGGCAACAGCACCGGTGAGGTCACGTTCTACGAAATTGCTGAGCGGGAACAAAATGCGACCACATCCGAAGCGATTGCTGCCATGCATGCCCGTGAGGGCAAGCCGGTGCAGAAGCACACGGTGCAGCAATACACCTTGACGGACCTGTTGCTGCAGCACCGCCCGAACGGAGAAATCCACCTGCTCAGCGTGGACGTGGAAGGCGCAGAACTTGCCGTGCTGCAAGGACTGGATCGCACACGATTCCGGCCCTGGTTGATCGTGCTGGAGAGCACCCTGCCCAACCGCCCCCAAACCAATTTTGACGAGTGGGAGCCTGAACTGCTGCGCACTGGCTACGACTTTGTCTACTTTGATGCGGTGAACCGGTTTTATGTCGCCCAGGAGCATGCCGAGCTCAAGCAGTACTTTCAACACCCCCCGTGCGTGTGGGACAACTTTGTCGACTACCGCCTGGTGCAGGCGCAGCAGACAGCCGCCAAAGCGCAGGCAGAGCTGGCACAACTCAAGGCAACGCTGCGCAAGCTGTCTGAATAAGGGACCGGGGCGCCCCGGCCCCTAGGCCAGTTTCTTCACCACAAATTCGATCGCGCTCTCGCCCACCGGGGTGGTGGTTTGGTCCAGACGCTTACCCAGCGCTGCCAGCAGGCTGTAACGGAACGTCGCATCCAGCAACTCGATTTTCTTGACCTGGATGTCGGCACGGGTGTTGGCCAGCAAGGTCGTCACATTGATACTCTTGGGCGACCACGAAGACTTTTTGTGGATCGCAAAGGTGTGTTTGTGGTCACTGTTAAACGTGGACGGGAAGACACCTTGTTCGTACAGGTCTTCGTCGGGCACCAGGCAAACCAAATGGCCGCCGGGCTTTAAAACACGCAACCAGTTATCCAGCGCCACGTCTACATTGCGCATGTGCTCCAAACAGTGGGAGGAGTGCACAAAGTCGAAGGAGTTGTCTGCCACGGTGGCCAGCAACTCCGCGTCTCCATCAGGCATGTCCCATGCACGGCAAGAGCGCATCAAGGGGAAAAACTCCGCGTACTGCCCCAGCGCGTCAGGCCCGGCCCCGATGTCAATGCCTTGGCCCACAAAGTATCGTGTGGCGTACCGCGAGTCTGCCAGGCGGTGAAAAATGGATTTGCTGGTTTCGTACATGATCTAGGTCTCCTGTGATCGGGTGAGCAGGCCCAAGGCCTGGTGAATTTGGGCCAGCACGGGCGCCCACTGGCCCGTGTCAGGCTGGCGGAACAAACGCATACGGGGATACCACGGGGAGTCGTCACGACCGACGACCCATCGCCAATCCGGACTGAAGGGCAATAACAGCCAGACCGGCTTGCCCATGGCCGCAGCCAAATGTGCCACCGAGGTATCGACCGAGACCACCAGGTCCATGGATGCAATCAACGCGGCTGTGTCTGAAAAACTGTGCAACTCACTATCCCACACAGCCACATCACTGCACGTGGACAAGGTTTGTACGTCGGCCGGCCGAAACTCTTTTTGCAGGCAATGGTACCGATGCTCCGGCCTGAATACGCACCGAAACTCCGCCAAAGGTATGGAGCGGTTATGGTCATTTTTGTGCTCCGGCCGGCCGGACCACACCACACCGACGCGCAACACAGAGGCGGTGCCAACTTTGGCCGCCCATGTGTGTGCCAATGCGGCATCAGCCTGCAAATAGGCCTGCGCCTGTGGCATTTTTTCCAGGGTCAGTCCCAAGGCCAACGGCACGCTGAGCAAAGGGCAATGCAGATCAAAGGCCGGCAAAGTTTGCCCCCGAGCAATCAAACCATGCACCCCTGGCAATGGGGCCAGCAACGCAAGCAGCGGCGCCTGAACCTCCAGCAAAACCCGCGCACCACGGGCGGCCAGTACCTGCGTAAAACGGCAGAACTGCAGGGTGTCCCCCAAGCCTTGCTCGGCATGCAACAAGATGGTTTTCCCCTGGAGTGACTCGCCGCGCCATTGGGCTTGGGCAAAGGTGCGGACACCATCCTTGAGTTGGTCGGTTTTCCAGCGCCACTCGTAGTGCTGCCAGCCTGGCCCCCAGTTCCCCGTCACCAAATGGCATATCGCCAGATTCAGGTGGGCACCGCTGTTGTCCGGATCCAGGGCCAAAGCCCGCTCATTCATGGCCACGGCAGCCGGCACGCGCATCATGTCCTTGAGCAGGGTGGCGTAATTCACGATGGCATCGACAAACCCCGCGTCCAGCGTGATGGCACGTTCGTAACTCGCCGCGGCGTCATCCATGCGGCCCAGCCGCTTCAGGACCACCCCGCGGTTCGACCAGGCCTGCGCGTACTGTGGATGGAGCTGCAGAGCGCGCTCGTAGCTTTGCAAGGCTTCTGGCACGCGCTCCATTTCCCGCAAAGTATTGCCGCGGTCCATATACGCCACCGCGTAATCTGGCTTCTGCGCCAAGGCGGCGTCAAACGCAGCGAGACTATCTGTCCAACGCTTCACATCACCAAAGGCCAAGCCCAGGCCGTGCCAGGCTTGGGCATAGTGGGGCTGGCACTGCAGGGCCTGCTGGTAAGACGCAATGGCCTCATCCCCTTGGCCCATATCGCGCAGGGCATTGCCCCGGTTGGCCCAGGCCTGGGCAAAGTCCGGTTTGAGCTGCAGGGCTTTGTCATAGGCCGCCAGTGCCTCCGCATGCCGATGAAGGGCCCGCAAAACCAGCCCCAGGTTGGAGTGCACTGACGGGTCTTGCGGCGTGTATTGCGCTGCGGATTGCAAGGCAGGCAAGGCAGCGCCGTGTTGTTTGAGTTGCAACAGGCACACACCGCGCATATGCAGTGCCTCCCCCCAGCCGGGGTGCGCCTGCACTAGCTTGGTGAACGCTTGTTCAGCCTGTGACACCTGTCCTTGCGTGTACAGCGACCAGGCTGCAGCAAAGGAATCCGTGGCCACCTGGGTCATGACTCAGGGTGCGCTGCTTTCGGCAGAACCCAGCAGTTCGTCGATGTAAGAAACCACCGCCTCGGGTGCGATGCCAGCCTTGTTGTAGAGGCGCAGACGCTGAAAAATATGATCGTAACGGGCTTGTGCCAAGTCGCGTTGTGCCTGGAACACCTTGCGCACGGCCTCCAGCACGTCGACGTTGGTACGCAGGCCAGAGGCTTGCCCGCGCCGGGTTCCCTCCAAAGCGATCTGGCTGGACTCCAGCACATCTTGGTACGCCAGGAGTCGAGCCCCCCCGGAGGACACCGCCAGAAACAAGCGCCCCACCTCCAGTTCGGCAGCGCGCTGCTCAGCCTCCAGCTCGGCCTCGGCCCGGGATTGCTCCGCCACGGCCTGGGTCACCGCGGCCTTCACGGCCCCGCCACTGTAGATGGGGATATTGAGCTGAACGCCCAGACTTCCCTGGTTGACGGACTGGTTCAGGCTGCTGACCGACTCGTTACGGCTGCTGGAGGCACTCGCCACCAGGTCTAGCCGCGGCATATGTCCAGCGTTGCTGCGCGACACCCCCGCCACAGCCGCATCCACGGCGAACTTGCGTGCCACCACATCGGGGTTGTTGTTCAAGGCCATGTCCTGCCACGTCTGCAAGGCGTTGGGAACCAGGGGCGGCGGCGAGAAACCAGCGGGCAAGCGGGTGATGACGTCCTGCGGCTGGCCCGTCAGAGAGTTCAGCGCATTACGCGCGTTGTTCATCTGGTCGCGGGAATCTGCCCATTGCGACAGCACCAGGCTCAGGTTGGCGCGGGCCTCGGCCACCTCGGTCCTGGTACCCTCGCCCTGCTCAAACCGGCGCCGCATCAGGTTGCGCTGCTCGACCACTGCGTGAACCTGGGCATGGATGGACAGGAATGCATCTTCCGCCAACATGCGCTGGAGATAGGCCAGCGCCAGCCGGTCCACCAACTCCGCTTTGCGGCCGGCAAATGCGGCTTCCGCAGACCCTACTTGTGCGTTGGCCTGCCGGTAGCGGGCCGACGCCTCCAGGTTGATCAAGGGAGCTCGCAAGTTGATGCTTTGGGATGGCGCACGGTAATCCAGGTCACTGGACACAGTGCCACCACCCGCCACATCGGTGTTTCGGGTACCTTGCACAGCGGTTTCGGACAGACTTGCCGACACGCTCGGCAGCAAAGAACTCAAGGCCAGTGGAGATGCCTGCTGCGCCGAGGTCAACGCATATTTGGCAGCCTGGTAGCGCGCGTCATTTTGCAAGGCGGCCAGATACGCCCGTTCAAAGTCACCCGCCCAAGCGACGCCATACAAACTGGCGTTGGCAAAAAAAACGAGCCCCAGCACCAACACTCTGCGGTGCACAAGCGGCCATTGCTTCATGGCTCTATCAACGCGCGATTCATGCGGTCCAACAGGGGCTTGAGCAGATAACTCATGAAAGTGCGCTCTCCAGTCTTGATAAATACCTCGGCAGGCATGCCCGCCCGGATCTCCTGGTGCTGCAGCTGCGTCATGCCTTGGGGGGTGACCTCAACCACCACCTTGAAGTAATTGGTATTCTGCCTTGAATCGGCCAGCGCATCGGCAGACACCTGGACCACGCGCCCCTCAATATGCGGAGTGCTGGCCTGATTCAGGGCACTAAACAACACATGCACTGGCAAGCCCGGTCGAACCTTGTCCACCATGTGCACGGGCAACTGGGCTTCCACCCGCAAAGGATCGTCTTTGGGTACCAACTCCATGAGCGGAGTGCCGGCACTCACCACTCCACCCACCGTATGCACAGAGGCCCCCATCACGGTCCCGGTGGCCGGTGCACGAACCTCGGTGTTCGCCAGGTCAAACTCCAGTCCTCGCATGCGGCTCTCCAGCCCGGACGTCTCTCGCTGAATATCCGAGAGCTGGGACTCAATGTCCTTGCGAAACTCCTGTTGCCGGGTGGCAATGCGAGCCCGCACTTCGACAATCGCCTGCCGGGTCCGCCCCACACTGCTGGAGTCCTCCGCCACGCCCCCCTGTATCCCCGCAAACAAGCGTTCCTGCTCGGACACCCGGTTGCGCGGGAAAAATCCCTCATCGGCCAGCGTACGCTGGTTGCGCAACTCCTCACGCAACATGCGACTTTGGGTTTCTTTGGCCTGGCGGGCAGCCTCATGCCCTTGGGCCTGGTACTCCAGCCCCCGCAAAGTAGCTTCCAGACTCTGCATTTCATTGTTGCGGGTTTGCCTTCGGGATTCAAGCAATCGGGACTGCAACTCCATCACCTCGGCCACACGCGCATCGTTTCCGAGCTCCAGCAACTCGGGAGGGAAGTCCACTGCCGCCAAGCCTTGGTTTTCGGCACTCAAGCGTGCCTGCGTGGCCATAGCGACCAACCATTGGCCACGCGCAATGTCCAGCAGGGCGCGGCTCTGCGTGCTGTCCAACCGCAACAACACCTGGCCTGCGACGACCTGGTCACCGTCCCGCGCCAAAATGGCGGCCACTTTGCCACCGGATACCGGCTGCACCAGCTTGCGGCTGCCGCTCACCACCACCGACCCACTGGATGTGACCGCGGCATCCAGCGGCGCCAGCGTGGCCCACGCCATAAAACCGCCCAAGCCCAACACCAGCAGCCACCAACCCCAACGACGGGGGCGTGCGTCATTCAGGTCCACCACGGGGGCGGAACCAAAGGGCGTGTTGTCCAGCACGGCGCTCATGTCAGTCGTTGAACTTCAGGTTAAAAGGCGGCAAACCACCGGCGGGGGCAGGTGGCGGTTTGTCAACCAACACAGGAGGCGTAACCCCTTTGGGAGGGCCAGGCGGTGGCGTGCTGGGCGGCAACTCCGCAGCCCTGGCGTTGACAGCAGCCAATACGTCTTCTCTGGGACCAAACGCCGCAACCACACCATCCCGCAACACCATCAATTTATTGGCTACGGTCAATGCGGAGGGGCGGTGTGTAATTAATACGGAGGTTTTCCCCCGGCTGGACAGGTCCCGAATGGCATCCGCCAAGGCTTTCTCGCCCGCATCGTCCAGATTGGAGTTGGGTTCGTCCAGCACCACCAGCACCGGATCCCCATACAAGGCCCGCGCGAGCGCAATGCGCTGCTTCTGCCCCCCCGACAACGAAGCCCCGCCCGGCCCCAGAGGGGTGTCATACCCTTGGGGAAGGCGCAGTATCTGCTCATGGAACCCCACCCGCTGTGCGGCCAGCACCACCCACTCCGGGTTGACATCGCCAAACCGGGCAATGTTCTCCGCCACCGTGCCGTCAAACAACTCAATGTCTTGCGGCAAATAACCGATGTGTGGCCCCAGGTCTTGCTTGCTCCAGCGAAACAGGTCTGCACCGTCCAAGCGCACTGTGCCGGCCAGCGCAGGCCACACCCCCACCAGCAAGCGCGCCAACGTGGACTTCCCTGCTCCGCTTGCCCCAATGACCGCCACCGAGTCACCCGCCTGCAAAGTGAAGCTGACTTGCTTGATGATGGCCTGGCGAGACCCCGGGGCGGCAGTGGCAACCCCCTCAAACGCGACCTGTCCCGTTGGTGCAGGCAGGGGCATGGCCGTTGCGCGTGCGGGAAAGCTGCCCAACAACTCGCGCAAACGCAGGTAGGCGGAACGGGCGGTCGCCAACGTTGCCCAGTGGGCCACGACCGACTCCGCTGGCGCCAGCGCCCGGCTCGTCAGCAAGGACACTGCGATCATCATGCCCGGGGTCAAACGCCCCTCCAGCACCAACAACGCGCCCAAACCCAAGGCCAAAGATTGCATGGACACGCGGACAAATTTGGAGGCGTTGCCCATCACCGCGGCCCGGTCACTGGCTTTGGCTTGCAGGGCAATTTCCTGCTGGTGGCTATTGCGCCAGCGACGCTGGATGTTGCCCAGCATGCCCATGGCCTCTATCACCTCGGCGTTCTGCAAATGGCTGCTGAGCTCGCGCTGCCCCTGCATGCTGAACTTCTGGGCTTCTGCCAAGCTGCCTTTGGCCAGTTTTTCATTGAGCAAAGTCAGCGCCACCAACACCAACGCCCCCACAAGCGTAAAAACCGCCACCTCCGACGAAAACAAGGCAATGACCACCAAATAGACAGGCGCCCATGGTGCATCGAACACCGCAATCAGCCCAGGGCCCGTCAAGGTCTGCCGCAGGGTTGCCAGGTCCGCCAGTGGCTGCGACGTGCTGTTGCCAGGCTGGCGCAGCACCCGCTCAAAGGTTGCGCCCAATACCCGCAGGCCCAACACATCATCCAGGCGTGCCCCCACACGGATCAGGACCCAGGAACGGATCGTTTCCAACGCCCCCATAAACAGGTAGGCCCCAAGGATCAAAACCGTCAGGACTACCAGCGTCGTCTCGTTGCGGCTGCTGAGCACCCGGTCGTAGACCTGCATCATGTAGAGCGAAGGCGCCAACATCATGAGGTTGAGGAAACCGCTGAAGATCGCAACCGTGACGAACGCCGCCCGCAACTGGCGCAAAGCCAGCTTCAGTTCATCAGGGGGTAACGAGGGCGGGGCAACCATGTGCAGGGTGTAGAGATAGAGCCGTATCGGCCACCATCTTACGGACGCCCCTGCGTGCAGAGCCTCCGAACAACACCCCAAAAACCCCGGTTATGCCGCTTTGAATACGGCTTTGCATGCCTGCGCGGTCAGTGCAAAAAGGCGGGCTGACCTTCCAGCTTGTGCTCAAAGTGTGTCAACCAGGGCTCTGCCAAATAGCGAATCTGCGCGTCGTTGTGCAAGATGCGTCGCATGATTTTGGACTTCTCTGCCCGGGAATGCACGTCCAGCTCTTCGGAGCGGGCACGCTCCCGCAACTGCTCGATCAGGACCGCACAGGCCCCCTCAAAGCGCATCACGCCATCCCAGTCTTCCGCCTTGGCGGCTTCCAGCATCTTGGCACTGCTGTCTTCAATGGCTTTGTAGTAATCAATCAACATCAAAGGCATGTGGCGTACTCCCTACTCACACTGGCCGCAGATAGGCGGGTGTTTTCCCCTGGATCTGTTTCCATCCATTGGCCACGGGCTCAATCAAGGCTGCGACTTCATCCAGACCGGCCTCGTCGTTGCGCGCATTGGCCATCACCAGGCGGTTCACGCAGTAGTCGTACAAGGCATTCAGATTGGCCGCAATTTCGCCACCCCGCTCCAAATCCAGAGGGGCTTTCAAGCCTTCCTCCAAGATGCGCACGGCAGCGCCAATTTGCTTGCATTTCTGAGGCACGTCTTTGGCCTGCAAAGCCAACTTGGCGGCGGCAATATGACGCTGGAGCGCTTCGAACAGCAGCGTCACGAGCTGGTGGGGGTCAGCCATTTCCACACTCGCCTCTACGCTGGCCCGTTTGTAGGCGGCTGCGGTGCGGCTTTGAACAGAGGTAAACATGGTGCAGATCCTTAGTTTCTTGTACTTAGTATCGGCAGTCTGTGGACCAACTGAAGACCTTCTCTCAGATCATTGCGCTATGCAGACGCGCCACTCAGCTGGTGGACTTGTTCCAAGTGGCCACCTGCTGGCTCACGTAGGCATCCAGCGCGGACAGACTGGCCATCTTGGCATCCAGTGCGCTGTATTGCTTGCGCAGGCGGGCTTCAAAGCTAGCGGCCCGGTTGGTGACACGGGTTTGCTCCTCGATATTGCGCTTCAGGACACCCTCCAGTGCTTCACCCTTGTTCTTGGCCGCGCCACCAGTGGCCAGCACGCCCTGGGCCAGCTCCTTGAACTTCAATGCAAAACCGTTGGTCTGGGCGTTCTTGTTGTCGGTGATGAAGAGTTTCTGCAACTCAGTCCCGTTGTTGGCAGCTGCCGCCAGTTTGGTGGTGTTCATGGACAATGTTCCATCCAATTCACGCGTCAGCCCTACGTCGGCCAAGCGCTGGTAGGCACTGCCAGCACTCACAGAGCTCGCCATGCTGCGCAAGACGCTTTGCATACCCACAATAGTGGAATCCCCCTGAAACAACGAAGCCGTCTTGGTGGCATCGTCGTATTTGGTAATGTCCGCCAGGGTTTGGGCCAGCGCGTTGTACGCTGTCACAAAGTTTTGAACATTCTTGACGGCCAGCGTCACGTCCTCACTCACGGTCATGGTCGCAGGTGCCAGCACTTCGCCGGGCAGCCCATAGTTGGTCGTGGTCGTGGCCAACAGGTTGATGGTGACCCCGGGAATATTGCCCGTAAGGGTGTTGCTCTTGGAGGTCACTGCCAGTCCATTGATTCGCGCCTTGGCGTCTGTGCCGTACTGAACAGCACCGGCCGAAGCACCAGCCATGCCAAAAGCGCCCGACTCCGGGTCAAAAGACAAGCGGGACAGACCCGCATCGTCATTGGTGACCGTGTCAGCGTCCACGGTGGTCTGCACACGAAAGCCGGAAGCCTCCCCGGTTTCCTTGGATCGCAACAGCAATCGGTCCTGCGTACCATCGTTGAAGGCCGTGGCCACCACACCCGAGTTGGTGGCATTGATCTTTGCGGCAATGGTGGCCACAGTGTCCGAGGCAGTGACATCAATGCTCACATCCGCACTGGAGGCGGATGGCGTGAAATCAGCCGGGCCCGTCGTCCACTTGCCCAGGCGCAGCACCAAGGTACCCGCGCCCACAGCCGAACCGGCAGTGATAGGGGCAGATGCGACAGACTGCGACTTGGCCAACTGGTCCACGTCCAGCGTGAACGAAGTTGCCGCTGCGGTGGAGGTAACGGTGATCGCCGCAGCATTGGTATTGGACGACGAGCCGTTGCGGGCCGCCCAGGCGCTGGCTGTTGACATGGCCGCAGCGGCATCCGCCAAGGCTGAAAACTGGGATTTGATTTGGCCGAAAGCCGAAATCTGCTGCTGAATAAACGTGGCCTTGGTTTCCAGCGCCTTGAGAGGCTGCTTCTCCAGGGCCACCAATTTGGTCACGATGGCCTCAGAGTCCAGGCCACTGCCGATGCCGAGGGATGAAATGGTAGCCATAGGAACCCCTTGTTCTGTCTGTAGCCTTGGATTTTGCGTCTTCTACACCACCCCAAAGCCCGGAAAAAGGCCAATTTCCAGAACCAAAGCGGCGACAGGCCCAAGCCCGTCGCCGCTCCCAAGCTTCGCAGTATGACCCGCGAAGCCTTGTGTGACCAGTCTTAACGCAACAGGGCCAGCACACCCTGGGGCAACTGGTTGGCCTGCGCCACCATGGCGGTACCAGCCTGCTGCAGGATCTGGGCGCGGGACAGGTTGGCCGTTTCCACCGCGAAGTCCGCATCCTGCACCCGTGAACGCGATGCGCTCAAGTTTTCAGAAGTGGTATTCAGACTGGCGATGGTGGTCTCAAAGCGCGACTGCAGAGCACCAAACTTGGCGCGCTGGCTGGCCACCGCACCGATGGCAGCATCCACTGTGGACAAGGTGCGCGTTGCGGACTCCACGGTCGACACGTCCAGCGTGCTTACAGCTTGCAGTTGACTGGCAGAAGTGGCACCGGTGAAATAACCAATACCAGCCGCTTGCGCTGCGTTGGCAATACCAAACGACTTGTCGGAGTCCAGTGTCACAGCACCCTTGACAACCGCATCGCCGCCTGCAGCAGCCATCGCGACTGCGCCTGCGGTCACGACTGCCGTCGCAGAATTGTTTTCCAGGATGATGTCATTGCCACTGGCATTGGTCAGTGTCAAGCCTGTACCGGCGGCATTGAGCTTGGCCGTCACGCCAGTTTGAGAGGTCTTCTCGTTGAAGGCTTGGACAGCAGAGGCCAATCCATCCGCATTCAATGCGGCGCCAGTGCTGAACGACACCGCGACAGCAGTACCGTTGTCAGAGGTCACATTAATCGAGAAGGAACCTGCAGTGCTCAGCGCCGTAAGATCGATCTCGGTACGTGCTGTAGCAGTCACGCCGGTAATGCCCGATTGCGCATTGAACAGGGAGGCCACCGTCTTGGCACTGGCACCTGCGGCGTAGGTCACGGTCGTCGTACCAGAGGCACCGTTCACAGTAACAGTATCCCCAGCAATGGTGTCTGTCGCAGTTGCAGTGGATGCGTTGGCACCAGCGGTGGAGCCAACCACCAAATCACCTGCGGCGCCAGCAGAAGCGGCCACCACAGAGCCGATACGGTTGTTGCCGTACTTTTCTGTAGTGAAATTCGCTGTGGTGGCGGTGATGGTTTGGTGGGCATTGGCGCCGACCTGGAAGGTGGCGCTGGCAAAGCTGCCGTCCAACAGGTTCTGGCCGTTGAACTGCGTGGTTTGTGCAATGCGGTTCAGTTCGGATGTCAGCTGCGAGACTTCCTGGTTCAAAGCAGAGCGGTCGCTGGCGCTGTTGGTCGCGTTGGCAGACTGCACAGCCAGTTCGCGGATACGTTGCAGGATGGTACCGGCACCACCCAATGCACCTTCAGCGGTTTGCGCCAAAGAGATGCCGTCGTTGGCGTTGCGAGCTGCTTGCGTCAGACCGCGGATTTGGGAAGTGAAACGCTCGGAGATGCTCAGGCCGGCGGCGTCGTCCTTGGCACTGTTGATGCGCAAGCCAGAGGACAGGCGTGTGATCGAAGTGCTCAAAGAAGACTGGCTGGCTGTCAAGTTGCGCTGGGCTGTCAACGAGTTGATGTTGGTATTGATGGTGGCTGCCATTTTGATAACTCCTAGTAAAAACTCACGTACTCCGGCGAAATGCCGATCTCAACGTCAGCATTGCTGCTGACCGCCATGACCGGTGCGCCGACCTTGACGCCTTCCGGACGACGAGCCCGCTATGAGCCCGTTGCAATTGTTTTCGGGTGGTACGTGGAAAACTTTAGGGCGTTTGCAAAATGCACGCGCAATATCACAGCGATCCGACCCCAGAAAACACAAAAGCAGGGGATTCGTACCGCAATCCATAGATATAAGGGTTTACCCCTATTAAGAATTGCCATCCACTGGCAATTTGGGCCGTTTTTTCCGCGCTTATCTGCCAAATAGCCCAGACGGGCATCTCCAGAATTCACCCATCGTTACTGATTGTCTGCAGGTCAGCAGGCTTTGCAATCGGCGGCGACGCTGATTTCATATCTTTTTAGGAGTTACGCAATGGCCTCAACCATCAACACCAATATTCAGTCGCTGAATGCGCAGCGGAACTTGGCGACCTCGCAAAGTTCCTTGAGCACGTCCATGCAGCGCTTGTCTTCGGGCCTGCGTATCAACAGCGCCAAAGACGACGCCGCTGGCCTGGCCATTGCAGAGCGCATGACATCCCAGGTACGCGGCCTGAACCAGGCTGCCCGCAATGCCAATGACGGTATTTCTTTGGCCCAGGTGGCTGAAGGCGCACTGGGCAGCGCATCCGCCACACTGCAACGTATCCGCGAACTGGCGGTGCAGTCTGCCAACGCGACCAACAGCGCCAGCGACCGCGCCGCGCTGAACGCCGAAGTCGGCCAGCTCACCGCCGAACTGGACCGCATTGCCAAGACCGCGCAGTTCAACGGCCAGAACATCCTGGACGGCAGCTTCACCTCAGCCACCTTCCAGGTCGGCGCCAACGCCAACCAGACCATCATCGCCACCACTGGCAACTTCAGTACCAACAAGTACGGCAACCACCGCATCGGCTCGCAAGTCGCGGCCACGGCTGGCGGCCCCGGCGACCTGGTGACCGGTTCGACAGCAGGAACCCGCACCTCCCAAGCTACCCCCGCGGCAGACATCAGCGCCACCAGCCCCATCGCGGCAGATGCCACGTTCCGCATTGACGGGTCATCCGGCTCAGCCACGATTGGCATTACGGCTGGCCAAACGGCAAAAAGCTTGGCAGCGGCCATCAATGCACAGTCGGGAACCACCGGCGTGACCGCAACGGCACGTACCGACATTGACTTGAGCAGCTTTACTGCCAATACGAGCTACTCGCTCACCATGCGCTCCAACAACACAGTGGCGACCACCGTGGCATTCACCGTGGGCACACTGGATGGAGATGGCCTATCCGCCGCTGTCTCCGCGTTCAACGACAAGAGCTCCACCACAGGGGTGACCGCCAAACTCAACGCTGCGGGCACTGGAATTTCCTTGACGAATGCAGCCGGCGAAGACATCGTCATTGAGGTCCCAGCGGCTTCGACGGCACTCGCTGTGGGTGGAGTCACCATACCCAATGCCCCCAACAATGCAGCCTTCGTGACCGGCACTTTGACTCTGGACTCTGACAAGTCGTTCGGCATGGTCAATGCAGCAGTCAACGACCCGGTGGGCCCACCTCCCGTCACCGACTTCTTTTTGGCGGCGACCAGCGCCAGCCAGCTGCAAACCGTAGACACCTTGGATGTCGCCACCGTCGAGTCGGCCACCCGTACCCTGAGCACGGTCGATGCCGCGATCCAGGTCATTGCTGGCCAACGGGCCAAATTTGGTGCCTTGCAGTCTCGCTTTGAAAACACCATTGCCAGCCTGCAGACCATGGCTGAGAACCTGAGTGCCTCGCGCTCGCGGATTCAGGACGCTGACTTTGCCTTGGAAACCGCCAACCTGTCACGCACCCAGATCCTGCAACAGGCCGGCACTGCCATGGTGGCGCAGGCCAACCAGCTCCCGCAAGGCGTGCTCGCCCTGCTGCGCCAGTAAGCACGCACGTCGGTACCGCGCTGCCAACACGCATTTGCGTGAGGCGTGAGCATCACTGCCGTCGAATCGTTGGCGTTGCCTCTTCAGTTTCGGCACGCGCTGCCGATAAGTCATCTGTTACTGCAAATCTCTGCACCCGGCGATGCGCCAGGGCGCGGTGCTATTTTGCGCAAGCTCAGTCAGTGCCTCCACGCATGTAGGAATTCGCCCTACAGGCGATGTTTGCGTTTCTGACATGCGGATTAGCGGTTTTCCAATTCAAGTTTTTGCGCCTGCCAACCAGAATTCGCTCCATGGTGATTCACATGAATTGCCCCCAAACAGGAGTCGAACATGAGCAAGGAACAACTACTCGCCGAGATCCGGGAAGCCAATATGACTTACCTGATGCTGGCCCAAAACCTGATCCGCCAGGACAAGGCTGAAGCACTGTTCCGCCTGGGCATGTCCGAAGAGGCAGCAGAGATGATCAGCGCCTTGTCTCCTGCCCAGATCATGCGCATTGCATCCACCAACATGCTGCTGTGCCGCTTCCGGGTGGACGATGACATGGTCTGGAACCTGTTGACCAACCACTCGGCCACCAAAGTGGACAACGACGCCACCACCAAGCTGCACGCCAGCATCCTGATGGCCGGCCGTTTTGCCGAAGCCGTCTGATCCCACGCAGCACAGGAGCACACCATGGCCACCCAAAAAAGTGTTTTGAACGACTCTAAGCAAGTGGAGCGCGCTGTCTCCTTGATCCAGCTGGGTGCCCGGCTGCAGGTGCTGGAAAGTGAAACCGACCTGTCTTACGAGCGCCTGCTGCGTCTCTACAAGGAAGTGGCGGGCCGCTCGCCCAGCAAGGGGCAGTTGCCCTTCTCCACCGAATGGTTCCTGACCTGGCAGCCCAACATCCATGCCTCGTTGTTCCAGAACACCTATGAGTACCTCACCAAGGTCAGCGCCATGGAGGACATCGACGCCATCATGGCCGCCTATCGGCTGTACACGGAGCAAATTGCTGCCTGCGGCGTCGAGCCCCTGTTGTCCATCACCCGCGCCTGGCGCTTGGTCAAATTCATCGACAACAACATGCTCTCCATGACCAAGTGCTCCAAGTGTGGCGGTCACTTTGTGTCTGAGGCCTACGAAAATTCCCGCCACTTCGAGTGCGGCCTGTGCGCGCCCCCAGCCCGTGCCGGCAAAGGATCGGCGGCGGGTGGAATTTTGCTTCACTAAACGCTATCATTTTCATAGCTATTCGCGCAATATCCACGGAGGCCACAGGCCGATTTGGCAATAAATTCAAGCCAGGCGAGCTTGCGACGATATGATAGAGACGGGCCGAAAAGGCCCGCTTCTTCCACCCTTGAGGCTCCCAGCCTCCCTGTCACAATGCGCCTATGTTTGTAATCGTTGGTTGGCTTGTCTGTTTGGGCTGCGTGTTCGGCGTGTTCATCATCCACGGCGGAAATATCAGCGTGATTCTGAAGGCCCTGCCCTGGGAAATGCTGACCATCGGGGGAGCGACGGTGGGCGCCTTTCTGGCCAACAACCAGATGAAGGTCATCAAGAAGACCCTGGCCGGCCTGGGCGCCTGCTTCAAGGGCAGCAAGTACACCAAGGCGCGCTACATGGAATTGATGGCGCTGATGTTTGACATCCTCCAGAAAGCCCGCAAGGAAGGGCTGATGGCGATTGAGAAAGACGTCGAAGAGCCCGAGCAATCCGAGATTTTCAAGAAGTACACCACCGTCGGCTCCGACCACCATGTGGTGGAGTTCATCACCGACTACCTGCGCATGATGGTGTCTGGCAACCTCAATGCCCACGAGATTGAATCGCTGATGGACAGCGAAATCGAAACCCACCACCACGAAGAACACGCGGCGGTGGCGGCCATCCAGCGCGTTGCGGGTGGCTTGCCTGCCTTCGGTATTGTGGCCGCCGTGTTGGGTGTGGTGAACACCATGGGCTCGGTGGGGCAGCCCCCCGCCGTGCTGGGCGGCATGATTGGTTCGGCGCTGGTGGGAACGTTCCTGGGCATTTTGCTGGCGTATGCGTTTGCAGAACCCCTGGCCGGCCTGCTGGAGCAAAAAGTCGAAGAAGGCAGCAAAGAGTTTCAGTGCATCAAGACCACGCTGCTGGCCAGCATGCAAGGCTACAACCCCTCCACCGCCATCGAATTCGGCCGCAAAGTGCTTTACTCCACCGAGCGCCCCACCTTCTCCGAGCTGGAAGCCTATGTCAAAAAGAAGTAAGCGCAGGAGCGCCTGAGCATGGCTGGAGACGCCAAAAAACTTCAGCCCATCATCATCAAGCGGGTCAAGAAGGGCGGCCACTCGGCGCACGGGGGTGCCTGGAAGATCGCCTACGCCGACTTTGTGACCGCCATGATGGCCTTCTTTTTGCTGATGTGGCTGCTGGGCAGCACCACCGAAGGCGACAAGAAAGGTATCTCCGATTACTTCCAGACGCCCCTCAAAGTGGCGCTGCAGGGGGGCGCAGGTGCGGGCGCGAGCAACAGCATCATCACCGGTGGCGGCAATGACCTGACGCAACAGGCTGGCCAGTCGCGCCGCGGCGACGGCGAAGAGAAATCCGCCAAGAAGATGTCGGGTGACCAGGCCAAAGTGGAACGGGCCAAAAAAGATGCGAAAGACCTGGCCACGCTGGCTGCCAAGATCGCTGGTGCCATCTCCAACAACCCCAGAATGGCCGAGTTCAGCTCACAGATCAAACTGGAGATTACGCCGGACGGCCTGCAAATCCAGATCGTGGATGACCAGCGCCGCCCCATGTTTGACAGCGGCAGCGCATCCGTCAAACCGTATATGCGCGACATCCTGACCGAAATCGGGCGTGCCCTGCTGGATGTAGACAACAAGATCAGCCTGGACGGCCACACCGACAGCCAAGCCTATGGCAATGCTGCACGTGGCTACAGCAACTGGGAGCTCTCTGCCGACCGCGCCAATGCATCACGCCGCGAGCTGATTGCCGCGGGCATGCCCGAGGCCAAGCTGGCGCGGGTGGTGGGCATGGCCTCCAGTTTGCCGCTGGAGCCCGAGAATCCGCTGGCCGCCAGCAATCGGCGCATCAGCATTTTGGTCATGACCAAAGACGCTGAGGAGCGCCTGCTCGGCAACAAAACAGTGGCCTTGGACGCGGGGGAAGAAAGCGCTGGCAACGCAAGCGCACCAGAGGCAAAATCTGGTCCTTGACCCCGCAAAAATTACGTCATACTTGCAGAAATTCGAAAATCGCCCGGTTAAAGGTTATCTATGTCCAAAGAATTGCGCTTTCTCATCGTTGATGACTTCTCCACCATGCGGCGAATTGTGCGCAACCTGCTCAAGGAAAGCGGTTATGCCGATGCGGATGAAGCAGAAGATGGTGTAGCCGCGCTCCAAAAGCTTCGCAACAGCAGTTTTGACTTTGTCGTCAGCGATATCAACATGCCCAATATGAACGGGTTTCAGCTGCTCGCCGAGATCAAAAAGGATGACAAACTCAAGCACTTGCCCGTCCTGATGGTCACCGCCGAAGCCCGCAAGGAAGACATTGTGCTGGCGGCCCAACAGGGCGCTGCAGGCTACATCGTCAAACCCTTCACCAAGGCGACGCTGGAAGACAAGGTCAACCACATTTTGACCAAAATGGGCTTGAAGTGAGCATGTCTGAAGCCCCCACCCCAAGCTCGCTGACCACAGTTCAGGTTCACCAACAGCTGGGTGCCCTGACCCGCCAGTTGCACGACTCCCTGAACGGACTGGGTTTGGCTGAAAAAGTCAAAGACTGGGCAGGCGAACTGCCGGACGCGAAAAGCCGTCTCTCCTACATCGCCCGACTGACGGGGCAGGCGGCTGAAAAAGTGCTGAACCAGGTGGACCAAGCCAAGGCACAGCACGACCACATTGCAGCGGAAACACGTCGTATCGGTGAACTGATCGTGAAAGATCCGGTGGCGGCAGTTGCCAAAGGCCATGTGATGAACTTCATCACCGATGTGGAGCAGGCCAGCAAAAAGGTCGATGACCACCTGACAGAAATCATGATGGCCCAGGACTTCCACGACCTCACCGGACAAGTGATTGCCAAAGTGGTCACGCTGGCCGCCACCATCGAAGAGCAACTCGTTTTGCTCTTGCTGCAAACTGCCCCGGCAGACGCAAAGGTCAATGCCCCTAGCGGGCAAGAGTACGTCCCTGCACTGGCCGGTCCGGTGGTCGATGGGCAGGCCAACCAGGACGTGGTGACCGACCAGTCCCAAGTCGACGACTTGCTGGCCAGCCTGGGCTTCTAAACCTTTTCAATTAAGCGGGGGAATGCCCCGCTTATTGCACTTTAGTTTCAGGGGTCGGTCGCGACAATGGTGAGAACTCAAGAGCTTCTTCACCATGGACCAAGGCAGCCAAGACCGCAATTTACCCGCGTCGGAACGCAAGCTCAAAAAAGCGCGCGATGACGGCCAGGTAGGGCGCTCACAAGACCTCTCGCACCTCGCGGTATTGGGCTCCGGCGCCATGGCCGTGCTGGTGCTGGCCCCCATTCTTTTCGACCACCTCAAGCAGAGCATGGGACAGCAATTGTCCTTTGATGCGGCCACCGTCATGCGTCCTGGCAACATGCTGCAGCGCTTGGGCGAGGCGTCTACCGTCGGCCTGGCAGGCTGCGTAGCGTTTGCGGGCATTGTGATGACCGCTGCCATTTTGGCTGCGGTGGCCTCAGGCGGCTGGGTCAACAGCCTCAAACCCCTGATGCCGGACTTCAGCCGCCTCAACCCGCTGTCCGGGCTGGCCAATATGTTCACCAAGAAGAAGCTGGTCGACACACTCAAGATGTTGCTGATGACCAGCATCCTCTTTGCCATCGCCGCGTGGTTTTTGGTCTCCGGCCTGCAAACCATGGCAGCGCTCATTCGCCAACCTTCTAGCGCCGCCATTGCACACCTGACCCAATGGATCACCGGAGGGATTGGCTTATTGCTGCTGGTGGTGTTTCTTGCGGCGATGGTGGACGTCCCGTTGCAGTCTTTTTTGCACAAAGACCAAATGAAGATGTCCCACCAGGAGGTGAAAGAAGAGAGCAAGGAATCCGACGGCAACCCCCAACTCAAGGGAAAAATTCGCCAAAGACAACGCGAACTGGCGCAGAGAAGCAGTGTCAATGCGGTGCCCAAAGCCGACTTCGTGGTGATGAACCCTACCCACTTCGCCGTGGCCATCCGGTATGACGAAAAAACCATGCATGCGCCCCGTGTAGTGTCCAAGGGGGCCGACCTGTTGGCCATGAAGATTCGGGATGTTGCCAAGCAACACGCCATTCCGGTTCTGCAGTCGCCCATGCTGGCCCGCGCGCTGTATGCCAACGCCGAACTGGACCAGGACATCCCCTCATCGCTCTACACCGCCGTCGCACAGGTTCTGGCCTATGTGTACCGCGTCCGCGCGGCTTTGCGTGGCGAGGGCAGCATGCCCCAAGACGTACCACAACCGTACGTTCCTCCTGAACTGGATCCGCAATCCAAAACCCTGAAGGCGGCCACCGCATGAACGCGCAACTCAAAACACTGCAGCAGTGGTTCGGTAGCAATTCCGCCGCGGTCCAGGGGGCTGCCGCCCCCATGCTGGTGGTGGCCATCCTGGCCATGATGGTGTTGCCGCTGCCGCCCCTGGTGCTGGATGCATTTTTCACCATCAACATTGCAGTGGCCCTGATGGTGATGATGGTCGCCGCCTATATGGTGCGCCCGCTGGACTTTGCCGCCTTTCCTTCGGTGCTGCTGCTCACCACCCTGATGCGTCTGTCGCTCAACGTGGCCTCCACCCGGGTGGTGCTGCTAGAGGGCCACACCGGCCCCGGCGCAGCGGGCGCGGTGATTGAGGCCTTCGGCCACTTCCTGATTGGCGGCAACTTCGCCGTGGGTCTGATCGTGTTTGCGATTCTGGTGGTCATCAACTTTGTCGTGGTGACCAAGGGGTCGGAGCGCATTGCTGAAGTCTCGGCCCGCTTTACCCTGGACGCCATGCCAGGCAAACAAATGGCAGTGGATGCCGACTTGAACGCCGGCCTGATTGACGAGCGGGAAGCCAAGCGCCGCCGGGCTGAAATTGGCGAAGAGGCGGAGTTTTTTGGTTCGATGGATGGTGCCTCCAAGTTTGTGCGCGGTGACGCAGTCGCCGGCATCCTGATTCTGCTGATCAACATCTTTGGCGGCTTTGCCATTGGCATCTTGCAACACGACCTGAGCGCCAGCCAGGCCGCCAACTCCTACATCTTGCTGGCAGTCGGTGACGCACTGGTCGCCCAGATACCCGGTTTGCTCATCTCGGTGGCAGCGGCCATGGTGGTCTCCCGCGTGGGCAAGGACAAGGACATCGGCAAACAAATCGTGGGACAAATGTTTGTATCGCCACAGGTGCTGGGGGTCACAGCGACCATCATGTTCATCCTGGGCATCATCCCCAACATGCCGCACCTGGTGTTTCTGAGCATCGCTGCGGTACTGGCCTATGGCGCCTGGATGTTGGCCCACAAACCCATCCCGGTTGATCCACAAACCCAGGCAACCGCACCGGTGGGAGATGGCGAGGCCTCGTGGGACGACCTGCAACCGGTGGACCAGCTCGGCCTGGAGCTGGGCTATCGCCTGATTGCCCTGGTCGACAAAACACGCCAGGGTGATTTGCTCAACCGCATCAAAGGCGTGCGACGCAAGTTTGCGCAGGAAGTAGGCTTCTTGCCCCCTGCCGTGCACGTGCGTGACAACCTGGAACTCAAACCCAGTGCCTACCGCATCACCTTGCGTGGCGTGATTGTGGGTGAAGGCGAGGCATTCCCTGGCATGCACCTGGCCATCAACCCTGGCGGCATCACCACCCCGTTGATTGGAACAGCAACCACCGACCCGGCATTTGGTTTGCCAGCGCACTGGATCGACGAACGCCAGAAGGAAGCGGCGCAAATGGCGGGATTTACGGTGGTTGATTCTGAGACTGTTATGGCCACCCATTTGTCACACTTGATGCAAGTTCAGGCCTCCAAGCTGCTGAGCCGAACAGAGACACAACAACTCGTGGAACACGTGGCAAAACTGGCCCCCAAACTGATCGAAGAAGTGGTACCCAAAATGGTCTCGGTCGCCGTCTTCCAAAAGGTCTTGCAGTTGCTGCTGGACGAGTCTGTCCACATTCGTGACATCCGCACCATCATCGAGTCGATCGCCGAACACGCAACCTCCACCACAGACCCTGTGGAGTTGGCCAAACGCGTGCGTATCGCGCTCTCGCCAGCCATCGTGCAACAGATCTATGGGCCCACCCGCGAACTCAATGTCATTGCTATTGACCCCAGCCTGGAGCGGCTGCTGGTGCAAGCCTTGGGCAGCGCCTCCGGCCCGGCACTGGACCCCGGCGTAGCCGACATGCTGACCCGTACCGCTGCCGAGACCGCGTTGAAGCAAGAAGAAATCGGCGTCCCCGCCTGCCTGCTGGTACCGGATCCGATTCGCGGTGCTATCTCTCGCCTGGTGCGCCGCGTAGCACCACGCCTGCAAGTGCTTGCCCACAGCGAAATTCCTGAAACCCACACCATCCGCATTGGTCCGATTCTCCGAGGTGCCACACCATGAACATCCAACGCTTTACCGCAGCAACCTCCCGTGAAGCCTTGGCCAAGGCCCGACTGGCCTTTGGCGAGGGCACACTGATCTTGTCCAACCGTCCCACCGAACACGGTGTGGAAGTAGTGGCCACCGCCGAGGACACCCTGGCCAGCCTGGACCGGGGCGCCGCCTCTGCGGCCAACAAGCTGCAGGCAGCACCACGCCGCCCCAGCACCCCCGCCAGCTACCAGGAAGTAGCCAGCAAAGTGGAAGAAGATGCGGAGCAGCTGGCCATGAGCACGCTCTCGTTCCAGGACTATGTGCGCGAACGCATGCTGCGCCGCCGGCACGAGGCAGCACAAGGAGCCCCAGAGGCATTGCCAGCGCCAGCACCGGCCGCACCAGAGCGTCCCCGCCCTCCCGCGCTGACACAACGTATTGCCGTGGATATTGCCCCCCCTGCGCCCAAACCGGCCGCCGCACGCAAGCCCCAAACCCTGCCCGCAACCGCAGCGGTCAGCAAGGGCGTGATGGATGAACTCCACGCCATGAAAGAGCTGATTGAAGACCGCTTCAATACCCTGACTTGGCTGGGGCAGGCCCGCCAGAACCCCATTCAATCCAACATGATGCTCAAGATGATCCGCGCCGGGTATTCACCGACCCTGTCGCGCGCCATTCTGGAGCGCATGCCTGAGGAGATGGATGCCGCGGAATCGGTCCGCTGGGTCATGGACGTCCTGGAGCGCAATCTGCACACCGATGCTGGGACCCCTGCCCTGCATGAAGAAGGTGGTGTCTTTGCCCTGATTGGCGCAACCGGGGTTGGCAAAACCACCACCGCCGCCAAGCTGGCAGGCCTGTGCGCTCGCACCCATGGCCCGGGCAGTGTGGGCCTCATCACGCTGGACACCTACCGCATAGGCGCCCACGAGCAGTTGCGCGCCTACGGCAAGATGTTGGGTGTGGTAGCCCATTTGGCCCACGACAAAGCAGCCCTGCAAGACCTGCTGGGCCTGCTGTCCAACAAAAAGATGGTGCTCATCGATACCACCGGCATTGCCCCGCGGGACCCGCGCAAGCGCGAACTCATGGAGTTGCTGGACCTGCCCGCCATCAAACGTCTACTGGTGCTCAACGCCGGCGGCCACGGGGACACACTGGACGAAGCGGTCAACTGCTTCAAGACCAACACCTCGCAGCAGGCCATCTTCTCCAAAATTGACGAGGCCGTGAAACTGGGTCCGGCCATTGATGCCGCCATTCGCCACCAACTGCTGCTGCGTGGCATCACCACCGGGCAACGGGTCCCTGAAGACTGGGAGTCCGCAGTGGCCAGCAAGCTGGTGCGGATGTCCATGCGTACGGCAGGCATTTCGGCCTATGACCCCAAGGTCAGCGATTTGGGATTCTTCTTCAGCCAGCCCACCAGCACCCAGGGCGCCGCCAAGGGGCGCATGGATGCGTGAACGCACCAACAACCAAGCCGCCGGTTTGCTGGACCTGGCAGCCATGCCCAGCCCCAAACTCACGGCCATGGTCGCGCATGGTGATGAGCAGGCCGAGCTGCCTTTGCTCTTGCGCATGTGCGCCGCTTGGGTAGGGTTTGGGTATCCGGTCACCGTGCTGGATGGCACCGTCCGCGAAAGTGCCGACAATCCCGGCCTGGAACAATTGCTGGACTACAGCTACGCACCGGCCCCGCTGTCGGATGCACCCTCCTGGTCGGTGGTTCCCGCCGCCTGGGGCCTGCAAACCCTGGCCAGCCAGCCGCGAATCGAACATAACGCACTGGCAGACACGGGGTGGATGTTTCCCCATGAAAGCGTGGTGGTGGTGTATGGCACTGCGCAAATGCTGGTGCCTCTGCTGCAGGGCAGCAGTGTTCGCCCGGTCCTCACCGTATCCACGGCCAAAGCCTCACTGCTGACCAGTTATCTGGCCCTCAAGCGCCTGTTGCTCAAAGGCAGGCTTGAGCCTACCATTGTGAATGTGCTCCCAGCCCAACATACCGTATCCTCACGGTCTGGCACCCAGACCGCAAGCACCGGCTTGCGGGACTACGCCAAGTATTTTTTGGATTACGAAGTGAACGCACTGACGATCCCCGCTCCCGGGGTAGACGACCGCCCCAGCGCCAACACGGAGCGCCTGGCATTGGGCCTGCTCGAGAACGCCATGCCCCTGGACGTACAGTGGGCACCGACGCCGAGATCCGTCAGCACGCGCCCGCCCCTAGCCGCCATGGTGGGGAGCCATTGATGTACACCGCCAAAGGCCAGCTTGACCGCAGTGCGCTGATCAAACAGTACCAGCCCTTGGTAAGACGTTTGGCGCACCACATGATGGCCAAGCTGCCGCCCAGCGTCGAGGTGGACGACTTGATCCAAGTCGGCCTGATCGGTCTGTCCGATGCCTTGACCCGCTACGAGGCCTCACAAGGCGTTCAGTTCGAGACCTTTGCCACCCAGCGCATTCGCGGCGCCATGCTCGATGAGCTTCGCGAGAACGACTGGATGTCGCGGGGCTCACGCAAGAGCCAGAAAGAAATTGAAGTGGCGTTGCGCCGCCTGGAGCACAAGCTGGGCCGCAGCCCCGCAGAATCCGAAATCGCGGCGGAGCTGGGCATGAGCCTGGCGGACTACCAGAGCCTGTTGGGTAAAGTGCGCGGCACGCAGCTGGTGTACCTGGAAGACATGTCACGCCGTGACGATGACGATGACACATTTCTGGATCGGCACGTGGCCGACTCCGATGCCGACCCACTGAACATGCTGCGCGACCAGCGCCTGCGAGAGTCTCTGGTTGCGGCCATCAAGACGCTGCCCGAGCGGGAGCAATACATCATGAGCATGTACTACGAGCAAGACATGAACCTCAAGGAAATTGCTGCCGTGTTGGACGTCACAGAGTCCCGCGTTTGCCAACTGCACAGCCAATCGATTGCCCGCTTGCGCGCCAAGATGCGCGCACACTGAGAGCAGATTTTTAGGCGCTGAAGGCCTGAAAACGGCCAGACGACTTGGCGCCTGCGCCGTAGGGCCCTGCAGCAGCGGCATACACCGGTGTGTACATGGCCGGCACCACCATGTGCAAGGCTTGCTCTACCAGCGCTTGGCGACGCAGCATCTGCTCGCGTACCTGGGCCAGCCCCGCCGCCAAAGCCCGCAAACGCGCCGCATCTGCACTCTGCAGGTGGGGGCCCAGGGGTTTCCATGGCGCCAACAAGGCATTGGCCTCTACCACCAAAGACTGGAAGCTTTGCGCCTGCACCGCCATGTCGTCAACGGCCCCCGTTTTGAGCGCCAACGACAAAAACGCCAGCTGCGCCTCAAGCGCACTGAGCGTGGATTCCAAGGTAGGTTGTGACATATCAGGTTCCTCGCACTTCTGTAAGTGCGCAGGACCTGTTTACCGCGCGGAGCGGTTCAGCATTTCCTGCGCGTTGGACAACAATTTGTCGGCAATGGCTTCGGCGTTGACCACGTACGTGCCATCCTGGATGGAGGCTTTCACGCTGGCCACTTTCTGGGTGTCGATGTCTGCAGAATCGCTGCGCTCGGTTTTTTCCAGCGAGCGCGCCAAAGTGGAGACGGTCACAGCCACACCCGCTGCGCGCGTGCTTTGTGTCGCCTTGCTGGTGGCAGCAGTACTCGCGTTGGCGTTTTGGGCTGCCTTTTGGGCAGCACCAGACACCGTGGGCGATACGGAAGCGGGGATTTCTGTGGGTTGACCTATTTTCATGACATTCTCCAAAACTACGGTAGGCGTAGCCTCGTACGGTAGTTATCGGCCGCATCATGACTGACTTTAGGGCTTTCTGCACAAATAAGGCCGCTCAAAGCTCGATTTTGACTGTACGCATATCCAGTACAACACCCGAGGCGACGCGACCGTTCTCCATGCGCACACGCGCCAACTGCCCAACCACCCCGGCCGACAAGGCCTGTGCCTGGCTGCTGACCTGAAAACCGGCACCCTGCGCCAGTACCCGCACAGAGGCACCCGCCTGAAACACCTGCGCCGGCTTGACCATACCCTGACGAAGCGTCTGTCCGGTACTGAGCAAGCGGGTCGCCGTCTGCCCCACCCAGAGCGTACGGTCCGCGAGCACCGGACTGGGCTCCTCCGCCCAATCCACCTCGGCTTCCATCACGTCCGACTCCGTCACCATGGCCCCCGCAGCCACCTGGCCACGCATAACCCAGGCTTTGCCAGTCGCCTTCACCACAACGGGCAAGGTAATGTTCCAACGCGTCACACCATCCACGCAGCGCAACCCCACTCGGCTACGACCCCACAACCGGGCGCCCGCCGGCACATGCGGCTCAATATTGCCGCAAGGGGCCAAACGCAGACGGCTGTCCAGCGCACCAACCTCGGCCTGCATGCGCAGATTGGCACCGGGCGGTTGGGACTTCAATACAGCCTCAGAGGCCCAGCGCTGGGCCTCTTGCCGCAAAGCCTCCAGCCCCGCGTCTTGCGCCTGGGCCAACGGGATGCTGGCGCACACCAGCGCAAGAGCCTTCAGGCCACGCGCGATGGCTGGGTGGTTCAACGCAAAAGAAAACAGCATGGCGGACTCCAGGGTAGGACCTGTGCACGCCCCGACCAAGCAGTAGGGACAGGGCACCTCAGGCCATCACTATAGGTAGCCCCACCCCCGACAAGGGCCGCAAATATGCCCCATTCACCCCGCTATTCCACGTCTAAAAAATTTAAGCTTTTTCCATAATTGCCGCACGCCCCAAGCCCACAACCGTAGTGCAAGGACGCTCTTCGCTGAGGTATGCCATGTTTGCCAATCTGACCAACGCCCTGGACTTTCAATCGAAAGCTTTGGTGCTGCGCGCCGAGCGCCAGCGGGTGATTGCCAGCAACATCGCCAACGCCGACACGCCTGGCTACACCGGCCGCGACATCAACTTCAAGCAGGCCATGGGCCAAGCGATGGGCGAATCCTCCGGCCTGACGCTGGCCTCCAGCACCAGCCAAAGCATGTCCCCAGCAGGCACCACCCATACACGCCATATTCCGTTGCCCAGCAGCACCGCCGACGGATCTAGCGCCAATGGCAAGCTCGACTACACCGTGCAGACCCAGCCTGCCATGGACGGCAACAGCGTGGACCTGGACCGTGAACGCGCAAGCTTTGTCGACAACTCAGTGCGCTACGAAGCCACTCTCCGTTTTATTAACGGCTCTTCCCGGACGATCTTGAGCGCCATTCAGGGGCAATGACGCGACCACCTGACCAAAGAGGCACACCATGTCCATGTTCTCCATATTTAATGTGTCGGGCAGTGCCGTCAGCGCGCAATCCCAGCGCCTGAACGTTGTCGCCAGCAACCTGGCCAACGCCGATGCTGTGGCAGGCCCGGACGGACAGGCCTACAAAAGCCGCCAGGTCATTTTTGAAACCGTGCCCATGGAGTCCCCGGCATCGTCGGGCGTCAAGGTCAGCTCCATCAAAGAGAGCAATGAGCCCTTCAAGCGCGTGCACAACCCCATGCATCCGGCCGCCGATGCGGAAGGGTATGTCACCCAATCCAACGTGAACCCGGTGGAGGAGATGGTCAACATGATCTCCGCCTCGCGCTCCTACCAAAACAATGTGGAAGTCATGAACACAGCCAAAACACTGCTGCTCAAGACCCTGCAAATGGGTCAATAAACCAGGAGACCACCATGGTTACCAGCGTCACATCCTCCACCGATCTCAACTCCCTGGTGAACAGCAGCACCACCAGCAAGCAAACCGATGCGGCCGCCCAGCAAGACCGCTTCCTGAAACTGTTGGTGGCGCAACTCAACAACCAGGACCCCATGAACCCCATGGACAACGCCCAGATGACCAGCCAGATGGCGCAGATCAACACGGTCTCCGGCATCCAGCAGCTCAACGAAACCATGAAAAGCATGTCTACCCAGTTCAGCGCCATGCAGGTGCTGCAGGGTGCATCACTGGTGGGCAAGGGCGTCTTGGTCGAGTCCAACACACTCACCATCAAAGACGGTATAGCCGCAGGCGCGGTGGACCTGGCGACCAAGGCCGACAAGGTGACCGTGCAAGTACTCTCCCCTGGAGGGCAGGTCCTCGACAAGTTCGAACTGGGCGCTCAGGACGCCGGCATGCATGGCTTCCAGTGGGACGCCTCCAGCTACCAAGGCACCGGAGCCCCCACCTTCAAGGTCACTGCCACGCTCAAGGGCGTTGCAGTCACCAACACCGCGCTGGCCCACGACACCGTGGTGGCCGTGGGCTCCAGCAACGGCAACATGACGTTGGAACTGGCGGGTCGCAGCGCTGTGGCCTACACCGACGTCAAATCCATTCTGTAACTCTTTCCAACCGCACCCCAGAGGAAACACCATGAGCTTTCAAACAGGACTCTCCGGCTTGAACGCCTCCAGCAAAAGCCTGGACGTGATTGGCAACAACATTGCCAATGCCAACACAGTCGGGATGAAATCGTCGCGGGCCGAGTTTGCCGACCTGGTCGCTTCATCGCTGGGTGCCGCCGGTGGTGCCTCCAAAGGCGCCGGCATCGGCGTATCAGTGGCCACCATCGCGCAGCAGTTCTCGCAGGGCAACATCAACATCACCGGCAACAGCCTGGACGTGGCCATCAACGGCGGCGGCTTCTTCCAAGTCACCATGCCTGACGGCTCAACGGCCTTCACACGTGATGGCCAGTTCAAGCTGGACCGCGATGGCAACATTCTCACCAATACCGGTGCCAATGTGATGGGCTACCCCACGGACTTGCTGGGCAACTCCACCAGCGTGACGCCACAGATCATTTCCATCCCGACAGGCGCCCCCATCCCGGCCCAGGTCACCACCGAAATCACCGCCGAGTTCAACCTCGATGCACGCGCCAAAGTAGCGGCAAGCGTCACACCGCCCACCCCCATCAGCACCTACGGCACCTCGCTCACCGCCTTCGACTCCCAGGGCGTGGAAGTACCCGTGAGCCTGTATTTCGTCAAAACCGGGCCCGACCTGACCGCCAACCCCGCTGTGGCAGCAGATACTTGGGAAGTATTTGACTCCACCACACTGGCCGCTGGCACTACGGCCCTGGCGACCAATGCCGCCACCTACGCCACCCACAACGCCAACAGCACCTGGAACACCGCCAATCCGGGACCAGACCAACGCGCCACCTTCGCTGCCGCTGGCACCGGCATTTATGCCGCCGACCCGCAGCTAACCACGGTGGCTGCAGGCAGCCTGTTCCAGATGACCTTCGACGTGAACGGCGGCCTGGTCACCCCCGCGGCCCCGCAGACCCTGACACTGACCTCGCCCAACGTGGCGATTGGCAACTTCAATGCCACGCTGGACCTGAGCGGCGCCACCCAGTACGGCACCGCCTTCACTGTGTCCAACCTGACGCAAGACGGCTACACCGCCGGCGAACTGACCGGCATCAGCATCGACCCCTCCGGCGTCATCATGACCCGCTACTCCAACGGCGAAAGCCAGGCCCAGGGCAAGATTGCGCTGGCCGACTTCCGCAACGTGCAAGGCCTGACACCCACCGGAGGCGGCAACTGGGTCGAAACCTTTGCGTCCGGACAACCGGTGCTGGGTGAAGCCGGCATCGGCAAGTTTGGTGAATTGCGCGCGGGTGCACTGGAAGACTCCAACGTAGACCTGACCGCCGAGCTGGTCAACATGATGACCGCCCAGCGCAACTACCAGGCCAATGCCCAGACCATCAAAACGCAGGACCAGATCATGTCGACCCTGGTCAACCTGCGCTAAACGGAGCTGACACACCATGGACCGCTTGATCTACACAGCGATGACGGGCGCCAATGCGGCGGCAAACCGCCAGGCGGTCCTGTCCAACAACCTGGCCAACGTCTCGACCAACGGATTTCGGGCGCAACTGGCCACCTACCGTGCCGTCCCCCTACGGGGCGAAGGTGCAACCACCCGGGTATTCGCACTGGAAGCCTCGGCCGGCCACTCCACCAAACCCGGCCCGGCCATGCGCACCGACCGCGCCCTTGACGCCATGGCGCTGGGCGATGCCTGGTTCTCGGTACAAGGCCTGGACGGCAACGAGGCTTACACCCGCAACGGCCACTTTGAAGTCAACGCAGAAGGCGTACTGACAACTGGCAACGGCCTGCAGGTGCTGTCCAGCGACGGCTCGGCCATCACCGTGCCAGCCGGTGCGGATGTCAGCATCAGCCCGGACGGCAACATCAGCGCCAAAATTGGTAACCAGCCTGCCAACAGCGTGGGCCGCCTCAAGCTGGTGGTGCCGACCGCCGAAGACCCGCTCAAGCGCGGCGACGATGGCCTGTTTCGAGCCCTGTCGGGTGACCCACTCAACACGGAAGACACCGCACGTGTACACCCCGGCATGCTGGAGGGCTCCAACGTCAACGCCATCGAGGCCATGGTCGGCATGATCCAGACCGCCCGCCAGTTCGAGGCGCAAATGCGCCTGATGCAAACCGCCGAATCCAATGACCGCGCCGCCGGCCAATTGCTGAGCCTGCAAGGCTAACCCACCAGGACACGCACCATGATCAATTCCCTCTGGATCTCCAAAACCGGCATGGAAGCCCAGCAAATGCAGCTGGACGTCATCTCCAACAACCTGGCCAACGTCTCCACCAATGGCTTCAAAAAATCGCACGCCGTCTTTGAAGACCTGATGTACCAAAACCTGCGCCAGGTCGGCACCGCGGTGAACGAACAAGCCGTCCTGCCCACCGGCCTGCAAATCGGCCTGGGTGTGCGTACCGTCGCCACCAGCCGCTCGTTCTCCCAAGGCAACTTGCAGCAGTCCAGCAACAACCTGGACGTCGCCATCCAAGGCAACGGTTTTTTCCAGGTCACCATGTCCGACGGCACCGTGGGCTACACCCGCGACGGTGCCTTTCAGCTCGACAACCAGGGCCGTTTGGTCACCTCCGGCGGCCTGCCCGTGCTCAACGGCATCACCGTGCCTGCCAACGCCACCAGCCTGGCCATTGCACAAAACGGCGAAGTCACCGTGCAAGTCCCTGGCAACACCGCACCGCAACCCGTGGGCACCATCACCCTGGCCAGCTTCATCAACCCCGCCGGTCTGGAGCCCAAAGGCCAGAACCTGTATGCCGAAAGCGTGGCCTCGGGCCAGCCCAATGCCGGCAATGCCGGCGAAAACGGCTTGGGTGGCCTGATGCAGGGTTTTGTGGAAACCTCCAACGTGAACGTGGTGCAGGAGCTGGTCACCATGATCCAGACCCAGCGCGCCTACGAGATGAACTCCAAGGCCATCCAGACCTCGGACCAGATGCTGCAAAAACTCGGCCAGCTCTAAACCTGCGAGGTAAGCCATGACCCACCGCCCCCACGCACCCCAAGTGCCACGCCTGCTGCGCGCCACCGCCGCAGCGGCAGCCGTACTGGCGTTCACCAGCGCCTGCCAGCAGTTGCCGCAAAAAGTCACCGTCGATTTTGCCGAGCCCCGCGTTGCGGCAGCCCCGGCCACCACCCAAGTGGCAGTGCGCCCCAACACTGGCAGCCTGTACCAAACAGTGGCCTACCGTCCGGCTTTTGAAGACCGCCGGGCGCGCCAGGTGGGCGACACCGTCACCATCCAGATTGTGGAAAACGTAACCGCCAGTCAGAAGTCCACCTCCACCGTCAACCGCAACACCTCGGTCGACGGTGCGGTGACGGCACTGCCGTTTAACGACCTGTCCGGGCTCGCCAAATTCAACGTCGGGGCGACCACCAACAACAACTTCTCAGGCAAGGGCGGCACCGAGAGCGCCAACACCTTTGCCGGCTCCATCACCGCCACCGTGGTGGAACTGCTCCCCAACGGCCACATGGTGGTCACCGGCGAGAAGCAAATCGGCGTGAACCAGAACGTGGACGTGTTGCGCTTCTCGGGCACCGTGGACCCACGCATGGTGCAACCCGGCAGCGTGATCAGCTCCACCCAGGTGGCCAATGTGCGCGTCGAGTCACGCGGACGCGGCGCCCAGGGCGAAGCCCAAACAGTTGGCTGGTTATCCCGGTTCTTTTTGAACGTTAGTCCCTTCTAAAGATCTCCAGAATTGTGCCGAGGGGTAACAGGTCCAGTCGGACCGTCCCCGTTACCGACTCTGCACATGAAACACTGGAACCCAACACCCCTCAGTACCGGCCGCCGCTGGCTCGGCGGTCTGTGTGTGGCACTTGTCATGGCAGGCAGCGGGTCGGCCCAAGCTGCCCGCATCAAGGAAGTTGCCTCCATCGAAGGTGTGCGCAGCAACCAGCTCACCGGTTTCGGCCTGGTGGTGGGTCTGGACGGCACGGGTGACCAGACCACCCAGATGCCCTACACCACCCAGGGCCTCAAAAACTACATGGAGCAGCTGGGCCTCACGCTCACCACAGCCTCCCAAGCCCAGTTGCAAATGAAAAACGTGGCCGCCGTGCTGGTCACCGCACAGTTGCCCGCCTTCGCCCGCCCGGGTCAACTGATGGACATCAACGTCTCTTCGCTGGGCAATGCCAAGTCGCTCAAGGGCGGCACCCTGATTGCCACGCCGCTCAAGGGCGCCGATGGCGAGGTCTACGCCCTCGCCCAGGGCAACCTGATTGTGGCTGGCGCCGGTGCCGCCGCAGGGGGCAGCAAAGTCCAGGTCAACCACCTGAGTGCCGGTCGCATTCCGGATGGTGCGCAGGTGGAACGCAGCGTGCCCACCGCCCTGCAAGAGGGCCCCACCATCAACCTGAGCCTGAGCGCCTCCGACTTCCAGACCGCCCGCAAAGTCGCCCAGTCCATCAACAACCGCTTTGGCGGCAGTATTGCCCAGGCACTGGACGGCCGCACCGTACAGGTCAAGGCCCCCACCACCCCCAATGAACGTGTCAGCTTCATCGCCGAGATGGAGGAGCTGCCCGTGGAAAACTCTGTGGCAGCGGCCAAGGTCATCATCAACTCCCGCACCGGCTCCATCGTGATGAACCAGGCCGTGACCCTGGGCCCCTGCGCGGTGGCACACGGCAATTTGTCCATCAGCGTGTCCTCCACCCCGGTCATCAGCCAGCCCAATGCCCTGTCGGGCGGCCAAACCGTGGTGGGCGAACAAGCCGCCATCGACATCAAACAAGAAGCCGGCAAGCTCATCCAGCTGCCCGCTGCCACGCAGCTCACCGACGTGGTGAAAGCCCTCAACTCGCTGGGCGCCACGCCGCAAGACTTGTTGGCCATTCTGCAAGCCATCAAATCGGCTGGTGCACTGAATGCGGAGCTGGAGGTCATCTGACATGGGCTACGGCAACAGTCTCGGAACGCCCTCACTGGGCAATATGCAAAGCCTGGCGGTAGACACCCAGTCGCTGGGCGCCCTCAAGCTGCAGGCGGGCAAAAACTCGCCCGAAGCCATCAAGGAAACAGCCAAACAATTCGAATCGCTGTTCATGCGTGAGCTGGTCAAGAGCATGCGCGAAGCCACCATGAAATCCGGCATGCTGGACAACCCCGGCAGCGACCTCGGCACCGACCTGCTGGACCAGCAACTGGCCGTCAGCATGTCCGGCCAACCCGGTGGCCTGTCGGACCTGATCGCCCAGCAGTTGACCCGGCAAATGGGCATCACCGCAGAGCCTGGCACCGATGCCGCCACGCCCACACGCCCCCAGACGCTGGGCAGCGCCACCCCCTCCACCGCGCCACGGGCCACGGCGTCAGATGCCACCCTGCCCCCCGTCAAGATCAAGCGCACCCCCACCGAAAGCCAGGCCAGCTTTGTACGCCAGCACTCCGACGTGGCCAGCAAGGTAGAGAAGGCCACCGGCATCCCCGCCAGCTTCATGCTGGGCCAGGCCGGCCACGAGACCGGCTGGGGCCGCGCCCAGATCAAGACCAAGGGCGGCGGCAACTCCTTCAACCTGTTTGGCATCAAGGCCGGTGCCAGCTGGACCGGCAAGGTGGCCGAGGTCACCACCACCGAATACGTGAACGGCGTGGCCAAAAAACAAGTGGCCAAGTTCCGCGCCTACGACTCGTATGAAGACTCCTTCAAGGACTATGCCCGACTGATCTCCGAGAGCCCGCGCTACGCCAAGGCCCGTGCCCAGACGGGCTCGGCCCAGGCCTTTGCCAGCGGCCTGCAAAAAGCAGGCTACGCCACCGACCCCGAGTACGCCGCCAAACTGAGCCGCGCCATCAACACCACCCTGCATCTGCGCCGCCTGCAGGTGTAACCGGACGCCACCATGAGCATTCTCAACATCGGCACACGCGCGCTACAGGCCAACCAGGTAGCGCTGCAGACGGCGGGCAACAACATTGCCAACGTCAACACGCCTGGCTACTCGCGCCAGACCGTCACGCTGCAAACCGTGGAGGGCCAGTTCACGGGTGGTGGCTACATCGGCAAAGGCGTGGATGTGCAAACCATCCAGCGCAATTTCAGTGCCTTTTTGACACGCCAGTCCACCCTGGCCAGCTCGGTACAGGCCGCCGACGTGACCCGTTCCGACAAACTCAGCCAGCTTGAGGGCATCTTTCCCGGTGGCGCCAGCGGCCTGGGCTCCGCCATCAGTGAAATGATGAACGCGTTTTCGGACGTAGCCAGTGCCCCCACCGACCTGACCGCCCGCACCGTGGCCCTGACCCGGGTCGACGAAACCGCCTCGCGCATGCGTGCAGCCTCGCAGTCGCTGGACGACCTGCAGCAGGGTGTGGACCAGGAGTTGCGCCAAAAGGCCGACGCCATCAACACCCTGGCGCGCGGCATTGCCGAGGTGAACGACGAGATCGCCCGCGCCCAAGGCACCGGCCAGCCGCCCAACGACCTGCTGGACCGGCGCGACCAACTGGTGCGCGAACTCAACCAGTACGTGCAGACCACCTCCATCCCGGCGGACGACGGCACGGTCGGCATTTTTCTGGCCAGCAGCCAGGCCCTGGTGCTGGGCACCACGGTGTCACCCGTGTCCATCGTGAGTGACGACTTTGGCGACACCCTGAAGAACAAACTCGCCATCACCCGCAACGGCCTGACCGTGGTGCTGGATGAAAACGCCCTGGGTGGCGGCGAAGTGGCAGGCCTGCTGCGCTTCCAGAACAGCGACCTGGTGGAAGGCCGCAACCTGCTGGGCCGCCTGACCATGGCCGTGAGCACCGCCATGAACGCGCAGCACCAACTGGGCCTGGACCTGGATGGCAACTTTGGTGGCAACCTGTTCACCCCGACCACCTTCAATGGGCAAAACATCCGCCAGCCCGTGCCGCCGGCCACGCTGAACACCGGCACTGGCGGCCTCACCCTGGCCATCACCGATGTCAGCAAGTTCGCCGCCTCAGACTACGAAATCAGCTTCAGCTCCGCTACCTCCGGCTCCATCACCCGCCGCTCCGACGGCCTGGTGGTGAGCTTTCCGCAAACACCGGCCCCCACCTCCGGTGCGCTGGCCAATGTGGACGGGCTGGACATTTTTGTGTCGGGCACGCCCAACGTGGGCGACCGCTTCTTGCTCAAGCCCTTCAGCACCTCGGCCAGCAACATCGACAGCGTGTTCTCCACCCCGCGCAACCTGGCCGTAGCCAGCCCGATTGCGGGCTCCATGGGCAGCACCAACCAGGGCAGCCTCAAGCAGGTGTCCATCAGCGCACGCACGTTGCCGATGTCGCTGGCCACACCCGTGGTGTTCACCTTCACCGGCACCAACACCTACACCCGCAGCGACGAAACCCCGGTGGCCAACACCACCGTGTTCACCTACACCCCGGGCCAGGCCATCGAGGCGGAGTTTCCCAACAACTACCCCACGCTGCCGCCCACCTACAACGACCCGCTGACCGGCTGGACCTTCACCCTGCAGGGTTCGCCCAAGCCGGGCGACACCTTCACGGTCATCGACATCAAAGACCCGGCCTACGGCGTGGACTACAAGCTCAACTCCGGCAACGCCACCGCCATGATGAACCTGCGCGACGTGGCCATGTTTGACGGCGCCGCCCTGACCGACGGCTACGCCAGCCTGATCTCGCAAATCGGCATTCGCAGCCAGAGCGCCGCCTACGCGGCCGAAGTGTCCAGCTCCATTGCCACCAACCTGGAGAAAGACCGCACTGGCGTATCGGGCGTGAACCTGGACGAAGAAGCTGCCAAACTGCTGCAATACCAGCAGGCCTACCAGGCCTCGGCCAAAATGATCCAGATCGCGCAGAGCATTTTTGACACCCTGATGCAAGGCCTCAACCGCTGAGGCACCGGAGGACGACCACCATGGCCACTTCTTTATCTCGCCTGGGCACGGCCAACACCTACGACCTGGCCATGCGCAACCTCACGGCGCGCCAGACCAAGCTGGCCGACCTGCAAGAAAACCTCACCTCAGGCAAACGCGTGGTGCGCCCCAGCGACGACCCCACCGGCGCCGCCCAGGCCGAGCGCTCGCTCACCCGCCTGGCCCGCATTGCCACCGACCAGCGCGCGCTGGAGGCGCAAAAAAACTCCATCGCCTCGGCCGAGAGCACGCTGGGCGACATCACCAGCGCACTGCAGCGTTTTCGCGAGCTGACCGTGTCGGCCGGCAACGGCAACAACACCCCCGCCGAGCGCCGCACCATTGCCGTGGAACTGCAGGGCCTGCGCGAGCAGGTGCTCACCATGGCCAACCGCAAGGACAACAACGGCCTGCCCCTGTTCGCCGCGCTGGGCAGCGGCCAGGTGCCGTTTGCCGGCCCCAACTCGCCACCTGCCGACTACAGCTTTGTGGGCCTGCCCGGCCAGGCGGCCGCCAGCGAAAACGCCATCCCCGGCACGCTCGATGGTGAAAGCGCCTTTATGCTGCAAGGCCGCCGCGACGGCGCCTACAACGTCACCCTGTCCCAGATCCCGACCGACCGCACGCTTCAAACTGGCCCCGTCACGGTGGTCGACCCCACCCTCGTCAACGGCTCCAGCTATTCCATCACCATCGATGCCGTGTCCACCGTGGCCGGCACCACCACCGTGACCTACAGCGTGGCCGAAGGCCCGCCCGTGGCCGGCCCCACCCAGTCGGGCCTGACCGCGTCCTTCCCGTCCAACCTGCCCCCCAGCTTCACCATCACGGCCATGCCCGGCCTGTCGATGACGGTGAACGGCCTGCCGGTGGCCGGCGACAGCATCACCGTGGACACCAGCCCCAGCATCTTCAGCGTCATGGACGACGCCATCCGCGACATCGGCACCGCCGTCAACGCCAACGCCGCCTCGCAAGCCGTGGCCCAGGCGCTGGGCAACTTGGACATTGGCATGGAGCGCGTATCGGCCGTGCGCGGCCAGGCCGGTGACCTGCTCAACCGGGCCGACCGCATCACCTCCACACAAGAGTCGCGCAGCATCCAGCTCGAGGCCGACCGCTCCCGCGCCGAAGACCTGGACATGATCAAAGGCATTGCCGACTTCCAGAACCAGCAAACCGGCTACTCCGCGGCGCTGCAGTCCTACGCCCAGGTACAAAAGCTCTCGCTGTTCAACTTCATAAGCTAAGCCATGAGCAATTCCGTCTTGGGCAGCGTGACACTGGGCTACCAACTGGTGTGGAACGCGTGGCGCCAGCGCTGCGCCACACGCCTGCTGGTCGAGCCCCACCTGAGCGGCGCCGTGGACGCCCAACACCTGCTGCACACCCTGCACGAACTCTGGCCGGCTGGGCTGGACGCCCAGATCTTGGTGGCGCGCACCCCCGCCCTGCTGAGCGACCTGCTGGACCACGCCCCAGCGCAGGCCCTGTGGCTGGAAATTCCGGACACCTGGCTGGGTGATGCCCTGTTGGCCGGCCGTATCCGCAAGGCCCGGCAACGCGGCGTGCGTCTGCTCTGGCGCGGCGAAACCGGCCAACCACCCGCCGCCGAGCTGCAAGACCTGTTTCACAAGACCCTGCGCAGCATCACCCCGCACGAAGCACTGGCCGCCCTGCGCGCCGCGCTACAGCGCACCCACGACGGCGGCGGCTCCCACAACAACTGGACCTCCCCCATCTTGCCCGGTGCGCTGTACGAGGGCCTGGCCAGCCAAGCCCTGGTAGAACATGCCCTGGACCACCAAGCCGTGTGGGGCGTGGCCGGCTGGCCCACCGAGGAAATGCTCTACAGCTACCGCTACAAACAAATCCAGCCAGGACGCCAGCTGCTGCTGGACCTGGTGCACGCCATCGACGCCGACGAATCACTGGAAGCGCTGGAACACCGCATGGGCAACGAGCCGCTGCTGACCTACCGCTTTTTGCGCTACGCCAATTCCGCCGCCCTGTCATTGCGCACCGAGATCGGCAGCGTGCGCCAAGGCCTCATGACCCTCGGCTACAGCCGCCTGCGCGCCTGGCTCATGGAGCAAATGCCCCACGCCAACAGCGATGCCAACCTGCAGCCCATCCGCGCATCCATCGTGCTGCGGGCACGCATCATGGAGCGGCTGGCCGACGCCGGCATAGAAGACGACCTGCGCCGCGAAGTGTTTTTGTGCGGCATCTTTTCGCAGGTGGACCTGCTGCTGGGCGAAACCCTGGGCGCCGCCCTGCACCGCCTGCCCCTGCCCGGCCGGGTGGCCTCCGCCATCCTGGGCCAAACCGGCCCCTACGCCCCCTGGCTGGAAACCGCCAGCGCCCTGGAGAGTGGCAACACCAAGGTCATCCGCGACGTCTGCCGCGCCCACGACCTGGAAGCCGATGAGGTCAACCGCGCCCTGCTGCGCTCGCTGGCCGCACCGACCTGATTTTTAAGCCTTTTAGGGCTCTAGCCCCCGCGGATATTACGCAAGAAGCTATTAAATATGTAGCAAAAAGTCCGGTACTTTTGCAAACCGCCAGGCAAAAATCACTGCACCCACCGCCCGCCCGAAGCCAGCGGATAACAAATTTCCGCAAAAAACAAGCTCTAAAACCCCAAATTCACCCGAACGGGGGATATCCAAACGGACTATTGCTGCTTAAAGTCCGTTGCAGTAAAAGCAGCCCCTTTTTGAATGATGGGTGCGCTCTATTGCCCCCACATGACGACACAAACACCCGCTCCCCCTCTTTTTCATCCGCGACAAGTAGTACTCGCAGCCCTTTTGCTGGTGTCGGTGCTGATGAGCGCTGGGGCCCAGACCCTTACCAATGCACAGCGGGATGCTGCCGAACAGCGTCGTATCCAGGAACGCGATGCCCAACTGCGCGGACAGCAAGAAACAGCCCCAGACGCACGCCTGAACACGCCCATTTCTGCAGCGCAGCGCCTGCCCGAGACTGAATCCCCGTGTTTCCCCATTCGCGAGCTGACATTGCGCGGAGAACGCACAGAGCAATTCAGCTGGGTGCTTGGCAGCTTGGCTGGCCCCAACAAAACAGACAGCCCCCTGGGCAAATGCCTGGGCACACACGGCATTGCCATGGTGCTGGAGCGCGCCCAGAACGCACTGGTAGTCAGGGGGTTCGTCACCTCGCGCGCACTGACAGAGCCGCAGGACATCTCCAAAGGCACGCTGGTGCTGACTGTGGTGCCTGGCCGTATTCGCACCATCCGCTTTGCAGACAAAGACGGCAAGGCGGTTGTACCTCACACATCGCTACAAACCGCAGTCTCTGCGGCACCCGGCGACATCCTCAACCTGCGTGACATCGAACAGGCACTGGAGAACTTCAAGCGGGTGCCCACCGCTGATGCGGACATCCAGATCACCCCTGCCGACCGCCCCGACCACAGCGACCTGGTCATTGCCTACCAAAGCACCACGCCCGTACGGCTCTCGCTGGCGCTGGACGACAGCGGTGGCAAAAGCACTGGCCGCTACCAAACCAGTGCCACCCTCTCCTGGGACAACCCGCTGGGTTTGAATGACCTGTTCTATGTGTCCCAGAACCACGATGCAGGAGGTGGCGAACCAGGTCCGCGCGGCACGCAGGGCTACACGCTGCACTACTCCATCCCCTACGGCTATTGGGTGCTGGGCACCACCTTCAGCGAGAGTCGCTACCACCAGACCGTGACCGGGCTTACCCAGAACTATGTTTACAGCGGCACCAGCGGTAATGCAGAAGTCAAACTCTCACGCCTGTTCTACCGCGACGCCACCCGCAAAAGCACCGTGCACCTCAAAGCGTTTGAGCGGCACTCCAACAACTACGTGGACGACACCGAGGTGCAGATCCAGCGCCGCGTGGTTGGCGGCTGGGAGCTGGGCGTGGGCCACAAAGAGTTTGTAGGCAGCACCACGCTAGACGCCAACCTGGCCTACAAGCGTGGCACCCGGGACTTTGCAGCCATCGATGCCCCCGAAGAATCCACCGGGCAAGGCACCGCCCGCTTCAACCTATGGGTGGCAGACGTCACGCTAACCCAGCCTTTTAAGTGGCTGGGCCAGTCGCTGCGCTACCAAGGCAATTTGCGCCTGCAGGGCAATGAGACGCCGCTTACCCCGCAAGACCGATTCAGCATTGGCGGGCGCTACAGCGTGCGCGGCTTTGATGGCGAAGGCAGCCTCTCGGGCGACAACGGTTGGCTGCTACGCCAAGAACTGGGTTGGGCACTGGGCAATAGCGGGCAAGAGCTGTACTTGGGCATTGATGCGGGCGGCGTCAGCGGCCAGAGCACCGAACAACTGGCAGGCAAAGCCCTGAGTGGTGGGGTTATAGGCCTGCGGGGCAACTACCGCAAGCTGCAGTACGACATTTTTGTAGGCGCACCGCTGTACCAACCCGCAGGTTTCAAGACCGCAGAGACCACCGCGGGCTTTAGTTTGAATTTGGCGTTTTGATCCGTTAGCTATTTTTTCTCCACTCTTAAGGAAACCTCATGAAAACCACCAGTACCGCCTTGATTGCAGCCACATTGCTGGTCAGCACAGGAGTTGCTTTTGCACAGAGCGCACAGCAAAACTTCGTAGGCCCAGCCGTCGGTTTGACCGTCTCCGCCATCCAAAACAAGGTGGACTTTGAAAGCACCGTCCCCTCCATCAACGGTCAAAGCACGCAAACCAATGACACAGAAGCCGCGCTGGTTGCTTCCTACGGTTTTGCAATGTCGCCCGATTGGGTGGGAACGGTGGGCATTTCCTACAGCGTCAAATCAATGGACGCTGGCAAAGTGAACTACACCGCAGGCACCGCGCAATCTTTCTCCGGTACCTTCAAAGACCACTTGGCCATCTCTTTTGCCCCAGGCTACCGGGTTGGCCCCAATGCATTGGTCTACGGCAAGCTGGCGTTTCATCAAGTCAAGGCTGAGTACACCGACACGGCGGCTGCAGGAGGCACCAACACACATACCGGCACGGGCATTGGCCTGGGCGTTGCCTTTGCGCTCAGCCCCAAGGTAGAGCTTCGCACCGAGTATGAGATGGTCAATTTCTCCAGTGAAAAAGCCAACCTCACTACCGGCAAGCCCAAGATGTCTGGCCTGACAGTGGGCCTGCTTTACAAGTTCTGAACAAGCGTAGCCAGGGCAAACAGCGGCCTCTTCTCACATATTCCAGCACCACATGACAGACAGCATCAGCTTCCAAATCATTGGGCCCGCTTTCAATCTGCCACCCCATAGCGATGCCGAAGCCTTTGGCAGCGCAGTGTGGTTATGGATGCATGGGCTGAACCACCGCGACATGCCACTGGCGGCTTTGAATCAGGCCCTTCTGCCAGCCATCCACTTGCAACAGTACGCCCTGGTTCTGGACACCAACCAGCAGGCCGCCAAGCCCGTGGGCTACCTGTCTTGGGCCAACCTGAGCGCCGAATCGGAGCAGCGCTACCTACACAGTCCCCATCTTGGGTTACGCCCGGAAGATTGGAACAGCGGCGACCGCATGTGGTTCGTGGACTTCTTCGCCCCCTTTGGACATAGCGCACAAGTCCGCACGTTATGGAAGCCTCTGTTTGCGGGCATCAGTGCCCGCTACATGTACCACCGCAGCAACGAGCGTGGTGTGCTCGTGCGTACCTTCACAGGTGAGCGCGTAGACCCCGCTTATGCACACCAATGGTGGGCCGACCGCCCCATGCTCGCCGCCTCAAGTGACGCCACCACGCCCCCCCCTAGCCAAACACGGAGCCCAGCCCCATGAACAAGAACCTATTCCGCCTTGTCTTCAACGCAGCCCGAGGCCAGGTAATGGCAGTCAGCGAGGTAGCCAGTGGCAAAGGCAAAAGTAGCAGCGGCGAAACCACAACACCCGGTACATCCACATCAAATCAGCCACCAGATCTCATAGATATTGCGCAAGCAGCTATAAAACCAATAGCACTTTTATTGGGCCTTTTGACTATCACGCCGTGGACTACGGCGCAAATCGTGGCCGACCGCACGGCCCCCGGCAACCAGCAGCCCACCATTTTGCAAACGGCCAGCGGGGTCACCCAGGTCAACATCCAGGCCCCCAGCGCGGCAGGAGTCAGCCGTAACACCTACAGCCAGTTTGACGTGAGCCGCCAGGGCGTGGTGCTCAACAACAGCCGCACGGACTCCAACACCCAAATTGCCGGGTACGTCCAAGGCAACCCGTGGCTGGGTGGTGGTGGGGCACGCGTCATCCTCAACGAAGTCAACTCCACCAACGCCAGCCAGATCCGGGGCTATGTGGAAGTGGCGGGCCAGCGCGCCGAGGTCATCATCGCCAACCCGGCAGGCATTGCCGTGAATGGGGGCGGCTTTATCAACGCCAGCGCAGTGACCCTGACGACAGGCACCCCGGTGTTCAACGCGGGTAACCTGGAGTCGTATCAGGTGCGCGGCGGCACGGTTGTGGTGGATGGTGACGGCCTGGACACCCGCAGCGCCGACTACACCAACATCCTGGCACGCGCAGCCCAAATCAACGCGGGCATCTGGGCCAAAGACATCAAAGTAGTCACCGGCGCCAACGACATCAACGCCAGCAATGCGGACACCCCCACGGCAAGCGTCACGCCCGCTGCCGGCACGGGTGCCACACCAGCCTTTGCACTGGACGTCGCCGCGCTAGGCGGCATGTACGCCCAAAAAATCACCCTCGTGGGCACCGAGTCGGGACTGGGTGTGCGCAACAGCGGCGTCATCGGCGCCACGGCGGGTGACGTCACGGTCAACAGCCAAGGCTGGCTCTCCAACAGCGGCACCCTCTCGGCCGTGGGCAGCACCCGCATCCAAGCAGCGGGCGACATCACCAACACAGGCGAGATAGTCGCCACCGACACCACCCGCCTGGACACCGCAGCCCAGCTGATCAACCGGGGGCTCATTGACAGTGGCAACGCCGCAGGCAGCAGCCAGACCCAGATCAAAGCCACCACGGTGGAGAACCTTGGCGACGCACGCATCTATGGCGACACCGTTAGCGTTGCAGCCACTACCCTGACCAACGACAAAGGCACGACACCCGGCACCACCGCAGCGGCCACCCTGGCCTCTCGCCAAGGGCTCAACATAGGGGTAGACACCCTCAACAACCGCAACGGCGCCAACATCCTGAGCCTGGGCAATATGGCCGTCGGCGCCAGCCTGGACGCCAATGGCCAAGCCACCGGATCCGCCACCACCCTCACCAACAGCGGCAGCACCATCGAAGCCCAGGGCACCCTGCGCATCCACAGCGCCACCATCAACAACCTCAACCCCTTGCTTGAATGGGAGAAGGACGCGGGCACCCCCGGCGTCAGCGGCACGGTCTACTACACCACCGGCGGCACTTTTGAGAGCAAAGACGGGGCAACACTGGCTGCAGGCTCAGGCACCCTCTCCGGCATGTCACATGGTGGATATGCCTATTACAAAGTTATTGCCTATGAGGCGGAGGAGACCTGCTCAGGCGGGCGCAATCCGGTTTGCACGCCCACGGGCAACATGCTGCCGATCTATGGCTACGGCCAAGGCGCAGCCCAAGCCAATAGCACCTCTGGCGCCTACAGCTTTGGCGCATTTGCCAGCTACGTGCAGACCGACTACAAAGCCGTCGTCACCAAAAGCACCCCTGGCCGCATCGCCAGCGGTGCAGACATGACGCTGGTCGCCAGCACGGGCGTCGTCAATGACCAAAGCATGATCGTCTCTGGCGGCGCACTCACCATCACCGCCCCCAGCATCGACAACCGCGCCCGCACCATCCAGCTGGATTCGGTGCGCAACGGCACCATCTATAGCTGGGCCCAGTACGACGAAGGCTGCGGCAACGTCAAAGGCTGCAACTACAACTACCAGGCCTACCGCCCAGACACCTATGCAAGCGCTGTAGCCTCCACCCAGGTGTTAGACACCAGCGTGCGCCAAGCCGCCAGCGCAGTGCCGCTCACCGCGCCCGGCACCACCCCGTCTGCCCAAACCGGCCACAACCTGCCCAACAGCAGCCTGCTGCGCATCCAGAGCGACCCCAGCGCCCCCGTGCTGGTACAAACCGATCCGCGCTTTACCAACTACAGAAGCTGGCTCAGCTCCGACTACATCACCAGCCGCATCAGCCTGGACCCCAGCGTTACCCAAAAGCGCCTGGGCGACGGCTTTTACGAGCAGCGCCTCATCAACGAACAAGTGGCCCAGCTCACCGGCCGCCGCTTCTTGGCCAACTACACCAGCGACCAGCAGCAGTACCAGGCCCTGATGGACTCGGGTCTGACCTTTGCCCAGGCCTACGACCTGCGCCCAGGCATTGCCCTTACGGCCGCGCAAATGGCCGTGCTCACCACCGACATCGTCTGGCTGCAGCAAGAAACGGTGAACCTGCCCGATGGAACCCAGACCGTGGCCCTGGTGCCCCACCTCTACGCCGCTGTGCGCCCCGGCGACCTCAACGCCCAAGGCGGCCTGCTCAGTGGCAACACGGTAGCCATCAACAGCACGGGCGAAGTGCGTAACGGCGGCACCATCCTGGGCCGCACGCTGCTGGAAATCAATGCACAGAACATCAACAACCTGGGTGGCCAAATCGCCGCCAACGATGTCAAGCTCTCCGCCCGCGACGACATCAACATCACCGGCGGCAGCGTAACGGCCCAAAACAGCCTGATTGCCGTGGCCGACAAAGACATCAATGTCACCAGCACCACCGCCAGCACCGAGGGCGGCAGTGGCAACTACACCTACAGCCGCACCGGGCTGGACCGCATGGCCGGCCTGTATGTCAAAGGCCCCGGTACGCTGCTTGCCAGCGCGGGCAACGACCTCAACATTATTGGCGCCACCATCCAGGGAGAGGGCAACACCCAGCTCAGCGCAGGCAACACCGTCAACCTGGGCACGCTGCAGGCCAGCCAGAGCAACAACGTGGGTGCGGGCGACGCCAAGAACCACCTGCTCACCAGCCAGACCAGCGATGTAGGCAGCAAGGTGGGGGCAGGCAAAGACCTGACCATCAGCGCCGGGCAGAACGTCATTGCCAAGGCGGCGGATCTGCAAGCCAAGGGGGACGTGGCCATCGCAGCCCAAGGCACGGTGCTGCTCAACGCAGGCCAAACCCGCTCCAGTTATGACGAGGTGCTGACCAAGTCCAGCTCCGACCTCATCAGCACCACGACCACCCGCACCCAAACCCAGGCCAGTGCGGCCACCGCGCAGGTGAGCAGCGTGCAGGGCCAGAACGTGTCCATCGTTGCCGGGCAAAACCTCGTCAGCGTAGGCACGCAGTTCAAGGGTACCGACAGCCTGCGCGTAGAGGGCAAAGACACCAGCACCTTCTACGCCGCCACCAACGTCCACCAAAGCACCACCACCGTCCAGAGCACCACCACGCTGAGTGGTCTGGCCGCCCTGGGCGACTACATGGGCCTGTCGCAACTGGTGCCGCTGGAGAAGAAAGAAAGCACCGACAGCCTGGCCACCAGCACCGCCATTGGCACCCGCCTGCTCTCGGATAAGAAAATTGAGATTGGTGTGGGCAACAAGACGGAACTGCAAGGCGCCACGGTAGAAGCCCAGCAGATTGCATTCATCCAAACAGACCCCACCAAGGCAGGTGAACTGATCCTAGGCGGCAGCATCGACACCACCCAGACCAGCCATACCGAGAAAACCGAGACCCTGGGCCTGTACCAGGAGATGAAGGGCAAGGGCTCTACGGTGGAGACGCTGAACCAGACCCAAATCAAGGGCAATGTGTCATTCGATGCGGCGCTCAAGATCACCGTGCAAATTCCCGACACCAAGGGTGGGCAGGCGCTCAAGAGCCAGATCAATGCGCTGGTTATTCAAAGTGGCGGTACAGGTCTGGAGTATCTGAACACCCTGGCCAACGACCCCAGCATCCAATGGGACAAGGTTGCACTGGCCAATGAGAAATGGAGCTATGACCAAGCGGGCTTGACACCCGCGGGTGCGGCATTGGTGTCCATTGCCATGGCGGTTGTGACAGGGCCGGGGGCTGCATCATTCGCCTCCGGCCTGACCACCTCCGGCGCCATGAGTGCGGCAATGGCTGCGGGCATGACATCGCTGGCTAGCCAAGCCGCTGTAGCTCTGATCAACAACAAGGGCGACCTTGGCAAAACGCTGGAGCAACTGGGTAGTGAGCAAAGCATCAAGGGCTTGTTGACCAGCATGGTGACGGCGGGGGCTTTGAATGCCCTGGGGAACTCCACCCTGTTCAACGGCCAAAGCGGTACAGCCGCCGCGGGTAGCAACGGCATCTCTACCGCGCAAACGGCAGCCACCTTTGGGGACAAGCTGCTCAAGAACATCACCAACAACCTGGCGGGCAGCGCCATTGATGCGGCCATCAATGGCAAGGCTTTTGATGAAAAGATGCTGACCAATGCCTTGGCCAGTGCGCTGGTCACTACGGGGATGGCACAGGGGGCCAAAGCGATTGGAGACGCGAAGTACGACGGAGACATCAACGGCTTTACCCAAAAGGTGGCCCATGCGGTGCTGGGGTGTGCCGGAGGTGCCGCCACGGCGGGCAATATGTCAGGCTGTGGTGCGGGTGCGGTCGGGGCTGTGGTCGGAGAAATGGCCGCCGAGTACTACATGGACAGCAACAAGGACAACGGCAAGTCCTTTGCAGAGAACAAGGCCGATGCCTTGGCGTTTGCGAAGGTGATGTCTGCAACGGCGGGGGTGATTGTTGGGGGTGGTGGGGATAACGCGCAAGCGGTGAATATTGCGAATACGACGGGGACGAATGCGGCGGAGAACAATTATCTGAAGCATGCGGAAGTCCTGCGTTTGAATGACCTAGAAGCTAAAAAGGCTGCCGGAAAATGTGATGCGGACTGTGACCAACAGATTGCTGACCTCAAAGACTTAGATGCCAAACGCAATCAGCAACTAGCGGACTGCGTGGGCGTAAAAAGCACCCGTTGCAACGCAGCGCGTCAGGATGTGCGCAGTGCCGCTGCGGACTACATCCGCAATGGTGAAATCCTGAACACGCGCGGAGCAACCTATGCGGGTGAGTACATAGAAACCACCCAACTGGCCTACGGAACTATCAATAACAAGAGCAGTGGCGTATTGGTAGCCGTGGTGGACATGGCTAAAGAATTTGTTTCAGCGCTGGAGACTGGCTACAAAGCCAAGGACGGTGACCCTGCGGCAATCCAACAAGTGATTGCCAGCAGCAAGGCCATGAAAGAGTTCTTGAGCGATACGAGCAACCTACCTTACTTGCTGGGATTCATGACGCCGGGTCAACGGCAGGAATTTGCAGCTGCGATTGAGAGCAATGACGGCACCAAAGTGGGCAAGATGCTCACCGACCAGACGCTGGCATTGGTCGGGACGATCACCACTGTGGGTGGGGCCGCGAAGGCAACGTCATTGACTGCTACTGCGCTTAGAGAGGCAGCGGTTGCCAGTGCGGCAGCACGCGCGGCCAAGTTGGAAGAGGCGGCTGCGGTAGCTGCGGCTAAGGTGGAGGGCAACATCTATTCTGATGGCAGCAATCCAGCAAGTTGGACAAATGGGAAGCCTGGTGACGGAAGTTTGAATTTGGCGACTCACTGGGAAAAGCATAAAGCAGAATTTCCTAGCTTTATTTCTCAGAATGACTATTACAGAGCAGCGCAGGATTTTGTTAGCAAACCAACGCCTGGAACGCTAGTTAAAGCCACTCCCAATGGTGATCTTTTGCTTTATGAGCCGAAAACCAATACGTTTGCAGTGAAATCAAAAGATGGACTTCCTCGGACCATGTTTAAGCCTAGTCCGGCGGAACATGGGTTTGCAACTAACATGGACTTTTGGAATTCAAAATGACCACCTCGAGCACTTGCTGTCGTGTTTGTGGCTTTGACAATAAGCCGCTGTTACCTTGGGGGGAAAACGGTAATGAGCCGTCCTATTCAATATGTCCCAACTGTGGTGTCGAATTTGGCTATGAAGATTCGAGTCCGCAAGGAATAGCAAGATACAGGGAAAAATTAGAAAAGGAAAAAGTCGGCAAGGAAACTATTCAAGCAAAGGATCCTTGAATATTCATTTGCCAGTACGCATAGAGACTAACCTTTGACCTGTGGGTGTTGGCGTCTATGTATCAAATCGACCTTTAGCGCCCATTAAATATGCGCCAGCAGCTCCTAAATATGTAGCAATACTGCGCCAACCTCCAGCTACAGCCAAACCGGCATAGACCGGGTAGCGGGCCTCTACGTCCAAGGCCCCGGCATACTCCTGGCCACTGCCGATAACAGCATCGCTGCCCGCGCCGCCTCCATGAGTGCAGCAGACACTGCTTCGCTGGCCGCCAAAGGCAACATCGTGCTCGACGCCGGTGTCATGTCCAAGTGTCCACAACTGTTGATTTCCGTTGAAAACTGATCCACTTCGAGCAGATATTTCCGCCCAAATTTGATCCACGTTGGCCCTACCCTGCTAGTTTTTAAAGCAGGGGGAATTTAGGAGTGATAGACGTGGCGACATTGAATGTCATCAGGCGTTGGGCACTACGGGAACAAATGTCCATGCGCGAGATTTCCAGGCGTACACCCCCGAGCAACTGGCCGTGCTCACCACCGACATCGTCTGGCTGCAGCAAGAAACGGTGAACCTGCCCGACGGTACCCAGACCGTCGCCCTGGTGCCCCACCTCTATGCCGCCGTGCGTGCTGGCGACCTCAACGCCCAAGGCGGCCTGCTCAGCAGCAACACAGTTAGCAAGGTCAGTGTGGGCAAAGACCTCACCATCACCGCCGGGCAGAACGTCATCGCCAAGGCGGCGGATCTGAAGGCCAAGGGCGATGCGAGCATTACCGCCCAAGGCACCGTACTGCTCAATGCAGGCCAAACCCGCTCCAGCTATGACGCGGTGCTGACCAAGTCCAGCTCCGACCTCATCAGCACCACCACCACCCAGACCCAGACCCAGGCCAGTGCGGCCATGGCAAAGTTGAGCCAGGTGCAGGGGCAAAACGTCAACATCGTGGCCGGGCAACACCTGATCAGTGTGGGCACGCAGTTCAAGGGCAGCGACAGCCTGCGCGTAGACCTACAAGCTGCGCCCCGGCATTGCGCTTAGCCTTCGTGGGATATGCGCAAGCAGCTAGAAAATAAATAGCAATTTCAGACTCAACGAAACACCGGGCGGAAAAACGTGCGCTCGTAGCTCACGATGCAGCGGGTCTCTTCGGCATACCGAAATGCGGCCTGGCATTCCGCGTCGTTGAAGGACTGCTGGCGGTAGGTCTCGTAGGCCGCCAGGCTGGGGAAGCTGAACATGGCCAAGGCGATGTTGTTGGCACCTTCGGACGGCAAAAAGTAGCCATGGTGCTGGCCGCCGAAGCGTTCTACCAGCGGAATCCACAGCTTGCCGTAATGCTCGAATTCGGCGAGCTTGTAAGGGTCGATCACGTAGCGCAGATAGCAGGTCACCATGGGAAATTCCTTGAAAGCGGGGTGGGGTGAGTGGATACGGTGGGTTACTTCGCCACCGATGTGGCCTTGCCCAATTGCTCGTCACGCAGGCGCGCAAAGGTCTTCCAGAACTGCGCCTCTTGTGTGCTGGCAAAGTTGATGCGCATGAGGCTGCTGGGCGTGCGCTGGGCGTGGAACAGCGCGCCGGGCGCCAGCAGGTAGCCCTCGTCCAGCATGCGCTGGCTTAGGGCGTCGGTGTCCACCCCGGTTTCCACCCAGCCAAACAGGCCCACGGGGTCGGACGCAAAGGTGCAGCCATGCGCCAGCGCGAGCTTCACGCTGCGCGCCCGCGCGCCGTCCAGCTGGGTGCGGATCCGCTCGGCGTGGCGGCGCAGCTGGCCCTGGTCGATGCACCAGGCCAGCGCTTTCTCCAGCAGCGCGGGCGTGGTCAGGGTGGACAGCAGCTTGGTGTCCAGCAGGCGCTCGGCCAGGTCTTTGGGCGCGGCCAGGTAGCCCACGCGCCAGTTGGGCGCCAAGATTTTGGCAAAGCCCCCCACGTAGATGGTGCGCTGCAGGCCGTCCAGAGCGCACAGGCGGGTGGCGTGTTCGGGGGCAAAGTGGCTGTAGGTGTCGTCTTCAACAATGTGAAAGTCGTGCTGGTTGGCCAGCTGCAGGATGCGGTAAGCGCTGCTGGGCGAGAGGCAAAACCCGGTGGGGTTGTGGAACACACTCACGCTCACAAACAGCTTGGGGCGGTGCGCCTCGCAGTAGCGAGCCATCACCTCCAGGTCCGGCCCGTCGGCGCGGCGCGGCACCGGCAGGATGCGCATGCCCAGCGAATCGAGCCGCGCAAACTCAATGGCCCAGCCGGGCTCTTCCACCATCACGTAGTCGCCCGCGCGCAGCAGGGTGCGGCTCACCACGTCCAGCGCGTTGGTGGCGCCCACGGTGGTGATGATTTGCTCGGGCGCAGCATGTACCGACAGGCCCGCCAGCTTGGTCGACAGCGCGCGGCGCAAACCGATGTCACCCGCGGGCTCGCCGTACTGCAACGAAAACGCGTTGAGCGCCTCCACACTGCAGCTGCGCCGTACCGCCGTGGCCAAAAAGGTGGACTGCAACCACTCTTTGGGCAGCACGCCCATGCCGGGCTGGGGCTTGTTGCTCACGCCCTTGAACATGCCGCGGATCAGCGCCGTGGCGTTGAGTGGCGCGTAGCGCTGGGGCACGGTGAGCATGAGGTTGGCAACGCCATGCGCTCCTGATTCGATAGCAGCCTGCGCACTACCCACGGCCACCGAGGGCAATTCGCGCACATAAAACCCGCGGTTTTTGCGCGCCTCCACCAGGCCCTGGGCCAGCAGCTGGTCGTAGGCGCCCACCACGGTGGACGGGCTCACGCCCTGCTGCTGCGCACACAGGCGCACCGAGGGCAGGCGCGCGCCGGGCGCCAGCAGGCGGTCGCGGATGCGCTGGGCAAACAGCGCCGCCAGTTGTTCGGCCAAGCTTTGGGCCGCGGTTTTCATGAGCATGGGCTGTCCTCTGTGCTGGCCGTGCCAGCAGTACAGTTTGGTTTCTGTTTGCACAAACTGTACTGCAAGTGTGTTGTTTTTCCAAGTACAGTGAATCGCATGTTCACCACGTTTACCGCTGCCGAATTCACGGCGCTGTTGCTGCTCTCCACCGCAGCCAGCTTCACGCCGGGGCCCAACACCACGCTGTCCACCGCACTGGCAGCCAACCGGGGGCTGCGTGGTGCGCTGCACTTTGTGCTGGCGGTGCCGCTGGGCTGGGGCCTGCTGTTCACGCTGTGTGCCGGTGGCCTGGGTGCGCTGGTGGTGGCCCTGCCGCTGCTGCGCAGTGCCATCCAGTGGCTGGGCATTGCCTACCTGCTGTGGCTGGCCGTCAAGCTAGCCCGTGCCAGCAGCCTGGGGGAGGCCGATGCCAGCCGCCTCAACGTGACCTTTTGGCAAGGCGTGGCGCTGCAGTTTCTCAATATCAAGGCCTGGATGCTGGGCCTGACGGTGACCGCCGGCTGGCTGGCCGGGCGCGAGGATGTGCTGGCGCGTTTTGCCATCACGCTGCCCCTGATGCTGGCCTTTGGTTTCTTCAGCAACCTGCTCTATGCAGCCATTGGCTCGCTGCTGCGCGACTGGTTGGGTGGCCCGGTGGTGGCCGGTGTGGCCACGGCGCAGCGCCTGCGCTGGTTCAACCGCGGCATGGCTGCCGTGTTGGTGGCCACAGCCGCCTGGATGGGGTCGTTATGAGCACGTCACACACCGCCAACCTCAAAAAAGGCCTGTGGCTGGGCCTCTTGGGCATCACCATTTTTGCCATGACCCTGCCCATGACACGGCTGGCCGTGGGCACGCCCGAGGCGCCGCTGATGTCGGGCCTGTTCATTGCGGTGGGGCGCGCCGTGGTCGCAGGACTGCTCTCCGCGCTGTTGCTGTGGTGGGGCCGTGCGCCGCTGCCGCCGCGCGACACCTGGGGCCCGCTGGTGCTGGTGGCACTGGGGGTGGTGTTTGGCTTTCCCATCTTTACCTCGCTGGCCATGCGCCATGTGGAGGCGGTGCACGCCAGCGTGATGGTGGGCGTGCTGCCACTGGCTACCGCGGTGGTGGGGGCGTTCTTGAACCGGCAGCGGCCCTCCCCCGGCTTCTGGGTCTGCGCACTGGCCGGCACGGCGCTGGTGGTGGCGTTTGCGGTCTTGCGCTCGGGCCACAGCGGCTTGTCGCTGCAAATGGCCGATGTGCTCTTGCTGCTGGCCATGGCCTGTGCGGCCGTGGGCTACGGCCATGGCGGGCGGCTCTCGCAGCGCATGCGGGCTGAGCATGTGATTTGCTGGGCGCTGGTGATTGCGCTGCCCATCAACCTGCCGCTGGCCGTGTGGCAGTTCCCCAGCGTGGCGCTGCCCACCAGCGCCTGGGTGGCGTTTGCCTATGTGTCCGTCTTCTCCATGTGGCTGGGCTTTTTTGCCTGGTACAAAGGCCTGGCCCTGGGCGGCACCGTGCGGGTGAGCCAAGTGCAGCTGCTGCAGCCGTTTTTGGGCATGCTGTTTGCCGTGCCGCTCTTGGGCGAGCGGCTGGACGCAGTGACCGTGGGCTTTGGCGTGGCCGTCATTGCCACCGTGTTTGTTGGCCGGCGCATGCCGGTGCACGCTGCGCTGAAAGTGGCCCCCGCATGAGCCACGACCTGCTGATCGCCGCTGCCCTGTTCCTCGTCGTGAGCTCCATCACGCCGGGACCCAACAACACCATGCTGATGGCATCGGGGGTGAACTTTGGCGTACGCCGCTCGCTGCCGCACCTGCTGGGCGTGCAAATCGGCTTTACCGTCATGCTGCTGTGCGTGGGCTTGGGCTTGCACGCCGTGCTGGACCGCTTTCCGGCGCTCTACCAGCTGATGCGCTGGGGCGGCGCGGCCTACCTGCTGTGGCTGGCCTGGAAGCTGGCAACAGCACGCCCCGCCAGTGCCGACCCCGATGCGCCAGCCGCACAGCCGCTGGGCTTTTGGGGCGCAGCCGCCTTCCAGTGGATCAACCCCAAGGCCTGGGTGATGATCGTCACGGCCATGAGCGCCTACCTGCCGCCCGACGCTACTCTGCCCCAGGTGCTGCTGCTGGCCCTGATGTCGCTGGTGCTGGGCAGCCCCTGCTCGGCGGTCTGGGTCGGCTTTGGCCAAGCCATGCGCGGCCTGCTACAAGACCCGCTGCGCCTGCGCATCTTCAACATCACCATGGCGCTGGCCCTGGTGGCCTCGCTCTACCCCATGCTGAGAAACTGAAAGCCGAGTGATGGAACTGCACAACATTCCCTTTGGCACCACTGACTGGTCCACCATCCCTGCCGAGGAAAAAAGCGCCCAGGCCGGCCGCGCGCTGTGGCGCACGCAACACTTTGGCACTGTGCGGGTGCGCATGGTGGAGTACACGCCGGGTTATGTGTCCGACCACTGGTGTGTCAAAGGCCATATCCTGCTGTGCCTGCAGGGCGAGCTGCGCACCGAACTGGAAGACGGCCGCACCTTCACCCTGCGCCCCGGCATGAGCTACCAAGTGGCCGACAATGCGGAACCGCATCGCTCGACCGCGCCCCTGGGTGCCACCCTGTTTGTGGTGGACTGAGCGAACACTGACAAGACGACCCCGAATTTCTCTGGAGCTTTTATGACGCAATGGACCCTGGCCGAACGTGCCGCCAAGATGAACCCCTCGGTGATCCGCGAGATCCTCAAAGTGACCGAGAAGCCCGGCATCATCAGCTTTGCCGGCGGCCTGCCCAGCAGCAAAACCTTTCCGGTGGCCGAGTTTGAAGCCGCCAGCGCCAAGGTGCTCAAAGACGACCCCGCGGGCGCCCTGCAGTACGCGGCCAGTGAAGGCTACGGCCCGCTGCGCGAACTGGTGGCCGCCCAGCTCAAGGCGCAGAGCGCCGCTGCCGGTGTCACCTGGAATGTGGACCCGGCCCAGGTGCTGATCACCACCGGCTCCCAACAGGGCCTGGACCTGGTCGCCAAAATTTTGATCGACAAAGACAGCAAGGTGCTGGTGGAGTCGCCCACCTACCTGGGTGCAGTGATGGCCTTCACCCCCATGGAGCCCAAGGTGGTGAGCGTGGCCAGCGACGACGAAGGCGTGGACATTGCCGACCTGGCTGCCAAGTCCAAAGACGCGCGCTTTCTGTATGTGCTGCCCAACTTCCAGAACCCCACCGGCCGCAGCATGACCGAGGCACGCCGCGCCGCGCTGAGCGCCGAGGCAGCGCGCAGCGGCCTGCCCCTCATGGAAGACAACCCCTACGGCGACCTGTGGTTTGACCAGGCCCCACCCGCACCCCTGACCGCCCGCAACCCGGAGGGCGGCATTTACCTGGGCTCCTTCTCCAAGGTGTTGGCCCCCGGCCTGCGCATGGGCTTTATCGTGGCGCCCAAGGCGGTGTACCCCAAGCTGCTGCAAGCCAAACAGGCGGCCGACCTGCACAGCCCCGGCTTCAACCAGCGCCTGATTTTTGAGGTGATGCAAAACGGCTTCCTGGACCGCCATGTGCCCACCATCCGCGCGCTCTACAAAGCCCAGCGCGACGCCATGCTGCAGGCACTGGCCCAGCACTTCCCCGAGTCGCAAGGGCCGCACGCCGCCAACGCCGACAGCACCTTCACCTGGAACACCCCCGCGGGCGGCATGTTCCTGTGGGCGCGCCTGCCTGCGGGCATGAACGCCGTAGACCTGCTGCCCCATGCGGTGGACAAGGGCGTGGCCTTTGTGCCCGGTGCGCCGTTTTACGCCGACAACGCCGACGCCCGCTCCATGCGCCTGAGCTTTGTGACCCCCAGCGTGGAAGAAATCCACCGCGGTGTGGCCGCTTTGGCCGAAGCCATCCACGCCCAAAGGAACTGACCATGGCGGTGCATATCTGGGGGCGCCTGAGTTCGCTCAACGTACGCAAGGTGGTGTGGGCCGCACAGGAAACCGGCATGGCCTTCACCCGCAGCGATGCGGGCATGGCTTACGGCGTGGTCAAAACGCCCGAGTACCTGGCCATGAATCCCAATGCGCTGGTGCCTACGCTGCAGGACGGTGACTTTGTCCTGTGGGAAAGCAACGCCATCGTGCGTTACATCTTCGCCAAATATGGAGCCCCTACGCTCTACCCCCAGGACCTGGCGCAACGCTTTGACGCCGAGCGCTGGATGGACTGGCAGCAAACCACCCTGAACCGCGAAAGCGGCGCCGCCTTTGTGCAGTGGTTCCGCACACCGGCGGACCAGCGCGACCCGGCCGTCATTGCCCGCTCCACCGCCGCCACCGAGCCGGCCATGGCCCAGCTCAACGCGCACCTGGCCGACCGTCCGTGGATGTGCGGCGCACACTTCAGCATGGCCGACATTCCCGTGGCCTGCGATGTGCACCGCTGGTTTGCCCTGCCCCAGCCGCGGCCGAGCTGGCCGCACCTGGAACGCTGGTTTGCAGCCATCCTGGCCCGCCCCGCCACGCGCGGTGTGCTTGATCTTCCGCTTTCATAACGCTCCTCCCCAGAAAGGTCTCTCGTGCCCCTGCAACGCCCGTTCGCCCAAGTCGATGTGTTCACCGCCCAGCCTTACCTGGGCAACCCGCTGGCCGTGGTGCTGGATGGCGCGGGACTCAACGATGCGCAGATGCAGGGCTTTGCACGGTGGACCAACCTGAGCGAGACCACCTTTGTGCTGCCGCCCACCCCCGAGGCGGCGGCGCAGGGCGCGGACTACCGCGTGCGCATCTTCACCCCCGGTGGTGAGCTGCCCTTTGCCGGCCACCCCACGCTGGGCAGTTGCCACGCATGGCTGGAGGCCGGTGGCACGCCCCAGGCCCAGGACCGCATCGTGCAGGAGTGCACCAAGGGCCTGGTGCAGATCTGCCGCGACGGCACGCGCCTGGCCTTTGCGGCGCCCACGTTCCAGCGCAAAAACCCCAGCCCCGGCTTGCTGGCGCAGGTGGCGCACGCGCTGGGCCTGACGGCCAAGCAAATCATCTCGGCCCAGCACCTGAGCAACGGCACCGACTGGCTGGGCGTGCTGGTGGACGACCGGCAGACCGTGCTGCAGCTGCAACCCGACCACCCCACACTCAAGAATTTAGGGGTCAAAGTGGGCGTTGCGGCCGTGGATACTGCGCGAGCAGCTCCTGATTTAATAGCATCCACACTGGAAGTGCGCGCCTTTGCGTCGCTCAACGGCATCCAGGAAGACCCGGTGACCGGCAGCCTGAATGCCAGCCTGGCCCAATGGCTGATAGCGGACGAATACATGCCCGCCAGCTACGTGGTGCACCAGGGCACCTGCATCCAGCGCGAAGGCCGCATCCACATCCGCCAGGACGCCAGCGGCCAGGTCTGGGTGGGGGGCGACTCGGTCACCTGCATCCGTGGCACGGCCACTATCTAAAACCCAACTTCAGTTTTTGGAGCTTCCATGCGCCAACGCCGTTTCAAGCAGGTGGACGTGTTCACCGCCCAGCCGTACCTCGGCAACCCGCTGGCTGTGGTGCTGGATGGCAGCGAGCTCAGCACTGAGGAGATGCAGTCCTTCGCCCGCTGGACCAACCTGAGCGAAACCACCTTTCTGCTGCCGCCCAGCCCCGAAGCCGCCGCCCAGGGCGCCGATTACCGGGTGCGCATCTTCACGCCGGGCGATGAGTTGCCGTTTGCCGGCCACCCCACGCTGGGCAGTTGCCACGCCTGGCTGCAGGCAGGCGGTGTGCCGCAGAACGAGGGCCTGATCGTGCAAGAGTGCGCCAAGGGTTTGGTGCCCCTGCGCCGCGATGGCACGCGCCTGGCGTTTGCCGCGCCCAGCCTGCAACGCAGCACGCCCGATGCCGCGCTGATCGCGCGGGTGGCTGCGGCGCTGGGTCTGCAGCCAGCGCAAATACGGGCCGCGCAGTGGCTGAACAACGGCCCCACCTGGCTGGGCCTGCTGCTTGACAGCATGGACACCGTGCTGGCACTGCAGCCCGATGCGGCCGCACTCAAAGGTTTGGCGGCTGGCGTGGGTGTAGCCGGCATGGACAGTGCGCCAGAAGCTCCTGATTTGATAGTGCGCAGCAACCGCGAGGCGCGGGCCTTCGGTGCCCGTGACGCTAGTGCCAGCACCGCGGATGACGACACGCCTTCTGTGGAAGTGCGCTTCTTCGCGCCCGACATCGGCGTGCTGGAAGACCCGGTCACCGGCAGCTTCAACGCCAGCCTGGCGCAGTGGCTGATTGCCGATGGCATCGCCCCCGCCCGCTACGTGGCCGCCCAAGGCACCTGCATAGGCCGCGCCGGGCGCGTCTTCATCACGCAGGATGCGCAGGGCCAGGTGTGGGTGGGCGGTGATTCGGTCACCTGCATTGACGGCCAGGTGACGCTGTGATGGCCGCGCTGGAGGCCTGGCTGCACGCCCCGCTGGCGGCGCAACTTGCACTCGCCTGGACCACCTACCTGATTGGCGCTGGAAGCCCCGGCCCCAGCAACATGGCCATCATGGGCATGGCCATGAACGCCGGTCGCCGCCCCGCGCTGTGGCTGGCGTCGGGCATTTTGTGTGGCTCATGGTTTTGGGGCGTGCTGGCGGCGCTGGGCATCTCGCAGCTGCTGGCCAGCTTCAGCACCGGGCTGATCGCCATGAAGGTGCTGTGCGGGCTCTATTTGCTGTGGCTGGCGTTCAAGTCCGCGCGCGTGGCCTGCGCGCCGCACGCCGATCTGCAGGCCACCCAGGCGGCCAAGGCCACGCCGCGCCAACTCTATTTGCGCGGCCTGGGCATGCACCTCACCAACCCCAAGGCGGTGCTGGCATGGATGTCGACCGTCACCGTGGGCATTCCGGCCGGCGCGTCGCCCCACCTGGCCTGGGTGGTGGTGGCAGGTTGCATGGTGATGGGCGTGGGCATCTTCACGGGCTATGCACTGGCGTTTTCCACCCCGGCCGCACGGCGCGTGTATGCCGCATCGCGCCGCTGGATGGAGGGCCTGCTGGCGGCCGTGTTCGGGCTGGCCGGGTTGCAGCTGCTGCGCACCAGCACCCACGCGCATTGATCTCTCGTTTGTTTGGACCCCTCATGACCACTAACGCCCTGCTCCCCACCCTGCACGACATTGAAGCCGCCGCACACGTCATCTACCGTGAATTCGGCCCCACACCGCAGTACCGCTGGGGCCAGCTCGCCAACCGGCTGGGGGCGACCTGCTGGGTCAAGCACGAGAACCACACGCCGGTGGGGGCATTCAAGATCCGCGGCGGCCTGACCTACTTTGACCAACTGGCCCAGCGCGGCGCGTTGCCCGCAGAGGTCATCAGCGCCACGCGCGGCAACCACGGCCAGAGCATCGGCTGGGCTGCACGGGCCCACGGCGTGCCCTGCACCATCGTGGTCCCGCACGGCAATTCGGTGGAAAAGAACGCCGCCATGCGCGCACTGGGCGTCACGCTCGTCGAACACGGCACCGATTTTCAGGAAAGCCGCGAACACGCCATGCGCCTGGCCCAAGAGCGCGGCGCCCACATGGTGCCCAGCTTCCACCCCGACCTGCTGCGCGGCGTGGCCACTTACTGGTGGGAGTTGCTCAAGGCAGCGCCCGACATCGACGTGGTCTACGTGCCCATCGGCCAGGGCTCAGGCGCCTGCAGTGCCGTGGCCGCCAAACGCGCGCTGGGCCACCCGGCCCGCATCGTCGGTGTGGTGAGCGCACACGCCACCACCTATGCGGATTCGTTGAAGGCTGGCAAAGTCGTCGAGGCCCCGGTCACCACCCAGTTGGCCGACGGCATGGCCTGCCGCGTGGCCGACCCCGAAGCCTTGCAGATTCTGATGGGCGAGATCGACCACATCGTGCAGGTGACCGACGCCGAGGTGGCCCAGGCCATGCGCGACATCTTCGCCTGCACCCACAACGTGGCCGAAGGCGCAGGCGCCGCCAGCTTTGCGGCGGCCATGCAAGAACGCACCAGCCTGCAAGGGCAGACGGTGGGGATCACGCTGTGCGGGGGGAATGTGGACTCAGCGGTGTTTGCCGAGGTGCTCAGAAGCTAAGGCTTGCCTATCTGTTCTGACTTTTCGGAGCGTCCAGCCATTGAAGTGGGCTCCGAATCGATGCACACAATTTGATTCCGCCCTTGGGCTTTGGCAGCGTACAACGCAACGTCTGCACGCAGTAGCGTTTTTTCTATCGTGTCCCCAATGCGGTGGGGGGTTGTGCCGATGGAGACTGTCATTTTCAGACAATCGTCTCCAACCGACATCGCTATGTCGGCCACTTTGACGCGCACTCTTTCCAGGCACGTCTTGCCCACCGAAACATCGGTGTCTGTGAGCAACGCAACAAATTCTTCGCCGCCCCAGCGCGCTAGTGTGTCGTTGGCACGCAGGTTGTTTTGTACGACGGAAGAGAACACCTGCAAGGCACGATCTCCAACTTGATGTCCATATTTGTCGTTGACGCGTTTGAAGTGATCAATATCGAACATGGCCACAAGCAATGGCGAGGATGTCCTCTGTGCACGCTGTACTTCTTCCCGCATTTTTTCCAGCATGAAGCGACGATTGGCCAGCCCTGTGAGTTCGTCGCGCGTGGCAATTTGTTGGATCTGGTCGAGAGCCAAGGCCAACTGGTTTTTTTGTTTGCGCATGTACGCGCCCATTTGCTGCAACCGCCACGTTAAAAAAGTGGTCGCTGACAACACGATGAACAGCATGCAAACATAAGCGACGAAGATGCCAGCCGGTTCGTCAGTGGTCACGTAGTGCCACGTATAGACAGCTGCAGCGCCAAACAGGGCCAAACCATATACCGCCACCAGCATCACCTGGCGCATGGATAAACCAAACATGCCAAACATCAATATCACTGACAGTATGGGCAAGGCCACACCACGCCCATTGCCAGCGATCACAAAAGCGATGGCATTGCAGGCAATCGCGAAAAGCATCTGGAAAAATGCGAGAGAGGGGTCTTGCATCCGCAGAGAAAACCCGCTGCGGATCAGTACGTAGAACACCACCAATCCAGCGCTGCAGATGAGGGCCCATGTGTCTACATCACCCATGCCTTTGGTGCCGACGGTGCGCATGAAGTAGAGCACCCCCATACAGGCCAGCATCAACATCGCCGCCAGCAAGAACTGGCTGGTGCGAATGCGCATAGATTTTTGCTCGCCAAGCAAATAGTCACCGACGCGGCGGAATCGTTGCTCGGAAATCAAAGCGCTTTTACACCCATGAATATCCATAACGCTATTCGCACAAATTGAATATCGCCCCGGTCAAGTAGCTGTGATTGGACCCACTACTTTGGACAAGTGTATTCAATACCAGGTGCGCGCGCCAATCGTTTGTCAATGCTGTGGCACACGCCCCTACACAACTCAGCTTGTAGTCCGCACCAGCCGCCGCATCAACACCGATGCATAGCTACCAAATTCATAGCTGCTGTCGCAAGTGCAACAAGCGCCCCGTGCCAATTCGGCTTAAATCCTCCCCATGGGAAATCTCTATTTGGTACGCCACGGGCAGGCTTCGTTTGGGGCCGCGGACTACGACAACCTGAGCGAGCTGGGCCATCGGCAGAGCGTGCGACTGGGGGAGTACTTTGCGGGCAAGGGGCTGCAGTTTGAGGCGGTCATCGTCGGCACGCTGCGCCGCCACGCGCAGACCTGGACTGGCATTGCCCAGGGCGCCGGGCTGACGCAGCAGGCACTGGAATGGCCGGGCCTCAACGAATATGACAGTGCGGCGGTGATCCACGCCATTCACCCCGCCCCGCTGGAAAAGCCGGACACCCCCGAGATGTACCGCCACCACTTCCGCCTGCTGCGCGATGGCCTGACGCAGTGGATGAATGGGGTGGTGAGCCCGCAGGGCATGCCGAGTTACGACGCGTTTGTGGAGGGTGTGACCAGCGCGCTGGACCACGTACGCCGACAGCACACCGGCAATGTGCTGATCGTGAGCAGCGGCGGGCCCATCTCCACTGCCGTAGGCCATGTGCTGGGCACCACACCCGAGACGACGATTGAGCTGAACCTGCGCATCCGCAACAGCTCGGTCACGGAGCTGGCCTACACCCCCAAGCGCCACATGCTGGTGACCTACAACACCCTGCCGCATCTGGACGATGCACCGTACGCGGACTGGGTGACGTACTCCTAGCGGGTGAGGGCCTGGCCCCGTGCCGACTGGCACGGCTTGTGCTTTGTGGCCTCTGTTGGACCGCACAGAGGAACACGATGCACCGATTCGGAACGAAGTGGGTAGCCCCTTGCTTGGGGATTTGTATTCTGGCCTGGAGCTTGGCGGCCCCTGCGCAAACGGCGGCCAGTGGCGCGGTGGCCGATGCCCCGCCCGCTGCCACAACCTCCGCCCCTGCCGCGGCACCTGTCCCGGAGGCCCCTGCCAGCGCACCCGCGGCGCCCCCCGCACTCACCAAACCTGGGCTCGTGGCCCAAAGTAGCCTCAATACGGCCGACACCGCATGGATGATGACCAGCACCGCGCTGGTGCTGCTGATGACGCTGCCCGGCATTGCCCTGTTCTACGGTGGCATGGTGCGCAAGAAGAGTGTGATCAACACCATGGCCAGTGTGGTGGCGATTGCCGCCATGGTGAGCCTGCTGTGGTTTGCGGTGGGTTACTCGCTGGCCTTCACCCCTGGCAGCACCTGGCTGGGTGGCACCGAGCGATTCTGGTTCACAGGCCTCAACTACCTGAAAGAGGCCGGCCAGGTGGCGGTGAGCCATGTGGCACCCAATATCCCCGAGTCGGTCTACGCCATGTTCCAGCTCACGTTTGCCATCATCACGGGCGCACTTATTGTGGGCGCCTTTGTGGAACGCATGCGTTTCTCGGCCATGTTGTGGTTCATTGGCATGTGGTCCATCGTGGTTTATGCGCCCATTGCCCACTGGGTGTGGGAGCCTGGTGGCTGGCTGGTGCAAATGGGTGTGCTGGACTTTGCGGGCGGCTCGGTGGTGCACATCAATGCCGGCATGTCGGGCCTGGTGTGTGCCTACATGCTGGGTGCGCGCAAGGGGTATGGGCGCGAACCGTTTGAACCCTTCAACCTGGGCCTGACCATGGCGGGCGCAGGCTTGTTGTGGGTGGGTTGGTTTGGCTTCAATGCGGGTTCGGCCGTGGCCTCAGACGGGCGTGCGGGCCTGGCCATGGCAGTGACACACATTGCCGCCTCGGCCGGTGCCATGGCCTGGATGTTTGGCGAGTGGATCATGCGCGGGCGGCCTTCGTTGCTGGGCCTGTGCTCCGGTCTGGTGGCGGGCCTGGTGGCCATCACCCCCGCGGCGGGTTTTGTCACGCCGGGTTCTGCAGTCATTTTTGGTGGTGTGGCTGGCTTGGCCTGCTACTGGGGTGCCACCGGACTCAAACGCATGCTCAATGCCGATGACTCGCTGGACGTGTTTGGCGTGCATGGCATTGGCGGCATCGTGGGCTCGCTGATGACGGGCTACTTTGCCAGCAAAAACATTTCGGGCGTGAGTGGCAGTGTGGCCACCCAGGCGCTGGGCGTACTGGTGGTGCTGGTCTACAGCGGCGTCATGAGCTGGGTGCTGCTGTGGGTGACCCAAGTGATAGTGGGCCTGCGGGTGGACGAAAACTCCGAACTCACAGGCCTGGATGTGTCCCAGCACCGGGAGCACATGGGAACCTGAACGGTGAAACTCAAAGGAGTGTTGCATGTTGAACAGTGAAAAACTGGCGATTGCCGCCCATTTGCACGTGCTGCTGCGCCGCAAGACCGGCCGCGTGACCGACACCGAATGGATGGCCAGCAACACCGAGTACGCCGCCGAGATCGTGCGGTTTGCCCGTGCCGCGGCCGAGGAGGATGGCCACACCGACCTGGCCGAATGGGCCGCCAAGCTGGAATTGGCCATGGTGCCGACCCATACCCCCCGCACCACACGCAACAGCCTGTTTGGGGTGATTGGTGGCGTGGCCAAACCAGCCATGCCCGGCGCCTCCGACTCGCTCATGGGTGCCAGCGAGCAGGACGCGCACCGCTACATCCGCGGCATCCGCTAAACGCCCACCCCGGGTTGGCGCAGTGCGGGCGTGACGCACAATGCCGCCATGCCCAAGACCCTGCACCTTGCCTTTGCCTGCGCAGCTGCCTGTGCCCTGACGGCGGCCCACGGCACGCCCACCCTGCGCTGCCAGCTCACCTACGCCGGCAGCACCCAAACCTTGGAAGCCACACCCGTGGCCAACCCCTACCCCGTGGCCGCGGTGGACGTGGGCGGGCGCTTTCGCTTCAAGGCCGTGATGGTGGGAGACGGCACGCAGCTGGACTACATCAAGCTCTACGCCTACCTGGACACCCGGCGCCAACCCGTGCTGGTACAGCAGATCACGTACCTGCCTCCTTTTGTGGCGACGGCGTCCCTCACGGGCAAACAGTTTGTTTATGCCGGTGAAGTGGAGCGGGAACTGCAATACGAATGCAGCTTGCAGGGAGTGGCCCCATGATGCGCGCGCTGCTACGGGTTTGCCGCTGGGGGGTGGCTGGCTGGTTATGTGTGACGACCGCACTTGCCCAGCCCACGCCGGTGACGCTGGTGTTTGCCGGCGACATCGTGCTCGACGACGATGCGGGCCGCATGATGGAACGCGGGGGCGACCCGTTTGCAGGCTTTGCCACATTCTTCAAAAATGCCGATATTCGCCTGGGCAATCTGGAGTGTGTGGTGGCCACCACCGGATCGGCCGGGGACAAAAACTACACCTTCCGCGCCCACCCACGCGCACTGCCCGTGCTCCAGCGCCACTTCGATGCCATGGCGCTGGCCAACAACCACTCGGGCGACTACGGGCGCGAGGCCTTTGCCGAGATGCTGGGCCTGATGCGCCAGGCCAGGCTGGACTACTTTGGTGGCGGCCACACCCTGCAGGAGGCGCACACGCCGCTGATCATCGAACGCAAGGGGCTGCGTATTGCGCTGCTGGGCTACAACGAGTTCATGCCACGCAGCTTCGAGGCCGACTTTGATGCCCCCGGTTCCGCCTGGAGCGAGGACGAGCAAGTGGTGGCCGACATACGCGCCGCGCGCAGCGTGCACAAGGCAGACCTGGTGATCCCGGTGATGCACTGGGGCTGGGAAAACGAGCCGCTGGCCAATGCCCGCCAGCGCCAGCTGGCGCGCCGGATGGTGGATGCGGGTGCCGATGCCGTGATTGGCGGCCACCCGCATGTGACGCAAGACATGGAGCACTACCGGGGCAAACCGATTGTCTACAGCGTGGGCAATTTTGTGATGAAGGAAACCGACAACGCCAACCAGCGTGTGGGCTGGGTGCTGCGCCTGCGCCTGGACGCGGCGGGTGTGCAAGCCTTTGACACCCGCGTGGCCCGCATCGACCTGCAGGGCATTCCCACCCCCGACCCCAGCACCGCCAGCCCCTGCTGGCAGCGCGGAGATGCCGCGGTGCGGCAGTGCCGCAACCCGGACTAGGTTTCGCCCACAGCGGCGGAGCGTGGGGGCAACATCTCGCCGCCGAGCCGCCCCAAGGCGAGTTAGCCCCCTTGGGGGGCAGCGACCCGCACAGCGGTGGAGCGTGGGGGGCTAGTTGCGCAGCGTGTCGGCCGGGAGCCGGTGAATCTCGGCCAGCGTTTGCGCCAGGGCGCGGCCTGCGGCGTCCAGCACGGCGCGGCCTTTGTCGGCCGTGGCGGCAGCCGCATTGCCCACGGCCCCGGCGGGGTTGTAGTCCTGCATCTGCCAGCCCAGCTTGGCGCTTTTGCCATTGCCCAAAATCGCAAATTTCTTCGCGCGGTCTTCAGAGGTGGACGCAAAGTTTTGTGCCTGCGCCATGGCCACCTGCTCGGGCGCCAGGGCCAGCATCATGGAGGTTTCAATCTCACCTGCGTGGATACCAAAGCGGTGTTCGTGCGCGCTGAACAAGGCATTGACATCCTCACCGGCCGGGCCGGCAAGCGGCAGGCCAAACCAGTTCACGCTGTAAACCAGTATGCCCAGCCGCGCACGCAGGTCACGCGCCACCACATCCAACAGGCCCACCTGCCCGCCGTGGGAATTGAGCAAGACCAGTTTCTTGACGCCCGTGGCCGCCACGCTCTCGCCCAGCTCGGTCCACAGGCGAATCACCGTCTCGGCCTTGAACGTCAGGGTGCCCGCGAACTGCGCGTGCTCGGGGCTGAAGCCTACTGCTTGCGTGGGCAAAAACAGCGCGGGCAGGTCGGCGGGAAGATGCGGCACCGCAGCGGCCACCACCCCATCCACCAAGGCGGTGTCCACCCGCAGCGGCAGGTGTGGGCCATGCTGCTCGGTGGCGGCCACGGGCAACACGGCGATGGTGGAACTCAGCTGACCGTCGGCTTGCCGTTGCGCAAAGTCGCGCGTGCTCCAGTCGGCCCAGAAGCGGGAGGGGTTTTGCATGCGCCTATCTTAGGCCACGCTAATGCGCCAGGGTTTCGGGCTCGGACTGGTCAAACGCGACCGCCGGAGCGCTGCGTGGCAGCACCATGCTGAAGGTGGCGCCCTGGCCGGGGTTGCTGGCCACATGCACGGTGCCCCCCAGCGACTTGGTCACCAGGTTGTAGACGATGTTGAGGCCCAGGCCGCTGCCGCCCTGGCCCAGCTTGGTGGTGAAGAAGGGGTCGAACACACGCGGCAAGTGCGCGGGGGGAATGCCCGCCCCGTTGTCACGCACCAGCAGGCGCACGGTGCCCTCATTCGTCAGGGCAGCGCTGACCTGCACCGTTCCACGCTCCATCCCCTCGAAGGCGTGCAGCAGGGCGTTGTTGATCAGGTTGGTGAGCACCTGGCCCAATGGGCCGGGGTAGCTGTCCATGACGATGCCGTCGGCAATGTCGCACTCCACCAGGTGGCTGGACTTGCGGATGGTGGGCCCCAGGGTGAGCAGAATTTCGCTGACCGTGGCCTGCAGGTCGAAGGTGCGGCGGTTCAGGCTGGTCTGGTCCACCGCCACCTGCTTGAAACTGGACACCAGCTCGGCGGCGTGTTGCAGGCCGCGCATCAGAATGCTGGCCCCCTGCCGGGTGTTGCCCACAAACTCCTCCAGGCGGCTGCGCGTGAGGCCCTGGGCCATGCTGTTGCCAAAAGCGTTGGCGTGGTCCTGCAGGGTGCTGGCCACGGTCAGGCTGTTGCCGATGGGGGTGTTGAGTTCGTGCGCGATGCCGGCCACCAGCGAACCCAGGGCCGACATTTTTTCGGCCCGCACCAGCTCGCCTTGCGCCGCGGTGAGCTGGGCGAGCGTGCTGGACAGCTCCTGCGTGCGCTCCTGCACCCGGTGCTCCAGCGTGGCGTTGAGCTGCAGGATGTTTTCCTCGTAGCGGTGTTTGGCGGTGATGTCGTCAAAGGCCATGATGAGCACCCGCTCACCGCCCAGCACCACCATGCGGCCCGACAACTCGCACAGCATCTCGGCCCGCGTCACGCCGTGCAGCATCCAGGCGCGGTAGCCCGTCAGCTCGCCGCGCTCGCGCAGGATGCGGTTGCCCTCCTCGCGCTGGGCCGCGTCTTTCCAGATGCCGGTGCGCGCACCGTTGGAACCGATGGCCACGTCGCGCTCCAGGCCGAACACCCGCACCCAGGCGCTGTTCACGTCCATGGTCTGGGTGTCATGGCCCTCCACGCGCGATACCGACATGGACACCGGCGAGGCATCAAAAATGGCCTTGAACTTGGTCTGGCTCACGCGCAGCGCCTCCTCCGTGCGCTCACGCTCGGCCAGCTCCAGCTGCAGGGCCAGGGTCTTTTGCTCACGCTCAGTCATGAGCGCCGCCAGGTCGGTACGCATGGTGTCCAGCGCATGGGCCAGCTCACCCATTTCGTCCTTGCGCTGGGACGACAGGGGCAGCGCCAGTTCGCCGCGCGCCAACCGCAGGGCGTCGCCGCGCAGTTCCAGCAGGGGTTTGAGCACACGGCGGTTGAACAGCGGCCAGATCACCAGAAAGGCCAGTGCCATCTGCAGCACCAGGGCCAGCGCAAAACGCAGCAGGTCCTGGCGCATCTCTCGCTCGATGCGCTGGGCCGTCATCTCCACCGTGAGCCGGCCGACACGGGTGCCGTTGTAGATGATGTCGCGCTGGTCGCTCAGCGTGGTGCCGGGCGGCAGGGCCTCGTTGTGTTTGCGCACAAATACGTCCTGGAACTCGTCGGTCACGGTCACGCTCACCACATCGGGGTTGCGCATCACCGCGTCCACCAGCTCGCTGGCCACACCGCGGTCCAGGTTCCACACCGCCACCGCCATGCCGCGCGAGAGCACCTCGGCATACTGCCGCATGGGCGCCTCTACACGCAGGGCCACCTCGGTCTTGAGCTTGGCGGTGACCTGAAAATAGGCCAAAAACAACGCCGGCAACAGAATGCCCAGCGCCACCCCCAGCATCAGCGTCTGGCGCAAGGACAGGACGGGGAAACGCGCTGCAAAACCGGCTGACTGGGGCAAAACTGCTCACTCCCTGAAGGTGATGGCGATGGGGCTCTGGCGCAAAGTATCCATGCGCACCTTGGCCGTGGTCAAGCAAAAAGCATGCAGGGTACACGCCCTCTATGATGCGCGCATGTCTTCCCCGCGCCCCCGTAACGCCACCGGCGATTCCTTTTTTGCCTGGGATGGCGACACCCTGATCGTCAATATTCTGGGCAAACCCGCCGCCAGCAAAGATGCCATTGGCAAGCCCAAGGGCCCCCAACTCAAGGTGAGCGTGACCGCAGCACCGCAAAACGGAAAAGCCACGGACCATATGGTGCGCTTTCTGGCCCCCTTGTTTGGCGTTGCCGTGGCCGACATCACCGTGGTGTTTGGCCAGGAGAATGTGAACAAGCAACTGCGCATCCGCGCGCCCAAGAAACTCCCCGCCGTCTTCACCGCCACGGCCCCACCTCCGTGACGCCCCCCGGAACTATTCGACTCGCCGCGGCTCCCACCCTGCAATGAACTTGTTGTCCCTCCGATTCCTGCGCCCAGCCCTTTGGCGCGCCCAGATTGCTCTTGTTTTTATAGCTGCTTGCGCAGCATCCACGGGCGCTAGAGCCCAATTTGATACAAAAACCGGCGCTACCACTGCGGTCGTACAGACCGAACAGGTACGCGCCGAACTGCTGGCCTACGCGCCCCAAGGCGTGGCGCCGGGTGCCCAGGTGTGGCTGGGGCTGCAGTTGCAGCACCAACCGCAGTGGCACACCTACTGGAAGAACCCCGGCGACTCCGGACTGCCCACCACACTGGCCTGGACGCTGCCCGCCGGCGTGACGGCGGGCGAGATCGCCTGGCCCACGCCCCACAAGATTGCCATTGGCAGCCTGGCCAACCTGGGCTTTGAGGGAACGGTGCTGCTGCCGGTGCCGCTGACCATTGCGCCCGACTTCCGCCCCGGCGGGCTGTCGCAGGATCTGGAGCTGCGCCTCTCGGCCAGCTGGCTGGTGTGCCGCCAGGAATGCATCCCGCAAGACGGCGTGTTTGCGCTGCACCTGCCGCTGCGCGGCTCCACCGCGCTGCACCGGGCCAGTTTTGAGGCCGCCTGGGCCGCCGCACCCAAGCCATTTGCCGGCGCGGCGCAAGCCACCGTGTCCGACACCGGCATGGCGCTGCGTGTCAGCGGCCTGCCCGCCAGCTGGCGCGGCAAGGCGGTCAATGCCTTCCCCGAAACCCACGAGTTGCTGCACACCCCCGCCCTGCCAGGCGACGGCGATGGGGTGACGTCCGGCACGGCCACCCAAGCTGGCACCCAGGGCTGGCAAGACGGCGTGTGGAGCGCCCAGGTGCCGCACTCGGCCCAGCGCACCACCGGCCCCACCACCGTGGCCTGGGTGCTGGTGCAGGGCGACGAGCGCCTGCGTGCCGAGGCTGCGGTGCAAGGCAGCTGGCCCGCCACGGCAGCCCGCGCCGAGGTGCCCGCCGCGCTGCAAGCCGCGCTGGCCGCCAATGCCCAACAAGCCCAGCCCCCCGCTGCTGCCGTGCCGGGCAGCCTGCTGTGGGTGCTGGCCACGGCCTTGCTGGGCGGTCTGATCCTCAACCTCATGCCCTGCGTGTTCCCGGTGCTGGCCATCAAAGTGCTGGGATTTGCCGCGCAGAGTGGCCAGTCCCGCGCTGCCCAACGCGCCCAAGGCTTGGCGTACACCGCGGGGGTGGTGGTGTCGTTTCTGGCGCTGGGCGGCCTGCTGCTGGCGCTGCGCGCCGGGGGCGAGCAGTTGGGCTGGGGGTTTCAGTTGCAAACCCCCGGTGTGGTGGTGGCGCTGGCGCTGCTGTTCACCCTCATTGCGCTAAACCTGGCGGGCTGGCTCCATATAGGTAGCGTGCTGCCGCAGCGCCTGGCCACGCTGCAGCTGCGCCACCCGGTGGCCGAGGCCTTTTTGTCCGGCGTGCTGGCGGTGGCGGTGGCTTCGCCTTGCACCGCACCGTTCATGGGTGCGTCGCTGGGTTACGCCATCACCCTGCCGGGCGCGCAGGCGCTGGCCATTTTTGCAGCGCTGGGCCTGGGCTTGGCCCTGCCCTACCTGCTGGCCAGCTGGGTACCCGCCGTGGCCCGTTGGTTGCCCAAGCCCGGCGCCTGGATGGACACGCTGCGCCACTTCCTGGCCTTCCCCATGGCGGCCACGGTGGTCTGGCTGGTGTGGGTGCTGGGGCATTTGAGCGGGGTGGACGGTGCGGGCAGCCTGCTGCTGCTGATCCTGGGCGTGTGCATGCTGGTCTGGTCGCTGAATCTGAAAGGTCGCGCCCGCGCCTTGCTTGCTAGCATTTCGATAGCTGCTTGCGCACTATTCGCCTGGGCCAGTGGCCCCTACCTCTTGGGTTTTGCAGATGCCAAGGTAGAAGCCAGCGCCTCCACGACCAGCGCCGACAGCTGGCGCCCCTGGGCCCCAAACAGCGTGCAGGCCGCACTGGCGCAAGGCCAGCCGGTGTTTGTGGACTTCACCGCGGCCTGGTGCATCACGTGCCAGGTGAACAAGAAAACCACGCTCAACAACACCGACGTGCAAGCCGACTTTGCCGCCAAGCGGGTCACGCTGCTGCGCGCCGACTGGACACGGCGCGACCCCGCCATCACCCAGGCCCTGCAGGCCCTGGGCCGCAGCGGTGTGCCGGTGTATGTGCTCTACGCCCCCGGCAAAACGCCGGTGGTGCTGTCTGAAATATTGACGCCCGGCGAGCTGCGCCGCGCGATTGCCACTTTGTAGGACGCCGCCATGACCGAAGCCCAGACCATTGCCCAACTGGTCCGCAAACCCCTGACCGTGGCCGTGGTGGGCCTCTCGCCCAAGCCGCACCGCGACAGTTTCAAGGTGGCGCAGTACCTGCAACGCCAGGGCTGGCGCGTCGTGCCCATCAACCCCAATGCCACCGAGATCCTGGGAGAAAAGGTCTACCGCAACCTGACCGAGGCCGCCGCGCACACAACGATCGACCTGGTGGATGTGTTCCGCAACAGCGAGGACGTGCCGCCCGTGGTGGACGAGGCGATTGCCATTGGCGCACCGGCCCTCTGGCTGCAACTGGGCATACGCCACGACGCCGCACTGGCCCACGCCCGGGCCGCAGGCCTGTTGTGTGTGCAGGACAAGTGCCTGCTGGTGGAGCACGCCCGCCTGTCGCCTTGACTTGAGGCAAGACAAAGGCCGGGTGGGGCCAAACTGCGACAATCGGTCCATGACCGACACCAACGCCTCCCTGTCTTTTGACGCCCTGCACAACCCCACATTTCTTCAGGCCTGCATGCGCCAGGCCACACCACACACCCCCGTGTGGCTGATGCGCCAAGCCGGGCGCTACCTGCCTGAGTACGTGGCTACGCGGGCGACCGCGGGCAGCTTCATGGGCCTGGCCACCAACACCCAGTACGCCACCGAAGTCACCCTGCAACCGCTGGAGCGTTACCCGCTGGACGCGGCGATCTTGTTCAGCGACATCCTCACCGTGCCCGACGCCATGGGCCTGGGCCTGAGTTTTGCCCAGGGCGAAGGCCCGCGCTTTGCCAGCCCCATCAAGACCGAAGCCGATGTGGCCAAGCTGGAAGTGCCCGACATGGCCAAGCTGCAGTACGTGTTTGACGCGGTCAGCAGCATCCGCAAAGCACTGACGCAAGATGGCAAAGGCCGCGTGCCGCTGATTGGTTTTAGCGGCAGCCCCTGGACGCTGGCCTGCTACATGGTGGAGGGCAAGGGCTCGGACGACTACCGCCTGGTCAAAACCATGCTCTACAGCCGCCCAGACTTGATGCACACCATGCTGGCCATCAATGCAGACTCGGTGGCGGCCTACCTGAACGCACAAATCGACGCGGGTGCCCAGGCGGTGATGATTTTTGACAGCTGGGGCGGCGTGCTGGCCGATGGCGCGTTCCAGAGCTTCAGCCTGGCCTACACCGCCCGCGTGCTCAAGCAACTCAAGCGCCATGGCAGCGACGGCAAGGTGGTGCCGCGCATTGTGTTCACCAAGGGCGGTGGCCTGTGGCTCAAGGACATGCAAGCACTGGACTGCGAGGTGCTCGGCCTGGACTGGACCGTGAACCTGGCCCAGGCGCGCGCACTGGTGGGCGGCACCGAGAACGGTCCGGGCAAAGCCCTGCAAGGCAATATCGACCCCAACGTCCTGTTTGCGCCACCCGCTGCTATCCAAACCGAAGTGGCCAAGGTGCTGGACAGTTTTGGCACGCCCTACCAAGGTGCAGGCACCGGCCCCTCGCACATCTTTAACCTGGGCCACGGCATCAGCCAGTACACACCGCCCGAGCATGTGGCGGCGCTGGTGGAGGCGGTGCACAACCACTCCAAACGCCTGCGCGGCTAATTCCATTACCACGATTCATGCACCAAACCCAAGTTCCGCAAACTTACTTATGCACAAAAATGGGCGGGCTAGGGTTATCCCTTCCCCTGCTTGGGGGATGGCCGCTACAAAAGAAATAGCGCCCGCAAGTGCTTGATTCATAAGGAATTTAAAGTTTGCTTTTTTTCTGGGCATTGCAAGCAAACCCTTGATTTACAAGGCTTCGGCAGGGGCGAAGCACAGATATCAACAAAGTTATCCACAGAAAACGTGAACGAACTGTAAAGCGCTTTGAAATCAAGTACTTAGACATTGTTTCGCCAGTTCACATCAATAAATTAGTCCAAGTGCCGAACTATCGCTACCCCACCTTTGCCGGACGGGTGACCACCCCATGAGCTGCTGGTTGCCCGTGCTGGTGAACACACCTGCGCATGCCGCACTGGGGCCGGTGCTGACCTACCAAAGTGAGCAACCGCTACCGGCCGGCACGCTGGTGCGTGTGCCCCTGGGGAGCCGCGAGACCCTGGGCGTGGTGTGGGACAGCGGCGGCGGCGAGGCCACCGGCGAGTTCGATCCGGGCAAGGTGCGGGCGATTGCCGGGGCGCTGGAGGGCGTTGCACCGCTCTCGGCCCAATGGCAACAATTGCTTACATTCACTGCCAGCTATTACCAGCGCTCGGCGGGCGAAGTGGCGCTGGCCGCCCTGCCGCCCCAACTGCGCGAACTGAGCCCCGAACAGATGGCACGCCGCCTCAAGCGCAAAAAACCGGCCGAAGGTGCCAGCGGCGCCGTGCTGGCCGTGCCAGCCCTGACGCACGAGCAAGCCACGGTGGTGGGCCAGATTGCCACACACCCGGGGCCGTTTTTGCTGTTTGGCGCCACCGGCAGCGGCAAGACCGAGGTCTATTTGCACTGCGTGCACAAGCTGCTGGCGGCCGACCCGGACGCCCAGGCGCTGATCATGGTGCCCGAAATCAACCTCACGCCGCAGCTCGAAGAACGCTTCAAGGCCCGGTTTGCGCCGCTGTATGGCGAACATGCGGTGGTGAGCCTGCACAGCGGCATGACCAACCCCCAGCGCCTGAAAAGCTGGCTGACCGCCCACGGTGGCGCGGCGCGCATCGTGCTGGGCACGCGCATGGCGGTGTTTGCCAGCCTGCCCAAACTGCGCCTGATCGTGGTGGACGAGGAGCACGACCCCAGCTACAAAAGCAGTGAGGGCGCGCGCTACTCGGCACGCGACCTGGCGGTGTACCGCGGCAAGCTCGAAGGCGCCAAGGTCATCCTCGGCTCGGCCACGCCCTCGCTGGAGAGCTGGCACCACAGCCGCCCGGCTGAGGACGGAGGACGCTACTTGCGCCTGCACATGCCCAGCCGCGTGGGCGAAGCCAGCAAGCTGCCGCTGGTGCGTCGGGTGGACATGAACCACCAGCCGCGCAAGGCGGTGTTTTCGCTGCCACTGGTCGACGCCATCAAGGAACGCGTGGCGCGCGGCGAGCAGTGCATGGTGTTTTTGAACCGGCGCGGCTACGCCCCGGTGCTGGCCTGCGACGACTGCGGCTGGAAAAGCGAATGCCCGCACTGCAGCGCCTTCCGGGTGTTCCACAAGATTGACCGCACGCTGCGCTGCCACCACTGCGGCTTTACCGAGCGCGTGCCACGCGCCTGCCCGGACTGCGGCAATGTGGACATCGCGCCCCTGGGCCGCGGCACCGAGCAGCTGGAAGAACACCTGGCCGAACTGCTGGTGGACGTGCGCCGCGCGGGCTCGGTGACGCCACAAAACCCGAAGGGCGAGCACCTGCGCATTGCCCGCATCGATGCCGACTCGACCCGCCTCAAGGGCGCGCTGGAAGAACAACTGGCCGCTGTGCACGCGGGCGATGTGGACATCCTGGTGGGCACACAGATGATTGCCAAGGGCCACGACTTTCGCCGCATCACGCTGGTGGCCGCCGTCAACCCCGACAACGCGCTGTTCAGCAGCGACTTCCGTGCGCCCGAGCGCCTGTTCAGCCTCTTGATGCAGGCCGCGGGCCGCGCCGGGCGTGATGCGTCCTTAGGCGCACAAAGCGAGGTGTGGATTCAGACCTTCCAGCCCACGCACCCGCTGTACGCCGCACTCAAGCGCCACGACTACCCGGCCTTTGCCGAGCAGCAGCTCAAGGAACGCGAGCAGGCCGCCATGCCGCCCTTCAGCGCCCAGGCTTTGGTGCGCGCGGACGCCAAAACACAGGAAGCCGCACAGGCCTTTCTGAACGCCGCACGCACATTTGCGCAAACCGAGATGTTGGCGTGGGACGGCTGGGCTCCGGTGCTGGACCAGCTCACGCTGTACCCCGCCGTACCCATGACCATCCAGCGCGTAGCCAATGTGGAGCGCGCCCAGATGCTGATTGAGAGCCCCTCGCGCGCGGCGCTGCAGCAGTTTTTGAATGGCTGGCAAAACGTGCTGCACGCCACCCGCAGCCAGCCCGAATGCAAGGGCCTGATCCGCTGGGCAATTGATGTGGATCCGCTGGCGATTTAGAGTCTTTTAGGGCTCTGGCCCGCTTACTACTTGCGCAAGAAGCTATTGTATTGATAGCAAACTTAACTCGCCCTGGGCCTGTCGAGAGGGATGAAAATGCCGCGTTGCAAGCCAAGGGGTGGGCAGGGACGGTGAACCGGGTATCCGTCCCTGCGTTACGACTTTGGCTGAGTGCCGAGTACGCACCTACGTCACGCGCTCACACCCGTGGCCAAAAACCCAGCCCCAAAAACTCAGGATTTGTCGGACGAAGCCCCGTAAGGCAGCGCCTGGTCGTTGCGCACTTCGTGGGCCTGCACATCCACCACATCGGCAGCCGGGGCCTTGTGTGCGAAGCCTCCTGCCGCAGTCGTGCCAGCAGCGCCAAAACCACCACGCCTGAACTGCTGGCGGGCTTGGTTGAAGTGCTGGAAGGTGGTCACAAACGCGGGCTTGCGGCCGGTGAGCAAGGCTTTGAGCAGCACAAACGCCAGACTCAGCAAGGCCACGCACAGCAGGCTCAAGGCAAAGATGAGGGCCGCCGCCAATAGCACCAGCTTGAGGGCGAGGCGGCTAATGGAGGAAATGAGATGGGTAAGAACGTCCATCGCCCTATTGTGCAGCGCCGGGCAAAGCCACCACCAAACCTGGGGGCAGTGCCATTTTTAAGCCAAACAAGGCTCTAGCGCCCGTGGAATATGCGCAAAAAGCTATCAAAACAATAGCAATCAAATACCAACCATCAGGGCCACAGCCCCGGAGAAGGTAAAAAACGCGGCCGCGGTGGACACCAGAATGATGCGGGCAATGCGCCCGTTGTCCGCGCCAAAGCGCTCGGCCAGCAGCGACACATTGCTGGCGCTGGGCAGCGCGGACAGCAGCACCAGCACGGTCAAGGCAAACTTGTCGATCGGCACGCCCAGGCTCACGGCCGACACGCCGACCAGCAGCACCAGCAGCGGGTGCAAAAACAGCTTGATCAACGCCACGGGCACGTACTCCTGCCAATGCACTTCGTGGGTTTTGTCGTCCTTGGCCAGCATTTGGGAGCGGGCCAGCACCGCGCCAATCGTGAACAGCGCCACCGGCGAGGCCGCATCGGCGAGTAGGCCCACGGTGGTCACCACCGGTTTGGGAAGCTCCAGTTGCAGGGCCGACACCAGGGCCCCCAACAAAATGGACCAGGGCATGGGATTCGCGGCCACGCCCTTGAGCGCGTTTTTGGCGGCCTGGGTGGCCGACACCCCATCGGTACCGCCCAGGCGCGAGAGGGCAATACACAGGGAGGATGTGATCACCATGTCCACCAGGATGGTGACGATGGCCGGGCCCGCGGCCTGTGTGCCCATCAGCGCCACGAGCAGGGGCACGCCCATGAAGCCGGTGTTGGGAAAAGCGCCCACCAGGGCGCCAAAAGCGGCGTCGTTCCAGCCGATGCGGCCGTGCAGCGTGACGGCCACCACAAACCCCACCATGATGAGGGCACACAGCAGGTAGGTGAGCGCCACATGCACGTCCAGCAACTGGGCGATGGGGGTGCTGGCGCCAAAGCGGTACAGCATGCAGGGCAGCGCAAAAAACAGCACAAAGCCGTTGAGCCCGGGAATGGCCGCCAGCGGCAGCATGCCCCGGCGGGCGGCGAGGTAGCCGCAGAGCACCAGGGCGAAGAAGGGGAAAGTAACGGTCAGGATTTGCAGCATGTTCAGAGGTCGGTCTGCGGCCTCAATCGGGCGCAAAGGGGTCTTCCAACGCAAAGCCCACACCATATACGGAGCGGAACCATTCGTGTCGGGCGTCGACCAAGGCAAACTTGCGGCGCAAGTTCTTCACGTGGCTGTCCACCGCGCGTTCATTGGCGTCCAGTTCACCGGCGTACGCCAGTTCCAGCAGTTGGGTGCGGGAGTAGACCCGGCCAGGACTGGAGTGCAAGGTTTTCAGGATATCGAATTCCTTGCCGGTCAATTGCAGGGGCTTGCCGTAGAGGCTGGCCCGACGACGATTGCTATCCAGTAGCAACGGGGCGGCCACCGCCGCCGTACCCTCGGGGGCGGCCGCAGTGCGCCGCAGGACGGCACGCACGCGGGACACCACTTCGCGCGGTGAGAAGGGTTTGCAGATGTAGTCGTCGGCGCCGCAGTCCAGCCCGAGCAGGCGATCCACCTCCTCTACCCGGGCCGTCAGCATGATGGTGGGCAAGGGGGTGAAGCGCCGTATCGCCTGGAGCACAGCAAACCCGTCGCAGCCGGGCAGCATGACGTCCAACAACAGCAGATCGGGCGGGTGCTGGGCAATGTGGTTGATGGCAGCCAGGCCGTCGCTCAGGCGCTCGGCCGCGTAGCCGTTGAAGCGCAGGTAGTCCAACACAACAGAGGCGATGTCCTCCTCGTCCTCTACCACCAGCACGGTCTGTTGCGGGCTGTTAGCGGGCATGGCCAGCCTCCCGGGTGCCGTGCTGCAAGGGCAGCACCAGTTCGATGCACAAGCCCCCCAGCGTGGAAACGCTGGCCGCGATGCTGCCACCATGGGCCTGAACGAGGGTCTGGCAAATGGCCAGCCCCAGACCAGAGCCGCCGGTGCTACGGCCGCGCGAGGTGTCGCCGCGGTAGAGGCGCTCAAACAGGTGGGGCATGTCCGCCGACGCCGGTGCGGGCGCGGAGTCCTCCAGCCGGATGCGGAGCTGCCCCAGCGGCAGCAGACTGGCACTGATTTGCACCACGCCGGGCTGGCGGGTGTACTGCAAGGCGTTTTCCAGAAGGTTGATGAATACCTGCTGCAATTGCGCGGTGTCGGCGACCATGCTCACCATGGGTTGCTTCGCCAGCACAGGCAGCTCGCCCGTCTCGACCCGCATGCCGGCGCGCTGGAAACGCTCGGTCATAAACCCCAGCGCCTCCAGCAGCACGTCCAGCGGGTTGACCCCAGCCACCCGTCGCGTCGGGACATCCCGCTGCCCCATGCTGGCGCGCAGGTCTTCCACCAGCTGCCCCAGGCGCACCACTTGCCGGTGCAACCGCTCGGCCGTGGCGGGCGTGTACGCGCGCACACCGTCCTGGGTGGCCTCAATCTCTGCCCGCATGGCTGCCAGCGGCGTGCGCAGCTCATGCGCAACATCGGCCAGCCAGCGGCGGTGCTGGGCCTGCGTTTCGTGCAATTGCCGGGTCATGCCATTGAAGGTTTCGCACAGGTGCGACAGTTCGTCATGGCCCCGCACCGGCACCACCGTTTCCAGCGCCCCGTGCGCCACCGCATCGGCCCCCTGGATGAGCTCCCGGATCGGACGGAGCCAACGACCTGACAGCCACCAGGACAAGGACAGCGCCAACACCCCCCCCACGCACCCGGTGGTCACGATGAAGAACGACTGTCCTGCCAGAAACGCGCGCCCGGCGTCCGTCGCCATGCTGTGCATGGGGGCAATGGCCAGGTAGCCGATGCGCTGCTTCTGGAAATACAGCGGCCGCCGAGCAGCCGCTGCAATGGCCTGTACGTTGCCAGCAATGCGCGAATTTCCATCCGTCGCCAGAAGTGCTGTGCGCTGGTACACCGAGTCCGGTGGCCCCATGCCGCCCGGCCGGGGCGGAGGCAGGGGGCGCGACGAAAACATATCCTGCGCCCCCCCCATCGGGCCCGGTCCACGGTCGGGCGGCCCTCCCCCGCCGCCATCGGGTGGTGGTGGGGGAGGGCCGCCCTGGAAATCAGGCTCCGCCCCAGGTGGTCCGATGAACTGGAGCCGGAACCAAGCCCCCTCGTCACCGTCCAAAAATTGCCAGCTACTGCCACGCTCCGCATAGGCCCGCTCCAGCTTCAGCGCAAACCAATCCATGCGCGAGAGCTCGACTTCAGCCACGTAGTCACCCAGGCTGCGCTGCAGCCCCCAACGGGACAGCCCAATGAACAGGACCAGCAAGCTCAGGGTAAGCACGACCAAGGCGAGAAATACCTTGCGTTGGAAGGTCAGGTACCGCGCCCATGCTTCCGGCAGCCTGAAAAAACGAAAGATCCTAGATTGAGCCATGTCCTGCAATGGTAATGCGCCCGGCAGGCAGGGCGACCAACGGCGGGACCCCAGAGATGGCCGGCAAGCCCCCTCCCAAATGCATCCCAAGTTGGCAGGCAAATTTGCTCCCTAACGTCGTTTGGAGAGCTCCCTGTGTCCCTACCCATCTTTGCGCACGCACGCAAAAAGCCCCCCCCTGCCAGCGTTTCGCGCGGTTTCACCCTGATTGAATTGATGATCACGGTCGCCGTGATCGGCATTCTGGCGGCCGTCGCGCTCCCGTCCTACCGCGACTACGTACTGCGCGGACACCTGGTCACCATGACCAACGAGCTGCAAGGCCTGCGCGCCAAGATGGAGCAGCACTACCAGGACAACCGAACCTACGCGACCACCAGCACGGCCACCGCTCCTTGCACGGCCACCGCGGTCAGCTACACCAAGCCCACCCCGTTCACGGTGGCATGCAGCAGCACGGACAGCTTCGCCACCACCTTCACGGCCACGGCCACCGGCTCCGGCGTGGTCAGCGGCTTTTCCTACACCCTAACGCAGAGCGACAGCAAAACCAGCACGCTGTCCAGTGCCTGGGGCGGCAGCACGGCGGCATGCTGGGTCATGCGCAAGGGGGACACATGCTAAGAGTTTGGCAGCAAGGATTCAGCTTGATTGAACTGATGGTGACGCTGACCATCTTGTCCCTGTTGCTGCTGATTGCGGCCCCCATGTTCAGCACCTGGATTGCCAACGCCCGCGTACGCAGTGTGGCCGAAGACATAGCCAATGGCCTGCGCATGGCCCAGTCCGAAGCCATGCGGCGCAACCGCCCCACGGTGTTTGTGGTGACCAACAGCACACCGGCCAAAAGCGCGACACCCGCGACCGGCGGGCGCAACTGGTATGTGCAGGCGCTCCCCCTGGCCAGTGGTGCCACCAGTGAAACAGCCACGACGTCCGACTATGTACAAGGCGGCAACTACGCCAGCCAAAGCGATGTCAGCGTCACCAGCACTTCCACGGTGCTGTGTTTTGGCTCCATGGGCAGCGTGGTGGCCATTGCCGCGTCCGATGCGGTCAACGTCCTGGGCGTTGCATGCACCGCCGGAACCAAGACCTACACCATCTCCCGCACGGGGGCAGACCGTGCACTCAAGGTGTATGTGGGCGTGGGCGGCCAGGTACGGATGTGCGACCCAGCCAGAACACTGGGCACCAGCACACCCGATGGGTGCCCGGCATGACCGCCTGCCACCGCCCACTCACCCATCGTCCGGGCGCACGCACCGCGGTGCACCGGCAATCCGGCGCCACCCTGATCGAAGCCCTAGTGTCCCTGCTGATTTTCTCCCTCGGTGTGCTGGGCATGCTGGCCATGCAGGCCAAGGCCATCAGCTATTCCGTTGATGCAGAAGACCGCTCCCGGGCCGCGATGTTTGCCAACGAAATCATTGCAGCCATGTGGGCGGAAGGAACGGCCTCACCGTCCACCGAAACGGTATGGAAGGCGCGCTTGGCCAACGCCACAGTCGCAGGGCTGCCCAATGCGTTGGGAAGCCTGCAAACCACCACCGACTCGATAACCGGTATCAAGACCACCCAGGTCACGATTACCTGGCATGCACCGTCCAAGTCATCGGGCGTAAGCAACACCTACTTCACCCAGGTGGTGATTCCATGAGGCGCACATCATTGCGCAGGCACGCGCGGGGCGTCACCTTGATTGAGTTGATGGTGGCGCTGTTGATAGGGATGATTCTGACCTTGGCCATGTTTGTCGTCATGAGCAGCGCTGAAGGTCGCAAGCGCACCATCACCTCCACCAGCGATGCCAACCAGGCAGGCAACTACGTAGCCTACCTTTTGGACCAATGGGTACGCAACGCAGGCAACGGCTTTACCAAGTCTGCTGCCTACTCCTTTGGGTGCCCACTCAAGGCCTACTACGGCAACACACAAATCCTGCCCTCCGGCAGTGCCCTACCCAGCCCATTTGCCAGCGTGAACGCTGGCACGGTGGGGAAGTTCCGCCTCGCGCCACTCCTGATCCTCCCCAATCAGACCACCCCCAGCGTCAGCGGACGCAGCTCGGACGTGCTAGTGGTCATGGGAGGCGCTGCGGGGACGGGCGGAGTTCCCGTCATGTTCTCGGGGTTTCCATCTGCCGCACAGCTGACGCTGGGCAACACCACGGCCTTCAGCGCCAATGATGTGCTGCTCATCGCCCAGGCGGAGCCAAGCACCACACCCAACTATGACTCGACCGGCACCACCATCACGTCGGTCAATACCGCCGATTGCACCATCGAGCAAGCGGATTCCGGCTTTGTGACTGGCGCTACTCCCATGACCCTGAGCGGCAACTACCACAACACCAACAACGGCTTGTCCGCGCTGTCCGACAACAGCGCAGCCATGGTGCTGGGCAACGTCACCAGCGGGCGCCCACCGCAGTTCCAGGTCATCGGCGTGGGCGACAACAACACCCTGTTCAGCTACGACCTGCTCAATACGGCGGGCGACACCACCCGGGCAGCGGTCGCGCGTGCAGACGGGGTATTCGAGCTGCATGCTCTCTACGGAATCGACAAGAATTGCGACGGCACGATCAGCGTCACCGAATGGGTGAGCCCCACCGACACCACCTACAGCGTGGCAGCACTGATGGCCGGTTCCATGCAGGAGACCGTGAGCCGGCCGGTGGATGCCACTGCACGGCTGACCTCCTGTGCCACGCTGACCACGGCCAATGACTACCTGCAAAAAATCCTGGCCGTGCGGATTGGCCTGATATTACGCACCAGCTTATCGGAGCGGGAGGTGGTCACGACCAACGTGATCACCTTGTTCTCCGACCTGGGAAGCGCACTGACCTACACCCGCCCCCTAAAAACAGACACGGAAGACCCCATCCGGTTGGAGCGCCACTACCGCTACCGTGCCCTGGAGCTCACCATCCCCCTGCGCAACCCCCTGATGCTGCCATGACGCTTGCAAGCCGCCCCCGTTGCCAACAGGCGTCCCTCTCGTGCCGCAAACAGTCAGGCTTCATCATGGTCATCACGCTGGTGTGCCTGGTATTGATGCTGATCGCAGCGGTAGCTCTCACCCGCTCGTCGACCAATACACTGCTGCAGGCCGGCAACTTTGCCTTCAAACGCGACCTGCTGAACCAGGCCGAACGCGGACTGTCCAAGGCGGTTTACGAACTGAACAGCGGGGCCTTGCTGGCATCCGAAGTCAACCGCCGAACGGATCAACTCACCGCCAATTACAGCGCCACCCAGCTGGCATCCAACGCGCAAGGTATTCCCAAGGTATTGATCAATGACAGTGCCTACACCGCATCAGGCATGTCACTTACCGACTTCACGGACAGCACGGCAGGCATCACCATCCGGACCGTGATTGACAGGCAGTGCAGCAGCTCAGGTGCGTTCAGCACCACCCATTGCGTGTCGATTGCAGAAGAGTCCAACGCAGCCCAGAGTGGCACCGCTCGGCTCAAGCGGATCAAGGCGGACGCCCGCCCCACTTATCGCATCACGGTGCGCATCACCGGCCCGCGCAACACCCAAGCCTTTCAACAAATGATCATCGCGCTGTAGCGCCTGCCCGATTACCTGCACCAGGACGTTCTATGCCCCGTTTGCTCCCCCTCCATGCCATCTGCCGCCACTGGATCCACGTTTTTTGGTCTGCCGTGGCCTTGGCATTGGGCTTGAGTAGTCCATTGCCTGCACAGGCGATTGATTTGGCGGACTACCCGTTGTTCTCCACCGTCAAGGTGCCAGGCAACCTGGCGCTGGCGTTGTCGGTCGAGTGGCCCACCGCCACCACCGCGGCCTACCTCAGTACGACCACCTACGCAACGGCATCCACCTACATCGGCTACTTCAACCCTGAGAAGTGCTACCAGTACGTCTACAACAGCAGCACACCTGCCAACAGCTACTTCAAACCCGTCAGCGCCGCCAGTAGCCATGCATGTAGCGGCCTGTGGAGCGGGAACTACCTCAACTACGTGTCCATGCAAACCCTGGATGAGTTCCGCTGGATCATGACCGGCGGGTACCGCAGTACCGACACCAACACGGCAACCAGCACCAGCAGTACCAATATCGACACCATCCTGACGAAAACATGGTCGGCAACTGGTCGTGCCACGGCATCCAATGTCCCCAACAAGACCACCGCCCTCGTAGCAGGAGCGACACCGTTTGCATGGGCTTCGGCCACCACCCGCATCTGGGCCCTGGGCTCACGCATGTGGATCACCGGCACGGGCACCACGATTGACTCCGCCTCGTCGGCCACGGCCTACGTGGCACAAAGTGGCACGGCCGGCGCCTCCAGCATCTACGAGGTGTACATCAACGTGGCGGCCTGCGTGTCCGCCACGCTGAAAGAAGACAACTGCGTGCTGTATGGAAACACCTACAAGCCCGAAGGCCTGATGCAGCAATACGCCATGCAACTGCGCTACTCCGCCTTCGGCTATCTGCGCCATGACGGCGATACCAGCCAGCAACGCGATGGTGGCGTGATGCGTGCGCGCATGAACTACATCGGCCCCTACAAGCCTGTGCCAGGATCCTCCGATGTGGTGAACGATGGCTTCCCGGAGTGGAGTGCGACCACCGGCATCATGACCACCAACCCCGCTGCGTCTGATACAACGGACACCAACAACACCTTCAGCCTGTCCATCACCAACAGCGGCGCGATGAACTACCTCAACAAGTTCGGCTACAGCGCCCAAAACTACAAGTCCAAAGACCCGGTGAGTGAGCTTTACAACACCGTCTTGCGCTACTTCAAGGGCTTGAGCAACGTCAGCAGCTACACCACGGGTTCCACTGCGGCGTATGCCGACGGTTTCCCGGTCATTACCAAGTGGCGCAAGGCAGACAGCTCCACCATGGGGGCCGACCCTATCGTGTACTCCTGCCAAAAGAACTTCATCCTGGGTATCGGTGACGTGAACACCCACCGCGATGCCAACCTGTATGGAAGCACCTTGCGCGCAGGCTCTACCCTGGAGTCCACCTTGCCCAGCGAAATCAGCTCGGACACCTCGGTCAACGTAGCCACAGCCACCGACATGGTGGGCACCCTGGAGGGGAAATCCGGATTGGGCAGCCTCTACGGAGACACGGGAGGCGCAAGCTGCGCAGGGACCGGCTCGCAGTGCAACACCTACTACATCGCAGGTCTGGCGTATGACGCCCATACGGGGGACATCCGGTCCACGCTAACGGACACCAGTTTGACAACAGACAACAACATGTCCGGCAAACAGACCATCAATACCTACTGGTTGGACGTCATGGAGAACCAAGCCTACAAACACAAGAACCAGTACTGGCTGGCCTCCAAGTACGGGGGCTTCACGGTTCCCAACGGCTTCTCGCCTTACGCCAGCAGCAACAGCAGCAGCACGCTGCCGACCACCAGTTGGTACACCAACACGGACACCTCGTCCGGCCTCACGACCTCGTCCGGCCTCACGTACTCCACAGACTCCAGCTCAGGTGTGGACAACCGCCCAGACAACTACTACTTTGGCAATAACCCGCTGGCCATGAAAACCGGGTTGACGGCCGCGTTCAACAAGATCTCCAGCGAATTGAACGCCGCCAACAGCACGGCATACGCCATGGCCTCACCCAATGTGATCTCCGGGGACGCTGCCTACTCCGCGACCTACGACCCGAGCAACTGGACCTCCAGCCTGGTGGGCGCAGCCGTTACTTACGACGTCTACGGCAACGCCACGGCCAGTGCCAAATGGAACGCTAGGGACAAGCTGGAAGCACTCGGCACTCCGGCCAGCACCCGCAAGATCGTGACCTTCTGCGACAACGCCAGCAGCCCGGCAGGCATTGCGTTCACCGCCACGGCCTTGGCTGCCTGCCCGACCACGGGTCGGCTCAATTACGCCTCGTTTGCCAGCATCACCAGCGCGACGTCCTCCTCCAGCACGGCCGCGGCGGACTACCTGAATTACCTGCGTGGCAGTCGTACCAATGAGTTGAGCACCACCACCACATCCAGCACCCGCATCTACCGCCGGCGCGACTATTTGCTCGGCGACATCGTGAGCTCCAAAGCCACGGCCGTAGGAGCCCCCATTGCGGCCTACCACGATCTGTACAACGCTGGCTACAGCACCTTCAAACGCACCTACGCCAATCGCCGCACCGTGGTCTATGCAGGAGCCAATGACGGCATGCTGCATGCTTTTGACGGCACCTTGCCCGGCACGGTGTCCACGATCAGCGGTGACGTCACCACCACAACCACCTCCGACTGCAGCTTCTGCGGGCAGGAGTTATTTGCCTACATTCCCAGCTTTGTCTACGGCAGCTCCTCCACCGCGGCCACATCGGGGTTGGCGTCCTTCGGCAGCCCGACACGATCGCACTACTACCAGGTCGATGCCACCCCGCTGGAGTTTGATGTGGACATCAACAAGGTTTGTACGACAGGAACCAGCAGCACCTTGGCCGAGTGCGACAAAGTAAGCACCACACCGGATTGGCGCACTCTGCTGATCGGTGGACTGGGCAAAGGCGGAAAAGGGTTTTATGCCCTGGATGTGACCAACCCCGGCACGCTGACAAGCACCAGCACATCTGCCGCCTCGGTCACCACCGTAACCAAAACCGTGACGGAGGGGGACTGGACTAGCGAGTCAGCCCTGGCGGCCAAAGTGTTGTGGGAATTCCCCAAGACGGGCGACACCACCACCATTGCCCGCATTGGTTACAGCTACGGCGCGCCCACCGTCATCAAAACCAAAAAATATGGCTGGGTCGTAATTTTTACCTCCGGCTACAACAACAGCGATGGCAAAGGCTACTTCTTCCTCGTCAACCCGCGCACAGGCGCGCTACTAGAAACTGTCGCCACCACCACCGGCACCACGGCTGCTCCCCTCAACCTGGCCCATGCGGATGCCTACATCCCCAACCATACCGACTTCACGGCCGACGCTGTCTATGGCGGCGACCTGCAGGGCAATCTGTGGCGCCTGGATCTGAGCACCACCACCAGCGCCTACCCAAGTCCCACCGCGCTGGCATCGCTTTACAAGACGGCAGGCACCCCTCAGCCGGTGACCACCCGCCCGTTGATAGAGGTAGACCCCACCACCTCCAAACGCTATGTTTTGGTGGGAACAGGACGTCTACTAGCCGACAGCGACATCTCCAGCACCGCGATCCAGAGCATTCACTCCATCTACGACGGCACTAGTGGATTCGGAGGCTTTCAGGCGGCAACAACCTACTCGCCGGTACTTACACGGAGTACGTTGGTGAACAACACGGACCTGCTCACGGGTATTGGCAGCAATCCATCCACCTCTGCCGGCTGGTACTTTGACCTCTCGCTCTCCAGCAGCAGCCCCTATTTGGCAGAGCGCGTCAACGTTAACCCGGTCGCCTACAGCGGCGTAGCCCTGTTCGGCGTCAATTTACCCAACGGATCGATTTGCAGCCCCTCCGGGACGGGCTACATCCTCGGCTTCAATATCGGCACCGGCAAAAGTGTTTTGCAGGACAGCACCGGGACTTTCATTGCCAAGTCCACCACGATGGCCGGGGTGATCACCGACCTGGCTATCCAAAACGTCAATGGCAAGGTGCGCATCATTGCCGGAGACAGTGGCGGCAACACCGTCACCACGCCCTCCTCGCTAGTAACAACCAGTGGCGTGAAACGCATGAACTGGCGGGAGGTACCCACGCAGTGAGCCGCCAAGGCATGCTTGGCCGTGGCAGGCCCCGGTCTCTTCTGCTCGCTTTGGGGTTCTCCATCGCAGCCCATGGCATGGGTTGGCTTGCATGGAGTAGGCTCCACCCTAGCAGTAGCATGAATGAGTGGGCGGCCACTAACCAACAGAGGCCACCCGTTGTGAGCGTTTACCTGCGCGCCACCAAAACCGCATGGCTACCCGGGACGGGCGAAGCGATGCATGCACTCCGAAGGGCACCTCGAGACCAGATCGGTGCGGTACGGAGCGCCGACATAGCCCCAAACACCACCGTGTTTGTGCCCTCCAGCGAGCTGGATGCGCCTGTAGTTCCCATGTCGGCGCCAGACACCAGTCGTCTGGACGGATTGAGCTTCTCCGGGCAAAGTATCCAACTCAGGCTTTTCATTGACACTGGTGGTCGCGTGCTGGATGTCCAAACACTCCAGAGTGCTCCCGAAGACGCGCGGGCCATTGCTCAGATCAAGGCGATGCTACAAGACACCACCTATATTCCTGGGCGCCTACGCGGCGACAAAGTACCTGCACAGCTGGATTTGGAGCTACTACTCTCCAGCATTGAATAGCTGCACAGTCGACAGCGCTACACCGAAATGCCGACATTGAGCGTCGCCACATAGCCACTACCGACATCCCCCGTCATAGCAGCCAACTGACTGGCGTATCCATCGCTGAAAACATTGTCGGTTGCAAACGACATCGCGGCCAAATTCGAGACGCTGGCGCTGTAACCCGAAGTGGCATACACCGCATTGCACGTGGCAATAGGGAATGCGATCTGCGATGTCTTGATGCCGTCACCGGCAGGCGTAGATGTCGCCAACGTCTCGCTGGCGTACACCTCAAAATGCATGTGCGGCATGCGTCCTGAATAACACCCCGGAAAAACGGTCTGAAAGGTGACGCTGCCACTGCTGTCGGTTACCTGCACACCACGCAAATAGTTTTCGCCAGTAACCCCTGCGGAATACATGGAGTACAACCCATCCTGATCGCAATGCCACAGATAAATGGCATAACCCGCCAGCGGTGCACAGCTTGCCTGGGTATTCACCAAAGTTAAGGTTACGTGCAAGGAGATGCCTGCTGCAACCGTGCTGGATCCGATAGTGCTGGTGATGTCGCTGCGCACGATGCCCGACAGCAGCAACGCGTTTACCAGAGTTCCATTCAAGGAGTTTGTTCCATCTCCAGGGTAGGGCCCATTGGTTTCCGACGGTATGACAGCGCAAGCGCTGCCGGATGTACTACTCTCGCCGCCGCATGCAGTCAAGGCCAGCGGCGCCACAACGCCCGTACCCAGCCAGCGCAAAGCCTGCCGACGACTTGCCATGTTTTCAGCCAGCACTCTCATATCTTGAAAAAGTTGCCCATCTAAGGAATGTGCTTCAAGCGCCATAAATCACTTTCTGTGAAACATAGCCTCCAATATGACAACCAATCCAGGAGAAATTAGGCAGGCCCGTGTAAATACACAGCAAAAAATCGGCAGTGGTGCAACCCACTATCATGAGCAGCTTTTGCATACAGAACACGCGTACCAATGGCCGCTAACATGAACCCCGCCCAACAAGAAGCGGTCAATTACCTGCACGGCCCCTGCCTGGTGCTGGCCGGGGCGGGTTCGGGCAAAACGCGGGTGATCACGCACAAGATCGGGCGCCTGATCCAGATGGGCCTGCCGGCCAACCGCATTGCCGCCATCACCTTCACCAACAAGGCTGCCGCCGAAATGCGCGAGCGCGCCAAGCAGCTGATTGGCCGCCCCGCCAAAGACGTGCTGGTGTGTACCTTCCACGCCTTGGGCGTGCGCATGCTGCGCGAAGACGGCGCGGTGCTGGGGCTCAAGCCCCAGTTCAGCATTCTGGACAGCGACGATGTGACCAGCATCCTGAAAGATGCGGGTGGCACGGTGGATGCGGCCACGGCGCGCCAGTGGCAGTGGACCATCAGCGCCTGGAAAAGCGCAGGGCTCACATCCACCGAAGCTCTGGCGCAGGCGGCGGACGACAACGAACGCATCATCGCCACGGTGATGGGCCGCTACGAAGAGCGACTGACGGCCTACCAGAGCGTGGACTTTGACGACCTGATCAGCCTGCCCCTGAAACTGCTGCGCGACTACCCCGAGGTGCGCGAACGCTGGCAGGCCAAGCTGGGCCATGTGCTGGTGGACGAGTACCAGGACACCAACGCCACGCAGTACGAAGTCTTGAAGCTGCTGGTGGGCGAGAAGGCACGCTTCACCGCGGTGGGTGACGATGACCAGTCCATCTATGGCTGGCGCGGCGCCACGCTGGACAACCTGAAAAAGCTGCCGGTGGACTTCCCCACGCTCAAGGTCATCAAGCTGGAGCAAAACTACCGCTCCACCAGTGCCATCCTGCGCGCGGCCAACAACGTGATCGGCCCCAACCCCAAGCTGTTTCCCAAGACGCTGTTCAGCGAGCTGGGCGAGGGCGAACCGGTGCGTGTGGTGGACGCCGACAACGAAGAACACGAGGCCGAACGCGCCGTGGCCCGTATCCAGAGCCTGCGTGCCGAAGGCTTGGCGGACATGCAGGGCAAGCAGTACAAGGAGTTCCGCGACTTTGCCGTGCTGTACCGTGCCAACCACCAAGCCAAGCCGTTCGAAAAAGCGCTGCGCCGGGCCGGCATCCCCTACAAGGTGTCGGGTGGGCAGAGCTTTTTTGACCGCGCCGAGATCCGCGACCTGTGCGCCTGGTTTCGCCTGTGGAGCAACAACGATGACGACCCGGCGTTTCTGCGCGCGGTGACCACGCCCAAGCGTGGCATTGGCCACACCACACTGGGCACGCTGGGCGTGTACGCCAGCCAGTACAAGCTGAGTCTGTTTGAGGCGCTGTTTTCCTCGTCCCTGGCCGCAGCCCTGAGCGCCAAGGCGCTGGGCAGCCTGCATGAGTTTGGCCGCTATATCAACGACCTGGAGTTCCGCGCACGCCACACCGAAGGTGCCGAAGCAGCCACGGCCTTCATGGCGGAATGGCTCAAGGAAATTGGCTACGAAAAACACCTGTACGACGGCGAGGAGAGTGAGAAGGTCGCCGCCGCCAAGTGGACCAACGTGCTGGAGTTTTGCGACTGGATGGCGCAGCGCTGCGGCGGGCAGATTGAAGACGCAGCGGGTGTGACCGCGCGCGAGGTCAAAAGCCTGCTGGAAGTGGCGCAGACCATCGCCCTGCTCTCCACCATCAGCGAGCGCGAGAAGGACCAGGACGTGGTGACCCTGTCCACCCTGCACGCCTCCAAGGGGCTGGAGTGGCCGCATGTGCTGCTGGTGGGCGTGACCGAGGGCATGCTGCCCTTCAAGCTGGGCGACGGCGCCGACACCCTGGGCGGCTCCAGCATGGCCGACGAGTCGGCGAACGAAGACATGGCCACGCGCCTGCAGGAAGAGCGCCGCCTCATGTATGTGGGCATCACCCGCGCCCAGCGCAGCCTGGCCGTGAGCTGGACGCGCCGCCGCAAAAAAGGCCGCGAGATGGTGGCCGCCCTGCCCAGCCGCTTTATTGCCGAGATGGGCCTGGACCAAGCCACCGTACGCGAAGACCCGCGCGAAAAGCTGCGTGCCCTGCGCGCCGAGTTTGCCGCCAAAGCCCAAGCCAACGCGGCCAACGCCGCTGCACACAAATGACTTCACGCACCATAAATGCTCTTATTTTTATAGCTGCTTGCGCACTATCCACGGGGGCTGCAGCACAAAATGGCACTGAAGCCATGGCCAGCAACATGCCAGAGCCCCGAGTCGCCGCCAGCGTGAGCACCTCGGTGCCGGTGGAGGTGGTGAGCTGCAAAAACCCGGCGGCCACGCCCCTGTCGCGCTTTTGGGAGCTGGAGCCAGCCAGCGACTGCGGCACCTTTGGTATTCGCGGCTACCGGCCCATCAGCCTGTCGGTCATCGGCTCGGACAGTGTGAATACGGCACCCAGCTCCCCCGCGGCGGGACATACGGCCAGTTTTCAGCCCTACACCACCACCGAGACGCGCATCCAGCTCTCGGTACGCACCAAGGTGGCCCAGGGCCTGCTGACTGGCGGCGACCCGAACCGCCTCGACTCCCTGTGGTTCGCCTACAGCCAGCAGTCCTACTGGCAGCTGTTCAATGCCGACCTGTCACGCCCCTTTCGCGCCACCGACCACGAGCCCGAACTCACCTACATCTTCCCGCTGGAGTCGGCCTTGCCCTCGGGCTGGCGCCTGCGCTACGGTGGCGTGAGCTTGAACCACCAGAGCAACGGCCAGAGCCTGCCACTCTCACGCAGCTGGAACCGGGTGATTGCCCGCGCCGGACTGGAGCTGGGCAATACAGTCGCCATCAACGCCAGCCTCTGGCAACGGCTGCCCGAAGATGCCTCGAGCGACGACAACCCCGACATCGAAGACATGGTGGGCCGCGCCGAGGTGGCCGCGGCCTGGAATCTGAACCCCTACAACACCCTGGCGCTGACGCTGCGCCACTCCCTCAAGGGCGAAGGCAACGGCTCGGTCCGGCTGGGCTGGCTGTACAAGATTGGCAGCGCCGGTAACCGTAGCGACCGCAGCAGCTTGCGCTTCCATACCGAGCTGTTCAGCGGCTACGGGGATTCTTTGATGGACTACAACCGCCGCCGCACCGTGCTGAGTGTGGGGCTGACGTTGCTGGACTGGTAAGCCCGCAGCCTCTGCGGGTGCTACGGCCTAGCGGTGGCCGTTGTACCCGGTTTGGAAGGAGGAGTCGGCAAAGCCCAATGCACCAGCACCCTTGGCCGAACCAAATTCGGCGTCGTGCAAGTCGGCCAACACCATCATGGCGTCAGCTGCTTCCTGGTTGAACCCAATGCGGGCATTGCCCATGCCGTCACCACCGTTCATGATCAGCTTGTTGATGTACACACTGCATTCTTTATAGCCCCACAGGGTGCGAATGGTGTTGGCGATGCGATGGTGGTGCAACTCCACAACGTCCAACGCAGCCTTCATGCGCTGGGCCGGGCTGGCGTCCTCCAGGCTCAGCGGCTGGGTGGGGATTTCGAGGTCAGGGTACGCCTCGGCAGCCTTGGCCAGGCTGCGGGCACTGGGCTCAGGGGCCAAAGGCACGGCACGGGTAATGGGCGGCAGATCCAGAAACCGCGAGTCTTGCTCTGCCAGCGCACTGTCCCACAGGCTCCACGCCGTGTCGGGGTCGTCCTCTTTCACCTCCAGACCACGCGAATCCGGCGCATCCTTGGCGGGATCTGGCGTAACACCTTTGCCCCGAAACATGCTGAACATGAGACCCCCTCGTGTTGTCGGCTGCATGTTACTCCAGCCCATTTTGTTTTGCCAACCTGCTTTGCCCTGCGCGCAACGAGGTGCTTGGAAAGGAAGCGTACCCTCCGGCATACAGCCCGGCAATAGCCCATGTGGACTACTGGGCAACCCACGCAAAAAGCGGAGGCAAAAAAAAATGGCTTCCATTGCTGGAAGCCATTTTTAGGTTTGGTGGCCTGGGGCGGAATCGAACCACCGACACAAGGATTTTCAATCCAACCGACGTTTGCCGGAGATCGCTTGTAAGTTTAAGAAAGTTAACGACTTTCCCTCTGGCACCACTCTGTCAATTCGACTTTCCGAACCGTTTACCGAACATACCCAGTCCGGTCAGTCTCATGACCATAGGTTTTTACTATGTGAATCAACGCTATCGGGAGGTCGTGCGCCGAACCTGTTTGGCCGAACCACGTGAGAATTTTTTGCACTGACCGACACCTGCCCCTCAAACGGCCCCAAGTTGACCCTATGTGACCAGATCGGTACACTGATCGCCATCGCACCGTTGCGGCCCATACGGGTCTGAGAGTGGAATTCACACCGAATCAATCTGACTTGATAGGTGGGGTTGGCAGCCCTTTTCATTCGTTGTCTGCATATCTGCAGCAAGGCAGCGTTAACCGGGAGGTCGGCCTACGCCGCCTCGGACCGTATACAGGAAGCCCCCCAAGGCTGTCATATGGCAAAACCTTTATCGGTATTGCTATGCCTGTCAGAAACGCTGAAATCAAACAAACTACTCTCGCAGCTCACAAACAGCTGTCTTTCGAAAGCCTATTGGCTGGTTGGCTCGTGGGCGATGGATGGGAGGTCCTAGTCCCCGTGATTGACCATGGGATGAAAACAGACCTAGTCATCGCAGATAACAACCGCTTCTACAGAATCCAGGTCAAGAGCCTTCAAAGCAACCACGAAGACGTGATCGTTGAGAACAAATGGCAAGGCGTGCGAATTGACTATGTCGTGTATTTTTCGATCGAAGGAGAGTGGGGCTACATCACCCCAGCTTTTTTAGAAAAACGCAAAGCCCTCAAGTCGCCAGGGCACATCCGCTTTCATAAACACCCGACGAATTTTCTCAAAGCCTTTGGGAAAATCTAGACAACATGGCTCCGTCCAGCGATGTACAAGAAGGTTGCCAAGTAGTGTCACTATCTGAGTGAATCAAGGATGCACAACGACTTTTGCCGACCCATTGTGATTTACACCAGTGAACCCTCAAATCCATTGTTACTTGTCGGCGATAACCGTGCCTGAAATAACCAGTCGATGAATGGCTATTTCGCGATCATTTATTCGAACGGAAAAATGATTTTCATCCGATTCGTTACACAAAAGATAAGAAAAAAGTGTCTTTAATTCACCTTCTTTGAAACCAGATACCAATCTTTGCTGGAAAATTGTTTTAGAAAACACTTCCCCAAGAGATATTTTTCTACCAGTAACTTTATGTATGAACAACAAAGCTCTTGATTGTTTAGCAAGTGCATCTACATAGCCAGTTATGTCTCGAACAACAATCTTTGGCTTCTTAGCAAGAACATTTGCATATCCGGCTAAGTCTTCAGTCGAAGATAACACCTCACATATAGCTACTTTACAATTCAAAACCCGAACTTGGGGTCGTGCCTTCATCGATACTGATTGTGAAGGCTTTGATGATGAGGACTCGGTAGTACCCTCATCCTGCTTCAGTGACAAATTACTATGTAAATTTGTGGCTAATAACCTTAGTTGATCTTCATTCGGTAACGTCGCTCGCACGGTCAGTCCATTAGTTCTAATCTTGCATAGGAATTCATCAAAAGACCAAGCGGGCAGCCCTAAACTTTTCATTCCTTCGGCTTGAGTCAGTTTAAAGATTACACCTAACTTTCCCTCTGGGAAATACAAAACAGGAACGCACCTGCTTCCATACTGAGCAAACGCATAATAAACAGTATAGTGCCCACATCCCTCATCTCCAATAGGATATGCAACTGGCGAATCAAACCCATCAATCTCCAATTTGGATGATTCAGAACCTACATACTCTCCATATCGGAAATGCTGATTGTCTGTCACCAATAGGATTGGAAATCCACCCACCATATTTGAAACTCTAGCGTCTATTACAGCCTTCATAGATTTCAATAAAGTTGAGATCACACTACCTTCATTCCCAGCCAATTGATCTGCAACCTGTAAATCCATTATCAAATACTCATCATCCGATCTATCAACATTAATAACTTCAGCTTTATTGGCAAATTTTTGAAATGCAAAGAAAGCTTTCCAATCTCCTATCCAAGCTGTATCTACATCCATCAGCACCTGTCCTTCTTTGATGCACACAAGCATTGAAGGCTGAAGGAAAGCCACAATGAAATCAGCAGCCTGATTCGAATCGATGTGGTGCTGAAAAATATTGTTAATGATTTCTTCACGAGGCAGGTTTAGCCATTTTTCAGAAAAATCATGTATTACTTTTGCTGCAGTAGGAACATGGCCTGAGAAACTCACGGAAATTGTTAACGAAAGTATTACGCACTTAACAACAGCGCCGCGAATATGCTCGACACTCTGCTGGCTATCATGAGTAATTCGAGTATCGCTAACAATCGTTATTTCATCTTCTCTACGCCGAGCAACTACAAGAGTCATTTTTTTGTTTGAATGAATAAACAAGAGGCCAACTGAAACCTGTAAGTTGGCATATGAGCCCCCATTCTGTCGGCATAGGAGCATGTCTGGCTATCACCCAAACGGGTGATTCTGCGAAGACTCGACAGAACGTGTACTAGGGAGCCAAGCAGTCGCAACAACCACTTGGCCCTACGTTTAGGCTGCTTGCGCCTCCGCTCTGGGCACGATCACTGAGCCAGCATTTGCAGCCTCCTGCAAGGTCTTGGATGACAAATGGGTATAACGCATAGTCAGCTTCGGATCGCTGTGTCCCAGAATTTGCTGCACCTCATACAAGCTGCGGCCACCCGAAACCAGCATGGAGGCAAAGCCATGGCGCAAGTCGTGAATACGAATTTTCACACCGGCCTTCTTGCGCAAGCGATACCACGGACGCGTGATGGCAAGGAAGGGCTTGCCGCTCACAGGTGACGGGAACAAAAAATCTGACTTACCTTGCGTATCCAGCTGGTCCAGCACCCACAGCGCCGAATCATTCAATGGGATTGAACGCGTGCGCTTGGACTTGGAGCGGATGGCATCCACCTTCCACACCTTGTTCTCAATGCTGATGTTTTTCCAAGTGGCAGTCAGGGCCTCATTCGCGCGGGCCCCCGTGGACAGCAAAAACATCAAAATAAAACAGACCATGCGGTTCTTGTCCGTACGCAATACCGCTAGAAGATGCTGCAACTGCTCCTCGTTGAGGTAGTTTTCCACTTGGTTGTCCACCATAAAAAGCTGAAAGTTCTTGAGCGGGTTCTTCTCCAGATAGTCCCATTGCACCGCCAGATTCAAAGCACGACGCATGAACTTGATAGCATGGTCAGCTGAGGCAGGGCTCAGTTTTTTGTTTTCCATCAGGCCGACATGAAAGGACTGCACATCACGACGAGTGATTTGACTCAGTGGCAAATGGCCAAAGCGAGGGCTTACATACAGACGTTGCAGTTGGTCGTACTTTTTGGCGCTGCGAATATGTGCTTCGCAATAGGGCGCAAAGTGGTCCTTGATGAAGACATCCCACACCATTTCTGCAGGTGTTGTGAAGAGGGCCTCAGCGGCTGACACCTTGGACACAGTCAAGTTCGCAGCACGCATTTGCTTGACCAACTTGCGCGCTTGAGCAAGATTGACATCATTCACAGTGCCCAGCTTGCTGTACACATTGGTACCCTTGGAGCCTTTCTGGCGCAAGTACCAGGTGGGTTGCGCCTTTTTGGAAGCACGGCACTCCACGAACAAGCCTGGCTCATCAGCCACACTAAACTCGATCTTTTTCTTGTCAGACGGACAGACCAACCCGTGGGCCATGAAGGCCTGAAAATTCTGAATTACTGGCATCTTTTCTCCCCTCTTAGCTCTGGATGACATGGGGCTTGGATGCGCGGTAGCGCTTCGTTCCCTTCCCCGACGGGGTTCTGTGGGCGGTGAACGGCACCAAGTCGTAGCGAACGAAGAACGACAGGCACATACCTGCCACATGGCGTTCAGCTCGGGCCCACGCATGCCACAACAATGGGCCACACACCTTCTCCGCCGTGTACAGACGGCCCTCGGCCAGGGTGAGTTCAGTTTGCAGAAGTGCATCAAGCACTGATTCGAAGATTTTCTTAGTGGTGAGTTCATGGGTCCGCATCAGGCTTGAAGCACGTTTGCCTGCAGCTGTGAACTCAAAATATGGAAACAATTCAATAGTCATAAATAAACTTTCTGAAATTTAGGAAAGCCTCCGGCCAACGCCTCAAGAAACAGAGAGGCGCTTAGCCAAAGACGGGAGTAACAAGTTCGCGCAGGAACTACCTGCTGGAAGTGACGGACAAATCACTTCCGTTGTTTCACAACATGGGCATGCCTTTTGGCCCATGCATTCATGCTGCTTTGAACTGCAGCTCGGAGCGCCTGTGCCTCATGGCACTCACCAACCTACTTAGCCACGACACCAGGTTCATCTGAATCAGCCAGGCACCGCAGCCGATCAGTGGAGGGAGGGGGGCGCAAAGTCGACAACAGTCAACTTTGATAATCCCAGAGAAAGTAGGAATACCGCCCCCCCCTCCTCCCCCCTTCACGCAAGTCATTGATATCAAAGTGAAACCCAGTCCCACCCTGGGGGAGGGCGGAGGGATGCACGGGGGAGGACTCAAATCAGCATGTGCCCACTAGCGCTTACAGGCGATGGCCGTCGTGCTCAGTTTTGCGCAGCGGGATGCGCCACTTTTGTGTGCCGTTAACCTTGCTGGACGGCCCCAGGATTTCGCGCAGTACACCCGTCAACTCCTTGGAATCACCATTCTTGGGGGATTTGAAATTCAACATGACAAACAGCTCTGTCGTAGACATGTACGGGTTGCCAGTTGCACCCTTCTTGTCCAGATCAAGGATCTCCAGCAGCATGTCACGAATCACACTGTGAGAGCGATGTTCAGAGTTGCAAGACTCCAGCTGCGCTTCTTCTTCCTTGTTGAGCCACCATTCATGGTCGCTCTCAAAATCCACCGCCAACTGCGCAAACACCTGCTGCATGTCGATGCTGTGGGTGTGATTAATCGCCACTACCGGCACTGTCCAGAAACGCGTGTTGCCCGTGCTGTCCACCAGAAAATTTTCATCGTTCACGGTGGCAAAGAAAACGGTGCGGCGCGAGTACTCCGACTCCGCACGTGCGTAAGGGCGACGCAGCTTGTCGGCGTCGCTGGTCAAAAAGCCCTTCAGGCGAGCAACATCTTTCTTAAACGTGCTGTCCAGCTCACCGATCTCCACAAGCCAGTTGCCAACAGCACTCAAAATGGCATCTTTATTGTTGGCGTCCAGGTGGTGGTCAACCTTGATGACGTCATCACGCAATTGCACATCCGGAACAAGCGACTTCAGCCAGCTGGTTTTGCCGATGCCTTGCGGACCTTGGAAGACCAGCACGCCACGACCTTTAAAACCTTTGGGCTTCATCGCAGCGGCGACTGCACTCAGCAGCCACTTGCGCACCAACAACTCTTTGAGAAATTCGGGATAGCCCTCACGCGCAGTCAGCGTGTCATACACCGACTGCAAGCGGTCTGTGCCATCCCATGGCGTTTTCATAATCCACTCTTGCACGGGGTTGTACGGGCTGCGATCACCTAGCAGTTCAACGATTGCAGGCACCGCAGCGATAGAAATGCCATTGAGGGTGGCCAGGCTCAGGATCGAAGTCATGGCCGTGTTGTCAGCATTGTCCGAAGTACCAGTCTCGCCCGGCAAGCTGATTTGGAGCTTCTTTTTGATGATGTTGTAGCGAACGTTCACCTTGTAGTGAGCCAGCAGATGCTTGATGTTGGCGATAGTCGCGGGCGGGTCGAAATGGCGACCTGCGGGTTTATCGGGGAAGCTCGAAACATTCAACGATTTGGCGTTGTCGATGGAGTCGAGCACGGCGCAAGAATGGGTGGCGTGTGCAGACGCGGGAGCACTGGTAGCAGCGAAATTTTCTGGGGTATTGAGCATAGGAATCAAACAAATGGAAAAGGAAGACACTCGGCTAACAGCCGAATACTTTTAGATCCATGCAGCGCTGCTTTTCAGCATGACTACATGGCCTAGCGCCCTCCGCATTGCACGGCGGCACTTATTTCCCATCTGGGTTTTCAAGAGCATGACCTCACAGGTGTCAAACTCTCTTTTGATGCAACCTCAGAACTGAGTTGCACCTGCCCAGCCGCAATTGACTGGTTGCCGCTATCTTACACCACCTCCCCGCCCCCCCCCCAAAGGCACGCAGGCTCAAGCGGCAACCAGATCGTGCCAAGGCCTGGCCGTTGCACCCGGGGTATGCCCAGGGGCATCAGTCCCAGCCCCCGGCGCCCATGCGGTCACTATCGAAGCCCGCCAGCGTCGCGGCTCCATTGGTGATGATTAGCGGCAACAAGTGCAATGGAATTTCCAGATCCAAGGCTTGGTGAGCCGCTACCGAAATGCAGTCCATATAAATCATGATGTTCTCTTTTTTAACGTTGTTTGCGTATGCGAAACGTGTAGAAGGCTGCAGCCGATCCTGTGAGGACCAGCACAACCAGCCACGGGTAAATGAAGGCCAGAACGGCCACAGCAGCGATGGAGATGCCACGGGTCGAGGAAAACCACAGCCCTAACACTGCCGCCGCGATCAGTGCAGCAGTAATACTTAGAACCAATCAGCCCTCCCTCCCCTTCTTGCGCGCACCCTTGGGCTCATTGGCCTTTGCTCGCTCCATATGTGCCGCAATGACCTGCTCAAAGGTGCTCGTTGGCACATGCTCATGCTGTCGGCTGTTCTCGGCATTTGCTCTGATCAGACCCAGCTCCTTCAATGCAGCCAGGTAGAACCCGCCGGTGTTGATGGACTTACCCGGATGCAACGTTTGAAATGACGCAGAGGTAAGCCCCGTTGCCCCAATCACTACATCCTGAATGGCCTGCGCAGAAGCCCATTCTTTGCACCACATACCGCCACCACTGTTGGAAACAATGGCCAGGTGCAGCGAACCACCTTCCTCATGGCGCCCCACCGCGAACTCCAGTATTGACCGTCCAGAGACTGACTGACATTCGGCTTGGTAGATGACATGAATCGGGTCCGTTTTAGCGGGCTCATTACTCTCAATTTCTGACATAAAAACTCTCCTAGTTGATGGTTGAAGTTGTTGAAGTCCTTGTTGGTCTTCATATAAGGTGGCGGGTTTTCCGCAAGCAGAGCCACCAAAAACAAAGCCACCGCAATGGGTGGCAATTTGGACTGGCGGGCATACCGGCTTCAGGGAGGGCCCTCGTCCTCAGATGGAAACGCATGGTCCCTGCACATGCTGAGCAGTTCAATGGATACACCCTGCTCTACGGGCACAAATACTTCGATGCCGTTGCCGTCATCGCCGAGAACAATCACCATGTCGTAGCAAGCGGGAAACGCCTCGACGAACTCAAACGATGGTGTGAACCCTGCTTGGTCGTAGCGGATGCCCGTGTACCTGTTGCAAACAATGTCAAAGCCAATTTGCGCCTGGATGTCCTCAAGGCTGTCCCCAGCCTCAATCACCAAAAAGTAGCCCAGGGCTGCGAAGTCGAAGCCATCACCGCCAAGATCATCAATACGGCGCTGTACCAATGACCTGATGGACGGGCTGCTGATTTGAGAGATGGTGGATGTGTCACGAACGACGATCACGGGGGACCTCCAAACAGGGTTTTTGCTTTGGGAACTGACGGTAGGTGGGCTGGTGGTAGGTGTCACGGGGCATGAATCCAGCTGTGACGGTGTGAATGAACGACATAAATTTCTCCTTCAAGGGTTGTGGAACAGACAAAGAAAAAGCCCCGAGGATTTCTCCAGGGGGCTTGGGGGTGAGGGAAAAAAATCAGACGACAGCGACTAACCTATCTGCGTCTATTTGAGGGTTAACAGACGCATCTTTTGCCGCTGCCTAGCCTTGTTGTGATTCCAGAACATGCGACCAGTTACGGTAGCAATCGCGGCGACTACAAACACTGCCAACAGCTTGACCACCATCAGTAGTACGGTGACCCAGACTGACAGGGCACCCAACTGAACAAAAACGAGTGCGAGTGAAAACAAAAACAGTGCTACCCAGAACATTGATACCTTTCATGAATAAAAAAAACCCCGGAGCTACCGGGGCTGAGTGAGGTGCAATTGGTGTTGCCACCATGAGTTGATTTTTCTAGTTTGAGCTCGACTTCAGCGCTGCATCTACCTGCTTCACACGTGACCGGAGAACCCAAGACACGATTGCAAAGACAAGCGGTATTGCAGCCTGAATCAAGCGTGTACTCAATGGAGCTGACGATGTGAAGTCCAAGAGCGTGAAGAGAGTCATGATGACAAAGGCAATGCTGTTGAGCAAGTACAGCCGCTTTATTGCAATACTCCCAGGACCAGGCATGAAAGCCAACCCAAAGACTGCAGCAATTACCAACAGAACCAACCATTCCAAGACGAAGACGCCTGGAAGAAACAGACAAATACTCACAAAGATTCCGGCCCGCCATCTTGCGGCGGTCATGTCCTTATCTGCATTGAAATATCCAGCCACATAGGACTGCGTAGCCCTGGAAGCAGCATCTGCTTTTTGAACGGCGCCCTTCTGCATTTCTGCAAATTGTTCCCTCTTACGCCGGCTCTCCGCTTCGATCAGTTTTTCGTCATCCTTAGACAGCTTCAACTTGAACACTGCGTAGAGGACGATTCCCCCAAGAAATAGCATTCCACCAATGGTGATTGCCATTCTTCTCTCTTCCATTAAGTGGATGTTGACAATGGGCGCTCCTGGTAGCGAAACGGGCATGTTCAATGCATAGAGCATCAATGCCACGCCCAAGGCGATCAGTATTTTTCCAATTGTTCCGACCTTCATATTTCCTCCCGTTAGATTTGGTTTGGCTTAGTTTGTAACGAATTACGTGACGACAATTATCACGCGTGTCACGAGACTCGTTACATGCCTCGTGATGAATCTCGCGCCACCTCAATCGTCGGAAGACGAATGAAAGAGCTGCGCGAAGAATTGGGGTTGTCTCAGGAAAAGATCGGCGTTGCGATCGGTATAGACGAGTCCAGCAGCCGGGCTCGGATCAGTCGGTATGAGCTTGGTGTGCATGAGCCACCGGTACCGACTGCCAGATTGATTGCCCATGCAATGAACGCGCCGCTGTCCTACCTGTACTGTGAAGATGACAAGGTGGCTGTGCTATTGTTGGCATTGCACCAAATGAAGCCTGCTGCCAGGGACAGGAAGGTGGCGGAGTTGTTGGGACTGCTTGCCTAGTGGGCTCAACCGGCCCGCGATTGCATAACCAAGAAAATTCCAACTGCGCCAGCAAAGAACAGTCCGAAAGACAGGAATCCTATGGCTGCAGCAATATTCCTGAACACGCCCCCGAATCTGTTCCACTTGCCATCAGCACGCTCTCCTAAGCTAAGTGAATTGCCGTAGAAGGCTTGGGATAGGTAGCGAAATGCTGTGGCACTACCTGCGCACCCTAAGCCGAGCATGAACATCAACCATGCAGCCCCCAATGGGGACAACAAAGAACCCCACTGTCCCGCCCCATTCGCCTTCAGGCCCTCTGCAAGCAACGCAAGCAAGGCTGCGGCAGCGCCACCGTTTATAACAATGGACGATTTCAATGCAGTTTGACCCGCTTCAATCACCGCCTTGAACATTTCGATAGAGGCGGCCGAGGATGACGCCAATTGAGCTTTCCACTGCTCCAACTGCCTTGTGTGCTGCACCTCGGTTTGCGTCTGAGTCGCTGTTGCTGATTTTTCCCAATTGTCCAAATACTTGTTCAATGCTTCTACTTGAACAGTTGGCTGGGTAACGCCCTTCAACGCATCACGTAAATCGGCTATTAGCTCTTTGGCGTCCATATATCTCCCGAAACAGTTGTGGATTAATTATGTGGATTCATCGCTCAGCAGCGCTGTGCTCGCAATCGTCCCATGGGAAAACATTGCATCCACAGTGGGGAACTACGACTGTTGACTTCGTGATAACACCCGACGATTGTTTGGCAGCGGCCTTAACAGCACCGCCAGAGGGCTCGCTTGCCGCTTCCAGATTAGGAATCCATCGCATGAACGGCGAGAGGTCGGCAACATCAGTGATGTACCAGAGCTTCTTGGTACCGTCCCAACGGGCTCCAAGCGCCTTTACGGCATCCTTCTCTGCGAAGGGTGTGACTAGATTAATTCTCATGCTTTGAATTATCACCACGCAATGCGAACTACATCCAGCGCCAAATCGCCACAAGAATCTGACGTCCAGGCAGGGTGTCAGGGAGGCGCCAATGCAATTTGGCGTCAGGTCTCTGGCAGTAGGTGTGCTTCATGGCTCGCTCCCCACAGGCACAGGAATACCTTGGCTTAACCATTCAACGACAGCCACCTCAGGTTCACTGAGCTGCCACCGCTGGTCATTCCAAAGATCTCTAGCCACCTCATCTCGCTGTTCACGTTGAAGGCGGGGCCATTGCGCATGTAGGCGTGCGGAACACCTTGCTACCCATTCATTTGCTTCCATTGCTGCTTCTCCAAATTACATTTACTGTTTATTTGTACAGTATATGCAACTCAGAGAAAAACACAAATCAAACAGCTAGGTGGTCAGCCTTGTGAGTCAGTTCTGGTTAGGTTCGCGCCACTGATAGAGCTTTTCAGCATCAATTGCCTTTGCATCCAAATCGCAAGCTCGGCGTACCCAGGCTAATGCGCATTGGTCGGTAATGTTGCGGCAACCAGATTGATCTTGAGATCTTCGCATTCGCCTTTGATCTTCAAGAGGCAGGATTTAAATCGCTCCACATCTGCAGATGTGATGGTTACCAGCATGTCCTTTTTGACTCCAATTTCGGTGAGCACTTGTTTTGCAAAGGCTAGTTGTTTCTGAATGTTCCACAGATTCTTAACGCTGGGGACGGTCGGCATACGGCTGAGAGGAAGATTTGAGAACTCTGCAACCAAGGCATCACATCGTTGGGTCAGTGTGTGGCTAGCGTTAAATCCACCCTCGAAGTACGGTGCGACCAATTCCGACAACATATCGGACATTTCCTCTACGGCGATTTGAGCAACTGCCAAGGGGGGCGCATAAAGCTCGGCATATCTCTGGGCGTGTTGTTCCAATTGAATCTCATCACTTCGTTTAGCGTGGGCTTCTGCAAGCTGTCGGCTGACCTGCGCCTGATGTCGGCCAATAAGAATTGCAGCAATGATGGCAATGATGCTGCCGATTGCCTGCACCCACGCTGCCCACTGTTCGCTTGTGACATTCGTTAAAAAACAAAGCTCGTTCATTTAGTGTTATCCGTAGGAAGCAGCAGAATCCAAATGAAAGTCCGAGGGTACATCAACGTGTGAGGGGAAATGGGTATGTAAGCGGACGCGAAAACTGTGCGGCGCGATTACCGGACCGTCCCGGCACACTTGGTGGCACCCAGCCCTAATCTGGCTCACGCCACGAAGTGACCTTGTCGCGAATGAATGTGACCTCCCCGCCGTTCGTGTAATACCAAAACGCCACATCACCACCCTTGACCCGAGCGGGCTCCCCCAACACAGCTCGTACATCGCTAGGTGACATTCCACTTTTTAATAACCGCCAGTTTGTTAACGCCATCCAACCGTCGCCGGACTGCATGGACATAGGATTCGCACTTGATTTGCCTTGTGCTGCTTCCAGCTTGGATAACCGAAGTTTTATCTCCTGAATCTCTTTTTCCAGTTGTTCAGTTCGGTCTCCGCTTTGGGCGTACGAACTAAAAGCAACAGTAAGTGGAAGGCAGGCGATTGCAACTGTCTTGAGCGTCAGGCGTATGAATTGGCTCATCTTGGGTCTCCCGAGGCTGAAACATTCAGCAGCTGGCGCAATTCTTCCATAGAGCTCAGTAGCAGTGAGCCTGTGGCCATAGTCGCCGCACCGAACCTACCGAACTGCCTCACCAGCTATCGCCAATACCTTCCCGCGCCAGAAAGCAAAAAGCCCATCGCAATGGACGGGCTTGGTGCATAAAGAACCAAATGGAGCGGAAAAAGAGGCTCGAACTTTCGATCTATACCTTGGCAAGACAACCTGGCGCACTCACAGAAGCTGCCAGAACACAAAATTCGGGGAATGACTGAGCGCTATGCCAAGGCTTTAATGGGGAAACGGTTAAAGCCGCTTCGTTAGGTATTTTCAAGCGGGTTTTGGATGGACTCCAAAATCTCACTAGCGTCTGCATTCCGAATAAAGAAATAGAAGGTCGAGTCGACCACTTGTAAAATTCGTTGCTGGGCGTCATAGGCAAAAATTGGAGGTGATATTGCCTTAACCGATTGCAAATTTGCCAAGCCGCCCAAAAGATTCGTCATATCGTTACTGCGTACATCGTCAGACCGATGGTGAACAACCCTGATCCAGTCCCAAATTGTGCTTTTCCGGGCACCATTGGATATACCATCAAACCCGTGCTCCATGATCGTCCTGACCAAATAGTAGGGGAGAAATAGAGGTGGCCTGTCGCCTTTAGCACCGCCAGATGTGTGTCCGGCTGCAATTGCCTCTAACGCTCTTTGGTGGCGTGAAGCGTAATCATTGGTTTTGGTAGAAATCGCTGCTGCCAAGTACTGAGCGTCATCCAAATTAACCAAATTATCGCCAGTTTCTCTTACTCCACCGTTGAGACAAATATGTTTCAGGAGCTCTTGAAACACTCCAATACTGGAAAAGGAAGCGGTAATGGTATCTGTCAGAACTTGATTTGAAATACTCACATTAAGGGCTGCACAACCCACGGTCGCAACTCGTCGGAAGTCATCATGCTTCCATGGTTCCACGGGCACCTCAATAGTCCTATCAAGCAGGTCTCCATTGAATTGGGCCATGCGGTTTTTCTCCCGCCAAACACCAAGAATTACGAATAAAACATTCAATTCTTGAAAAGCCCTTAAATCAAAAGCGAACTGCTGCTGGACCTCGTCAGTCAAATAGTGGAAATTCTCAAGGATGATCCATTTCTTGGAGCCCACGCGCGTCAGGAGATCAGCAACACTTTGAGGCAATTCAAGATTAAGCGGAACCTCCTCCCACTTGGTTTCTTTGCCGGAATTAGCTTTTGTGGAGCCAACCGTTTCTGCCTCTGCACCGCCAAAGAGCGGAATCATTGCCTTAAATTTCGCGCCAAAGGATAGGCTTGACTCAGTACCGGACTTTTCAGTTGTTGAAGAAGAAATTCGCACCCCTGCTTGCGCAAGAACCGTCTGATAGATGTCAATTAATTGGGTTTTGGGCGTGAGGCTGACAAGAATATTCTCACCATATGGCAGGTGCTTAGACACCAATGCCGTCTTCCCTTGCTTGGAAGAACCATACACAATAATTTGCTTGTGCGCCTTCAGAGCTTCCTGAAAGCTGTTGTCAACGTCATCCCGCTCCACGTAAGAGAGCACTCCATGAGACGTTACGCCAAATACTTCTTCTACTTTCGCCATTCCCCTGTCTCCCGTCAAAACATACATTTTGTAGAAATACAGACTCGATTGTAGAAAGGCCCCATGCAGAGAACGAGGGAGGGCCAAAAAAAATGGCTTCCATTGCTGGAAGCCATTTTTAGGTTTGGTGGCCTGGGGCGGAATCGAACCACCGACACAAGGATTTTCAATCCTCTGCTCTACCGACTGAGCTACCGGGCCTGAGCCTTGAATTATAGCATTAGTTTAGGGGCCATTCCGCTTGCCGCGGGTCAGATCCACACCCAATTGTTTGAGCTTGCGGTACAGGTGGGTACGCTCCAGGCCGGTTTTCTCCGCAACCCGCGTCATCGACCCATTTTCTTTGGCCAAGTGGTACTCAAAATATGCCTTCTCAAACTCGTCCCGCGCTTCACGCAGGGGCTTGTCCAACATGAAGCGCTGCTCGGACACCGGACCAGCATCCACAGCGACCACGGCATGTGCCGCGGGTGAAGCGACAGGCTCTGCGGCCAGGAAACTGCTTGCTGGCAGTGGCACGGTTTTGCGCAAGTTGTTGCGCGCCAACCCCTGTTCCACCGCCTTGAGCAGTTTTTGCAGGGTGACCGGTTTTTCCAGGAACGCAAGAGCACCGATTTTGGTGGCTTCCACAGCGGTATCGATGGTGGCGTGGCCACTCATCATGATGACGGGCATGGTGAGGGCCCCCGTAGACGACCATTCCTTGAGCAAGGTCACGCCATCGGTGTCTGGCATCCAGATATCCAGCAGGACCAAGTCCGGGCGCTCACGCTGGCGCGCGGCACGGGCTTGTGCGGCATTCTCAGCAAGCTCGACGGTGTGGCCTTCGTCATTGAGAATTTCCCAGAGCAATTCCCGAATGCCGTGCTCGTCGTCTACTACCAGTATGTTTGCCATTGTTAGCGCAGTCCCTTTGATGCCCTTGTCCGCACTCAACCTTGTGCGCTGTGGTCTATAGCCAATGATAACGACACTTGCGCACCTGTTACCTTGCCTTCAGTGGTGCGGTTGGTGATATCCACACGCGTGCCATGCTCGTCAGCAATTTTTTTCACTACCGCCAGACCGAGCCCCGTGCCCTTGGTTTTGGTGGTGACGTAGGGCTCAAAGGCGCGCTTGAGGATGTGCTCCGGGAACCCCGTGCCTTGGTCTTGAACCGATAGCCGCACACGGTCTGCAACAGCCAGGTGCTGGGTGCGCAAAACGACACGGCCAGGCCCCGACAAAGTCGCAGACTCTGTCGCGTCCTGCGCGTTTTGCACCAGGTTGTGGATCACTTGCCGCAGTTGCTGCGCGTCACCCCGCACAGGGGGACAGGCTTCGTCCAGATCAGCGACCAGGACCACCTTGCTGACATCGGATTCATAGAGTTGAAGAACATCACGCACCAGTGCATTCAAATCCACCGGCTTGAGTTCTGCGGAGGGCAAGCGCGCGTAATCACGAAACTCATTAACCAGCCGCTTCATGGCGTCGACCTGGTCGACAATGGTTTTCACAGACTTGGTCAGAATGCCCAGTTCGACGCCCTCCAGCTTGCCGGCCAGCTTCATTTCCATGCGCTCCGCAGAAAGCTGAATCGGGGTTAGCGGATTCTTGATTTCGTGGGCCAACCGGCGCGCGACTTCGCCCCATGCCTGGGCTCTCTGCGCGGAGACGATTTCGGAGATGTCGTCGAACACCAACAGGCGCTGGGCACTGGGCAACTCCGCACCCCGTGCCACCAGCGTGACTGCGCGTTCAAAAGGACTTTGGATCGCAGTGTTTCCACCCAGTTCGAAAGACTGCTGCCAGTGATCCAGCCCATGCTCGGCGCGGTTGGTCAGATACTGGGCAAATTGGTTTTGCACCGCATCACCAAAAGTCTGCAGGCCCGGCACCTCGGAGAGAGGCTGGCCTTCGTATGCGGTCAGCGGCAACTGCAGTATGCGGGTAGCCCCGGGATTGGAAGAAACGATACGGCCATCGGGCGCCAACACGACAACCCCCGAGGTCAGGTTGTCCAGAATCGTCTGCAAATTCGCACGGGCAGCGTCTACCTGTGACATGCTGGCTTCCACCGAGAGGCGGGCATCCGCCAATTGCTGCGTCATCGACGCAAAGGCGCGTGTCAGCCCGCCCAGTTCATCGCGCCCCTGCATGGCAAGCTTGGGGGTCAAGTCCCCTGCCGCCACCTGACTCACGCCCTCCGTGAGCAATAGCAGGGGTTTGGCGATCTGATTACCCAGGACGACAGCGAGCAGCACGGCACCAAAAACGGCCAAAAAAAGGCTGAGCGTCAGCGTGCCGATGTACATGCGCTTGAGGCCCTCACGGGCCAGGGCTCGTTCCTGGTATTCACGGTTGGCAGCCTCCACCGCCAAGGCGTTGGCCACCAAGCCCGTTGGCAGCGTACGCGAGACCAGCATGTAGCGAGTTTCTGCGGACAAGCCCAACACCGAACTCGAGACCGGCACCAGGGCCTTGATCTGCGCATTGGCCAGGGCCCCGGGAACCGCGTCTTCAAGCCCCTCGACCCAAGCCAGAGCGCGCTCTTGCCGCGCGGCCCGAAACTGGCTGGAACTCGGCTTGTCCGGGCTCAGTTGAAACCGAGACAGCCCCACACTGGAAATCAGCTTGCCAGAGCCGGACCAGACCGTGATGTCAGTCGCCCCCAATTGGTCCAGCAAGCGCTCGGCGACCTCGCCTGTCGCGGAGTCACTGGTTTCCACCAACTGGCTGGCGGCCGCACGCGATTTGGTTGCGAGGTCGCTGGACAAGGTTTCCAGGGTCACACGCCCCAAGCTCAGCCCTGCCTCCAACGCACCCTCGACCTTTACATCGAACCAGGTTTCGATGGAACGAGACACGAATTGGTAGGACACCACGTAGATCAACAGTCCGGGCATGACCCCAACCAGCGCAAAGATGGTGGCCAACTTGACCAGTAGACGGCTGCCAAAACGCCCTTGTCGTAGGCGTGCCATCAGCCGATAGCCAACCCACGCGATGGCCACGCCCAACAGGGTTGCCACCACCACATTCACCACAAATAAGCGCGCGTAATTCTGTTCGTAGAGTTCGCGGTTGTTGGTTGCTTGGGTCAGCAGGTACAGCAACAACAGGCCAATCAGCACCATGGCGGCGGCCCCCAGTGCCACTGCTCGCCGTACGGCGCGCGAGGTCTGGTGCCCAGGATTGGTCACCAGATTCTGCGCAGGCTTCATTTCACGACCTCTGGTGGAAGAAGCTCTGAACGCACGACGGAGATATCCCATTCCGACTGGCCAATCGCACCAATCTGGAAGGGCCGCGGCAACTGCCCCAGATCCAGACGGAAACGAAACTCGAAACGGTGGCGCACCGTGGGATCCAGTTCATTGGCGCCCGCAACACGCCAACGCGAAATCCGCTTGATGGTGACAAGAGCTTGCTGCAGAGTGTCAAAACTCTGGTTCAAGGCGAGGCCTTGGCCGGTTGCGCTCGCGGCCCCCGAACTGATATTGAGTCGCCAGCGGCGTGTGAGCGGCTGAAACGCCAAACGAAAGTGGCGGGCAGATGAGGCAACGGACTTGTCGTACCAGTACCACCGTTCGCGCAAAAGCTCCGTTTCGGCCACGAACACCATAGGAATGCCTTTGAGCAAGGCCTCCTCCACGGTAGCGGACAGCTCAAATTGCAGTTGGGCCGAGAAGCTCAGCTCTTCGCTGCTGCGCTCCAGCTCGAAAGACGCGATTTCTGCAGCCCCTTGGGCTCTACCCAACAGGCAGAAGCTCAAAAAGCAGGCGGTCAAGAGCCAGCGCACCGCCCACTCAGGCCGCACGCTTCTCAAAAAGTGCATAGAAAAAACCGTCGTGGTCACCCAAGGGATTGTCAGCCACAACCGGGTGATCATGGCTGCCACGCGGCAGCAAATGCCCCGGGGATGGCAGCAAAGTGGCATCAGTGTTGTGTGCAAGAAACGCTTGCACTTGATCATCCCCCTCCGCCCGAAAGATGGAGCAAGTGCAAAACAGCAGCCGCCCACCAGGCATCACCAAGGGCCACAAAGTCTGCAAAAGACGACGCTGAGTGGCTGCCAGTTGGGCTACATCGCTTTCCCGACGCAACCAGCGTATATCGGGGTGACGGCGCACAATGCCCGACGCAGTACACGGTGCGTCCAGCAAGATCAAATGGAAAGGACGACCATCCCACCAGCTAGGCACGGCACTGGCATCCGCCACAATCACCTGCGGGCAAAGGCCCAGCCGCTGCACATTGCTGTTAATACGCTGTGCGCGGTGCGCATCAACCTCCAGCGCCACCACCTCGGCGTCGGTGAGCTCCAGCAAATGGCCAGTCTTTCCGCCTGGAGCGGCGCAGGCATCCAAAATTCGCCACGCTCCTGCGGCTGCGTAGCCCTCGACCAACAAGGGTGCGGCAACCTGGGCGGCAGCGTCCTGCACCGATACCCATCCGTCACCAAACCCCGGTAATGCCTGCACAGGCGCGGGTTGCAGGAGCTCAATGGCGCTGGCCGACAAGTGTTTCCCACTCAGACCTGCGGCCTGCAGCAATGACAGATAGGTCTGTGGCTGCACACGACGCTGGTTGACGCGCAAGGTCATGGGTGCATGCCGGTTGGCTGCTTCCAAAATCTGCATCCACTGCTGGGGGTGGTCTTGCTGCAGGCGCGCAATCCACCAGCGTGGGTGATTCCACAAGGCCACAGGGTCCGCATCTGTGGCGGCCAGCAGGGTTTCGCGCTCACGCAAAAACCGCCGCAAGCACGCATTGATAAAGTTGGCCTGCGCCTTGGTTTCAGGCTGCCGCTTGGCGGCCTCTACCGACTGGTTGACGAGAGTGAACGCATCGTAAGCACTGTCGTCGGCGTTCCAGGCCAAGGCCAGCGCCGAGCACAACAGCGCATCGGCCATGGGCGGTGGTGCCTTGCGAACCAGTTGAGCCCGCAGTGCCTGCGCACGCCCCCAATGCCGCCAGACATGGAAACACAAGGCCTGAACGCCTCCGCGCAACGCGGCGTCCACCGCCTCCAGTGCCGTGGTGCCTGATGTGCCCGACATCACGGCTTGGTTTACCCGCGCAACGTGCTGCAATTGGCGCCACAAAGGAGGCGCATTTACCGATTGAGTCATAAGTCAAAGTTGTCCGGCCACATGGAAGCCCATTAAGGCCGCCACCCAGCGGGCCGGGTATTGTTGAATCGCTTCGTTGTAACGCGCAATGATCTGGTTGAAGCCCCCACTGGCACTTTGCACTTTGAGACTGGCGGCCGCCCAAGCTGCCTGCATTTCCTCGGGCATCACCGGCCCCGCCAAGTCGATGGCCCCGTCACTGGCATCCCCCCATGCTGCGTACAGTGCGGTCCACGCCGCGGCGAATGCAGCCACGACATCTGGCTGCAAGGATGCCGACCGGGGCTGTGCCAGCACCTGCTCCAAACGAGTTGCTGCTGCGTGCACTTCAGTCCATGGGGTTGCTGCCAGCGCCACCCCACGCCCCTGATAGGCCTCTGCATATTGCTCAACCAAACGCACGCAAGTACCTGCATGCTTTTCCACCACCCCCAACACCTCCAGCGCACGTGCGCGCAAGCGCATCAGGCGGTTGTAGAGGCCTACGCCCCAAAACAGGAGAAGGGCCAGAGCCAACCACATCAGCAATGACAGATCCATCATGACGCCCTCAAAAGAAATGCCCCAAGCTGCAGACACATGCTTGGGGCATTTGCACTAACGCAAGACCAACGGATTATTCAGCCGAAGAGCCCTCATTGGCTTCAAGTTCGCCAGCAACATCGGCACCACCGGCCAGCTCAGCAGCTTCGGCCTCAGCAATGGCGCGGCGCTCGGCGTCGTCCATCGTTTCGCGCACCTTGCGGGCCTCATGGTAGGCCAGACCGGTACCGGCGGGAATCAGACGACCCACGATGACGTTTTCCTTCAGACCGCGCAACTCGTCACGCTTGCCCATGATGGCTGCCTCGGTCAGAACACGGGTCGTTTCCTGGAAAGACGCCGCAGAGATGAAGCTGTCGGTGGACAACGACGCCTTGGTGATACCCAACAACAGGTTGGTATAGGTCGCCGGGATCTTGCCGTCTGCACGTAAGGCGTCATTGGTGTTGAGCATTTCAGAACGCTCCACCTGCTCACCATTGATGTAGCCAGAATCTCCCGCGGCTTCAACCACCACGCGACGCAACATCTGGCGAACGATCACTTCAATGTGCTTGTCGTTGATCTTCACGCCTTGCAAGCGGTACACGTCCTGGACTTCGTCCACGATGTAGCGGGCCAGCTCTTCGGAACCCAGCAGGCGCAGGATGTCTTGCGGATCGGCAGGGCCGTCCACAACGCTTTCACCCTTGTTAACCACCTGGCCTTCGTGCACCAGGATGTTTTTCTCCTTGGGCACGAGCTCTTCCCAGACCTTACCTTCAGGGTCAGTGATCTGCAAACGGACCTTGCCCTTGGTTTCCTTACCGAAGGACACGGTGCCGGTCACTTCAGCCAAAACACCCTTATCCTTGGGCGAACGGGCTTCGAACAACTCGGCCACACGCGGCAGACCGCCGGTAATGTCACGGGTCTTCTGACCTTCGATCGGTATACGCGCCAGCACTTCGCCTGGACCCACGTCCTGACCGTCACGCACCTGCACCAGGGCGCCCACGGGGAAACCAATAGTCACCGAGTGGTCGGTACCAGGAATCTTCACTTCGTGGCCGGAGGCATCGATCAGCTTGACCTGAGGGCGAACGACCTTGGCTGCGCCGCGGCGCTTAGGGTCAATCACAACCAGAGTGGACAAGCCAGTAACTTCATCAACCTGCTTGGCGACCGTCAGGCCTTCTTCCACATTTTCGAAATGCGCCTTGCCGGCAAACTCGGTAATGATGGGGCGTGTCAGGGGATCCCAGTTCGCCAGAATCGCACCGGCCTTGACGGACTGATCGGCCTTGACCGTCAGGATCGCGCCATAGGGCACCTTGTGGCGTTCGCGCTCACGGCCATGCTCATCATGGATGATGATTTCGCCAGATCGAGCAATCACCACCAACTCACCCTTGCTGTTGGTGACATAGCGCATCGTGGCGTTAAAGCCGATTACGCCATTGGACTTGGCTTCCACACTGGAGGCGATGGCCGCACGCGAAGCAGCACCACCGATGTGGAAGGTACGCATGGTCAGCTGGGTACCAGGCTCGCCGATGGACTGGGCAGCAATCACACCAACGGCTTCACCGCCGTTGATCAGGCCGCCACGACCCAGGTCACGTCCATAACACTTGGCGCAGATACCAAAGCGTGTTTCGCAAGTCAACGCGGTACGCACCTTGACTTCATCCACGCCTGCAGCTTCGAGCTCTTCGATCAGGTCTTCGTCCAGCATGTCACCGGCCTTGGCCAACACCGAACGGTTCTCGGGATGCAGCACATCGTCGGCAGTGGTACGGCCCAGCACGCGGTCGCGCAGGGACTCAATCACTTCACCACCTTCGACAATGGCACGCATCAGGTAGCCATTGTGAGTGCCGCAATCCTGCTCGGTCACCACCAGATCCTGCGTCACGTCAACCAAGCGGCGGGTCAGGTAACCGGAGTTGGCAGTCTTCAACGCCGTATCGGCCAGACCCTTACGGGCACCGTGGGTGGAGATGAAGTACTCCAACACGTTCAGACCCTCGCGGAAGTTCGCCGTGATGGGTGTCTCAATGATGGAGCCGTCTGGCTTGGCCATCAGACCACGCATACCTGCAACCTGACGGATCTGGGCTGCGGAACCACGGGCGCCAGAGTCAGCCATCATGTAGATGGAGTTGAAGGACTCTTGGGCGACTTCCTTGCCGTGACGATCAATCACCATCTCTTTGGAGAGCTTGGCCATCATCACCTTGGACACTTCGTCACCCGACTTGCCCCAGATGTCCACCACCTTGTTGTAACGCTCGCCAGAAGTCACCAGACCCGAGACGTATTGCTGTTCGATCTCTTTGACTTCCTTCTGCGCGCGGCCAATGATGTCATGCTTTTCAGCAGGCACCAACATGTCGTCGATACAGATGGAGATACCAGCTTTGGTTGCCAAGCGGAACCCGCTTTGCAGCAGCTTGTCAGCAAATACCACCGTTTCTTTCAATCCGCACTTGCGGAAAGAAACGTTAATGAGCTTGGAGATTTCCTTCTTCTTCAACGCCTTGTTGATGTTGGAGAAAGGCAGGCCTTTGGGGAGGATTTCAGACAGCAACGCACGGCCGGCCGTGGTTTCCCACAGTTTGGTCGAGGGTTCGAACTCACCGGTTTCCTTGTTCTTGGTCCACTCGGTCAAGCGTACGTTGATGCGCGCATTGAGTTCGACTGCACCACCGTCAAAGGCGCGCTGGACTTCACCGGTATCGGCAAAAATCAGGCCCTCACCCTTGCCGTTGATACGGTCACGGGTGGTGTAGTACAGACCCAGCACCACGTCTTGGGACGGGACGATGGATGGCTCGCCGTTGGCGGGGAACAGCACGTTGTTGGAAGCCAGCATCAAAGTGCGTGCTTCCATTTGTGCTTCTACCGACAAAGGCACGTGAACAGCCATTTGGTCACCGTCAAAGTCGGCGTTAAACGCCGCGCAAACGAGGGGGTGCAACTGGATGGCCTTGCCTTCGATCAGGATGGGCTCAAAAGCCTGGATACCCAAACGGTGCAGCGTAGGCGCACGGTTCAGCATCACGGGATGCTCTTTGATGACCTCTTCCAGAATATCCCACACGACTGGCGTGCCGGATTCGACTTCCTTCTTGGCGGCCTTGATGGTGGTGGCAATACCCATGGCTTCCAGGCGCGCGAAGATGAAGGGCTTGAACAACTCCAAAGCCATCAATTTCGGCAGACCACACTGGTGCAGCTTGAGTGTGGGGCCCACAGTAATCACGGAACGACCGGAGTAGTCCACGCGCTTGCCCAGCAAGTTCTGACGGAAACGACCGGATTTACCCTTGATCATGTCGGCCAAAGACTTGAGCGCGCGCTTGTTGGCACCTGTCATCGCCTTGCCACGACGGCCGTTGTCCAGCAAGCTGTCCACGGCTTCTTGCAACATGCGCTTTTCGTTGCGTGCAATGATTTCCGGCGCCTTGAGTTCCAGCAAACGGCGCAGACGGCTGTTGCGGTTGATCACGCGACGGTACAAGTCGTTCAGGTCGGAGGTCGCAAAGCGGCCACCGTCCAGCGGCACCAAGGGACGCAGGTCCGGTGGCAACACGGGCAGCACATCCAACACCATCCATTCAGGCTTGATACCGGATTTCTTGAACGCTTCCAGAACCTTCAAACGCTTGGCGTTTTTCTTGATCTTGAGCTCAGAACCAGTCAGGTCATTGCGCAACTTCTCGATTGAGCCGTCGATGTCAATGCTCTCCAACAGGTCTTTGATACCTTCGGCGCCCATCTTGGCAATGAACTCATCGCCATATTCTTGGAACTTGGCGTCGTAATCATCTTCCGACATGATGCTGTACTTCTTCAGCGGAGTCATGCCGGGGTCGGTGACCACATATGCTTCGAAATACAGCACACGCTCGATGTCACGCAGCGTCATGTCCAGCACCAAGCCCAAGCGGCTGGGCAAGGACTTCAGGAACCAGATGTGTGCGCACGGCGCAGCCAGGTCGATATGGCCCATGCGTTCGCGACGAACTTTGGTCTGCGTAACTTCAACGCCACACTTCTCGCAGATCACACCACGGTGCTTCAGGCGCTTGTACTTGCCGCACAAGCATTCGTAGTCCTTGATAGGTCCGAAAATCTTGGCGCAAAACAAGCCATCACGCTCGGGCTTGAAGGTGCGGTAGTTGATGGTTTCAGGCTTCTTGACTTCGCCGAAAGACCAAGAACGGATCTTCTCAGGAGAAGCCATGCCGATCTTGATGGCATCGAAATGCTCATCGGGCGTGAACTGCTTGAACAGGTCGAGTAAAGATTTCATGTGACTCTTTCCCTTGTCTTTAAGAACGATCCAGCTCAATGTCGATGCCCAAGGAACGGATTTCCTTGACCAACACATTGAACGATTCCGGCATGCCGGCTTCAATAGAGTGTTCGCCCTTGACGATGTTTTCGTACACCTTGGTACGACCTTGCACGTCATCGGACTTGACCGTCAGCATTTCCTGCAGCACGTAGGAAGCACCGTAGGCTTCCAACGCCCACACCTCCATTTCACCGAAGCGCTGACCACCGAACTGGGCCTTACCACCCAGAGGCTGCTGGGTCACCAAGCTGTAAGGACCGGTAGAACGGGCGTGCATCTTGTCGTCCACCAAGTGGTGCAACTTCAGGTAGTGCATATAGCCCACGGTGGTCGTGCGCTCGAAGGCATCACCACTGCGACCGTCATACAGCTGCGCTTGCGTACGTGTGGCGGTCAGCCCCTTGGCCTTGGCTACATCGTCCGGGTACGCCAGCTGCAACATGTCGCCGATTTCCTTTTCCGTCGCACCGTCAAACACGGGGGACGCAAATGGCACACCACTGGTGAGCTCTTGGGCCATTTCCTGCACTTCTGCATCAGACAGCTGTGCCAAGTCTTCCTTGCGACCAGCGCTGTTGTAGACCTGCTCCAAGAAACCTCGGATTTCTGTTGTCGCAGCTTCGCGCTGCAACATATCTCCGATACGTTGACCCAAGCCCTTGCCAGCCCAGCCCAAGTGCACTTCCAACACTTGGCCGATGTTCATACGCGATGGAACGCCCAACGGGTTCAACACGATGTCCACCGGGGTGCCGTCCGCCAGATAGGGCATATCTTCGACAGGCGTGATCTTGGAAACAACACCCTTGTTACCGTGGCGACCGGCCATCTTGTCACCAGGCTGCAGGCGACGCTTGACCGCGATGTAGACCTTAACCATCTTGAGCACGCCCGCAGGCAACTCATCTCCCTGGGTGAGCTTCTTGCGTTTTTCTTCAAATGCCAGGTCGAAACTGTGGCGGGTTTGTTCCAGCGAGTTCTTGATGCTTTCCAGCTGGCTTGCCACCTCTTCATCGGCAGGACGAATGTCAAACCAGTGGAACTTCTCGACAGAAGTCAAATAGGCCTTGTCCAGCTTGGTGCCCTTGGCCAGCTTCTGAGGTCCGCCATTGGCAACCTTGCCGGTCAACAACTTCTCAATACGGTCAAATGCATCAGCTTCAACAATACGCAACTGGTCGTTCAGATCAAGACGGAAGCGCTTGAGTTCGTCGTCAATAATCTGCTGTGCACGGCGGTCGCGCGTGATGCCTTCACGGGTAAAAACTTGCACGTCGATCACGGTACCGGAGCTGCCCTGATCCACACGCAAAGAAGTGTCTTTCACGTCGCTGGCTTTTTCGCCGAAGATGGCGCGCAGCAGCTTCTCTTCTGGAGTGAGCGTGGTTTCACCCTTGGGCGTAACCTTGCCGACCAACGTATCACCAGGCAGCACTTCTGCGCCGACGTAGATGATGCCGGACTCATCCAAACGGTTCAGTTGCTGCTCGCTCAGATTGGGAATGTCGCGGGTAATTTCCTCCGCACCCAACTTGGTGTCACGCGCCATCACCACGAGCTCTTCGATGTGGATGGAGGTGTAGCGGTCTTCGGCCACCACGCGCTCACTGATCAAAATCGAGTCTTCGAAGTTGTAGCCGTTCCAAGGCATAAACGCCACCAGCATGTTCTGACCGATGGCGATTTCGCCCAAATCGGTGGAAGCTCCATCGGCAATTACATCTCCCTTGGAGAGCTTATCGCCCTTCTTGACGATGGGGCGCTGATGGATGTTGGTGTTCTGGTTGGAACGTTGGTACTTGATGAGGTTGTAGATGTCCACGCCCACTTCCCCGGCTTGCGCTTCGGCGTCGTTCACGCGAATCACCACACGGGTCGCATCCACATAGTCCACGATGCCGCCACGGGTAGCGGTGACCACCGTGCCCGAATCGACTGCAGCAACGCGCTCAATACCGGTACCCACCATGGGTTTTTCAGGGCGCAGCACAGGCACAGCTTGGCGCGACATGTTGGCACCCATCAAAGCGCGGTTCGCATCATCGTGCTCCAGGAACGGCACCAGGGACGCCGCTACGGACACGATCTGCGCGGGCGACACGTCCATGTACTGCACGCGGTCCGCGCTCACCAGGATGGATTCACCCTTTTCACGGGCCGACACCAAGTCACCGATCAGCACGCCATCCTTGTTCAGGGTAGCGTTGGCCTGGGCAATCACGTACTTGCCTTCTTCGATGGCAGACAGGTAGTCGATATCGTTCGTCACCTTGCTGTCTACCACACGGCGGTACGGTGTCTCGATGAAACCGTATTCGTTCAAGCGGGCGTACAAAGCCAGCGAGTTGATCAGACCAATGTTTGGACCTTCAGGCGTTTCAATAGGGCAGACACGACCGTAGTGGGTCACGTGCACGTCACGCACTTCGAAGCCGGCACGTTCACGCGTCAAACCACCCGGGCCAAGGGCCGATACACGGCGCTTGTGGGTGATTTCGGCCAGCGGGTTGGTCTGGTCCATGAACTGGGACAGCTGCGAGGCACCGAAGAACTCTTTCAACGCGGCCGAGATAGGCTTGCTGTTGATCAGGTCGTGCGGCATCAGAGGCTCTTGCTCGGCTTGGCCCAGACGTTCCTTCACAGCCTTTTCGATACGTGCCAAACCGGTACGGTACTGGTTCTCCGCCAGTTCGCCCACGCAACGCACGCGGCGGTTGCCCAAGTGGTCGATATCGTCAACGTCGCCACGGCCGTTGCGCAGATCCACCAGGATCTTGACCACAGCCAAAATGTCTTCGTTGGTCAGCACCATAGGGCCGGTCGATTCCGAGCGGCCCATCTTGGCGTTGAACTTCATGCGACCCACGCGCGACAAATCGTAGGTGTCGGGGTTGTAGAACAGGCGCTGGAACAGCGCTTGCACTGCGTCTTCTGTCGGTGGCTCGCCAGGACGCATCATGCGGTAGATCGCAACACGCGCAGCAAACTCATCGACTGTTTCGTCGGTACGCAGAGTCTGCGAAATGTAGGCGCCTTGGTCCAGTTCGTTCGTGTAGATGCAGGCCAGATCCTGAATGCCTGCAGTACGCAGCTTTTTCAGCAAGGCCTCGGTCAGCTCTTCGTTGGCCTTGGCCACGATTTCACCAGTGTCACCGTCGACCACATTGCGGGCCACCACACGACCAATCAGGAAGTCTTCGGGTACGCTGATATGCGAGGTGCCAGATTGCTCCAGCTCACGCGTGTGACGAGCCGTCACGCGCTTGTCCTTTGCGACCACGACTTTGCCAGACTTGTCTGTGATGTCGAAACGGGCTACTTCGCCACGCAGACGTTCAGCCACAAATTCCATTTGCGCGCCGCTGTCCATCAAACGGAAGTTGTCGTTGACAAAGAAGTTTGCCAGGATGGATTCGTTGTTCAGGCCAATGGCCTTCAACAGAATCGTGACCGGCATCTTCCGGCGGCGGTCCACACGGAAGTACAGCAGGTCCTTGGGGTCGAATTCGAAGTCAAGCCAGGAACCGCGATAGGGGATGATGCGTGCGGAGAACAGCAACTTGCCCGAGCTGTGGGTCTTGCCCTTGTCGTGCTCAAAAAACACACCAGGCGAACGGTGCAACTGGGACACGATCACGCGTTCCGTGCCGTTGATGATGAAGGAGCCCTTGCCAGTCATCAGGGGCACTTCGCCCATGTAGACTTCTTGTTCCTTGACCTCCTTGACCACCTTGTTTTGACCGGTCGACGACTCGCGGTCATAAATGATCAGTTGGACTTTGGCACGCACAGCGGAGGCGAAGGTCAACCCACGGGTTTGGCATTCACGCACATCGAACGCAGGCTTGGCGAGGTTGTACTCCAGGTACTTCATCTCCACAAAACCGTTGTGAGAGACGATGGGGAAAGCAGCTTCAAACGCAGCCTGCAGACCTTCTGCAGTTCGTTTTTTGGGGGCAACATCGGCCTGCAGAAACGCGGTGTACGCGTCTTTTTGCATCTGTAGCAGGTAGGGAATCTCGAGCACGCTATCGCGACTACCGAAGTTTTTGCGAATCCGCTTGCGTTCTGTGTATGTGTAAGCCATTAGATCTCCGGGCAAAGGCTGAGGAATCCTGGGGGTCCTAGGCGACTGTCGTGTTGAGCACCACTCTCAACAGGCTTGGTGATTGGCCACTACCAATCATTGGCGGACGGTCGCGCATTGCACGCAACCCGAACCAAGGCATCTTCTGCAGTCGGATCAGAAGACACTCAAAAACAGTTTGAAAACCGTTTTTGAGTGCGCACTAATTTCAAAGCTCACAAGCAGCAAAGGCTGGAGGCCCTTTAAAGAACCTCCAGCCCAGGCAAAGCAGTCGATTACTTGAGTTCGACCTTTGCGCCAGCTTCTTCCAGCTTCTTCTTGGCAGCTTCAGCATCAGCCTTGGCAACACCTTCCTTGACAGCCTTGGGAGCGCCATCCACCAAGTCCTTGGCTTCTTTCAAGCCCAGACCTGTGATTTCGCGCACGGCCTTGATGACGGACACTTTGTTAGCGCCGGCTTCAGTCAACACCACGTTGAATTCAGTCTTTTCTTCAGCAGCGGCAGCGGCACCGCCACCAGCGGCAGCGGGTGCTGCCATAGCAGCAGCGCTCACACCAAACTTCTCTTCGATGGCTTTCACCAGGTCGTTGAGTTCCATGACCGTCATGCTATCCAGCGCGGTCAAAAATGCGTCTTTATCGAATGCCATTTTGATTTCCTAACAATATTGGTTTCTACAGGCAGTCCGCAATTAAGCGGCCACTGCCTCTGCGGGGGCAGCTTCTGCTGCACCTGCGCCACGTTGCTCCGCCAAAGCCGACAGCACGCGTGCGGTACGGGAAATGGGGGACTGCATCAAGCCCAACAACTGCGCCAACAACACTTCCTTGGAAGGGATGCTTGCCAATTGCTTCACGCCGTTCACGTCCAAGGCCTTGCCGCCATACGCACCAGCACGGATCACCAACTTGTCGTTGGTTTTCGCGAACTCGGCCACCACTTTTGCGGCGGCGACTGCGTCTTCGGAAAAGCCATAGATCAGAGGACCGGTCATCTGGCCGGACACGACGTCGAACTGGCTACCAGCAACAGCACGGCGGGCCAAGGTGTTTTTCAACACACTCAGGCTCACACCAGCGCTGCGCGCGGTATTGCGCAGTTTGGTCATGTCAGCGACCGTGATGCCGCGGTATTCCGCGATCACGAGCGTTTGAGCTTTAGCGGCGAGGCCGGTCACATCACTGATGACCGCTTCTTTCTCACTGCGATTAAGACTCAAGGTCTACTCCTTTAAATGCACCTTGCAACTTGCGTTACGCGGTGCTCCACATTGCAGCGACCAACTGTTAACAGAATTCACATTCCATCTGCAGCGGGATCGCCATCTGCGTTGGCTTCAAACTATTAAGTGCAGTTGCCTGCACACCAACGGTCTTGGATGGCTCGTTCAGCCAGCTGGCTGAACGACCCACCACCCTAAGCCGCCGTTTCCGGAGGCTTAAATTTGCGATTACGCCGAGATGGTTTGCAGGTCCACGCGGACACCAACGCCCATGGTCGACGAAACAGCGATCTTGCGCAAATACAAGCCCTTGCTGGAAGCAGGCTTAGCTTTGTTCAAAGCATCCACCAACGCAGCCAAGTTACCTTGCAGCTTTGCAGCATCGAAGGAGTTGCGACCAATGGTGCTGTGCACGATACCGGCCTTGTCGACACGGAACTGCACCTGACCAGCCTTGGCATTCTTCACGGCAGTAGCCACATCAGGAGTCACGGTACCGACTTTGGGGTTAGGCATCAAACCACGTGGTCCCAGAATCTGACCCAAGGTACCCACAATGCGCATGGCATCAGGGGCAGCAATCACGATGTCGAAAGGCATGTCACCGGCCTTGACCATGGCGGCCAAGTCGTCCATACCCACAACGTCCGCACCGGCGGCCTTGGCCTCTTCAGCCTTCGCACCTTGGGCGAACACAGCCACGCGCTTGGTCTTGCCAGTGCCGTTAGGCAGCACCACAGCACCACGCACCACCTGGTCAGACTTCTTGGCATCGATGCCGAGCTGCACAGCCACGTCGATGGATTCATCGAATTTGGCGTTGGCGAATTCCTTGACCAGGCCCAGGGCATCGGTCAGTGCATACAGCTTGTTGCTGTCGATCTTGCCAACTTGGGCTTTTTGCTTTTTAGTGAGCTTGGACATTTACACGCCCTCCACATTCACGCCCATGGAGCGGGCAGAACCAGCGATGGTACGAACGGCTGCATCCAGATCGGCGGCAGTCATGTCTTTCATCTTGGTCTTTGCAATTTCTTCGAGCTGAGCACGGGTGATCTTGCCAACCTTGTCCTTCAGAGGATTGGAGGATCCCTTGTCCAACTTGATGGCCTTCTTGATCAGCACGGTGGCTGGAGGCGTCTTGATGACAAACGTGAAGCTCTTGTCAGCAAATGCTGTGATCACCACAGGCAAAGGCAGACCGGGCTCGACACCTTGAGTCTGCGCATTGAATGCCTTGCAGAACTCCATGATGTTCAGACCACGTTGACCCAAAGCTGGGCCAATAGGGGGGGATGGATTGGCTTTACCAGCTGGCACTTGCAGCTTGATGAAACCAACGATTTTCTTCGCCATGATTTCTCCTTACGGGTAATAGCGCCTTGGTTCTGAACAACTCAGACCGTGGCTCCCCGGGGTTAACGACTCTTATCACCCATTCGCGCCGAGTCGGACAACGCAAATGCAATACCAGCCATCACTGGCTGGCAAATCTCAGGTTTTCTCGATCTGAGAAAACTCCAATTCAACCGGCGTGGAACGGCCAAAAATAGTGACCGACACGCGCACTTTGCTTTTTTCGTAATTGACGTCTTCCACCGAACCGTTGAAGTCGGTAAATGGACCTTCTTTGACGCGCACAAACTCCCCCACCACAAATTCAATCTTGTGGCGTGGCTTGTCAGTGCCTTCCTGCATCTGGTTGACGATCTTCATCACTTCGGCTTCAGAGATCGGTGCAGGGCGATTCTTGGCACCACCAACGAAGCCCGTCACCTTGTTGGTGTGCTTCACCAAATGCCAAGTGTCATCGTCCATGACCATTTCCACCAGCACATAGCCGGGGAAGAACTTCCGTTCGGTCGTTTTTTTCTGACCATTCTTGACTTCAACCACCTCTTCCATGGGAACGAGGATGCGGCCGAACTTGCTTTCCATGCCGGCACGGTTGATGCGCTCCAGAATATTGCGCTCCACAGCCTTCTCCATGCCAGAGTAGGCATGCACCACATACCAGCGCAAATCTGGATTCACGGGTGCGGACACAGGCTGCTCTGCAGCGGAAATCACCACATCATCAGTCATTATTTTTTCCACCCCAGAATCAGATCGTAAAAAAGCCACTCAAGCGTCTTGTCCGTCAGCCACAGGAACAAGGCCATGACAAGCACAAAACCAAAAACATAGGCCGTAATTTGAATCGCTTCCTTGCGTGCAGGCCACACAACTTTGCGCACTTCGCGCCAAGCATCCTTGCCGAACGCAATGAGTTGCCGACCCGCCTCAGAAGCAAAGAAAGTCGCAGCCGCCAAGCCCAAGCCCAACAAAAGGGCCGCCCACTGCGCCAAAGCTCCCTGCTTGCCCAACAAGTAGAAAGCAGCAAGGGCGCCAACCACCAGCAGTGCAGCAACCGCCAGTTTGGCTTTGTCTGCGCCGGTATTGACAGTTTGAACTTGTGTCGTGGCCATAGTCTTTATTCGCGTCTCACTTGTACTAAATTTCAGCATCCTCAAGACGCTGAAGCCCGCTACACCGTAGCGGGCTTGCTTGCCACCTATTCCCAGGTGGCAGGGGCAGTAGGAATCGAACCTACAACCTTCGGTTTTGGAGACCGACGCTCTGCCAATTGAGCTATACCCCTAGAGTCCCTTACGCGATGATTTTTGCAACCACGCCAGCGCCCACGGTACGGCCGCCTTCGCGGATCGCGAAACGCAGGCCTTCTT
>NZ_JBYTDI010000002.1:286910-973680 GCF_058791215.1 Rhodoferax sp. EU05-FHT12H12 | reverse complement strand
GCGTCCGATACTTCATCTGCAACACTCCTTCTGCTCACGCAGGTTTTAGTGTGTTGCATCGACCGGTTGAATCCGCCCCGCAAAGCAGCCAACCGCCCTCTCACATCCGCTACGAACTCAATAGCTGCTTACGCATATTCCACGGGGCTACAGGCCAAAACCCCTCACAACTCAGGCCGCCCCAATATTCGGAATCAGCCCACCCACGGGCTGCCCGTTCTTCTGCGCCGCGGTAAACGCCAGCATGCGATCGATCGGCAAGCGCGCGCGGTCAATCAGGCGCTTGTCTACCTGGATTTCATTCAAGCCGTGCTCCAGCACCTGGGCCACACCGGCCAGGCCGTTCATGGCCATCCAGGGGCAGTGAGCGCAGCTTTTGCAAGTAGCGCTGTTGCCGGCGGTGGGCGCCTCGATGAAGGTCTTGGTGGGGTTGAGCGTGCGCAGCTTGTGCAACATGCCGTTGTCGGTGGCAACGATGAAGGTATCGGCGTCCAGCGTCTGCGCGGCCTTGAGGATGGCGCTGGTGGAACCCACGGCGTGGGCCAGGGCGACCACGTCTTTGGGGGACTCGGGGTGCACCAGCACCTTGGCCTTGGGGTGCTCCTTGATCAGGGCTTCCAGCTCAAAGGCCTTGAACTCGTCGTGCACGATGCAGGCGCCTTCCCAGAACACCATGTCGGCGCCGGTCTCGCGCTGGATGTAGCCGCCCAAATGTTTGTCGGGCGCCCAGAGAATCTTCTGGCCCTTGTCTTTGAGTGCACGCACGATGTCCAGCGCGCAGCTGCTGGTCACCAGCCAGTCAGCACGCGCTTTGACGGCTGCACTGGTGTTGGCGTAGACCACCACGGTGCGGTCCGGGTGGGCGTCGCAAAAGGCGTTGAATTCGCTGATGGGGCAGCCCAAGTCCAGCGAGCAGGTGGCGTCCAGGTCGGGCATCAGCACGGTCTTGTGCGGCGACAAGATTTTGCTGGTCTCGCCCATGAACTTCACGCCTGACACCACCAGGGTCTGCGCGCTGTGGTCGCGGCCAAAGCGGGCCATCTCCAGCGAGTCACTCACCAGGCCGCCGGTTTCTTCGGCCAAATCTTGCAGGTCGGGGTGCACGTAGTAGTGCGACACCATGACGGCGTTCTTTTCCTTCAGCAGGCGCTTAATTTTGTCTTTCAACGCCACACGCTGCGACGGCGTGGGCTCCACCGGCACACGCGCCCAGGCGTGCTTGGTGCTGCAGGCCGGCTGCTCGTATTCGACGTCAATCACATCGCTGGCAGACATCACAGCTCCTCAAAACGCATGGAGAAATCGGTGGCCTTCACGTCCTTGGTCAGGGCGCCGATGGAGATGCGGTCCACGCCGGTGGCGGCAATGGCGCGCACGGTGTCCAGGCTCACGCCGCCCGACACTTCCAAGATCGCCCGCCCGGCGTTGATGGCCACGGCTTGCACCAGATGGGCCATGGTCATGTTGTCCAGCAGCACCATCTGGGCACCGCAGTCCAGCGCTTCGCGCAGCTGGTCCAGCGTCTCCACTTCCACCTCAATGAACTTGGCACTGGCCGCAAGCTGGCTGGCGCGCTGCAGCGCGGCGGTCACACCGCCGGCAGCGGCAATGTGGTTTTCCTTGATCAGCACGGCGTCGAACAGGCCAATGCGGTGGTTGGTGCCGCCGCCCTGGTGCACCGCGTACTTTTGCGCCATGCGCAGGCCGGGCAGGGTTTTACGCGTGTCCACAATGGCGGCGCGGTTGCCGGGCACCGATTCGACCGCGCTGACAAAGGTGGCGGTTTTGGTGGCCACAGCGCTCAGCAGTTGCAAGAAGTTGAGCGCGGTGCGTTCGGCCGTCAGCAGGGCCTGGGCGTTGCCTTCAATCTCCACCACCACCTGGTCGGCGTGGCAGCGCTGGCCTTCGCGCACATGCCAGATGATGGCGGCCGACGGGTCCAGCGCCAGCACGGCAGCGGTGGCCCACGGCTCACCACAGAGCACCGCCGCTTCGCGGGCGAGCACGCGGGCACGGGCACGGCGGCTGGGGTCGATCAGGGAGGCGGTCAGGTCCCCCGCGCCCACGTCTTCTTGCAGGGCACGGGCCACGTCCGCCTGGGCCAGGGCGGCGATCTGGGCGGTGGAATAGTCAGAATTGCGCATAGGGCCGCAAGGATACCGGGTTTGCAGTCCGACCTGCCGTGCGCTGGGCAGCGGCCATGGCGGCTAAAATGGCCGCCAACGAGGATTCATCTATGAACATTTTCCGCCGCCCCGACTACCAATCCGAAGCTACCCAGTTCATTGACCAGCTCAAGACTGCCAAGCCCACGCTGGAAGCCGAACAACGCCAGGGCCGCGCCCTGCTGTGGGACAAGAGCGTGGACCGCAACGCGGTGAAGGCCTACAACGAGGCCCGCGTGGCGCAAAAGCCCTACGTCTACCAGACCAACGCCAAATAAGAGCCAAATAGGCCTCTAGCCCGCGTGAATATTGCGCGAGCAGCTCCCAATTTAATAGCAACTCATGAGCACTATCTCTGCGGACAGCGGCTCTGACACGGCCTCCATGGCCACCATGCCCGAGGTGGTGGACCGGGTGGCTTTGGCACGCCTGTATGGCGAGCCGCTGTTTGCGATGCCGCAGGATTTGTACATCCCGCCGGACGCGCTGGAGGTGTTTCTGGAGGCCTTCGAGGGGCCGCTGGACTTGCTGCTGTACCTGATCCGCAAGCAGAATTTCAACATTCTGGACATCCCCATGCTCAGCGTGACCAAGCAATATTTGGTCTACGTGGACCAGATCCGCAAGCACAACCTGGAGCTGGCAGCCGAATACCTGTTGATGGCGGCGATGCTGATCGAGATCAAGTCGCGCATGCTGCTGCCGCCCAAGAAGACGGCCGAGGGCGAAGAAGCCGAAGACCCGCGCGCCGAACTGGTACGCCGCCTGCTGGAATACGAGCAGATGAAACTGGCCGCGGCCCGCCTTAACGCGGTGCCGCAGTACGGGCGCGACTTCCTCAAAGCCAACGCCCACATCGAGCAAAGCCTGCAGCCACGGTTTCCGGATGTGCAGCTGGTGGACCTGCAAGAGGCCTGGCGCGACATCATGAAGCGGGCCAAGCTGGTGCAACACCACAAGATCAGCCGCGAGGAACTCTCGGTGCGCGAGCACATGAGCATCGTGCTCAAGCGCCTGCAGGGCCAGCGCTTTGTGGGTTTTGAAGACCTGTTTGACGCCAGCCAGGGCGCACCGGTGCTGGTGGTGACCTTTATCGCCCTGCTGGAGCTGGCCAAGGAAACCCTGATCGAGATCACCCAGGCCGAGGCCTTTGCCCCGATCTACGTGCGCCTGGCCTATTCCCCCACCTGAGATCGGCCTCTACATCGCGGTACGCAACTGCGGTTAGTATTCGCCCCACTTTCGCCAAACCCTTGGTAATCCCGATTTTTTGGAGTCCTCCATGGCCCTGAACCCGACCGGTGAACAAGCCTCCAGCGCAACCAACGCGACTCCCTACGGCACGCTGCCCCCGGCATCGCCGCCGTCCACCCGCAAGCCCATCAGCCTGCCGCGCATCCAGGAGATGCACACGCGGGGCGAAAAGATCACCATGCTCACCGCCTACGACGCCACCTTTGCGGCCGTGGCGGATGCCGCCGGTGTGGAGTGCATCCTGGTGGGCGACTCGCTGGGCATGGTGTGCCGCGGCCTGCACAGCACAGTGGGCGTGACGCTGGACGACATGGCTTACCACACCGAAAGCGTGGCCCGTGGCCTGCGCCGCGCCCAAGGCACCGCCTGGCTGATTGGTGACCTGCCCTTTGGCAGCTACCAGGAGTCGAAGGAGCAAGCCATCCGCAGCGCCAGCGTGCTGATGCAGGCCGGCGCCCATATGGTCAAGCTTGAAGGCGGCGGCTGGACCACCGAGGTCGTCCACTTTCTGGTGGAGCGCGGCATCCCCGTCTGCGCCCACCTGGGCCTGACCCCCCAAACCGTGCACGCGCTGGGTGGCTACCGCGTGCAGGGCCGTGGCGATGCAGCAGCCGATGTGATGAAGAAACATGCCCACGCACTGCAGGATGCCGGCGCCACCATGGTGGTGCTGGAGATGGTGCCCGCGCCCCTGTCGGCCGAGCTGACGCAAGAGCTGCCGCACTGCGCCACCATTGGCATTGGTGCGGGCAAGGGCACGGCTGGCCAGGTGCTGGTGCTGCATGACATGCTGGGTGTGAACTTGGGGAAAAACCCCAAGTTCGTGCGCAACTTCATGAACGACGCCCATAGCATCCGCGGTGCCATGGAAGCCTATGTGGCCGCCGTCAAAAACGGTACGTTCCCTGACGACTCTATTCACGCTTGGTGACCACAGGCCTATGCAACTCATCCACACCATTGCCGACCTGCGCGCAGCCCTGAGCCAGTACCGCCACCCCGCCGTGGTGCCCACCATGGGCAATCTGCACGCCGGCCACCTGGCCCTGGTGCGCCAGGCCAAGCCGCTGGGCGATGTGACCATCAGCACCATCTTTGTGAACCGGCTGCAGTTTGCCCCGCACGAAGACTTTGACACCTACCCGCGCACACTGGAGGCCGACTGCGCCCAGCTCGAAGCCGCGGGCTGCGACATCGTGTTTGCCCCCAGCGAACAAGAGCTCTACCCCCAGCCCCAGACCTTCAAGGTGCACCCGCCCACCGAGCTGGCCGACATTCTGGAAGGCCACTTCCGCCCGGGTTTTTTTATTGGGGTGTGCACGGTGGTGATGAAGCTGCTGGCCTGCACCCAGGCGCGCAGCGCGCTGTTTGGCAAGAAGGACTACCAGCAGCTCATGGTGATCCGCAACATGGTGAAGCAATTCGCCTTGCCCATTGAGGTGGTGGGCGGCGAAACCCAGCGCAACGAGGCCGGCCTGGCCCTGTCCAGCCGCAATGGCTACCTGAGCCCGGCCCAGCGCGAAGAGGCGCTGCTGCTGTCGGCCACGCTGCGCAAGATGGTGCTGGCACTGCGGGCCGGTGAGACCGATGCGGCGCGCCTGGAAGCCGATGGCATGCAGGCCCTGCGCAGCGCGGGCTGGGTGCCCGACTATGTGGCCGTGCGCCGCCAGGCCGATCTGCAGGCACCACGCAGTGGCGATGCCCTGGTGGTGCTGGCCGCAGCGCGGCTGGGTAGCACCCGGCTGATTGACAACATGGAAGTCTGAGCGCGCGCCAGACGTAAAAAAGCCCGGGACCAGCCCGGGCATAAAACCTTGGAATACCGGGGGGCTGCTTAGAAGGTGTACTTCAGGCCCATTTCAACCACGTCGCCTTCGCCATTCACCTTGGCCAGACCTGCGTAATCCAGGTACAGCTGCATGTTCTTGAACGGGGTGTAGCCCACGCCCACCGACCACTCGTCGCGGCCGTTGGTGTTTTCGGGCTTGACCTTTTGCATGGACAGGCCGAAGTCAAACTCACCCGACACATACGTCAGGGCCACACCGCTGAAGGAGGTCTTGATCTTGGCAGTGCTTTCCACCTCGGCCACCAGGCCCTTCAAGGCCACGCTGCCCATTTGGTAGGTAGCGGCCAGACCGGTGGCGTAACGGTCGGTGTTCAACTCGCCTTGGGTCTTGGAGCTGTCGGCCTTGTATTTGGCCAACTCGCTCCAGCCACCGGCCAGCGTGAAATTACCCAACTTGTAGGTCGCAGCCAGGGCAAAGCCGTTGGAATTCTCAGGATTGGCGGCGGGGCCAATCGCAGAGGTGTAGTCCACCGCAAAGCTCAGGTCGCCCAGCTTGTGGCTGTACTGCACGTGGCGGCCCTTGTTGGCGGAAGCAGGCTCGGTCATGAAGCCATTTTCGCCATGGCCCACGCCCAGGGTTTCCATCACGTTGTCTTCCATGAAGCTGTCGAACTGGCCAGCAGAGAAGCGACCAAACTTCTTGCTGGCAATACCAACACGGGTGTCATCCGAGGTGAAGGGGGAGTTGTCAGCCACGGGGTCGTAGTCCACTTCGATTTCGCCGAAGATGGAGACGTCGTCATTGATGTTTTTGGTGGCCTTGATCTCGACCTGGTTCAGGCCCTTGCCCAGCACTTCGTCGATCTGGCGACCGGCCGCATTCTTCTTGCTCACGAAGTAGGTGCCGACATCCACATTCACTTCAAACTTCACGTCTTTGTCAGTGGCCAATTCGCCAGCCTGCACACCCAGGGCCAGTGTTGCAACTGCGAATGCAACAGCAGATTTTTTCAACATTCCATACTCCAATTGATTGCGGTTTAAAAAGTCATATCAAGACAAGACACAACGACCGCGGAGTCTGAAGAGTGAATAAGACGGAGGGGTGAAATGGGAATGAAGTTTTGGTGACATCGCCGCCGCACGCAACCTGGCGCAGGCGCAGGCGCAGGCGCAGACGACGGGATCGATGGAATGCAAAGGCGAAGGCCGCAGCGGAGCGGGTCCGCAATGGGGCCATGCAGAAAAGAAAAAGGGCCGCGTGGCCCTTTGCTTTATTTGTGGCGGAAGACGATGGCTTCGAGCTGCAGGGATCGAATTTTCTTGGCCGCTGTGTCCGCCTTGGCTTTGGTGGGGAAACCGCCCACCCGCACGCGGGTCAACTTGCCCACATTGGTTTCCAGCAACTCGGTATACGCGGGCAGGCCCGCCTTCTCCAGCTTCTGAAACGCATGGCTGGCATTGCTGGGCACGGCAAACAAACCCACGTTGATGTAGTAGCCACGCTCCATCTTCATGGGACCTGCGGGCTTGGGTGGTGCCACAGGTGCCGGCTCTGGGGGCAGGCTGGCCATGGGCGCCACCTCTGGCGTGGCAGGCTCCACCACCGGGCTGCTGGTGACCACGGGGGCGGGCTCCATGGGTGCCGATGCGGCAGCGCCGGGGGCGCTGGCAGTGGGCGAGGTGGTGGTGTCGGCTGCGGCAGGTTCGGTGTCGCCCCAGAAGGTCAGTGCCTTGGGCCAAATGGCGCAGCCCGACAGCAGCAAGACACAGGCCACTACCGCACCCGCCAGTTGGAGCTTGCGAACGGTCTGGGTGCGGTGGGAAAGAATCGACAGAGTGGACATGGGGAAGTGCTTTCTGTTCTGGGCAGCATTGCGCGGGTGCGCTGGCGTCAGCCCCAAAATGTACCGCAAGCCCAGGCCGGTGCGAGCACCCACTGACCCGGAAACAACACCCTACAGGAAGCGGTCCAGGACTTTCTTGCTGTGGGTGTCCAGCGCAAACTGGTCGCGTACCAGGTACTGGATGCCGTGCGCGTCGGCGATCAGCAGGCCGTTGTCCTTCCCGATGCGGCGGATGTCTTCGTCTCCGCGCAGCACAAACTCGGTGTTGCCACGGTCCGTTTCCACCGCCCAGGTGCAGGGCGTGGAGTAGCTGGTAACCGACACAATGCGCGTGACCACCGGCATGAATTCCCGCGTGGTGAGCTCGGCCCGAATCAAATCCTGCGCGGGCTGCGGCACATCGGCCAGCAGGTCTACCCAGGCTACTTCCTTGCCATCGGTACTCACCAGCGAGATGCCGTCGTCCGGCGACTGGATGGGGAAGGCGCGCACCGGCACCACACCTTCAAAACGTTCGCCCGCCTCATTGGTCAGCACCAGCTTGCCAAAGGGTGTGCGCTCCAGCGCAAAGCGACTGGCCGTCACGGTTAGCAGGGCGCTCATGCGGATTCCTCCAAGAGATTGTTGTTGCGCGCCTGCGCTTGATAAAGGTTGTAATAGGCGCCTTCGGCAGCCATCAACGCGTCGTGGGTGCCTTCTTCCACCACCCGTCCGCGGTCCAGCACCACCAGGCGGTCGGCCCGATGCAGGGTAGACAGGCGGTGCGCAATGGCGATGGTGGTGCGGCCTTGCACCAAATTCTCCAGCGCCTTCTGGATTTCCTTCTCGGTCTCGGAGTCCACCGACGAGGTGGCTTCGTCCAGGATCAGGATGCGCGGGTCGATCAGCAGCGCGCGCGCGATCGAGATGCGCTGGCGCTCGCCACCCGACAGGCCCTGGCCGCGCTCGCCCACCATGGAGTCATAGCCCTGTGGCAGGCGCAGGATAAATTCGTGTGCATGGGCGGCGCGGGCGGCCGCAATGATCTGTGCGCGGGTGGCATCCGGTTTGCCATAGGCAATGTTGTCGGCAATGGTGCCGAAGAACAAAAACGGCTCCTGCAGCACCAGGCCAATGTTCTGGCGGTAGTCCGAAATGGCGAAGGAGCGGATGTCCACCCCGTCCACCAGAATCGCGCCTTCCGACACATCGTAGAAGCGGCAAATCAGGTTCACCAGCGTGCTCTTGCCCGATCCGCTGTGGCCTACCAAACCAATCATCTCGCCGGGCGCAATCTTCAGGCTGATGCCGCGATTCACCTCGCGGTTGCCATAACGAAAGCCCACATCACGCACCTCGATGCGGCCCTGCACCTGGCCCATGGGCACAGGATTGACGGGTTCGGGCACGCTGGAGACATGGTCCAGGATGTCAAAAATGCGTTTGGCGGCCGAGGCCGACTTTTGCGTGACCGAGACAATCCGGCTCATGGAGTCCAAGCGGCCGTAAAACCGGCTGATGTAGGCAATGAAGGCGGTCAGCACCCCCACCGTGATGTCACCCTTGGACACCTGCCAGATGCCAAACGCCCACACCACCAACAGGCCCAGCTCGGTCAAAAACGACACGCTGGGCGAAAACAGCGACCAGATTTTGTTGATGCGGTCGTTCACCGCCAGGTTGTGTTTGTTGGCCTCGCGGAAGCGCGCCGCCTCACGTTTTTCCTGCGCAAAGGCCTTGACCACGCGCACGCCCGGAATGGTGTCGGCCAGCACATTGGTCACCTCGCCCCAGACGCGGTCGATCTTCTCGAAACCGGTGCGCAGGCGGTCGCGCACAAAGTGGATCATCCAGGCAATGAACGGCAGCGGCACCAGCGTCACCAGCGCCAGCCAGGGGTTGATGGAGAACAGGATGATCGCCGTCATGGTCAGCATGATCACGTCGGTGGCAAAGTCCAGCAGGTGCAGCGACAGGAACACGCAAATGCGGTCACTCTCGCTGCCAATGCGCGACATCAAATCGCCGGTGCGTTTGCCACCGAAGTACTCCAGCGACAGGCGCAGCAGGTGCTCGTAGGTGGTGGTGCGCAGGTCGGCACCAATACGCTCGGACACCAGGGCCAGGATGTAGGTCTTGGCCCAGCTCAGCACCCAGGCCAGCAAGGCGGACCCCAGCAGCCCGCCCATGTACATGCCCACCAGCATGGGATCGATCGTCTGCCCGTTCTGGAATGGGATCAGCACGTTGTCCATCAACGGCATGGTCAGGTAGGGAGGCACCAGGTTGGCGGCCGTGCCCAGCAACGTCAGCACAAAGCCCAACAGCAACTGGCCGCGATAGGGCTTGGCAAAGCGCCACAGGCGAAACAGGGTCCAGGTGCTGGGCGGGGTGTGGACCACCTTGGTGCAGACCGGGCATTCCTCCTGGTCGGCCTCCAGCGGGGCCTTGCAGCTGGGGCAGACCTGGGTGAGCGCCTGCGCCAGGGGGCGGCCAGACACCGTGCTCTCCAACTGGGCCTGGAACTGGTCGACCAGGCGCAGGGCGTGCAGGTTTTGGCCCAGCGTGAAGCGCCAGGTAGCCAGCTGGCCGCTGACATCCTGCAAATCGAGATGGCCCACACCCGCATGGTCGTGGTGCTGCAGACTTTGGCCGGCTTGCAGGTCCCAGGACTGCCAGTGCCCGTTGGGCCCCATCCGGCTCAGCAAACGCTGGCTGGTCACCAGCACCAGCCCTTTGACGAAGCGCAGTTGGGTGTCAAGGTCAACCTCCAGCGAGGCCAATACGTTCTCTTGGGGGTGCAGCTGCTGCTGCACAGTGGCCCGCCATTGCGGAGCAAGCTCTCCGGGCAGCACAGAAACAGCAAGGGCGTCAGGGGTCATCTACTTCAAGGGAAAAGGTTTAACTCGGGATTTTGCGTCATCTGCGCGCCAAGGCGCCAATAACAAATCCGTTACACAACACGGGGGCTGAGCGAAAATACATAACGCGCGCCGCGTCACAATGGTGCACCGCCCCTTCTCACACAGCCATGACAGCCAAGAAAAACATCGACATTCTCCGGGTTACGTACCTGCGCGGTCCCAACATCTGGACCTACCGCCCCGTCATCGAGGCTTGGTTGGACATTGGCAGTCTGGAGGACCACCCCTCCAACACCCTGCCCGGCTTCTACGAACGCCTGACCACCTGGCTACCGGGCCTGATTGAACACAAATGCAGCCCCGGCGTACGCGGCGGCTTTTTGCAGCGCCTGCAAGAAGGCACCTGGGCCGCCCACATCGTGGAACATGTCACGCTGGAAATCCAGAACCTGGCCGGCATGCAGACCAGCTTTGGCAAAGCCCGTCAGACCTCCAAACCAGGTGTTTACAAGGTGGCGTTTCGCACCCGGCAAGAGCAGGTGGGCCGCCAGGCCCTGGTGGTGGCGCGCGATCTGGTGGTGGCGGCCATCAACAACACCCCTTACGACCTGGAAGCCCCCCTGGCCGCGCTGCGCGAGATGGTGGACTCCCTGTGCCTGGGCCCCAGCACCACCAGCATTGTGGATGCAGCGACGGACCGCGGCATTCCCCACATCCGGCTGACCGAAGGCAACCTGGTGCAACTGGGCTATGGCAATGCGCAGCGCCGTATCTGGACCGCTGAAACCGACCAGACCAGTGCGATTGCCGAAGAAATTGCCAGCGACAAAGACCTGACCAAGAGCCTGCTGAAGGCCTGCGGCGTGCCAGTGCCTGAGGGTACGCTGGTCAACTCCCCGGCCGCAGCCTGGGAAGCCGCCCAGGACATTGGCCTGCCCGTGGCCATCAAACCTTATGACGGCAACCACGGTCGGGGGGTCACCCTGGACCTCTCGGACCAAGCCAGTGTGGAAACGGCCTTCCAGGTGGCCAAGGAACAAAGCGGTGGCAGTGTCATCGTCGAAAAGTTCATTCCCGGCAACGAACACCGTTTGCTGGTGGTGGGCAAGCAGGTCGTGGCCGCAGCCCGTGGCGAATCCGCCTGGGTGGTAGGCGATGGCAGCTCCACCGTGACCGCTCTGGTGAACCAGCAAATCAACACCGACCCACGCCGGGGCGAGGAAGAAGAAGCGCCACTGAGTCCGATTGAACCGCAAAAAAGCCCGGAGGTGCAGCTGGAGCTGCGCCGCGCCGGGCTGACGCCCGACTCCATTCCGGCCAAAGACCAGAAGGTGCTGATCCAGCGCAACGGCAACGTGGCCTGGGACGTGACCGACCAGATGCACCCCACGGTCGCCGCCACTGCGGCCCTGGCCGCCCGCGTGGTGGGCCTGGACATTGCGGGCATCGACATGGTGATGGAAGACATCAGCAAGCCCATGAAAAGCCAGCGTGGCGCCGTCATTGAGGTGAACGCCAGCCCCGGTCTGCTGGCCCACATCAAGCCCGCCAACGGCGAAGGCCGCCCCGTGGGCCGTGCCATCGTGGAACACCTGTTTGAGCCGCAGGCCGATGGCCGTATCCCCGTCATTGGCATCACCGGCACCCAAAACACAGGCCGCTTGGCGCGCCTGGTGGCCTGGCTGGTGCACATCAGCGGTCGGCACGTGGGCCTGGCCTGCAGCGAAGGCCTGTACCTGGACGGCCGCCGCGTGGTCGCCAGCGATTGCGCCCGCTGGGAGCCCAGCCAGCGCCTGCTGATCAACCGCTCCATCCAGGCCGCTGTGTTTGAGAACAGCAGCGCCATGGTGCTGGGCGAGGGCCTGGCCTATGACCGTTGTGCCGTGGGGGTGGTGACCGATGTGGGCTGGACCGAATCACTGCGGGACTTCGACATTCTGGACGCCGAGCAGGCCTTCAAAGTCACCCGCACCCAAGTCGATGTGGTGCTGCCCAGTGGTACCGCCGTGCTCAATGCCACCGACCCACAGGTGGTGGAGCTGGCCGAACTGTGTGATGGCCAAGTGATTTTTTATGCCCCCGATGCGCAGCACCCGACGCTGGTGGCGCACCGTGCGGCCGGCAAGCAAGTGGTGTTTGTGCGGGATGGTGAGGTGGTGCTGGCCCAACAGGCCGAAGAGATCGCCCTGCTCCCGCTGCAAACCTTGAACCCGGTAAAGGCCGCCCAGCCTGAACTGGTGATGGCTGCCGTGGCCGCAGCCTGGGCGCTGAATATTCCCGTCGAATTGATCGCAGCCGGTCTGCGCACCTTCGACTCCAACCCCAAGAAAACTCCCTACTGAGCCCTCCATGCAAGTGAACCGCATCCGCGCCCTGCGCGGCCCCAATTTGTGGACCCACCACACGGCCATCCAGACCGTGGTGGAGTGCAGCGCTGACGAGTGCCACATTGCTGCGCTGCCGGGATTCGAACCCCGCCTGCGCGCACGTTTCCCAGAGATCAGCCCCTTCCAGGCTACCGGCCATGACGACCAGGTGCCGATGGCGCGGGTGCTGGAGTTGGCCATGCTGGGCCTGCAAGCCCAGGCCGGTTGCCCGGTCACCTTCAGTTGCACCACCCCCACAGTCGAACAACATGTGTTCCAGGTGGTGGTGGAGTACAGCGAAGAAGAGGTGGGCAAGCTCGCGCTCGAACTGGCCCAACAACTGTGCCAGGCCGCATTGGACGACACGCCCTTTGACCTGCCGGCGGCACTGGAGCAGCTGCGCGAACTCGACGAAGACGTGCGCCTGGGCCCCAGCACGGGCTCCATCGTGGACGCGGCGGTGGCCCGCGGCATTCCCTACAGCCGCATGACCGAGGGCAGCATGGTGCGCCTGGGCTGGGGCAGCAAGCAGCGCCGTATCCAGGCAGCAGAAATGGACGCCACCAGCGCCATTGCCGAAGCCATTGCGCAGGACAAGGAGCTGACCAAAAAACTGCTGGCCGCCGCAGGCGTGCCGGTACCCGGTGGCCGTGCGGTCACCGATGCCGACGATGCCTGGGCCGCAGCCCAAGAGATTGGCCTGCCCGTGGTGGTGAAGCCCAACGACGGCAACCAGGGCAAGGGCGTGACGGTGAACATCACGAGCCGTGAACAGCTGGTCAAAGCCTATGCCACTGCACGTGCGTTCCGCGACGACATCCTGGTCGAGCGGTTCATGCCCGGCAACGACTTCCGCCTGCTGGTCATTGGCGACAAGCTGGTCGCCGCGGCCCGGCGCGACCCGCCCAAGGTGGTGGGTGATGGCGTGCACACCATCGCGCAGTTGGTGGAGCAGGTCAACCTGGACCCCAAGCGCGGCTCCGGCCACGCTACCTCGCTGACCAAAATCCGCTTTGACGACATTGCCCACGCCTGCCTGGCCACCCAAGGCCTGACCGCAGAGTCGGTGCCCGACAAGGGCCAACGCGTGAACCTGCGCAACAACGCCAACCTGTCCACCGGCGGCTCGGCCACCGATGTGACCGACGATGTGCACCCCGAGGTGGCCGCACGCGCGATTGCCGCGGCGCACATGGTGGGCCTGGACATCTGTGGTGTGGACGTGGTGAGCGACAGCATCCTGCAACCGCTGGAAGAACAAGGTGGTGGTGTGGTGGAAGTGAATGCCGCACCGGGCCTGCGCATGCACCTCTCGCCCTCGTTTGGCAAGGGCCGCGCCGTGGGCGAGGCCATCATTGGCAGCATGTTCAAAAAGGGCCAGGACGGCCGTATTCCTGTGGTGGCCGTGACCGGTACCAACGGCAAGACCACGACAGTGCGCCTGATCTCGCACCTGCTGACCCAAAGCGGCCTGCGCGTAGGCATGACCAATACCGATGGCGTCTATGTCAATGGCGAATGCATAGATACCGGCGACTGCAGCGGCCCCAAGAGCGCACGCAGCGTGCTGCTGCACCCCGACACCGACGCCGCAGTGCTGGAAACCGCCCGCGGCGGTGTGCTGCGCGAGGGCCTGGCCTTTGACCACTGCGATGTGGCGGTAGTGACCAATGTGGGCAGCGGCGACCACCTGGGCCTGAACTACATCACGACCGTCAACGAGTTGGCCGTGCTCAAGCGTGTGATCGTGCAAAACGTGTCCACCACCGGCACCGCCGTGCTCAATGCGGCCGACCCCATCGTGGCGGCCATGGCGGCCAAGTGCAAGGGCTCCGTCACCTTCTTTGCCACTGATAAAAATCACCCTGTCATGGCCACCCACCGTGCGCAAGGCCATGCGGTGGTGTTTGTCGAAAGCGGCCACCTGATCGCTGCCAAGGGCGAGATGCTGCAGTCCATTCCGCTGGCCGATGTGCCGGTGACCCTGGGCGGTGCGATTGGCTTCCAGGTCGAGAACGTCATGGCCAGCGTGGCCGCAGCCTGGGCGCTGGGCCAGGACTGGGCCAGCATCCGCAAGGGCCTGGCCAATTTTTCCAACGACAGTGACAACGCACAAGGCCGTTTCAACCTGTTCACCTACCGCGGTGCCACCGTGATTGCCGACTACGGCCACAACCCCGACGCCATGCTGGCGCTGGTGCAAGCGGTGGAGGCCATGCCAGCCACACGCCGCTCCGTGGTCATCAGCGGTGCCGGTGACCGGCGCGACCAGGACATCCGCCAACAAACCGAAATCCTGGGCAATGCCTTTGACGAGGTGGTGATGTTTGAGGACCAGTGCCAGCGTGGCCGGCAGGACGGCGAGGTGATTGCCCTGCTGCGCGAGGGCCTGGTCCATGCCAAGCGCGCGGTCAGCCGCTCGGAAGTGTTTGGCGAGTTCCTGGCAATTGACACCGCACTGGACAAGCTGCAGCCCGGCGAGCTGTGCCTGGTGCTGGTGGACCAGGTGGAAGAAGCCTTGGCGCACATTGCCGCCAAGGTGGCCCAGGCTAACGGAAAAGCGAGCTAGGTTTCAGCGCCGGGCCGCCCCAAGCTGCAACGGCCCCCTTGGGGGGCAGCGACCCGCGCAGCGGCGGAGCGTGGGGGCTAACCCCCCTCGGCGGTCGGTTCGCGGCCCATCAGGGCCATCACCGCTTGGGCCGGCTGCAGGCGACCGTCCAGCAAGTCCACCACCCCTTGGGTGATGGGCATGGGTACACCCAGGTGCTGTGCGCGTTGCAACACGGTTCGCGCGCTGTACACCCCTTCGGCCACATGCCCCAAGGCCTGCACAGCTTGCGCCAAGGTCTGGCCCTGGGCCAGTGCCAAACCCACCTTGCGGTTGCGAGACAGGTCACCGGTCGCTGTCAGCACCAGATCGCCCAAGCCGCTGAGGCCCATGAAGGTCTCGGGCTTGGCCCCCAGCGCCAGCCCCAGCCGGGTGATTTCCGCCAGCCCGCGCGTCACCAGCGCTGCGCGGGCATTCAGGCCCAGGTGCAAACCGTCGCACAAGCCAGTGGCAATCGCCAGTACGTTTTTTACAGCGCCGCCCACTTCCACGCCGACCACATCGTCATTGGCGTAGACACGCAGGGAACTGCCGTGGAAAGCGGTGACGAGGGCGTCGCGCACGGCCGCGTGGGCGCTGGCAGCGACCAGCGCGGTGGGTTGGCCCGCTGCCACCTCTTGCGCAAAACTGGGGCCACTCAGTACACCGGCCAGCAATTGGGGAGCGGCTTGCGCTTGTACCTCATGGCCCATCAGGCCATGCCCCCCCTGGGCCGCGGATTCAAAGCCCTTGCACAGCCAGGCCACGGGTGCAGACACCCCCTGCAGTTGGGTCAGCATGCCGCGCAGGGCGGCCATGGGCGTAGCCACCACCACCAGGTCAGAAGGCTGTAGCGCCGCCAGTCGCAAAGCCAATGGCTCGGCGCTCAGTTGCAAAGAAGGGGGCAAGGCTTGCGCCGGCAGGTAACGCACGTTTTCACGCCGTGCCGCCATGTCGGCGACCAGGGCCGCATCGCGCGCCCACAACGTGACCGTGCGGCCAGGCTGCGGTGCGCGTGCCGCGCTGATGGCTAGGGCTGTACCCCATGCACCCGCCCCCAATACTATGATATTCATAGCTGCTCGCGCAATATCCATGCGGGCTAGAGGCCCAAAAGACCTCTAAACACGCTTACTGGGGCAAGCTGCCAGCGGTGTCCGCTTGCTGTTGCTCGTACATCGCCTGGAAGTTGATTTCCGACAGGTGCACGGGCGGGAAGCCGCCGCGCTGGATCAGGTCGGCCACGTTGCCACGCAGGTAGGGGTAGACGATTTGCGGGCAGGCGATGCCCATGATCTGGCCCAGTTGTTCCTGGGGCAAGTTGCGGATTTCAAAAATGCCGGCCTGCTTGGCTTCGACCAGAAACACGGTTTTCTCTTCAATCTTGGTGGTGACCGTGGCGGTCACGCAGACTTCATACACGCCGTCGGCCACGGGTGCCGCTTCCACGCCAAGCTGGATGTCGACCGAAGGCTGCTCTTGTTGCAGCAAGATGGCGGGGGAATTGGGTTGCTCCAGCGACGCTTCCTTCAGGTACACGCGTTGAATCTGGAATACGGGATCTTGGTCAGCCATGGCAATAGTCTCTCTAGATAAACAGAAGCCCGCCGGCACAACACCGACGGGCTACGAAAACAAAATTCGCTGGGTGGAATTATGTCAGGCCGCTGCGCCCAACAAGGGAAGCAAGCCCCCCCGGCTGTCCAATGCCATCAGGTCATCACATCCGCCCACGTGGGTGTCGCCGATAAAAATCTGCGGCACCGTGCGCCGACCGGTAATTTCCATCATTTTCATGCGTTCTTCCGGGTGGGCATCGACGCGGATTTCTTCGATGGACTCAACACCCTTGGACTTGAGAATCCGCTTGGCCTGCACGCAGTAGGGGCAGACGGCGGTGGTGTACATCTTGACGGCTTGCATGGTCTTTCTTACCTCGGTTCAGCGGGCCTGGATCAGGCCTTTTCGACGGGGAGGTTAGCGGTTTTCCAGGCTTTGAGTCCGCCAGCCAGCGATTGGGCCTGCTCGTAACCCAGTTTCTTGGCCGTGGCCACCGCACGGCCCGAACGTGCGCCGGTCTGGCACACCAGCACCACGGGCAGGGCTTTGTTCTTCACCAAACCGGGCAGCTTGGCTTCCAGATCGGCCAGGGGAATGTTCTTGGAGCCCACGATGTGGCCCTGCGCAAACTCTTCGGGCTGGGACACGTCCACCACCACCGCCTTCTCGCGGTTGATCAGTTGCACTGCCGCATTGGGAGCAATGCCCACCGCCGTTGCTCCCTGCAACACGGGCCAGAGCAAGAGCGCGCCAGATGCGAGGGCGGTCAAAATAAGCACCCAGTTGTAGCTATTGAGAATAAATTCCACTTTGTTCCTTGTTGGTTACTTCACACTAACCCGGCATTTTAGAATGGCGAGCTGTACGCCGCCGGGCACGCTGCCCGGTCCCCCCACTGCTTTGTGACCCATACCATGTACAAACTCGTTCTCGTACGCCACGGCGAATCCACCTGGAACCTTGAAAACCGCTTCACCGGCTGGACCGATGTGGACCTGACCCCCCTGGGTGTGGAACAGGCCAAAACTGCCGGCAAGCTGCTCAAGGCCGACGGCTACGAGTTCGACGTGGCCTACACCAGCGTACTCAAGCGCGCCACCCGCACCCTCTGGCACACGCTGGACGAAATGGACCGCACCTGGCTGCCAGTGGTGCACAGCTGGCGCCTCAATGAGCGCCATTACGGCGCCCTGCAGGGCTTGAACAAGGGTGAAACAGCCAAGCAATACGGGGACGACCAAGTGCTGGTCTGGCGCCGCAGCTACGACACCCCTCCGCCCGCACTGGAAGCTACCGACCCCCGCAGCGAGCGCACCGACATCCGCTATGCCAAGCTGCAGGCCGAGCAAATCCCGCTGACCGAGTGCCTGAAAGACACCGTAGCCCGCGTGCTGCCATTCTGGAACGAGTCCATGGCACCCGCCATCCTGGCGGGCAAACGCATCGTGGTCGCGGCCCACGGCAACTCTATCCGCGCACTGATCAAGTACCTGGACAACATTTCCGATGACGACATCGTCGGTGTGAACATCCCCAACGGCATCCCGCTGGTCTACGAGCTGGATGCCAACCTCAAACCCATCCGCCACTACTACCTGGGTGACGCTGAAGCCGCGGCCAAGGCCGCTGCCGCGGTGGCCTCCCAAGGCAAGGCCTGAGCGATCCAGACCGGCCCCACTGAAATAGTGGGGCTGCCCGGGAACTGGGGCAAAAGAGTGACCTCCAAGGTGTATATTGACGCGGCACAGGAATACATATGGGTCACAAACTGAAAATTACCGGCTGGATTGCATTGGGCGCACTGGCCGGGGCACTAACCACCGTGTCGCTGCAAACCGTAGCGCGCAACACCCTGACCCCCTTGCCACTGGAAGAGCTGCAGCAGCTCGCCGCAGTGTTTGGCATGGTCAAAAGCGACTATGTGGAGCCGGTAGACGAGAAAAAACTCATCACCGATGCCATTGCCGGCATGGTGGCCAGCCTGGACCCGCACTCCCAATACTTTGACAAAAAGTCCTTCAAGGAATTCCGCGAGGGCACGTCGGGCAAATTTGTGGGCGTGGGCATCGAAATCACGCAAGAAGACGGCCTCGTCAAAATTGTCTCGCCCATTGAGGGCTCCCCGGCTTTCCGCGCGGGCCTCAAGACCAATGACCTGATCACCAAGATTGACGACACCGCCGTTAAAGGCCTGTCACTCAATGACGCCGTCAAGCGCATGCGCGGCGAGCCCAACACCAAGGTGCTGCTCACCATCTATCGCAAAGACGAAAACCGCACTTTTCCGGTGACCATCACACGCGAAGAAATCAAGCAGCAGTCGGTGCGCGGCAAAGTCATTGAACCGGGCTACGCCTGGATTCGCATCAGCCAGTTCCAGGAACGCACCGTTGATGACTTCGCCAGGAAGCTCGACGAAGTCTACAAACAGGAACCCAAACTCAAGGGCTTGGTGCTGGATCTGCGTAACGACCCCGGTGGTTTGCTCAATGCGGCCGTTGCCATTTCGGCGGCGTTTTTGCCTGAAAACGTCACCGTGGTGTCCACCAATGGCCAAACTGCGGAGAGCAAACAGGTTCTCAAAGCCACTGCACGTGATTACCTGGTCCGGGATGGCTCGGATGCCATCAAGTCCCTACCCGCCAGCCTGAAGAAAATTCCGTTGATCGTGCTGGTGAACGAGGGCTCAGCGTCAGCCAGCGAAATCGTGGCGGGAGCCCTGCAAGACCACAAACGCGCCACCATCATGGGCAGCCAAACGTTTGGCAAAGGCTCGGTGCAAACCTTCCGCCCCCTGGGCCCCGATACCGGCTTGAAGATCACCACCTCGCGCTACTACACCCCCAGCGGCCGATCCATCCAGGCCAAGGGCATCGTGCCCGACGTCATGGTGGACGACACCGAAGAAGGCAGCCCCTACGCCGCCCTGCGCATGCGCGAGGCCGATCTGGAAAAGCACCTGACCAGCGGCCAGGGCGAAGAGAAAAAAGACCCGGCGCGCGAGAAGGCCCGTGAAGAAGCCATGAAGCGCCTCGAAGAAGAGTCGCGCAAACCCGCATCGGAACGCCGTGCACCGGAGTTTGGCTCTGACAAAGACTTCCAGCTGCAACAAGCCATCAATCAGCTCAAGGGCAAGCCAGTGATGGTGAGCAAAACGCTGACCGAGCGCAAGGAAGAAAGCAAGGACAACTGATCTGCCATGCAGGATGACGCGCTGCTGCGTTACTCGCGGCACATTCTTCTGGATGAGATCGGTATCGAGGGGCAAGAGCGGCTCAACGCTGCCCACGCCCTGGTCATAGGCGCCGGCGGCCTGGGCTCCCCGGCCGCCATGTACCTCGCATGTGCCGGGGTCGGCCAGATCACGGTGCTCGACCCCGACACCGTCGACCTGACCAACCTGCAGCGACAAATTGCGCACACCACCCCCCGTGTGGGTGAATCCAAAGTCAGCTCCCTGGCCACCACCCTGCAAGGGCTCAACCCCTTGGTACGGGTCACGCCCATCCACGGCAAGGCCGATGCGGACACCCTGCCCGCCTGGGTGCAGCAGGCCGACGTGGTGCTGGACTGCTGCGACAACTTCAGCACCCGCCAGGCAGTCAACGCAGCCTGCGTGGCACACCGCACTCCCTTGGTTTCCGGCGCGGCCATTCGCTTTGACGGACAGATCAGCGTCTTTGATCCGCGTGCCGACGATGCACCGTGTTATGCCTGCGCCTTTCCGCCGGGCGACGCCCCCCCCGAAACCCAATGCGCCACCATGGGCGTGTTTGCACCTCTGGTGGGCATCATCGGCGCCATGCAAGCCGCCGAGGCTCTCAAGCTGCTGCTGGGCCTCTCTCCCAGCTTGGCGGGGCGCCTGCTGATGTTGGACGCTCGGGGCATGGAGTGGACCGACGTGCGCCTGCCGCGACAAGCGAATTGCCCCGTGTGCGCAGGGCGTTGAAGCAGTACAGATCCGGCGGCAAGACCGGGCAAATTCTGGTCTCAGCCCCAAAGCTTCCTGTTAGACTTTCAAGACGCTTTTGCGCCCCCTCTTGACGCACCCTGTGGCCACCAACGCACCTTCCTCACCCGTCGATCTTCTGCATTTGCAGTTGGACGACGCACGTGCCTTGCTCCACCACGGCCTGAACCTCAGCCTGCCATCGGCAGAAGCCTCTGCCACCGTGCACTTGCAAGCCATCATTGATGGCCTGTGCGAACTTTCGCTCAAGGACCCGCTGACCGGCTTGGCCAACCGCCGCCACTTCCGATCGGTGGTGGACCGGGCGATTGACGTGGTGGCCCGCTCGGGTGAACCCGCGCTGATGCTGATGCTGGACATTGACCACTTCAAGAAAGTCAATGACACCTACGGTCACCAAACCGGTGACCTGGTGTTGCAGGCGGTTGCCAAAACCCTGCAGGGCTGTGTACGCCCCATGGATACGGTGGCACGCTTGGGTGGCGAAGAATTTGCCGTGATGCTGCCCAGTTGCCACACCGCCTATGGCTCCATCGTGGCTGAACGCATCCGCAAAGCCATAGAGAGTTTGCCCATCCCGATTGCGCCAGGACAGAGCATCCAGGTCACGATCAGTGTGGGCGGGGCCTTTGCGCCCGAGTGGGTGCGTTCCACCACGGCCCTGTGGAGCGAACGCGCCGATCAGCAGCTCTACCGAGCCAAAGCCGAAGGCCGCAACCGCGTGTTGCTGGACCAGCAGCAGGAAGTATTTGTCAGTGCCGAAGAAAAGAATCTTTTGTTTGGTCACTTGTCGCTGGGCGACCCCGCCTGGATCGAAAGCGCCCCCACCGACATGTCGGGCGGGAATAACAATGGCGCCATGCAGAGGGTTTTTTAATGTCCGACGTGCTAAATCCTCCCGAATCCGCTGAAGGCAGCACCGGTGTGCCGCTCAAGCCTTTGGGCAAAGTGGTAGCCGTCACCAGTGGCAAAGGCGGCGTGGGCAAGACCTTTGTGTCGGCCAACCTCGCGGCGGCCCTGGCCAAACGCGGCCACCGCGTACTGGTGCTTGATGCCGACTTGGGCCTGGCCAACCTGGACGTGGTGCTGAACCTGTACCCCAAGGTCACCCTGCACGATGTGTTCACCGGCAAGGCCAAGCTCGAAGAAGCCATCATCCGTGCGCCCGGCGGCTTCTCGGTGCTGCTGGCAGGTTCCGGCATGGTCGAGTACTCGCGCCTGACGCCGGAGGTGCGCGACGACTTTTTGCGCATCATGTCCGGACTGGTGCCGCACTACGACGTGGTGCTGCTGGATACCGGTGCCGGCATCTCCGATGTGGTGCTGTTTGCCGTGTCCTTGGCCTCCGAGGTACTGGTGGTGGCCACCCCCGAGCCGACCTCGCTCACCGATGCCTACGCCACCATCAAGGTGCTGGCCAGCCAGCAAAAACGCAGCAGCATCCGTGTGGTGATCAACCAAACCGCCCGCCTGGGCGATGGCCGCGCCATCACCACCCAGTTGCAGCAGGTGTTGGACCGCTTTGTCACCACCGAAAGCGGCAAGCCACTGAAGTTGGTACACATGGGCGATATTCCGGCCGACCCCTCCGTACGGCAGGCCATCATGCGTCGACAACTGCTGATGCAAACCATGCCTGGCTGCCCTGCCGCCCTGGCGATTGCCCAACTGGCGATCAAAATCGAAGAGACGGTTGCGCCTCGCGCGGCCTGAGCCTCCGGCGGTGGCCGCTCAGGCCGTCAGAATCCAGCCCTCCAGCGGGTCCAGCATCTCGGGCAAGCCGTAACGGGGGTGTCCCGTGTCTGACTGCTGCTGTGCCCACGCTGCCTGCACCAGACACATCACCGCGTCCAACGCGTCGCCTGATGCGTCATGCGCCAAAGCCTCTCTTTGGGCATGGCTGAGTTTGAGGCGCAAGCCCAAGCGGGTGTTACCTGTTTCCAGTCCATGGATGACATCCATGCGGGCAATCAGGCGTTCGGGCGTCTGCTTGGTGACATCGTCACTTTTGTAGCTGCGTGCCCCCACCATCTCACGTGCCAGCAATGCGGGGTACGCCTCCAGGGCTACCCGGGCGGGTTGTGTGCCCGCGGGCAACGCAGGCTGCACACCGGGTAGGTACGCCCCGGCATCGAGCAGCCTCGGCACACCCGCGTGCAGCATGTACGCCACGGGCGGATTCACCCATTTCATGGAAGGACTGGAGGCGGCCGGGCCATCGGTGGCACGGTGGGCAAACTTGCTGCCCACCGGCCGCGCGTCGCAAAAGGCAGCAAACTGCGCACGAATATCCGTCCGCGACAGGCTGGCATAGTGGCGGATACAGGGCTCCCACTCCAGCGGCCATCCCAGAGTCTGGACCAGCACGCGCGGCAGACCAAAGGGCAGGTCAAAGGCACCCGTCCAGGCAGGGTGTTGCAACAACCAGGCGCTGAACGCGTCCAGCGAGCTGACACGCTCCAAAGCCTGCAACAGGACCCTGCCCCGGTCCACGCGGCCCGTGGCCAGCACGATCTGCTTGCGCCGCGACGGGCTGCTGGAAAAATCACACCCCACCAGCAAGGTCATCCACTCACCCCAGGGCCAAGGCCATCACACCGACGGCAATGCAGACGGCCCCCAGAAGGCGGGCCACACGGTCGCCCTCGCCCAGCAAATGCCCACCCAGCAAGGCGGCAAACAGCATGGACACCTCGCGTGCGGGCGCCACATGGCTCATGGGCGCACGCTGCATGGCGTACAGCACCAACACATAGGAAACGGGGCTGATGATGCCCACAATGAGCGCGTACTTCCATTGCCGGGCCCACAAGGCCGCTGCGGCCGGGCGGTCACGCAACACGGTTGGCAGCAAAAAGACCAGACGGACAAAGTTGCCAAAGTAATCCACCAAGATCGGTGACAGCAGCAAGACTTTCACCGCATAACCATCGACCAAGGTGTAACTGGCAATAAACACACCGGTGAGCAAGCCGTAGACCATGCCCTTGCGGATCCGTGCGCGCTGCAGGGGGTCATGTGCCTGGCGAAACAAGCCAGGTCCACCAGCCACCAGAAACACCCCGCCAACCACCGCCACGATGCCCAGTGCCCCCCAACGGGAGATGTGCTCCCCCAGAAAGAAAATGGCCACCATGGATGAGAGCAAAGGACCAGAGCCGCGTGCCAGCGGGTAGACCACCGTGAGGTCTGCCTTGCGGTAGCCACGCAGCAACACCACGTAATAGACCACATGCAGAACACCGCTGAGCGCCACAAAGGCCCATTCGGTGGTCCCCCAGCCGGGTACTTGTTCCCAGCCCAGCCAGAACCCCAGTGGCGCCCAGAAGACCATCATCACCAGCGCCGTGAAACAGGCAAAACGTGCGTCACCGCCCGCTTTCTTGGCAGCGATATTCCAGCTTGCGTGGATCAGGCCGGCAAAAATAACCAGTGCAAGGGCGCTAACCGGCATCCTGGGGATGGGCCAATCTCAGGCGCGACCGATGATGGACGCGGTGGCCATCAGCTCTTCCAACAACGCCAATGACACCTTGCCAGATACCGAGTAGGGGTCCAGCTCGGGTTTCTCGGCGTACTTGAGCAGGATGTTGGTGTTGATCTTGGACATGTTCACCTGGCCCATGGTCCACCCGCCAAAGCGGCGCTCAGTGATTTCCTCGTAGTGCAGCAGCACTACGTCTTTGTGACGCACATCTTTCTGGATGTGGCCATACAGCTCGCTCACGGCCATGCGCCCCCCTTCGATGGCCTGCAGAAAGATGCCGCCGCCGTAACACAGAATGCCGGTGATGCCGCACGTGGGGTTGTAGTGGCGTGACTGGGTCAGGATGGCCTCGATGGCGTCCGGATTGGAGTCAATCGCGCGGCTGGCGTAGAGCAAACGAACCAACATGGCATTAGCCTTTCCGGGGAATCAGTGAAAGAAATTCGCGACGCAAAGTGGGGTCTTTGAGGAACACGCCGCGCATGACCGAGTTGATCATCTTGCTGTCCATGTCCTTCACACCGCGCCAGGCCATGCAGTAGTGGCTGGCCTCCATCACGATGGCCAGGCCATCGGGTTGGGTTTTCTCCTGGATCAGGTCGGCCAGCTGCACCACCGCTTCCTCCTGAATCTGGGGGCGGCCCATGATCCACTCGGCCAGGCGTGCGTACTTGGACAGGCCAATGACATTGGTATGTTCATTGGGCATCACACCAATCCAGATCTTGCCAATCACCGGGCAAAAGTGGTGACTGCAGGCGCTGCGCACGGTGATGGGGCCCACGATCATGAGCTCGTTCAAGTGGCCCACGTTGGGAAATTCGGTGATGCTGGGTGCCGGGACATAACGGCCGCGGAACACCTCGTTGACATACATCTTGGCCACACGGCGGGCCGTGTTGTCGGTATTGTGGTCGTGTTCGGTATCAATCACCAGGCTGCTGAGCACGCCCTTCATCTTCTCCTCCACCTCGTCCAGCAGCAATTCCAGCTCGCCGGGTTCGATGAAAGGGGCAATGTTGTCGTTGGCGTTGAAGCGTTTGCGCGAGGCCAAAAGGCGTTCGCGAATTTTGACGGAAACCGGGGTTCCCTCGTCGGTATCGGTGGGTTTCATGGGGCTCTATGAAATCAAGAATGCAAGCATGTTACCAGTCTTTGAATAGTAGGGTTTTTAGCCTACAGCCCCCATGGATACTGCGCAAGCAGCTACTATTTTTATAGCAAAACTCAATACCGGCGCCCCGCCAGCAACAAAGTCAGGCGCATCAACCCGTAGGCCAACCAGTCCAGCGCCCGCTGCCCCCAGGGGCGCCGCCCAAAATCCAGGGCATCCAGCGCACGGCCATGCTGGGCCATCGCCGCCTCCAGACGCTGTTGCAGTGCCGCGGCAAAGGCGGCATCCTGCACCACTACGTTGGCCTCACGTGCCAGCAGCAAACTCAGCGGGTCCAGGTTGGACGAACCCACCGTGGCCCACTGCTGGTCCACCACGGCCACTTTGGCATGCAGGAAGCCGCTGGTGTACTCATGGATTTCGACCCCTGCAGCCATCAACAGCCCAAACACCGGCCGCGCCGCGTGGTACTGCATGAAGTACTCGTAGCGTCCCTGTAGCAACAGGCGAACCCGCACGCCCCGCTGCGCTGCATGCACCAGCGCACGCAGCAACTTGCCGCCCGGCAAAAAGTAGGCATTGGCAATCAGCACCTCGCGCTGCGCAGTGCCCAGTGCCTTGCGATAGGCACGTTCGATGCGTTTGCGATTGCGTACGTTGTCGCGCAACACCAGCGCGGCCAGCGCCCCGCCCTGCGATACGGGCACGGCCTCCCGCGCCTGGGGGCGTGCCATGGTCAGCCACACGGCGCGGGCAGCAGACCACTGGCCTTGCTCCAGCTGGCGAGTGGCCAGCAAACGGTCCCACAGCTGGGCCATGGCGGTATGCACCTGGGCCACCAAGGGCCCTTGCGCCTGTACCGCAAAGTCAAACCGTGCCACCTGCTGCGGCCCATGCTGGGGGTCACTGTAGTCGTCCAGTATGTTGATGCCCCCACAAAACGCGACCGCGCCGTCCACCACCGCCAGCTTGCGGTGCAGGCGGCGCCAGTGGCTGGGCACCAGCAAGCCCAACCGCCCCAGCGGTGCGAAGCGCAACCAGTGCACCCCAGCGGCATCCCAGCGCTGCTGCCACTGCGGCGGCACCTGCGGCGTGCCAATGCCGTCCATCAGCAGCGCCACGCGCACGCCACGTAGGGCCGCACACTCCAGGGCCTGGGCCACGCGCTCGCCTTCCACGTCAAAAGCATAGATATAGGTTTCCAGCCGTACCTCTGTATGGCTGGCGTCTACGGCGGCAAGCAGCGCGCGGAAGTAGTCGTGCCCTCCCTGCAGCAGCTGCAGTTGGTGACCAGGCAAATACGTCGCATCCGTCATGACGAGTCAGGCCAGACGAACTCGGCAATCAGTGGGAGGTGGTCCGACATGCGCCACCAGTTCCGACCATGGGGCACGGTCACCCCCACCGGTTTCAGGCCACGCGCAAACACATGGTCCAGCTGCACCAGCGGCATGCGCGAGGGAAAGGTGGGGTGACGCCCCTGCGTATGCGCCACCAAACCGGCGGGCCCCAGGATACGGGCAATGGATGGCCCCCACTCATTGAAGTCACCGGCCACCAGCAACGGCGCAGCCGCAGGTATTTCGCGCACAACAAACCGCACCAGCTGCTGCAGCTGGCGCAGGCGGCTGGCCCGAATCAGCCCCAGATGCACCACCAGGACATGCACAGGGCGCTCCTCCAGCAGCAGCTCTACATGCAGCAAACCACGTTGCTCAAAGCGGTGGTCCGACATGTCTTCGTGCTGGTGCGTGAGCACCGGCCAGCGAGACAGCAGCGCATTGCCATGCTCGCCATGGCGGGTGACCGCATTGGTGCGGTACACCGCCTCATACCCCTCGGGCGCCAGAAACTCGGCTTGCGGCAGCTCGGGCCAATGGGCAAAGTACTGCGCCTCGCGGCGGTGCACTTTGCGCACCTCCTGCAGACACACCACATCGGCGTCGAGCTGCTCCACCGCATGGCCCAGGTTGTGGATCTCCAGGCGCCTCGCCGGCCCCAAACCCTGCACGCCCTTGTGGATGTTGTAGGTGGCAATACGCAAGGTGGTCTGGGTCATGGGGCTGGCTCGCGTGTCTGTTGTGTCTGTTGGGGCAGTTGAAGAATCGCTTCCGCATTCGATGGCGAGAAGCAGCGGTCTGCCGCCTCCGCAAAGGGCAACCACTGGTAGTGCGTATGCTCCCGCGGGTTCAACGTGATGGCCACGCCATCGGGAACCTGCAGCCCAAACAGGCGCTCGGTGTTGTGCGTCACACCCGGCGCATAGCGGTGCAACCAGCGGGGATAAATGGCGTACACATTCTCCACCCCCCAGTCGTGCAAGTGCGGTGCCAGTGCACGACCCCGCGTGCAGTCCAGGCCAGTTTCTTCCAGCACCTCGCGTGCCGCAGTCTCTGCCCAGGGCTCGCCCAACGCATCTTTGCTCCCGGTAACCGACTGCCAGAACGCGGGCGCCTCAGGATCGGCCTCCGTACGGCGGATCAGCAGCACATCCCAAGACGGTGTGTAGATCACAACCAGCACGGACTGCGGGATTTTGAAAGGCTTGGGCATGGTCTCCGCAAGAAAAAAGGGCGCTCTGTGAGCGCCCTTTCATTGTGCACCAGCCCCGTGGCTGGAACCGTACGGTCAAGCCGCCTTGGCAGCGTCCAGGTTGCGCAGGCGGATGTGCAGCTCGCGCAATTGCTTTTCGTCCACCGGACTCGGGGCTTGCGTGAGCAAACACTGGGCACGCTGGGTTTTGGGGAAGGCGATCACGTCGCGGATGGACTCGGCACCGGTCATCAGCGTGACGATGCGGTCCAGACCGAAGGCCAGGCCACCGTGCGGGGGCGCGCCGTACTGCAGCGCATCCAGCAGGAAGCCGAACTTGAGCTGGGCTTCCTCGGGCGTGATCTTGAGTGCATCGAACACCTTTTGCTGCACATCGGCGCGGTGGATACGCACGGAGCCACCCCCCATTTCCCAGCCGTTGAGCACCATGTCGTAGCCCTGCGAGATGCACTTCTCAGGCGCGGTAACCATCCAGTCTTCGTGGCCGGCCTTGGGCGCAGTGAAGGGGTGGTGCACGGCGGTGTAACGCTGGTTTTCCTCGTCGAATTCGAACATCGGGAAGTCCACCACCCACATTGGCCTCCAACCCGCGGTAAACAAACCGTTTTTCTTGCCGAATTCGCTGTGACCCACCTTGAGACGCAGCGCGCCAATGGCGTCGTTGACGATCTTTTCTTTGTCAGCACCGAAGAAAATCAGGTCGCCGTTTTGTGCACCGGTGCGCTCCAGCACCGCAGCCAGGGCCGCATCGTGGATGTTTTTGACGATGGGGCTTTGCAAACCATCACGGCCCTTGGACAGGTCGTTGACGCGGATGTAGGCCAGGCCTTTGGCGCCGTAGATCTTGACGAACTCGGTGTACGCGTCGATCTCACCACGGCTGATGCCACCGCCTTCAACGGAACCACCGGGCACGCGCAGGGCCACCACGCGGCCACCCTTCATGGTGGCAGCACCGGAGAAGACCTTAAAGTCCACGTCCTTCATCACGTCGGTCAGTTCTGCGAACTGCAGGTTCACGCGCAGGTCAGGTTTGTCGGAGCCATACAGGCGCGCAGCATCCTGGTAAGTCATGACCGGGAACTCGCCGAGATCCACACCGATGGTGTTCTTGAACACCGTCGTGATCATGCCCTGGAACATCGCGCGGATGTCTTCCTCGCTCAGGAACGAGGTTTCGATATCGATCTGGGTGAACTCGGGCTGGCGATCAGCGCGCAAGTCTTCGTCGCGGAAGCACTTGGTAATCTGGTAGTAGCGGTCAAAGCCCGCCACCATCAGCAACTGCTTGAACAGTTGGGGGGACTGGGGCAGCGCGAAAAACTGGCCATCGTGCACACGGCTGGGCACCAGGTAGTCACGCGCGCCCTCGGGTGTGCTCTTGGTCAGCATGGGGGTTTCGATATCGACAAAACCATTGGCGTCCAGGAACTTGCGCACTTCCATGGACACGCGGTAACGCAGCATCAGGTTGTTCTGCATGTAGGGGCGGCGCAGGTCCAGCACACGGTGCGTCAGGCGCGTGGTCTCGGACAGGTTTTCGTCATCGATCTGGAATGGGGGGGTGACGGAGGCATTGAGCACCGTCAACTCATGACACAGCACTTCGATCTTGCCGCTCTTCAGGTTGTCATTCGTGGTGCCTTCGGGGCGCGCACGCACCAGGCCTTTGATCTGCACGCAGTATTCGTTGCGAATGTCCTCTGCCACTTTGAACATGTCGGCGCGGTCGGGGTCGCACACCACCTGCACATAACCTTCGCGGTCGCGCACATCGACAAAAATCACACCACCGTGGTCACGGCGACGGTTCACCCAACCACACAGGGTTACGGTTTCGCCCATCAGGGCTTCGGTCACAAGACCGCAATAGTGGGAGCGCATGGCCATAGCTTGCTTTCAGTTCGTCGCCTCGTGGGCAGCGGGTTGGTAATAGGTTATTGGGAGACGGGGGCTTGGGACGCTGACGCCAGCGGTGCGACCGATCCCATGGAAATCACGTAGGTCAGTGCCTCGTCCACACTCATGTCCAGCTCGATCACATCGGCCTTGGGCAACATGAGGAAAAACCCGCTGGTCGGGTTGGGTGTGGTGGGCACGTAGACGCTGACAAACTCGCCCTGCAGGTGCGACTGCACTTCGCCGCTGGGTACACCGGTCTGGAAGGCAATCGTCCAACTGCCTGCACGCGGATACTGGATCAACAAGGCCGTGCGAAACGCATTGCCATTGCTGGAGAACAGCGTGTCCGAGACTTTCTTGACACTGTTGTAGATGGACTTGACGATGGGAATGTTGGTGAACAGGCGATCCCACTGCTTGACCCACCAGCGGCCCGCCACATTGGACACCAGCGCACCGGTAACCAGCATGGCGGCAAACACCAGCAGCACACCCAGACCAGGAATGTTGTGCAGGCGCTCGATCGCCGGGCCCATGGACTCGGGCGTCACCGCAGCCACGCCAGACAGAAAGCCGCCAAACACGGCATCCAGCAAGCCCACCAGCCACAGCAGCACCCAGATAGTGATGGCCAACGGGAGCCAGACCATCAGGCCGGTAAGCAGGTATTTTTTAATGGGCACAGGGATTCCAGTTCTAGGGCAGAGTCAGGCGGTGGGTTTGGGCGTAGCGGCGGCAGGCGCTGCGCTGCTGCCAGCCGATGCGGTGGTCGCCGCAGGGGCAGCATCTGCCTTGGACGCAGGGGCAGCCGCGCTATCCCCCGTGGCGGGCGCTACGCTGGTGGACGGCGCATTGCCACCCTTGAAATCGGTCACGTACCAGCCAGAACCTTTGAGCTGAAACCCGGCAGCGGTCAGCTGTTTCTTGAAGGTGGACTGGGCACAACTTGGGCAGTCTTGCAGCGGAGCATCGGAGATTTTCTGCAGCACGTCCTTGGCAAACCCGCAGGACTCGCATTTATAGGCGTAGATGGGCATGGAAGTAAGGCTCTGACATCAGGTTGCAAAGCCTTCAATTATAAGTGGCGGTCAGAAAACCCCAACCCGGACCACAATCTGCATGACCACCATGCCCAACGCGAAACCAATGACAGCCGCCACCAGGGTTTGCAACAGGCGGTTGGTGCGCTTTTGCTCCAGCAATAGCTCCTGCACCAGCTGGCTGTTGTCGGTGCCACGTTGCTGCAAAAACTGGTGCAACAAACCGGGCAGTTCGGGCAGCAGCTTGGCGTAACGCGGGGCCTGGGCCTTGAGTTCGCGAATGAGTTTTTGCGGGCCGACCTGCTCCAGCATCCATTGCTCCAGAAACGGCTTGGCGGTGGCCCAGAGGTCCAGCTCGGGGTCCAGGTCACGGCCCAGGCCCTCGATATTGAGCAAGGTTTTTTGCAACAGCACCAGTTGCGGCTGGATTTCCACCTGGAACCGGCGCGAGGTCTGAAACAAACGCATCAACACCATGCCCAGCGAAATTTCCTTGAGCGGCCGGTCGAAATAGGGTTCGCACACTGCGCGCACGGCAGCTTCCAGCTCGTCCACCCGGGTGCTGGCCGGCACCCAGCCGGACTCGATATGCAGTTCGGCCACGCGTTTGTAGTCCCGCCGGAAGAAGGCCACAAAATTTTGGGCCAGGTACTCCTTGTCCACCTCGGTGAGCGTGCCCACAATGCCAAAGTCCAGCGAGATGTAGCGGCCAAAAGTCTCGGGCGCCAGGCTGACCTGGATGTTGCCGGGGTGCATGTCGGCGTGGAAAAAGCCGTCACGAAACACCTGGGTAAAGAACAGCGTCACGCCGTCGCGCGCCAGCTTGGGGATGTCGACCCCCGCCGCGCGCAGCCGGTCCACCTGGCTGATGGGCACGCCATGCATGCGCTCCATCACCAGAACTTCGGTGCTGCACAGGTCCCACCACATTTCCGGGATGAGCACCAGGTTGAGGCCGTTCATATTGCGGCGCAGCTGGGCTGCACTGGCGGCCTCGCGCACCAGATCCAGTTCGTCGTGCAGGTACTTGTCGAACTCGGCCACCACCTCACGGGGTTTCAGGCGTTTGCCGTCGGCCGACAGGCCTTCCACCCAACCCGCCATCATGCGCATCAGGCTCAGGTCCTTGTCGATGACATTGAGCATGCCGGGGCGCAGCACTTTGACAGCCACCTCACGCGACTTGCCCTGCCGGTCGCGCAGCACCGCAAAGTGCACCTGGGCAATCGATGCACTGGCCACCGGGGTGTGCTCAAACGAATCAAACAACTCGGCCAAGGGCTTGCCCAAGGCGCGCTCGATGGTAGCCACCGCCACCGCCGAGGGGAACGGTGGCACGCTGTCCTGCAGCTTGGCCAGCTCGTTGGCTATGTCCAGCGGCAGCAGGTCGCGCCGGGTGGACAGCACCTGGCCAAACTTCACGAAGATGGGGCCCAGTCGCTCCAGGGCCTCACGCAGGCGCTGGCCGCGTGGGGCGTCCAGCTTGCGCCCTACCGAAACAACGCGCGCCAGCAGACGCAGCCAGGGCTTCTGAAAACTGGTGAGCACCAGCTCGTCCAAGCCATAGCGCAGGGCCACCCAGACAATGAAGACCCCGCGGCCCAGCCGTGTCATGCGGCGGTGCCAGAGGCCGCGTCAGACGACGCGGTGCGCTTTCCGACAAACTGCTGCAGCGCCTGGGCAAAGGTTCGTCCGGTTTGCATCAGCAGATGGGCGGGTGCATCGCCCAGGATGCGCGACAGGTCTTCCTCCACATCCCAACGCACATGGTCCGCGAGCCAGTTGATTTCAGCGGCCAGTTGCACATCACCTTCAATACGGACCTTGGGCTTGTCACCCTGCATCATGGCTTGGGCAATGGCCAGGGGGGATTCGTCCGTGATCACCAGGGTCAGGTCTGCGGTGGTGTCCGGGCCCGCCAGGTCCAGCAATCCGGCCGGGGTGGCCTGTACCTTGAACGTGAAATCCCGCCATTGGCTCAGTATCACGCGGCCCTTTTGGCGTGCCAGGCGCTCCATGGCCTGTGGTTCCTGCTGCAACACATGGTTGAGCAAGAGCACCACACGGCGGTGGCTCTCTTCAACCATCCAGGCAGGGGGAACGGGTGGGGTGGGAAGCGCTTTCAAAAAGCCTTCAAACATGGAAAAAGGGGACTGTGTGGCCATAACGGATTATGGCTCACCCCCATGGCGGCGCGCACTGCGTGTCGCTTCGCCCGCCCCCTTTTCTGGGGGCAACACCAGCAGCCCGGCAGAGCCGGTTCTGCGGTGTTTCTGAGCGGGACACGCACGCCGGAGACGTGCTAATCGGGGTTGGGGTTTACTGCAGGGCTTGCACGCCTGCGACCAGCCAGCCGCTGGCACCGGCCTTGGATTTGGTCATGTTCCAGACTTCGCGGAAAGGGCTGGGACCGGCCGAGGCTTCTTCGCGGATCATGCCGGAGAACTCGACACTGGCCATGTACTCATCAGGCAACTCTTCGATGCCCAACAGACGGGCTTCGATCATCACCACATCGGTCATGTTGGGGCCGCTGCCCGTGTGGGTTTCGCGCTCGGCCAGCTGGGCCTGGATTTCCTTGAGCATGCTGTCGGTCATCATGGCGCGCAGAGCCGGGATGTCGGAACGGTCCCAGGCCGCCTGCAGGGTCACGAAGTTGGTCTTGGCAGCCTTGAGGAACCCTTCGCTGTCAAAGCCGGCGGGAATGCCCCATGTCTGCGAGCCCATCAGCGCGGAGCCAATCATGGAGCCACCTTGGGGTTGCTGAGGTGCCTCAAACGCCATGCTGCTGCGCTCCCAGGGGCGGGCGGATGCATCATTGCCCACGTTCTCTGCCCGGTAGGGCTTGGCCAGCGTGGCCGGTGCGTGGCCTGCCCCGGCCCCCTGAAAAGCAAAGGGGGAACTCTGCGCAGCGGCTTGTTTGCGGTTGCGCATGAACCAGCCCACTGCGCCCATCACCACCATCGCCAGCAGCGCGAACATCAGGATGTTGCCAAAAGCCTCCCCCATGCCCAGCGAGTTGGCCAACCAGGCCAAACCCAAACCGGCGGCCAAACCACCCAACATGGCGCCCCAGGGACGCTTGGGGGCTGCCGCGGCGGCGGCGCCAGGAGCGGGCTTGGCAGCCGTGCTGTTCATGTTTTGGGTCGGGGCCGCAGGCGCCGCGGGCGCGGCTTCGCGCTGCGTCACATTGCTGGACTGCTTGCCAAATGACTTGCCGCCCCCCAAACGCTTGGCGGCTTCTGCATTGATGCCCGACAGGGACAAGACCAAGGCCAAACCCAAAGCCCAGAATTTCATGATCGCTCCAAAATTAGTTATCTCAGCACTTGATTCCAACATGCAAAGCGGCAATGCCGCCAGTCAGGTTGTGATAGTCCACATGGCCAAAGCCCACTTTGTGCATCATGGTCTTTAGCTCTTGCTGGCTGGGATGCATGCGAATCGACTCGGCCAGGTACCGGTAACTCGCATCATCTCCGGCGATCAGCTTGCCCAGACGCGGCAACACCTTGAAAGAGTACCAGTCGTACACCTTCTCCAGCGGGGGCGCCACCTTGGAAAACTCCAGCACCAGGAGCTTGCCACCGGGTTTCAACACGCGTTGCATTTCTGCCAAAGCCACGTCCTTGTGCGTCATGTTGCGCAGGCCAAAGGCCACGCTCACCACGTTGAAATGGTTGTCCGGGAACGGCAGCTTCTCAGCATCGCAGACCATGGTGGGCAAAATCACACCCGCGTCCAGCAGCCGGTTGCGCCCCGTGGAAAGCATGGCTTCGTTGATATCGGTGTGCACCACCTGCCCACTCTTGCCCACTTTTTTGGAGAAGGCGAGCGCCAAGTCACCGGTGCCGCCGGCGATGTCCAGCGCCTTGTCGCCCTCCTTCAGATTGGCCACCAGCACGGTGTAGGCCTTCCAGGCGCGGTGCAGCCCGGCCGACATCAGGTCGTTCATCAGGTCGTACTTGGGGGCGACCGAGTCGAACACACCGCGCACATGGCGGGCTTTTTCTGACTCATCGACCGAGGTGAAACCAAAGTGGGTAGTGCTCATGATTTTGAATAAAAAGTGACTCTAGCCCCCGCGGATAGTGCGCGAATAGCTCCTGAATTAATAGCAACCTCAATGGCTGGCGCAACTGTGGCGCGCCTTGGCGGCCATGGGTGCATCACGCTCGGTGTTTGCTGCCTGGAGCCTAGCCTCGTACTCCTGCCACAGGCGAACCTCCTGGGAACCCAGAAAGTACAGATAGTCCCACGAGTAGATGCCGGTGTCGTGGCCGTCGGAGAAGCGCGGCTGCACCGCGTAGTTGCCCACCGGGTCCAGCGCTTCCAGCGCCACATCGCGCTTGCCGGTCTGTAGCGTTTCCTGGCCCGGGCCGTGGCCCTGCACCTCGGCCGAGGGCGAGTACACCCGCATCAGCTCGAAGGGAATGCGAAAACGCGCGCCATCCGAGAAGCCCACCTCCAGCACCCGGCTCTGGCCGTGCACGGTGATGTCGGTCGGTGTCGGTGCGCCTGCGGTCAGTCCTGCCATGGGAGCCTCTTAGACCAGCACGCGCTCAATGCCACCGGCATTGGCGATCTGCACATACTCGGGCAGCCATTCCTTGCCCAGAATCTGGTTGGCCATTTCCACCACGATGTAGTCAGCCTCCAGCAGGCCGTTGTTCAGGTCGTTGCCATATCGGGTCAGGCCTTGCAGGCAGCTGGGGCAGCTGGTCAGGATCTTCACATTGGCATCTGCTGCCACCGTACCCGCTGCACGCAACGTGGCCTCGCCCTTGCGGATTTCTTCTTCCTTGCGGAATCGCACTTGCGTCGAAATGTCGGGTCGGGTCACACCCAGCGTGCCCGACTCGCCGCAGCAGCGCTCGCTTTTGAGCACGTTGTCGCCAATCAGGCTCTTGACGGTCTTCATCGGATCGCCCAGTTTCATGGGGTTGTGGCAAGGCTCGTGGTACAGGAACCCGCCCTGGCCGGATGGCAGGGTGATGCCCTTCTCCAGCAGGTACTCGTGGATATCGATGATGCGGCAGCCCGGGAAGATCTTGTCGAACTCGTAACCCTGCAGCTGGTCGTAACAGGTGCCACAGCTCACCACCACGGTCTTGATGTCCAGGTAGTTCAGCGTGTTGGCCACGCGGTGGAACAGCACCCGGTTGTCGGTGATCATTTTCTCGGCCTTGTCGAACTGGCCGCTGCCGCGCTGCGGGTAACCGCAGCACAGGTAGCCGGGCGGCAACACCGTTTGCACCCCCGCGTGCCACAGCATGGCCTGCGTGGCCAAGCCCACCTGGCTGAACAGGCGCTCGGAACCGCAGCCGGGGAAGTAGAACACCGCCTCGGTCTCGGCCGTTGTCGTCTGCGGATTGCGGATGATGGGCACGTAGTCCGCATCTTCAATGTCCAGCAGCGCGCGGGCCGTCTTCTTGGGCAATCCACCGGGCATCTTCTTGTTGATGAAGTGGATCACCTGCTCCTTGATGGGCGCTGTGCCCACGGTGGCTGGCGGTTTGTTGGTCTGCTTGCGCGCTGCCAGGCGCAAGACCTGGTTGGCCAGGCGCTGGGCCTTGAAGCCCACGCCCACCATGGCCGAGCGCATCAATTTGATGGTCTCGGGGTTGGTGGCGTTCAGGAAGAACATGGCCGCGGCATTGCCGGGGCGGAAACTCTTCTGACCCATCTTGCGCAACAGGTTGCGCATGTTCATGGTCACGTCGCCAAAGTCGATCTTCACCGGACAGGGCGACTCGCACTTGTGGCAGACCGTGCAGTGGTCGGCCACGTCCTCGAATTCTTCCCAGTGCTTGACGCTGATGCCGCGGCGCGTCTGCTCTTCGTAGAGGAAGGCTTCCACCAGCAGCGAGGTGGCCAGGATCTTGTTGCGCGGGCTGTACAGCAGGTTGGCGCGCGGCACATGGGTGGCGCACACCGGCTTGCACTTGCCGCAGCGCAGGCAGTCTTTCACCGAGTCGGCAATCGCGCCAATATCGCTCTGCTGCATGATCAGAGACTCATGGCCCATCAGGCCGAACGATGGCGTGTAGGCGTTGGTCAGGTCGGCATAGATGGTCGAACCATCTGCAGTCAAATGCGGCGCAAACCCGCTTCCAGGCTGCGCAGGCAGCTCCTGATTTCGTAGCAATTTGCCCTTGTTGAAGCGCCCCTCGGGGTCCACCTTGGCCTTGTAGGCAATGAAGGGGGCCAGCTCGGCTTCGCTCAAGAACTCCAGCTTGGTGATGCCAATGCCGTGCTCGCCGGAGATCACGCCGTCCAGGCTGCGCGCCAGCGCCATGATGCGTTTGACCGCGCCGTGGGCGGACTGCAACATGTCGTAGTCGTCGCTGTTGACCGGAATGTTGGTGTGCACATTGCCGTCACCGGCGTGCATGTGCAGTGCCACCCAGACACGGCCCTTGAGCACGCGCTTGTGGATGGCTGTGCACTCGGCCAGGATGGCGTCAAACGCGGCACCCGTGAAGATGGCTTGCAGTGGCGCCCGCAGCTGGGTCTTCCAGCTGGCACGCAGTGTGTGGTCCTGCAGCTGCGCAAACAGCGGCTCCACGTCGGTCAGCCAGCCTTGCCACTGGCCGCGCACCTGGGCCACCAATTCAAGGGCCTGGGCCACCCGGTCTTCCAGCAACTCGGCGCTGGGAATGTCGTTGGCATCGTCGGTTTTGCCCAAGGGCAAATCGCTGCGCTCGAAGAACTCGGTCAGGGCATCACACAGCGCCAGCTTGTTCTGCAAGCTCAGCTCGATGTTGATGCGCTCGATGCCATCGGTGTACTCGGCCATGCGCGGCAGCGGGATCACCACGTCTTCGTTAATCTTGAAGGCGTTGGTGTGCTTGCTGATGGCAGCCGTGCGCTTGCGGTCCAGCCAGAATTTCTTGCGCGCCTCGGCGCTCACGGCCACAAAACCTTCGCCGCTGCGGCTGTTGGCCAGGCGCACCACTTCGCTGGTGACGCGGGCCACGTCGTCAGCGTCGTCACCGGCAATGTCGCCTACCAGCACCATCTTGGGCAGGCCGCCACGCTTGCTCTTGGTGGCATACCCCACGGCCTTGAGGTAGCGGTCATCCAGATGCTCCAGGCCAGCCAGCAGCACGCCGCTGCGCTTTTGCTCGGCGAACATGAAATCCTTGATGTCCACGATGCTGGGCACGGCGTCCTTGGCATTGCCAAAGAACTCCAGGCACACGGTGCGTGTGTGGGCGGGCATCTTGTGCACCACCCAGCGCCCGCTGGTGATCAGGCCGTCGGTGCCCTCTTTCTGGATGCCCGGCAGCCCGCTCAAAAACTTGTCGGTCACGTCCTTGCCCAGGCCCTCCTTGCGGAAAGTGGCCCCGGGAATGTCCAGGCGCTCTGTGCGGATCGGTGTTTTGCCGTCGGCCTTGAAATACTGCAGCTCGAAGCTGGCCACGTCCACGTCATGGATCTTGCCCATGTTGTGGTTGAGGCGGGTGACTTCCAGCCACTCGGCCTGCGGTGTCACCATGCGCCAGCTGGCCAGGTTGTCCAGGGCCGTGCCCCAGAGCACGGCTTTCTTGCCACCGGCGTTCATGGCGATGTTGCCGCCAATGCAGGAGGCTTCGGCCGAGGTCGGGTCCACCGCAAACACGTAGCCGCCGCGCTCGGCGGCATCCGCCACCCGCTGGGTCACCACGCCGGCTTCCGACCAGACCGTTGCCACATCCCGGTCCAGGCCGGGGAGACGCTTCATCTCGACCTCGGTCATGGCTTCGAGCTTTTCGGTGTTGATGACCGCGCTCTTCCAGGTCAGAGGAATGGCGCCGCCCGTGTAGCCAGTGCCGCCCCCACGCGGAATGATGGTCAGGCCCAGGTCGATACAGCCCTTCACCAGGCCCGCCATCTCTTCTTCCGAATCAGGGCACAGCACCACGAAGGGGTATTCCACGCGCCAGTCGGTTGCGTCGGTCACATGGCTCACGCGGCTCAGGCCGTCAAACTTGACGTTGTCCTTGGCGGTGAGTTTGTAGAGCAGTTTTTGCGTCTTTTTGCGCAGCGCGCCCACTTCCACAAACGCAGCGTCAAAGGCCTTGACCGCCGCGCGGGCTGCCACCAGCAGTTGGCCCACCATGGCGTCGCGCTCGGGGTCGGTCTGCGGGGTGCGGCGTTTTTCCACCTCACCGAGGCGGTGGTTCAGCGCATCGACCAGTTGGCCGCGGCGTTTGGGGTTGTCCAGCAGGTCGTCCTGCAGGTAGGGGTTGCGCTGCACCACCCAGACATCGCCCAGCACTTCGTAGAGCATGCGGGCGGAGCGGCCGGTCTGGCGCTCGCCGCGCAGCTGGTTCAACAGCTCCCAGCTGTGAGACCCCAGCAGCCGGATGACGATCTCGCGGTCGGAGAACGAGGTGTAGTTGTAGGGGATTTCGCGGATGCGTTCTTGCACATGCGCGCCAGGGTTGGCGGCGCTGAGGAGGTGATTGAGCGAGGTGGGAGCGTTCATCAGGGTCGGTGGTAGCTGCCAAGGGGCCCACATAGGCCATTTTTGGTAGGCCTTAGATGGTAACGCACCCACTATTCACGGGCTTTTCTAATGGAAACCCCTGACCAAACGGTCAGGAGAGCTGGCGTTTAATGCATTTGACACAAATTTGTCACGGCGCTTATCTAGCATCGCGCCATTCTTATTTCAGGAGCACGTATGTCGCACAGCCCCATTACCCGCCGAGCCTTGGCCATTGCCGCCGTTACCGCGGCCGCCTTCTCGATTGCAACACCCGCCCAAGCCCAAACCGACATCCAATGGTGGCACTCCATGACCGCCGTGAACGGCGAATGGGTCAATGACCTGGCCAAGGAATTCAACGCCAGCCAGAAGGAATACCGCATCCTGCCCACCTTCAAGGGCACTTACGACGAGTCCATGACCGCCGCTGTGGCCGCTTTCCGTGCGGGCAATGCCCCCCACATCCTGCAGGTGTTCGAAGTGGGTACCGCCACCATGATGGCCAGCAAAGGTGCGGTCGTCCCCGTGGGCAAGGTCATGACCGACGCTGGCTACAAATTTGACCCCAAGGTCTACATTCCCGCCGTGGCCGGCTACTACACCGCACCCAACGGCCAGATGCTGAGCTTCCCGTTCAACAGCTCCACCACCGTGTTTTATTACAACAAGGACGCGTTCAAGGCTGCGGGCCTGGACGCTGAAAAAGCCCCCGCCACGTGGGCAGAGGTCGCACTCGCTGCCGCCAAACTCAAGGCCAGCGGCCATAAATGCCCCATTTCCATCGCCTGGCAAGGTTGGACCCAGTTGGAGAGCTTCTCTGCCTGGCACAACGTGGAATTTGCCACCAAGCAAAACGGTCTGGCCGGCATGGATGCCCGCCTGAAGATCAACTCTCCGCTGCACGTGCGCCACATCGACAACCTGGCCAACATGGCCAAACAAGGCCTGTTTGTGTACAAGGGCCGTGGCAACGTGCCGGAGGCCAGTTTTGTGTCGGGCGAGTGCGCCATGATGACCACATCGAGTGGTTTCTACGGCAACGTGAAGAAGAACGCCAAGTTCGCCTTCGGCCTGGCCCCCCTGCCCCATTACCAAGACGTACCCGGTGCCCCGCAAAACACCGTCATTGGTGGTGCCAGCCTGTGGGTCATGTCCGGCAAAAAAGCTGAAGAGTACAAAGGCATTGCCAAGTTCTTCGACTTCCTGTCCAAGCCCGAAGTCCAGTCCGCCAGCCACAAGCGCACCGGCTACCTGCCCATCACCACGGCAGCCTTCCAGCTGACCGAAAAGTCGGGCTTCTACAAGGAAAACCCAGGCACGGATGTGGCCGTGACCCAGATGGTGCGCAAGGTGACCGACAAGTCGCGCGGCATCCGCTTGGGCAACTATGTGCAGATCCGTGCCATTGAGGACGAAGAACTCGAACAGGTGTGGGCCGGCAAGAAATCGGCCAAAGAGGCACTGGACTCCGTGGTGACACGGGGCGATGAGCTCTTGGCCCGTTTCGAAAAAGCCAACAAGTAAACTCCAGCTTCTTCCCAAGAAGTGGCGGCCTGGGCCGCCACTTTGCATTTCTGATCGGTTGATATGGCGGTTGAAAAAAGAGTCGTTTTCAAGTCGGCATGGCTGCCCTGGGTGCTGATCGCACCGCAGGTGGCGGTCATCGCCATTTTCTTTTTCTGGCCCGCAGCCCAAGCCTTGCTGCAGTCGGTGCAGCAAAGTGACGCCTTCGGCACCTCGGTCGAATTTGTCGGTCTGGAGAACTTCCGCAACCTGTGGAACGACGCCTCCTACCTGGAGTCCTTCAAGACCACCGCCATTTTTTCTGCGCTGGTGGCCGTGTTGGGCCTGTCACTGTCGCTCACGCTGGCCATTTTTGCCGACCGCGTGGTGCGCGGCTCCGGCATCTACCGCACCTTTCTCATTTGGCCTTACGCCGTGGCACCTGCGGTGGCCGGGGTGTTGTGGCTGTTCATGTTTGCGCCCAGCATCGGCATCGTGTCGTACGGCATCCGCCAGCTCGGCCTGGGCTGGGACCCGCTGCTCAATAGCAACCACGCCATGGCGCTGATCGTCATGGCAGCGGTATGGAAACAGATTTCGTACAACTTCCTGTTCTTCCTCGCCGGCCTGCAGTCCATCCCCAAGTCGCTCATCGAGGCGGCAGCCATGGACGGTGCGCGACCCTGGCGCCGGTTCTGGACCATCCAGTTTCCGCTGCTCTCGCCCACCACCTTTTTCCTGCTGGTGATCAACATCGTCTATGCGTTTTTTGACACCTTTGCCATCGTGGATGCGGCCACCAAGGGCGGCCCCGGCAAGGACACGGCCATTCTGGTCTACAAGGTCTACTTTGACGGGTTCAAGGCCATGGACCTGGGCGGTTCGGCCGCACAGTCGGTGGTGCTCATGTTCATCGTCGTGGCACTGACCGTCGTGCAGTTCCGGTTTGTTGAAAAGAAAGTGAACTACTGATGGTCGAACGTCGCCCCTGGCTGGACTTTTTGTCGCATGCCATCCTGATCATGGGTGTGCTGGTGATTGCCTTCCCGGTCTACATCACCTTCGTCGCCTCCACCCACACCACACAAGAGGTGGTGCAGTCCCCCATGCCGCTGCTGCCCGGCACCCACCTGTGGGACAACTACCGCACCGCCCTGCTGGGCGGCCGCGAGGGCACGGGCTCCAAGGCCGCCGTGGGCGGCATGATGATGGTGAGCCTGATCACCGCCCTGGTCATCTCGCTGGGCAAGATTGCCATCTCGCTGCTGTCGGCCTTTGCCATCGTCTACTTCCGTTTTCCGGCCCGCATGTTTTTCTTCTGGGCCATCTTCGTCACGCTGATGCTGCCGGTGGAAGTGCGCATTGGCCCCACCTACCAGGTGGTGGCAGATCTGGGCATGCTCAACAGCTACGCCGGCCTGTCCATCCCGCTGATCGCCTCGGCCACGGCCACCTTCCTGTTCCGCCAGTTTTTCCTGACGGTGCCGGATGAATTGGTGGAGGCCGCGCGGGTGGATGGTGCCGGGCCGCTGCGTTTCTTCAAGGACATTCTGGTGCCGCTGTCCCGCACCAGCATTGCGGCACTGTTTGTGATCCAGTTCATCTACGGCTGGAACCAGTACCTGTGGCCGCTGCTGGTGACCACCGAGGAAAACATGTACCCGGTGGTGGTGGGTATCAAGCAGATGATTTCGGGCGGCGATGCGCAAACCGAGTGGAACATCGTGATGGCCACCGCCATGCTGGCCATGCTGCCGCCCGCGCTGGTGGTCATGCTGATGCAAAAGTGGTTTGTCAAAGGCCTGGTGGATACCGAAAAATGACCTCGGTTTTTGCTGGAATGCCAGCCCGCGACACAGCAGTGTCTGGCGCAAAGTCGGGGGCCGATTTCTGCGCGTTTGGCAGTATGAGGCCCCCGGCTTTGCGCCAGGCGCTGCCACCACCATGCTGCGCACACCATGCACCCAATCACCGCTCTTTGCGTTGCTCCGCGCTGAGCGGCCTTAGCCCGCGCGCCTCATACTGCCAAACGCGCAGAAATCGGCGCGCGGGCTAAGGCTGCCCATCGCTCTCTGGTTCACGTTTCCTACTTACTTTCCTTCTGCTCTATGGCCTCCATCGAACTCAAAAACGTCATCAAACGCTACGGCAGCGGCAAAACGGCCAACCAGGTCATCCACGGCGTGAACGCCCAAATTGCCGATGGCGAATTCATCGTCATCGTCGGCCCCAGCGGCTGCGGCAAATCCACACTTTTGCGCATGGTGGCCGGCCTTGAGGAAGTCAGCGATGGCGAGGTCTGCATTGGCGGCAAAGTCGTCAACGACCTGGAACCCTCCGACCGGGACATTGCCATGGTGTTCCAGAACTACGCGCTCTATCCCCACATGAGCGTGTTCGAGAACATGGCCTACGGCCTGAAGATTGCCAACGTACCAATGGATGAAATCAAGGCGCGCGTCGACAAGGCGGCCAAGATTCTGGAACTCGCACCTTACCTGGACCGCAAGCCCAAAGCCCTGTCGGGCGGCCAGCGCCAGCGCGTCGCCATGGGCCGTGCCATCGTGCGCCAGCCCCAGGTGTTTTTGTTTGACGAGCCGCTCTCCAACCTGGACGCCAAGCTGCGCGCCCAGACCCGGCTGGAGATCCAGAAGCTGCACCGCGAGCTGGGCATCACCAGCCTGTTTGTGACGCACGACCAGGTCGAGGCCATGACCCTGGCCCAGCGCATGATCGTGATGAACGGCGGCGTGATGGAACAATTTGGTACCCCTGAAGAGGTGTACACCCGCCCGGCCAGCACCTTTGTGGCCAGTTTCATTGGCTCGCCGCCCATGAACCTGCTGAAGAACGCCCCCGACGCCAAGCCCGGCCTCATCACTGGCATCCGCCCCGAACACCTGGACATCACGCCCACCGGTTGGGCGCTGCAGGTAGAGGCCGTGGAAATGCTGGGTGCCGAGCGGCTGATTTACGGCAAATGGGCACATAGTGACACCGACGAGTTGCTCATCATCCGGACCGAAGAATCTGCCGCCGTACCGGCGCTGGGAGCCACCCTGCATGTGACACCCCGTCCGGACCGGATTCACCACTTCGATGCCAGCACCGGCAAACGGATGGACGTATGAGCCTGGCAACCCCAGCCCTCCCCGCATGGCCCTACCCCCGTTGGGTGGCCCACCGCGGCGCCGGCAAATTGGCGCCGGAAAACACCCTGGCGGCCTTCCGCCTGGGCGCCAACCACGGCTACCGCATGTTCGAATGTGATGTGAAGCTGAGCAGCGATGGCGTGCCATTTTTGATGCACGACGCCACCCTGCAGCGCACCACCAATGCACGCGCCAAGCTGGGCCAGGGCCAAAGCGCCGTGGGCGGCGACCACGCCTGGGGCGCCCTGTCGCAACTGGACGCCGGCAGCTGGCACAGCCGTGCTTACGCCGGTGAACCTCTGGCGACACTGGATGCCGTGGCCGCCTATTGCATTCGCAACGGCTACTTTTTGAACATTGAAATCAAGCCCACCCCCGGCACCGAACGCCACACGGGCGAGGTGGTGGCCCAACACGCAGCACGCCTGTGGGCAGGCCAGGCGGTACCGCCGCTGCTGACATCGTTTGACCCTGAGGCACTGGAAGGCGCCCAAGCCACGCAGCCCGAACTGCCCCGCGGCCTGCTGCTGGACACGCTGTGGAAGGGCTGGCTGGAAACTGCGCTGGGCCTGGGCTGCCAGGCCATTGTGTGCAACCACGCGCTGTGGGACCGCAGCACCGTGACCCAGGCCCAAAGCGCTGGCTTTCGCACCCTGAGCTACACCGTCAACGACGAATGGGCCGTCCAACGCCTGATCGATCTGGGCACCGACGCCATCATCACCGACCGCGTGGACCTGTTCAGCCCGGTTTGAATGCTATAAAAACAATAGCTGCTTGCGCATATTCTGCAAGGGCTAGGTGCAGATTTCACTCTATTTTTGGGCCAGCACCCAGCGCACGGCGTCCTGCATGCTCGGCAGAATCACCGTGGCGGCGCTGAAGTCGTGGCCTGCCGACATCTCGGTGGGAATGGCCACACAGGCCAGCCCGGCGGCGATGGCTGCAGCCACTCCGTGTTCGGTGTCTTCAAAGGCCACCGCTTGGTGCGCAGCGACGCCCATGCGCTGCAGCGCAAGCAGGTAGCAGTCGGGCGCGGGCTTGCTGTGCACCACATCGTCGGCCGACACCACGGTCTCAAAGGCAGCGGCCAACTCATGGGAGCGCAACGTCGCGTCGATGGCATAGGCACGCGCTCCCGTGACCACGCCCAGGCGCAGACGCGCGGCCTGCAACTGGGCAATGGAAGCGCGCACACCGGGCATCAGCGGGAAAGCGTGGGTCTGCAAATAGGTCTGGGCACACTCGTTCTTCAACCGGGCCAAGACCTCGGGCGATTCCCTCACCCCAAAACGCTCGACCAGGTCCGCGGCATTGGCATCGGTCGGCACGCCGGCATAAAAGTCCTTGTACTGCGCCAGCGTGAGCGCAAAGCCATAAGGCGCCAGCACCTGGTTCCACAGGGCAAAGTGCTGCCCTTCGGATTCCACCAGGGTGCCATCGTGGTCAAAAAGCACAGTGTCGAAACGGTTTGACATAGGTCAAGCTTTGATCAGGGAGCGTGGCTCAGCGGCGCATAGCCCACCACTGGCTGCTGGCCACGGCCAGCACCAGCGCGGCGTAACTGAGCATCTTGCCGTCACGGCCAAAGAACACCAGTCCGGCCACCAGGGCCAGCATGCCCACTATGAAATTAATAGCTGCTTGCGCAGTATGCGTGCGGGCTACAGCCCTATTCTTCATAAAAACAGGTGCCAGGTACGCCAGCGTCGCCCCCAGTACCAGGGCGGGGGCGACAAAGTTCAGCAGGTGATTCAGCAGGTCCAAAGGGCCCATAGGGTGTGGCGCAAAGGCCATAACAGGCCTCTCGGGTGATCGGTGGGGTCTCGATTTTATAATCGGGGTCTAAACATATGGCAGTCTGGGCATTAGGCATCAACCACACCACCGCACCGCTGGATATGCGGGGCCGGTTTGCGTTCGCCATGGACCAGATTGCTCCGCAGCTCCACGGCCTGCGCCAGAGCATGGCACGCCCGCCCGAAGCGGCCATTGTCTCCACCTGCAACCGCACCGAAATTTACTGCGCTGGTGATGAAGCTGCGCTGGACCACACCCTGGCCTGGTTGGCACAAAGCGGCGGCGTGACCGCCAACGAGTTGCGTGCCCACACCTACCGACTGGAAGATGGCCATGCGGCGCGCCACGCCTTTCGCGTGGCCAGCGGGCTGGACTCCATGGTGCTGGGTGAACCGCAGATCCTGGGTCAGCTGAAGGACGCCGTGCGCGCGGCCGACGAAGCCGGCGCCCTGGGTACCACGCTCTCGCAACTCTTCCAACGCTCCTTTGCCGTGGCCAAAGAGGTGCGCAGTTCCACCGAAATTGGCGCGCACAGCATCAGCATGGCCGCCGCCGCGGTGCGCCTGGCGGGCAACCTGTTTGAAGACCTGGCCCAGGTAAAGGTGCTGTTTGTGGGTGCGGGCGAGATGATCGAGCTCTGCGCCACGCACTTTGCGGCCAAGAATCCCAAAGCCATCGCCATTGCCAACCGGACTCTGGAACGCGGCGAAAAACTGGCCAGCCGCTTTGGCGGCGAAGTCATGCGCCTGGCCGACCTGCCCGAGCGCCTGCACGAATTTGACGCGGTGGTGAGCTGCACCGCCAGTACCCTGCCCATCATCGGACTGGGTGCGGTGGAGCGTGCGCTGAAAAAGCGCAGACACCGCCCCATGTTCATGGTCGATCTGGCCGTGCCGCGCGACATCGAACCCGAGGTGAAAGCGCTGGGCGACGTCTACCTCTACACCGTGGACGACCTTGCCAGCGTGGTGCAAACCGCCCAGGCCAACCGCCAGGCCGCTGTAGCCCAGGCCGAAGCGATTGTGGACGCCGGGGTGCAGAGTTTTATGCACTGGGTGGACCAGCGCAGTGCGGTGCCCCTGATCCAGCAGCTCAACGCCCAAGCGGACGAGTGGCGCGCCATGGAGCTGGCCCGTGCCCGCAAACTGCTGGCCAAGGGGGAGGACGTGGACGCGGTGCTGGAAGCCCTCTCCAAAGGCCTCACCCAAAAAATGCTGCACGGCGCCATGGCCGAGTTGCATGCGGGTGATGCAACTGCGCGCGAACGTGCCAGCAGCGCCATCCAGCACTTCTTCCTGCGCAACAGCCGTTAGCGACGCTCTGCCCGAGCGCCAGCCCTTTGACAAGCTCAGGGCGAACGGCGTGTTCAGCGTCTGCCCCCCTCTCCGTTCGGGCTGAGCTTGTCGAAGCCCCCAAGTATCCAGAGCGATTCACGATGAAACCCTTTCTCCGCCAACAACTTGCCCGCTACGCCGACCGCCAGGGTGAACTCGAATTTCTGCTGTCCCGCGAGGACATCATGAAAGACATGGAGCAGTTCCTCAAACTCTCGCGCGAGCACACCGACGTGGCGGCCGTCGCCGGCCGCTGGAGCCGCTACCAGCAGCGCGAAAGCGACCTGGCCGGTGCCGAGGAGATGAAGGGTGACCCCGACATGGCGGAAATGGCTGAGGAAGAAATCGCCAGCGCAACGGCCGAACTGGCGCAGCTGGAAACCGAACTGCAGCGCATGCTGCTGCCCAAAGACCCGGACGATGCGCGCCCCGCATTTGTGGAAATCCGTGCCGGCACGGGGGGTGACGAATCCGCCCTGTTTGCGGCCGACCTGGCCCGCATGTACACCCGCTATTGCGACGCCAAAGGCCTGCGCACCGAGATCATGAGTGCGTCGGAAAGCGAGCTGGGGGGCTACAAGGAAGTGGTGCTGCGCATCGAAGGCAGCACGAGCACCAGCGCGGGATCGTGCGGCGCCTACGGCATGCTGAAGTTCGAATCGGGCGGCCACCGTGTGCAGCGTGTGCCCGCCACCGAAACCCAAGGCCGCATCCACACCAGCGCCTGCACCATCGCCGTGTTGGCGGAACAGGACGAGGCCGAGGCCATCAAGATCAACCCGTCGGACCTGCGCATTGACACCTACCGTGCCAGCGGTGCCGGCGGCCAGCACATCAACAAGACCGACTCCGCGGTGCGTATCACGCACATCCCCACCGGCATCGTGGCCGAGTGCCAGGATGGCCGCAGCCAGCACAGCAACAAGGCGCAGGCCCTGAAAGTGCTGACCGCCCGCATCCACGAAAAAGACCGCGCCGAGCGCGCCGCCAAAGACGCCGCCGAGCGCAAGAGCCTGGTGGGTAGCGGCGACCGCAGTGACCGCATCCGCACCTACAACTTCCCGCAGGGCCGCCTCACCGACCACCGCATCAACCTCACGCTGTACAAGCTGCTCAACATCATGGAAGGCGACATGGATGATGTGGTGGAGGCGCTGCAGGCCTATGAAGCGGCACAACAGCTGGCGGCGCTGGAAAATAACCTGAACTAGGCATCCTGTCAGCGCAACCTCGCGAAATCCGGGAGTCTGGGCGGCAGAGCGTTTTGCGCAGGTAAAGGAGGAGCCCGCACAGCGGGCGGGGGACACGGAGCAAAACGCTCTGCTGCACAGACTCCCCGCGCCCCAACGAAAACGCCCCACAGGTGCCTGCGGGGCGGTACACGGGGAAACGCGGCGTATCAGAGCTTGAAGACGCCCACCACCTGAACCAACTCGTTGGCCTGGCTCTTGAGGCTGCTGGCCGCCGCCGCCATCTCTTCCACCAGCGCCGCGTTCTGCTGTGTGGCTTGGTCCATCTGCGTCACCGCTTCACCCACCTGCGCCACGCCGCTGCTTTGTTCGCTGCTGGCCGCGCTGATCTCGCCCATGATGTCGGTCACGCGCCGGATGCTGCTCACCACTTCGGTCATGGTGGTGCCGGCCTTGTCGACCAGCGCCGTGCCTTGTTCGACCCGCTCCACGCTGGTGTTGATGAGGGTTTTGATTTCTTTGGCGGCTTCGGCGCTGCGGCCTGCGAGGGATCGCACTTCACTGGCCACCACCGCAAAGCCACGGCCCTGTTCACCCGCGCGAGCCGCTTCTACAGCAGCATTGAGCGCCAGGATGTTGGTCTGGAAGGCGATGCCGTCGATGACGCTGATGATGTCGCTGATCTTGCGGCTGGCCTCGTTGATGCCCTTCATGGTTTCCACCACTTCGTGGACCACCTCGCCGCCCTGCACCGCCACGGTGGAAGCCCTCATCGCCAGCTGGTTCGCCTGGCGCGCGTTTTCGGCGTTCTGCTGCACGGTGGAGTTGAGTTCTTCCATGCTGGCGGCGGTTTCCTCCAGGGCACTGGCCTGGTGTTCGGTGCGTGCACTCAGGTCGTTATTGCCCTGCGCAATTTCGGCACTGGCATTGGCCACGCTGTCGGCACTGCTGCGCACCTGGGTCAACACGCCGTGGATCTTGCCTACAAACTGGTTGAAACCGGAGCCGATGGCCGCCAGCTCATCGTTGCCACGCACATCCAGCGTGGTGCGCAAGTCGGCTTCGCCGCTGGACAGGTTCACCATGGCCTGGCTCAACGCACGCAGGGGCCGCATGAGGCGCGACAACACGGCCACCAAAATCAGCGCCGTGGCCAGCGCACACACAACGGCCACCACCAGTGCATAGGCGGTGAGCTGGCGCGAGGACGCAGTGGCCACACTGCGTGGAAAACTCAGGCGCACGCTCCAGGGCAGCGTGTCCGGGTGGATGGCTACGGGCTGCAACAGGTGCACAACGCCCTGCGCGTCCTGGTACTCAAAAGCCTTGCCCGCCTGAACGGCGGCCAAACCGTCGCCCGGCACATCGTCGGCCTTTTTGTTGATGCGCGCGGCGTCAGGGTGCGAGGCATACAGGCCGCCGTTGGACAGCAAGGCCAGGGAGCCGCCATCCATGACCTTCAGGTCGGCCAGGATCTTGCCCAACTGCGTGAGCGTGAAGTCGGCACTGGCCAGCCCCTGAAATTGGCCCTGGATCAGGATGGGTGCGGCCAACGTGGCCATCAGCACATCCTTGCCCTCGATGGGGTAGAGATAGGGTTCGGTGAAATGGACTTTGCCTGATTTCTTGGGCACGTCGTACCAGTCGTTGGCGCCGGGTGTTTTGGGGTCAAAAACAATCGGGTCCACATGGAAACCACCTCCGGCCTTGCGGGTCCAGTAGGGCATGAAGCGCCCGCTGTCGTCGTATTCAGGCAGTTTGCCGGCGTAGTCCGCGTCTTTGCCGTCCAGGGCGTTGGGCTCCCAGGTCACGGCGGCCCCGATAAAGTCCTCGGCACTGCTGAGGGTGGACTTCACCATCTCGTTGATCTGCTCGCGCTGCAGGGGAAGGCTGGCGGTTTTGGTGGCTGCCATGGCACCCCCCAGGGCCGTGACATTGGCCAGGTTCGAGCGGATGCGGGTTTGCAGCGCACCAGCCGCCTCGCGCGCCGAGGTGCGGGCCAGGTCCATGGTGGCGTCTTCGGCGGCGGCACTGCTTTTGAAGCCAATCACCATCGAGGTGATGGCCAAACTCAGCACCACCAGCCCGGTGGCCGCCAGGCCAATCTTGGCACTGAGCGACAAAGCGGGTCGCAGGCGGCGGACTTCAGGGGACAATGTGGGGCTCATATGCAAGATTCCTTAGGTTCAGTCTCGGTGCCTCACCTACCACCCCATCGCGCGATTGCTTGTATTTTTATTCGCAAGTTCATCGTAGCGCATCTGGGTCACCTGCGCTCGCAAAAAAACCCGCAATGCCGGGCAACCACGGCAGCGTACGTTATTGGTGCGTATCCCGCTATGGATCTGATAGCAGAATAACGCCATGCACCCCCACACTGTTGGTACTTTTCTGACACGCGGCCTGGACCGCCTGGATGCCCAAATGCTGATGCTGCATGCCCTGGGCCGCCCGCTGCACGACCGCGCCTGGCTGCTGCTGCACAGCGACGACCCCTTGCCTGCAGCGACACAGCAATGGCTGGAACAGTCCCTGCAACGCCGCATGGCGGGTGAACCCGTGGCCTATCTCACGGGCCACAAGGAGTTCTATGGTCTGGACCTGCAGGTAGACGCGCGTGTGCTGGTGCCACGCCCCGACACCGAAACGCTGGTGGACTGGGCGCTGGAGGTGCTGGCCCCCCAGCCCGACGCCCGTGTGGTGGACCTGGGCACCGGCAGCGGCGCCATCGCCTTGGCGCTGAAGCACAGCCGCCCCAGCCTGCAGGTGCAGGCGGTGGACTACAGCACCGATGCCTTGGCCGTGGCCCAGGCCAATGCGGAGCGCCTGCAGCTGCAGGTGGCCTTCCAGCAGGGCTCCTGGCTCTCAGGCATCACCGGGCCGCTGGATGCCATCGTCTCCAACCCACCCTACATCCGCGAGGATGATGAACACCTGCCCGCCCTGCGCCACGAGCCCCTCCAGGCCCTGACGGCCGGCGCCGACGGGCTGGACGATATCCGCACCATCGTGGCGCAGTCACGCGAGCGTCTGCGCCATGGCGGCTGGCTGCTGCTGGAGCATGGCCATGACCAGGCCCCGGCGGTCTGCGCCTTGCTGCAAGAGGCCGGCTTTACCCAGGTACAAATCCGCCACGACCTGGCAGGCATTGCCCGCTGCAGTGGCGGAATATGGCCCTAGCCCCCGTATTTATTGCGCAAACAGCTCCTAATTTCATAGCAACCCACCTACACCACTATGTCGTCTACTACTCCCGCCTGCCCCCAATGCACCTTGGAAAACACCTACCCCGACGGCAGCAACTTCGTCTGCGCCGACTGCGGCTTTGAATGGCCGCAATCAGACGCCGGAACAGCCGAGGACGACGCTGACGCCGTGGTCAAAGATTCGAATGGCCAGGTGCTGCAGGATGGCGACGCCGTAGTGCTGATCAAGGACCTCAAGGTCAAGGGCAGCTCCACCGTGCTCAAGATGGGCACCAAGGTCAAAAGCATCCGCCTGGTAGGCGGGGACCACGAGGTGGACTGCAAGATGGAGGGCGGCAGCTTCATGCTCAAAGCCTGCTTCCTGAAGAAAGCCTAGGCAGAAAACAACGCAGGAGCAATTTGGGTATTTGCAACGGCAAAAGCTTGCAGCTAGACTGCAAACGCCATATGGCACGCTCCCCGTGACAGGCCATGCAAACAAAACATTCGGTTGGACAGGCTTCTGGCCTGGTCTGGCGCAGCCTTTGTGCTGTCGTCTGGCTATGCCTATGGGGCGGCCAAAGCGCAGCTCAAACGGCCCCCTGCAAGGCCCTGGTGGCCACCGGCAACCCCGAGTACACCCCTTACCTCTGGCGCGACCCGGCCGATGACACCCGCTTGATCGGCGCCAATGCCGACCTGATGCAGCTGCTGTCCAAGGAAATCGGTGTTCCCATCGAGGTGAAATACGTGGGTTCCTGGGCCCGTGTACAGGAACAGGCCAAGGGTGGCCGCGTGGACTTGATTGCCGGCGCCTTCTTCACGCTACAGCGGCTGGAGTACATGGACTACTTTTATCCCGCGTTTCGCAGCACCCGCACCGTGATCTGGACGTCGCCAAAGAACACTTTCGCTTACAAGTCCTGGAGCGACCTCAAAGGCCGCAAGGGCCTGACCGTGATCAATAACAGCTTCGGCGAGGCGTTTGACCGCTATGCCAAGGAGTTTCTGCAGATTGACGAGGCGTCCCAGTTGGAACAAGCCTTCCGCATGCTGGGGGTGGGCCGGGCCCAATACATCGTTTACGAGGAAGACCCGGGGCGTGCCCTGGCTACCAAACTTGGGTACGACGAGCTGAAAACCTCTTCCGTGGCAGTCAGCAACGAGGGGCTGCACCTCACCCTCGCGCACCAATCTCCTTGCAACACGGGCGAGCTGCGCGGGCGCATTGCCAAGGCGCTGTACAAGCTCACCAAAGACAATGTGATGAAACCGCTGGTGGAGACCAACATCCAGCGCTGGCGCCAACAAGCCGAGCCCTGAACGCCTGCCCCCTCCGCTGCCCTTTTACCTCAGGCGGCCACAACCTCCGGTGTGGCCAGATCCACCCGCCCCAGGCGGTTCACGCCACTCACAAGCGCCTTGACGGAGGCGGTGACGATGTTGGTGTCCATGCCGACGCCAAAACGCTCTCCGCCTTTGCCGGTCTCGCCATGGGCCGCCACCAGCTCCAGGAAGGCACAGGCCTGTGCGTCCCCCCCGTCGGTGCTGGCTTTGGTGCTGCGTTCCTCGTAGCTGCGCACCTGCACCTTGATACCGATGGTTTGCAGCGCATGCACGGCCGCGTCGATAGGACCATTGCCCTCCCCGCTCAGCAGCATGGGCTGGCCATTCACCTCCACGCCGATGCGGATACCTTGGACATGGGCCCGGCCGGGCTGGCCGGGATGCTCAAACAGGTGGTGCTCCACGTAGCGCACGCTGGCATCGGCCGCATGGAGGTAGGTGGCATCAAACAGGTCCCAGATGTTTTGCGCTGTCATTTCACCGCCGTGGGTATCGGTATGGCTTTGCACCTCGCCCGAAAACTCCACCTGCAGGCGGCGCGGCATCACCACGCCGAACTCGGCTTCCATCAAATACGCCACACCGCCCTTGCCAGACTGGCTGTTGACACGGATCACCGAGTCGTAGCTGCGGCCGACATCCGCGGGGTCAATCGGCATATAAGGCACATTCCACGGCGCGTCGGGCCCTGCCGCCTTCTGGGCGGCAAAGCCTTTCTTGATCGCATCCTGGTGGGAGCCACTGAACGCGGTGAACACCAGGTCACCCACATACGGGTGGCGCGGGTGGATGGGCAACTGGTTGCAATGCTCGACGGTGCGGGCAATGGCGTTGATGTCGGAGAAATCGAGGCCGGGGTTCACGCCCTGGGTATAGAGGTTGAGCGCCAGCGTGACGAGGTCCACATTGCCGGTGCGCTCGCCATTGCCAAACAGGCAGCCTTCCACGCGATCAGCGCCCGCCATCACGCCGAGCTCGGCTGCAGCCACGCCGGTACCCCGGTCGTTGTGCGGGTGCAGGCTCAAAATGACGCTATCGCGGCGAGCCAGGTGGGTGTGCATCCACTCGATCTGGTCGGCATAGATATTGGGGGTGGACACCTCGACGGTGGCTGGCAGATTGAGGATGACCTTGTTGGCGGGCGTAGCGCCCCACTCGGCGGTAACCGCATCACACACCTCGCGGGCAAACTCCAATTCGGTGCTAGTGAAGACCTCGGGGCTGTACTGCAGCACCCACTCGGTTTCCGGCATCGTGGCGGTGATCTCTTTGATCAGGCGCACCGAGGACACGGCCAACGCTTTCACTTCGGGCTTGCTCATGCCGAACACCACATCGCGGAACACAGGCGCGGTGGCGTTGTAGACGTGGACGATGGCACGACGTGCACCCTTCAAGGACTCGATGGTGCGGCGGATCAGGTGCTCGCGGGACTGGGTGAGCACTTCGATGGTCACGTCGTCCGGCACGTGGCCGCCCTCGATGAGCTGACGCACAAAGTCAAAGTCCGTTTGCGAAGCGCTGGGAAAGCCCACCTCGATTTCCTTGAAGCCGATCTGCAGCAAGGTGCGGAACATACGCATCTTGCGCTCCGCGTTCATGGGCTCAAACAGGGATTGGTTGCCGTCCCGCAGGTCCGTGCTCATCCAGATGGGGGGCTGGGTGATGGTGCGCGAGGGCCATTGCCGGTTAGGCAAGTCAATGGCAGGAAAGGCGCGGTATTTGGTAGCGGGGTGAGACAGCACGGCAAAACTCCTGGTGGCAGATACAAGGGGACTGGTATGTATCGTAGCCCGGCAGGCCGAGCAGCCCATTGCGATATGGTGCCGAAAATTCCACCAAAAAAGAAAAAAATGGCTTAATTATTAAAAATCCAGCCACTTTCAGGAAGACAGTGAGAAATTCAGGCAATCAATGGTGATGGCCGTGGGCACCATGCACATGCCCGTGGGCGACTTCTTCTTCACTGGCGGCACGAACTTCCAACACCTTTACGGAAAAACGCAGTGTCTTGCCCGCGTGGGGGTGGTTACCGTCCAGATGCACCACAGGTCCCTTGATCTTGACCACCGTGAAGACGATGGTGTTGCCATCTTCGGCACGGCCTTCCAATTGGCCACCGACCTTCACACCCGGGGGAAATTGGGTTTTGGGGATGGTTTGCAGCAGTGCTTCGTTGTACTCGCCAAAGGCATCGGCGGGGGCCAGCTCTACCGTCGTGGAAAAACCCACACCCTGGCCTTCCAGCGCCTCCTCGATCTTGGGGAAGGTGTTGCCATAGCCGCCATGCAGGTAGGCGATGGGTTCCTGGCTCTGGTCCAGCAGCTTGCCGGTGGTGTCGGTAACCTTGAATTGCAGCGTGACTGCGGTGTTTTTGGTGATGTTCATGGCGCCTATTATCCGAAAAAGCCTTACCCCTCGTCCGCCAAGCACCGCCGCCCGGCACAAGGGCCAGGGAAGGTGAAATAATTAAGGGATCTATCTACTTGAAAGCAGAAACATGAGCGACGCACAACAACGCATTGACGAACTGGTGAAATCCAACGAAATCCTGCTGTTCATGAAAGGAACCGCGAGCTTCCCCCAGTGCGGTTTTTCCGGTCGCGCCATCCAGATCCTCAAGGCCTGTGGTGTGGACACCAAAACCGTCAAGACCGTGAACGTACTGGAAGACGACGGCATCCGCCAGGGCATCAAGGAATACAGCAACTGGCCCACCATTCCCCAGCTCTACATCAAGGGCGAGTTCATCGGTGGCTCCGACATCATGATGGAAATGTACGAATCGGGCGAGTTGGCACAAACTCTGGGCAAGAACCCCGCCTGACCCCCCAACGCCGGCACGGATCCCGGCGCGCGAACCGGGGTGCCGCTGCAACCACTGGAGCTTCCGGGACCCAACGTGCCAGACCATAGCGCGACAAACACCCTCGACGATGCCCTGCGCAGCCGTCGCCTGTTCCAGTTTGCAGCGCTGCTGTTCATCGCTTTTACCGGGACCGCCGTGCAATACGGCTTCCAGCAACGCTGGGATGTTGTGCTGATTCTGGGGACAACGGCAGCCCTGATGCTGCCCAGCCAATGGCTCAACCACCGCGGACGCTACGAGGCAGCGTCTATTCTCATCCTGGGCTCCGCCACGCTCGCCCTGTTTGGCATCATGTGGCGCAGCGACGGGCTGCGCGACTCCTCCCTGCTGGGCTATCCGGTCATCCTGATTGCTGCAGGCCAGCTCCTCAAACCCAAACAATTCTGGTGGCTGCTGGCTGGTATGGTGCTGTGCGTGGCGTGGGTGGGGCTGGGCACGCTGAACGGCTGGCGGGGAGCCACCACGCCTGGCACCGATATTGACCGGCTCACCGACAGCGTCACCATTTTGGTGGTGAACGGGATGTTGGTCTGGTTTCTGGCCTACGACATGCAGAAAGCCCTGATGGGTCTGCGTGTGCAGATTGCACGATTCCGGGAATCCGAAAAAAATCTCACCCATCTGGCCCAGCACGATGCGCTGACCCACCTGCCCAACCGCGTGCTGGGCAGCGAGCTGGTGGAACAGGCCATTGCCAGCAGCGCGCGGCACCAACAGCTGGTGGCCCTCCTGTTTGTGGATCTGGACAATTTCAAGGATGTGAACGACTCCGTGGGCCATTCGGCGGGGGACGAGTTTCTCAAGCAAGTCGCGCTGCGCCTGCGCGACGCAGTACGCCAAGCCGACATCGTCTGCCGCCAAGGGGGGGATGAGTTCCTGATCGGTGTCACCGATATCACCGATACCGAGGGTGTTGCCCAGGTCGCGGCCCAGGTGCTGCAACGTATGCAAGCGCCCTTTCATCTACGTGGCTTGGAAATTCTGGCCACCTGCTCCATCGGTATTGCGGTGCACCCCAAGGACGGGACCACCTTTGAAGCCTTGCTGCGCCATGCGGACCTGGCCATGTACCAGGCCAAAGAATCGGGACGCAATGCCTATCGGTTTTTTGACGAAGAGATCAACACCAGCATCCGCGAGAACCTGCACCTGATTTCCAGCCTGCGCCAGGCGCTGGCACAAAACGAACTGGTGCTGTACTACCAGCCGGTGTTTGACCTGCGCAACCAGCAATTGGTCGGCGCGGAAGCCCTGGTGCGATGGCAAAACCCGAAATTGGGGCTGGTGTCACCTGGCCTGTTCATTCCGGCAGCCGAGAAATCCGGGCTGATTGTGGACATTGGCCAGTGGGTGCTGCAAGACGCCTGCCGGCAAATGCAGGCCTGGCGCCAGGCCGGCTCCCCCGCACTGACGGTGGCTGTCAATTTATCGGCCGTGCAGTTCCGGCGTGGCGATGTGGAAGCCGTGATTGAACGCGCACTGCAGCAGTCCGGGCTGGATCCGCGCCAGCTAGAGCTAGAAATGACCGAATCCACCCTGATCCAGGACACCGACAAGTTCATGCAAACGTTGCAGCGTATCAAGGCCATGGGCATCCGCCTGTCGATCGACGACTTTGGCACTGGGTACTCCAACCTGTCGTATCTGCAGCGCTTTGCAGTCGACAAGCTCAAGATCGATCAATCGTTTGTACGCCGCTTGCTCAACGGTGAGAAAGACGTCGCCATGGTCAGCGCCATCATCCACCTGGCCAAGAGCCTGAACCTGACCGTGACCGCAGAAGGGGTGGAGAACGTGGAAACCCGCGATGCACTGCAGCGCATGGACTGCGACCAGGCGCAAGGCTACTGGTTTGCCAAACCCATGCCGGCCGCCCAGTTTGAGGCCCTCTGGCGCACCCAACTGGCCACGTCCAACACCCCCTAGCCCGCCCAATCCCAGTTGCGCTTGGCCCCCATGACGGCGCTGGGGTAAGGCGCTTTGCCGCGTGAGCCGTTGTAGCGGCCCAGTGCCATGAACATGTCGCCGCGTTCGCGCTCCAGGTAGTGGCGCAGGATGACACAGCCAAAACGCAGGTTGGTTTGCATATGAAACAGCTTGCCCGCATCGCCGTCGCCGAGCACACGCGTCCAAAAAGGCATGACCTGCATATAGCCCCGCGCGCCCACACGGCTCACTGCGAATTTGCGGAAATTGCTCTCCACCTGGATCAAGCCCATCACCAAGGCCACGTCCAGCCCGGCACGCTTGCTCTCGTACCAGACCGACTGCAGAAACTCTTTGCGGGTTTCCCAGTCTGGCTTCTTCTTTTTGAGCCGCTCGCTCATCGCGCCCAGCCAGCGCAGGTACTTCAGGCGCGACTCGGTGTCGGCAAACTCGGGAATGGGTGGCGCAGAATTTTGAATGGCGGAAGACAAGGCCGTGCGCACCGAGTCCACCAAAGGCTCTTCAATCTGCCCACCGGCCCAGGTTTGCTCCGCAAACGATAGCGATCCACACGCGAGCAGCAAGCGCTGCAGGCCGTTTCGCCTGCTGATGTACGCGCTTGCCTCGGGCAAAAATTTCATGCCTTCAGGCGTGACAAGAGCAGGCTCGCAATCTCCGCCACAGGCACCTTGCTTGCTTCCGTGTCACGGCGGTGCTGGTATTCCACCACGCCTTCTTTCAGCGCACGGTCGCCAATGGTCACTCGGTGCGGCACACCAATCAGCTCCCAGTCGGCAAACATGGCACCGGGGCGCTCGTTGCGGTCATCCAGCATCACGTCCACACCGGCGGCCAGCAATTCGGCATACAGGCTGTCAGCCGCGGCCTTCACGTCGGCAAAGCGGTCAGGGCTAATGGGGCAAAGAACCACGGTGAAAGGAGCCAGCGCGTCGGGCCAAATGATGCCCTTGTCATCGTGGTTCTGTTCGATGGCAGCAGCCGGCAGGCGCGTGATGCCAATGCCATAGCAGCCCATCTCCATGAATTGGGGCTTGCCGTTCTCTCCCAAGAAGGTCGCATTCATCGCCTTGCTGTACTTGGTGCCCAGGTAGAACACGTGGCCCACTTCAATGCCGCGTTCAATCGCCAACACACCCCTGCCGTCCGGCGAAGCATCGCCCGCCACGACATTGCGCAGGTCCGCCACCAACGCGGGCTCGGGCAGGTCGCGGCCCCAGTTCACGCCGCGAATGTGGAAGCCTTCCTCGTTGGCGCCGCAAATCCAGTCCGCCATCACGGCCACGTCGCGGTCTGCCACGATGTTGACCGGCAGCTTGAGGCCGATGGGGCCCAGGTAGCCGGGTTTGCAGCCAAAGTGCGCCTCGATCTCGGGCACGGTGGCAAAGCGGAAATCGGCCAGGCCGGGCAGCTTGCCAACCTTGACTTCGTTCATGTCGTGGTCGCCACGCAGCAGCAGCAGCCAGACCTGGGTTTGGGTGACATTGCCCTTGTCGTCGTGCACATCCGTGGCCAGCACCAGCGATTTGACGGTGGTGGCCAGCGGCACGTTCAACAGTGCAGCCACATCTGCACAGGTACTCTTGTCCGGCGTTGCTACCTTTTCCATAGCAGCTTGGGCAGCAGCTCTGGGGGCTGCTGGCTCAGCAGCCTCTGCTTTTTCGATGTTGGCGGCGTAGTCGCTGGTGGGGCAGTAGATGATGGCGTCTTCCCCCGTGGAGGCGATCACCTGGAATTCCTCCGACAAATCGCCCCCAATAGCACCACTGTCTGCGGCCACCGCGCGGTAACGCAGGCCAAAGCGGTCAAAGATCTTGCGGTAGGCGCCTGCCATCACTTGGTAGCTGGCCTTGGCCGACTCTTGGTCGCGGTCAAAGCTGTAGGCGTCTTTCATGATGAATTCGCGCCCACGCATCAGACCAAAGCGGGGACGGCGTTCATCCCGAAACTTGGTCTGGATCTGGTACAGGTTTTTGGGCAGCTGTTTGTAGCTCTTGATTTCCTGGCGCGCAATGTCGGTCACCACCTCTTCGCTGGTGGGCTGGATGACGAAGTCGCGGTCATGCCGGTCTTTGATGCGCAGCAGCTCGGGGCCCATCTTGTCGAAGCGGCCGGTTTCCTGCCACAACTCAGCCGGCTGCACCACGGGCATGGTGCACTCCACGGCGCCTGCGCGGTTCATTTCTTCGCGCACGATGGCTTCCACCTTGCGAATCACACGCAGCCCCATCGGCATGTAGGTGTAAATGCCGGCCCCCAGCTTCTTGATCATGCCCGCTCGCATCATGAGCTTGTGGCTGGCAACCTCGGCGTCTGCGGGCGCCTCTTTGAGGGTGGAAATAAGGAATTGGGAGGCTTTCATGAAGGAACTCGCTGACGACGGAGGCGTTCTGCTCTTGATGCACCGCTTTCGCTGTGCATAATGAACGAAGTTTAAAAATTGGGGTTTGATTATGCTTGACCGGGACGGATTTCGGCCCAATGTCGGCATCGTCCTGCTCAACCAGAAAAATCAGGTATTTTGGGGCAAGCGCATACGTACCCATTCGTGGCAGTTTCCGCAGGGCGGCATTGACCGGGGCGAAACTCCCGAGCAGGCCATGTTCCGCGAATTGCACGAGGAAGTGGGGCTCCATCCGGAGCACGTGAGCATCGTCGCCCGTACCCGAGACTGGTTGCGCTACGAGGTGCCAGACCGGTACATCCGACGTGACGCACGCGGTCACTACAAAGGGCAAAAACAGATTTGGTATTTGCTCCAACTGGTAGGGCACGACTGGGATTTGAACCTGCGTGCCACCGACCATCCAGAGTTCGACGCATGGCGCTGGAATGACTACTGGGTCCCACTGGACGCTGTGGTCGAGTTCAAGCGCGGTGTCTACGAAATGGCTCTGACCGAACTATCGCGCTATCTGCCCCGGCACGAACCGCGCAACCGCTTTTTGCGCCACAACCACCGTCCACACGGAGCCAGTGACACACTGCCCGAAGGGCCTGCCATGGGTGCACATATCGAGCTCCCCCCTGGCGCGTCGTTCGAGCCCGACCCTGGCACCAACCGACTTCCACACCATGAATAAGTTGAAGTACACAGCCGTGGCAACCGCACTGCTTGCCTGCACTCACTTTGCAGCCTGGGGACAGGTGGGCAATGGTCTGGACAACCTGGATTGGGTGGAGGACAAAGAACCCCCACCCCCTGCGTTTTCCAAGACCCGGACACTGCCGCTGGAGATGCCCAACTACGTGTCAGTGCGTGTGGGGATTGATCCTGCCACGGTGACGGTGGGCCAGGATGGCGTCGTGCGCTACGTTGCGGTCATGAGCAATACCTCCGGCACGGTCAATGCTGTCTACGAAGGCATCCGTTGCGCCAGCGACCAGGTCAAAACGTATGCACGTGCCGGGACGTCCGGCGAGTGGTCGGTCATCCCTGAGCCCGCATGGCGCGAGGTGAATGGCAACCAGCCGTCCAGGCATGCATTTGTGTTTGCGCGGCTCGCTGCTTGTGATGTGCGCGTGGCCAACCGGCAGGCCGATGTGATCAAAGCGCTCCAAACGCAGCAAAGGCCACGCAGCGCCACATCCAGTTTCGACTGATTGGTGCTGAATCAGCGGCTCAGCACCAGGTTGTCCCGGTGCAGCATTTCCGGCTCGGCGGCGTAGCCCAACAGGCGCTCAAACTCGCTGGAAGACTTGCGGCACAACAGGCGCGCCTCGGCGCTGGCGTAGTTGGCCAGCCCGCGGGCAATTTCTTGCCCCGCTTCATCGCGAACAGCAATTACGTCGCCACGCGAAAAATCGCCTTCCACCAGCACCATGCCAATGGGCAGCAGGCTCTTGCCTTCGTCACGCACCTTGGCGGCAGCGCCCGCATCCACCACCACCGCACCGCGCATCTGCAGATGGTCGGCCATCCACTGCTTGCGGGCCTGGTTCTTCTGGGTCTGAGCGATCAGCAATGTGCCGATGGCATCACCTTGGGTCAGGCGCACCAGCGCATCAACCTCGCGTCCCCATGCAATCACAGTGGAAGCACCCGAGCCCGCCGCACGCTTAGCCGCCAAAATCTTGGTCAACATGCCGCCCCTCCCAATGCTGGAACCGGCGCCACCTGCCATCAGCTCCAGTGCCGGGTCGCCGGCCTTGGCTTCATGCACAAATTTGGCTGCAGGGTCTTTGCGTGGATCCGCCGTGTAGAGGCCTTTTTGGTCCGTCAAAATCACCAGCGCATCGGCTTCCACCAGGTTGGCCACCAGCGCCCCCAGCGTGTCGTTGTCGCCAAATTTGATTTCGTCGTTGACCACCGTGTCGTTTTCGTTGATGACGGGCACCACCCCCAGTTTCAGCAGCGTCAGCAAGGTAGAGCGCGCGTTCAGGTAACGCTCGCGGTCCGCCAGGTCGGCATGCGTCAGCAGCACCTGGGCGCTGCCCAAACCATTGGCCCGCAACTTGGTTTCGTACATCTGGGCCAGGCCCATTTGTCCCACAGCTGCCGCAGCCTGCAGCTCATGCACCTCTTTGGGCCGTACCCCCCAGCCCAAGCGCTTCATGCCTTCGGCAATCGCTCCGCTGGAGACCATGATGACCTCGCGCCCATCCCGGATCAGGTGGGCCAACTGCCTGCACCACTCGCCAATCGCCTGTTCATCCAGCCCACGGCCTTCGTTGGTGACCAGACTGGACCCCACCTTGACCACCACACGCCGCGCATCGCGCAATACAGGGGAGCTGAACTTTTGAGTCATTTTGGCCTGTAGCCCTCGTATTTACTGCGCAAGCAGCTATCAAATAAATAGCGTTTAAGAGGATGGCGTGTCGCTAGGATCCACTGCACCAGATAGGAAGCGGGGGTCCACTTCCACATGCGGTTGCTCGGCCAACTGCTGGGCCTTGACGTGTTTGTAGATCTCTTTGATCAAGGGCTCACAGCCCTCGCGTGTCAGCGCCGAAATCTCAAACACCGGTCCCTTGAACTTGTAGCGTTTGACAAAGTCCTTGATCAGCGCGGGGCGCTCATCTCCCGGCACCATGTCCAGCTTGTTCAGGACCAGCCAGCGCGGCTTTTTGTACAAGTTCTCGTCGTACTTCTTCAGCTCGTTGACGATGGCCTTGGCCTGCGCCACAGTGTCCACGCCTTCGTCAAACGGAGCCATGTCCACCACGTGCAACAGCAAGCGTGTGCGCTGCAAATGGCGCAAAAACTGGTGCCCCAGCCCGGCGCCTTCAGCCGCGCCTTCGATCAGCCCCGGCAAATCCGCCACCACAAAACTCTGCTCCGGTCCCACGCGCACCACACCCAGGTTGGGGTGCAAGGTGGTAAACGGGTAGTCCGCAATGCGGGGGCGTGCGTTGGAAACCGCTGAAATGAAGGTGGACTTGCCCGCATTGGGCATGCCCAGCAGGCCCACATCGGCCAGCACCTTGAGTTCGAGCTTGAGGTTGCGCTTCTCACCTGGCCAGCCAGGTGTCTTTTGACGTGGCGCGCGGTTGATTGCGCTTTTGAAGCGCATATTGCCAAAGCCACCGTCACCGCCCTTGGCAATCGTGATCACCTCGCCCGGGGTCAGCAGCTCAAACAGCACTTCGCCGGTTTCAGCATCCGTGATGATGGTGCCCACCGGCATTTTGAGGGTGATGTCGTCACCGGCCGCACCAAACATGTCGGAACCCATGCCGTGTTCGCCGCGCTTGGCGTCATAGCGGCGCGCAAAGCGGTAATCCACCAGCGTATTCAGGTTGGAGTCTGCCACGGCAAACACGTGGCCACCGCGGCCGCCATCGCCCCCGTTGGGGCCACCGAATTCTTTGTACTTCTCGTGCCGGAAGGAGACGCAGCCCGCGCCACCGTCTCCCGCGGAGATATCAATGTAGGCTTCGTCAACAAACTTCATGGCATGTACCGAGGTTAGAAATGAAAAACCCCGCGCAGAGGGCGCAGGGTTTCTCGGGGGAGCATGGGCAGATTACGCTGCGGTCACGCTCACGGTGTGCTTGTTCATCGCACCCTTGACTGCGAACGACACGTGGCCGTCCACCAGTGCAAACAAGGTGTGGTCCACGCCGATACCGACGTTGTTGCCGGGGTGGAACTTGGTTCCACGTTGGCGAACGATGATAGAGCCAGCGCTGATCAACTCACCGCCAAAAGCCTTCACACCGAGCATTTTGGGCTTGGAATCGCGCCCGTTTCGCGTAGAGCCGCCGCCTTTTTTCTGTGCCATGACCTGTGCCCCTTATGCAGAAATCGCGCCGATTTGCAGTTCGGTGAACTGCTGGCGATGTCCTTGACGTTTCTGATAGTGCTTGCGACGACGCATTTTGAAAATGGTTACTTTGTCGTGCTTGCCGTGTGCCACTACCGTGACAGTAACTGTTGCGCCGGACACCAAGGGTGTGCCAACCTTCAGTTCTGCGCCGTTTCCGACTGCCAGAACCTGGTCGATCACGATCTCTTGGCCTACGTCCGCAGCAATCTGTTCTACTTTAATTTTTTCGCCAGCAGCAACGCGATATTGCTTGCCACCGGTTTTTATGACCGCGTACATGTTGACCTCTTCGACTAGGAAATCTGCAAATGAATTTTCGCAGAGCCTTGGAGTATACCATTTTGGATAAAAATGCAAAACCCCGTCCATCCAGCGCAAGGCGGGCGTCAGAGCGCATCCCTATAATCGCGCCATAACAAACCGGTTCATCGCCTTGCAAGTCACTACCTCCGGCTCATCGACGGGTCTTTCCATCGTCGAAAACGACATGCGCCAGGTCGACAAGGTCATCACCCAGAGGTTGGACTCTGGCGTCCCCTTGGTTGGCAGCGTTTCCCAGTACATCATCTCCGCGGGCGGCAAGCGCTTGCGGCCGGTGTTGCTGTTGCTGTGTTGCGGAGCGCTGGGCTACCAGGGCACACAACGCCACAACCTGGCCGCCGTGGTCGAATTCATTCACACCGCCACGCTGTTGCACGACGATGTAGTGGACGACTCGGCACTGCGCCGAGGCCACGCAACGGCCAATGCCAAATTCGGCAACCCTGCAAGCGTGCTGGTGGGGGACTTTTTGTACTCCCGCGCTTTCCAGATGATGGTGGAAGCCCAGAGCATGCGCATCATGGAAGTCTTGGCCGAAGCCACCAACGTGATTGCCGAAGGCGAAGTGCTGCAACTCATGAATATGCACAATGCCGCGCTGGACGAAACCGGTTATCTGCAGGTCATCCGATCCAAAACTGCCAAGCTGTTCGAAGCCAGTGCGCGCGTAGGCGCCATCCTCTCCCGTTCCACGCCAGACCAAGAAGAAGCTTGTGCCGAATACGGGCAAGCCCTTGGTACGGCATTCCAGGTGATTGATGACGTGCTGGACTACGCCGGCGACGCCGCCGTCATGGGCAAAAACCTGGGCGACGACTTGCGTGAAGGCAAGACCACCCTGCCTTTGATTGCCGCCATGCAGCGTGGCACTGAGGCCGAACGCCTGACCATCCAGACCGCCATTGAAACAGGTGATGTCGCGATGCTGGAGCAAGTCATTGCCATCGTCAAAAAGACGGGGGCGCTGGGTGTAGCCCAAGCTGCGGCACATGCCGAAGCGCAACGCGCCATTGCAGCAGCAGAGCGTTTGCCTTCAGGCCCGCACACCAACAGCTTGGTACAATTGGCGACTCAATTGTTGGCGCGAAATCACTGATTGACGGCGCCAAGAATCACACTGTCGGGGTGTGGCCTAGTCCGGTAAGGCGCTTCGTTCGGGACGAAGAGATCGGAGGTTCGAATCCTCTCACCCCGACCAAACCCTCATCTTCCGTACACATCCTCAAAGCGAACAATATCGTCTTCGCCGAGGTAGCTGCCAGACTGCACTTCAATCATCTCCAAGGCCAGCTTGCCTGGGTTTTCCAACCGGTGGGTGGTTCCCAGAGGAATGTAGGTGGACTCGTTCTCTGACAACAAAAGTGTTTTGTCGCCCACCGTGACCTTGGCGGTACCGCTCACCACCACCCAATGTTCCGCGCGGTGGTGGTGCATTTGCAGCGACAAGGCGGCCCCGGGCTTCACAACAATGCGCTTCACCTGAAAGCGCTCACCGCTGTCAATGCTGTCGTACCAACCCCATGGACGAAACACCTTGCGGTGTGTCTGCCCCTCGCTGCGGCCCGCCTGTTTCAGGCGGTCCACAATTTTCTTCACATCCTGCGTCTTGTTTTTGTGGGCCACCAAAATGGCGTCGGCAGTCTCCACCACAATCAGGTCATCCACCCCCACGCACGCAATCAGTCGCCCCTCGGACAACGCCAGGGTATTGCGGCTGTCTTGCATCAGCACATCGCCCTGCGCCACATTGCCCTGTGCATCCTTGGGCAACACGTTCCACAGCGCCTCCCAGGCACCCACATCCGACCAGCCTGCCGACAGCGGAATCACCACGCCCACCGGCAATGCGCTGGCCGCGCCCTGGTCTGCGGCAATGCGTTCCATCACCGCGTAGTCAATCGAGTCACTGGGGCACTGGCTGAACGCCTCTTTGCCCACGCGCACAAACTCCCCATCTTCACGCCCCTGCGCCCAGGCGGCCTGGCAGGCCGCGGCAATGTCTGCCCGGCAGACTTCCAGAGCAGCCAACCACACCGAGGCACGCACCATGAACAAGCCGCTGTTCCAGGAATACGTGCCCTCGTCCAGGTAGGCTTGGGCAGTTTCCAAGTTGGGCTTCTCTACGAAGCGGGCAATGCGCTTGGCTCCCGTGGTGCCAAAGGCGTCGCCAGACTGGATATAGCCATAGCCGGTCTCGGGCGCGTCGGGGGTGATGCCAAAAGTCACCACAGCGCCCGCTTCCGCCAGCGCCGCGCCTTGGCGGACCACCGCCTGAAAGGCCTGCGTATCCACAATCACATGGTCAGCCGGCATCACCAGCAAGACTGGATCTGCTCCGTTTTTCATAGCTGCTCGCGCAGCAATGGTAAGGGCTGGAGCCGTATTTCTCCCTAAAGGCTCCAGCACCACGGTACCAGGCTTGCCCATCACCCGCAGTTGCTCCGCGATAACGAAACGGTATTCCTCGTTGCACACCACCAAGGGGGCGGCAAGCTCTACCCCGGCAATGCCCTCCACACGGCGCACCGTGGCCTGCAGCAAAGAATCCTCGCCAATCAGCGGCAGCAACTGCTTGGGGTATTTCTCGCGCGACAGTGGCCACAGGCGCGTACCGGAACCGCCAGACAAAACAACAGGTTGGATCAACATGGATGCAAACGAATAAGTAAAAAGAAGCGGCCCTCAGGCCCGCGCATCGCCCCAGCGGATCTGGGCAGTTTCATCGCCGTGGTACATCGTCTCGCCATAGCGATCCACGCAGTAGTGGCGCGACACAATCATTTCGTTGAAGTGCATGTCGGCGGCAATGCGGGTGTACTCAAACAGGATGCTGCGCGTCACCTTGGCACGCGAGCGCACCACACTGCCGTGGCCAATCCATGCCGGGCCGGTGATGGTGGCGCCGGGCTCAATCAGCACGCTGGATCCAATATAAACCGGCCCCTGGATATTGACCTTGTCCCATGGAATATGGGTGTTGAGTCCCACCCAAACGCCGGGCCGCACCTCTTTACCGGGCATACGCAGGTACTCGATCTCACCCTTCAGGACGCGCTGCAACACCGACCAATAGTCACTGACGCGGCCGATATCGAGCCAGTTGAACGGTCTGCTCTGCACGAAGAAGGGCTGCTTCTCCTCCACCAACTGTGGGAACAGCTGGGACCCGATGTCGTATACCTTGTTGGGCGGAATCTTGTTCAGCACTTCCGGCTCAAAAATGTAGATGCCCGTGCTGGCCAGGGTGGATTTGGCTTCTTCGGGCTTGGGCTTCTCCTGGAAGGACTGGATACGCCCTTCTGCATCCGCCAACACCATGCCATAGGCCTGGGTGTCTTGCAGCGGCACTTCGGCAGCAACCACGCTTGCCAGCGCGCCCTTGGCCTTGTGCTCCGCCAGCGCAGCGGTGATGTCTAGGTCAATCAAGGCATCGCCACACAACACCAAAGTGGTTTCATCAAAAAAACCGCTGAAATCTTGAATGCGGCGCATGCCTCCCGCAGACCCCATGGGCCGCGGCAGGATGTCCCCATGATCACGCACCCCCTCGTAGGAGTAACCGATCTCGACACCCCAGCGGCTGCCATCGCCGAAATACTGCTCAATGCGCTGGTGGTGAAAGGCCACGTTCACCATGATCTCGGTAATGCCGTGGCGGGCCAAGTGCTCTATCAAATACTCCATGACCGGTTTGCCCAGAATTGGCACCATCGGCTTGGGCAAATCCTTCGTCAGGGGCCTTACACGCGTCCCCTGCCCTGCCGCCAAAATCATTCCTTTTGCCATCTCTTGTATCCCCGCTTGGTTTTAACTTGGGTTGCCGCCGAGGGCGCCAAACACCCTGTCACGGGCCGCTGGCGCAAACGCGGCGGCCATTTCCTGCAAAAAAACGGCCTGCAACTGGTGGCCCCGCGCCATGTCCCGGTCAATGTTGGACACCCGCACCAGCATCCCGTCCGGTATCAAGCCCTTTAGCCCCAGTGCAAACTGGGCCAACTTCTGGTCGGTGCGCGACACCGTGACCCGGTCCCCCACCACCAGCCAGTAGGTAATGGGCTCAAAGCGGTTGCCCTGGTTGGACATCAGGTAGCGCACCGGCACATTCCGCCCCTCCAGACGCAGCTGCCCCGCAAAATTTTGGCTGATCTGGAACCCCTGTGCGGGGTAGCACACCTCTGGCAAGTGGGCACGGGTGGCATCACTCTGGTCGCCACCGTAGGCCACCGACAACATGATGCGCGCGCCCATTGAATTGATGTAGGTGCGCGTCAGGGTCTGGTTGTAAATGCTGTCCAGCAATGCCTGCGTAGCGGGCGAGGGCAGCACCATCGATGAGCGTGCATCAATGCGCCAGTCGGCAAACGCTTTGGGGAAAATAAGCTCTAAATCCGGCTTGCCCAGGGTGTCGGACATATGCACCGTGGGCCGCATATAGCGGGCCACCGCCACCGAAGCCCCCGTCGCCGCCAACACCGCCAGCGCCCTGCGCCGTGCGGGGATCATGCGACCACCTCTTTGGCAGGTGCGTCTTTGAAGAACCAGCCCATCACATAGTCGGTGCCCAAGACCAGAATCAGCCCGACGATGAACAACACCATACCGGCAAAGCCATGCACAAAGCCCTGCCCGGCGGCGTCGCCAAAATGGTAGGTCACCAGCACCAGCACCATCACCCGCACCACATTGGCCCCAAAGGCAATGGGCACCACCAGCACGGCCAGCAACACATTGCGTGTGGCCGACTTGTATTGCATCAGGTTCATGTACAGCAGGCCCAGCGCCTCCAGAGTAAACATGGAGTTGAGCCCCGCACAAGCATCCGCCACCAATAACTGGTATTGGCCCACATTCAAGATCACCCCCACCCGACTCACCGGGTAGCCCACGTTGTAGAGCAGATCGGCAGCCACCACCGACACCGCTGATTTGAGTGGCCCGGTGACAGCCGCCACCAACGACTCAGGGAAAGGAGTCATGAAAACCAAAAAGAACAAAGGAAACCACACCAGTCGCAGCGCAGCCCGTCCCCGGAAAAGCAGGATCAGCGCGGCCAGCACCCCAATCTGCGAGAGCACCGCCAACATCAAAAAAGACTGGGAGTAGCCCAACACATACATCAGCAGGCTGGGCACCAAAATGGCCCACGCCAAGCCGGGCTTTGGCTGGGCTACCAGCGCTGCAACCGCGTGGCGGTGCCGGAAGAAAAGCCAAACTGCCACCGCAAAAATGATGGGGCCATGCCCCTGCTCATCGGTGTTCCACACCGTACGGGACAGCTCCATGTAGCTTGGGATATACAGCGCCGCCAGCGCCAGCGCCAGCAGCCCCAAAACGACCGTGTCAGTCCCCTGCGGCAGCCAGCTCTGCCCTGCCTGTATGTGCGTATTTGCCATAGCGTGTTGTATTGGTATTGATGTGTGACAACGCCATTATCAACGCCCGATAGCCTGGTAGTCCAAACCTATGCCACGCACCAATTTAGGGTCATACAGGTTGCGGCCATCAAAAATAGTGGGCGTCTTGAGTGCCGCCTTGATAGCCTCAAAGTCCGGGCTACGGAACTCTTTCCACTCCGTCACAATCACCAGCGCATCGGCATTCTCCAGGGCGTGCATGGGGTTGGTGGCATAGCTCAGTCGCGGTTCGTTCGCATAAATGCGCTGTGCCTCGTGCATGGCCACCGGGTCGTAGGCGGTAACCGTGGCGCCCTGTGCCAACAACTCCTCCACCACCACGCGGCTGGCTGCCTCGCGCATATCGTCGGTGTTGGCCTTGAACGCCAAGCCCCACAGCGCGAAATGTTTGCCCGCCAGATTGGCGCCAAACTTGGCTTTGATCTTGTCGGTCAGCACACGCTTTTGCGCATCATTGGCCGCTTCTACGGCATGCAAAACCTTAAGGCCCAAACCTGCATCGTCTTGCGCCGTCTTGATGAGCGCCTTGACGTCTTTGGGAAAACAAGACCCACCGTAGCCGCATCCTGCGTATAAAAAGTCGTAGCCAATGCGGTTGTCGCTACCAATGCCCTTGCGCACATGCTCAATATCTGCCCCCAGCTTGTCCGCCAAGTTGGCCAGCTCGTTCATGAAGCTGATGCGGGTTGCCAACATGGCATTGGCGGCGTACTTGGTCAGCTCCGCACTCTTCACATCCATCACGATCAGGCGGTCGTGGTTGCGCTGCAGTGGCGTGTAAAGCGCACGCATGTACTGCACCGCTTGTTCGTCATCGCAGCCCACCACAATACGGTCGGGACGCATGAAGTCCTCTACGGCGGCACCTTCTTTCAGGAACTCGGGGTTGCTCACCACGCTAAACGGTGTGTCTACCCCGCGCTGGGCCAACTCTGCGGCCACCGCGGTTTTCACTTTGTCACCCGTGCCTACAGGCACTGTGCTCTTGTCTACCACTACCTTGTAATCCGTCATGTAGCGGCCAATGTTGCGGGCCGCAGCCACCACGTATTGCAAATCTGCCGAGCCATCCTCGTCGGGCGGGGTACCGACTGCAATGAACTGGATGGTGCCGTGGTGCACTGCCTTCTCCACATCGGTGGTGAAGTGCAAACGCCCAGCCGCCACATTGCGGCGCACCAGATCTTGCAAGCCTGGCTCGTAGATGGGAATACCACCGTCCAACAGGACCTGGATCTTGGAGGCGTCCACATCCAGGCACACCACATCGTTGCCCAGCTCCGCCAGGCATGTGCCCGACACCAGACCCACATAACCGGTGCCAATAACCGTAACTTTCATTCAAACTCCCTTTAACTGTTTCTGCGTATTTTGTGCGACAGGGCGCAATACTACTTGCAGAACCGTCACAGTGAATCGGGTAAGCTGGCCGCCACCCCAAGCCGACAGACCGTATGCAAGCCCCACATCCTAGCGCCCCTACGCACATCCCAAAAGACAGAGCACTGCACTGGATACTGGGACTCCCCTTTGACGCCGTTAGCCTGTCGGAGGCTGTACAAATCGTGCGCAATGCAGCACGCCAACGCACGCCGCTGTTTATCTCTACGCCCAACCTCAATTTTTTGATCGCCAGCCAGAAAGACCCCGCTTTCCGCGATTCTGTCGTCCACAGCGACTTGAGCCTGGCAGATGGCATGCCCATCCTATGGCTGGCCAAGCTGTTGAAAGTTCCCATTCGCGAACGGGTAGCGGGGTCCACCTTGTTTGAGCAGCTGCGCTACAGCCCCCTGCAGCCCGAAGACAGGCCCCTGCGCGTATATTTTTTTGGCGGGCCAGACGGGGTGGCCGAAAAAGCCGCCAACGCCATCAACCGAGACCGCACAAGCATGCAATGCGTGGGCTACTGCGCCCCCGGCTTTGGCAGCCTGGATGACATCAGCACGCCAGCCCTGCTGGCCCACATCAATGCCAGCGAGGCGGACTTTGTGGTTGTGTCTTTGGGCGCCCAAAAAGGCCAAGCTTGGATTGAGCGCAACCGAACGCAACTAGCCGCCCCCATCATCAGCCACCTCGGCGCGGTGGTGAACTTTGTGGCAGGGAATGTACAACGTGCACCCGTTTGGATGCAGCGGGTGGGCTTGGAATGGGTTTGGCGGATCAAAGAAGAGCCGAGCTTGTGGAAACGGTACTTCAATGACGGGGTAGACCTGCTCCACATAACAATCACACAAGCAATACCAGCTGCCTTGGTCCGCCCTCGTTCGCAAAGACAAAATGACAAGCACGAATAAACCCCAGATGCATTCAGCCGCGTATATCCCATCCCTGGATGGTTGGCGCGCTGTGGCAATATTGATTGTTCTTACTAGCCATCTTGGATTAGGACACATTGTTCCTGGAGGCTTGGGGGTAACAATTTTCTTCTTCCTGAGCGGATATCTCATCACCACACTGCTGATTCAAGAACATGGACGCAAGGGAAGTATCTCAATTTCTAATTTTTACATTCGTCGCGCGCTGCGACTGATGCCACCACTTGTCACAACTCTAGCGCTCATCTACAGCTTAACTGCGACTGGAATTACGCAAGGCAATGTGAGTTTGACCGGATTCACAGCACAGCTTCTGTATTTCGCCAACTACTACTATCTGTTCTTTGATTCTGGCAATACCACGCCAGCAGGGACTGGCATATTTTGGTCACTAGCTGTGGAAGAGCACTTTTACCTCATCTTCCCTTTTCTGTTTAGTGTGCTTTTTAGAAGATCAAACGGGCGTACCTTAGTGGTAGCCCTCATAGCCACATGTGCAATAACACTAGTGTGGCGTTATGCACTGATTGGCATTTGGGAAAGCCCGGCCAGCAGAACCTATTACGCAACCGATACAAGAATAGATTCCATCGTATTTGGTTGCTTGCTGGCCTTGGGCAAAAACCCCATGCTGGAGTCACACTCCTCTACGTCCTTGCGCATGCGAGACTATTTTTTCATTGCATCTGCTTCCACTGCACTTGTTGCAACACTGCTAATTCGCAACCCTGCATTTAGAGAAACATTGCGATATACCGTGCAGGGCATTGCACTTGCCCCTCTATTTTTCTATTCGATACGTTTTGGCAGTCATTGGGTGTTTAGCCCTTTGAACTCCAGACCGATGCAAAGAATTGGCGTGTATTCATACAGCATCTATTTAGCGCACCACATCGTTATTGAGAATATGCACGCATTACGACTACCTACAGCACTTAGCTTGGTCGTTACTGCAGGCATCATAGGTAGTTATGCTTTCTTAATGGAAAAATATATTGATAGACCCTGCCTTCGCTGGAGGAGAAAATTTTGGTAAAAACCATTCCCGCTTATAGCCGAGAGATTCTCTGAACGGATACTGACAAGAAACGAACCGAATGAGCAACAACCAAAGCAATCGCATTTATTACCCTTACTTCGACTACTTGCGTGCCGCCTGCGCAACTGCAGTCATGCTTTACCATTCACACATCATTAAATGGGAGAAATCCGGCGATTTAGCGGTACAGGTATTCTTTGCATTAAGTGGCTGGCTAATCGGCAATATTTTAATTAAAACAAAAATCCAAGAACTGCATAGATTTTACTACAACCGTGCAATTCGAATATGGATTCCCTATTACATAGCGCTAATCATTGCCATTGGACTAAGCACCCTCAGAGATCCCATTAGCGAGAAATGGATAGAAATTGTTATATACAAAATAACGTTTGTATATAACATATTTGGAACTCCACAGCTAAAAGAGTTTGCAAAACAAATGCCACTGGGAGCGACTCTGAATCATGTGTGGAGTGTTAATGCAGAGGAGCAATTCTATCTATTAGCCCCCTTACTCCTAGTAATAGGATCAAAACTACTCGGAAGAAATCCATTAACCTGGCTCGCCATCGGAGTGATGGGCTTGATATTCAACACATATCCAGCAATTATTTTAGGAATTCTTTTCTCCACCATGACGATGGATGAAAAGATTCGCTTTACACCTGCATCAAAGAAAAACAAAACAGCGCTATTACTTTCTCTCGCAATCAGCACCCCAGCCCTATTTTCGCCATCCCTTTACAGCATTGCCGCACCGATCTTTAGCATCAGCTTAATACTTTTTTTAGCAACACCTGGGCGATCAACTCGAATTGGTCAATTACTCGGAGGAATGTCTTACCCCCTATACCTTAACCACTGGATTGGCGTTTACGCAATTAACTACATTTTTCCAAACATGAGAAACACCACTGCTAGCGCAATCATGTCTAGCATACTAAGCATTTTCTTAGCAATGTGCATGTATGTCTTCATTGATAGAAAATTACTCGCAAATCGCGACTCATGGCATTCGCCCGCAAGGGAAAAGGCAACTACATTGACCGCCTATTTTTTACTGTTCATTGGCATCAGCTACGGCAGCTTTAATTTTCTGAACAAATGAAATTTCAGACAAAACAAAATTTAACAAAAAATCCGTGCCCCCTTCCAAACAACCACGACTAATTTGCAAGTGCTCCCATTACCTTTGAATCAACCGGCCTAGATGTCAAAAAATAGTCATCAACTAATCCATTTACAAAACCATCTGTTATTGCATATCCACTAGGAACAAAGTGATCTGGAGCAGTCAATACCCCAACAGCCCAAGGATTAACGTTGACAATTTGATTATCAGTCGAGTTATTTTTTAATACGTCGACTGAAGCCCCGACACTAGCACCAGCAGATGTATATAAGAATGTCCCCCCCCCATTAACCCAACCAGCACTCATCACCGAGCCAGGCGCGAAAGCCAAATTATTAACTAGCCTAACACCTGTAACAGCACCATTAATCTGTATTGCTGAATATCTATTATTAAGACTTGCATTTGCTTTGTAAAAGCTGTTGTTGTACACGAACGAACTTCTTGGATCAGGTGCGCCAGCAGTATTCCCCCCCCCATTTATAGCAAGCGACATTTCAGAATACGATATAGTCACATTATTCCTAAACGTTAGATTCTGTGCAACCTTAAATACGTTTGGAGTAGCATTGGATGTGGATTTTATAAAATTTCTCTCAACTACAACATCTCGCAACTCTTCATTTGTGGCATTATTTACGACGCCAATATACAGCAAATAGCCAGCAGCCGCCCCACCATCTATAACATTATCAGATACGATAACATACTGCGTATAGGGTGTTGGCCCCTCCCATCCACGAATCGTTAGAGCATCCCTCGTAGCACCCGGGTTATCCATATGGTTATTACTAATAATTGCATTATTAGTTCCAGATATCCTCAGTGTGTGCGTAGTATAGGATGTGCTGAACTTATTCCCCAGTATCGCCACTCGCGCACCTTTGTAGAAAAAGGCCACCATATTTCCATAATTGGGAAATGTCGAACTCATTTCAGAATCAATCACAGAAAAATCATCCGAAAGCTCTGGCATCAAAGTCAAATATGCATCGTGAAAATTACATCGGATTACTGTAATATTTTTACTATTAAAGGAGCGAAGAGGAATTCGCTCATTGTTATCCGAAACTCCGGAAGATGATTCTGAAGAAAATATCTCTAGATCCATCACGCGCCAATCGCTAACACCTGAAAAATATAAGCCATTAGTATTTGATGTGATATTTATTTTGGGTTTATCCGAAGCCGAACCAAATGCGCCAATAACCCCCGGCCCGCTTGAAATATTTGCACGAGATGAGGCGCTCCAAGCGTCACCGCGCTTTAACAAGATTCGTTTGTACGTAGATGACAAGGCTCCGATGGTCGCCCAGTTCGTTACAACTTGTACAGCAGCACCAACAGGACACCCATCACCCCCCGCGGTCGGCATCACCGCACTTGAAATACAAATTGTTTTTGCATTAAAAAAAGAGTTAGGGTCTGTAACCGTGATAAGGATTTGTTTTTCAACAGAAATATCTCCATCGAACCCAGTAACCTTAACTAAATAATTTCCTGGCGACTCAAAAACATGAGCGGCGACTGATCCATAAGCAGCATTTCTACTGGCCTTACTGGCAGAATTCGCCCGGGTACCGTACCGCCATACAGCCCCCCCTGCAGGATCACCAAAATCCCATATATATTTAATTTCATGAAAAGGCAGTGAACTTCCGGTAGAGGTCGTACCAACCGTATCGAAAGACACTGCCAGTGGAGCAACACCCACCGTCCTATTAGCATTAAGAACTAGATTAATGGCGGCAGAGTTCAAACTAGCCGGACTAGCATTACTAGCAGATGGAGAGGAACTCCCCCCTCCGCCCCCACCACCACCGCCACAAGCAGCTATCAAACCCAAACCACCCAAAATAATTACAAGGCGAAAATGCCGAATATTGATATTTCTTAGAAGAAAAAGCATGATAGGCCTCACAATAAAGCTCCCGCCATGGAGAAAAATGAAAAATCAATTCACAATCGATTTTAATTATATTTAAACTTCAATTTTCTTTAGAAAAAAAATCAGTTCATCCAAATCAATTTCAAATCCATCACCAAGCGCCGAGCCCACGAAAAAACCCCAGCGCAACCCAACAGCTTCACACCTAGGCCTGAACGAAGCCTGAAATCTAAAAGGGGGCTGCAAAGCTAACATTACTCCAGAATCTCGCAGACCAAGAAAACCATAGGACAATTGACTTCCCTCAACCCCAACAACAATAGCGCAGTTGTTTATTTTTTCAAAAATCTCATCAACAGAATGCTCAGAGGGATCCAAAATATAAAACCCTTGGGCGCGCAAGCTTTCAATTAACGACGCCTCATTCACGAGACCTCGCGGCGTTGCAGCATTAGATTTCCCTCGGCGTAGATAGACTTTCTCTGCGCCCTTGAAACCTCGATAATTCTCTTGGAATCTATTCCTTATTAGCCTTAAACGGTTTTTTTTGTATTCATTAAATCCGATGTCATTAACAACACAGAGATTCTTTATTAGCAACACCTCATCCCGCCTTACAGCGGGAGATTTCAATATTTCAGATATTTTTGCTGCATGGGGGTAATTTACGTGCGGCTCAATTTTAAGAGCCATAATTTCATTTGCTTCAGCTATAAAATCTAATATGCCATCAGCCAACAGCCAATCCCCAAAATATCTTGTCCCACTTGGAGAGCTGCATAACATCATAGAATCACAGACAACTACTTTTTTGAACTTTGGAGGGCCAATTTTGCTAATTAAAAATGCTTGCCCAAGAGCGTATATACATCCATTGTCATAAACAGCATTATGAATGCAACCAACGGCTGTCGCTGCATGGTTTGCTGAACGCATAGTTGCATACCTTAACTCCTCGTTGATATCACCGCTATTTGTACCTGTAGCTTTCTGCAAATGTGCATCTAGATACAAAGCAGCAGACATTTCACGCTCTTCCCCTTCATGCAAAATTGAGGAAAAATGCACTCTCATCCGGATATCACCCACTGATTGGCCGAGCACTCTTCGCAGTTGCAACAACAGATAGAAAAAGAGCCTTTCGATGTAATTTCTCATACTCTTGTGTTTAATATTTTTAAAGCACGGCCAATCTAATTCAAGATGCGCTGGTCGATTTCCTCCACCGCCCGTCGCTTTCCTACCCACAAAGCACGCCACTGGTAGGCTTGCAAAAACCGGCGGAACTCCAAATCGTTGTAGCGGGGCTTGCCCTGTAGCGCACTCTTCAGCCAGCCCCACAGCATGTAGGCAGCGCCCAGTACATACGGCTTCTCTGGAATTTTCTTGAGTGCACTGGCAAAAATGTATAAAAACCCAGTGCCCATGAAGTACTGGCCGAAGCCGTGGCGCATGCGCCCCGTGTAAATGCTTTGTTGGCTGGACCCCATGGGGCGCAGGTGCACAAACCGCAACTCTGGCTCGTCCCAGCTGCAAGCGATCAGGCCCATCATGCGGCAGCGGTGGCAGTCAATACCATCCCACATCACTTCGCGCACAAAGCCACCCATGGCCGCAAAGGCACTCACGCGATAGAACTTGGTCATGCCCAGACTGGTTTCGTCGCCATGCCCCTCATTCACCAGCCGCCCGCCCCGCTCCACATACGCCTTGCCACTGCATGTGGCAATCCGAGGGTTGGCATGCATGCGCGCCATCAATATCTCAAAGTAACGCGGGGGCAAGCGTAAGTCCAAGTCCAACTTGCAGACAAACTCAAATTCTTGGGGGTTGATGGTCTGGTAGCCCGCATAAAAGGCGTCTATCACCCCCGGCCCCACCGCACGGTGGCCCCGGTTTTGCCGCGTCACCACGGTAATCCAAGGGTGTTTGGCGGCGTATTCGGCCAGTATCTGCGGTGTCGCGTCGGTCGACCCATCGTCCACAATGATCCAGCGCGCGGGTAGCACCGACTGCGCCACCACCGTGTCCAGCGTCTGGCGCATGTAGTCTGCCTCGTCACGGCAGGGTGAAATCAACACATAGCCTTGGGCAGTTGTCATATGCGGATGTGTTCCATAAGTCGATCAATATTGGTAGCCTGCCCGAACTCCTGGCCCACGTAGGCTTGGGCTTGCGTGGCTAGGCGCTGGCGCAAAGCCTGGGACTGCATGAGCGTTTCTATTTGTTGGGCCAAGCTGGCGGCATCATTGGGCTCGGCCAGTAGCCCCGTTTGGTCATGCTGCACCAGTTCTGGCAAGCCAGAGAGGCGCGTGGACACCACAGGCACGCCCTGCGACATGGCCTCCATCAGCACAACCGGGATGCCGTCCATGTCGCCCTGGCTGTCTTGCTTGCAAGCCAGCACAAAGGCGTCGTGCTGCCGCATCCAGGCCGCCACCTCGTGGTGAGGCAACGAACCAACAAACAAAATAGCCTCTAGCCCGCATAAACGCTGCGCGAGCAGCTTCATATTTGATAGCAAAGGGCCATCCCCCGCCAGGCTCAGTTGCACCGCCAGCCCTTTGTTGCGCAGCAGCGCTACCGCCGCAATCAGCACATCGAAGCCTTTTTTCTCCACCATGCGCCCCAGCGATGCCAGCTTGAACACTGGGCCCACCTCCCACGCGGGGGGCGTAGCGGGTGGCGCGAAGCTCACCCCACAGCGCACCACCGCCAGCCGGTCTGGCGCAATGCCCAGCCCCTGCAGGTAGCGGCGGTTGTAATCAGAGATGGTGAGCATGCGCTTGGCGCGCGCAGCCTTCTTCCTCAGCAAGATGCCGTCTTCAAAGATGTCATTGGCATGGGCCATGATGGTGAATGGCATCCCACACAAGGCAGAGGCATACATGGCAATCTGGCTGGGCACATGCGCAAAATGCACGTGTAAATGGGTGCACCCCTGCTGGCGCAACAACGCGGCCAGGCGGGCCCCCGCCAAAAATTGATAGGCCAGTTTCCAGCTGGCAAGGCGCAGCGGGCCGCACTCCAACACATCGCTGACCAGCCAGCCCACTGCCTTGCCCACGCGCAGGCCAAAGCGGGGCAACTGCAACAGACCGCCCAGCACCACGGCCAGGGGGCCGCCCGCATACAGGTGGGTCACCCGCACCGCCAGGGCTTGTTGGGCAGGCACCGGCTTGACGGGCTGGCGCACCGAAAAAGGCACTACGCGCACACCGCGGCGCTCCAGTGACAGCAATTCTTCGTAAACAAAGGTCTCCGACAAGGCCGGCATGGCAGGGGAAAGGTAGGCCACGGTCAGGGGCAACGGGCTCATACCAGGGCCTTGATCAAACGTGCCGGAACACCACCCACCAGGGTATGAGGCGCCACGTCATGGGTCACCACGCTGTTGGCCGCAATCACCGCGCCATCGCCAATGCGCACGCCCTTGAGGACAACGGCTCCGCGCCCGATCCAAACATTGCGGCCAACAACGATGGGGGCGCTGGTGTGCGGCTGCAAACGCATGGCTTGCCCAGCCTCGGTGCCATGGTTGGCATCGCGAATGCTGACGTATTCACCAACCAGGCAGTCGTCCCCGATGGAGATGGAGGAATAAGACACCAAAACACACCCTGCATTGATACGCACATGGTGCCCCAACGTGATGCGCCCACCGTTGGTGTCCAGAAACACTTCACGCCCAAATCGGCACGATGTTCCCAGCTCCAATGCAATCCGTTTTGACAGGCGTACAGGCCCGTCAAACTGGGTACTCACCGGGATTTCACCCTCACTCCATGCACTCAGTTGAACAAGGTGCCACAGGCGTCGGCATGGCTGCACTACATAGCGTGCCCACCGGACCAAGGGAGCCAGCACATGCACCAAAGCGCCCAAGGCTGTATTCAGCGCACTCATGCCAAGTCCTCATCCAATACGCTGCGCGCGAACAACTCCACCGCGATCATGGCTCCCAAGGTACGTGTGTGGTTACCGCCACGCATATGCGACTGCCATAGGTTCTGCGCAGCCTGCGGGTTCCAGACGCCACGCTCTTGGGTCCGTGTGCCCAGCACCATGTCCTCAGCGGCAGACTGCCAGTCCGTACGCAACCACCCAGCAGGGTCTGCCACCTTCAAGTCCCCAAAAGCCTCCAGCCCTAACCGGGAGGCTAATTTGCCGACAACACGGTGCACGCCCATGGCCAGTACGTTGGCCTGAAATCCCCAGGCGGGTGGAATATTGGTACGCTGCCAAGTGACCGAAGCCGCACGCGGCGCAGCGCGGTGCATAACTTCCAAGTAGAGCCGGTGTTTGAACTTGTGCTCTTGGCGAACAGCCGTCACGGCATCAATGAAGTCGTTGTCAAAAAACGGTGAATGCGACTCTACGGCGCTGCGCAGCAACATGGTCCCGGAGTTGGTGTTTCTGAAAACACGGTTTTCATACAGCCAATCGTTCACCCGTTCAATGGGCCTCGCCCCTTCGCGCAAAGCGATGGAGTCCACCCATCGCTGCCCTGCGGCCACCGGCGCACCGGGCACCCGCAAATGATCGACTTGTCGGTCTTCGTCTGCAGACACACGCCAACGCCAGATAGCTTGCCCCAGCTTACGGGCATCGTTTTGACCCAACCAGTCGTACTTCATGAAGTTGCCGCCCAGAATCGCGTCCCCTGCCAAGCCATTGAGCACCACATCACAATGGGATGCCAACAGCGGAATGAAAGGGAGCATGTGCATGCTTTCCACCCCAAAGCTGCCCGCAGTCAAGTCGACACCGGTGGGCCACAACGGTGGAAATTCTGGTGGGCTCCAGTGCCGCACCGTATGCGGTGAGCCCACCACCTGGGCATAACGGCTCGCACACGCGATGTCGCGGCAACCGGGCAAGCCCCAGGTAAAACTAGGCACCCGCTCAGGGTGCGCACACAAATCCAAAATGATGCGCGAATCCAGGCCCCCACTCAGGGTGATGCCCAAGCGGGGCGATACGGCCTCCAGCCTGCGTACAGACACCGTCAAGCGCTGCGCCAATTCATCTGCAGTACGCGACAAAGTGCCTGCGGCAGCACCATCGTGCCGCATGGCCCAGTAACGGCGCTCAGAGGTCTGCAAAGCACCACCACCGTTTGTGTCTACGGACAAGATGGTTCCAGGCGGAAGAAGCTCCACTCCCTCCAACAAGGTATCGCGGTCAATCAGCTCGCCACTGCGCAGCAGCATGTCGACCGCAGCAAAGTTAAGTGCGCGCCTGGGCATGAAAGGCAGTAGGCACCTCATGTCGGTAGATGCCACCGCAACACCCGCGCCCTTGTACAAATACACGGGGTAGTGCCGATAACGGTCTGTCACCACACGCAAAGAGAAGGGCTCAGCGCCGATCACTACGGCACAAAAAGGGCCATTACAGTGGGCCGCTGCCACATCACTCCACACGTCTTGCGCCAAAATTTGTATGGCTTGCTGGCTGGCTTCCCCCGCGTCATCCACACACTGCCCCACCCAGGCAACATGCTTGCGCCCAGATTCAAACACCTGGCCACTGTACGGAAACTCCCCGCTATGGCGGTGCCAAGTCAAAACACCGCATGGTGCGAGCATGTGGCGCGACGCTGCAGCGCCTCCTCGAAGCGCAATGCGCTCTGCCTGCGCCCAACTTGCCGCCTCGGGCAATGTCCCATCAGGCGTCCACGCCACCAAGAATCCCGCCATGTACTTTTCCCCGTTAACGCTGCAACAGCCCCTTGACCTGCCCCACCACAACCGGGAGCCGAATAAACTGGCAATGCAAACCATACAGGCACGCCCCCAGCCATCCGCCAGAACGCTTGCGGACAGCCCGCGCTATCTTTACTGCACGCAACAGCAGCCACGCCGAAAGCGCCAGCAAACCGCCACCAACTCCGCCGACGATGGCCGAACCCAACACAGACATCACAGCCCAGACCAATGGCTCCATGAAGTTGCGCACCACTTCACGCAGCCACATTTTCTCGGGCAGGCGCCAATAGCGGGAAGCCACACGTGCGTAAGCCTTGCCAGTGGCCTCACCACGCTTCCAATACTGCTTGAAAGTCACCATCGCCAAATCGTGCAGCACCATGGGCTGATCCACACACACAATGCGATGTCCCTGCTGGCGAACGCGGTAGCACAAGTCTGGTTCTTCGCCCAATTGCAGTGCCTCGTCAAAAAAACCGTGCGCAGCAATCACTTCGCGGCGCCACATGGCATTGCCACCACACAGGCGGTGGTCTCCGGCGGGAATATGCCAGTCCAGGCCGCACACCCGCATGTAAATACTTTGCTCCGGAAATGCCTCCACGCACTGGCCAAACACGCAGGCAATGCCAGAGTTGGCTTCCAGCGCCTGCACTGCAGTTTCCAGCCACCCCACTTGCAGCACACTGTCTCCGTCAATCAGCTGCACATAGTCTCCACGCGCCTGCGCCAGCCCCATATTGCGCGCTTTGGCCGCAGAGGGCCGCTGCGTCTGCAAGCGCAACACTTGCACACCAGGCATAGCTTCCGCAATAGCCACACTCAGGTCTTTGGAGCCGCTATCGACATAAAACACCTCCAGCTCACAATGGGCGGGACATGTATCGAACACAGCTTGCAGTGCGCTGCGCAAACGGGCTTCTTCGTTAAGCCCAATTACCACCACCGACAGGCGTAGCAGATTGGATGTGTTTGCCATACAGCTCATCGCGTCGCACGCGCACCCAAACGGGTACGGCGGCATAGCCCCAACAACAAACTGGCATGTTTCCAGGCATTGGCGACGCCTTGCCTGCCCTTACCTTTGAACAGCTGCTTGAGCGCATGCAATGCATCGGCACTCAAACTCAGACAGGTATCGGTCAACACACCCGCCAGACCATGGTTCTTGCGGAAGTACAGCAACTCACTCTCTACCTGCAGCGCCGACAACTGCCGCCCAGTTTGGGTTATTTCGCCACTGCTCTTGGCACTCTCCCCGCCCAGGTGCACCACCGTGGTGTGAGGATAAAACACCACATCCCACCCGGCTTGCTTGGCGGCAAAGCAATGGTCCACTTCTTCAAAGTACAAAAAGTAACGCGGATCAAACAGCCCGATCTGGTCAATTACCTCTTTGCGCACCAAGTAGTAGCAACCCACCACCCAGTCGCACGCGCGCACGCTGGCATGGTCCCAGGCCATATCGTCTACCAGGCGCACATTTTTGAACCACTTGTGCAAGCCTGTGCGTTGCAAAAACTGGTTGAGCGGCGTGGGAAAGTAGCGCGCGCAGGGCTGCAATTCGCCGTCACGCCCCTCCAGGCGCACGCCCAAGATCCCGCAACGTGGGTTGGCATCCATGTGCGCCACGGTTTTGACCAGGGTGTCCGGCGCCACAAATGCATCGGTGTTGAGCAACAGCACATAGCGCCCCTGCGCATGGGCCAACGCCTGGTTGTTGGCGCGGCCAAAACCTACATTGGTCTGGTTGACTATGAGTTTGTCTGCCGGGAAAAGCTCACGAATACGGGCAACCGAATCGTCTCTGGATGCGTTATCTACAAAAATGTACTCCAACGACAAGCCTTGGGCTGCATTCTTGACTTTGCTTACCGCTTCTTCGAGCAGATGTGCAGTGTTGTAACTGACGATGATGACTGAGACATCTACCACGGGTGGGCCTGATCTTGAGGTGTGACGGCAGCCATTATGATCGAAGCATGCATACACCAAGACGCTGCTGATGACAGGAAAACGCAACTTTCGGCAGCGCATTGTTCATGCGGGTGTATGGACGATCGGGGGGCATGCATCCAGCCAAGCACTGCGTTTGTTCAGCAACCTGCTAATGACCCGTTTGCTCATGCCAGAGGCCTTCGGGATTATGGCAATCGCCAACATCTTCATCATTGGCTTGGCGCTGTTTTCCGATGTGGGGCTAGGCCAAAGTGTGGTTCGCAGCAAGCGCAGCGAGGACAGTTCGTTTACCAACACCGTGTGGACCATGCAGGTTGCACGTGGTTTGCTTATCGGCTTGGCGGCACTAGGGCTGGCAACGGCCTTGCGCGCGGCGTCGCACGAAGGGGTATTTGCAAATGACAGCGTTTACGGTCGCCCGGAGCTGCCTTGGATTTTGGCTTTGCTCTCACTGAGCCCTGCGATTGCGGGTTTGGAATCCACCAAAATGGCCTTGGCCAGTCGAGCCCTCAACGTAAAGCTCATCACTTTTATTGAGATCAGCAGCCAGGTTGGAGCACTGTGCTTCATGTTGGCTTGGGCATATCTGGCCCCTTCCATATGGGTGCTGGCTATTGGAGCCATTGCAGCAAACATCTTCCGGACAGCGCTAACGCACATGGCGATCCCAGGGGAACATAACAAATTTCAATGGGATAAAGAAGCCGTGGCTGAAGTATTGGGTTACGGAAAGTGGATATTTTTAAGCTCAATACTTGGCTTTGCAGTTTTGAACGGTGACAAACTAATTTTGGGAGGTTTGGTAGATGCTTCGACGCTTGGCATGTTCTCACTAGCTTCATTTTTCGTTTCTGCCATACAGCTAGTATTTAATAAGCTGAGTAGCAGCGTCGCCTTTCCTACTTTTTGCGAAGTGGCGAGAAGTAGACCTCAAGATTTGCGCAACACCTATTACAAGCTACGCCTTCCGATAGAAATAGCAAGCTTGTTTGCTGCTGGTTTCTTATTTGCTGCAGGGCACTTGGTCGCCAACATTCTGTATGATCAACGATACCAACAAGTTGGCATATTGCTGGAGATCTTGAGCATTGGCTTGCTAGAGGCTCGCTATGGCGTAGCGGGGCAGTGCTTAATGGCAATGGGGCACTCCAAAGCTTTTACCATGTTGATAGCGGTCAGATTACCGCTTGTAGTACTAGCACTGCCAGCTGCGTATGCAGCGTACGGACTCGAAGGCGCAGCTTGGGTCGCTGGCGGCAATGTATTAGTAACAATACCCCTTATTTTATTTTACAAGCATCGCTTCCATCTACTCGAAATTAAAAAAGAACTCATAACTCTACCAATATTAGTGGTCGGCTTTAGCACTGGCCTGGCTTGCAGTGGTATGTACTCTAATTTTTACCCTCTGTAAGTACCAGTGCTTATGCAACCCGATGTCTCGATTGTTCTGTGCGTATACAACGGCGAAACCTATTTGCGTCAGGCCATCGATTCTGTGCTGTGCCAAAATCTCTCCAACTTTGAACTGCTGTTGGTTGATGATGGGAGTACAGACAACACGTTGAGCATCATTCGTCAGTTTGCAAAGCAAGATAACCGATGCATAGTCCTGACAGGCCCTAATCAGGGCCTGATTGGCAGTCGGAACATGGGCATCGAACACGCTCGGGCCGAATTTATTGCGTTGATGGATGCTGATGACATTTGTATGTCGCAGCGTCTCATAACCCAGCTCCAGTACTTGCAAGCAAATCCGGTGTGCGTGGCTGTGGGCTCACAGGTATTACTCATCGATCCGGACGCTCGCCCTATCAAGCCTTTTTTGACAGAAGCCACACACCAGGCGATCGACGCAGCGCACATGGCAGGTCGCGGCGGTGCCATCATTAACCCAAGCGCCATGATTCGCAAATCAGCATTTATGCAGGTCGGCATGTACCAAAAGGATTTTCTACACGCCGAAGACATGGACATGTTTTTACGCTTGGCAGAGGTGGGCGAGTTGGCCAATATCCCAGAAATCTTGCTGCACTATCGCCAACACCCCGCAAGTGTTGGCTATCAGCATGCGAGCACACAACAAGCATCTGCGGCCCGCGCAACTGAAGCAGCCCGCCAACGAAGAGGGCTGCGCACAGAATCCGATCGTCTAGACTCGATGCACATAGCGAAACGAACATCTTTGGTGGATATCTACACCAAATGGGCATGGTGGGCGCTGGATGCTGGCAACGTTAGCACCGCCAGGCACCACGGTTTTCGAGCTTTGCGGCTACGCCCTTTCCGGGTTTCCAACTTTCGTCTTCTCTTCTGCCTGCTACGCGGCCACTAACGCACATGACCCACTCTTTTTCCCTAGCTGGCTCCACCTGCTTGGTGCTGGGCGCGCGCGGCTTTATTGGCTCGCACCTGACTGACGCACTGCTAGCCGCAGGCGCCCATGTGCGTGCATTTGACCGTCCAGGCATACAAGCAGTAAAAGGGGTTCCAGACGACAAGCGCCCCGGCCTCACCAGCCTGGAAGGTGATTTGGTGAGTACCAAGGACATCGATGTGGCGCTGGAGGGTGTGGACGTGTGTTACCACTTGGTATCCACCACATTGCCCAAAACGTCAAACCTGGATCCTGCTTACGACATCGAAACCAACCTTCTGGGCACCCTTCGCCTGCTGGATGCTGCAGTGCGCCACAAGGTAAAGCGTGTAGTGTTTACATCCTCTGGCGGCACGGTGTATGGCAACCCCTGCCACACGCCTATTGCAGAGACCCACCCTACCGAACCCACCTGCTCCTACGGGATCATGAAGCTGGCGATTGAGAAGTATTTGGCGCTGTATCAGCAGCTGCATGGCCTGCAACATACGGTGCTAAGGTTGGCCAACCCCTATGGGGAACGCCAACGCATCGAAGCGAGCCAGGGTGCCATTGCCGTGTTTTTGGGGCGGGCCTTGCGGGATGAAGGCATCGAGATTTGGGGGGACGGATCAGTGGTCCGCGATTACTTGCACATATCAGATGTAGTGCGTGCGCTGCTAGCAGCCGCTACGCTAGGCTCTGCCAACCAGGTTTTTAATATTGGATCGGGACAGGGCAGCTCACTCAACACGCTGCTGTCTACGATTCGCGATGTGACTGGCAAAGATTTGAAAGTGGGATACCAGCCAGGCAGAGGCTTTGATGTGCCGGTGAACGTGCTGGATGTAACCCGTGCTGCGAAGCAACTGGGGTGGAGGCCGCAAACCGATTTGCACACCGGCATTTCCCAGACTTGGCAATGGATACAACAGGAATACGGACGCCGCGCATGAACAAAAGACTAGATAAAGCCCGCAACGCATGGACTTATCTGAGGGAACATGGGCCCAAGGAATTTTTAAATCGGCTGCGGTTTGGCCCGCCACGCGACCTAGCTAAGCAATACGGTTACACACTGCTCGCACCGTACCCACGCCACCCGCAAACAGACAAAGTTGCTACCAACACCATCAATTGGTTTTTATCCGGTTTTTCAGCGACAAGCGGTGGGCACATCAACATCATGCGTTTTGTGCAAGGGCTGGAGACCTTGGGTTACGAATGCAGAATCGTGTTTAGTGAAGGACAGTGGATGGGTGCCCCTGAAGCTCTGCGCCAGAGCATGGTGCAAGCATTTGGTCCTATGAAGGCAAAGGTGTATCTGGATGCCCAAACTGCCCCGCCCGCCTATGCATGCATAGCCACAGGCTTTGATACGGCGTATTACGTGCGCGCCTTTGCCTCAGCGCACAAACGGTTTTACTTTGTGCAGGACTATGAGCCTTGGTTCTCAGCACCAGGCAGTGAATTCATCTTCGCTGAAAATACCTACCGCTTTGGTTTTATTGGCCTAACCGCCGGTCATTGGCTGGCCAGCAAACTGCACACAGAATTTGGAATGGAGACACATCCATTTGCCTTCTCTTACGATGCCAAGCTCTATCAGCCACTGCCACGGCAACACAAAGCAACCAAGCGCATTTTCTTTTATGCGCGCCCAGAAACCGAACGCAGGGCTTTTGAGCTGGGTGTTTTGGCATTGCACTGCCTACACCAGTTGCACCCAGCCATCGAGGTGGTATTTGCCGGCGGTAATTTGGAGCGTCAAAAATTTTCGTTTCCGCACCAAATCTGCGGAAAGCTCAAGGTTAGTGAGCTTGGAGCACTCTACAACAGCTGCGATGCAGCCTTGGTACTGTCGATGACCAACCTGTCGCTCTTGCCATTGGAACTGATGGCCTGTGGCACACCCGTGGTGAGTAATACAGGCCCTTGGGCTGAATGGCAACTGAGTCCCAACAATGCCAAACTTGCAGAGCCCAGCCCTCAAGCTTTGGCAAGGGCATTGGTGGAAGTCATCAGTAACCCGGCAGAGTGGGAGCGCCTGCATCTAGGTGGGCTGAACACCGTGGCGAAAAGCTCGTGGGATGCGGAAACACTGAAAGTGGCGGACGCCATACGGAGTCACGGATGCGTCACGAGCCTCTAATAAACCGGCAGGACAACTCCTCCATGTTGGAATTTAGTAATTTGCAACGGCTTCTTAGAGGTTTTTCTTCATAAGAACCTTATTTACAGTCAGCATGGAACTGTATGCAACGCAGATACCTCCCAAAAGCCAGTACAAATTGGGGATCATCAAAATACTACTGACGGTGTAAATGATGAACATAACACCGAGCATCGTAGTCAGCAGCGCTTGCCCTAAAACTCTCTCTTCCACCGTATTTGCACGACGTAGCACACTAAGAACCAACCAGATGCAAGCCAAAAAATATCCTGCGAATAAGGCTAAAGCGACCACACCTCCCGACAATGCAATCGCGATGTAAGAATTTACCAAGTCAATGATTCCTCCATTGGCGCCAGCACGCATAGACTCCATTTCTTCAGTGTTCAAGAAATCTGAAGATCCAAACCATAAGTTATTACTTATGACATGCAATGAGTTTTCCAGCAAATCTTGACGATAAGTTACGGTATCAGCGTCTACGACTCCAACAAATGGCAGGTAATTAATGAATTTCGCTCCATAGGGGGTCAGCAAAAATATCACTCCAGGCACAAATGCCAACAACCCCAATTTGAAAAGACGCAGAAGTGGAGCGGGCTCAAGAAATATAAATATGAGAAGCATGAGGGCAGCCCCCACCCAAGGGCCTCGGGATACCGGCGCAAACAGACCAGCACACAGTAGCAGGCCTACCGCCCATGTCAGATGCTTTTGTTGTTGCATCTGGGTTTTGGCCAGGTACCAGTACAAACCCAAGGCAATAGCCATGGTGTAGCCCAGCACAATGGCCTGGCCAGAGCTGGCCAGAGCGCGCAAACTCTCACCACGGCGGAGATAGCCACCATAACCCCAAGAAATATCAAAGGCAGGCGCAAGGGTTGAATACAAAAGCCAGCCTTTGGCAAACTCCAAAATAGCGACACTGGCAGCAATACAGGAGGCAATCAGCAAGGCTTGGATTGCATCGGTAAACTCATGCAACGTGCGCAAATATCGGCTTGCCACATAATATGGCAGCAGCACATCCAAGCATTGCGTAAAAGTGATGCGAGCGAAGTTCGTGATCGTGGTATTTGGGAAAACCAATACCAATGAGTACACAACATATCCAACAATAAATTTATCGGGCCAAATACTCCCAAGAGGCATCGTGTCTTTTGACCTTCGAATTTTCAAATACAAAGGCACAAAAACGGCAAATAAAATTAAGTGAAAGTAATTGATATCAAAGAGATAATTAACAATACCCGCACCAGGAATCTGCTTTTCAAACAGCGGCACGGCATACAGAACAAAAAAGCTCAAAGCCAGTGGATTTTTATCTTGCTTGGCTGCCCAAATCAAAACCGACACAGTAATAGCAGCAAAGAGCCAAAAATCAGGAGTCAGAAATGCAGCACAGGTAATCAGATACCAAGCAGTGATACGCGGCTGCAATACCTTGGGGTCCAAGCCCAAAGGTTGGGCGTATTTTTTCGCAAAATAGAAAATGCCGGTGGCCAAAAAGAGCACCACCAGCAACGACCGCAGAAATTCCGGCATGGATTCGCGTCTACGCAGGCTTAGGGCGCGACATCAACGAGTGGAGGGTCGTTCAGCACGGAGCCCACTACATTGATATTGGAGCGCTTGAGTTCACCCATCATGTCTTTGAAGGCGGAGAGTTTGGTGCTGTTCGCCCGCGCAACGGCCAAGGCGGCACCGGCTTTGTCTGCAACGATCATGGCATCGGCCCCCGCAGAAACTGAGGTGGTGTCGATGATGACGATGTCGTAGGTTTTGCCAGCCCACTCAAACAGCTCGGTGAGGTTGTCGCGGTTGAGCAACTCCAGCGGGTTGGGCGGGATAGGGCCTGCGGGCAGCACGTCCAGATTGGGGATGAAGCCAATGCTGTGCAGCGCGCTGGCCACTGCAGAGCGGCCGGCCAACAGACTGGAGAAGCCCAACTGGTTGTTGAGCTGGAACAAGACATGCTGGCGGGGCGTGCGCATATCGGTGTCAATCAACAAGGTGCGCTCGCCCATTTGGGCAAATACGATGGCGAGATTGGCGGCCAAGTAGCTGCCGCCCTCTGTCCTGCCCGCCCCCACTACGGCCAACATGGCGTGGCCTTGGGCTTTGTCGAACCAACGGAGTTTCAGCTGGCTGCGAATGGCACGCAGTTGGTCTACCTCGTGGCTAAAGGGCATGTAGGCGGCCACCAACTCGGGGTTGGTAACCTTGCCGCTGGAGCGAGGCAAATAGGCGTATTCGTACTGGTACGAGAGGGCATAGCGGATGTCACCTTCGCTGATGAGGCCCATCATGATGGCAGCCTCGCCGAAGCGGATTTTCTTCTCGCGCTGCAAGGCCATGACGCGCAAGGCGTCATCTTCGCTGATGATGCCCGCCTCTACCAGGATGGTGCCAATGGAACGCTTGTTTTTTGCTTTGGCTACAGAGGTGTCCAAACCGTTGAGGTCGATGTCGACATCTTCCGGAAAAAGCGAGGAGTTGCGAAATTTGGATTCACTCATGACAGTCCTGCCAGTCGGCTTGATGTCGCCATTTCTTTGCGCAGTTTGCGCTTGGTGAAGAATTTGCGGAATAGCGCCCAGCGCTCTGACAGGCTGTACGCATCGCCACGTCGCTCGATGATGCCGAGCACCGGGATGTCGTCGATCATGATGTCTTCCACTACGCGCACTTTGCGGCTGAGTAGCTCCAGGCCCATGGCCGCAGCAAACGCGGCACCCAAGGCTCCCAACAATGTACCCGCAATGTATTTGGGAATGTTGGGTTTCGAAGGTGCGGATGGCTCGATGGCCGGGCTGAGGATGGAGACGTTGGCTTGGTCGGTTTGTTTTTCCAGGTTGAGCTGATTGCTGCGTTGCAATACCGAGTCATAAATGCGTTTGGCGGCCTCTACGTCTTGGGCCAACACGGCCACTTGGTCGCGTTCGGCACGGAGTGAGAGGACGCGCTCTTTCTGGGCATCGATGGCGGCGCGCAGTTCGCTCTCGCGCAGGCCCGCGGTGGTTTTGGCAACGCGTGTGCTGCCGGAGACGCGGCCAATTTCCTTGGACAACTGCTGCTTGAGTTCGTCTACTTGTGCTGCCAACTGCACGCGCTGGGGATGGTTGGGACCCAAGTTCACGCTAAGTTCGGTCAGCTTGTTTTCGGCACGGCTAAGCTCTGCACGCAGGCCTTGCACGACAGGGCTGGCTTGAACGTCTGGCGAGAGTTCATCACTCGCTGTTTTTTGGCGGCTGCTGATGCCCATGTTTTCTCCCTGCAGGGCAACAAGCTGGGCCAAGAGTGCGTCGAGGCGCTGGCCTTCGATGTCGGCACGTTGGTCATTACCGACAATGCCTTTTTCGCGCTGGTACTCGGAGAGTTTGGCTTGTGAGGACTCCACGTTGTCGCGGAGGGTTTTCAGGCGGTCTTCAAACCAGTCCGCATATTGGCGCACAGGCTCCACGCGCAGGTCGATGACGAGATCGAGATAGGCCTGTGCGTAGGTGTTGACCACACCAGTCACGAATTTGGGGTCACCCCCCTCAAACGTGAGGCGGATAACGTTGCTACCGCGCAGGGGCTCTGCCAGGAGGCCACGGCGCAGGATGTTGGCGTAGTGGTTTTCCAGCGGGACTTTGCCTTGTGTGGCGTTTTTCCACTGGTCTACAAGGCTGGGGGTATCTGCAATGCGCAAGCGCTTGACTACGCCAATAGCCACCCGTTCACTCTGCAGAATGGCGATTTGGGTTGCGATGTAGTTGCCACCTCCTGCAGCAGTGCCTGCAATGGGATCGACGCGAGAGTCGACCAGCAAGTCGGTGGTGGCCTGGTAAGCCTTGGGGGTTGTCCAGGTGTAGGCACCACCGGCAATGGCCACCACGACAAATGCCAAGGCAGCAATGTACCGGTGGGCAAAGACGATAAGAAAGATTTGCTTGGGCGTCATGGCGTGTTCACTTAAAACAGGCTTTCGCGCACAAAGATCACATCGTCAGGTTGCACCATGTCAGTTAGCGACGGGGTGAGTTCCGTTACCTTGCCGTCCAGGCTGTGGCGGTGCACACGCAAGCCTTTTTCGGTGCCGCGCGCGGTGGGGCCACCGGCGCTTGCAAGCGCCTGCAGGAAGGTCATGTTGCGCTCAACGCGGAATGAGCCAGAGCGTTGGGCCTCACCGTAAATGTAGTAGACGGGGGCACGACTCACGTATACGGTGTCACCCGGAGCCATGACGAGGTTGTTGCCAGCCGTGCCTTGGAGGTAGATGGAGAGCAGGTCGACTTCTTGGCGGAAGGGGCGCCCGTCACGTTGACCAGTCACCACGACGGTGTCGGCCCCGCCCTGCGCAACCCCCCCCGCCAATGCCAACACATCAGACAGACGGGTTTGAATGTACTCCAGGGGGTGCAGGCCAGGCTTGAGCACGGCGCCCATGATGGCGAGCTGTTTGCGGCGGGATTGAACCTGGCTCACATTGATCTGGGGCTGCTGCATGTAGCCCCCGTTCTTTAGCGCAGTGGCAATGAGCTTTTCGGCATTGGGGACGGTTAAACCCGCCAAGCGCACGGAACCGATGAGCGGAAAGGTGATGTCACCAGACTCCTGAATACGGGTTTCCAGCGTGAGATCCGGATTTTGGAAGACCTGGATGCGCACGGTGTCACCAGCACCAAGCTTGTCATCAAAGACCTGGTCTTGGGCTTGGCTAAGCCCGGAGCACAACACTGCGCCGAGGCAGAGTGTGCGGAGAATCATTTGGAGTGTCATTTGAGTCCCTTCAAGCCTTTTTCTAGGTTGGCTGCGTTGGGGCTCGCCGGCTCCGCTTGCCCAGCCTGACTACGCGCGTCATCACGTGCCTTGGCACGTGCTTCTTGCTCTGCTTGGGCAGCGGCTTGTTCTTCAGCCTTGAGCTTGGCAGTCGCATCTGCGGTGGCTTTTGCATCGGCAGCGGCTTTGGCTTTGGCCTCTGCTGCGGCGTCAGCCTCTGCTTTGGCCTTTGTCTTGAGGGCGGCCTCGCCACCTGCAAATTCGCCAAAGTATTCAATCTTGGCCTTGCTCTTCATGTCAGCCCTGGCTGCCTTGATGGCCTCCCCGCCCCGTTGATTGGTGAGGAACACATTGATGGCTGGCAAAGCCTGCGCCTCGGATACGGGTTGAAGCTGCGAACCGGCAACTCGCATGACAAGGAAATTGTCTTTGCTTTCCACAAATGCAATTTGGCCGTCTTTCAGGGCATGCAGCTTGGGCAAAATCTCGAGGGGCAGTTGTTCGGCAGAGCGGGTTCCAGAGTTTGGTGCGAAGTTGATATTGCGCTCTTTCAGCCAGGCGGCGATTTCTTCCATGCTTTTGGCAGACGCAACGCGGGCACGCACTTGGTCCAGGTTGGGTGTGGCTTTACCCAGTGTGATTTCTTGCAGGTTGTAGATCCGGCGTTGGCTGAACAATGCAGGATTGTCAGCGTAGTATTTTTTGGCTTCTTCTTCGGTGGGTTTGGCTTGTGCAGATGCAATTTGCTCTAGCGCAGCGCGGGCAAGGATTTCGCGCTTGGCGGTTTCTATGGCTGCAACGATTTCAGGCTCACGATCCAGCTTTTTGCTGAGTGCCATATTGATGGCCAATTGCTGGTCCACCAGGCTCCCCAGGATTTCCGCCTTTGCCAATGGAAGTGTTTCCTGGGTGACGCCACGTGCCTTGCCCAACAGTGCATTCACTTGGTGAACCGAGATTTCCTCTCCGTCCACAGAAGCGACCACCTGCGTGCTGGTGACTTCTTTTTTGCCGCAACCCGCAATGGCAAGGACAACCGCGCTGGCAATGATGAGTGTGGCAAAAGAACGTTTGTTGGTGCGTTGCTGGAACATATTTATTACCTACCCTTAAAAACTAAAAAGCGAACTGCGCGGCCAACGTGAGTTGCCGAGCTACGTAATCGGTATTGGCGATGTTGCTTTGGCGAGTGGACTCGGCGAAGGTCACGCTCAGTGTGGCCTGCTTGCGTGGCTGCCAAGTGTAAGAAACAGAGGTGTCATGGAGGTAGTCCAATCTGTTGGTGGGCATGCCGGTGGGGTTGCCTTGGTCTAACCTCTGTGCATGACGGTACTGGAGGCGCAAAGACGATTCGGGAGAAATTTGCCACATGGGCGATAGTGTGAAACTGTCGGTCTGGGCGTGGGTCGTGCCATTGGTTTGGTAGCTGGAGAGATCGCGCTGCCAACTGGCCTGCAAAGAAGTCTTGCCTGACATACGCCACTCAACGCTCAGGCCACCAGCAAAGCCGCTGTAGTCAAACTGGGGGGTGAGTCCGTAGCGCTGCTGGCTATGGTTGAGTCGGGCACCCACGTTGGTTTTCCCGCTTGGGGTCCACTGTGCAGTGAGGTTGTGCGAGGTGCTGGTGTAGTCGGTGTTGCTCACACCGCGGCCTTGCTGCAATGCGTAAGCCAGCGTTGTTCCAGGGGCGGCCTCATAGCGCAGGCCGATATTGGCGCCAGCGGAGCGATTGTCGGATTGGCCAACCAAGGCTCTCTCATTAATGGAGCTGTTGTCAGACAGGCCAGTGGTCAACTGCCAAGGGCCACGCAACCCATAGGCGAGGGAGAGTTCCGTGCTTTGCGTCTTGTTTTTATTGCGCAAATTGGGGTTCACACTGTCTGTGGTCGCGTTGAGGGTTTCAGTGCGCGTACTACGAAGGTTGCCAGTCAAGCGGGGTGTCAAACTCCAGCGCCACGCTGCGCTGTAGTTTTGGCCTATATAGTCGAAACTGCTATTGGTTTGGTACTGGTTACCTGTGAGGCTTGCGTCCAAATCAAATTGCTGAAGGCCATAAGGCAATGCAACGTTGATGCCCGTGCTTTGGGTTGTCACCCGTTCAGACACTGCAGAGGCCCCGCTAGTGCGAAAAAAGTTATCGGAGTTCAACACGCTGAGACCTGCACGCAGTGTCACCACGTCCTGGGCTTGCGCCCACAGAGAGGGCACCACGGCCAAAAGAAATACACCTGACCCTAGGCGTAGTGGGTGCGAGCTCATAGAGATGGATTACAGACTGGCGTCGAGGGCGCTGTGGGTTGGGGACGTCAGCGCTTGGCGAAGACGCTTAGCTGTGAGTTTGACGACCATGAGCAAAAACTTGTTGCCCAGTCGGGGATGGTCGGCCAACAAGGCGTTGAGACTTTGCGACGAGAGGACCGCAAAATCGCTGGGCTCGGTGGTCACACAGCTTGCAATGCGGGTCTCACCGTCAAACAAGGAGATTTCACCGATGACTTCACCGGGCGAGAGCTCATGCACAACAGTGTCGACACCGTTGAGGTTTTTGACGATAGCGGCTTTACCCGTAATCAGAAAAGCCAAGAAGTCTCCAGCGTCACCAGCACGAATAACAGTGGATTGGCGCGGAACACCATAGACCTCTAAATAATTGCTTAAGAGTGCTGTTTCCTGGCGGCTGAAGTCATCAAACAGGTGCTGTGGCTGCACGGCGTCAATAAATTCATTAACAAAATCGCTAACAGTACCCAAGGCCTCTGACTCGGGTTGCAGCTCTATGAAATTCGACGTCGTATTGGTCAAGTCTCCAGCTCCTCGTATGCACCAGAGTGCTCGTATATTTTTCGAATTATGCGATTGCTTTGAACCGCTTCACAATAGTCCATACGGGCTAAGTAAAACTAGTAGGCCTGCTGGTCTTTTGCAACTAATCGTATGGTGCGCAAAATAATGTAGAGATCCAAGCGCAGGGTCCAGTTCCGCAAATAATCCAAGTCGTAATCAATGCGGCCCTGCATTTTTTCCAGGGTATCGGTCTCACCACGGTAGCCGTTCACTTGGGCCCAGCCGGTAATGCCCGGTTTGACTTTGTGGCGCACCATATAGCCCTTGATGAGTTTGCGGTACATCTCGTTGTGTGCAACCGCGTGGGGGCGCGGTCCGACAATGCTCATCCGCCCTTGCAAGACGTTGATGAACTGTGGCAACTCATCGATAGAGGTTTTGCGCAAAATAGCGCCAAGAGGCGTGATACGGCTGTCGTTTTTGGTGGCCTGCTGCACTTTGGCGCCGTCTTCGGTGACCGTCATGGAGCGGAATTTGTAGACCACAATTTCCTTGCCGTCCAAACCGTAGCGCCGCTGCCGAAAGACGACAGGGCCGGGTGAGGTTAATTTCACGGCCAGCGCAACACCCATCAAAACGGGAGAAATCAGAAGAAGGATGAGCGAAGCCAAGACAATGTCGCTCAAGCGCTTGATGACACCACTGGAACCTGTGAACGGTGTTTCACAAACAGATATCACCGGCATGCCGCACACGGAACCGGTTCGCCCCTGAATCAGGTCTGTGATGAACATGTCTGGGACGAAAAATATGGACGCCGTTGTGTCTTTCAACTCATCGAGTACTTGCAGAATGCGCGGCTGCGAGGCCATGGGCAGCGAGAGATAGATCAGCTGGATGTTGTGATTACGCACATACGCAGGCAGCTCTTTTAAACGCCCAATCATGCGGTAGTCAGTGGAAGCATCGAGCCGTTTGAGATCCCGGTCATCGAAGAACCCAGCGAATTCGATTCGGGAGTACGGTGTGTCTTCCACGCGGCTGGCCAGTGCAACCCCCTGATCGTTCATACCCACAATGATGGCCCGCCTAGGTGGCCCCTGCAATTGCACAAGGTAGGGGGCGCAAAAACGCAACATGGCGTGACCGACGAGTTGACTCAGAGGTGCCAAGCCGAGCCAAGCCCATAGCGCAGGGTGTGAAAACTCTTTGAGGTACCCGGTGGCGATGCCCGTCAGGAGGAGCAGGGCGGCAGTCCAGATCCAGCTGAGAAATACATCGCCCAAAAGCTGCCACCACGAAGAGTTGAGCCTAGGCGTACCGGGAAAGGTGACTGCGAACACCAATACGGAAAGGATGAGATACGAGGCAGGGAGCGCGCCTTCAAAATAAATCGCAGCTCCCCACAGGGAAAGAACCAGACACAGTGGCTCCAACCCGGCTTCGAAGGCACTGAGCAAGTTGTCTTTTCCCAGAGGGCCGGGCTCGTGGCGCGCAGACAAAACTGCGGCGGGCTTGCTTGCCTCAGGCATTTTGAGACAATTTGCGTGCCGCGTCGGATGGGGTGTAATGCCGTTTGAAATTTGACACTGCCTGGGCGCGATTGAAAACGTCCAGTTTTTTGAAAATGCGTTGCATATGGTTCTTGATGGTGAAAGAGCTCACATTTAGTATGCTACCAATTTCACCATTGGTTTTCCCCATCGCAACCCATTTCATAATTTCAGCCTCCCGATCACTGAGGGGGCCGTTGTCAGACACCACAGGCAGCTCTACCTCAGCAACCGCCGGATTTGCATATTGATTGGGCAGCAACTCGACTTGCCTTAACGTGGAGTCGATATAGGGCAAAAGAATCCTTACCGCATTGGATTCATTGCGCCTGCGTTTGGGAAATTTGCTGAAAAACACATACAGACAGTCGTGGCGACCACGCTGGTCATTTATGCCATGCACCAATGAAGAGCGCATGGAGGACATAGCTTCTGCAATAGGGCCCTGCATAGCAACGCTTTCCCAGGTGAAGCCGTCTTCGTTCACATTGATGGTGAAAGGGGCCCTGTCTTGCGTAATCCACCGGTCAAACAAACCCGTGAGCAGCGGCGCAATGGATTCGGCCACCGCGCTCTCAGACCGCACGCCAGGCATGGATGAAACTACATCGTAATGAATCAAGCCCAGGTGAAAGTCTCCCCAGGCAGCAATCAGAATATCGTGGGGAAGGTACTGCTGCAAGCTGCCTTGCAGCCATTTCATCAGATCGATGTGCCGACGCACGCTCAAAATCTCATTCACCAGTGCGGAAAACTGGCTGAAGTCCTCTTCGGTGGGAGTACTGACATCTCGAGAGAGCAACGGCATGGGAAAACGATCACCAATAGGGAGTGAGCCACAAATGGTAGCGATTTTTTGTGACACTGCCATCCCCCAAACGGGTGATATGAACAGAAACAGTGCACGTCTTTTGGCATAAAAAAAGGCTTGCCGGTACAGGCAAGCCTTTTTGGGATCGAAAACCGGAAATTAAGCGGTTTTGCCTTTGTTGCGACGGCGTGCAATAGCACCCATCAGGCCCAAACCGGCCAGCATCATGGCGTAGGTCTCTGCTTCTGGAACCGCAGTAACGCTCACCAGAGTGAAGTCAGACTGGCTAGTGCAAGTGGCACCAGCTTTGCAAATGCCAGGCAGCGCAGAGAAGGCGATCGATGTCACTTTTTGGTTGCCGAAGGGGTTGGTGACAGACCAAACACCACCCTTGCCCAGATCAGCCAAAGCCAGGTTGGTAACCACACCAGCGGCATTGGTCCAAGTGGCCACCGTGGAGCTGATGGCAGTCAGCACAAAAGTGCCGAAAGAGCTGTCTGCATACTGAACCTTAACTTCCGCTTGCTCTTCAACGTCGCCGTACTCTGGGCCGTCAAAGAACAGGCCCAATGTGAATTGGGAAATTCCGTAAGCTTGATTCAGCGTACCAACAATGCTTTCTTTGCTGTCCACTTCACCATTGATGCCGCCAGCGACACCAACGCCTTGGTAACCGCCCATGGCGGGAGCAAAGGCAAAAGCACCAGGGGTTGCGCCAGCAGAGTAGGCGGCGAAAGTACCCATCAAGGTGGGCTGCGTGGCTGCACCAGAGGTGAAAGAAGTGCCTTGGACGGTGATATCCGCAAATGCACTCAAGGATGCAGCTGACAATGCAGCTGCGGTCAAAAGTTTGGCAAATTTCATTGTGTATCCCTGTGAGTTTAAGAACGATGGCGCTTACTACTTACTACAGCCGGAGCCCGACCTTGGAAGATAGTTTGCCGCGGCACCCCTGAACCAACAATAGTCCGTTTGGACTAATTGGTTCAATGGCAGCTCTACAAGGGGGAGAAACCCGAATTGGTGACATCGCAGACACACTGTTGTGCAGCCGTTTGTATTCGTGTGCCCTGCTATATTCTGCGCGATCGTTTGCGTACATGAACCCGAGGGAAAGACACCCATGACCATCTTGGTAACCGGCGGCGCCGGCTTTATTGGCAGCAATTTCGTACTGGATTGGCTGGCCCGGTTCGATGAAACCGTGGTCAACCTCGACAAACTGACCTACGCCGGCAACCTGGAGAACCTGGCCAGCCTGGATGGGGATGCGCGCCATATGTTTGTGCAGGGCGACTTTGGCGATGCGGCGCTGGTCAACCAGCTGCTGGCCGAGCACCAGCCCCGCGCCATCCTCAACTTTGCCGCCGAGAGCCATGTGGACCGCTCCATCCACGGACCAGAGGACTTCATTCAGACCAATATCGTGGGCACCTTCCACCTGCTGGAGTGCGTGCGGGCCTACTTTGGTGGCCTGCAAGCCGATGCCAAGGCTGCGTTCCGGTTTCTGCATGTATCCACCGACGAGGTATACGGCTCCCTGGCCAAAACCGACCCGGCCTTCTCTGAGACCAACAAGTACGAGCCGAACAGCCCCTACAGCGCCAGCAAGGCCGCCAGCGACCACCTCGTGCGTGCCTACCACCATACCTACGGCCTACCGGTGCTGACCACCAACTGCAGCAACAACTACGGACCCTTCCACTTCCCCGAGAAGCTGATTCCGCTGATGATCGTGAACGCGCAGGCGGGCAAGCCACTGCCGGTGTATGGCGATGGCCAGCAGGTGCGCGACTGGCTGTATGTGAAGGACCACTGCAGCGCCATCCGCCGCGTGCTGGAAGCCGGCACCGTGGGAGAGACCTACAACGTAGGCGGCTGGAACGAGAAGCCGAACCTGGACATCGTGCACACCGTGTGCGCACTGCTGGACGAACTGAAGCCCCGCGCCGACGGCAAGCCCTACCAAGAACAAATTACCTATGTGACCGACCGCCCGGGCCACGACCGCCGCTACGCAATTGACGCACGCAAGATCGAGCAGCAGTTGGGCTGGAAACCGGCCGAGACCTTCGAGACCGGCATCCGCAAAACGGTGCAGTGGTACCTAAACAACCCGGCTTGGGTGAGCAATGTGCTGAGCGGTGGCTACCGCGACTGGGTGAACAAGCAGTACGGCAGCGCCGACAAGGCAGCGGCATGAAGATTTTGCTGCTAGGCCGCGGTGGCCAGGTGGGCTGGGAGCTGCAGCGCTCTTTGAGCGTTCTGGGCGAGGTGGTGGCGCTGGACTTTGACGCCACACAGAACCCCGACGGCCTGTGCGGCGACTTTACCGACTTGGCCGGGCTGGAGTGCAGCGTGTTGCAGGTGCGGCCCGACGTGATCGTGAACGCCGCGGCCCACACGGCGGTGGACAAGGCCGAGAGCGAACCGGCACTTGCACGAGCAATTAATGCTCTAGCCCCCGCCATGCTTGCGCAAGCAGCTACCAAAATAGGAGCATGGCTGGTGCACTACAGCACCGACTATGTGTTTGACGGCAGTGGCTCCGCCCCCTGGAAGGAGACCGATGCCACCGGCCCGCTGAGCGTGTATGGCCAGACCAAACTGGAAGGTGAACAGGCGGTGGCCCGCACCCCCAAGCACCTGATTTTGCGCACGAGCTGGGTCTACGCCACACGCGGCGGCAACTTTGCCAAAACCATGCTGCGTCTGGCCGGCGAGCGCGAGGCGCTAACGGTGATCAACGACCAATTCGGCGCCCCCACGTCGGCCGAGCTGCTGGCCGATGTGACGGCCCATGCACTGCGGCAGCTGCAGGGTCAGCCAGAGCTGGCCGGGTTGTACCACTGCATTGCCAGCGGAGAGACCACCTGGCATGGTTACGCGCAGTTTGTGTTGGGCCAGGCACAGGCCTTGGGCCTGCCGCTCAAGGCGGGCCCCGCGCAGGTGGCCCCCACGCCCACCAGCAGCTACCCCACGCCGGCCAAGCGCCCGCTCAATTCGCGGCTAGACACGGGCAAGCTGCAAGCAGCCTTTGGCCTGACACTGCCCCACTGGCAGGTGGGCGTGGCCCGCATGCTGACCGAAATTTCAGGGAAGTAACCATGACAACCAACGCGAGCGCCAAGCAGCGCAAGGGCATCATTCTGGCGGGCGGCTCCGGTACACGCCTGTACCCCGCCACCCAGGCGGTGAGCAAACAACTGCTGCCGATCTACGATAAACCCATGATTTATTACCCGCTGAGTGTGTTGCTGCTGGCGGGCATCAAGGAGGTGCTGGTGATCAGCACCCCACAAGATACGCCTCGTTTCGAGCAACTGTTGGGCGATGGCTCGCAGTGGGGCATCCGCATCCAATACGCCGTGCAGCCCTCCCCAGATGGCCTGGCGCAGGCGTTTTTGATTGGCGAATCGTTCCTGGACGGTGCCCCCAGCGCGCTGGTGCTGGGCGACAATATTTTTTACGGCCATGACTTTGCGGGTCTGCTGGAAAGTGCGACCCAACAAACCACAGGCGCTACGGTATTTGCCTATGCCGTGAATGACCCTGAACGTTATGGCGTGGTCGAGTTCAATGCAGAAGGTCGAGCGATCAGCCTGGAAGAAAAACCCAAGACTCCCAAGTCACGCTATGCGGTGACTGGCTTGTACTTCTACGACGACCAGGTGGTGGAACTTGCAAAACAAGTCAAGCCATCCGCGCGTGGCGAGCTGGAGATTACAGACTTGAACCGCCTATACCTCGAACGCGGCGAACTGGATGTGCAGACCATGGGCCGTGGCTACGCCTGGCTGGACACGGGCACCCATGAGTCAATGCTGGAAGCCAGCCAGTTCATCTACACCATTGAAAACCGCCAAGGCCTCAAAGTAGCTGCACCCGAGGAGATTGCTTGGCGCAGTGGCTGGATTGACGATGCCCAGCTGCAAAAACTGGCCCAACCACTGGCCAAGTCGGGCTATGGGCAGTACCTGTTGCGTCTGCTCAAGGACAAGGTGTTTTGATGAAGGTGACGTCCACCGCCATTCCCGATGTACTGCTGATCGAACCCAAAGTGTTTGGCGACGAACGCGGTTTTTTCTTTGAGAGTTTTAACGATCGGGTGTTTCGGGAAGTTACGGGGGTGACCCTACCCTTTGTGCAGGATAACCACTCCAAGTCGGCCCGAGGTGTGCTGCGGGGCCTGCACTTCCAAACCCGGCAGGCCCAGGGCAAGTTGGTGCGAGTGGTAGCGGGTGAGGTGTTTGATGTGGCAGTAGACATCCGGCGCGACTCGCCCACCTATGGTCAATGGGTGGGGGAGATTTTGTCTGGAGACAACAAACGCCAACTTTGGGTGCCCCCTGGGCTGGCGCATGGCTTTCTGGTGCTGTCGGAGTCGGCAGAGTTTTTGTACAAAACGACCGACTATTACGCCCCGGCCTATGAGCGCTGCATCGCCTGGAATGACCCGTATTTGGCCATCGATTGGCCTGCCTTGGGCACGCCCCCCCAGCTATCCGCCAAGGATGCGGCAGGCATCGCCTTCAGCGACGCTTGCGCGCAGTAGCGACGCCCCTGCCCACCTTCGGCAGCAGGGGTGGGGAATATGCGACGCACAAAGGGGGAAATTTGGCCTCCAAGCCCCCTACAAGCGCACCAATGCGTCTGGCTTCGTATATCCTAGTTGGCTATGGCTGTAGCTGACTCTGTTAACCGCGACACCACCACGGTGGCCCTGCCCGGTATTGGACGCGCCTTGGTGGCTGCTGGAAAGCTGCCGCAGAAGGCGGCTGAAGACCTTTACCGCAAGGCTATGGGCGGAAAAACCAGCTTTATGGCGGAATTGGTAGGGTCCGGGGCTGTGTCCTCCGCCGACCTGGCCCACACGCTATCAGCTGCCTTCGCAGCTCCGCTGGTGGACCTGGACGCGGTAGACCCCCAGCGACTACCCAAGGGGCTGCTTGACCCCAAAATTTGCACCGACTTCCGCGTGCTGGTGCTCAGTAAACGCGGCAACCGCCTGATCATCGCTACGGCAGACCCTTCCGACCAGGCCGCCGCCGAACGCATCAAGTTCTCGACCCAAATGGGGTTTGACTGGGTGATTGCCGAGTTTGACAAGCTATCCAAATTGGTAGATGCCAACACCACCACCGCTGCTGAAGCGATGGAAGACATCATTGGTGGGGATTTCGAGTTTGATGAAAGCGCAACAGAAGTTGCCACAGAGACGAGCGCGACCACAGCAGAGGTGGAAGACGCCCCGGTGGTGCGGTTTTTGCACAAGATGCTGATGGACGCCTTCAGCATGCGGGCCTCTGATTTGCATTTTGAGCCCTACGAACACACCTACCGCGTGCGTTTTCGGATTGACGGTGAGCTACGCGAAATTGCCAGCCCACCCATCGCCATCAAGGACAAGCTGGCCTCGCGAATCAAGGTGATTTCGCGCATGGACATTTCCGAGAAACGGGTACCGCAAGACGGACGCATGAAGCTCAAGGTAGGCGCAGACCGCGTGATCGATTTCCGCGTCAGCACCCTGCCCACGCTGTTTGGCGAAAAGATTGTGATCCGGATCTTGGACCCGAGCAGCGCCAAACTGGGTATTGACGCGCTGGGCTACGAAGCAGAAGAAAAAGAACGGCTGGTCAAGGCCATTGGACGTCCCTACGGCATGATTCTGGTCACCGGCCCCACGGGCTCCGGCAAAACCGTGTCGCTGTACACCTGCCTGAACATGCTGAATCAGCCTGGCGTCAACATCGCCACGGCGGAAGACCCGTCCGAAATCAACTTACCGGGTGTGAACCAGGTGAATGTGAATGAAAAAGCGGGACTGACCTTTGCGGCAGCGTTGAAATCCTTTTTGCGCCAAGACCCGGACATCATCATGGTCGGCGAAATTCGCGACTTGGAGACGGCGGACATTTCCATCAAGGCGGCGCAGACCGGACACTTGGTGCTGTCGACGTTGCACACCAATGACGCCCCCACCACGCTCACCCGCATGCGCAACATGGGCATCCAGCCCTTCAACATTGCGTCCAGCGTGATTTTGATCACTGCGCAGCGCTTGGCGCGCCGCTTGTGCCTGAACTGCAAGCAACCGGTGGATGTACCAAAAGCCGCCCTGCAGGATGCTGGCTTCAAAGAGCAGGATCTGGACGGCAGTTGGAAGCCTTATAGGGCGGTAGGTTGCTCTATGTGTAACAACGGTTACAAAGGGCGTGTTGGTATTTACCAAGTGATGCCCATTAGCGACGAAATTCAGCGCATCATCTTGCGGGACGGCAGCGCTATGGATATTGCAGCGCAATCCGAGGCTGAAGGCGTACGCTCATTGCGCCAGGCTGGCCTGCACAAGGTAAAACTCGGGCTGACTTCGTTGGAAGAAGTGTTGGCCGTCACCAACGAATAAAAGGCAACCCAGGGGACCCTATGGCAACAGCAAAGTCTGCGGACAACAAAGACGCAGTTTTCGAGTGGGAAGGCAAAGACCGCAATGGCAAGCAGGTGCGAGGTGAAATCCGCGCCGTGGGCGAAAACCAGGTCAAGTCGTCACTGCGCCGCCAAGGGGTAACGCCCACCAAGATCAAAAAACGCCGCATGCGTTCGGGCAAGAGCATCAAGCCCAAGGACATGGCGATCTTCACGCGCCAACTGGCCACCATGATGAAAGCCGGTGTGCCACTGCTGCAAGCCTTTGACATTGTGGGTCGGGGCAACCCCAACCCCAGCGTCACCAAGCTGCTCAATGACATCCGCCAGGATGTAGAGACAGGCACTTCGCTGAGCACCGCTTTCCGCAAGTACCCACTTTACTTTGACAACCTGTACTGCAACCTGGTGGAAGCTGGCGAGTCGGCCGGTATTCTGGACCAACTGCTGGACCGCCTGGCGGTCTACATGGAAAAAACAGAGGCCATCAAGTCGAAGATCAAGTCAGCCCTGATGTACCCCATCGCTGTGCTGGTGGTGGCGTTTGTGGTGGTGTCGGTGATCATGATTTTTGTGATTCCCTCGTTCAAGCAGGTGTTCACGTCGTTTGGTGGTGAACTACCAGCCCCCACACTAATGGTCATTGCCATGAGCGAGTTCTTTATTGACTATTGGTGGTTGATCTTCGGTGGCATCGGCGGCGGCTTGTACTTCTTCATGCAAGCCTGGCGGCGCAACGAGAAAGTCCAAGCGTTCATGGACCGCCTCATGCTCAAACTGCCCATCTTTGGTGTGATGGTCGACAAAAGCTGTGTGGCCCGCTGGACCCGCACTCTCTCCACGATGTTTGCTGCGGGCGTACCTTTGGTGGAAGCCCTTGATTCTGTGGGAGGTGCATCGGGCAATATCGTCTACCAAACAGCCACCCAAAGAATCCAGCAGGAAGTATCAACCGGTACCGCTTTGACCGCCGCCATGACCAACGTGAATCTGTTCCCCAGCATGGTGCTGCAGATGTGCGCCATTGGTGAAGAGTCTGGCTCTATCGATCACATGCTGGGCAAGGCAGCCGACTTCTTTGAAGCCGAAGTCGATGATATGGTGGCCGGCATCTCCAGCCTGATGGAGCCCATCATCATCGTGGTACTGGGCACCATCATCGGCGGTATTGTGGTGTCCATGTACCTGCCAATCTTCAAGCTGGGACAAGTGGTTTGATGCTCACGGATGTGCAGTGGCTGGACGCCAGCCTGGTGGGCGTGCTGGGTTTGCTGATTGGCAGTTTTCTCAACGTGGTGGTACACCGGCTTCCCAAAATGATGGAACGGCAGTGGGCGGCAGAGTGCGCCGAGCATTCCGACAAGGAAGCTGCCGCCAGCGAGCCCTTCAATCTGATGGTGCCGCGCTCACGCTGCCCGCACTGTGAGCACCAGATTCGGTGGTTTGAAAATATTCCCGTTGTCAGTTATGCCGCGCTGGGTGGCAAATGTGCGGCCTGCAAAGGCCCGATCAGCGTGCGCTACCCCTTGGTCGAGCTGGCCACAGGAGCCCTGTTTTTCTGGTGCGCCTGGCAATGGGGCGCTACTGCAACCGGGCTCGCCTGGTGTGCATTCTCGGCCTTGCTGCTGGGCATGGCGCTGATCGACTGGGACACCACCTTGCTACCCGACGACATGACTTTGCCGCTGATGTGGCTGGGTCTGGTGGCTGCGGCGATGCAGTGGACCCCTGTGCCTTTGTCCACCGCCTTCTGGGGCACTGTGGCGGGTTATGGGTCGCTGTGGTCCATTTACTGGGTATTCAAGCTGGTAACGGGCAAAGAAGGCATGGGCTATGGCGATTTCAAGCTGTTTGCCGCGCTGGGAGCCTGGTTTGGCTGGCCTTTGCTGATTCCCATCATCCTGATTGCGTCGGTGATTGGTGCCATTGTGGGCATTGGCATGAAATTCACCAGTGGTCTGCGCGAAGGTGGCTATGTGCCATTCGGCCCATTCCTGGCAGGTGCTGGCTTTGCCGCCCTGCTGCTCGGCCCGATGACGCTGCGCCAACTGGTGGGTATTTAGTCCCATGGCGGCTGCCTTGCGCTTGGGTCTGACCGGTGGCATAGGCAGCGGAAAAAGCACAGTTGCCACGCGACTGGAGACCCTGGGCGCAGCGCTGATAGATGCTGATGTATTGGCACGCGCCACGACCGCACCGGGCGGCGCAGCCATCCCGCAGATAGAAGAAACTTTTGGGTCAGGTTTGTTGACCTCCGAAGGTGCCTTGGACCGCGACAAGATGCGCCAACGGGCCTTCACCGACACGTCAGCACGCGCGCGGCTTGAGGCCATCATCCACCCTTTGGTTGGCTTGGCCATGGAGCATGTTGCCGCGCAGGCGGAGGCAGCAGGAGCACGTTGCCTGGTCTTCGATATTCCCCTGCTGGTCGAGTCGGGGCATTGGCGCAAGCGCCTGCACCGGGTGCTGGTAGTGGACTGCAGCAGCGACACCCAGATCCAGCGGGTAATGCAACGCAATGGCCTGTCACGCATCGAAGTTCAAAACATCATGGACGCGCAAGCCAGCCGCGCTCAGCGCCTGCAGGCGGCCGATGCCGTCGTGTTCAATGATGGCATCGGACTGGACGAACTAGCTCTGCAAGTACAGCAAATTGGGCGACAGTTCGGGCTATGATTCGCCGACCGGAAAATACAGCGTGATCCTCTACGAATACCCCTTCAACGAACGCATTCGCACCTATTTGCGACTTGAACATCTGTTTCTGCGTTTGGCAGAGTTGATGGCCCGTTCCGAACCACTGGATCACCACTTTGCGTTGGCTACCATTTTTGAAGTCATGGACGTGGGCGCGCGTGCTGATTTGAAATCGGACGTTCTCAAAGATTTGGACAAGCAAAAACAAATCCTCAATGGCTACCGCGGCAACCCAGCCATTGCCGAAGCCGTGCTCGACAAGGTCATTTCCCAGTTGGACCACTGCTTCACATCCCTGAACGGGCTGACCGGCAAAGCCGGCCAAGCGCTGACGGAAAACGACTGGCTCATGAGCATCCGCAGCCGTGTGGGCATTCCCGGCGGCACCTGCGAATTTGACCTGCCGGCCTACTACGCCTGGCAGCATCGCAGTGTAGAAGCCCGCCAGCAAGACCTGCAGCGCTGGGCCTCCACACTGGCCCCCTTGGCGGAATCCATCCACCTGCTGTTGAAGATGCTGCGCGACTCTGGTGCGCCCCAAAAAGTGGTGGCTGTAGGTGGGCAATTCCAGCAAAACCTGCCCCAGGGCAGAACTTTTCAATTGTTGCGGCTGGCCCTGGACCCGGCACAGCAAGTGATCCCCGAAATCAGCGGCAACCGCCTGATGGTGTCCATCCGCCTGATGTGCCACGCCGACGACGACCGCCTGCACGCCAGCGGCGAAGACGGGGCTTTTGAGCTGACCCTGTGCTCCTGAGCCGGCGGGGAGTTTTCTATGGCTGAGCCCATTTCTCAAAAGATCGTGACCTGCCCGCAATGCGGCGGCGACAGCGTCTACGCACCCAGCAATGTGTACCGTCCGTTTTGCAGTGAGCGCTGTAAAAATCTGGATCTGGGTGCTTGGGCCAGTGAGTCATTCCGCGTGCCTACCGAGGCCCCGCCTGACGACCAGGTATTTGGCGACGCCAAGCTGCAATAACCCTGCGGTGTCAGCCCAGCACCTGAAATAAAGGCCAAATAAGCCTCTAGCCCTCTAGGAGTCTGCGCCAGCAGCTATGAAATGTGTAGCACCCTGGTGCGCACGCTCGGTGGCAAACCAGTCCAGCACTGGCACAGTGCCTGGCAATACCGGTTGCACTTGCACGGGCAACTGCTCCCAGGAATAGGTCTGCGCCTCCCGCATCTGCAATTCACCTGACCAGGTAGACACCTTGCAGAAGTGCAGTCGCACCAAGGCATGCGGATAGTCGACCAGTTCCACTTTCCAGGGTGTTGCAGCGCCGATGGTGATCCCGATTTCTTCGTGCAGCTCACGGCGCAGGGCCTGCTCCACCGTCTCTCCGGCCTCCAACTTGCCGCCAGGAAACTCCCAATACCCCGCATACGCCTTGCCAGCAGGACGAGATGTCAGCAAAAAAGCACCGTCACCACGGACCAAGACGCCCACGGCCACCTCCACAACCTGACGGTCGGGACCTCCATCACGTGCGGCACCTGGGTCAGCAATCAGAGGCCCGCTCATACGGGGTCACGCCCCGCAAAGTCCTTGGCGAACTGGTAGGCCACACGCCCACTTCGTGAGCCGCGCTCCAGCGCCCATAACAAGGCTTGCGCACGAGCAGCCCCAATGCGCTCGGTGGCAATGCCCAAAGCGCTGAGCCACTGGGCCACGATGGCCAGGTATTCGTCCTGGCTAAAGGGATAGAAGCTCACCCACAAGCCAAAGCGCTCGGACAACGAGATCTTCTCTTCCACCCCCTCACCCGGGTGCACTTCGCCGTCTTCCGTATGTTTGTACGTCAGGTTCTCCGACATGTATTCGGGCAACAGGTGGCGACGGTTACTGGTGGCATAGATCAGCACGTTGGGCGTGGCTGCAGCCACGGAGCCATCGAGTACCGACTTGAGTGCCTTGTAACCCGCCTCGCCTTCGTCAAAGCTCAGGTCGTCGCAGAACACAATGAACTTCTCAGGCCGCTGGGCTACCAGTTCCACAATGTCAGTCAGGTCAACCAGGTCAGCCTTGTCCACCTCGATCAAACGCAAGCCCTGGGCCGCATAGGTATGCAGGCAGGCGCGAATCAGGGACGACTTGCCGGTACCCCGTGCCCCCGTCAGCAACACGTTGTTGGCCGTGGCACCGCGTACAAACTGGGCGGTGTTGCGCTGGATTTTCTCTTTCTGGTCGTCAATCTCTTTGAGATCGTCCAAGGACATGGCGCCTACATGCTGCACAGGGGTGATCACACCTTGACCGGAGCGGCGACGGCGATAGCGAAAGGCAATGGATGCATCCCAGTCCGGCTGCTCCACACCGTGCGGCAAGGAGGCTTCCACCCGGGCCATGAACAATTCTGCACGTGCCAGAAAACTGGCCAACTCTTTGGACAGGGTGTCGGTCATGGCGCGTCGCTCAAGAGCGGTAGTCGGCGTTGATGGTCACGTAGTCGTGGCTGAAATCGCAGGTCCAGACGGTTTCGGTGGCTGGGCCTCGGCCCAACCCCACCCGCACGGTGATTTCGCTTTGCTTCATCACACGCTGGCCGTCTTCTTCGCGGTAGCTGGGATTGCGTCCCCCACACGTTGCCACATGCACATCGTCCAGATGCAACTCGATACCCGTCTGGTCCAAATCGTCAATGCCGGCATAGCCGACAGCTGCCAGAATGCGGCCCAGATTGGGGTCGCTGGCATAAAACGCGGTCTTGACCAGGGGCGAATGTGCGATGGCGTAGGCCACCTTGCGGCACTCTTCGGCCGTGCGGCCACCATCGACCTGCACAGTGATGAACTTGGTGGCGCCCTCGCCGTCGCGTACGATGGCCTGCGCCAACTGGCGTGCTACCCCCAGCATGGCGGACTTGAGCGCCTGGCCATCGGCAGACTGCAGTGACGTAATTTCGGGGTTGCCCGCCTTGTTGCTGGCAATCACCACCAGAGAGTCATTGGTCGAGGTATCTCCGTCCACCGTCACGCGATTGAACGAGCCTTCGGCCAGCGCCAAAGAAAGTTCGCGCATCACAGCTTGGTTCACGCAGGCGTCGGTGGCGATAAAGCCCAGCATGGTGGCCATGTTGGGGCGGATCATGCCCGCACCCTTGCTGATACCGCTGATGCTGATCTGCTTGCCGCCAATGGTGACCTGCGCGCCGTAAGCCTTGGGCTGCGTATCAGTGGTCATGATGCCTTCAGCCGCCTTCAGCCAGTGGTCCGGCCGTGCATCCGCAATGGCAGCATCCAGCCCAGCTTCAATCCGGTCAATCGGCAGTGGCTCCATGATCACGCCGGTGGAGAACGGCAGCACCTGCTGCGCATCAATCCCCAATTTGCTGGCCAAGGCCACACAGGTGCTCTGCGCACGGGCTAAGCCGTCCGCGCCCGTGCCCGCATTGGCGTTGCCGGTGTTGATCAGCAGTGCACGCATGGACTGGCCAGAGGCCAGATGCTCGCGACACAACTGCACCGGGGCTGCACAAAAGCGGTTGGAGGTGAAGACGCCCGACACGCTGGCTCCTGCGTCCAGCAAGACCACGGTCAGGTCTTTGCGACCCACCTTGCGTACACCCGCCTCGGTCACGCCAATGCGGACACCAGCGATGGGAAACAGGCTCGCCACATCGGGCAGGGGAAGGTTCACAGGCATGGAATTACTCTCAGGTCAATTGGCCGTGGCAGTGTTTGTATTTCTTGCCACTGCCACACGGGCAGGGCTCATTGCGCCCCACACGCGCTACGTCACTGGCACTGGGTTTCACGGTGGAGTCGTCCACTGTGGTTTGCACTTCACCCGTTTCAGTGGGCGCGCTGTAAGTCACGTTGGTAATGCTCTCGCCGCGGACTTCCATGGCGTCTGCCGCTTGCTCCAGTTGCTCGTTAGACTGGATCTTGACCGTCATCAACACCTTGGTGACGTCGTTCTTCACAGAATCCAGCAACTGGCCAAACAGCTCAAAGGCTTCGCGCTTGTACTCTTGCTTGGGCTGCTTCTGGGCGTAGCCACGCAAGTGGATGCCCTGGCGCAGATAGTCCAAAGCACTCAGGTGATCGCGCCAGTGGCTGTCAATGCTTTGCAGCAGCACCATGCGCTCAAACTGGGTGAAGTTTTCGGCCCCCACCAAGTCCACCTTGGCCTGAAAGGCCGCGTTGGCTGCAGTGACCACGGTGGACACAACTTCTTCGTCCGTAATGGAACTCGCGTCAGACACCTGCTTTTGCAGGTCAAGGCTGATCTGCCAATCGTCAGTCAGAGCTTTCTGCAGCGTGGGCACGTCCCACTGCTCTTCTACCGACTCTGCAGGCACGTATTGGCGCACCAAGTCCTCAAAGGCGCCTTCGCGCAGCGAAGTAATCTGGGCACCCAAGTCCTGCGCATCCAAAATCGCATTGCGCTGCTGGTAAATCACCTTGCGCTGGTCGTTGGACACGTCGTCGTACTCCAACAACTGCTTGCGCATGTCAAAGTTGCGCGCTTCCACTTTGCGCTGGGCACTTTCGATGCTGCGCGTGACGATACCGGCTTCGATAGCTTCACCATCGGGCATCTTCAGGCGGTCCATGATGGACTTCACACGATCGCCGGCGAAAATCCGCATCAGGGAATCGTCCAGGCTCAGGTAAAAACGCGAAGAGCCAGGGTCGCCTTGGCGGCCCGAACGACCTCGTAGCTGGTTGTCGATACGACGGGACTCGTGGCGCTCTGTGGCAATGATGCGCAAACCGCCCAGGGCTTTGATAGCCTCGTGGTCCTGCGTCCACTGTGCACGCACAGCCTTGGTTTTTTCTTCCTTGGCGGCGGCATCCAATGACGCATCAGATTCGACCTCTTGCAAGGCTTTCTCGATGTTGCCACCCAGCACAATGTCGGTACCACGACCGGCCATATTGGTGGCAATGGTGATCATCTTGGCACGCCCCGCTTGGGCGACGATGTCCGCTTCGCGCGCATGCTGCTTGGCGTTCAGCACCTGGTGCGGGAGCTTTTCCTTCTCCAGCAGTTGGGCAATGATTTCGGAATTTTCAATCGACGTGGTACCCACCAGCACGGGCTGGCCGCGCTCGTAACATTCACGAATGTCCTTGATAGCGGCTTCGTACTTTTCACGCGTGGTTTTGTACACACGGTCCAACTGGTCGTCGCGCAGGCTCTTGCGATTGGGCGGAATCACCACCGTTTCCAGCCCGTAGATTTCCTGAAACTCATAGGCTTCGGTATCTGCCGTACCGGTCATGCCGGCCAGCTTGCCATACAAGCGGAAGTAGTTCTGGAATGTGATGGAGGCCAGGGTCTGGTTTTCCGCCTGGATCTGCACGCCTTCTTTGGCTTCCACTGCCTGGTGCAGGCCATCGCTCCAGCGGCGGCCGGTCATCAAGCGCCCTGTGAACTCATCGACGATGACGATCTCGCCCTGCTGCACCACATAGTGCTGATCGCGGTGGTACAGGTGGTTGGCCCGCAACGCGGCATACAGGTGGTGCATCAGCGTGATGTTGGCCGGGTCGTACAGGGACGAACCTGCGGGAATCAGGCCCAGTTCGGCAAAAATCTGTTCGGCCGATTCGTGGCCCTGTTCGGTCAGGAAGACCTGGTGGCTTTTTTCGTCCAGCGTGAAGTCGCCCGGCTTGGTCACACCCTCACCCGTGCGCGGGTCGGCTTCGCCCTCTTGCTTCACCAGCTTGGGAATAGCCTTGTTGATGGCAATGTACAGGTCGGTGTGGTCTTCCGCCTGGCCGCTGATGATGAGCGGCGTGCGCGCCTCGTCGATCAGGATGGAATCGACCTCGTCGACGATGGCGTAGTTCAGGCCACGTTGCACGCGGTCCGCCACCTCATAGACCATGTTGTCGCGCAGGTAGTCAAAGCCGTATTCGTTGTTGGTGCCGTAGGTGATGTCGGCACGGTAAGCCGCCTGCTTGTCTTCCCGCGGAGCCTGCGGCAGGTTGATACCGACGGTCAGGCCCAGAAAGTTGTACAGGCGCCCCATCCACTTGGCATCACGGCTGGCCAAGTAATCGTTCACGGTGACCACGTGCACGCCCTTGCCACTCAGGGCATTCAGGTACACCGGCAGCGTCGCAGTCAAGGTCTTACCCTCTCCCGTGCGCATTTCCGAAATCTTGCCGTTGTGCAAAGACATGCCACCCAGCAACTGCACATCAAAATGGCGCATTTTCATGACACGCTTGGAGCCTTCGCGCACCACGGCAAACGCTTCCGGCAGGATGGCGTCCAGCGCCTCACCCTTGGCAATGCGATCCTTGAACTCCTGAGTCTTGGCGCGCAGACCGTCGTCCGTCAACTGCTCGAACTGCGGCTCCAGCGCATTGATCCGCGCCACGACGGAGCGATATTGCTTGAGCAAGCGGTCATTGCGACTGCCAAAGATTTTGGTAAGGATATTGATGGCCATGCATGCAAGACTGGCCTGCCCCCACCATGGGTAACAGATCAGCGCAGTCCTTTTTCTCGTCTGGGTGAAATGGGGGCATTCAGATGGAAGACAAGCGCATACGCGTCAGCCCCACCACAAATACCAAACCGCCCATTTTAGCGTTGCGTATCGGCCGCTTTGGATTGCACCACTTGGGCAACAGGAAGATTACGACCGGCATTCAGAAACTTCTGGGGATCCTGGGGCACACCCTGCACCAGAACCTCAAAGTGCAGGTGGGGCCCGGTGGAGCGCCCAGAGGTTCCGACTTCGGCAATCTTCTGGCCGCGCTTGATCAAATCGCCCTTTTTCACCAGCACTTTGGAGGCATGTGCATAGCGGGTGATCAGGTTGTTGCCATGGTCCACTTCAATCATGTTGCCGTATTGAAAATGGAACTCTTGGGCGACCACCATGCCACCAGCAGCCGAATAAATCGGTTTCCCCGTTTCTGCCGGAAAATCCAGGCCCGTATGCAGGGCGGACCGACCGGTAATGGGATCAATGCGCCAGCCAAACACCGAGCCCAGGTTGGCATCCTGCACCGGGGTTTGCGTCGGCACCATCATTTTCTTGATTTTTTGCTCGAATAGACGCGACTCCATGACGGTCATGGCGTCAGCCCGCTGGCCGACCAACACATCCAGCGCATCCAAGCCCGCATCGAGTTCTTGCAAGGTGAGCGGTCTACCTTCGACCAAAAGCCCTCCCTGGCCCGGCTTGACCTTGATATCGGCAGGGTTGATGCCCGCCAGGCCAGACACCCGCTCGCCCAGCGACTCCAACTGCAGCAATTTAGCTTGCATCTCGCCCAGCTTCTTGGCTAGCACTTCGATGTTTTCGCGCAGGTAACGGTCACGCTGGGCAAATTCATCTTTGACCACCAGGCGCACCAAGGAGCCAATAATGGGCCACCCTTCACGTGCACCTTTGAGAAACACCCAGTGGTAGAGGCCCGCTGACACCAGCATCAACGCCATGGACAGCGACAGCAGCGACAGCAGAAGTTTGGCTCCGCTCAAATGGAAGGCCCGGCTCTTGGCCATCCAGGCATCCGTGATAATCACTTGCATATTCCAACACCCTCTTCATGCAACCCCTGATCCGCAATCACCGTGCCGTTTCTGCCTTGCAAGCCAGCCGGGAATCGCCAGCTTTGGCACGACTCAGTGACCTAGCAACAGAATCTTCTGCGCGGCTCAAAAGCCTGGAATCTGTGATTCCGCGTACCTTGCGGATGGCGATCCAGGCGGGACCTATTGACGGAAGCGAATGGTGCCTGCTACTGGACAACAATGCGGTTGCGGCAAAACTGCGCCAACTGCTTCCCGCCATGCAAGCGCACTTGCGCTCCAAAGGCTGGGAGGTTAACTCAATTCGTTTAAAGGTCCAAGTGTCGCCGCCAAGCAGGAACTAAGCTGTGGCGGGAGTGGGGAATGGTGCCGCTTGTCGGATTCGAACTGACGACCTACCGCTTACAAGGCGGTTGCTCTACCAACTGAGCTAAAGCGGCACGGGCCGAATTCTACACCAAGCATGAAGCCCGATTGGGCAGAAAGCCGTCTATTTCACTCGCGTCAGTGCTGGCCGTCCACCGCCCGAAGGTCGTGGGGTGTCTGGGCCGGTATCTTCAGAGTTGCGCACAGGCGCCAACACCGCAGGCTTGGGTTCCGGCAACGGGGGCTGGGGCTGGGGCGCCGCGGTATCGGGGGCCGCAGTCACGGGAAAAGCCATGCCCTGCCCGTTCTCGCGCGCATAAATGGCGAGGACGCGGTGCACCGGCACCATGATGTCCCGCGCCACGCCACCAAAGCGGCCCTTGAACTCGATGAATTCATTGCCCAGTTGCAGTGCACTGGTCGCGTCGAAGCTGACGTTCAACACGATCTCACCATCTTTGACGTATTCGTGCGGGACCCGCACCGAATCGTCGACCTGCACGGCAATAAAGGGCGTGAAGCCATTGTCCGTACACCACTCGTACAAGGCACGAATGAGGTACGGGCGTGTGGACTGGGCGTTGTCGGCATCCATCATGGCTGTACCGCGCGGCTTACTTGCGCATGACCTTTTCGGATGGCGTCAGCGCCTCAATGTAGGCGGGACGCGAGAAGATGCGCTCGGCATACTTGAGCAGCGGTGCAGCATTCTTGCTGAGGTCAATGCCGTAGTAGTCCAGGCGCCAGAGCAGCGGAGCGATTGCCACATCCAGCATGGAGAAGTTTTCACCCAACATGTACTTGTTCTTGAGGAACACGGGGGCCAACTGGGTCAGGCGGTCGCGGATATGGGCACGGGCCTTGTCCAGTGCTTTCTCATTGCCCTTGGAGGCACGGGCTTCCAGGGTAGACACGTGCACGAACAGTTCTTTTTCGAAGTTCAGCAAAAACAGGCGCACACGGGCGCGGTCCACAGGGTCACCGGGCATCAATTGAGGATGCGGGAAACGCTCATCGATGTACTCATTGATGATGTTCGACTCGTACAGGATCAGGTCGCGCTCGACCAGAATGGGCACTTGACCATAGGGGTTCATCACACTGATGTCTTCGGGCTTGTTGTACAAGTCCACATCGCGAATTTCGAAGTCCATGCCTTTCTCAAACAACACGAAACGGCAACGGTGAGAAAAGGGGCAGGTTGTTCCTGAATACAGCACCATCATGGCAAGAGACTCCTAAAAAATGAAAAAGAGTGGGTCGCCTTGGCAAACCCACTCTGACACCATCAGCTCAGGCCAACTGGGCCCATGCGACAGCGCGCGAACTTACTTGACGTCTTTCCAGAACGCCGCATTCAGACGCCACGCAAACAGCGTGAGCACCGACAGGAACAACAAGACCCAGACACCCACGCGCACGCGAGTATTTTGTGCGGGCTCACCCATCCATTGCAGGTAATTCACGAGGTCACCAATGGCTTGGTCGTACTGGGCTGGTGTCATGGTCCCGGGAGTAATTTGCTTCCAGCCCTTGAACACATGCACTTCGTGACCGTGCTCCTCGCGGGATTCGTACTGAGGTTCGCGCTTGCCTTGCAGCTCCCACAACACATGGGGCATACCCACGCTGGGGAACACCAGGTTGTTCCAGCCCGTGGCCTTGGTTTCGTCGGGGTAATAGGTGCGCAGATAGGTGTACAGATAGTCTGCACCAGAGCCCCCAGCGCCCGCGCGCGAACGCGCAATCACGGTCAGGTCAGGCGGATTGGCACCAAACCAGTCCTTGGCCTGCTTGGGATCAATCGCGGCCTTCATCGTTTCACCAACTTTTTCGGTGGTGAACAACAGGTTGTCCTTGATTTGCTGGTCGGTCAGGCCAATGTCTTTGAGCCGGTTGAAGCGCATGAATGCCGCCGAGTGGCAGTTCAGGCAGTAGTTCACAAACAGCTTGGCGCCATTTTGCAAAGACACCAAGTCGTTGGTCTTGACAGGTGCCTTGTCCAGAGCGATGCCACCACCCGATGCGTGGGCACCGGCGACAAAGCCCAGGGCTGCCACGATGGAAATAAGAATTTTTTTCATGTCAGTCGTCTCCGGCTCTCAGTGGGCCGCAAAGTTCACACGCGCAGGGACCTGCTTGGACTCACCCAAGGTGCTCCACCAAGGCATCAGCAAGAAGAAGCCGAAGTAGAACAAGGTACCCACTTGCGACACGCGCTCACCAATCGGGGACGGTGGCTGCACACCCAAGTACGCCAGAACCACAAAATTGATCACAAAGATACCGTACAGGTACTTGTGCCAGTCAGGGCGATAGCGGATGGACTTGACCGGGCTGTAGTCCAGCCAGGGCAGGAAAAACAGGATGACCACAGCGCCGCCCATCACCACCACGCCCCAGAACTTGGCGTCGATATTGAGCATGAGCACTGTTGCGACAACGGCGGCACCAGCGAGCACGCCCTTGAAGATGGCGGGCATCTTGAACTTGAAGATGCTGAACGCTGCAGCGCCCAAAACGCAAGCAATCAGCGCATACATCATCTCGCTGGTGATGGCACGCAGCATGGAGTAGAACGGCGTGAAGTACCAGACCGGCGCAATGTGGGCAGGCGTCTTCAGCGGGTCAGCCGGGATGAAGTTGTTGTACTCCAAGAAGTAGCCACCCATCTCGGGCGCGAAGAAGATGATGGCGGTAAAGACCATCAAGAACACGCTGACACCAAAGATGTCGTGCACGGTGTAGTAGGGGTGGAAAGGCACACCATCCAGAGGGTGGCCGGCTGCATCGCGGGGGGCGTTGGGGCCCTTGATTTCGATGCCATCAGGGTTGTTGGAGCCCACATCGTGCAGCGCCAGCAAGTGCGCCACCACCAGACCCAGCAGGACCAAGGGCACGGCAATCACGTGGAAGCTGAAGAAGCGGTTCAGGGTGGCATCACCCACCACGAAGTCGCCACGGATCAGCAACGCCAGGTCAGGCCCAACCAGGGGCACAGCGGCAAACAGGTTCACGATCACCTGGGCGCCCCAGTAGGACATCTGGCCCCAAGGCAACAGATAGCCCATGAAGGCTTCGGCCATCAGGCACAGGAAGATGGCGCAGCCAAAGATCCAGACCAGTTCGCGCGGCTTGCGGTAGCTGCCGTAGATGAGGCCACGGAACATGTGCAGGTAGACCACCACGAAAAAGGCAGACGCACCCGTGGAGTGCATGTAGCGGATCAGCCAACCCCATGGCACGTCGCGCATGATGTATTCAACCGAGCCAAAGGCCAAGGCGGCATCGGGCTTGTAGTGCATGACCAGGAAAATGCCGGTCACGATCTGGATCACCAACACCAACAGGGCCAGCGAGCCAAAGATGTACCAGAAGTTGAAGTTTTTCGGAGCGTAGTACTCCGACATGTGCACCTTGTAGGCGTCAAAGGCGGTGGGGAAGCGGTTTTCGAACCAGTTCGTCACCTTTTCGCCAGCCGAGGCGTTGGGGGAGATTTCCTTGAAAGTCGCCATGTTGTTCTTCCTCAGGCTTTCTTGTCTTCGCCGATCAGCAGCTTGCTGTCAGACAGGTACATGTGCGGCGGCACTTCGAGGTTGTCCGGTGCGGGCTTGTTCTTGAACACGCGGCCCGCCATGTCGAAGGTGGACCCGTGGCAAGGGCACAAGAAACCGCCCTTCCAGTCGTCGGGCAGCGAGGGCTGGGCGCCGAGCTGGAACTTGTCGGACGGCGAACATCCCAGGTGCGAGCAGATGCCCACGGCCACAAAGAATTCTGGTTTGATGGAGCGCGCCTCGTTGCGGGCGTACTCGGGCGTCAACTCATCGGGCTTGCGCTCCGACTTGGGATCGGCCAGCAGTCCTTCAATACCCGCCAGCGCGGCCACCTGCTCTGGCGTGCGGCGCACGATCCAGACGGGCTTGCCACGCCATTCCACAGTGACTTTTTCACCGGGCTTGAGTTCACCAATGTCCACCTCCACGGCGGCGCCGGCGGCCTTGGCGCGCTCGGAGGGCTGAAATGTGCTCACAAAAGGGATGGCGGTTGCGACACCGCCCACTGCACCAGCACAGCCGGAAGCAATCAACCAAGTCCGTTTGCTGGCGTCGATCTTTTTGGTGTCGACAGGGGTTTCACTCATGAGAATCCTCAATGAACATCGCTAGTAGGGGTAAGCCGGGATTGTAGCTGACGGCAGTGGGGGCATTCAACGCGCCAGTTGACGCTGCTGGTCTGGTTTACCCCTGCTTTGTCGGTAATACTCGGCGTCTTTCAACCACTATGGAGCAACAAGCGATGGGAATGATTCAAGAATTCAAGGATTTTGCGGTCAAGGGCAATGTGATTGACCTGGCTGTGGGTGTGATCATTGGTGGCGCGTTTGGCAAGATCGTGGACTCTGTCGTCGGCGACCTGATCATGCCGCTGGTGGGTGCCGTGATTGGCAAGCTGGACTTTTCCAGCCTGTTTGTGGTGCTGGGCGCCGTGCCGCCAGGCACCGACACCACACTGGCGGGCCTGAAGAAAGCCGGCATTCCCGTGTTTGCCTACGGCAGCTTCATCACCGTGGCCGTGAACTTTGCAATTTTGGCCTTCATCATTTTCCTGATGGTCAAGCAAATCAACCGCCTGAAGAAGGAAGCCCCTGTGGCCGCCCCCGCCCCTGCGGTGACGCCCGAAGACGTGCTCTTGCTGCGCGAGATTCGCGACAGCCTCAAGAAGTAAAGCTGCCCATCGCGACTTGCTATTATTTTAATAGCTAGTCGCGCAGCATCCAAGCGGGCCAGCGCCCGATTTGGCTTGAAATTATGTCAATGACAGCTGGTGCGCCATGCGCAGGGCGGCCAGCAGGCTGGACGGGTCGGCGCGGCCCGTACCGGCAATGTCGAATGCCGTGCCGTGGTCCGGGCTGGTGCGGACCAGGGGCAAGCCCAGCGTCACGTTCACCCCCTGCTCCACCCCCAGGTACTTCACGGGGATCAGCCCCTGGTCGTGGTACATGGCCACCACCACATCGAACTCCCCCGGGTGCGCCGCTGTGTTGCGGGCGCGCATGAACACCGTGTCGGGCGCAATCGGGCCGTAGACCTGGCAGCCCCGGGCCCGTGCCGCCTCGATGGCCGGAAGCACCGTGTCCAGTTCTTCGCGGCCGAACAGGCCGCCCTCGCCCGCGTGCGGGTTCACGCCCGCCACCGCAATGCGCGGTGCGCGGCCCAGCGTGCGCAACAGCGCGGCATGGGTGATCAAAATCGTTTGCAACACGTTGTCTGTGGTGACGGCAGCCAGCGCATCGCGCAGCGAGACGTGGATGCTGACCAACACGGTGCGCAACTCGTCGTTGGCCAGCATCATGCGCACGGGCATCGCGTCCACCGCCACGCGGGCATGGCGCGCCGCGGCGGCCTGCAGCATTTCGGTATGGCCGGGGTAAGCGTCGTAAGGAGCGCCCGCCGCGGACAAGGCCTCCTTGTGCAAGGGTGCGGTCACCAGCGCGGCAATCTCACCACGCAAGGCCGCATCGGCAGCCCACAACACGCAGCGCCCCGCAAACTCACCAGCCGCGCGACTCACCTGGCCCCAGGCCACGGGCGGCAGCGCCTCACCCACTTGCAGCACGGGCAGACAACGCGGGGGCAATTGCGCCACCTCGGCCGGCGTAGCGATCTGCACCACGGGCAGCGGCACCGCGCCCTGCACCACGGCCAGCGCGCGGCGCATGGCCTGCACATCACCGGCGACAAAACAGTGACGCAGCATCTCTGGCTCGCGCAAAAAAGACTGGGCAATGATTTCGGGGCCAATACCGGCGGCATCGCCCAGGGTGATGGCAATGGGGAGAACAGGGGGAGTCATGCAGGGTTGTCGATGTCGATGAAGGTATGGGCCAAGCCCAGCTGGGCAGCCACGTGGGCAGCGACCGCAGGGGCGCCGTAACGCTCGCTGGCGTGGTGACCGCAGGCGATGTAGGCCACGCCACATTCGCGGGCGTAGTGGGCCTGGGGTTCGGAAATTTCGCCGGTGATGAACACGTCCGCCCCAGCGGCAATCGCGTCTTCAAAGTAACCTTGGGCGCCGCCTGTGCACCAGGCGATGCGGCGCAGCGGCCGCGTACCACCAGGCACCAGGGTCACGGCGCGGCCCAGCGTGGCCTGGACATGGTCCGCCAGCGCCTGCGCGCTGTTCAGGGCCGCGGGTGCAGCGCCCACGAAGCCCAACTGCTGCTCGCCAAAACGGGCGTCCGCCACCAGCCCCAGCACCCGGCCGAGCTGCGCGTTGTTGCCCAGCTCAGGGTGGGCGTCCAGTGGCAGGTGGTAGGCAATCAGGCTGATGTTGTGCGCCAGCAGCAGGCCCAGGCGCTGGCGCATCCAGCCGGTTACGCGACCGTCCTGGCCACGCCAGAACAGGCCGTGGTGCACCAGGATGGCATCGGCCTGGGCCGCCACCGCCGCCTCGATCAGTGCGAGGCTCGCCGTCACGCCCGACACCAGGGTATGCACCTCGGCACGGCCTTCCACCTGCAAGCCGTTGGGGCCATAGTCTTTGAAGCGCTCGGGCTGCAGCAGCGTGTCCAGGGCGGATACCAGGGTGGTGCGGTCGGTCATGGGAAGAAAGTGTGCTCAGGAAGGGATTGTCGTTGAGGTGGACGGTGGCGACTGGGGCTGCAGGTCACTGTCGCAGCCCTGCCCTGCGGCCACCCAGCGCCGGGCCAGGCGGGCCAGCGCGGCGGCAGGTACGGGCGCCAGCCACTGCAAGGCACGTGGCAGGGCCGCCTGCACCACGGCCCGCGGTTCCGTGATGGCACCGCAGCGGTACTGTGCCTGCAGCCCATCCCAGCGCAGCGCCTGGCAGGCCCCACGCCTGCGGCGCGACAGCACCATGCCGACCGGGCACGGCTGGGCCAGGCAACACACACCGCAGCCATTGCAAGGCGCACCTTCAGGCGGCTTGGGCGGTGCAGCGGGGTGAATGTAGATGGTTTGCATGGGGCAACAGCGCGGTGTTGCACTGTAACGCGCAGGCCCATGCCGCCTACAATTTGCCCTGTGCAGCACGCCTGTGTGCCGCCACTGTTGGAAATCCCGATGAAACGATTTTGGTTGCTGTTTTCCCAAACTACCACGGTGCTGCTTGCCGCCTACTTTGTGGTGGCCACCCTCAAGCCCCAGTGGCTGGGCCACGGTGCCAGCACGGTAGACGGTGCAATCGCGCTGCTCCAAGCCCCGCCCTCGCAGCCCGGTGAGATCCCGCCCGGCAGCTACCGGCTGGCCGCGCAAAAGGCCTCGGCCGCCGTGGTGAGTATCAACACCAGCAAGGTGGCGGCCAAAAACCCCAATGCCAACGACCCATGGTTCAAGTTCTTCTATGGCGACCAGGGCAACGAGCCCCAGGGAGGACTGGGCAGTGGTGTGATCGTCAGCCCCAGCGGCTACATCCTGACCAACAACCACGTGATCGAAGAGGCCGACGAGATCGAGGTCATCTTGAACGACAGCCGCCGCGTGGCCGCCAAGGTGATTGGGACCGACCCCGACAGCGACCTGGCCGTGCTGAAGATTGAACTCGACAAGCTGCCCGCCATTGTGCTGGGCAACTCCGACAGCCTGCAGGTGGGCGACCAGGTGCTGGCCATTGGCAACCCCTTTGGCGTGGGCCAGACCGTGACCAGCGGCATTGTGAGCGCACTGGGGCGCAACCAGCTGGGCATCAACACCTTTGAAAACTTCATCCAGACCGACGCGGCCATCAACCCCGGCAACTCGGGCGGCGCGCTGGTCGACACCAACGGCAACCTGCTGGGCATCAACACCGCGATCTACTCGCGCTCGGGCGGCAGCATGGGCATTGGCTTTGCCATCCCCGTGACCACCGCCAAGATGGTGCTGGACGGCATTGTGAAAGACGGCCAGGTCACCCGCGGCTGGATTGGCGTGGAACCCAACGACCTCTCCCCCGAACTGGCGGAAACTTTTGACGTGATGGCCAAGGAAGGGGTGATCATCACCGGTGTGCTGCAGAACGGCCCCGCTGCGCAAGCCGGTGTGCGGCCGGGCGATGTGATTGTCAGCATCGCCGACAAGCCCATTGGTGACGTGACCCAGTTGCTGTCGGTGGTGGCCTCCCTCAAGCCCGGCAGCGCGGCGCCCTTCACCATTGAACGCAAGAACCAGAAGCTGGAACTGAGCGTCACCCCCGGCGTGCGGCCCAAGCCCAAGGCGGCAGCGCGTTAACCCCCGGCACCACATTGCGGCACAAAAAAAGGCGCCCCTCGGGTCGCCTTTTTGCTATGGTTTCAGGAGCTGCTTGCGCAATAAGTACGGGGGCTAGAGGCCAATTTTGCCAAAAAAATCAGCCTAGGATGCGTCGCCAGTCTGCGCTTCGTCGGAAGGTGCCTGGGTGTGCTTGATGAAGATCTGCGCCGCCCAGATACCGATCTCGTACAAGATGCACATGGGAATGGCCAGCGCCAGCTGGGACACCACATCGGGCGGCGTGACGATGGCCGCCACCACAAAGGCCAGCACGATGAAATAGCTGCGGAAGGCCTTGAGCTTCTCGATGCTGACGATGCCCATGCGCGCCAGCACGATCACCACAATCGGCACCTCAAACGCCAGGCCGAAGGCCAGGAACATGGAGAGCACGAAGTCCAGGTAAGACTCAATATCGGGCGTGGCCGCAATACTTTGCGGAGCAAAGCTCTGGATGAACTTGAACACCTGCCCGAAGACAAAGAAATAACAAAACGCCACGCCAATGAAAAACAACACGGTGCTGGACACCACCAGTGGCAGCACCAGTTTTTTCTCGTGGCTGTAAAGGCCGGGCGCCACAAAAGCCCAGACCTGCCACAGCACCACGGGCAGAGCCAGCAGGAAGGCTGTCATCAGCATGATCTTGAGCGGCACCAAAAATGGAGAGATGACCGAGGTGGCAATCAGCTTGCCACCAGCCGGCAAAGTGGAGACCAGCGGCGCAGCCAGAATGTCGTACAGCGCAGCCGGGCCGGGGTACAGCGCCAGCACGGCCAGGGCCACCCCCACGGCGATGGCGGCTTTGACCAGGCGGTCGCGCAGCTCCATCAGGTGCTGGACAAAAGGTTGCTCGGTGCCGGCAAGCTCGTCTTGCGGATTGTTGTCTGATGCCATGGGGAAGGTAGGTGGTGCCGCTCAGCGCACGCGCGGCGGACGGAAGCGCGCCACGCGGGCCGCTCCCGACTGCGCCTTGGTACGCACGCCGTTGCGGGCCTTGTACCACTGGGGCATGGCGCCTTGCTTGAGGCGCCAGTTTTTGTTGGGGTGTTTGTAGGCGGGTGGCTCAGGCTCCAGCGCAGCATCGGTCGCATCCGACCAGGACTTCTCAAAGTCGCTGGCCTGCGTCTGGATGGAGTTTTCCACGTCACGCGCGGCCCCCTCCACGGTTTCGCGCATTTTCTTGAGCTCGTCCAGCTCCATGGAGCGGTTGACTTCGGCCTTCACGTCGGCCACGTAACGCTGCGCCTTGCCCAGCAAGGCACCTACGGTGCGGGCCACTTTGGGCAGCTTTTCGGGCCCGATGACGATCAATGCCACCGCGCCGATCAGCGCCATCTTTGCTATGCCGAGGTCAATCACGCAGTGCTATCGCTTTAGTTCTTTTGCTTGGCTTCCACGTCGATCGTGGTCTTTTCAGCGGCGTTGGCCACTTGCTGCGCAGGCGCTGCGGGCTTGTCGTCGGCGGCTGGGGTGGAACCATCCTTCATGCCATCCTTGAAACCCTTGACCGCACCACCGAGATCGGAGCCGATGTTCTTGAGCTTCTTGGTGCCGAACACCATGACCACGATCAGCAGAACAATCAACCAGTGCCAAATAGAAAATGAACCCATGATTTACTCCTAACGATTAAGTGAATTCTAGTCGGCGTGTGTAACCACCATTTTCCTTAGGGCCGCCCCAAGGAAAATTAGCCCCTTCGGGGGGCAACGCCCCGCGCAGCGGTGGAGCGTGGGGACCACACGTCAGCCGCGCAACCAAGGGCGTGGGCCACCCATCACATGGAAGTGCAGGTGATGCACTTCCTGCCCACCTTCTGCCCCGGTGTTGGTCACCAGCCGGTAGCCGCCATCCGGGTAGGGGTTGCAGCCCTGCTCCATCGCCAGCTTTGGCACCAGGGCCATCATGTGGCCCATCAGCGCCGCATGCTCGGGGCCAACCTGCGCCATGCTGGGAATGTGGGCCTTGGGGATGAGCAAAAAATGCACCGGTGCCCAGGGGTTGATGTCGTGGAAGGCATAGACCTGCTCATCCTCGTACACCGCCTTGGACGGGATCTGCTTGGCAATGATCTTGCAAAAGATGCAGTTGGCATCATGGCCTGGCGTGTGAACACTCATGCGCCGATCTCCTGGCCTTTGTTCATGGCGATAAAGCCGGTGACGATGCGGTACAGAAACCACACCGAGATGACAGCCCAGGCCAGGGCGCCAGGGAAATACAGCAGCAGGAACAGCGGCAAGGTCACCAGATAGAGCAGGCCGGCAATCACCACCGAACGGATGCGCCAGCGAAAGTGCGAGGCGTGCCAGGTGCCCGCCGCGTCGTCACGCTTGACCATGTCCAGAATCAGCGCCACCAGCAGCAAGGTCACGCCAAACTGGCCGCCCGGGATAAAGGCGCTGACCGCCACGATCAGGTGCAGCACATAGCTGATGGTGCCAATGGTGTTGAGTGACTGCAGCTTTTCCAGGCTGGGCACTTCGGCGGGGGTGGTGAAATCCTGGCTCATACGCACTCCTTTTCAGTGGGAATCGGCTTTGGGCTCGGCCTCGCGCGCAAGCACTTTGCGCAGGGCTTTTTCTTCCAGGCCACTGGTGCCCACGCGGCGCTCCAGCTCGGCAATCACGTCGGCGGGCGACAGACCGTAGTGCGACAGCGCCACCATGCAGTGGAACCAGAGGTCGGCCATTTCGTAGACGATTTTGCTGGCCTCACCACCATGGTCGGCATCTTTGGCGGCCATCACCACCTCGGTGGCTTCCTCGCCAATTTTCTTCAAAAATGCGTCGGGCCCCTTGTGCAGCAGGCGGGACACATAGCTTGCGTCCGGGTTGCCGCCGTTGGCGACCTTGCGGCTTTCAATCACGGCAGCCAGAGCGGCCAGGGAGTCTTGGGAGATGGACATCTTGATCAGTTGGGGACAGAGCCAAAGATCTGTCCCGCAAGGTTAGGGGTTAGTTGGAGACAACGCGAAGGATCTGTCCCGCAAAATATTATTTATAGATGGATTCGGGGTCTTTCAAGACCGGGTCTACCGATTTCCACACACCATTCTCCAGCACGCTGAAGAAACAGCTGTGACGGCCCGTGTGGCAGGCGATGCCCGGCTCGTGGCCCAGCTGGGTCACCTTGAGCAAAATCACATCGCTGTCGCAGTCCATGCGGATTTCGTGCACGGTTTGCACGTGGCCAGACTCTTCACCCTTGTACCAAAGCTTGTCGCGCGAACGGCTGAAGTACACAGCCCGGCCCAGCTCCACGGTCTTTTGCAGGGCTTCGCGGTTCATCCAGGCAAACATCAGCACGTCGTTGGTGCCCTGCTCCTGCGCAATCACCGGCACCAGGCCCTTGGAGTCCCAGCGGATGTGTTTGAGCCAGCTCACGGGCGGGGTGGGGGTGGGTTCCATTTGCTATTTAATTTATAGCTGCTCGCGCAGCATTGATGAGGGCTAGAGACCCAAAAGGCTTAAATTCTGACAGGAATGCCGCGCTCGGCCATACGCGCCTTGGCCTGGCCCACGGTGTACTCACCGTAGTGGAAGATGCTGGCGGCTAGCACCGCGTCCGCCCCACCCTGCTGCACGCCGTCGGCCAGGTGGTCCAGATTACCCACGCCGCCAGACGCGATGACCGGCACGCTGATGGCGTCGGCCACAGCCCGGGTCAGCGCCAGATCAAAGCCGCTCTTGGTGCCGTCGCGGTCCATGCTGGTGAGCAAAATCTCGCCAGCCCCACGGCGCGCCATCTCGGTGGCCCAGGCCACGGCGTCCAAGCCGGTGTTTTTGCGGCCACCGTGGCTGTAGACGTCCCAACCGGCACCGCGGATGGCGGCGTCTGCGTCGGAGCGGCGCTTGGCGTCGATGGCCACCACGATGGCCTGCGAGCCGTACTTCATGGAGGCGTCTTCAATCACCTGCGGATTGGCCAATGCTGCCGAGTTGAAACTCACCTTGTCGGCACCCGCATTGAGCAGGCGGCGCACGTCTTCCACGACGCGCACACCGCCACCCACGGTCAGCGGGATGAAGACCTGGCTGGCCACGGCTTCGATGATGTGCAGGATCAGGTCGCGCCCATCGCTGGTGGCGGTGATGTCGAGAAACGTGAGTTCATCAGCGCCCTGGTCGTTGTAGCGGGCCGCGATCTCCACCGGGTCACCGGCATCGCGCAGCTCGACGAAGTTCACACCTTTGACAACACGACCGCCCGTGACATCCAGGCAGGGAATAATTCTTTTGGCTAACACCGATCAGCCATTCAGCTCATCAGCGCGCTCTTGCGCCTTGGCAAAGTCCAAGTCGCCGCTGTAGATGGCGCGGCCACAGATCACACCTTCCACGCCTTCGTCTTCCACCGCGCACAGGGCTTCGATGTCGGCCATGTTGGACAGGCCACCCGACGCAATCACGGGGATGGTCAGGGCCTGGGCCAGCTTGACGGTGGCGTCGATGTTGATGCCCGAGAGCATGCCGTCGCGGCCGATGTCGGTGTAGATGATGCCTTCGACGCCGTAGTCCTCAAACTTCTTGCCCAGGTCCACCACGTCGTGGCGGGTGAGCTTGCTCCAGCCGTCGGTGGCCACTTTGCCATCGCGCGCGTCCAGGCCCACGATGATGTGGCCGCCAAAGGCGGTGCAGGCATCTTGCAGGAAGCCGGGGTTCTTGACCGCGGCGGTACCGATGATGACGTAGCGCAGGCCGGCGTCCAGGTAGCGCTCAATCGTGTCCAGGTCGCGGATGCCGCCGCCCAGCTGCACGTCAATCTCGTTGCCCACTTCCTTGAGGATCTTGCGGATCGCCATCTCGTTTTTGGGATGGCCGGCAAAGGCACCGTTCAGATCGACCAGGTGCAGGCGCCGTGCGCCCTTGTCCACCCAGCTGCGGGCCATGACCGCGGGGTCTTCGCCAAACGTGGTGGATTGGTCCATATCGCCTTGTTTGAGGCGTACACAGTGGCCGTCTTTGAGGTCAATCGCAGGAATTAAAAGCATGGTGCTTCAGGGTTGGAGGAAAAAGAGAGTCGCGTTGCCAGATGCAGAGGTGCGGCAAGGATAAAGATTCAGGGATTCCAGTGCAGGAAGTTGCGGTAGAGGGACAAACCGTGCTCGGCGCTTTTTTCGGGGTGGAACTGGGTGGCGAAAATATTATCGCGTGCAATGGCCGCCGAGAAGCGCTGGCCGTAGTCCGTCTCGCCTACGCTGTGGCGCGCATCAGACGGTTGGGCGTAGTAGCTGTGTACAAAGTAGAAGTAGCTGCCGTCCGGCACCTCGCCCCAGACGGGGTGGCGCGGCACACCCCCGTGGCTGGTTTGCCAGACCTGGTTCCAGCCCATTTGGGGGACTTTGTAGCGGCTGCCGTCGGGCTGGGTTTGCCCCGCCAGTTCAAACTTGACCACTTTGCCAGGAATCAGGCCCAGGCTGGCGGTGTTCTGCTCGTCGCTGTGGTCCAGCAGCATCTGCATGCCCACACACACGCCCATCAGCGGCTTGTGCGCAGCCGCGTGCATCACGGCGTCGAACATGCCGGAGTCGTGCAGCTCGCGCATGCAGTCGCGCATGGCGCCCTGTCCGGGCAGCACCACACGTTCGGCGTCCATCACCTCCTGGGCGGTGCGGGCCCAGACCACCTCCACGCCCGCATCGGCGGCCACATGCATCACCGCCTGGGTGACGGAGCGCAGGTTTCCCATGCCGTAATCAACGACCGCGACCTTTTTCATGCTGCTTTCTTCATGCTACGGTTTTAATAGCTGCTTGCGCATATTCCACGGGGGCTAGAGGCGCATTTGACTTAAATTTTAGAGCGAACCCTTGGTGGAGGGAATCACCCCCAGCGCGCGTGGGTCCAACTCCACCGCAGCGCGCAGCGCGCGGGCAAAGGCCTTGAACACGGTCTCGGCCTGGTGGTGCGCGTTTTCGCCTTTCAGGTTGTCGATGTGCAGCGTTACAAAGGCGTGGTTCACAAAGCCCTGGAAGAACTCGTGGGTGAGCTGGGTGTCAAACGCACCGATCATGCCGCTCTTGAAGGGCACGTTGAGTTCCAGACCGGGGCGCCCCGAAAAGTCGATCACCACGCGGCTCAGGGCCTCGTCCAACGGCACGTAGGCATGGCCGTAGCGGCGAATGCCCTTCTTGTCGCCCACGGCCTGGTGGAAGGCCTGGCCCAGCGTGATGCCCACGTCTTCCACCGTGTGGTGGCCGTCGATGTGCAGGTCGCCATCGGCTTCGATCTCCAGGTCGATCAGGCCGTGGCGGGCGATCTGGTCGAGCATGTGGTCGAAGAAGCCGATGCCGGTGCGCAGATGGGCCTGGCCGGTGCCGTCCAGGTTCACACGCACGCGGATCTTGGTCTCGGCGGTGTTGCGCGAGACTTCGGCAATGCGGGGGGCGGCCACGGCGGGCACTTCGGTCAAAGGGTAGTTGGTACTCATAAGATTTCCTGCAAGGCCTTCAGCAATTGGGTGTTTTCCTCGGCGGTGCCGACGGTCAGCCGCAAGCAGTGGGCCAGCAATGGGTGCATTTTAGAAACGTTCTTGACCAGAACGCCGCGCGCTTTCAGGCCATCGAACACTTTTTGCGCAGGATCGCCCTCCCCGGCAAAGCGCACCAGCACCATATTGGCATCGCTGTCCCAGGCCTTGACGCCGGGCAGTGCCCGCAATGCGCCCAAAAGCGTAGCGCGCTGTGCACAGATGTCGCGGGCTTGGCGCCCAAAAGCCTCCTGGTGCTCCAGCGCAAACAGTGCGCACTCGTAGTTCAGCACGCTGATGTTGTAGGGCGGGCGGACCTTGTCCACCTGGGCGATGAGTGCCTGGGGGCCCACCATGTAGCCAATGCGCACACCGGCCAGGCCGAACTTGCTCATGGTGCGCATCAGCAGCACATGGGCGTTGGCAGCCGGGTTTGCGCGGATCACATCCAGATAGGTGCGGCTGGAAAACGGCTGGTAGGCCTCGTCAATGGCCACAATGCTGCCCGCGGCCCGGGCCGCAGCCACCACCTGCACCATATCGGCCTCGGCCCACAAATTCGCCGTGGGGTTGTTGGGGTAGGCCAGGTAGACGATGGCGGGCTGCGTCTCGGCGATGGCCTGCACCATGGCCGGCACGTCCAGCGCAAAGTCAGCCGTGAGCGGTACGCCCACAAAATCCAGCCCTTGCAACTGCGCGCTCATGGCGTACATCACAAAACCCGGCAGCGGCGCCAGGATGGCGGGCTTGGCTTGGCCTGGCGCCACCGGCACGTCGCAGGCCATGGCCAGCAGGCTGATCAGCTCATCCGAGCCATTGCCCAGCATGATGTCAAAGCCTTCGGGCATGCCCGCGTAGGCGGCCAGCGCCTGGCGCAGGTCGTTCACGCGGCCATCGGGGTAGCGGTTCAGCGCCAGCGCGCCCAGGCGGCGGCCCAATGCCTCTTGCAGCTCGGCAGGCAGGCGGTGCGGGTTCTCCATGGCGTCGAGCTTGACCATGCCCTTGGAGTCCTGGATGGCGTAGGCGTGCATGCCCAACACGTCCTGGCGGATGCGGCGCTGGATCAGCGCACTCACGGTGCTGTCGGTGGAGGTGGTAGTCGTCATGCGGAGACTTTCAAAGCAAAGAACTAGTCGGCCAGCGCCACATCGGCGGGCGTGGCGTGCAAAGGGCTGAGGATGGTGACGCCATCGATCTGCTGGCCATGCTGCAGGTCCAGCGACAGCACATGGGTGGCACCGCTTTGTGCGGCGGCGGCCACGATGAGCGCGTCCCAATACGGCAGACCAAAGCGGGCCTCTACGCCCCAGGCGGTTTCCACGGTCTGATGGTCAATCTGCCAGGGTTGCCAGAGCTGGTAGCGGCGCAGTTTGGCTCGCGCATCCCCCTGCGGCATGGCGAAGTGCTGGGTGGCGCCCACGTAATAGGCATTCAGCACCTGCGTACTGATGCGCCCGGCGCGGCGCGCCCACAGCGCCTGCAGCCAGTCGCGCGCACGGGACTGTTGGCCCGCATCAAACGCATCGTCGGCCGCCAACAGCACGTTGGTATCCACAAAGACGACGGCACCCGAGGTATCCAGCGGACTAGCCATTTTGGGTACTCCGCTGCGGATAAGGCTTGCCGCCCGAACTGAACGAGGAGGTGTCGGCCACCCAGTCGCGCTGGGCACGGGCGTAGGCGTCGTCATGCTGCATCTTGTCGGTCAGCATCTCGCCCACCAGGCGCGACACACTGGTGTTGCGCCGTGCGGCCTCGATGCGCACCCACCCCAGCGTGGCGTCCTCGACGGTGATGGTGACGTTTTTCATCTTGGCACCAGTTTACACGAATTTCGTGTTGCACGAAATTCGTGTAAATTTTCGAAACCCTCGTGGACCGGTTGCCACCCCGCTGCCGCGCGGTGATGCCGCTGAGCCCCAGGCTTAGTGCAAGGCTGCCACCTTCTGCTCCCATTGCCATGCATGGCGCACGATGGTGGCCAGATCGGCGTATTGGGGTTGCCAGCCCAGGCGTTCACGGGCTTGGGTGGCATCGGCCACCAGACGGGCCGGGTCTCCCGCTCGGCGGGGGCCGTCCACCACGGGAATGGGCCGGCCGGTGATGGCGCGGGCGGTGTCAATCACTTCTTGTACCGAAAAGCCACTGCCGTTGCCCAGGTTGTAGGCTTGGCTGCCCCGACCCGCCAGCAGGGACTGGATGGCCAGCCAATGCGCTTCGCACAGGTCCTGGATGTGGATGTAGTCGCGGATGCAGGTGCCATCGGGGGTGTCGTAGTCGCGGCCAAACACGTGGATGTGCGGGCGGCGCCCCGAGGCGGCTTGCAGCACCAAGGGAATGAGATGGGTCTCGGGTTCGTGGCGCTCACCCAGCTGGCCTTCGGGGTCGGCACCGGCGGCGTTGAAGTAACGCAGCACCACCGACTGCAAACCGTAGGCCACTTCGTAATCGCGCAGGACCTGTTCCACCATGAATTTGGTGCGGCCGTAGGGGTTGATGGGCTGCTGGGGGTGGGCCTCGTCGATCGGCACATACTGCGGCTCGCCAAAGGTGGCCGCCGTGGAGGAAAAGATGAAGCGCTGAACCCCTGCTGCACGCATGGCGTCCAGCAGGATGAGGGTGTTGGTGACGTTGTTGTCGTAGTACTTGGCGGGCTCTTTGACCGACTCCCCCACCTGGATGAAGGAGGCGAAGTGCATCACCGCATCAAACTGGCCACGGGCGAACAGCGCGTCGAGCAAGGGGCGGTCGGCAATATCACCCTGCACCAGCTCACCGCTGAGCACCGCATCGCGGTGGCCGGCACTCAGGTTGTCCAGCGTGGTGACGGTGCACCCCAGTTGCCCCAGCCGCTTGACCATGTGCGAGCCGATATAGCCCGCGCCACCCACTACCAATACTTTGAGTGCCATCTTGTGTATTCCCTGATGCGTGAAACGGCTCCGTGCGGAGCCCACGGCGCATTGTAGAAAGCTCTAGCAGGCGTAGACCGTGGTGAGCGCGTTGGTCAGCACCAGTTGCACCGGAAAATCGGCCTCGTAGACGTCGGCATTGCGCTTGAGTTCGGTGGTGTAGAGCCCCTTGGCCATGTGAGGCTCCAACTTGCGGCCGTTGAGGCAAATGCTTGGCGGAGCGCCTTGGCGCACGGCCTGGTTGTGGGCCTCTACGGCACCTTCCATGACGCCGACCAGGTAGTAATCGGTGTAGGTGCTGCCTAGTTTCTCGGTCTTTTCCAGTGCCCGCATTTCGCGGATGGTCATGGCCTGGGCCGTGGAGGCCACGGCGGCACACAGGGCAAACAGGGCTGCCGCGTCCCGCAGCGTGGAGAGGATGTGAGGGGTGTGAAGTGTTGGGCGCATAGGGCTTGGTCGTCCTGATGCCCCATTCTTACTTCAATCGCATTTCCGCCGCGCGCGCGTGGGCTTGCAGGCCTTCGCCATGTGCCAGGACCGAGGCAATCTGGCCCAGCGCCTGTGCACCCTGCTCGCTCACCTCGATGAGGCTGCTGCGCTTCTGGAAGTCGTACACCCCCAGCGGGCTGCTGAAACGCGCAGTGCCGCTGGTGGGCAACACGTGGTTGGGGCCAGCGCAGTAGTCGCCCAGGCTCTCGGACGTGTAGGCCCCGAGGAAGATGGCACCGGCGTGTTTGAGCAGCGGCTCCCATCGATGCGGGTCGTTGCTGGACACTTCCAGGTGTTCGGGCGCAATGCGGTTGCTGATCTCACAGGCTTCTTCCATGCTACGCGTATGGATCAGCGCACCGCGGCCGGTGAGGCTCTTGGCAATGATCTCGGCACGCGGCATCTCGTTCAACAAACGGTTGATGCTCTCTTGCACTTGGGCGATGTAGGCCGCGTCAGGGCACAACAAAATGCTCTGCGCCAATTCGTCGTGTTCGGCCTGGCTGAACAAGTCCATGGCCACCCAGTCGGGCGGCGTCGTGCCGTCGGCCAACACCAAAATTTCGCTGGGACCGGCAATCATGTCGATGCCCACAGTACCAAACACGCGGCGTTTGGCGGCGGCCACGTAAGCGTTGCCGGGGCCGGTGATCTTGTGCACGGCGGGAATGCTCTGCGTGCCATAGGCTAGCGCGGCCACGGCCTGCGCACCGCCGATGGTGAACGCGCGCGTGACCCCAGCCACGTAGGCGGCGGCCAGCACCAAAGCATTCTTCTCGCCCTTGGGGGTGGGCACCACCATGATGATTTCGCCCACACCGGCCACATGCGCAGGGATGGCGTTCATCAACACGCTGCTTGGGTAGGCCGCCTTGCCGCCGGGCACGTAGATGCCCACGCGGTCCAGCGGGGTGACCTTCTGACCCAAGAGCGTGCCGTCTTCGTCGCGGTAACTCCAGCTCTCACCGGAGGCTTTCTTTTGCGCCTCGTGGTAGCTGCGCACACGTTTGGCAGCGGCTTCCAGGGCGGTGCGCTGGTCTGCCGGAATACTGTCGAACGCGGCTTTCAGCTCGGCCTGGGTCAGCTCCAGCGACTGCATGTCGGTCGCTGTCAGGCCATCAAAGCGCGCCGTGTACTCCAGCACGGCCACATCGCCCCGGGCCTGCACATCGGCCAGGATGTCGGCCACGCGCTGCTCGATGGCCGCATCGGTATCGGCAGACCAGTGCAGACGCGCCTTGAAATCAGCATCAAAAGTGGCACTGGCGCTTGATAGATATACGGGAGCAGCTACAAAAATCATAGCAATTTCAAATCGGGTTACTGGCCCACCGCGCCGGCAAAGGCGTCGATGATCTTGCGGATGGGTTCTTGTTTGAGCTTGAGAGCGGCCTGGTTCACCACCAGACGCGAGCTGATGTCCATGATGCGTTCCACCTCGACCAGGTGGTTGGCCTTGAGCGTATTTCCGGTGGACACCAGGTCCACGATGGCATCGGCCAGGCCCACCAGAGGCGCCAGTTCCATGCTGCCGTAGAGCTTGATCAGGTCCACGTGCACGCCCTTGCTGGCGAAAAATTCGCGCGCAATCGCCACATACTTGGTCGCCACCTTCAGGCGCGAACCCTGCTTGACGGCAGACGCATAGTCAAAGTCGGCACGCACGGCCACGCTGATGCGGCACTTGGCAATCTGCAGGTCCAGCGGCTGGTACAGGCCCTGGCTGCCGTGCTCCAGCAGCGTGTCCTTGCCGGTGATGCCCAGGTCGGCCCCACCGTACTGCACATAGGTGGGCACGTCGGTGGCGCGCACCACCAGCACGCGCACGTTGGGCTGGTTGGTGTCCAGAATCAGCTTGCGCGATTTTTCCGGGTCGTCCAGCACCTCAATGCCTGCGGCTTTGAGCAGCGGCACGGTTTCTTCAAAGATACGGCCTTTGGACAGGGCGAGGGTGATCATCTCAGTAGCCATTACGTGATTCTTTCAATGTCTGCGCCAATGCCGCGCAGCTTGGCTTCCATTTGGTCGTAGCCGCGGTCCAGGTGGTAGATACGGTCCACCATGGTCTCGCCCTCTGCCACCAGGCCGGCAATCACCAGGCTGGCCGAGGCGCGCAGGTCTGTCGCCATAACAGTGGCACCCGACAGCTTGGGCACGCCTTCGATCACCGACACCTTGCCGTCGATCTGAATGTGCGCGCCCAGGCGCACCAGCTCGTTGACGTGCATGAAGCGGTTCTCGAAGATGGTTTCAGTGACCTTGCTCGCGCCCTGTGCAATGGCGTTGAGCGCCATGAACTGGGCCTGCATGTCGGTGGGAAAACCGGGGTATTCGGTGGTGCGAAAACTCTGCGCCTTCAGATGCTGAAAGGCCGGGCCCTGCGCCTGCACGCGGATGCCGCCATCCACCGCAGTCACGGTCACACCTGCATCGCGCAGCTTGTCGATCACAGCGTCCAAATGGTCGGCACGGCCATGTTTCAAGAAAACGTCGCCACCTGTGGCGGCCACGGCGCACAAAAAGGTGCCGGTCTCAATGCGATCGGCCACCACCTGGTGGGTGCAACCATGCAGTTGCTCCACGCCCTGGATGCGGATGCGGCTGGTGCCATGGCCTTCGATCTTGGCGCCCATCTTGATGAGCATTTCGGCCAGGTCGGGAATCTCGGGTTCCTGGGCGGCGTTTTCCAGAATGGTTTCGCCCTCGGCCAGCGCGGCGGCCATCAGGAAGTTCTCGGTGCCGGTCACCGTCACCATGTCGGTGGCAATGCGTGCGCCTTTCAGCCGGGTGCGGCCCTTGGGCAGCTTGGCGATCATGTAGCCATGCTCGACCACAATCTCGGCGCCCATGGCGGTCAGGCCCTTCAAATGCTGATCCACCGGGCGCGACCCAATGGCGCAGCCACCGGGTAGGGACACGGTGGCCTCGCCAAAACGCGCCAGCAGCGGGCCCAGCGCCAGCACCGAGGCGCGCATGGTTTTCACCAGCTCGTAGGGCGCTTCGGGCGTGCTCAGCGGGCCGGCATTGATGTGCACCGCACCATCCGCACCCTGCTCGACTTGGACCCCCATGTTGCGAATCAGCGTAAGCATGGTGGACACGTCTTGCAGGCGCGGCACGTTCAGGAGCGTCACCGGTTCTGCGGTCAGCAAGGTGGCGCATAGCTCGGGCAAGGCAGCGTTTTTGGCGCCGGAAATCAGCACCTCGCCCTGCAAGGTGTTGCCACCGCGGATCAGGAGTTTGTCCATGCGGAGTCTTTTACGCGGATTGCGCGGCCCACTCGGCCGGCGTGTAGGTTTTCATCGACAGGGCGTGCACTTCGTCGGTCTGCATGCGGCTGCCCAGCGTGGCGTAGACCTGCTGGTGGCGCTGAATGAGGCGCTTACCCTCAAACGCGGTGGACACGATGGTGGCGTACCAGTGGCGGCCATCGCCTTCGAGTGTGCAGTGGTCGCAGGCAATGCCCGCGGTGATGAGGGCTTGGAGTTGGTCAGCGGTCATAAAAATCAGGAACGGATCTTGTAGCCAGTGCGCAGCAGGTGCACAGCAATGGCACTCACCACGGCCAGCGCAATGCCGACGATGCCCAGGCTGAGCCAGGGCGACACATCGCTCTGGCCGAAGAAGCCGTAGCGGAAGCCGTCGATCATGTAGAAGAAGGGGTTGAGGTGGCTCACGCTTTGCCAGAAGCTGGGCAGCGAGTGGATGGAATAGAACACGCCGCTCAAGAACGTCATGGGCATGATGATGAAGTTCTGGAAGGCCGCGAGCTGGTCAAACTTCTCAGCCCACAGACCGGCAATCAGGCCCAGCGTGCCCAGCAGGGCCGCGCCCAGCAAGGCAAAGGCCAAAATCCACAGCGGTGCGACAAAGTGGATGGGCGTGAAAAACACCGTGACCAACATCACCCCAGCCCCCACCACCAGCCCGCGCGCAATGCTGGAGCCCACATAGGCGAAAAACCAGCTCCAGTGCGACAGCGGCGTGAGCAACAGAAACACCAGGTTGCCCATGATCTTGCTCTGGATCAGCGACGAGGAGCTGTTGGCAAACGCGTTTTGCAGCACACTCATCATCACCAGACCCGGCACCAGAAACGCGGTGTAGCTGATGGTGTCGTAGACCTTCACATAGTCACCCAAAGCATGGCCGAAGATCATCAGGTACAGCAGGGCCGTGAGCACGGGTGCGGCCACAGTCTGGAAACTCACTTTCCAGAAACGCAGCACTTCTTTGTACAACAGGGTTTGCCAGCCGTTCATGCGCCCACCTCCTCGGAATTGCCCATGACATCGAGGAAGACATCCTCCAGGTCCGCCTTGCGAATTTCCACGTCTTCCACCGTCACGCCAGCCTGGCGCACGGCAGCCAAATACTGTTCAATCTCCAGCGCGTTGTTGGCAGGCAGTTGGACGATACGGCCGGTAATACGTGCCCGCGCGGCCAGTTCGATGGGCAAGGAATCCCCGGTCTTGAAACGCAGCACATTGCTGCTGGCGGCCTTGAGCAGGTCGCTGGTCTTGTCCAGCGCCACGATACGACCAGTCTTGAGCATGGCAATGCGACCACACAGGGCCTCGGCCTCTTCCAGGTAGTGGGTGGTCAGCAATACCGTGCTGCCTTGTTTGTTGAGGTTGGCCACAAACTGCCACAAGGTCTGGCGCAGCTCCACATCCACGCCGGCCGTGGGTTCGTCCAGCACGATGACCGGTGGCTTGTGCACCAAGGCCTGCGCCACCAGCACGCGGCGTTTCATGCCGCCAGAGAGCTGGCGCATATTGGCATTCGCCTTGTCGGTCAGGCCCAGGCCTTCGAGCAGTTCGTCCACCCAGGCGTCGTTGTTTTTCACACCGAAGTAGCCGGACTGGATGCGCAGCATTTCGCGCACATTGAAGAAGGGGTCGAACACCAGCTCTTGCGGCACCACACCGAGCTTGCGACGGGCGTTGGCGTAGTCAGTCTGGACATCGCTGCCCAGCACCTGCACGCTGCCGCTACTGGCACGGGTGAGCCCGGCCAGGATGCTGATCATGGTGGTTTTACCCGCCCCATTGGGACCAAGCAGGCCGAAAAATTCGCCCTCTTCGATCTGGAGGCTGACCCCGTCCAGGGCCTTGAAGGTAGTGCCTTTGGGGCCTTTGGGCGAGGCGTAGGCTTTGGAGACGGATTGGAATGAGATTGCGGGCATGGGAACCCGCGATTTTACGCGGACGGGCTCAGGCCGCGGTCAGCAGGCCATCAATCCCGTACAAGGTGGCCAGATCGCGCAGGCGTTGGGGCAGGCTGCGTACGGCAAATTGTTTGCCAATGCGCGCACATTCGCGGCGCAGCTCCAGCAACACCGCCAGCGCCGACGAGTCAAAACGCTGCAAAGCGGCACCGTCCACCACAATGGTCTGGGGCTCGGCCTGCAGGCCCGAACGCAGCGCTGCCAGGCAGTCGTGCGCCACGTCTTGCGTCAAGGTGGAGGGGAGGTTCAGCACATCAGCCTTTCTTGGCGTTGGCCTTGTTCTGCTCGGTCAGGGATTCAATCAGTCCGTCAATGCCCTTGGCATTGATTTGTTGCGCAAACTGACTGCGGTAGGTTTCCACCAGCCACACCCCCAGCACATTGAGGTTGTAAATCTTCCAGCCGGCACCTATGCCCGGCGTTTTTTCCAGGCGGTAGTCCAGCTGAATCGAATCGCCCCGCCCTTTGACCTCGGTGCGTACCACCACCTCTTTGTCCTCGGGCGCGGCGCGCAGGGGCTTCATGGCGATGGTCTGGTCACTCACCTGGGCCAGCGCGCCCGCATAGGTGCGCACCAGCAGGGTTTTGAATTCGTCCTGCAGGCGCTTTTGTTGTTCGGGCGTGGCCTGGCGCCAGCCCGGCCCGACAGCCGAGGCGGTCATGCGTTGGAAGTTCACATTGGGCATGATGCGGGTATCCACCAGTGTCACCACTCGGCCCATGTCACCAGCACGAATCGCCTTGTCGGCCTTGATGGTGTCGAGAACATCCACCGAGAGACGCTTGATCAGGGCGTCGGGCGCCTCATCCTCGGCGTGGACGGCTGGCGAAAATGCCATGGTGCCGAGTGCCATCACAGCTGCCAGGGCAGCCACCATGTGTCGCTTGTTCAAAATCATGCGCTAGTCTCCATGCGTGCAATTATCCACAGACCGGGTCTGCCCTGCAGGCAACTGCAGATGCCCCTCTAAGGCTCGGTGCCTTCCTCGGGGGGCGGATCACCATCGTAGTCGTCATTGCGCTGGCGCTGCAAATAGGCATCCCGGGTGAAGGAGTAGCGATCCAATGCAGCACCATCCACCACATCACCCGCCCGCAGATACCGCGCACGGGTGTCCACCACATTGGTCAGTGTCAGCGCGGTGCGTGTCGCTTCGTCCGGAATGTGCGTGACCAAGCTACCCTGCTGATCCACAGGCAGAGCCGCGACCTCTCGCAAGGTGGCAGGTCCCAACAAGGGCAGCACCAGATAGGGCCCGGGGCTCACGCCCCAGCGCCCCAGGGTCAAACCGAAATTGGCAGGGTGCCGGTCAATCGACAAATCGCTGGCCACATCGATGAGTCCGCCTAATCCGATGGTGCTGTTCACCATGACCCGGCCAATGCTGTCGCCCATCTCCTGGCCGCGCAGCTGCAAGCCATTGTTCAGCGCCGACCAGACGTCTTCCAGGTTGTTGAAGAAATTGCCCACGCCTTTGCGTGCCCACTCGGGCAGTGTCGCCTGGTAGGCCCTGGCTGTGGGTTTGAGAACCACACGATCCAGGCCATCGTTGAAGCTAAAGACGCTCCGGTTGAACGACTCCAGAGGGTCGCGTGCATCCGGCGCAGCCACAGTGGCACAACCTTGCAGAACCAGCATGGCCAGCCCCAGCACACACCCGATCGCCCACCGCACCACGCGGAGCAGGGACACGGCAGGTAACATTCCAGAACGGCTCATTTGCCCTCTTTTTCGCTGCCGGTCCCATCAGCCGCTTTGCTGTACAGGAACTGGCTGATCAGGTTTTCCAACACCACCGCAGACTGTGTGGTGCCGATGCTGTCGCCTGCTGCCAAGTTGGCCGCATCGGCGCCCGCCTCGATGCCAATGTATTGCTCTCCGAGCAAGCCGCTGGTCAAAATTTTGAGGGAGCTGTCTTTGGGGAAGGCAAAACGTTTGTCCATGGACAACACAACCTTGGCCTGGAAACTCTTGTCGTCAAACGTGATGGACTCCACCCGCCCTACGACCACGCCAGCGCTTTTGACCGCGGCCTTGGGTTTCAAGCCACCAATGTTGTCGAACTTGGCGCTGACCGCATAGCCGCGCTCGAAATTCAGCGACAGCAGGTTGGCCGACTGCAGGGCCAGAAACAGCAGGGCTGCTGCGCCCAGCAGCACAAACATACCTACCCACACATCTTTGCCGGAACGTTGCATTGGTTATCCCCTAAATACTGAACATCATGGCGGTCAGGACAAAGTCCAGGCCCAACACGGTCAACGACGCTACCACCACAGTGCGCGTGGTGGCATGGGCCACGCCCTCGGGCGTGGGCTGGGCCTCGTAGCCTTGCAGCAGCGCAATAAAGCTCACCGCAAAGCCGAACACCGCGCTCTTGAGTACGCCGTTGCCCACATCCAGCCACACGTCCACCCCGCCCTGCATTTGGCTCCAGAAGGAGCCAGCGTCAATGCCAATCATCACCACACCCACGACCCAACCACCAATGATGCCCACGGCGCTGAACACGGCGGCCAGCAAAGGCATGGCAATCACAGCGCCCCAGAAGCGCGGCGCCAGAATGCGCTGCACCGGGTCCACGGCCATCATCTCCATGGCACTGAGCTGTTCGCCGGCTTTCATGAGGCCGATCTCTGCGGTAAGTGACGTACCGGCGCGGCCCGCGAACAGCAAGGCCGTGATCACCGGACCGAGTTCGCGCACCAGACTCAAGGCCACCAACAGGCCCAAGGCCTCGGACGAACCATAACGCTGCAGCGTGTAGTAGCCCTGCAGGCCCAGCACAAAGCCCACAAAGATGCCGGACACCGCAATGATGGCCAGTGAATAGTTGCCCATGAAATGGATCTGGTCGCGCACCAGGCCAAAGCGGCGCAGCGCCGATGGCAACGAGGCCAGCAGGCGCAGGAACAGGCGCGCACCATAACCCAGGTCGGCCAGCTTGGCACGGGCGGCAAAACCAACGTCGGCGGGGCGGTACCAGCTCATCGTCCGGCTCCCACCGAGAAATCGGCTTCCACGCTGGCCGCTGGATAGTGAAAACGCACCGGCCCTTCGGGCTCGGCATTCACAAACTGATGTACCAGCGGGTCGGCGCTGTGGCGCACTTCGTCGGGTGTGCCCTGGGCAGCAATCTTGCCGTTGGCCAGGATGATGACCTTGTCAGCGATGTGGAAGGTTTCCTCCAGGTCGTGCGAAACAATCACGCTGGTCAGGCCCATGGTGTCGTTGAGCTGGCGGATCAGGCGGGCGGCGGTGCCCAGGGAAATCGGGTCCAGCCCGGCAAAGGGTTCGTCGTACATCACCAGCTCCGGGTCCAGCGCGATGGCACGGGCCAAGGCCACACGGCGGGCCATGCCACCCGAAATTTCGGAGGGCATGAGGTCGCGCGCGCCACGCAGGCCCACGGCGTTGAGCTTCATGAGGACGATGTCGCGCACCAGCGCGGGGGACAGCGTGGTGTGCTCGCGCAGCGGGAAGGCCACGTTGTCGAACACGCTCAAGTCCGTAAAAAGGGCGCCAAACTGGAACAACATGCCCATGCGGCGTCGGGCCGCATAGAGCTGTTGCGCATTGGCCTTGCCGATGTCTTGCACATCCTTGCCCAGCTCTGTGCCATGCAACAACAACTGGCCTTTTTGTGCCCGGTACTGGCCACCGATCAGACGCAGCACCGTGGTCTTGCCACCGCCGGAGGCGCCCATCAGTGCGGTGACCTTGCCACGCGGGATGGACAGGGTGACGCCGTCCAGGATCAGGCGTTCGCCGTAACCAAAGGACAGGTCCTGGAGTTCAACAAGAGGGGCAGTGAATGGGTCGGCCATAGAAGTAACAAGGCCGGGAAGTACCCGGCCTTGGAATCATAAGGGATTACCCGAGATTACCGGGGCAAGTCGCTAAAGCCCATCAGGAACTCATCCACCGAGCGCGCAGCCTGGCGGCCTTCCCGGATCGCCCACACCACCAGGCTCTGGCCGCGACGCATGTCGCCCGCCGCGAAGACCTTGGCCACGTTGGTGGCGTAGCCACCGATGAACTCGGTGCTGGCCTTGGCATTGCCACGGGCGTCCTTGTCCACGCCGAACACGTCCAGAATGGTCGCCACGGGGTTCACAAAGCCCATGGCCAGCAGCACCAGGTCGGCCTTCAGCACTTTTTCGGTACCGGGCACGTCGACCAGCTTGCCGTCCTTGAACTCGACCTGCACGGTCTTCAGGCCGGTGACCTTGCCTTTTTCGCCGATGAACTCCTTGGTCGAAATGGAGAACACGCGCTCGCAACCTTCTTCGTGGCTGGAGCTGGTGCGCAGCTTCAGCGGCCAGTAGGGCCAGGTCATGGGGCGGTTTTCTTCTTCGGGCGGCTGGGGCATCACCTCGAACTGGGTAACGCTAACCGCACCGTGGCGGTTGCTGGTGCCCACGCAATCAGAGCCAGTGTCGCCACCGCCAATGACGATGACATGCTTGCCATCGGCGCGCAACTGGCCCTTGAGCTTGTCGCCCGCGTTGACCTTGTTCTGCTGGGGCAGGAACTCCATGGCGAAATGGATACCGTCCAGGTCGCGGCCGGGCACGGGCAGGTCGCGCGATTGCTCGGAGCCGCCGGTCAACAGCACGGCGTCAAAGTCTTTCTTCAGTTGGTCGGCAGAAATGGTTTCCTTGGCCCAGTTGGTGACCTTGGAGTCCTTGGGCATTTCACCCACCAGCACGCTGGTGCGGATGGTTACCCCTTCGGCCACCAGTTGCTCAGCACGGCGGTCGATGTGGGACTTTTCCATCTTGAAGTCGGGAATGCCGTAGCGCAGCAGGCCACCGATGCGGTCGTTCTTTTCGAACAGTGTTACGTCGTGGCCGGCACGGGCCAGCTGCTGGGCCGCCGCCATGCCGGCGGGGCCGGAACCGACCACCGCCACCTTCTTGCCGGTCTTGACCTTGGCGGGCTGGGGTTGGACCCAGCCTTCAGCCCAGGCGCGGTCGATGATGGCGTGCTCGATGGACTTGATTCCCACGGCGTCGTCATTCACGTTCAGCGTGCAGGCGGCCTCGCAGGGTGCGGGGCAGATGCGGCCGGTGAACTCGGGGAAGTTGTTGGTGCTGTGCAGCGTATCGATCGCCGCTTTCCAGTTGTTGGTGTAAACCAGGTCGTTGAAGTCCGGAATGATGTTGTTGACCGGGCAGCCGTTGTTGCAAAACGGCGTGCCGCAGTCCATGCAGCGCGCGGCCTGCTTGTTGGCCTGCGCATCGTCCAGACCCACCACAAATTCCTTGTAGTGCTTCAGGCGCTCGGTGACGGGTTTGTAGCCCTCTTCGAGGCGCTCAAACTCCATGAAGCCAGTGACTTTTCCCATGATTTTTCCTTCTTACTTGGCGGGAGCCGCTTCTTTTTTGATAGCTGCTAGCGCAGATTTGACGGGGGCCTTGACCACTTTGCGTGCATGAATCTCGCCCAGAGCACGCTTGTACTCATTGGGGAAGACCTTGACGAACTTGGCGCGGGAGGCATCCCAGTTGTCCAGCAACTCGCGGGCACGCTTGCTGCCGGTCCAACGGTTGTGGTCTTCCAGCAGCTTCTTGAGCTGGGCTTCATCGCTCTCGCCACGGTGCCACACGGCCTTGTCGATGCTGGCCTCCTGCTCCTTGCTGGTCAGCACCTTTTCAAGGCTCACCATCGCGGTGTTGCAGCGCTTGGCAAACTGGCCGTCTTCGTCGTACACATAGGCAATGCCGCCGCTCATGCCGGCTGCAAAGTTGCGACCGGTCTTGCCCAGCACGGCGACGGTTCCGCCGGTCATGTATTCGCAACCGTGGTCGCCGGTTCCTTCCACCACCGCAGTCGCACCCGACAGGCGAACGGCGAAACGTTCGCCACCCACGCCGCTGAAGAAAGCTTCACCGGTGGTGGCGCCGTACATGACGGTGTTGCCCACAATGGTGTTGCGGATCGCCTCGCCACGGAAGTCGATGCTCGGGCGCACCACCACGCGACCACCGGACAGCCCCTTGCCGGTGTAGTCGTTGGCATCGCCAATCAGGTACAGCGTGATGCCCTTGGCCAGGAAGGCGCCAAAGGATTGGCCGCCCGTGCCTTCGAGCTGGATACGGATGGTGTCGTCCGGCAAGCCCTCGGGGTGCACCTTGGTCACCGCGCCCGAAAGCATGGCGCCCACGGAGCGGTTCACGTTGCGGGCCACTTCCATGAACTGCACGCGTTCGCCCTTGTCGATGGCGGCGCGGCTCTTGGCGATCAGCACGTTGTCCAGGGCTTTTTCCAGACCGTGGTCTTGCGTCAGCGTCTGGAAGCGGGGCACATCGGCCGGCACTTGGGGCTGCGCAAACAGGCGGGCAAAGTCCAAGCCCTGGGCCTTCCAGTGTTCAATGCCCTTGCGGGTGTCCAGCAGGTCGGAGCGGCCAATCAGGTCGTCGAACTTGCGGATGCCGAGCTGGGCCATGATCTGGCGCACTTCTTCGGCGATGAAGAAGAAGTAGTTCACCACGTGCTCGGGCTTGCCCGAGAACTTGGCACGCAACACAGGGTCTTGCGTGGCCACACCCACGGGGCAGGTGTTGAGGTGGCACTTGCGCATCATGATGCAGCCTTCCACCACCAGCGGCGCGGTGGCGAAGCCGAATTCATCCGCACCCAGCAGGGCACCAATGGCGACGTCACGGCCGGTCTTCATCTGGCCATCGGCCTGCACGCGGATACGGCTGCGCAGGCGGTTCAGCACCAGGGTCTGCTGGGTTTCGGCCAGACCAATTTCCCACGGGCTGCCGCAATGCTTGATGGACGACCAGGGCGAGGCACCGGTGCCGCCGTCGTGGCCCGCGATCACCACGTGGTCGGCCTTGCACTTGGCAACGCCGGCGGCAATGGTGCCCACACCAATCTCAGACACCAGCTTCACGCTGATGCCGGAGTGCGGTGCCACGTTCTTCAGGTCGTGGATCAGCTGGGCCAAATCTTCAATCGAGTAGATGTCGTGGTGCGGCGGGGGCGAGATCAGGCCCACACCGGGCACGCTGTGGCGCAGGCGACCGATGTAGTCGGACACCTTGCCACCGGGCAGCTGGCCGCCTTCGCCAGGCTTGGCACCCTGGGCCATCTTGATCTGGATCTGGTCGGCACTGTTCAGGTACTCGGCCGTCACACCGAAGCGGCCGGACGCGACTTGCTTGATGCGTGAGCGCAGGCTGTCACCGGCGTTCATGGGGATGTCGACTTCCACCACGTCTTTGCCGATGATGTCGGCCATGGTCTGGCCTTGCTTGATCGGGATGCCCTTGAGCTCTTGGCGGTAGCGTGCGGGGTCTTCACCGCCCTCACCCGTATTGCTCTTGCCGCCAATGCGGTTCATGGCCACGGCCAGCGTGGCGTGGGCTTCAGTGGAAATCGAACCCAGCGACATGGCGCCCGTGGCAAAGCGCTTGACGATTTCCTTGGCACTTTCCACTTCGTCCACAGGAATGGCCTTGGCAGGATCGATCTTGAACTCGAACAGGCCACGCAGCGTCAGGTGGCGCTTGCTCTGGTCGTTGATGATCTGCGCATATTCCTTGTACGTGTTCCAGTTGTTGGCACGGGTGGAGTGCTGCAGCTTGGCAATCGCGTCCGGCGTCCACATGTGCTCTTCGCCGCGCACACGCCAAGCGTATTCACCACCGGCTTCCAATGCGTTGGCCAGCACGGGGCTGTCGCCAAAGGCCAGCTTGTGCATGCGGATGGACTCCTCGGCGATCTCGAAGACGCCGATGCCTTCCACACGGCTGGGCGTGCGGGTGAAGTACTTGTCAATGGTCTCGGTGTTCAGGCCAATGGCTTCGAACAGCTGGGCACCGCAGTACGACATGTAGGTGGACACGCCCATCTTGGACATGATCTTGGACAGACCCTTGCCAATTGCCTTGATGTAGTTGTAGATGGCCTTGTCTGCACTCAAGTCACCCGGCAAATCCTTGTGAATGCTCTGCAGGGTTTCCATGGCCAGGTAGGGGTGCACAGCTTCGGCGCCATAGCCGGCCAACACGGCGAAGTGGTGCACTTCGCGCGCGGTACCGGTTTCCACCACCAAACCGGCAGTCGTGCGCAGACCTTCACGTACCAGGTGCTGGTGGATGGCCGACAGGGCCAACAACGCGGGAATCGCCACCTGGTTGGGGCTGATGCCACGGTCGCTGATGATCAGGATGTTCTTGCCACCCTTGATGGCGTCCACAGCTTCCGCGCACAGCGAAGCCAGCTTGGCTTCCACGCCTTCGTGGCCCCAGGCCAGCGGGTAGGTGATGTCCAGCGTCTGGCTGCGGAATTTGCCCTGGGTGTGCTGCTCGATGTTGCGAACCTTGGCCATGTCGGCGAAGTCCAGGATCGGCTGCGCCACTTCGAGGCGCATGGGCGGGTTGACCTGGTTGATGTCGAGCAGGTTGGGCTTGGGGCCGATGAAAGACACCAGCGACATCACGATCGCTTCGCGAATCGGGTCGATCGGCGGGTTGGTCACCTGCGCGAACAGCTGCTTGAAGTAGCTGTACAGCGGCTTGTTTTTGTCAGACAACACCGCCAAGGGGCTGTCGTTGCCCATAGAGCCGATGGCCTCTTCCCCGGCCGTAGCCATGGGGGCGATCAGGAACTTCAGGTCCTCCTGTGTGAAGCCAAAGGCTTGCTGGCGGTCCAGCAGACTGACCTGGTCGGTGATGCGCTTGGGCTCCACGCCGGCAACCACAGCCGACAAGGCCTTGTCCGTGCGACGCTCATCAAACGCCACATCGTCCAGCTTGATGCGCAGGTTCTCGATCCACTGCTTGTAAGGCTTGCTGTTCGCGAGGCTGGCTTTCAATTCCTCGTCGTCAATCATGCGGCCCTGTTCCAGGTCAATCAGGAACATCTTGCCGGGCTGCAGGCGCCATTTGCGCACGATCTTGTTCTCGGGTACGGGCAGCACACCGGATTCGGAGCCCATGATGACCAAATCGTCATCGGTGATGCAGTACCGCGAAGGACGCAGGCCGTTGCGGTCCAGCGTGGCGCCAATCTGGCGGCCGTCGGTGAACACGATGGAGGCCGGACCATCCCAAGGTTCCATCATGGCGGCGTGGTATTCATAGAAGGCCTTGCGGCGCTCGTCCATGGTGGTGTGCTGCTCCCAGGGTTCTGGGATCATCATCATCACGGCCTGGCTGATGGGGTAGCCGGCCATGGTCAGCAGTTCCAGGCAGTTGTCGAACGTGGCTGTGTCGGACTGGTCGGCAAAGCTGATGGGGTAGAGCTTTTGCAGGTCAGCAGCCAACACGGGCGAGGACATCACGCCTTCGCGCGCCTTCATCCAGTTGTAGTTGCCTTTGACGGTGTTGATTTCGCCGTTGTGCGCGACATAACGGTAGGGGTGGGCCAGGGGCCACTCGGGGAAGGTGTTGGTGGAGAATCGCTGGTGCACCAAACCCAGTGCAGACACGCAACGCGCATCTTCCAAATCCTTGAAATACACGCCGACCTGGTCGGCCAGCAACAGGCCCTTGTAGACCACGGTGCGGCTGGACATGCTGGGGACGTAGTATTCCTTGCTGTGTTTGAGCCCCAGGGCCTGGATGTTGGCACTGGCGGTCTTGCGGATCACGTACAGCTTGCGCTCCAGCGCATCTTGAACGATCACGTCGTTGCCACGGCCAATGAAGACTTGGCGCAGGATAGGCTCTTTGGCGCGCACAGTGGGCGACATGGGCATGTCGCGGTTCACGGGCACATCGCGCCACCCCAGGAGCACCTGGCCTTCGGCCTTGATGGCGCGCTCCATCTCTTGCTCACAGGCCAAACGGGAAGCGTGCTCCTTGGGCAAGAAGATCATGCCGACGCCGTACTCGCCCTGGGGCGGCAAGGTCACGCCTTGGGCCGCCATTTCCTCCCGGTACAGCGCATCTGGCAACTGAATCAAGATGCCAGCCCCGTCCCCCATCAAAGCATCGGCGCCGACAGCACCCCGGTGGTCCAGGTTTTCAAGGATCTTGAGTGCGTTCTTGACAATGTCGTGGCTCTTTTCACCGCGAATATGGGCCACAAAACCCACGCCGCACGCATCGTGCTCGTTGGCGGAAGAATACAAACCGTGGTCTTTGAGGTGTTGGATTTCGGCTGCCGTGGTCATGGCGCACTCCTGAAAATTACAGTGGAAGCGGAGGATACTGCAATGCAACAAAAGTGCCAAACACTTTAAATGGGGTCAGATTCTGATTATTTGTTGAATATTTTCATCAAGAATTAATTAGGGACACATCAAAATTGATAGCTACTTACGCAATAAGGACAATGACTAGAGGCTTATTTCACTCTGAAATGGTGGGCTTTGGAGGTCGGCCTGGTGCGCTTTTTCTCAAGCGGCGCGGGGTCTCTTTCTGCAAAGCATTCAGAAATTCCGACTCACCTAAGGCCCAACCATGTAGCGCCGCCTCGGTCAGCGCCGACTGCTGCACAGATGTGAGGCCAGCTTGCACCAATTGGGCATAAGCGGCTTCCCTGGCAAACGGCGTATTGCCAAGGTTCCAAACCAGGGGATGGGGAGTCAGCAACTTGTCGGCGCGTATACCCGCGTAGTGCGCATAGCTGGACCAGGCATAGTCGGCAGCGTTCGTCACCAGGCCCGCACGCACCGGGTTGAGGTCGATGTAGGCCATGCAGGCCAACAGGTAGCGCTCGGACTCGATCAGGGTGGACTTGTAGCGCCCTTCCCACAGGGTGCCAGTGCGCTGGTGGCGATCATTGAAGTAGCGCACATAACTGCGCCCCAAGGTCTGCATCATTTTGGGCAGCGCATCGTCTGTGGGGGGCGTGGCCAGCAGATGGAAATGGTTGTCCATGAGCACGAAGGCGTGGACAGCCACCTGGTGGCGCTGGGCAGAAGCTGCCAGCACGTCCTTCAGGGTCTGAAAGTCTGTGCGGTCCAGGCAAATGGACTGGCGGTTGTTGCCACGCTGGATGACGTGGTGCGGGTGTGCCGCCAGGGTCAATCGGGGAAGACGTGCCATACCCCGAGTTTGCCTGAAACCCCGTCAGAGGCCCGCGGCCTCAAAGGCGGGTTTGGGGGATCTGGTACTGGGGTGTGCCCATCAGGTCAATGCCGCAGGACAGGGCCTCCAGCCAGTCCAGCAATTGGCCAATCGCCTCACCTTTGAGCGGAGCCCCATGCTGGGGGACGATCATGGCGATGTCCAGCTCACGCACCATGCGCACCCACAGACGCAAAATCTTGTTGCTGACCATGTAGCGGCGGTGGAACGCCTCCATGCCTGGGGGCATGGGGGTCAGGGAGGTGATGAACTGCTGCGCCTCCTGTCCACTGACGAGGGAGACTCCCAAATCGCCCGAAAACAGGATTTTGCTGACCGGGTCGTAGAACTGAAAGTTGCCTTCGGAATGCAGGAAGTGGGCGGGCAGCAACCAGAGATCCGCCTTGCCGTAGCGCAGGCGCCCCCCCTCATCGGGGATGGCAATGATGCGATCCTCGGTTTTGCCGATCTTGCAGAAGTGGGGGGCAAAGCGCGCCCAGAGTTTGGAAATCACCAACTTGGCCTGGGTAGAGGTCATCCACCGGTCCAAGGAGGCAATGATGTCAGGGTCGGCGTGGGAGGCGAGGATGTAGTCAAGCTGCTGCGGCGCAATGTACTTGCGCATGGTCAGGTTCAGCTCGTTGTAGGTCATGTTGCCACCGGGATCGAGGATGACTCCCTCGCCATGGTTGACAAGCAGGAACTGGTTGGCCTGCACCGCCTCGGCCTCGTCGGAGACCAGATCCGTAAACATCACGCAGCAGTGATGGGCATCTTTGTAAAGCTCGATTGGCATGCAGGGGACCCCAAAGACAATGAGCGCTTCATTGCGCTCATTGGAGCCCATTGTGGAGCGGTAACTCCTGGGCAGTATTGATCTAAGTCAGGTTACTTGGGCGCTTTGGTCACCCGCACCTTGCCGCCCGTGGTGACAATGACCACCGCGTCGCCAGCGGCCAAGGTCTCACCCGCTTTGGCCTGGACAATCGCCCGGCGGTCACCGCCCTTGAGTTGCACCAATATTTCTACAGCCTCCTCCTTGGTCGAAAACCGCTCTATGGCATTGCCCGCAGCGGCACCCGCGACCCCGGCCAACACGCCCAGGACCTGGGCTTCACGCTGAACCCCGCTGCCGCCATAACCGCCAATGGCACCCACCACACCACCGACAGCCGCACCAACACCTGATTGGGAACCGTCCACCACCACGTTGCGCACGGAAAGGACGGTGCCATCTTGCACTTGGGCCATGCGCTGGGCATCACCGCGCTGAATCACATCGGGGCTGCTGCTGGCACATGCGGCCAAGGCCAAGACAATTGCGGCCGAAGTCGCCAATTTCACAAATCTCTGCATACAAAACTCCTGTTTCTCAATGGAGAACCCCATTGCCTGGCCTCTTTAACGGCTCAGCGCGACGCGAGGTTGTCTTGCACATTGTCTTCCGGCAATGTAAACCGTGTGTCAAGCAGGGCCTGCAGACCAAATTCTTCCAGAATGGCGCGCAGGCGCTGGGCGGAGGCCCGTTTGCGCTGGCCGGTGTAACGGGCCAGGATGAGCTCGTTCTTCATGCTGTGCTCCCAGCCCACCAGCTCGGTCACAGTGACCTGGTAGCCATGGGCCTCCAGGTACAGGCAGCGCAACACATTGGTGATCTGGCTGCCCATTTCACGGGTGTGCAGCGGATGGCGCCAAAGCTCGGCCAACGGCGTGCGGGTGAGCGACAAGGCCTTGCTTTGGCTCAGATGGCGGGCCACCTCTGCCTGGCAACAGGGCACCAACACAAAAGCGCGGGCTTTTTTCTGCAGCCCAAAGGCGATGGCATCGTCAGTGGCTGTATCGCAGGCGTGCAATGCGGTTACTACGTCGAAGGTGGGCGGCAAGTCGGCGGACTGGGTTGATTCGGCCACGCTGGTGTTGAGAAAACTCATGCGCCCAAAGCCCAGCTGCTGCGCCAGGGCCTGCGACTTTTGCACCAGTTCCGTGCGCGTTTCGATGCCATACAGGTGGCTGGCCGGCAGGTTCTTGAAGAACAGGTCGTACAGGATGAAGCCCAGGTAGGACTTGCCGGCCCCATGGTCGGCCAGGGTCAGCGTGCCGGTGCTGCTGGGTGGCAACTCCTGCATGAGCTTTTCGATGAACTGGTAGAGGTGGTAAACCTGCTTGAGCTTGCGGCGCGAGTCCTGGTTGAGTTTGCCCTCGCGCGTCAGGATGTGCAGTTCTTGCAACAACAGGATGGATTGACCGGGGCGCACTTCGTCGGCCAGAGGATGGGCCGCGGGTGCCTGTGCGGGCTTGGCGCCCTGCTTGCGCAGCGCTTTGTTCATGGTGATTCCTTGGTGTGCATGCCCAAAGCCGCCCAGCCTGCATGTCCCAGGCGCTCCAGTGTTTCGATGTTTTTATCGAAAATGGATTCGGCATTGGGAAAGGCCTGGACTGCCCGGTCAATGCTCGCTTCGCGCAGCAAATGCAGGGTGGGAAACGGGGCGCGGTTGGTGTAATTGCTGATGTCGTCCGGTTCGCTGTCGGCAAACTGAAACTGGGGATGGAAACTGGCGATCTGCAACACCCCGTCAAGCTTGGCTTTGCGCAACACCCGGTCGGCCTGGTCCAGAAAATCATTGAAATCCAGAAAATCAGGCCAGGCATGGGGCACCATCAGCAAGGTGGTGTCACGCAACTCCGGGTCAGCCCCCGCCAGGTCAAGCAACTCGGTACGCAGCAAGGCCAGACACTCTTGGGCATCGTTACCCGGGTAGACCACGTAGCGGATCTGCCCCTTGACATGCACCGCCTTGGCAAAGGGGCAGAGGTTCAGGCCGATCACGGCGCGCTCCAACCATTGCTGCATGGCGGTGATGACATTCGCTGCGTCGGGGGTGGGGAGCTCAGAGGGTGTCTGCATCAGTGTCTCTTCGGTCAGTCTTCAAGCCGCAAACAGGCGATGGCCTGTCAGGCGCTCATGCTCGCGCAAGGCAAACCGGTCGGTCATGCCTGCAATGTAGTCAGCAACCCCACGCTGCACACTGGCATCGTGCAGGCGGCGCAGAGGGGCCTGCGCGCCCAGACGGACAGCAGCTTCGCTCTGCATTTGCGTGGGGGCATCGCAATAGGCCGCAAACAAATCGGCAATGACTTGCTTGGCCTGTGTCATGGTCTGCATGACCTGGGGGTGGCGGTACAGATGCTTGAACAGGAAGGCTTTCATTACACGCGACTGGGCACGCATGTCTGCACTGAAACACACCAGCGCCTCCGGGTGCTGGCGCACGGTGACCACAGACGTCGGCCGGGCCGCATCCAGAGCGGCCTGGGTGGCGTTCATCAGGTCGTAGACCTGCGCGCTCAACATCAGGCGGATGGATTCGTACAACCAGCGGCGCGCCTGCTGTGCATGGCCCAGATCGGGATGCTCTGCCAGTGCAGACTGGCTGAATCTGGCGAAGAGCGGAATGTCCTGCAACTGCTCTAGCGTCAGCAGACCGGAGCGCACGCCATCGTCAATATCGTGGGCGTTATAGGCTATCTCGTCGGCCAGGTTGCAGAGCTGTGCCTCCAGGTTGGGCTGGGCCTTGTCCAGAAAGCGGCGCCCCACTCCCCCGCCACCGTCGGCATAGGTCGGCTCCAGCGCTTCGATCGCCTCAGCATTGCGGCGTGAGCAGTGTTTGAGAATGCCCTCGCGCGCCTCAAAACTGAGGTTGAGTCCATCGAACTGCGGATACCGCTCCTCCAGCCAGTCCACCACCCGCAGGCTTTGCAAGTTGTGTTCAAAGCCGCCATAGGGCTCCATGCATTCGTTCAGCGCATCTTGCCCCGCGTGGCCAAACGGGGTATGCCCCAGGTCGTGAGCCAGTGCAATGGTCTCTACCAGGTCTTCACTCAGCCCCAAGGTTCGCGCCATGGAGCGCCCCAGTTGGGCCACTTCCAGCGAATGCGTCAGCCGCGTACGGAACAAATCGCCCTCATGGTTGATGAACACCTGCGTCTTGTAGACCAACCGCCGGAACGCCGTCGAGTGCACGATGCGGTCACGGTCACGCTGAAACGCGGTACGTGTGGGCGCATCGGGCTGGGCAAAGCGGCGCCCGCGTGACTGCGCCGGGTCACAGGCGTAGGGGCGCAAGGTTTCTGGCATAAATAGGGCTCAAGAGCTTATGGAATAAGCGCGAATAGCTACTAAATTAATAGCAAATTAACGACAACAATGGTCAATGACTTCACGCACCAGTGCATCGGGGGCACCACGCACGGCAGCGCGCGCGGGCCCGTCAATCACCACAAAGCGGATATCCCCGGCCTCCGACTTTTTGTCCAAGCGCATCAGCGCGAGGTAACGGCCCGCGTTGTCGGACGCATCCAGTTGTGGGCCTTGGGTCGGCAAGCCGGCTTGGGCAATCAACCGTGTCAGACGATCGACAACATTCGCGTCCACCAAGCCCAGACGCTGGGACAGGTGGGCGGCCATCACCATGCCACAGCCTACGGCCTCGCCGTGCAACCATTCTCCATAGCCCAAACCGGCTTCAATGGCATGACCAAACGTATGGCCGAAATTCAGGATGGCACGCAACCCGGCTTCCCGCTCGTCCTGCCCAACCACCCAGGCCTTGATCTCACAGCTGCGCTGCACGGCATAGGCCAAGGCTTGGGGATCGCGCGCCAACAGGGCATCGAGGTTGGCTTCAATCCAGTCGAGAAACTGCAGATCGGCGATGGGCCCGTATTTGATGACCTCTGCCAAGCCCGCACTCAGTTCTCGCGCGGGCAAGGTCTTGAGCGTGTCGATGTCGCACACCACCATTTGCGGCTGGTAGAAGGCGCCAATCATGTTTTTGCCCAGCGGGTGGTTGATGCCGGTCTTGCCGCCCACCGAAGAATCCACCTGCGCCAGCAATGTGGTGGGCACCTGCACAAAAGGCACGCCGCGCATGTAGCTGGCAGCGGCGAAACCGGTCATGTCACCCACCACACCTCCGCCCAAGGCAAACAAAATGGTCTTGCGATCGCAGCCCTTGCCCAAGAGGGCATCAAATATCTGGTTCAGCGTCTGCCAATGCTTGTGGCTTTCTCCGTCAGGCAACACCACCAGCTCCACCGCGGAATAGTGCCCTACCAAGGCGGAGACCAGCGCGTCAGCATACAACGGAGATACCGTGGTATTGGTCACCACCACGGCATGGGCGGCCTTGGGAAGATTGGCGTAGCTGGCAGCGTGGCCCAAAAGACCCGTACCAATGTGGATTGGGTAGCTACGCTCCCCAAGATCGATGGAAACTGTGGAAAAAGTAGGCGTCATCATCCCCCGAGTTTAGAGGCTGGGCGCAAGACGCAGGCTCGCATCGTCCCACAAGAGCACATCAGGCCGCAGGCAAATGCCCTGATAGCTCCAACTGCATGACCACCATATTGACCAGGGTGGCCACGGAAGGACGTCCGGTCTCCAGGACAAAGTGCGCAGTTTCACGGTAAAGAGGGTCTCGTACCGCGAACAAATCCCGCATCCGGGCCAAGGGATCCGCCACTTGCAGAAGCGGGCGGCTCACGTCATGGCGCAAGCGCTTGAACAACTCTTCGGGGGTCGATTTGAGATACACCACATGGCTGCGGCCATGGAGATGCTCCCGGTTGGCAGGACGCAACACCGCACCGCCACCAGTGGAGATGACCGAAGTCGCCCCTTGGGTCAAGCCATCGAGCACCTCCTGCTCGATGTCTCGAAACTTGGCTTCACCCTCACGGTCGAAAAACTCACGGATGGAACAACCGAGGCGGGATTCGATGGCATGGTCAGAATCGACGAAAGGAAGGCGAAGCCTGCGGGCAAGCTGCCTTCCTACCGTGGTTTTACCTGAGCCGGGCAGACCGACCAGGCTGATACTCAACGACAAGACACGTCCACCCAACCAACTCCAAACTTAACGGGCAATAGCCTTGTCAGACAGCACTTTGGGGGTGATGAAAACCAGCATTTCGCGCTTGGTGGTGGACTTGGCCCGGTTGCGGAACAAAACCCCCAACCCAGGCAAATCACCAAAGAAGGGAACCTTGGTTTCGCTCTCGGTCTGGTCTTCGGTAAAGATGCCACCGATCACCACAGTTCCACCGTTCTCCACCAAAACCTGGGTCTGGATATGTTTGGTGTCAATCGCAAAACCTGCCGGCGTGGACTGCCCCACCGTGTCCTTGGTCACATCCAGCGTCAAGATGATATTGCCTTCAGGCGTGATTTGCGGCAACACCTCCAACTTCAAGTTGGCCTTGCGGAAGGCAATCGACGTCGCCCCACTGGAAGAAGCGACCTGGTAAGGCAGTTCCGTGCCTTGCTCAATCAATGCCTTGATCTGGTCTGCGGTCACAACCCGTGGACTAGACACCACCTTGCCCTTGCCGTCGGCCTCCAGCGCAGAGATTTCCAGATTCAAGAAACGGTCGGCACCGGCACCGAAGATTGATACCGCAAAAGTCCCAGGGCTGCTGGAACCGAGAGCGCCTGTAGAAGGCAAATTGACGAAGTTGCCTGAGGTGGTGGCCGCGGAGCCAACAACGTAACTGGATCCCAAGGCGATGCCAGGACGGTCTGCAGTCGCTGCCGCAGTGCCCCCACCACCCAACTTGACACCCAAAGACTTGCCGAAGCTGTCTGATGCCTCCACGATACGCGCTTCAATCAGCACCTGGCGCACGGCAATGTCAATCTTTGCGATCAACTGCTGCACCTGTTCAAGCTTGCTTGGGATATCGGTCACAAACAACTGGTTGGTGCGGTTCTCATAGATCACACTGCCACGACTGCTCAAAATCCGGCTGGGCGTCACACCTTGACCAGGGCCAGAGCCCGCAGCGACCAGTCCAGCAGCGATATCCGAGGCCTTGCCATAGTTGATTTGGAATGCCTGGGTCCGCAAAGGCTCCAGATTCTGCACAGCGACCACAGACTCCAAGTCCAGCTTTTCTTTCGCAGCAATCTCATCCTTGGGCGCGACCCACAGTACATTGCCGCTCTTGCGCAAGCCCAAACCCTTGGCCTGCAGAATGATATCCAGCGCCTGGTCCCAAGGCACATCTTGCAAACGGAGTGTCACAGAGCCTGACACCGAATCCGATGTGACGATATTGAAATTGGTGAAGTCAGCAATAACTTGCAACAGGCTCCGCACTTCAATATTCTGGAAATTCAGAGACAATTTTTGGCCGTTGTAACCGACCCCCTGGGTCAGCTTCTTGGGGTCGACCTTGATTTCTTTGATCTCCACCACAAACTGCTCGTCACTCTGATAAGCGCTGTGCTCCCATTGGCCCTGCGGCTCAATCACCATCCGAACGCGATCCCCCGATTGCACAGAGGTAACCGACTTCACTGGAGTGCCAAAATCACTCACATCCAGCTTGCGGCGGAGCCCTTCGGGCAAGGTGGACTTCATGAAATCGACCACCAAGGTCTGGCCTTGCTGGCGAATATCCACACCAACCTGGTTGTTGGGCAAAGTCACCACCACCCTGCCAGCGCCATCAGCGGTGCGACGGAAATCCAGATCCTTCAGAGGCGCACTATCCCGGTTACGGTTCTCTGCAAAATTGGTGATCGAAGCCGGTCCGCTCGCAACCACGGGCTCCAATGCCACCAGCAGCGATTTGCCTTGGATTTCGGCCTTATAGGCCGCAGGCTGCTTCAAATTCAATACCACGCGAGTACGCTCCCCAGCCTGTACTACGCTGACCGAACGCAAATTGCCTTGGTTAATCTCGACAGTAGAACGCCCCATGGCATTGGAAACCCCTGGAAAGTCCAGTGCAATGCGGGCAGGAGATTGAATGGCAAACCCGGTCGGCAACGCCGTAAGCGCTTGAGAAAGGTCAATTTTGACAACCTCGCCCCCGCCTTGCATGGAACCGGTCACGGCTTCGATCACGGGCTGCGCGTACGCCAGTCCGCACAAAGACAATAGAAAGGCCGCACAAACTCTCTTGTACATTCGCAGTTCTCGCATAAGCATAGGAATCATCATTTCGACCTCTCTTGCAACGACAGGGTTGCAGCGCGTTCAATCCACTCGCCAACGGCGTCTTGCACAATCTCACGCAAAGTGACTTCGGTCTCATCGATTTTCATGACGCGCCCATAGTTGGGTCCCAGGTAGTTGCCTACTTTGACCTGGTACAACAAGCTGTCAACCCTGACCAAGGCAATGGGCTGGCCGGCCTTCACAACGCTGCCAACCAATGACATGGTGTCCAAAGGAAACGCCTCTAGAGGCTCTTTGCGGCGTGCCAATTCTGGTGCTACCAGAGCCGCATTCGACACCGTTTGTGCCGAATCCCGCTTCAAGGCTTGCGTCAATTTTTGATTGCTAAAAGGCTCCATCGCCGTCAAGTTTGCATAGGGTGCGGGAACAAACTGCTTGGGTTCGGGGATGGGAGCAACTTTGGGACGCGCTTGGTTGCGTTCACTTACCATCCATTGCCGAATGTCGTCTTCGCTGGAGGAACCACAACCCGCGGTCAACACAGACATCGCCAAGAAAGGAACGCCCCACCATACTCGCTGGCTCATTTCTTCGCTCCAGTCACTTTTCTTTGCGCTTTGACTTCGTCTACATCCAAGTACCGGAAAGTCTTGGCAGTAGCGTCCAAAGTCAAAGTGCCATCCCCTCGGGGGCCCACCGTCAAATTATTCAGTGTGACGATCCGCGACAAATGTGCAATGTCAGAGGCGAATGCGCCAATGTCATGGTAACGGCCCGCCACACGCAGCGTGATCGGCAATTCCGCGTAGTACTCTTTAACTGCAACTTGGCCTGGTCGGAAAAGCTCGAACTGCAAGCTGCGGCCCAAGCCTGCCTGGTTGATATCCGACAACAAAGCGTCCATCTCCGCCTTGCTCGGCAATTGTTTCTCCAGTTGGGTCACGTACTGCTGCACTTGTTCACGCTGCTTGCGCAGTGCATCGAGATTCACCGCTTTGACAAGCTTCTTTTTGTAGTCTTCACGCAGTACCAGCTCCTTGTCCTGCTCCAGCTTCAGTGCTTCCTCCGATCCACTGAGCCATACAAACCAGAGCAAGACAACTACGGCCAGGCTGGTAAAAACAAACAGTGCATACTGAGGAATCGATGGCCACAGAGAAGGATCCTTGGGATCAAGGTCACGAAACTGGCCTGTCAGCTTTTCCTGCAAAGCGGCAAAGTTAAACGAAGAAGTAGTTTTAGCCATATGCAGAACCTAGGGTTTGGCTGGCACAGCCACCACCGCAGAAGCGGACTGCGCTGGACTGGATGCCGCATCAGCGGCCATCTTGGCTGCATTTTTTTCTGCTTCACTGGCCCGCACCAAGCGCACCTTGATGACGAAATTAGCGACGCGTTTTTGTTCTTTGGCAGAGATCGATACCGATCCGGAGACAATTTCAATCAACTCCGGCTTGGAGAACCAAGGGGTGTTATTGGCTAAATTGCGCAACAACTCCGAAACCCGCTCATTGGACTGAGCAACACCGCTCAAGGTGACGGACTGGTCCACTTGGGTCATCTTGTTGACATACACCCCGTCAGGCAACTGATTAACCAATTCCGTCAATAAATGCACCGGCAAATTGCGGTCAGACTGCAAATCCTCTACCGCTTGCTGGCGGGCCCGCAACGCGGAGATCTCGGACTCCAGCGTGGCAATGTCCTTGATCTGCGCTTCCAGTTTTTTAATTTCTGTGTCCAACAACGCGTTGTTGGACTGCTGCGAACTGATCGCGGCCTGGTACCAAAGAAAAATGGAGCCCGCAATGATCCCCCCGAGCAAAGCGGACGCCCCAAGTGAAACATTGAATAAGTCACGGCGGCGCTTACGCGCAGCCTCCCGATGGGGCAGTAGGTTGATCAAAATCACTGCGCAAACCTCCGCAAGGCCAACCCGCACGAGGTCAGATACGACGGTGCCTCACGTGTCATGCGTTTGAGCCGGACACCGTCACCAATCTCCATGCCATCAAATGGGTTCAGCAGACTGCAAGGGAAGGTGGTGTGCTGGGTCACGGCATTTGTCAGACCCGGCAATGCGGCGGAGCCCCCCGCAAGCATGATGTAGTCCACTTTGTTGTGGGGCGTACTGGTGAAGAAGAATTGCAAAGCACGCCCCAACTCCTGCACCATGGTGTCGATGAAAGGCTTAAGTACCGCGGACTCATAGTCCTCTGGGAGCTCCCCGCTGCGTTTTTTACTCTCCGCTTCTTCTTGGGAGAACCCGTATTGCCGCACAATCAATTGCGTCAGCTGCGCGCCACCGAAGGCTTGGTCCCGGTCATACAGCACTTCGTCATCGCGCATAACTTGCATGCTGGTCGTTAGTGCGCCGATTTCAAACAACGCAACGATCAGGCCACGACCTTCGTTCGGTAGGTTTTCAATCAAGCGCGCCGCCGCCAAGCGCGATGCATAGGACTCCACGTCCACAATCACGGGCGTGAGCCCTGCAGCTTCGGCCAAGCCTTGCACATCTTGCACCTTCTCCCGACGCGAAGCCGCGATGAGGACTTCGATATCGCCTGTCGATGCCGCGCTGGGCCCGATCACGCAAAAATCCAAACTAACTTCGTCGAGTGGAAAGGGGATGTACTGGTTGGCCTCAGACTCCACCTGCAACTCCAGGTCCTGATCCGTCATGCCGCCCGGCAGAATTATCTTTTTGGTAATGACCGCTGATGGGGGTAACGCCATCGCTACCTGTTTGGTTTTTGTGCCGCTTTTTTTGACCAGTCGCCGCACCGCTTCCGCCACTTCGTCGAATTTTTCGATGTTGCCATCGGAAATCCAACCCCGCTCCAGCGGCTCGATGGCACAGCGCTCCAGGACCAGATTGCCCGCTTTGTCACGCCCAAGCTCCACCAGCTTGACGCTGGACGAACTGATGTCCAGCCCCAGCATGGGCGCGGGCTGTCGACTGAATAACGACCCCAATGAGATCAAAACGGTCCCCTGAAACAAACCGACAACAGGCCGGCAAAACTTAAGAAATCACTTGAATGCTAGCAGCAAGATCATTGAGCGGCAAAGGTTTTTTGCCATTTTGCTTTGCAGCAACGTTGCCAAAAGCAGACGTTTTGTTACGCAAAGTAAGCGGCTGGTGATTTTCGGATGCCGTCCATGTCAAGTCTGCTCCACTATGCTCAAGAATCCTCGCTCTCACCTCCCGCGTGCCTTCACGCCGAATTTTTATAATCGCCCGTGCCGTCACTCTAACCCTGTATGTCCGCCTCCAAGCCCAAATCTTCGCCATCGTCTGGTCCCATGCACTGGGCATTGCGCATCCTGTTGTGGCTGGCAGGCCTAGGCTTGGCTGGCGCATTCTCGATCCTCGCCATGGTGGCGCTCGCCTTGGCCATGGCCTTCCCCAACTTGCCGGATATCTCAGACCTATCGGACTACCGCCCCAAGCTACCCCTGCGTGTTTTTTCAGCAGACGGGGACCTGATTGGCGAATTCGGCGAAGAACGCCGCAATCTCACACCCATCAAGGACATCCCCAGGGTCATGACCAACGCCATCCTGGCCATAGAGGACGCACGCTTCTATGAGCATGGCGGGGTGGACTATGTCGGGGTGATTCGTGCTGGACTGGCCAACGTCGGCCGCGTCAAAAGCCAAGGCGCGTCCACCATCACCATGCAGGTGGCGCGCAATGTCTATCTGTCGTCCGAAAAAACTTTCACCCGGAAAATTTACGAAATCCTGCTGACTTTCAAGTTGGAGCACTTTCTCAGCAAAGACCAGATTCTGGAAATCTACATGAACCAGATCTACTTGGGCAACCGCGCCTACGGCTTTGCTGCAGCGTCTGAAACCTATTTCGGCAAACCCCTCAAGGACATCACGATCGCGGAAGCGGCCATGTTGGCGGGCCTGCCAAAAGCTCCATCGGCCTACAACCCGGTCGTCAACCCCAAGCGCGCCCGTTCACGGCAACTCCACATCATTGACCGGATGCTGGAGAACAACTTCATCACAGAAGAACAGGCAGAGGCTGCCAAGGCGGAGCCACTGAAGATCAAAAACAACGCAGCGGCCAACCCCATCCACGCCGAATATGTGGCGGAAATGGTGCGTCAACTGGTGTACGCACAATATGGCGAAGAGACATATACCCGGGGTCTGGACGTCCAGACCACCCTGCGCACACAAGACCAGATCGCTGCGTATAAAGCCTTGCGGCGCGGCATCATGGATTTTGAGCGGCGCCAGGTCTACCGCGGCCCCGAGAAATTTATCAACCTGCCCACCAATGCTCAGGAACTGGAAGATGCGATCGACGAGGCACTGGACGAGCATCCTGACAATGGTGATGTGATGTCTGCAGTCGTTCTGGAGGCGACCCCCAAGCTGGTCAAAGCGATTCGCCAAAATGCTGAAATCGTGGAAATCACCGGGGATGGACTCAAGCCCGCGCAATCAGGGCTGTCGGAAAAAGCCCCGCCCAACACCAAGATACGCCGCGGAGCCGTGATCCGTGTGGCCAAGACCGCCAAAGGTGGCTGGGAAATGACGCAGTTACCGGAAGTGGAGGGTGCTTTTATCGCCTTGGATCCACGGGATGGCTCCATCAAAGCTTTGGTGGGCGGTTTTGACTTTGCCAAGAACAAATTCAACCATGTCATCCAAGCCCAACGCCAGCCGGGCTCCAGTTTCAAGCCCTTTATCTACTCTGCAGCCCTGGAAAAGGGATTCACACCGGCCACCGTTGTCAACGATGCACCGCTGTTCTTCAGTGCAGGCGTCACGGGCGGGCAGCCTTGGGAGCCCAAGAACTACGATGGAACTTTCGAAGGCCCAATGACCTTGCGGCGCGGCCTGGCCAAATCAAAAAACATGATATCCATCCGGGTTCTGCAGTCTGTGGGCACTGACTATGCCCAGCAGTGGATCGGAAAGTTTGGTTTTGAGCCCGAAAAACACCCCGCTTACCTCACGATGGCCCTGGGCGCTGGCACCGTAACGCCCATGCAAATGGCCACCGGGTACGCGGTATTTGCCAACGGCGGTTATCGTATCAACCCCTGGGTCATTTCCAAGGTTAGCGAACAGCGGGGCAAAGTGCTGGTGGAATCCTCAGCCCCCATCCTTGAAGAAACCGAGCGGGCGATCGAACCACGTAATGCCTTCATCATGTCCAGCCTGCTGCAGGAAGTCACCCGCTCCGGCACAGCCGCGCGCGCACAGGCCACACTGAAACGCCCTGACTTGTACGGAAAAACCGGTACCACCAATGACTCCATGGACGCCTGGTTTGCCGGCTATCAACCCACACTGGCGGCAGTCACCTGGATTGGCTACGACACCCCACGCAAGCTGGGCGACCGTGAAACCGGCGGAGGTTTGAGCTTGCCAGTCTGGATCAGCTTCATGGAAACCGCACTCAAGAACGTACCCGTCACCGAAATTGCGGTGCCTGAAGGTGTCGTACACCAAGGGGGGGAGTGGTACTACGAAGAATTCGCCAAAGGTTCGGGAATCTCCTCCTTGGGCTTGGGAGACGCCCCCGAAGCCGAAACCATTCCGATGCCGGCCGCAGAGGAGAAGAAAAAAATACTCGACCTTTTCACCCAGTGATCACGCCCGAAACGGCAATGCCATGCCAGCTTGCTGGCTGGCGTTGGTGGTCAATGCCTGAAAAAACTCCCCTTGCCCTTTGCTGTCCTCCCACAGCCCGTTCACCCAGCGGTAGTGGTACCCACCCGACTTGGCCGCCATCCACACCTCGTGCAGCGGTTTTTGCAGGTTGATGATGATCTGGCTGCGGTTGGGAAAGGTCAGGGTCACCATGCCACCCACGCGCTGGTTGTCGATGTCAGCATCCGAGTCATCGTTGATCCGGTCGCAGCACACCTCCACCGCTTTGAGCAGCGCCTCTGCGCGGTCCATAAATTCTTGGTCGGTCATTACAATTTCACTATGTTGAAAGCAGCCCAAATTCTAGTCAGGCCACTTGCCCTTGCCCTCAGTGTGCTCACTGTGGCCGCTTGCGGCCAGACCGGCTCGTTGTATTTGCCGGCCAAACCCGCCTCCCGCAACGCAGTGGCCGCGCCGGCCCTCCCCTCGGCGACACCCGCCGAAGCCACCCTTCCGAACACCACCCCATGAGCCACCCTACTCTGCCCGGACAACCTTTCGTTCACTACGCCCAAGGGCAGTTGCATGTCGAGGACTGCGCGGTCAACGCGCTCGCTGCACAACATGGCACCCCCTTGTTTGTCTACTCCAAAGCCGCCATGCTGGCGGCCCTCGCGGCGTACCAGAAGGGCTTTGCCGGCCGTAACGCGCAGATCTGCTACGCCATGAAAGCCAACTCTTCGCTGGCCGTTTTGCAGCTGTTCGCGAAGGCGGGCTGCGGCTTTGACATTGTGTCCGGTGGCGAACTGGCCCGGGTGCTGGCCGCCGGCGGCGATGCCGGAAAAATCATTTTTTCAGGCGTGGGCAAGACACGAGCAGAGATGCACGAGGCCCTGCTGGTCGGCATTGGCTGCTTCAACGTGGAGAGCGAGTCCGAGATCGACGTGCTCAACCAAGTTGCCATGGCGGCCGGCCGCAAGGCGCCCATCAGCATCCGTGTGAACCCCAACGTAGACCCCAAGACCCACCCCTACATTTCCACTGGACTCAAGGGCAACAAGTTCGGCATTGCGCACGAACGCACGCTGGCCACCTACCAACGCGCCGCTGGGCTGCCCGGCCTGCAGGTGGTCGGCATCGACTGCCACATCGGCTCACAGATCACAGAAGAAACACCCTACTTGGACGCGATGGACCGTATGCTGGACCTGGTCGAATCTATCGAGGCGGCCGGCATCCCCATTGAGCACATCGACTTTGGCGGCGGCCTGGGCATCAACTACAACGGCGACACGCCCCCCACCGCCGATGCCCTGTGGACCAAGCTGCTGGCCAAGCTGGATGCGCGCGGCTTTGGCCAGCGCAAGCTGATGATCGAACCCGGTCGCTCCCTGGTGGGCAACGCCGGCTTGTGCGTCACCGAAGTGCTCTACCTCAAACCCGGTGAGCAAAAGAACTTCTGCATTGTGGATGCCGCCATGAACGACCTGCCGCGCCCCGCCATGTACCAAGCGTTTCACAGCATCGTGCCGCTGCACGCCAGCCCTACCGTGCCAGACAGCGCGGTCTATGACGTGGTGGGCCCGGTGTGCGAAAGCGGCGACTGGATTGGCCACGACCGCCTCCTGCAGGTGCAGGCCGGTGATCGTCTGGCTGTGCTGTCAGCGGGTGCCTACTGCATGAGCATGTCCAGCAACTACAACTCCCGTCCCAAGGCCGCCGAAGTCCTGGTGGACGGTGGACAGGCTCACCTGATCCGCCAGCGCGACAGCTTGGCTGACCAGCTACGCGGTGAGTTGCTGCTCTAATTTGCTATAAAAACAGGAGCTATTCGCGCAATATCCACGGGCGCTAAAGCCATTTTTTGTTCAAAAATCGACGCAGTCGCCACCCCAGCAAGAGGGCCAGGATCAGCGCGTACACAAGCACCTCGGCAAAGTCGTTCTTGCCGGCGCGCATCCAGAAGAAATGCAGCAGTGCCAACCCGGCCACCACATAGACGGCCCGGTGCAGCACCTGCCAGCGCCTGGCCCCCATCGCCTTGATCACGCGGTTGAACGAGGTAGCCGCCAGGACCAGCAGCAAGGCCAGCGCGGTGAAACCCACCAGGATAAAGGGTCGCTTGCCAATGTCCTTGGCGATATCGCCCAGGTCCAACCCCATGTCAAACCAGCTGTACGACAGCATATGCAGCACCGCATAAGCGAAGGTCCATAACCCCAACATGCGCCGCAGCCGCGCCAAGGCGGGCCAACTAGCCATGGTGCGCAAGGGCGTGACGGCCAGCACGACACACAGCATGCGCAGCGTCCAATCCCCAGTGGCGCGCACCAGAGCCTCGGCGGGATTGGCCCCCAGGCGGTCGGCCAACGCAGCAAAAACCAACCAGCACAGAGGCAGTGCAGCCAGCAAAAATGCCCCTGGCTTGGCCGCACGATGGGCCAGCCAGGCATTCACGGAGGCCATCGAATCAGTAGAACTTCTTGAGGTCCATGCCGGCGTACAACTGCCCTACCTGGGCCTCATAGCCGTTGAACATCAGTGTCTTGCGCTTCTTGGCAAACAGGCCGTCTTCGCCAATGCGGCGCTCGGTGGCCTGGCTCCAGCGCGGGTGGTCCACATTGGGGTTCACATTGGAATAGAAGCCGTACTCGTTGGCAGCCGCCTTGTTCCAGGCGGTACCCGGCTGCTTCTCGGTGAAGCGGATCTTGACGATGCTCTTGCCGCTCTTGAAACCGTATTTCCACGGCACCACCAGACGCACGGGCGCGCCGTTCTGCTTGGGCAGCACTTCGCCATACATGCCAAAACTCAACAGCGTCAGCGGGTGCAGGGCCTCGTCGAGGCGCAGACCCTCGGTATAGGGCCAGTCCAGAATGCGGGAACCCACGAAGGGCATGGTCTTGGGGTCGGCCAGGGTCACAAACTCTACATACTTGGCGCTGCCCAGGGGCTCCACCCTCTTGATCAGTTCGGCCAGCGAATAGCCCACCCAGGGAATGACCATGGACCAACCCTCTACACAACGCAGGCGGTAGAGACGCTCCTCCATGGGGCTGAGCTTGAGCAGGTCTTCGAGCGCAAAACGACTCGGCTTCTTGACCAAGCCCTCCACCTCCACCGACCAGGGATCGGTCTTCAGCGTGTGCGCATTGACCGCAGGATCCGCCTTGTCGGTACCGAACTCGTAATAGTTGTTGTAGCTGCTGGCGTCCTTGTAGGTGGTCACCTTCTCCATGGCCATGGCACCTGCTACCGTGGACGCCTTCGACGGCAAGGCAGCCAACTTGCCGGGCGCAGCCCCCCAGACTGCGCTTTGCGCCATCGCTTCCCGCGCAGCCCACTGCGCCATGCCAACACCGGCTACGCCCGTGGCCAAGTGCTTGAGCAAACGGCGACGTTCTTCGTAAACCCCAGGCGACGTGATCTCGCTGGCCAGGGGGTGGTGAAAGCCAGAGTTAACGGTTTTGATCAGCATGGGGACTCCTTGTGTAGGCATTGGTCGTCCGACCATGCGGTTTCTTACAAAGTTCCGTAGCTGTGCAATCCGCTCAGGAACATGTTGACGCCAATGAACGCAAAGGTGGTCACCGCCAGCCCCGCCAACGCCCACCAGGCCGCCACGTTACCCCGCAAACCTTTCATGAGGCGCATGTGCAGCCAAGCTGCGTAGTTGAGCCAGACAATCAGCGCCCAGGTTTCCTTGGGGTCCCAGCTCCAGTAGCCGCCCCAGGCCTCGGCCGCCCACAGCGCACCCAGCACCGTGGCAATGGTGAAGAAGGCAAAGCCCACAGCAATGGACTTGTACATGACATCGTCCAGGATCTCGAAGCTGGGCAGCTTGGCCGCAATCTGCTTGCGTCCCAGCAAAATACCGGCCACCACCAGCGCCGAGATGCCGAAGTACACCGCCCAGTAGTCGCTCATGCCTCCGCTGGCAGACCGGCGGAACACCATGGGTTCAAAGCACAGCACGATACCCAGCAGCCACAGCGGCGCCAGCTTGTACCAGCGGGTCTCCGTGGCCTGCTGCTTGATGAGGTAGGCAAAGGCCACCATCGCGGCCAGCGCAAAAGTGCCATAGCCAATAAAGTTGGCCGGCACGTGCAGCTTCATCCACCAGCTCTTGAGCGCGGGCACCAGTGGCTGGATTTCATGCGCCTGGCGCACTACGGTGTACCAGAGCAAAAATCCCACAGCAGCACTGATGACCAGCATGACAAATGCCCCCAGGGCACGGGTCTTGTATTGCGCTTCAAAGTACAGATAGAAAGCCGCCGTCATCCAGCAAAACAGCACGAACACTTCGTACAGGTTGCTCACCGGGATGTGTCCGATGTCGGCGCCCAACAAGTAACTCTCGTACCAACGCACCATGGTGCCAGTCAGCGCCATGGTGACGGCCACCCACACCAGGCGCGAAGCCACCAGCTCCATGCCGTCGGCGCGGCCCTTGGCAAACACGCCAATCCAGTAGAACACCGTGGCCATGAAAAACAACATGCTCATCCACAAAATGGCCGACTGGCTGGACAGGAAATATTTGAGCCAGAACACGGTCTCTGCGCGGTCCAGCGCGCCCTCGTAGGAGAACACGGCCATCAGCGACAAGCCGGCCACCACAAGCATCAGAGTTTGCAGAGGACGCCAGAACCAGCCCAACCAAATGACAGAGGGAATGGCCGCCAGGAGAATGCCCTTTTCATACACATCCATGCTGTCGGCATAGCGCATGAAGGCGAACAACCCACCCGCAATTACCAGCACGGCAAACAACCAGTCAAACCAGGAGCGACGGGCAAAGTAGCCCACGTTCAGGCTGATGGCATCGGCGGAGGCCTGACCCAGTGTCTCGCTTCGAGTACCGGAAACTGCGTTCATATCTCTTATTCCTTCCAAGCTAACAAGCGTGCTTTGAGGTGTTCAAACTCTTTGTCACTATCCATGGTCCTGCGGTTTGTAGAAAACGCCATGGACACCTGGGATGTCACACCGTCTGACTCCGGGACCAACCATACCCACACACGGCGTTCGCGGACATACAGCATGGCAAACACCCCAATAATCAGCAAGGCACAGCCCAGGTAAACCACCGTTTTTCCGGGCGCGCGCGCCACCTGAAACACGCTGGCCTGCACCTGTGTGAAATCCGCCAGTGTCAGCACCAGTGGTGCCGGGTACAAAGGCACATCGCTCAGTGCCAATACCGCCTGTGTCATGAATGCTTGTCCGCGGGCATCAGTGGCAAAAGCAGGCAAACCCGCTTGCTCACGCGCCACCTGCTCCAGCTCGAACAAAACACCATTCAGAATCCGCACCAGCACCTCACCTGCTTTGCTGCGCTCTGCTGCAGGCACATTCGCTTCAATAAAGTCCGATATCGCCTGCAAGCCCGCCACGGCGGGAGTCTGCCCCCCCACGGGAACTCCTGCAAATAAAGCCAGCGCACGCGCTGCCGATGCACTCAGCTGGGCAGACAACTCGGGGCGTTTCCCATCCACCGCCCTAGTGGCATACCGCTGCACCGCCTTGTCGCGCATGGAGGGGTTCGCCAGCGCTTGGCTCAAGCGCATGAAATCGTCCATGGAACCTTTTTCATCCGCCGGCACCCGGATGTAGCGGAAGGTGTCGGCCGGCGTCTCCCGCATGCCCAGCAGGAACACCGGCACTCCCTCGCCCATGTCCACAGGCAGCATGTAGTTGTGGTACTCCCGCGCCTGTCCTGCGCCATCGCGCAACTTGTAGGTCACGCTGGGACCCACATTGCGCAGGTTTTTTTGTTCTTTGGTCTTGTTGGCAGCCCCCATTTGTGCATTCACGGCATCGCGCAAGTCCACTTTACGGACATCGATACCTTCGGCCGGATTGCCTCCAAAATTTTCAACGTTGATCACCCGCAGGCCGGTGTACTCCACCGTCAATTGATCTCCCGGAGCACCCGCCTGGTTGGTCAACTGCGAAGAGCCACCGACCACTCCCGTTAATTCGAAGGGCTGGGTACGCCCGGTCAGCGATTGCGCACGCAGTCGCAAGCTGGAGCCGCCATCATCAAAACTGCTTTGGAATATCTCGATGCCCCGATGCTTGACGGGATGGTTGACCTCGGTGCGCGCTTCAATTTTCTCGCCCGTCACCTTGTCGTGGATGACGATGTCGCTGGCAAACAATTTGGGCATGCCCGTGGAGTAATACTCCACAATGAATTTTTTGAGCTCAATGGCAAAGGGTAAATCCTGCAGCAATACGCCATCGGATTGGTTCAAGATGGCAGTGCTGGACTGCGTCCCCTCCGCTACCAGCAAATTCCCCCGGAACGTCGGGTTGCGCTCACTCAGACGGTGTTGTTGCGGCACATCCGCAATCAGCCCCCCCCCTTTGTACACCTGCTTGCCATTGAACAGCATCTGTGCCCGGACGATCAAGTCCCCGTCGAGCAAGCCCCCCAAACACACCAAAACAATGGCGCTGTGGGCTGCGATGTAGCCCAATTTGTTGGCAGCACCGGCTTTCGCTGCCACCATCCACCCAGCACCTTGCCCAGTTTCACGGCGCTGCAGCTTGACCCGCCACCCACCACTCACCAGCAAATTGCCAATACGATGGGCAGCAGGCTCGGCGGCCTCTGCCAACTGCACCTGCGCACGCTGTCCAAACGCCTGCAAACTCTGCTCACGGATGTTTTCCTTGTATGAGCGGAGGTCCGCCAAAATTTTGGGCGTATTGCGCGCCACACACAAAGACGTACTGGTCACCAAAAACGCCAGAATCAGCAGAAACCACCAAGCACTGTAGACGCTGTAGAGGCTGGCCATACCAAACACCTCAGTCCAGAAAGGTCCAAACTGGTTGACGTAGTTGTTCAGGGGCTCATGCTGCTTGAGCACGGTTCCAATGATGGATGCAATGCAGATCACCGTGAGCAGCGAAATGGCAAAACGCATGGACGACAGCAACTCGACCGCAGAGCGCCAAGCCTGCGAACCCGTTTTTAACGCCAAGCCTTGGGTAGAAACTGTCATGGGTGGCTGTAAATCTCAAAAAAAAAGGCAGGCCATCGTGGGATGGTCCCGCCTGTTGGTGTGGTCGCGATGCGATTGGTTCCGCAGAACCCGTTTCGTACCGTTAAATAGGACTTAACGCAGGCCAGCGATGTAATCCGCCACGGCCTTGATTTCGCGATCATTCATCTTGGCAGCAACCTGGCCCATCTGCAAACTGTTCTTGCGCACGCCATCACGGAAGGCGACCAACTGCGCCACCGAATAGTCAGCATGCTGGCCGCTCAGGCGTGGGTACTGGGACGGAATGCCTGCACCATTGGGGCTGTGGCAGCCTGCACAGGCAGGCACTTGACGATCGGCAATGCCACCGCGGTAAATCCGCTCACCCAGGGACACCAGTGTCTTGTCCTTGGCAAAACCGGCCTTGGCTTTTTGTGAAGTCAGCCAGTAGGCAATATTTTTCATGTCCGTATCGCTCAGGGTGGAGGCAAAACCCTTCATCACCGCGTTGTTGCGCTTGTCCGACTTGAACTCCTGCAACTGTTTGACCAGGTATTCGGGGTGTTGCTGCGACAGCTTGGGGTAAGCAGGCGATCCCGCATTGCCATCTGCCCCATGGCAGGCAGCACAGACTGCGGTGTAGCTGGCCTCACCCTTCACCAAATCAGGTTTGGCGACTTTGGCGGCCTCTGGCTTGACGTCTTCTGCGAAAGAAGGCGCAGAGAAGGCCGCGAACGAGGCAGCGAGGAGCAAGTGTGCAATCAACTTCATAGGAATGTCGTGTCTGGTGAGCAAAACAGCGCCATTCTACAATGCGGCTCTGGGTTTACCTTCACATTCAATGACCAATACACCAAACCCACGCGCCACAAGCGCCACAAACACCCCCGCGCCCACCGCTGAAAAATCGGCCGGGACCGTGGCCATGGGCTGGTTACACACCGCCCGCTTCCTCACAACGGCGCCCCAACTGCATTTTTTACCTGAGCTCGAGGTCCCGGAAATTGCCTTCGTGGGGCGCTCCAACGCCGGCAAATCCACCTGTATCAATATCCTGACGCAGCAGAAGCAGCTCGCCTTTGCCTCCAAGAAGCCAGGCCGAACCCAGCACATCAACCTGTTCGCCTTGGGCAAGCAAGGGCAAACCGATGCCGTACTGACCGACTTGCCGGGTTATGGTTACGCAGCCGTGCCCAAGCAAGACAAAATCCGTTGGCAACAAGTCATGGCCAACTACTTGGTCACACGCAAAAACCTGCACGCCATTGTGCTGATGTGCGACCCGCGCCATGGCATGACCGAGCTGGACGAAATCCTGCTCGATGTGATCCGTCCCCGGGTGCAGGAAGGTCTGAAATTTCTGATCATCCTGACCAAGGCCGACAAGCTCACCCGCAGCGAACAGGCCAAGGTCTTGTCCATTACCAAGCTGCAGGCGGGCGGTGGCGAGGTCATGCTGTTTTCGGCCCCCAAACGCCAAGGCATTGAAGAGGTCGCCAAGCTGCTCTGGAAATGGGCCCACCCCAAAGGGGCTGCCAACACCGCAGACACTGCACCTGAACCTCAATAAGGGGGCGCTTCGCCGTTCGGGCGGTCTTTGAACCGCTTGTGGACCCAGTAATACTGGGATGGCATGGTATCGATGTAAGACTGCAACTCCCGGTTCATTCGCCGGGTGTCTGCCTCCAGATCTGCCGTGGGGAAGTCTTGCCAAGGGGCTAACACCTCGATGCTGTAGCCTTGTGGCGTGATGCGGGTGACTACCGGAACAACCTGGGCACGCCCCAATTTTGCAAACCGCGAAAGCGAGGGGACCGTAGCGGCAGACACGCCGTAAAAAGGCACGAAAAGCGACTCGGAGGGGTCGAAATTCATGTCCGGCAAGAGGTACAACGGTTCGCCACGGCGTACCGCCGCCACGATAGGTTTGGCGCCATCCAGGCGCGCCACCATTTCTGGCTGCCCAAAACGCAGCCGCCCCGCCAGCACCCAAGCATCCATCGCAGGATTGAGTTGAGGCGAATAAATCGTTGCAAACCGCCGCGGCATTTGCTGGGTCAGTGCCGTCCAGGCAGCATCCAGCCCCATGAAGTGAGGCGCAAACAAGACTGTGGGGGTATCACCAGCCATTGCATCCAGCGCACCACCCAGCTGCAAGCGTGCTTGCACCACCGATGGTGGCGCATGCCAAAGCCATCCCCGGTCCAGCCAAGACTGGGAAAAATGCACAAAGGTCAGAAAACATTGCCGCCTGCGCTCGGCCTGGGTCCAAGCCGGAAAACACAAAGCCAAATTGGTCTGCACCACACGCCGCCGGGAAGGAACCAGGGCGTACAACACACCGCCCAACACCCAGCCCAAGCCACGCAAAAGTGGCAGAGGCAACGCCCCAAGCAGCACCAACAGTTTCAACATCCAGCGACTCATCGTGATTCTGCCGTAGCTATCTCAGGGAGTCGCACGTGGCGCCTTGTACCGGGCATAACCCCAAAGGTACTGCGTCGGGCATTGGCGAATCAGCGCCTCCATCGCAGCGTTGATCTGGCTAGCGGCCTCGGCCAAATCGGGTGACAAAGGCGCACTCAAAGGCTGGACATGCACGGTATACCCCCGTCCCCAAGGCAGGCGCTGGCCCCAAGCCAGCAACACAGTGGCCCCGCTTTGGGCTGCCAATCGGGCAGACAAAGTCATGGTGTACGCATCTTGTCCAAAAAATGGGGCCCACACGCCTTGCGATTGCGGCGGCACCTGGTCTGGCAAAAGTCCCACGCAATGGCCCGCCTTGAGCGCCTTGAGCATTTGTTTCACTCCGGCCAGGGTGGTGGGCGCGGTCTCCATGCCCGGCCGGGCACGGCTTTGCGTGACCAAGGGCGCCAACCAGGCCTGCCTGGGAGGCCGAAACAACACGGTCATCGGCCGACCATGCAGGCCAAACGCCTCGGCGTAGGCCTGGGCTGTGATCTCAAAACACCCCAAATGGGGCGTCAAAAACACCACACCGCGGCCACTTTGTAGCGCGGATTCAACATGACCACGCCCCTGCCATTGCACCGTTACCGGTGCCCCCAACCACAAACGCGGCAGCTCGGCCACCAACATGCCGGATTGCCCCACCGCTGCGCGCCGCTGCGCTGCAGTCAAGCCCGCCTGGTGCGCATTGGCGACAAAGCGCTGGCGGTAGGTGGGAGACAGCAGAAAAGCCAACCACCCCAATCCCCAGCCCAAGCCGTGCAATAGCCACAAAGGCAGGTGGGACAGCAATTTGAAAACCAGGAACATGGGTGGGCTAAAATCGGCAGCGTCGCTGAGTTATAGAACTACTTGCAGGGCGACGCACACAGTGGTTTGCCTCCCAAGGCCCGCCATTGTGCCTTGTCAAAACTTTGACGAATCTGCTAAAGCGTTCGCTGTAAGCTCCAAAGCCCAAGCAACGCGACTTGACGTTAATTTTGGAGACCCAGTTATGGCGAACGATTTTCTCTTTACCTCCGAGTCTGTGTCTGAAGGCCACCCCGACAAAGTCGCCGACCAGATTTCTGACGCGATCCTGGACGCGATTTTCAAGCAGGACCCCAAGTCCCGCGTGGCAGCCGAAACCCTGACTAATACCGGTCTTGTGGTGCTGGCCGGTGAAATCACCACCAACGCACATGTCGACTACATCCAGGTGGCACGTGACACCATCAAACGCATCGGCTACGACAACACCGAATACGGCATCGACTACAAGGGTTGCGCCGTGCTGGTCGCGTACGACAAACAGTCCAACGACATCGCACAGGGCGTGGACCATGCGTCCGACGACCACCTGAACACCGGCGCCGGTGACCAGGGCCTGATGTTTGGCTACGCCTGCGACGAAACGCCCGAGCTGATGCCCGCCCCCATCTACTACGCCCACCGCCTGATGGAGCGCCAGGCCCAGTTGCGCAAGGATGGCCGTCTACCTTTCCTGCGCCCCGACGCCAAGAGCCAGGTGACCATGCGCTATGTGGACGGAAAGCCCCACAGCATCGACACCGTGGTGCTGTCCACCCAGCACAGCCCCGACCAGTCGGAGACCCAACACAAGATGAAGGCCTCGTTCACCGAAGCCATCATTGAAGAAATCATCAAGCCCGTGCTGCCCAAGGAATGGCTGCAAAACACCAAGTACCTGATCAACCCCACAGGCCGCTTTGTGGTGGGTGGCCCGCAAGGTGACTGCGGCCTGACCGGTCGCAAGATCATTGTGGACACCTACGGTGGCGCCTGCCCGCACGGTGGTGGTGCCTTCTCCGGCAAAGACCCGTCCAAGGTGGACCGTTCCGCTGCCTATGCTGCACGCTACGTGGCCAAAAACGTGGTGGCTGCAGGCCTGGCCAAGCAGTGCCAGGTACAAGTGGCCTACGCGATTGGTGTGGCCAAGCCCATGAACATCACGGTCTACACGGAAGGCACGGGCGTCATCCCCGACGACAAGCTGTCGGCCATCGTGGCCGAGGTGTTTGACCTGCGTCCCAAGGGCATCATCCAGATGCTGGACCTGCTGCGCCCGATCTACGAAAAGACTGCGGCCTACGGCCACTTCGGTCGCGAAGAACCTGAGTTCACTTGGGAGCGCACCGACAAGACTGCCGCCCTGCGTGCAGCCGCCGGTCTGTAATACAGACCAACGCCAGCGGCGCAAGCCTGCGCCGCTGGCACAATGCCAACCCGATGAAACTCCAAACACAACGATTCATAGACCGCTGGGTTGGCCAAGTGCTGTGTGGTGCGGTGTCGGCTTGGGTGCGCTTCACCGGGCTATGGACTGCGCCTGCCACCGTGGATACCAAGGCCAAGAATATTCTGGTTATCCTGCTCTCCGAAATGGGCAGCATCGTGTTGGCAGGCCCCATGTTTGCGGAGTTGCGCCGCAAATACCCGCAAGCGGCCATCCACATCCTGCAGCTCAAGAAAAACCAGGAGGTCTCCAAACTCCTGCAACTGACCCAGCCTGAGAACATGCACACGCTGGACGACAGTTCTGGCGGCGCGCTGATCGGCGACATCCTCAAGGTCAGCTTGGCCATGCGCAAGCTGGGTCTGGACGCGGTGATCGACTGCGAACTGTTCTCGCGCGTCAGCGCCCTGCTCTCCTTCAGCACCGGTGCGCCGGTGCGTGTGGGCTTTACCCCGCACACCCAGGAAGGCCTGTACCGCGGCAGCTTCATCAACCACGCGATTCCCTACAACCCCTACCAGCACATCAGCAAACAGTTCCTGTCGCTGGTGGACGCGATGGATTCTGCAGGCAGCGCACCGCGCAACAAGGCCGCACCAATCCGCGTGGTGCCCACAGAGACAGAGCTTTTCGTCAAGTTCAGCCCGACCGAGCTGGAGGCCTACCGCGCCAAGGTCCAAAGCGACCACCCAGTCACCATCGATCACCCACTCGTACTGATGTACGCGGGCGGCGGCATATTGCCTGAACGCGCCTGGCCCGCCGCGCACTACGCACGGGTGGCACAGGGCCTGTGTGCCGCGGGTTTTGCCGTAGGGCTGATCGGCCTGAAAGACGACGCACAGCTGGCCAAGGATTTGAAGGCCCAGGTGGGCAGCGAAGCCTGCCTGGATTTGACCGGCTACACCAAGAGCATCCGCGAACTGCTGATGCTGTTTCATGCGTCCGAGCTGCTCATCACCAACGACGGCGGCCCCGGCCACTTTGCCACGGTCACCCCCATTCAGACCATGGTGTTTTTTGGTCCGGAGACCGGCAAGCTGTACGGCCCGCTGGGCACGCGCAACACCGTGCTGGAAAGTGGCATTGCCTGTTCGCCCTGTCTGTCCGCCTACAACCACCGCCTGACCTTTTGCGACGGTGACAACCAGTGCCTCAAACGTATTGCCCCTGACCCGGTGCTGGACCAAGCCTTGGCCTACCTGAGAACCCGCACCGAGGCTGCCAGCGTATGAGCGGCGTGAACGGACTGCAACGCGCCGTGTTGTGGGCGCTGGGCCTGCTGGAGCGTTACCGCTTCATCAAATTCGGCATCGTGGGCGCCAGCGGTGTGGTGGTGAATCTGACCGTGCTGCACCTGGGCCACGAATACCTGTTCAACGCCATTGAGGCTGGGTACAAAAAACCGTACCTCTCTCTGGCCCTGGCCATCGCACTGGCCACCCTCAACAACTTCACCTGGAACCGGCTCTGGACCTGGGCCGACCGGGTGAAAACGCTGGAAGCCGGTGAGATGCAACCCGTGAGCCTGCGCCTGCTGGGCATGGAGTTTGGCCAGTATGTCACCGCATCGGCCTTTGGCAGCGGCTTGCAGTACGTGCTCACGCTGCTACTGTCGGGCAGCATGGACTACCGCGTGGCCAACATCATCGCCATCATCGCGGCCAGCGTGAGCAACTTTTTGGCCAACGACCGCTGGACCTTCAAGCGCCCGAAAGAGTGAGCGACACCCATGGGGTCAAGTTTCAAGCGTTTTGAGCCACTAGCCCGCACCGAAATTGCGTGGATAGCTCTTGTTTTTATAGCATCAATCCTCTACCTGCTGGGCTTGGGCGGCCCCTACGCCCCCACCAATGGCGACGAGATGGTCTACATCCATATCGCCCGCATGACGGCCGAGAGCGGCCACTGGCTGCCGCTGCAGTCCGAGCTGCTGGGCACGCGCAACACCAAGCCGCCCCTGCTGATCTGGCAGGCCATGGTGGCCGGTGGCTGGGGCCAGAGCTGGGACCTGTTCGCGCTACGCCTGCCCAGCATTGCCTACACCTTTGCCACCACCGCCCTGCTGGCCTTCTTTGCGCACCGCATGGCGGCCACGCCCGGCAAGCTGCGTGCCGCATGTATTGCCGCGGCGCTGTACCTGCTGTTTTTCTCCACCTTCCGTTACGGGCGTGTCTACCTCACCTCGGCGCCCGAAACCTTTTGGCTGGCGCTGCCCATGTGGTGGGTGTTGTGGCTTCGCGTACGCAACAAGACCTTGAACCCGCCCCCTGCACTGGGCTGGCTGGCCTACACGCTGTTTGGCGCTGCCATGGGTTTGGGCGCGGCCTACAAATCGTTTGCCCTGGTGGCGCCGGCTGCGGCGGCACTGTGGTGCGCCGTGCTGCTGAGTGAACCATTTGCCTGGCGCACCACGCTGCGCACCACCGTGGGCGTGGCCTGGAGCACGCTGCTGGGGGTGGGCATTTTTGCGCTGTGGTTTGTGCTGGACCCCGACCCGGCTGCCGTGTGGCAAGAGTTTGTGGTGGCCGAGAACGCCGGCAAGATGTCCAACACCATGGGGTACTGGCAAGCCGCGCTGTCAGGCCCCTACCCCATGTGGACGCAGTTGCTGGCCTACCCCGAGAACGCGGGCCTGCTCGCCTTCATGGCCTTGGGCTTTTGTGCACTGGTGTTGTGGCGCGGTGTGCGCCGCGAGAGTTATGCGCAACTCACGCCTGCGCTGTGGGTGCTGCTGGCCTGGCTGCTGGTGTGGCTGGTGGTGTTCACCATTCCCAGCCAACGCTCGGCGCGCTACGTCATTCCGGCCATGCCGGCGCTGGCCATTGCCATGGCGCTGGTGTGGGACCGGCTGCCCCGCGTCTGGTTCTGGGTCACGCTGCTGGTGTGCGCCCCGGCACTGGTGATGCTGGCCCGCATTGGCTGGGTGATGGGCAGCATGGGGATTGCCAACACGGCGGAAGTTGCTACGACTTTGATAGCTGCTTGCGCAGGATTGGTGGGTGTTACAGGCGGTTTTATCTACAAACCATGGGTCCGCAATGCAACCCTGGTGGCTTGCCTGGCGGTGTATGGCTGCTTTGGACTCATGGTGGCGCCACTCTCCAAGCCCGCAGCGGACTACAGCCCCACCGTGCAAGCACAGATGCAGGGCCAACGGGTGGTTGTGCCCAATGGATTCACCGGCCAGTACGAGCGTTTTCACTTTGTGCTGCCTGGTGCGCGCATCACGCCGTACGACGCCGAAGGCCGCAACACCGGAGCGCTGTACCCCGACATGCCCGCCAAGGAACGGCTGGACAAACTGTTGGCGGAGTTCGATGCCGTGGTCTGGCTGCAAGAAGACCTGAACGAAGCCCCCAGCTGCCTGCCGCACTGCACGCTGGTGGCCCAACGCTGGCATGTGAAGAGCCGCCACAAGAGCGGCGAGGTGACGCTGGATAACCTGTGGCAACCGCAGGAGTGGTTGTTCCGCCGCGAATGGCTGCTGGTGCGCAAGCCTTAGTCACACCTCCGGCTCACCCACTTCACTCCTGATTTCATAGCTGCTTGCGCAGCATCCACGAGGTCTAGAGGCCTAAAAGGCTTAAAAATCAGTACCGCAGCGTCGCCACGGCCCGCAGCTCTTCGGGGGTGGTGCTGGGCAGGCCAAAGTACTCGAGGTAGGCCGGAATCTGCTCGAACAGCATGTCCGAGCCCACCTGCACCTTGCAGCCGCGCGCCATGGCCGCAGCGAGAAAGGCGGTGGTCTCGGTCTTCATGACCACTTCGCCCACAAAGGTGCTGGACGACAGGCGCGTCACATCCAGCGGCATGGCATCGCCTTCGTTCATGCCCAAGGGGGTGGCATTCACCACCAGGTCAAAACCCACCGGGTCGGTGGAGCCGGTCAAGACCTCGAGCTGCGGATAGTGCTGGCGCAGGCGGGCAGCCAGACCATCAGCTGCAGTCGCGTTGACATCAAACACCGCCAGGGCAGACAGTCCCTCGGCCGCCAGCGAGGCCGCAATGGCGCAACCCACACCACCACTGCCCACCACCAGCGCGCGTGCGCCCTGCAGCTTCAGGCCCTTGCGCAGCACGCCGCGCACAAAACCGGCACCGTCAAACATGTCGCCTTGCAGCTGCCCATGGGGGCCCAGGCGTACGGCGTTGCACGCGCCCGCAATGGCGGCGGTGGGCGACAGCTCGTCCACCAACTCGGTAGTGGGCACCTTGTGCGGCATGGTGATCAGCGCGCCGCGGATGTTGGTGAGCGTGAACACGCTGCGCAAAAATGCGGCGTAGTCCGGGCTCTGGCAACCCATGGGCACCACCACCACATTGGCCCCGGCTTTTTCAAACCAGGGGTTGTAAATCATGGGTGCCTTGAAGGCGTGCGTGGGGAAGCCAATGTGGGCAATGACTTCGGTGTTGCCGTTGATGATCATGCTTGCACGGCCTTGGCAGCCTTGGCCGCGTTGACACCGGCGCGCAGGGCCAGCAAATAGCTGTCCGCGCCAAAGCCGGCAATCTGGCCTTTGACGATGTCGGCAAACACCGACTTGTGGCGGAATTCCTCGCGCGCGTGGATGTTGGACATGTGCAGCTCCACCACCGGGCAGGTCAGGATGGAAATGGCATCGCGGATGCCGTAGCTGTAGTGCGTCCAGGCACCGGCATTGATCAGCACCGCGTCCACCCCCTCGGTAAAGGCCTGGTGGATGCGCTCACACATGGCGCTTTCGCTGTTGGTCTGAAAAGCCTGCACCTCGGCACCCAGCTCGCGGCCCAGTGCGTGCAGATTGGCATTGATCTCGTCCAGCGTGATGGTGCCGTACTGCGCGGGGTCGCGCTTGCCGAACATATTGTGGTTAATGCCGTGCAGCATCAGGACTTTCATACAACCTCGGAAAGACAAAGAGAATCAGCGGCCCTGCGCGGCCACCGGGCCGCGCAGGGGACGGCGCTTACTTGCGGATCTTGGCCAGCTCGGCCTGCACTTCTGCCACGGTGGCTTCGCCCACGTTGGCGCTGTACTTGGCCACCACGGGCTTCATCTTGTCGCGCAGCTTGGCCAGTTCAGCAGGTGAGAACTCGCTCACGGTCATGCCACCCTTTTTGAGGCCGTCCACCGCGGCTGCGGCTTGGGCGCGGGACTGTTCGCGCTGGTACTTGGTCGCGTCGTCCGATGCTTCGTCAATCAGCTTCTTCTCGGCCGCGTTCAAGGTGTCCCAGAACTTCTTGCTGATGATCACCGACTGGGGGTTGTACTGGTGGTTGGTCAGCGTGACGTACTTCTGCACCTCGTACAGCTTGTTGGCGTTGATCACGGTCAGGGGGTTTTCCTGGCCGTCAATCGCCTTCTGCTCCAGCGCGGCGTACAACTCGGGGAAGGGCAGCGGTGTGGGGTTGGCGCCCAGAGCCTTCACCCAGTCCACGTTGATGGGGTTGGGGATCACGCGCAGCTTCAGGCCTTCGATGTCTTCCACCTTGAGGATGGGGCGCTTGCTGTTGGTGATGTTGCGAAAGCCCAGCTCCCAGTACGACAGGCCCACAATACCGCGCTCTTCCAGCTTGGCATGCAGCTTCTTGCCCACCGGGCCGTCCACCAGTGCGTCGGCCTCTTGGGAAGAGCTGATCAGGAAGGGGAAGTCGAAAATCGCCAGCTCTTTGGCCACGCTGGCCAGAATGCCGGTGTTGAGCACCACCATCTCCAGCGTGCCGCCCTGCACGGCCGACACATTGGCCTGGTCACCGCCCAACACACCGCCGGGGAACAGGTTGACCTTGATCTTGCCGCCCGACTTCTTGCTCACGTTTTCGGCAAAACGCTCCATGCCCAGCACCATGGGGTGGCCCTTGGGGTTTTGGGTGGCGAACTTGATCGTGTGTTCACGGATCTCTTGCGCCTGGGCAACACCCAAGGTGGCGAGGACAGCGGCTGCGGCAATGGCTTTGAGGACTGAACGCTTCATGACTTGTCTCCTGAAATTGTGGGAACCGAAAGCGGCTGTACGCAATACAAAAAGCCTGCCGGACGTGGCGTACCCAAGCACGCCCGGCTGCCGTTAACCATCAATAGAACCAGCGGGCCGGCACCATCACCAGCTGCGGGAAGGCCACCATCAAAAACATGATGGCGAACTGCGCAAACATGAAGGGCAGAACCCCTTTGGTCACCTCGTCCATGCCCACCTTGCCCACACCGGCCACCGCGTTCAGCACCGTGCCCACGGGCGGCGTGATCAGGCCGATGGCGTTGTTGATGATGAACATCACACCGAAGTACACCGGGTCAATGCCCGCGGCCTTGACCACCGGCATCAGCACCGGCGTCAGCAGCAAAATCGTGGGCGTCATGTCCAGTGCCGTGCCCACCACGATGGTGAGAATCATGATGGCCAGCATCAAGAGGCGCGGGCTGTCCAGCAGGGGTTGCAGCAACTCCACCACCTGGCCGGGCAGGTTGGCCACGGTGATCATCCAGGCCGACACCATGGCCGCCGCCACCAGAAACATCACCACCGCACTGGTCTTGGCCGCAGCCACAAACAAGGGCACCAGCTTGCTGAAATTGAGTTCGCGGTAGACCACGGTGGACACAAACAGCGAATACACCGCTGCCACCACGGCCGCCTCGGTCGGGGTGAACACCCCAAACTTCAGGCCGAACACGATGATGAAGGGCAGCACCAGCGCCCAGGTCGCCAGGCGCATGGCCTCCAGCACCTCAGCCGCACTCTTGCGCGGTGGCGGCACCACCATTTCCTTGCGCACCAGCCACCACCAGGTGGCCACCAGCGACAGAGCCAGCCACACACCCGGGAAGATGCCGGCCATGAACAGCTTGGAAATCGACACGTTGGCCGCCACGCCAAAGATCACAAAGCCGATGCTGGGCGGAATGATGGGCGCGATGATGCCGGCCGACGCAATCAGCCCGGCCGAACGGGCGCGGTCGTGGCCCGCCGCCACCATCATGGGCAGGAGCAATGCAGTCAACGCGGCCGCGTCGGCCACCGCAGAACCCGACAGCGACGCCATGATCACGGCCGCCACAATCGTCACATAACCCAGGCCGCCCTTGATGTGCCCCACCAGCGCCATGGCGAAGTTCACGATGCGGCGCGACAGACCGCCCGCGTTCATGATCTCGCCCGCCAGCATGAAGAAGGGCACCGCCAGCAGCGGAAAGCTGTTGGCCCCTTCGATCACGTTCTGCGCCAGGATCTGCGCATCAAACATGTTCATCTGCCACATCAGTGCCGCACCACACAGCAGCAGGGCAAAGGCAATCGGCACCCCCAGCGCCATGGCCGCCAGCAACGAACCCAGAAAAATTGCAATCGTCATCTCAGTCGCTCCGGGCTCAGTTGCGGGAAGGGGAATGGCCACCAGAGTCACCGCCATGCGGTGCTTCTTCGGACTCCTGGATCAGCACCAGGTGTGCGTCATCCACCTGGCCGATGAGCAGACGCCACAGGTCCGTCAGCACAATGGGCGCGCCCAGTACGGCAAACACCACCCCCGAGGCATAGAAAATGCCCATGGACACTTCCATCACCGGGCTGGTGGACTCCTTGTTGATGAGGTACTGGTCGTAAGAACCTTTGGCCACCAACCACAGGCAAAACAACATGAGCACGAGGGACAGCGCCATGCATACCTTCTTGCCAGTGGCGCCCAAGCGGCCCACCAGCATGTCGGTGCCCAGGTGGGCTTTTTCATGCAGGGCGACCACAGCCCCCATGAAGGTGACCCACACAAACAACCAGCGCGACAGTTCTTCAGACAGGGTGAAACCCGAGTTGAACGCATAGCGCATCACCACATTGCCAAACACCAGCACCACCATCAGCGCCAGTGCTGCGGCAATCAGGTAGCCCAGCAACTTGCAGTACCCATTGATAAATTTGTTGACCACGCAACGCTCCAGATTTCGTACGTTTGTTAATGTACGAACTAGTTAGTTTTAAGAGATGCGGGTTTTCCCTAGATCTATCGCGCATAGCCGGGAAAGCTGTTATGCCGAAAGTGAATTGCTTGCACGCCCCCTGCGCGCGAGGCGCGCCATGCCTGCGGGATTACTTGCGCACGAAGCGCACCACCATCTCGGTGATGCTGGCACGGCGGGCGTCGGACTGCGCGTTCTGCACCTTGTCCTTGAAGATCAGCCCGAAGGTGTGGCGGTTGGAGACGTTGAAAAACGCCAGCGCCGAGATCGACGCGTGGATGTCCACCGGGTCCAGCCCCGGGCGGAACACGCCCTGCTGCACGCCCCGGTCATAGAGCTGGCGAATCGCCTGAATGGCCGGTACATTGAGCTGCTGGATGGTCTTGCTCTGCGCCAGGTAGCTGCCCTGCTCGATGTTTTCGTTCATCACCAGGCGGATGAAATCCTCGTTGTCCGCATGCCGGTCGAAGGTGAACTCCACCAGCCGGCGCAAGGCCGCCTCGGGCTCCATGTCCTCCAGATGCAACTGCCCCTCAATCTGGCGCATACGCCGATACGACTCTTCCAGCACCGCCACGTACAGCCCCTCTTTGCTGCCGTAGTAGTAATAAATCATGCGCTTGCTGGTGTGGGTGGCCTCGGCAATCGCATCGATGCGCGCACCACTCAGCCCCTTGGCCGCGAACTCTTTGGTCGCCATCGCCAGAATGCCAGCCATGGTGCGCGCCGGGTCGTTGGTGCGCGAGGGCGCAGCCACCGGCTTGGCTGGGGAGTTGGTGCTTCCCGCGGAATGTACTGACTGGTTCATTTCGCGAGTATAGAAGGCCAAAAGTCCTCTGCCCGCACGCCCCCTACCACTAGCATGGCACGCTTCGTAGATGTGACGTTCACAGAAAAGACGGTGTTTGCCCGCTCAGGCCATGACCGTGCCCCGGATGCTGGCGTGTTGCCTGTAAGCGTGGTGCGCTGAATCTGGCGCACCCCAAACAAAAAGGGCCAGCCCCATCGGGTTGGCCCTTTTTTGTGCCTACGACGCCTGCGCCAGCTCCACCACTGCGCGCAGCCCCATGGTGTACGAGCGCCAGCCCAGCCCCTGGATCGTCGCCTTCACCGCGGGCGAGATGATGGAGTGTGACCGCCAGGGCTCACGTGCCGCGATGTTCGACATGTGAATTTCCAGCACAGGAAACGGCATCGCCTTGATCGCGTCGTGCAGTGGCACGCCGTGCTGGGTGAGCCCAGCCGGATTCAGCAAGGCCCCCTGCACCGTGTCGATGCGCTCGTGCAGCTTGTCGATCAGCGTGCCTTCGTGGTTGGACTGCAGGATCTCCAGTTCCACCCCCAACTCCGCAGCCAGGGCCTGGAGTTTGGCGTTGATCTCGGCCAACGTGGTGGTGCCATAGATATGGGGTTCACGCCGCCCAAACAGGTTGAGATTGGGGCCGTGCAGGATGAGGAATTTCATGGTATTCACAGCTTGGAGACCCGTTCCAGTTCGGCTTTGAACAGGGCCACAGTCGCCGGGTCGTAGGCAGAGGAGAACTTGTCGTAAACGGGACGCACATCGGCACGCATGCGGTCCAGTTCGGCGGGCGGAATGTCGTTGTAGATCATGCCCTTGGCCTTCAACTCGCCCAAGGCCTTGCTGGAAACCTCGCGGCTCACCGTGCGCTGCCAGTTCTGGGCTTCAGTGGCGGCGTCTTGCAGCAGTTTCTGCTCCACCGGTGAGAGACGGTCCCAGAAGCGCTTGCTGATCTGGATGGGATTGGTCGCGTAAACGTGGTTGGTGCCGCTCACGTACTTCTGTACTTCATAGAGTTTGCTCGACTCAATCACTGCAAAAGGATTCTCCTGGCCATCGACGGCTTTGCTTTCGAGCGCGCCATACAGTTCGGCAAAGGCCAAGGGCACCGGGTTGGCCTTGAACGTCTTGAAGGTTTCCAGGAACACCGGGTTCGGGATCACGCGCAGCTTCAGGCCCTCCAGATCCGACCCTTTCATGATGGGCCGCTTGCTGTTGGTGACATTGCGAAAGCCCAGGTCGAAGAATCCCAGCACGAGCAGCCCTTTCTCCGGCAGCTTGGCAGCCAGGGCCTTGCCCAGGGGACCGTCGACCAAGGCATCAGCCTGCTTGGCATTGGCAAAAAGAAAAGGAAAGTCGAGCAGGCCGAATTCCTTGACGATGCCGTTCAGGGAGGTGGTCGATGCCACCAGCATCTCCTGCACGCCGCCTTGCAGCGCTGACTGCTGCTGCAGCTCGTTGCCAAGCTGGGAAGCCGCGAACTCCTGCACCTTGATTTTTCCGCCGCTCTTGGCCGCCACGATTTCGGCGAACTTGCGCACGCCCAGGCTGGTCGGATGACCGGCATTGTTCAAGTGGCCGAACTTGATGGTGCGTTCCTGGATGTCCTGGGCCTGGACGCCAAAGCTGGTGATGGCCAAAGCCAGGGCGCTAAGGCCCAGCACGAAAGATCTGCGCATGGTGTGTCTCCTGGGGTGTCTGGTCGGGATCTGAAAGGTCGCCCCGCTCCTGCCGACTATTATTCGGACCCAATGAGAAATACTTTCCAAATTGGAAAACAATTTCTCTATATAAAAAGGAAACTTCCATGAGTACCGCGCTGGTCCGGGGTCTGCAGATCCTGGAACACATGGCCGCCCACCCCGACGGCTTCCCCCTGGCGCAACTGGCCAGCGAGCTGGACATTCCCCTGAGCGCCTGCCACCGCCTGCTGGCCGACCTGCAGCAGCGCGGCTATGTGCGGCAAGCGCGGGCGCATGGCGACTACCTGCTCACCACCAAGCTGGCCTCGCTGGGCCTGGGCTACCTCAGCAATGTGGGCATGGTCGATGTGGCCGAGCCCCTGCTGGACCGGCTGGCCCAGACCTCGGGCGAGTTGGTGCGCCTGTCCCTGGTGGATGGTGAGCGCCTGACCTGGGTGGCCAAGTCCCAGGGGATGCGCAAGGGCCTTCGCTACGACCCCGATATGGGCATGGACGCCCGCCTCTCCTGCACCGCGTCCGGCCATGCCTGGCTGCTCACCATGAGCGACGAGCGCGCGATGGAGATGGTGTCCCGCCAGGGCTTTGGTGCGCCGGAGGACTACGGCCCGCGCGCGCCCACTACCGTAAAGGCGCTACTGGGCTACCTGCATGCCGCACGTGTGCGCGGCTACGCCATGATCGACGAGGTGTTTGCCCCCGGCATGACCGCCATGGCCGCACCGGTCTACCGGCGCAGGGAGGCGATTGGGGTCATCAGCATTGCCGGGCCCAAGCTGCGGCTCACGCTGGAACGCATGCACACGCTGGCAGAGCCGCTGCTGGCCACCGCCGCCGAGCTGGGGCCCATCAGCAACGCGTCCGCCATGTTTGGCGGGCCACCGCTGGGCAAGGGCTGACGCCAGTGGTGTTCAACCCCAGAGCACTGAACGCATGGAGATGGAGGCGGACTGAAAGCCCGTGTTGAAGAAACGTGGCATCTCGCTGGATCGGGCCGCACCCGCGGCATAGAGCAGCGGCAAGTAGTGGTCGTGTGAGGGATGCGCTTGCTGAGCCACAGCGCCCAGCGACAAAAAGTTTTGCAGCGCGTCCAGTTGCCCCTTCTTGATCTGGTTTTGCACCACCGCATCAAACTCCTGCGCCCAGTCGTAGGCTTCGTTTGGCGCCGTGTCCTGGCGTGTGGCGCGCAGGTTGTGCACGATGTTGCCACTGCCCACGATCAGCACCCCGCGCTCGCGCAGCGCCTGCAGTTGTTTGCCCAGCGCGTAGTGCTCAGCGGGTGCGCGGCTGTAGTCCATGCTCAGCTGCAGCACCGGAATGTCGGCCTTGGGAAACATGGGCTTGAGCACCGACCAGGTGCCATGGTCAAAGCCCCACTGCGCATCCACTCCCAAGGGCGTGCCGTTGGCGGGCGACTTGAGCGTGCTGGCCAGGCTGCGCGCCACCGCGGGTGCACCGGGTGCGGGGTACTGCTGGTCAAACAGCGCTTGTGGAAAACCACCAAAGTCGTGAATCGTTTTGGGCTGCGCCACTCCCGTGAGCTGCCAGCCCGGTGTGAGCCAGTGCGCAGAGATGCACAGAATCAGCTGCGGCCGCACGCCACGCGCCAGCAACTCCACCCCCATGGCCTGCCAGCTGCGCCGCCAGGCGTTGTCCTCGATCGCATTCATGGGGCTGCCATGCCCCACAAACAGCACCGGCAAACGCGGCGAGGGCTTGAGCGCCTGCAGCAGCGGCTGGCTGGCGGCGCTGGCCAGCGGGGCGGTGATCAGGCTGGGGAGTGTGGCCAGGGCGACCAGGGTGGTTCTGCGGTGCATACCAAGGTGGAGTGATGCCAGCACACGAAGTTCCCGCGGCAGGTGCAGGTGCCGCCAAGGCACCCAACCGGGTCAGCATCCAAATTTATGGTTTTTTTGAGCTCCAGCCCCCGTGGTTGCTGCGCCAACAGCTATCAAATCAAGAGCGCCTCAGCACACCCCGTAGCAGATACCCATGCAGCCCCAGCCAGAGCCAGGGGTCCAGCACGGCGTCCCACACGTTGCCGGTGGGCAGGCGCAGCAGCACAAACAGCAGCACGGCCAGTGGCGCCAGCCAAGTGCTCACACGCTGGGCGGCACCGGCCTGCAAGAGGGGCAGCAGAGAGAGCAAGGCCACCACGGCCAAAGCGGGTGCATCAAAGCCCAACCCATACAGCGCCACGGGCAGTTGGGCCAGGGTGTCGAGCAACAAGAGCCAGCCCACCACCAGAGCAACCAGCACCCAAGCAGTCATGGGTTTGCCAGGGCGCGTCATCACGGGCGCCCCCCGCAGCGCTCCCCCGCCCCACCAGGCACACAGCAGCACCAGCAGCACGCTGGGCGCCTGGAAGGCCAGGCCCAGCCAGTACGCGGGTGACACCTCGCCGGGCAGCAGGGTCCACAGCGCGGCCAGTAGCGGCAAGCCCCACACCACGCCGCGGTGCCGGGTAAGGCGGCTGACAAGCACCAGCACCAAGGCAGCCAACACCACGGCCCAGCCCAGTGGCAGCCAAACCTGCATCAGCCACAGCGGCGGCAAAGCGGGCGCATTCATGGCTGCCCCCCCACCGCAAAGCGCTGCCAGGACAAGGTGGCCCGGTCCACGGTGTAGCTGATCCACAAGGCGTCATCGGCCCAGGCCAGCGCAGGGTAAGAAAACTCGGCGTCTTCCGCTCCCTTTGCCAGCGTTTGCTGCAGCGTCCACTGCAGGCCATCGGCGCTGCGGCTCAGGTCCAACCTGGCGCGGCCCTCGGGGGTGGGGTTGTGGGCCAGCAGCATCTGCTGCGGCCCCAGCGCAAAACCGGCCACGGCGGCGTCGGGGTTGCCCAAGGGCAGGTCCGGCAGATCGGTCCAATGCGCGCCACCATCGTCGGTGCGCGCCGCCGTCACCTTGCCACCGTGCCGCTCATCGCGCATCAGCGCCACCCACTGTGTGGGGCTCTGCGGCAGGATGCTGGGCTGCAGGTTGTGGGTGCGGTTGGACATGCGGGTCAAACCCACAAATTCTCCATTCGCATCCAGCCGCACCGCAGCGGGGTACTTCAGGCCCAGCTCAAAGTGCACCGGCAGCACCGCACCACCGTCTTGCAGGGGCAGCATGGCGTTACGCACCAAAAAACTGGTGTTCCACAGCCACGACAAGGGCAACACACGCACCGGCGAAAACGCCAGCTCCGCCAAGTCCTGCGAGGCACTGCTTTGCTGCAAATGCAGTACCCGGCTGGCGGCCCATCCGCCCCAACCCGTGGCCACCACAAACAGGTGCATGCGGCCCTGCGCATCCGTCCACGCCACCGGGTTGCCCAGGCGGCGCAGGCCATGGCCCAGCAAATCGCCCATTTGGTGGCGGTTCACCACAAAGCATGGCGGCAGCCAGGCCTGGGTGGCGCGGTCCCATTGGCTGGCGGCAATCTGCACCAGCGGGCCACTCTCGCGCTCGCCCGAAAACCAGAACAGGCTCAGGGCTGCGGCGTGCCCAGCCGGCATGGGCAGCAGGCTGCTGGCGTGGGCAGCGGCGGTGCCGGCTGGCATGGGCACATCGCCCCCGGCCACGCGTTGAAGTTGCGCCGCCTGCACCGGCTGGCCACCCACGGCGATGGCCGGCATCTGCGCCAGCGCGGGTGCGGCCGTTGGCGGCCGCACGGCATGGTCTGCGCCCAGCAGCACGGCCAGGCTGGCCAGCACCAGGGCCACACGCCCCCCGGGATGGGCCAAAAGAGAAGACAAGAACATGCGTCGATCTTAGTGGGGTGCCACAGGGGCTCTGGCGCCATGGCTGCAAAAAACCGCCAAGCCGGGGACAATGCGGGGCATGAAAACCCTGCTCTCCATCGCCCCCCTGAGTTTCCCCTGGCAGACCCTGGACCCCTTCCTGTTCTGCGTGCACCACAACGACGCCTACCCGGCGGGCAACGCGCAGATGGCGCCCAACCCGGCGCTGCTGGCAGGCCGCGACATCGGCCAGGACTTTGCGGGCAAGGACGGCTGGAGCATGTACCACGGCGACACCGTGCCCGGTTTTCCCTCGCACCCGCACCGGGGGTTTGAAACGGTCACCATCGTGCGCAACGGCCGCATCGACCACTCCGACTCACTGGGCGCCACCGCCCGCTTTGGCGGTGGCGATGTGCAGTGGCTCACGGCCGGCAAAGGCATCGTGCACTGCGAGATGTTTCCGCTCTTGCACACCGATGCCCCCAACCCCACCGAGCTGTTCCAGATCTGGGTCAACCTGCCGGCCAAACACAAAATGGCCGAGCCCCACTTCACCATGTTTTGGCACGAAGACATTCCCCGCATCACTGCCACCGATGCGCAAGGCAGGACCACCGACGTGGTGTGTATTGCCGGCACGCTGGAAGGCAAAAAGGCCCTGCCCCCGCCACCCGACTCCTGGGCCAGCGAGCCCGGCAGCGACCTGGGCATCTACACCGTCAAACTCAGCCCCGGCGCGCAGTGGACGCTGCCCGCCGCCGCCAGCGCCGCCACGCGGCGCATCCTGTATTTCTTCAAGGGTGGGGCACTCACCGTGGCGGGTGAACCGGTGCCAGTCAAATCCGTGATGGAAGTACAGGCCGACCATGACTGCAGTTTCGTCAACGGCGATGCCGAGAGTGAACTGCTGGTGCTGCAGGCCCGCCCGATTGGCGAGCCGGTGGCGCAATACGGTCCGTTTGTGATGAACACCCAGCAAGAGATTCACCAGGCCTTTGCCGACTACCGCCGCACCGAGTTTGGCGGCTGGCCCTGGGGCGCCAATGACCCGGTGCACCCACGCGACAAGGGCCGCTTTGCCAAGCATGCGGATGGAAAAATAGAAGAGCGTTAACCCCCACGCTCCGCCGCTGCGCGGGTCGCTGCCCCCCCCAAGGGGGCGTATTCAGCTGGGGGCGGACCGGCGCTGAGACCTAGCCCCTCTTCGCGTTCACCCCCAACGCATCCACCAGCCCCGCCATCGCGGCACCCGCCTCGGTGCCCAAGCCGTGCAAGCCCTGCTGCACGGTGGTCTGGTTGGTGGCGGGCTGGTTCTGGCTGACCTTCCATTTGCCGGCCAGGCTGTCGATGGGAATTTCAATGCCCACCACCGCCGCAATCATGCGGTCGGTGTAGTCGCGCGGGGCGTCGTCCACGGCCCAAGGGCGCACCATGCCCGCCTCCTGCTGGCCCGTCAGCTCCGCCATCTGCGCACGTATCCAGGCCGCATCGTCATGCACCCGCAGCAGGCCCTTGGCATGCACCACCGCGTAGTTCCACGTGGGCACCACCTTGCCGTGTTCAGCCTTGCTGGCATACCAGCCGGGGCTGATGTAATGCTGCGGGCCCTGGAAGATGACCAGCACCGGTGTCGCCAGATCGGTTTCGCGCCACAGCGGATTGGCACGCGCCACATGGCCCACCAGCGTAGGGCGGGCCACGCCCTCGGTGCGCAACAGCAGCGGGATGTGGTTGGCCTCCAACCCCTGCGCCGTCAGCGTCACCAGGGTCGCCAGGGGGTGGCTGCGCACCAAGGCGTGTAGCACCTCGGCGCGGGTTTCCTCAAAGTGGCTGGGCTGGTACATACGGCACCCGGCTACTGACTGGCCAGGTTGAGCTCGGCCTGCGGCTTGGCCTCCGCCGCAGCGCCGCCGGTTTTCACTGCGCCCAAAAACAGGCGCTCGGCACTCACCTGTTTCGCAGCCAGGTAGTCCTTGACCACCACGCCACGCTGGAGCGCCAGCTCGCGGGCAGCCTCGTCGTTGACGGTGATGTTGGCCAGCAACAGGGCCTCCATGTCAGGCACCTCGATGTCCTTGGTGAGGCCTACCAGGTTGCGCGGCTTGGTGATGTCGGCGCGGCGGTAGACCGCGCGCAGCAGCACCGGCATTTCCTCGGCGCTGTAGCTGGCCACGGCCGCCGCGTCTTGCCCCTGCGCGGTGGCGCGACGGCGTTTCTCGGCCAGCAGCAGGCCCTTGAGGCGTTCGCGCTTGATGGCTTCGCGCTCGGCCTCTACATTGGCCGTGCCTTGCACGGTCAAGCGCAGGCCGGGGCGGTCCACCAGCGCCTTGGCGACCTTGTCCAGCCCGGCCTTGGCCGGGTCGGTCAGCACACTGCTACCGGGTGCAAAAGCCACAGTGCTCAACTCTGCACTGCCGCCGCCACCGAAGGCATTGGCCAGCAGACTAAAGGGGGCGGTGATGGCCTTGGCTACCAGGTTGGTGATGACTTTCCAGATCACCGGACCAATGCGGAACTGCGGATCGTTGAGCGAGCCGCTGATCGGCAGGTCCAGGTCAATCACGCCATTGCGGTCGGCCAGCAGGGCCACCGCCAGCTTGACGGGCAGGCTATTGGGTGCGCCGTCCACCTTGTCGCCAAAGGTCAGCTGGTTCAGCACCAGTTTGTTGGTGGCGGTGAGCTGGCCATCGGGTTGCACGGTGTAGCGCACATCCAGGCTGAGCTTGCCGCGCTCGATGCCATAACCCGCGTACTTGACCGCATAGGGTGAGAGCGGCGACAGCTCCAGGTCGCGCACCTTGCCCGCAATGTCCAGCGCCAAAGGCTTGGCCAGCGGGTTGAGCTTGCCGGTGATGTCCAGCGACGCGGTGCCTTCGGCCCGCCCACGCAGCTCCAGGTCGGCCAGCTGCACCACGCCGTTGGAGGGCTGGCTGGAGAACTGGCTGAGCTTGCCGGTCAGGTCGCTCAGGTTGGCGGTGTAGTTGGGCTGGATGAAACGGTCGGAAAACAGCACCCGACCGTTGACCAGGCTGATAGGGCCCATGGTGATGACGGCGTCGGGCCCGGCGCTGGCACTCGCGGCTGCGGATGCAGCAGGTGCCGGGGCCGATGCTGCGGCACCGGGTGGCGTGCTGGCGGCCGCCTCGGCCTGGGCCGGGGTTTTGCTCAGGTCCTGCAGGTTCAGGCGGCCATTGGGGTTGACGATAAGACGGGCGTAAAAGTCGGACAGCGCCGCCTCGCGCACGTTCACCCGCGTGGCGGCACCGGGCACCATGGCCAGGTCGATGCCGGGCACGTTGAGCGACTTCCAGCTCAGCAGCTCCTCGGCAAAACTGCCGGCCGCGCCTTGCACGGTGTTGGCACGGAAGTCTTCCAGCTGTGCATCACCCTTGAGTGCGACCTCCGGCCCCTTGGCCGTGCTGGCAAAACGCAGCTGGCCCTTGAAGCTGGCATCGGCCCGCAGCACATCCAGGTTCACCTGGCTGGCCACGTAGGGCGCGAGCGCATGCGCCGGCAGCTCCAGCAACTCCACGGCGCCCTGGGCTTGCACCGGGTCCCAGGCCACGGTGCCTTGGTAACGCAGGCTGCCGGCTTCGGCCTGGCCCGACTTCACGCGGGCGCTCAGCGTCACCGGCACTGGCTTCTTGCCATCCAGCGCGGCACCCTTGGCCTGCAGGTTGAGGGCTGAAATATCCAGCCGCACCGGGCGCGCGTTCACGCGGTCGGTGAACTGCACAGCAGCGTTTTGCAGCTGCAGCTCGCCCAGCGCCACTTTCCAGGGCGCTGCGGGGGGCGCGGTTGCAGCCGGGGTAGCGGCGGCTGGGGCAAGGGGCGCGGCGCCGTGGGCTGCTTTCAGCCAGCGCTCAAACATCCATGTCCCGTCCGTCTCGCGGCGCACGCCGCTGCTGGCACCGGCCAGCAGCAGCTTGCCCACGCGGGCAGTCCGAGCCGCCAGGTCCACCTGGGCATCGCTCACTTCGAGCAGCTTGAACTTGGGCAGGTCCTGGGAGCTGGGGCCCTCAGAGTTGCGCGTATTGCCCGTGGTGGTGGCAGCGGCCGCCATGGCCTTGCTGGCCACCAGGCCCGCGTCGCGCACGGCCAGTTGTTTCACCGTGGCCTGCAGCTTGTCACCGGCCCAGGTGGCACCCAGTTCGGCGTCCAGCACGCCGCGCACCGTGGGCTGCAGCCATGCGGCCAAGTAGGGGTCGGCCAGTGCCAGGGCCAGGCCATTGACGGTGGCTTGGGCGCTGCCTTGCTGGTCGGTCCCCTCTGCCTGCAGGGTCAGGCGCGCGCTGGTCTTGCCCGCGGGCAGGTTGGCGCTGGCCTCGGCGCGCACCGCCTGGTCCATGGGCCAGTGCAGGCCCTGGGCCGTGAGCTCCAGCTCGGTCAGCGCCAGCTTGGCCGGGGTTTGTTGGTCCTGCCAGTCCACCTGGCCACCCCGCAGCGCCAGGCGCTCCAGCGCCAAGGCCCACGGTTTGGCAGTAGCTGGCGTTTCAGTGCCTTTTGGGCCTGTAGCCCCCGTGGTGTCTGCGCGAGCAGCTCCTGTTTTAGGAGCGTCTTTGGCTGCCCCTGTGCTGGCAAGCGCCAGATTGAGGCGGCCATTGCGCGCGCGCAGCACCTGCAAGCGCGGGTTGCTGATCTCCACCGCACCCAGCTTTACCTGCTGCTCCAGTGGGCGCACATCGGCCAGCTCGGTGCGCACCGCGTCCACCGACAGCAAGGGCGCGCCGGTGGCATCCGCCACGGCCAGTTGGCTCACGGTGACCACGCCCGAGAGCGTGACTGCGGTTTGCGGTTGCTGCACAAAACCGATCTTGAGTTCTGCATCCACCACCGCGCTTTGCGGCTGCACAGGCAGGCCTGCCGGCAGGTAGGGCAGATAGGGCTTGAGGTCCAACTGGCTGATCTTCAGCTGCGCCTCGCCCTGGCGGGTTTGGGCGAACGGCGTGCCCTGGGCCGCGGTATCAAAGGCACTGCCATTGAGCACAAAGGCCAGCCGTGGCGCCACCAGCACATCACGCTTGGAATCAAAGTTGCTGAGAAAAGGCACGCTGAGCTGCAGCTCGCGCAGCGTGTGCTGGCGCGGCTGGCCTTGCAGCGCCTGGTCGGTGTAGTCCACGCTGCCGCCACTGAGGGTGACGTTGTAGACCGCAAAGCGCAGCGGATCTCCTGCAGGCGCGTCCGAAGGTGCCTGCAGGCGCTGCACGATGTCGTCGATGTCGTACTGCCCCTTGCCCGTGTGGGTGAGGTACAGCGTGGGCGCCTCCACGGCCACCGCGTCCACCACGGGCGCCAGACGCAGCAGCGACTGCAGCTCGGCATCTACATAGACCCTGGCTACGCTGAACTGCGGGCCACTGCCGTCGGCCTTGGCCACGGCCAGCTCGCGCACTGTGAGCTCCAGCGACCAGGGCGCAAACTCGATGGCACCGATGGTGACCACACGGCCCAGCAACGCCGATAGCCGGGTTTGCGCCTGGCTTTTGGCAATGGACGGCACCAGCGCCCAGGCCAGCCCCCATAGCAACACCAGCGCACCCAGCGCATAGGCCAGGCGGTGCAACCAGGTCAGGACTCGGGGGGACAGTGGTGTCGTCATAGCAAGGGCAAGGAATAAGGACGTCAGTACCGCGCCGGGCGGCGCACAGCAGTGATGGTAACGGCGCTACTTGAGCCGTGCACGCCCCAAAGGTCCGAACGGCTAGCAACACGGCCGTTGACCTGCATCAAGCTCTTGGGCTGGCGTGCGTGGGAAGCTCTCGCACAATTACCGGAGACACGCCATGCCCCGTAGCAGCCTGCAAACCATCAAAGACGAACACGCCGCCCTGGCCGCCATGCTGCAGTCACTGCTGCTGATGCTGGACCGTGGCCCCGGTGACGAACCCGAACGATTTTTTGACGTGCTGCGCGCCATGCTCTTCTACATTGACGAGTTCCCCGAGCGCCTGCACCACCCCAAGGAATCGGACCTGCTGTTTCCGCGCGTGGTGCGCCTGGCGCCCCAGACCCTGGAGGCCATCACCCAGCTGGAAAAAGACCACGCCCGCAGCGAGGCCGCCGTGCGCGAATTGCAGCACCTGCTGCTGGCCTGGGAACTGCTGGGGGAAAGCCGCCACGCGGCGTTTGACACCGCCGTACGCCGCTATGTAGCCGCCTACCTGACCCACATGAAGCTGGAAGAAACCGCCATCCTGCCCGTGGCCCAAGCGGTGCTCAGCGATGCCGACTGGGCCGAACTGGACGCAGCCTTCGCCAACAACTGCGACCCATTGACCGGCCAGCACCCACGCGACCCGGCCTTCGATCGCCTGTTCACCCGCATCGTGATGCGTGCGCCCGCACCCATTGGTGTGGGCGAGGGCTGAGAGCGCAGCCCAGCCCCCGGCTCAGCGCGCCAGCTTGAGCGCCAGCACCTGCTGGGCGACACAGCGCCCCTGCACCTTGCCCCCCTCGATACCGCTGCGGAAGTGGATGCCCGCGTACATGCGCGAGATGGCCGCTTCGTCTGCCGCCACCTTGAAGCTGGCAAAGGTGCGCGGGCCCCAGCCGCGGTCGTTGTGGGTGTTGTCGGTAAACGGCTGGTTGGCGCCAAACACCTGCTCCAGCACTCCGGCCGCCGCGCTGGACTGCACCGAGTGGCCTGAGGGGTATTCCGGGAACGGTGGCGTGTGCATCAGGGTAGGCACCCAGTTGCTGTCGATCACCAGTTGCACATAGGTCACCGGGCGCAGCAGGTTGGCGGTGTACTTGGTTTTCCAGCCCGCAATAAAGGCGTCGGCCATGGCCAGGTTCAGGCGCACCATGGTGTGGGCGGCCTTGGCCAGGTCGGCCTTTTGCACTTTGAGCAGGTCGTTGGCTATGTAGGCCCAGTGGCCCGCAGGCGTGGGGGTCTTGAGTGGGTCATCCGCCCAGTACAGCGACACCTGGCGTTGCTCTTGGGTGGCCTTGTTGCTCACCTGGTAGACCTCTTGGGCCTCTTTGTAAAACGCCGAACCCGGGCTCTCAGAGTACGGGGGATGCGGCGGTGCGGCGCAGCTGCTGCTGGTCTTCAATACAAACGGCCGCACCTCGCCCCACCAGGGCAAGAGCGCCTGCGCAAACGCGGGCGGTGTGGCCGACCACTGGCCTTCGCCACTCGGGGGCACGTAATTTTTCTGGCTGCGGCGCAGCGGGCCCCAGGCCTCGTGGCCGCCATCGGTGCGGGCCCAGGTCATGATGGCCATGGCCATGAGCTTGCCAAAAGTCTCCGAGCGGTTGGTGATCTCCGGCGTGACCGTGTTGGGGTCGAAGTCCTGGCTGTACTTGAGTGGCAGGCTGCGCTCCAGCAGGTCGATGCGCGCCTTGTTTTCGGCGCTGGCCGTGGGGAACATCATCCGCGTCATCGTCGCCATGGAGGCATTGGCCACCGTGGGCCAGTGCAGCACTTCGTCGGGCTGGGCCCAGGGCAGCGACTGCAGCTCGTTGAGCTGGCCCGCCAGGCTTTGGTGTTGCGGCATGCCGGGCACCACCGACTCGTACAGCGTGAGCCCCAGGTAGGCCAAGGCACGCGAGGCCACGGGCGGGCTGTAGCCCGGGGTCTGCTGGGTCAGCAACAAGGCCAGGTTGAACCACTCGGTGGCAACACTGGCACTGAAGGCGCTGGCGGGGCGCGCGGCGGGCGCCGCCTGCTGGGCTTGCACAGGCAAGAGCGCGCTGGTCCAGGCAAAGACGCCTGCCAGGCACAGCGAGAACAATCGGGTTTTCATGGGGCTTTCCAGTTCACAAGGCCCTGGGGGCTGAGGGTGTAGAAGGCATCTGCCTTGGCGGGCATCCAGTCGCTCCAGCCGCCGTGCGGCCACCCCACGCGCAGCTGTGCCGTGGTGGCGTTGCCCAGACCAAAGTGCATCCAGCCCAGGTGGCCACTGGCATGGCCGCCGCCCACGGTGAGCTCTTGGCGGATCACGGGGGCCGCATCACCCTCGCCCAACTTCACCTCCACCCAAGCACCCACGGCATCGCGGTTGCCGGTGGGCTGCTGCAAACGCAGCTGCAGCCAGTGGCCCGCAGGCGCCGCCGTGGTCTGGCGCCACAGCTGGGCCTTGTCCCAGCGGTTCACCACCAGCACGTCCAGCAGGCCATCACCATTCAGATCCGCCACCATGCCACCACGCCCGCGCTTGAAGCTGGCGAGTCCGGCCTGGCTACCCGCTTCCACAAAGTTGCCATCGGCCTTTTGCAGCAACAGGTTGTTGGGGTCCAGTGTCGCAAAGTCGGGCATGGTGGACACATTGCCCTTCACCACAAACAGGTCCGTCAGCCCATCGTTGTTCATGTCGGCAAACTGGGCGTGCCAGGCGGTGCTGGGGTGCACATCTCCGCCCACATAAGGCCGGTGCGCCGTCACTCCGCGTTTGAAGGCCATGTCGGTAAAACGCGGCTGGGCTGCGCCCGCCTCCAGCGTCTGCAATTTGTTGTCAGACATGCTGGTCAAAAATACCTCGGGGTAACCATCGCCATTGAGGTCGTGGCTGGCAATGCCCATGCCCCAGATTTGCAGCGGCTTCCAACCCTGGGCGGCGGTGTAGAGCGCGGGTGCGGCGCCGGCAGGCAGCTGCCACAGCTGCTCTTCGCCACCCTTGTAATACTCGCGGTCATTGCTCACACGCAGCGCGGCCGTACCCGAGCGGCTCCAGTCCGAGAACAGCATGGACAGCGCGCAGTGGCCGGGCACCAAGGGCGTGGCAGGCTGGTAACCGCCACCCTCTTTGGGGCGCAGCAGCAAGCCCGGTGTGCAGCTGCCCCAGGGGAACTCGGGCTTGCTGCGGTCGGTGTAGGTACCAATGGCCAGTGTGGGCCAGGCTTGGCCTTTCTCCCAGGTGGCGGCAAAGGCGGTGTGCCAGCCGTTGCCGGTGCGGATGGACCATGCGTCATTGGCCTTCTCGAACTTGCACTGGCCCGCCCCTTTGAACACCTGCACCTCGCCCACGCGCAGCACCACCAAGTCGGTCAGGCCGTCGCCGTCAATGTCCAGCGGGTAGGCGCCCACGGCATTGGTCAGCTCCAGGCCCGAGCGCTCTTCTTGCAGCTTGAGCGGACCGCCACGCGTGCTGCGGTTGCGGTAGAACTTGGCTTTGTTCACGCCCGCAGTCATGTACACCTCGGGCAGGCCATCGGCGTCGCAATCGAAGGTGGCCACGCCCCCGCCCACCATGTATTCGCCCTCGCCTTCAAAGCGGCTTTGCAGGCCGGCAGTGTCGGTTTCTTCGGCAAACCGTGGCGTGGCAGGCGCCGGCGCATCGGCCGCCCAGGCACCCGACACCAGCCCCAGGCCAGCCACCACGTTTCGCACTGCGGGCCGGGAAATCCAATCCAGAGGGTGCACGTGGCAATCCTTTGTGAAAAATGAAAGAATCCGGCGATCTTATTAAGTTCGATGATTAAACTATGTCGGGTTTATCCCTATTCGCGCCGCCAGCCAAGTCCCGAACAATTAGTTTGTCGTCCTTACTAAATGCACCGTGTTGCATTTACGGCAGCACGATGGCTCTGAAGAGTCCTTCCAAAACCATAGGCCTGACACAGGCCAAATCACCGGAGACATTGATGAAACTGAAGACAACACTGACCGCCCTGGCCCTGAGCCTGGCTGCCGCTGGCGCGTTTGCCCAAGTGGTGGGCGTGAGCTGGTCCAACTTCCAGGAAGAGCGCTGGAAAACCGACGAAGCCGCCATCAAGGCCCAGCTGGCCAAAGACGGCGCGACCTACATCAGCGCTGACGCTGGCGGTTCTCCCGAGAAGCAGCTGGCGGACATCGACAGCCTGATTTCCAAAGGCGCCAAGGCCCTGATCATCCTGGCCATGGACAAGGACGCCATCCTGCCCGCCGTGAACAAGGCCAACCAGCAAAAGATCCCCGTGGTCGCCTATGACCGCCTGATCGAAGCGCCCGGCGTGTTCTACATCACATTCGACAACGTGGAAGTGGGCCGCATGCAAGCCCGCGCCATTCTGGAAGCCAAGCCCAAGGGCAACTACGTGATGATCAAGGGCTCCCCTACTGACCCCAATGCCAACTTCCTGCGCGGTGGCCAGCAAGAAGTCATTGATGCCGCTGTGAAAAAGGGCGACATCAAGATCGTGGGCGAGGAATACACCGACGGCTGGAAGCCCGAAGTTGCCCAAAAGAACATGGAACAAATCATCACCAAGACCGGCGGCAAGATTGACGCGGTGGTCGCCTCCAACGACGGTACCGCCGGTGGTGTGGTGGCTGCGTTGACTGCCAAGGGCATCAAGGGCATTCCAGTCTCCGGCCAGGATGGTGACCACGCTGCGCTGAACCGCGTGGCTCTGGGCAGCCAGACTGTGTCGGTGTGGAAAGACGCCCGCGACCTGGGCCGCGACGCTGCTGCCGCTGCCGTGGTGCTAGCCAAGGGCCAAAAAGTAGCTGCTGCCCAAACCTGGAACGGTGGCGAGAAGAAAGTGGCCCTGCAGGCCCAGTTCTTGAAGCCCGTGCCAATCACCGCCAAGAACCTCGATGTGGTGGTCAAGGCCGGCTGGATCAAGAAGGCTGACCTGTGCAAAGGTGTCGATGCAGCCAAAGGCCCAGCAGCTTGCAAGTAATTTGCGTTTCTCTCTGAGTTAGTTGAAGCCCTCCAACCGCGGGCTGGGGTCAGCCCGCGGTTTTTTTATGTCTTGCGGAGAACGCATGTGAATCCCGTTTTGAATTCCCTGAAGCAGGCGGCCATTGATTGGCGTCTGGTGATGATGGGCACCGTGCTGGCAGCCATTGCCATCGTGTTCAACATCCTGTCCGGCGGGCTGTTTTTGTCCCCCGAGAATCTGTACAACATTGCCCAGCAAACGGCCGTGGTGGGCGTGGTCGCCACCGTGGTGGTGCTGGTCATCGTGGCACGCCACATCGACCTGTCTGTGGGCTCGGTCATGGGGTTTGTGGGTGTGCTGATTGCAACCCTGATGTACACCGCTGGCTGGCACTGGGTCGAGGCGTCGCTGGCCGGTCTGGCCGTGGCCATTGCCGTGTCGCTGTACCAGGGCGCCCTCACGGCCATGCTGGGTGTGCCTTCTTTCGTCGTCACGCTGGGCGGCCTCATGTCCTTCCGCGGTGCGGCCTTTCTGGTGGCCGACGGCAAAACCCAACCGGTGAATGACCAATTCTTTCAACGCCTGGGCGGTGGTTTTGATGGCGCCATTGGTGTCACCGCCAGCTGGGTGCTGGCGGGGGTGATTGTGCTGGCCTTGATGCTCCAGATGTGGGCCAAGCGCCGCGCCAAGGCCTCCTATGACGTGCCCAACAACCCCCTGTGGCTGGATGCGCTGATCGTGCTGGTGCCCGTGGCCATCGTGCTGGGTTTTGTCACCGCCATGAACAACTACCAGATCATGAACAAAGATGCTCCGCAGGGCATTCCCATCCCCGTGCTGATCTGGGCTGCCGTAGCACTGGTGCTGTCTTTCATCGTGCACCGCACGCGTTTTGGCCGCTATGTGTTTGCCATGGGCGGCAACCCCGAGGCGGCCGCGCTGGTGGGCATTCCGGTGCGCAAAGTCACGCTCATGCTGTTTGCGCTGATGGGCGTGCTCATCACCATCGCCGCCATTGTGTCCATCGCGCGGCTTAACGCGGGCACCAACTCGCTGGGCACCAGCATGGAGCTGTATGTGATTGCCGCTGCCGTGATTGGGGGCACCGCGCTGGCCGGTGGCAGTGGTTCGATTTTGGGATCGGTGCTGGGCGCGCTGATCATGCAAAGCATTGACAGCGGCATGCTGCTGCTAGACGTGTCGATTGGGGTGCGCTACGTGATCATCGGCCAGGTGCTGATTGCAGCGGTGGTGTTTGATGTGGTTTACCGCCGTATGACAGGAGACACCGTATGAGCGCGGGCAATACAAAGCAGGCGCTGGTGGAAATGCGCAACATTGGCAAGTCCTTTGGCGGTGTGCACGCCGTGGACGATGTCAGCATCAACCTCTACCCCGGCGAAGTGGTAGCCCTGCTGGGCCACAACGGCGCGGGCAAGTCCACCCTCATGAAGATGCTGGCCGGCGCTTACCCCATCGACAGCGGCGAGGTGCTGATCAATGGCGAGAAGGCCCACATCCGCACCCCCGTGGATGCGCAGCGTAGCGGCATCGAATCGATCTACCAGACCCTGGCCCTGGCCGACAACCTGGACGCCGTAGCCAACCTGTTCTTGGGCCGCGAGCTGCTCACGCGCTGGAACACGCTGGACGACCACCGCATGGATGCAGACGCCCGCAAGGTGTTTCACCGCCTGAACAAGAACTTCAAAAACGTGCGCACACCGGTGCGCCGCCTCTCGGGCGGACAGCGCCAGGTGGTGGCCATTTCGCGTGCCATCTATTTCAACGCCAAGATCCTCATCATGGACGAGCCCACGGCCGCCCTGGGCCCTGAGGAAACCGCAATGGTGGGCAACCTGGTGAAGCAACTCAAGGCCGAAGGCGTGGGCATTTTCCTGATTACCCACGACATGCCGGACGTGTTTGGCCTGAGCGACCGCCTCTCGGTGATGAAAAACGGCAAATTAGTAGGTACATATCGCACGGCAGACGTGGTGGAGGACGAAGTTCTTGGCATGATCATCGCTGGCAAACAACCTGAAGGAAAAGCACAGACGCACACCCTGTAGCTCTGTGCAATTCACCCGCGACACCATGAAAACCACCGGCGACCAGCAGCTAGTCAAACGTATCAACCGCAGCGTGCTGCTGCGGCTGTTGCGTGCGCAGCCGGGGCTTTCCCGGGCGCAACTCGCCAGTGGCAGCGGGCTGACCAAGTCCACCGTCAGCCTGCTGGTGCGCGAGCTGATTGACGAAGGCTGGGTCGCCGAAACCGACGTCACCGCCGTCCAAGGCCTGGGCCGCCCATCTACCCCCCTGCATCTCGATGGCCGCACGCGCGGACTGATAGGCATTGAAGTGGCGGTGGAGGCACTGCGCGTGGTGGGCGTGTCGCTCACCGGGCAGGTGCTGTGCGCCGCAGAAGAAGCCCTGGTCGGCACCCAACCCGAAGAAGTGTGCCGCCAGGCCGCCCGATTGGTCGCCCGGACCTACAGCCAGCTGCAGCAGCGCAGCATTGCCCTGACGGGCGTGGGCGTGGGCCTGCCCGGTGCCTTTGACGAGGCCACCGGCATGCTGCGTTTTGCGCCCAACCTGGGTTGGCGCAACGTGGACTTTTTGCCCATGATCACCCGGGCTCTGGCCCAGGCCCAACTGCCCGAGGTGCAAGTACATGTGCAAAACGAAGCCGACACCGCAGCCCTGAGCGAATACGAGTTCGCCGATGGCGACGCCAGCGACTCCCTGATCTTTGTGACCTGCGGCGCCGGCGTGGGTGCGGGCATTGTGATCAACGACCGCCTGTTCACCGGCAAACAAGGCATGGCCGGTGAAATCGGCCACAGCACCCTGCAGATCGACGGGCCACTGTGCTCGTGCGGCCGCAAGGGCTGTGCCGAGACATTTTTTGGTGCGCGCACGCTGGCCAAGTTGCCCGACCCGGCCCAAGGAGGCCGCTACCTGGGTGTGGTGCTGCAAAACCTGTGGACCACCTTCAACCCCAGCACGCTGGTGGTGGGCGGCCCCTCGTGCGACACCTACCCCGGCATCGTCCAGGTCGCCCAAGACACCCTGCAAACCTACGCCGATGCGGCCGGCATGGCGCCCCCGCACATGCGGGCCGCGCGCTACGGGCTGCTGGCCTCTGCCGTAGGTGCTGCCGCCCTGGTGCTGCACCACGAATTGCGCCCCATGCACACCCGCATGTCGGCGCCTCCACTCCCGGCGGCAGACGCCCCGGACGAATCTCTTTCCATGACAACAGGCACCACGGTTTAACTATGTTTTTAGGTATTGATATCGGCACCTCAGAAGTCAAAGCACTTCTGCTCTCGGACGATCACCGCATCATCGGCTCGGCTGGCACCCCCCTCACGGTGCAGCGCCCGCACCCCGGCCACAGCGAGCAGGCCCCGGCCGACTGGTGGGCCGCCACCCAAAGCGCCCTGCTCAAGCTCCAGGCCGCCCACCCTGCTGAATACGCGGCGGCCCGTGCCATCGGCCTGTCGGGCCAAATGCACGGTGCCGTGCTGCTGGACGCGCAAGACCGCGTGCTGCGCCCCGCCATTTTGTGGAACGACACCCGCTGCGCCGCCGAGTGCGCCGAGATGATGGTCGAGCTACCCACGCTGCCCGCCCTGGCCGGCACGCTGGCCATGCCCGGCTTTACCGCGCCCAAGCTGCGCTGGGTGGCCAAACACGAGCCCGAAGTCTTCCAACAAGTGGCCAAAGTGCTGCTGCCCAAAGACTACGTGCGCCTGATGCTCACTGGCGAATACGCCTGCGACATGTCCGACGCCAGCGGCACCCTGTGGCTGGACGTGCAACAACGCGACTGGTCGGACGCGCTGCTGGCGCTGACCGGCCTGAACCGCAGCCACATGCCCCGTCTGGTGGAAGGCAGTGCACCCGGCGGTTATCTGAAAGCCGATGTGGCCCAGGCCTTGGGCCTGAACGCTGGCATCGTGGTGGCCGGTGGCGCGGGCGACAACGCGGCCAGCGCCGTGGGCATGGGCGCGGTAGACAGCGGCCAGGGCTTTTTGTCGCTGGGTACCAGCGGCGTGCTGTTCGTCGTCACACCCAGCTACCAGCCCAACGCGGCCAGCGCCACGCATGCGTTTTGCCACGCCGTGCCCGGCCGCTGGCACCAGATGAGCGTGATGCTGTCTGCCGCCAGCAGCCTGCAGTGGGTGACCGACCTGCTGGGCGCACCCAACGCCGGTGTGGTGGCCGAAAAAGCCGCCGCACTGAGCGCGGCACAGCGCGCCGCATCGCCCCTGTTTTTGCCCTACCTGGGCGGCGAGCGCACCCCGCACAACGATGCCAATGTGCGCGGCAGCTTCCACCAACTGAGCTTTGACACCGACGCCGCCCGCTTGGGCTACGCGGTGATTGAAGGCGTGACCTTCGGCCTGAAAGACGGCCTGGCCGCGCTCAACGCCGCTGGCAGCAGCGTGCACCGCTTGTCGCTGGTCGGCGGCGGCGCGCGCAGCAGCTTCTGGGCCCAACAACTGGCCAGCGCGCTGAACGTAGACATCGTGACCCACGGCAGCTCTGCAGTGGGCGGGGCTCTGGGCGCCGCCCGCCTGGGCTGGCTGGCCACCGGCGCCGACGCTGCCGCCGTGTGTCTGACACCTGAAGTCGATGCCACCTACCACCCCGACGCCGCCGAACAAGCCCTGCTAATGGACCGCTACGCGACCTTCCGCAGCCTGTACCGCACTGTGTAATCCACCCATTTCTGGCGCATAGCCAGCTTTATTTAGTTCGACCAAGCAACAAATTAACCGCAGAGGAAACCATGAGCTCTTACTTTTCTACCGTCTCCCCCATCGCCTATGAAGGCCCGACTTCCGACAACCCACTGTCCTTCAAGTGGTATGACAAAGACCGTATCGTGCTGGGCAAGCGCATGGAAGAGCAGCTGCGTTTTGCCGTCTGCTACTGGCACAGCTTCTGCTGGAATGGCCTGGACCCGTTTGGCGGCGACACCTTCCAGCGCCCCTGGCAGCACATGGCCGACCCCATGGCTGCGGCCAAGGCCAAAGCCGATGTGGCGTTCGAGTTTTTCAGCAAGCTGGGCGCGCCCTACTACTGCTTCCACGACCGTGACATCGCCCCCGAAGGCGCCACCCCACGTGAAAGCGTGAATAACTTCCGCGAGATGGTGGACGTGCTGGGCAACAAGCAGGCCACCACCGGCATGAAGTTGCTGTGGGGCACGGCCAACCTGTTCAGCCACCGCCGCTTCATGTCGGGCGCGGCCACCAACCCCAACCCCGAGATCTTTGCACTCGGCGCCCTGCAGGTGAAAGAAGCCATGGACGCCACGCTGAAACTGGGCGGTGCCAACTACGTGCTGTGGGGCGGCCGCGAAGGCTACGAAACCCTGCTCAACACGCGCATCGGCCACGAGCTGGACCAGATGGGCCGCTTCCTGAACATGGTGGTGGAGTACAAACACAAGATCGGCTTCCAAGGCACCATCCTGCTCGAACCCAAGCCACGCGAGCCATCCAAACACCAGTACGACTTTGACAGCGCCACGGTCTACGGCTTCCTGTGCCGCTACGGCCTGGAAAAGGAAATCAAGGTCAACATCGAAGCCAACCACGCCACCCTGGCCGGCCACAGCTTCGAGCACGAGATTGCTACTGCGGTCGACCTGGGCATCTTCGGCTCCATCGACATGAACCGCGGCGACATGCAATGCGCGTGGGACACCGACCAGTTCCCCAACAGCATCCCCGAGACTGCGCTGGCCATGTACACCATCCTGCAAGGTGGCGGCTTCGTCAACGGCGGTGTGAACTTCGACGCCAAGGTGCGCCGCCAGTCCATCGACCCCGAAGACATGTTCCACGGCCACATTGGCGGCATGGACGTGACCGCCCGCGCGCTGCTGATCGCCGAGAAGATGATCACCGACGGCAAGCTGGCCAAGCTGGTGGACGACCGCTATGCGGGCTGGAATGCTGCGTTTGGCAAGAACGTGCTGGACGGCAAGATGAGCCTGGAGGCCGTGGCCGCCCACGTGGTGGACCGCAACACCGACACCATGCCCGTGTCGGGCCGGCAGGAGCATCTGGAGAACTTGCTGAACAGCTATATCTGAGTTGCTTCGCTAAGCACCACAAAGACAAAGGCCCCGCAGGTAATTGCCTGCGGGGCCTTTTTGCTTGGAACGCATGACTCGCCAGGGGTTCGAGGGGTGCTTTGGGCCATCAACGGCCATTCACCAACGCCCGGTTTCGGACTATTGGTTTTGAAGCAGCTCGGCAACTGGCAATACACGAGCGTACTCGCCACTCATATTGGCCAATGCAACACGGTGTATATCCTCGGCGGCCCGAGGCTTGCCATCGATATCAGGGCGGTCATAGGTGTAGCAAGCATCAGCCACAACCATGCAATCAAAGCCCAGGCAGGCCGCACTGCGGACGGAAGCCTCAACGGACATGTTTGTGCTCACGCCTGCAAACACCAGCGATCGAATGCCTCGTTGATGCAGCCAACGCTCAAGGCCGCTCTGGGCGAACGCATCGGTGACATGCTTGTCGACTACGTGTTCGTGCTCCCGTGGAGCCAATTGATCCTGAAACTCCGCTCCCGGCTGACCAGGCCAAAACGGCGAGCCTGGCGTGCGTGACAGATGGCGGACGTGAACGATGGGGCGTGCACTGGCACGCCAGTGGTCCAGCAGTTGCCCGATGTGTGCCTCAGCTTCCGGGTTGTTGCGCGGAACGTTGTTGACCCTGCCCTTCTGCATGTCGACGATGATGAGAGCAACGGGTTCGTGTGATGGGTTCATTGCATGTATCCGGTCAACAAGGCCCGCTCCCAATCGGGGCAATTGCGCAGGCGGGCAAGGTGGGCCATTTGCTGGTGGGGGTAGGGTACGGTGAGCAGGTCTACCGTCCAGCCTTCAGCGCGGTGCTCGACGACGGCATAGCGGGCATCAGGCGATCCTGATTCGACAACATGGGGGTGAGGATAGTCGTCGGCATAAGCCGGCAAGCCAACACTGCCCGGGTTAACGATCAGCCCGCCGCAGTGCGTACGTACGCTGCGAGCCACATGGCTGTGGCCGCACAGGATCAGCTCTGCCTCGTATTCGCCGAGTCGTTGTTCGACTTCCTCAGCCGTGGCGTTCCGCTCCGCAGTTTGCAGCAGCGTCACATTGTCGGCGCCCGGTGCGCCATGGCAAAGAAGGACCTGTTCATTGAACTTTCGGGTGTGACTCAGTCCACCGATCCAGTCCAATTCCGGCTGGCCCAACTCAGAGCAGGCAAACCGGTCCGAGAAGCCGGCATGGGGGCTCAGGTGCAAAATCTGACGCTCATGATTGCCCGCCAGATGCACCCAATCCTGGCTCATCAGAAACTGTGCCGTTTCGCGCGGCAGGAGGGGACCAGACAAACTGTCCCCCAGGTTGACCACAGCGTCCACACCGCGTCGCTTGAAATCGGAAACAACGGCTTGCAGGGCAGCCAAGTTGCCGTGGATATCGGAAAGAACGGCGATGCGCATAGGGCCGGAATATTAGCAAACATGCACCGCCTGAACTTCAATGCACGAGGAGGCATTGAAGACACGCTTCGCGAAATACGCTTGGTTTGGCTGGCCTTCGGCCACCGACGTGAATGTGAAGTTTTGGGCGCCCAATTCGACATGGCGAATGTCAAATCTGGATCGACTCCCGAGACAGATCAGGGCCAGTTGCAGTCGTCGGCGAATGACTGCTACGCGGACGTTGCCTGCGTTTTGATGCCTATTGCGCCCTCTTGATATTCGATGCAGTAAAGACCGTCAGGACTAGATAGCCGCAACAATTCGTTGTGGGTCTCCGCAACTTCGACGATTTGATCTTGAATTGGCCCTATTCCAAGTACTTGGCCCTGGCTAGGGTAGGTCAGTGTGTAGTCCCTTGCCACGCGCTCCCAAGTGCCGACTGCATAAAGACCTCGGCCAGAGTGTGAGACCGTTAGCAGGAAAGTCCCGCTTGGGTCAAACCCAGCGGCGACCAATCCACCGACATGAAGGTATTTAAGCGTCATTAGAAGTGATAACTCAGAGTAAATCTATTTTGGCTTTGGGTCGACAGGTGCAGTGGGCCAGTAGCGTGCGTTGCCCAACGTCTGCTTTCGGGGGGCGGATTCACGACTACTTTGGGACAGTGGATTCGGACTAAGCTGGATTCCGTTGGCAACAAGCGCTTCGTAATTACTTTCGTTTTGGTAGAGCCGTTCACCAACACGACCTATCAATAATTAGTGTCTCGACGTTAGTGACTATGCCGGATTGAGCTTCGGCATCAAAGCTGATGCGGCGTTCCTGCGGGCACCACAATTCTGGCGTTCGCTTAAAGCACAGAGCCTCTAATGTTGGTTGTTTCCCTGGGCGATTTCGAGGGGGGTCTTGCAACCCTCTACAACTAAAACCAACTGCTTCTACTTTGGCTACTGCAACCTTAAACTGTATTCCTGCAAGACGCATGTTGCTAACTTCTTCGTCGTGGTCTTTTTGCGTTACACGAAATACCATGCACCCCGTAAGCGCAGTAACTAGGACCATGAGCATAAGTACCCTGAAAAATCTGATTTTCATGACTATTGAATCGCCCCCGCTTTCGTGGAGGCCAGTTGGTTTAAGTAAGGTAGTCACCGTGGTTGCCTGATTGGCGAATTGCCGGTGGTAGTTTTCGCCACATCTCGATTGTTCATCGTACTAGTCCAACTGACCAGTTCTGAATGTCTGCTATCCGGCCATGAGTCTAGGTTGATCGAATTCGGCTTTGGGTCGATTACTGCGACTGGCCGGCTCCAGTCGGTGGCAGCCACCAAGAACCTGCCTGTGCACCCGCTGGAAAGCGGCGATGTTTCGGCATGACCAACAGGTGGATGCACAGGTACCGCTAAAGCTTGACGTTGGTGCGAAGCAGCGCTGTTCTCAACTCGCGGCTGGCCGGTTTTGAAACATCCACGCCTTGCACCGCCAGGTCGAACTGTGAGCCTGGTTTGAAGCTGGTTGGCAGTATCTTCTTTACGGGATTCGTAGCCGGGTACTTGCCATCAGCAGGACACATGCGAACGGAAAACCCGAATTCGTCGAGTACACCTTTTGCGTACAACTCCGCCAATTGCTGAAACGACACGAATGTTGACCGTCTCACTTCTTTACCCCCTGGCTCACTGATGCCACGGACGATCTCAAATTTGCCAAGTGAGTCGCGTTGGGTATTCGTGAAGGGATGCAGCACCAACGTCACACGAGGTCCGCCCTTTACGGGTGTCAGCGTGTGCTCTACGGCGATATCCGTTAACAGCATGTCGTTTTCCTTGTAATTCCATAAGCCACCGCGGGTCCGAGCGCACCGGTCTCCATCCACCCCACGCCCCCGCTCGCATTGTCTCTAACCCAGCCACCGGGGAGCCGATGCCCCTGCGATGCGAAGTGTTGAACGTGGGCAACCCGCATCGTGCGGGGACGGACTTTAACTGAACGGCTGCACAAGACAGCCGCCCATCGCAAGGCGACAGGTCGCGCTGGGTCGTTTGCGATCACGGGGTGGCAAGCAACACGCCATTTATGCATCAAATAGGCCTCTAGCGCACGTGGAATATGCGCGAGCAGCTACCTTTTTAATAGCAAAACAACCATCACCGCGGCAACCACCGCGGTGAACCCCATCAACGCGGCACTGGCCGTAGCCGTCATGGCGCCGCCCGCCACCACCGGCCCCACCACCGCACTCAGGGAGTAGGCGATGGAGAGACTGCTCACGTTCCAGGCCATGTCAGGCGTAGGTGTTTTGGTGGCGGCAATCAGCGCCAGCGTGAGGAAAGCCGTGATGAGCCCACCCAGCACAAACATGGTGGCGTAGGCCACGGGCACGCCGGGCAACAGGGCCAGCAAGGCTGCGGCCACCACCGTGCCGGCCGCAGCAATGGCGCCAGCCGCGCGCATGCCCCAGTGGTCGGCCATCCAGCCCACGGGGTATTGCAGGAGCAGGCCCCCCAGCCCAAAGCTGGTCAGCAGGTGGGCAATGTTTTGTGCGTCAAAACCGCGATCCCCCGCGAAGACGGCGAACAGGCCGACCACGGCGGATTCCAGCATGCCGCCGCACAGCGCGATCAGCAGCCCCTGGCGGAAGATGCGGTGCGGCCACGCCGCGCGGGCGGACTGCGGCCAGCTGTTCACGTGGTGGGCCTCTTCAGCAGGCGGGGTGCGGGCGAATGCCAGCGGCAACAGGGCCGACACGGTAAAACCCACGCCCACCCACAAGAGGGTGTGGCCCTGCACGCCCACCCAGGCGGCAATGGCCGGGGCCACCACGGGGGCGGCGGCAATCAGCGTTTCATGAAAACCCACCAGGCGCCCGCGCGCATGGGCGGGGGCAATGCGGTACAGCCAGGGCTCCAGCCCCACCCAGCGCAGGCCCATGCCCAGACCGGCCAACAGGCCACATGCCAGGTACGCGGGCCAGGGCAGAGACGCAACAGGCACCCAGGCAATGCCCAGCAGCGCCACCACCGAGCAGGCCAGGCCCGCCACCACCACGGTGCGCGCGCCCCAGTGGCGGCTCAGCCAAGGCGCCAAGCCCAGGCCGGGCATTTGCCCCATCCACAACGACGCCGCAAAAAAACCCAGCTGCGCCGCGCTGAGGCCCTGCAGCGCCAGCCACACCGGCACCATGACATAGACGATGCCGAACTGCCCGATCTGGGCCAAGGTGGACACGGTGTTGAGTGCGCTGATGGTGCGCCAGTCGTAGGCGGGGGATGCGGGGGTGGAACTGGACATGGAACAAAACACAGGAGACGGGGTGGGAGTCTATCCGGCCGGCGAACCCGAGTCAGCGCACCCATCTTTCGATCACAAGAGAGCATTTTCACTTGTCAATGCAGGTAATTCGCATATTTGTGATCACAAATATAAAGCTCCGCACTAGAATTTGGCCATCTCCACTCCCGGCCACACCCATGTCCACCCCCAGCACCATCGAAGCTTTTTTGACCCAGCACCGCATCCACGAGGTGGAGTGCGTCATCCCCGACATGACGGGCATTGCGCGCGGCAAGATCCTGCCGCGCGACCTGTTTTTGGCAGCGGGCGAAATGCGCATTCCCAAAAGCGTGCTGCTGAACACCGTGAATGGCCAGCAGCCGGACAACGGCCCCTATGTGGGCGACACCGACCCCGACATGGTGTGCCTGCCCGATGTGAGCACCGTGCGTGTGGTGCCCTGGGCGGCCGAGCCGGTGGCGGTGGTGATCCACGACTGCCAGGAGTGGGACGGCAGCCCGGTGCAAATCTCGCCGCGCGGCGTGCTGCGCCGGGTGCTCAAACTGTATGAGGCGCGAGGCTGGACGCCGGTGGTGGCGCCCGAGATGGAGTTCTACCTGGTGGCGCGCCAGCAAAACCCGCACGAGCCACTGCAGCCGCCGCTGGGCCGCACCGGCAAGCCCGAGGCGGGGCGGCAGAGTTATTCCATCGACGCGGTCAACGACTTCGACCCTTTCTTCATGGAGCTGTCCAGCTTTTGCCAGCAGCACAACCTGGGCGTGGAGACGCTGATCCACGAGGCCGGCCCCGGCCAGATGGAGATCAACTTCAGCCACGGCAATGCGCTGGACCTGGCGGACCGGGTGTTTTTGTTCAAGCGCACGGTGCGCGAGACAGCGCTGCGCCACGGCATCTTTGCCACCTTCATGGCCAAGCCCATGGAGCAGGAGCCGGGCAGCGCCATGCACATCCACCAGAGCATTCTGGATGCCGAGGGCCACAACATCTTCAGCCTGCCCGATGGCTCGGCCAGCCCGCTGTTTGGCCAGTGCATTGCGGGGCTGCAGGCCTACATTCCGCAGCTCATGCCCATGTTTGCACCGTATGTGAACTCGTACCGGCGGCTCTCGCCCTTTATGTCGGCGCCCATCAATGTGCGCTGGGGGCATGACAACCGCACCTGCGGCATCCGCATTCCCAAGTCCAGCCCCGCCAACCGGCGGATAGAAAACCGGGTGCCCGGCGTGGACGTGAACCCCTACCTCGCCATGGCGGCCACGCTGGCCTGCTGCTATCTGGGCATGATCCAGGGCCTGACACCCAGCGCCCCCACCACCGACAGCGCCTGGAACGTGAGCCACGAGCTACCCCGCCACCTGGAAGACGCCATTGCCTCCATGCGCAGCTGCGAGCCCATGCGCGAGGTGCTGGGCGCCGGTTTTGTGGACGCCTTTTGCGCCGTGAAAGAGCTGGAGTACGCCACCTACAACCGCGTGATCAGCTCGTGGGAGCGCGAACACCTGCTGTTGCTGGTGTAAACGGGGCCGTGCCATGACACCGACTTTTCGCCACCTGGACCCGCAACGCCTGACCGCCGTGCGCGAGCGCGAGCGCGCTGCCTACGCCGCGGCCAACCCCGCATCCCACGCCCTCTCAAAACGGGCTGCCCAGCACCTGATGTTTGGTGTGCCCCTGCACTGGATGAGCGACTGGTCCACGCCCTTCCCGCTGCACCTGGCGCACGCGCAGGGCGCGCGGCTGACCGACGCCGATGGCCACCGCTATGCGGACTTTTGCCTGGGCGACACGGGCGCCATGTTTGGCCACAGCCCGCCGGCCGTGGCACGCGCCATTGCCGCACAAGGGGCACAAGGCATTACCACCATGCTGCCGGGTGAAGACGGCGTGTGGGTGGCCGAGGAGCTGGCGCGCCGCTTCGGCCTGCCGGTGTGGCAGTTTGCGCTGTCGGCGTCGGACGCCAACCGCTTTGCCATCCGCTGGGCGCGGGCGCTCACCGGGCGCACGCAGGTGCTGATCTTCAATGGCTGCTACCACGGCACGGTGGATGACGTATTTGTGGACCTGGTGGATGGCCAGCCCCACACGCGCGACAGCCTGCTGGGCCAGGTGGTGGACATCACCCGCACCACACGCAGCGTGGAGTTCAACGACCTGGTGGCGCTGGAGGCTGCGCTGGCCGACGGCCAGGTGGCCTGCCTGCTGGCCGAGCCGGCCATGACCAACATTGGCATGGTGCTGCCCGAGCCCGGCTTTTGGGAGGCGGCGCAGACCCTGTGCCGTCGCTACGGCACGCTGCTGCTGATCGACGAAACCCACACCATCAGCACGGGGCCCGGCGGATACACCCGCGCCCACGGCCTGCAGCCAGACCTGCTGGTGCTGGGCAAGCCGGTGGCTGGTGGCGTGCCGTGTGCGGTGTATGGCTTTAGCGCTGACGCAGCAGCCCGCGCCGAGGCTGCCAAACGCAAGGCCCCGCCCGGCCACAGCGGCATAGGCACCACGCTCACCGCCAACCTGCTGACCATGGCCGCCATGCGCGCCAACCTGGCCGAGGTGATGACGGAAGCCGCCTACGCCCACATGTTCACGCTGGCTGCCCGCTTGGCGGAGGGCTTGCGCGCTCTGATTGCGCGCCACAGCCTGGGCTGGTGTGTGACGCAGATCGGCGCGCGCACCGAGTTCCAGTTCACCCCCACGCCACCGCGCAATGGCAGCGAGGCCGACGCCATCCTTGACCCCGCGCTGGAGCAGAACATCCACCTCTACCTGCTGAACCGCGGCCTGGTGATCACACCCTTCCACAACATGATGCTGGTGTGCCCCGACACCACGGCTGACGATGTGGACCGGCTGGTGGCCGCCATGGGCGGTTTTGTGGTGGACACTATCGCCCCATGAGCGAACCCCCCACCAGCACCGACCAGGACCGCGTCTACACCACCCTGCGGCAATGGATCACCGTGGGCCGCTTTCTGCCCGGCGAGCGGCTCAAGATCCGCAACGTGGCGGCCGACATGGGCGTGGGCCAGATGCCGGTGCGCGCCGCCTTGCAGCGACTGGCCGCCGAGGGCGCCCTCCTCAACGTGCCCAACGCCGGGGTCACTGTGCCCCGCCTCTCGCTGCCGGAGTTTGATGACCTGCTGCAGATGCGCATGCTGCTGGAGGGCGAAGCCGCCGAGCGCGGCTGCCTGCGGCTGGATGCCACGCAGATTGCCACCCTGCAAGGCTGGAGCGCCGACATGGCCGCCGCCTTGCAAGCCGGCGACGCCAAGCGCTACCTGGACATCAACGAAGACTTCCATGTGCTGCTCTACAAGGCAGCGGGCTCACCCCTGCTGTTTCAGCTGATCGACACCCTGTGGCTGCGCGCCGGCCCCATCTCCAACCGCCTGTTTGACACCCCCGCCGCCAGCGCCGTACTCAACGACGCGCACGACGACCTGGTGCAAGCCCTGCTGCAACGCGACAGCGCCGCCGTGCGCCGCGCGGTGGAGCGCGACATCTTTGTAGCCGGCCAGTTTTTGCGGGCTGCCTGCGGCGAGCGTAAACGGAAATGAAGCTCGACGGCTGGCTGCTTCCGCGCCTCAATTTGCTATCAAATCAGTAGCTACTTGCGCAATAGTTGCGGGGTCCATCGACCCATTAGCAGGCTAAAGCGGCCGGCAGGTTGAACGGAGTGACCACCTCGACATTGGAGCGCTGGGCGGTGTGCGTTCCGGGCAGTGCACCCTGGGCCTGCATGAACTGCAGGCAGGCCATGTGCAAGTCGTGGTGCAGGTCATGGTGCAAGACAGCGGACAGGCGCCCCGACGCCAGCAGCGCGAGGTTGTCCTCGTCCAGATCGTGGCCAATGAAGGGGCGGCAGGGCCGGCCAGCCTTGTCGAAGGCGGCGAGTATGGCGGCATTGGCGCCCCCCACCGAATACGCCGCGGCAACGGCAGGCTGCCCGGCCAGCAGGCGCCCCACGGCTGCCACGGTGGGGCCGTGCAGGCCCTGGCCCGCGTCCAGCACATGCACCTTGCAAGACGGCCTGCTGTGCGCCAGCGCCTCAGCAAAGGCGTGGATGCGCGCCTCTTCCCCCTGAAAGCGTTGCCCGCTGCTGGACACCAGCACATCCACCGGGCCCGCGCCCATCCACTGGTGCATCAGGTACGCCGCTGTCTGGCCGGCGCTGCGGTTGTCCAGGCCCACGTAGCTGTGCGGGTGGGCCGTCTGCACATCGGTCACAAGCGTCACCACCGGGATGCCGCGGGACTGCAGACGCTCCACCGCCTGCGCAATCGCCGGTACATCGGGCGCCTTGAGCAGCACGCCGTGGCTGCCCCGGCGGGCAATGCAGTCCAGCACGGCCACCATGTCGGGCACACGCATGGTTTCGGCAAGATGGTCCCGCGCCCGGAAGACGGCGGGCTGCGTGCGGCGCATGGCCAGGCCCAGGGCGTCGCGCACGATGCGGCTGAAGCGCACCGGCGCCTCCATCACCAGATCGATCAGGAAGCGCCGGCCCTTGAGGCCCAGCTGTTGCTGCTGGCGCTGCAACTCGGCGTGGGCTTGCTCGACACGGCGCTGGGTACTCGGGTGCACACCGGGCCTGCGGTGCAGCACCCGGTCCACCGTGGCCAGGCTCACGCCCGCCTGCAGCGCGAGCTCTTTCATTGCAAAGGTGTGGGCCATGGCGCTCCTGGGTTTTCGGGCCGCACGGCAGGCCCGGTACAGCGGCCGATTGTGCGTGGTTTCGTGCATCTTTCTGAGGTGTTTTTGAGGTGTTTTTGGGCCCAGAAGAACGCACCCCGAACCTACACTGCGTCCACCCTCTGGATCGGAAACCCCATGGCACATACCCCCCACCCACGCCGGCTGCGCGCGCAGGATGCACAGCTCGCAGACCTGCACGCCCTGCTGCAAACTCCCACCACGCCCAACGACTGCCCGCTGGCCACGGCCGTGACACAGGGCGTGCCGGTGTACGACTGCCAGGCCCAGCGTACCCGACTGGCGCAGGATGCCGCCCAGCGCGACACGCTGCTGCAGGAATGGGCCTGGGTGTGGGAAGACGGGCCGGGCATTCTGGTGCTGCAAGGCGCCGTGGCGGACCAGGGCGTGTTGGATGCGGTGACGGCGTGCTTCTTTGACCTGATCGCCCAAGAGCGCATCCACGGCAGCGGGGGCGACCACTTCGCAAAACCCGGCGCGAACGACCGTATTTGGAACGCACTCGAAAAGCTGTGCCTGCTGGACCCCGCCCTCTTTGCCCGCTACTACGCCAACGACATGATCGCCCTGGCCAGCGAGGCCTGGCTGGGCCCGGCCTATCAAGTCACCTCGCAAGTCAATAACGTGCGCCCCGGCGGCGGCGCACAAACGCCCCACCGCGACTATCACCTGGGCTTTTGCACCGCTGCGCAGGCCGAACGCTACCCGGCGCATGTGCACCGCCTCTCACCCCTGCTGACCCTGCAAGGTGCCGTAGCGCATGTGGACATGCCGCTGGAGAGCGGGCCCACGCTCTACCTTCCGCACTCGCACAAGTACCGCCACGGCTACCTCGTGGCCGACAACCCGGCGTTCAAAGACTACTTTGCCGCGCACCGGGTGCAACTGCCGCTGCGCAAGGGGGATGCGGTGTTCTTCAACCCCGCGCTGCTGCACGCGGCGGGGGACAACCGCTCGGCCGGCATCCAGCGCATGGCCAATTTGCTGCAGGTTTCGTCGGCCTTCGGGCGGACCATGGAGTCGGTGGACCGCGACCGCATGACACGCGCCCTTTACCCCCACCTGCAAAGCCTGCTGCGCAGCGGCGCGCTGGACACCGCGGGCGCCCACCACGCCATCGCCGCCAGCAGCGAGGGCTACGCCTTCCCCACCAACCTGGACCGCGACCCGCCCCTGGGTGGCCTGGCCCCTGAGAGCCCACAGGCCTGGGTGCGCCGCGCGCTGCAAGAAGGCTGGAGCCCCGAGCAACTGGGTGCCCAGCTGGACGGGCTAGCCCTCAAGCGCCTGACCTGAGCGCCCCCGCCTGCACCGGCGGGAGCCACCAACAAAAAGACCGGTTTAAAGCCGGTCTTTTTGCTATGGTTTTAGTAGCTGCTTGCGCACATTCCGTGTTCGCTAGAGGCCACTTTGATGCTTCAATTACTTGGCGGTCGGCATCACAAACTCGGCGCCCTTGCCAATGCTCTCGGGCCAGCGCTGCATGATGGACTTTTGCTTGGTGTAGAAGCGCACGCCCTCTTCGCCGTAGGCGTGCATGTCGCCGAACAGGCTCTTCTTCCAGCCACCAAAGCCGTGCCAGGCCATGGGCACCGGAATCGGCACGTTGATGCCCACCATGCCCACCTGCACGCGGCGGCTGAACTCGCGCGCCACATTGCCGTCGCGGGTGAAGCAGGCCACGCCGTTGCCGAACTCGTGGTCGTTGATGAGCTGCAGCGCTTTGGCAAAGTCGGGCACACGCACACAGGCCAGCACGGGGCCGAAGATCTCTTCCTTGTAGATGCGCATCTCGGGGGTCACGTGGTCGAACAGCGTGCCGCCCAGCCAGAAACCGTTGGCGCATCCTTCGCCCGCCTTGTTGCCGTCAAAGCCGCGGCCATCGGCCAGCAGCTTCGCGCCTTCTTGCACGCCGAGGTCGATGTAGCCGCTGATGCGGGCATGCGCGGCTTGGGTGACGATGGGGCCCATTTCTGCCGCGAGGTTGGTGCCGTTGAGGACCTTGAGCGTCTTGGTGCGCGCAAGCAACTTGGGGATGACCTTGTCCGCCACATCACCCACCAGCACCGCCACGCTGATGGCCATGCAGCGCTCGCCGGCGGAGCCGTAGCCCGCGCCAATGAGCGCGTCCACCACCTGGTCCACATCTGCGTCGGGCATGACCACCATGTGATTCTTGGCGCCGCCCAAGGCCTGCACACGCTTGCCGTGGTGGGCGCCGGTCTCGTAGATGTAATTGGCAATGGGCGTGGAACCCACAAAGCTCACGGCCTTCACATCGGGGTGCACCAGCAGCGCGTCCACGGCTTCTTTGTCACCCTGCACGACGTTGAACACACCGTCGGGCAGGCCGGCTTGCTTGAGCAGGTCAGCCATGAAGAGACTGGCGGACGGGTCGATCGGGCTGGGCTTGAGCACAAAGGTGTTGCCCGCCGCGATGGCCACCGGAAACATCCACATGGGCACCATGACCGGGAAGTTGAACGGCGTGATGCCGGCCACCACACCCAGCGGCTGGCGCAGGGTCCAGTTGTCGATGCCGGTGGAGACCTGGTCGGTGAAGTCGCCCTTGAGCAGCTGGGGGATGCCACAAGCGAATTCGACAATGTCGATGCCGCGGGACACCTCGCCCTGCGCATCGGTGAACACCTTGCCGTGCTCGGCGGTGATCATGCGGGCCAGCGCGTCTTTGTGCTCGTTCAACAACTGCAGGAAGTTGAACAGGATGCGCGCGCGGCGGATGGGGGGCGTGTCGGCCCACTTGGGAAAAGCGGCCTGGGCTGCGGCCACGGCGGCATCGACCTCAGCCGCATTGGCCAGGGCCACCGAGCCGGTGACCTGGCCAGTGGCGGGGTCGAAAACATTCTGGGCGCGCCCGCTGGTGCCAGGGGTGACCCGGCCGTGGATGTAGTGGGCGATGGAGGTAACTTGGGACATGCAGTGTGTTTCTAAAAAAGATTCAGGTGCTGGCGGCAGGGGCCAGCATCCATTCGTGGGCGGGGTCGTTCTTGAAGACCCAGAAGCGGTTGGGGCCCGCCATCACATTGAGGTAGTACGAGTCATACCCGTGCGGCGCCACCACCGGGTGGTAGCCCTTGGGCACCATGACCACGTCGTGGTTCTCGACGGCGCAGGCCTCGTCGATGCTGCGGTCGTCGGTGTACACGCGCTGGAAGGCAAAGCCCTGTGGCGGGTTGAGGCGGTGGTAGTAGGTTTCTTCCAGCAAGGTTTCCACGGGCGGCTGCTCTACATCGTGCTTGTGGGGCGGGTAGCTGCTGCTGTGGCTGGCAGGCGTCATCACCTCCACCACCAGCAGGTGGGCGGCAGTGGGATCGTCGTGCGGCAGGATGTCGCACACGTAGCGGGTGTTGGTGCCCTTGCCGCGCACGCTGCGGCGCATGGTGGCGGGGTCGAGCACACGCACGGCGCGGTCTTTGGCATCGCTAGGTGCGGTGCACAGGCCAACTTCAGCGTTGCGCACGGCGCGCAGCGTCACCGTCTTGCCGGCAGGCACATAGACGGCGGCGGGCGACTTTTCATCAAACACGCTGTCGCGGGTGCCGAGGTTGGCATAGGTGGTGCCGTCCACCGTCACATCCACAGAGCCTGTGAGCACCACCACACACAGCTCGCGTGCGCCGGTAGCTACTGTTTCGATAGCACCGGCTTCCAGGCGCACCGCGCGGAAGCCCACGTGTGTCCAGCCTGCACGCTCGGGGGTGACGTTGACAATCTCGCGGCCCGTGGGCGCGGCTTTGGCTAAGAGGGGGCTGACCATGGTGATGTCCTTTGCAAATCAGGCCAGGCTTTTGACCAGGCCGCTCAGGGTCTCAAACCCCTTCTTCGCATACTGGTAGCTGGGAGCCACGGCCGGGTCTTGCTCGGCCTCCACCACCAGCCAGCCTTCATAACCGGCATCGCGCAGCACCTGCAGGGCTGCGGCGTAGTCAATGCTGCCGTCACCGGGCACGGTGAAGGTGCCGTTGAGCACACCGCTTAAGAAGCTCCAGCCGTCATTGCGGGCCTGGGCAATGACGGGGGTGCGCACGTCTTTGCAGTGCACATGCACCACGCGCTTGACGTGCTTTTTGAGCAGCGCCACCGGGTCGGCCGCGCCACCGAAGTAGGCGTGGCCGGTGTCGTACAACAAGAACACTTTGGCCGGGTCGGTGAGGGTCATCAGCTTGTCGATATCGGCCGGGGACTCCACATAGGCACCCATGTGGTGGTGGTAGGCCAATTTGATGCCGTAGGCTTGGAGCAGGTGTTCGCCGAATGCATTCAAGCGCTCGGCATACCCTTGCCAGAGTGCCTCGCTGGCGAATTGGGGGCGCTTGCTCACGGGCGTGTCCATCTGGCCCTGCACGGTGCCTGCGCATTCGCCGTAGACCACCACGTTCACACCGTTGTACTGCAGCTTGCCCATGTGCGCCTTGCAGCGCTCGATCTCGGCGGCTACTGCGTCGGCATTGCTTTGGCCGGGTGCCACTTCGGCCAGAAAGCCGGAGTACCAGCCGGACACGCAGGCCAGGCCGTACTCGTCTAGCTTGGCTTTCAGCGCGGGGCCCTCTTTGGGAAATTTGTTGCCCAGCTCAAAGCCGACGTAGCCGATTTCCTTGCCTTCGCGCAGCGCAGTTTCCAGCGGCGTTTCGCCGCCGAGCGAGGGCATGTCGTCGTTGAACCAGGAGATGGGGTTGATGCCGATGCGGACGTTCCAGGTCATACCAATACTTCTTTCAAAATCGAAAAATCAAACACGTTGTTCTTGCTTGTCGGCGACATAGCGGGCGCGGGCGTCCAGCACCTCGCTGCGCGCCGACACTTCGGGAATCGCCACTTCCCACCAGCAGCCACCCTCGGTGGTGCGGGTGTGGGTGGTGTCTATCACCAGCACCTGGCTGCGTTGGGCAGCGCGGGCCTGCACCATGGCAGCCTTGAGCTCGGCCACGTTGGCCACGTGCACGGCATCGGCCCCCATGCTGCGGGCGTGCATGGCGAAGTCGATGCGGCTGGCCTCGCCGCCTTCCCCAATGCAGTCGTCCAGCAGGTTGTTGAAGGCGGGGCTGCCGGACGCCGTTTGCAGGCGCTGGATGCAACCGTATCCCCGGTTGTCCAGCACCACCACGATGATTTTTTTGCCCAGCATGACGGAGGTAGCCAGCTCGGAATTCATCATCATGTAGGAGCCATCGCCCACCATCACAATGACCTCTTGCTCGGGCCGCGCCAGCTTGACGCCCAGGCCACCGGCAATTTCGTAGCCCATGCAGGAGTAGCCGTATTCCATGTGGTAGTTGCCAGGCCGGCTGGCGCGCCAGAGCTTGTGCAGCTCGGCCGGCAAGGTGCCGGCGGCGCAAATGGCCACATCGTGCACGCCGCTGTCGCCACCCGCGTCGTTGAGCGAGTCGCGCACAGCGCCGATGACCTCCGCGTCGTAAGGCAGCACGCCGGGCTGGGGGGCGGCGGTGGTCAGTTCGGTCACACGGGCATTCCACAGCGCCGCCTGGTGTTGGGCACGTGCCGTCCAGGCGCTGTCGGCCGCCCAGCCACCCAGTGCTGTGCTCAGGGCTTGCAGGCCCACCAGAGCGTCGGCCACCAAGGCGGTGCCGCTCCACTTGCTGGCGTCAAAGCTCTGCACGTTGAGGCTGAGCAACGTAGCGTTGGCAAACAAGGCGTGCGAACCCGTGGTGAAGTCCTGCAGGCGGGTGCCCACGGCGAACACCACATCGGCCTCGCGGGCCAACACATTGGCGTTGGGCGCACCGTCCACCCCGATGGCGCCGAGGTTCAAGGGATGGTCCCAGGCCAGGCTGCTCTTGCCGCCGTGCGACTCGACCACGGGTACGCCATGCGCCTCGGCAAAGGCGCGCAGTGCATCACCCGCGTGGCTGTAAAGCACACCGCCACCGGCCACGATGAGGGGCTGCTTGGCGGTCTTCAGCAGAGCCACAGCTTTTTGCAGTTCGCGCGTGTCGGGCGGCGGTCGACGGAACTGGATCAGCTCGGGGTGCAGGAAGCTCTCGGGACAATCAAACGCATGGGTCTGGATGTCTTGCGGCAGCGCCAGGCACACCGGGCCGCAGGCGGCAGGGTCCGTCATGATCTGGATGGCGCGCGGCAAGGCGGTGAGGATTTGCTCCGGGCGGGTGATGCGGTCAAAGAAACGCGTGACCGGGCGGAAGCAGTCGTTGGCGCTCAGGTCGCCCTGCTGGAAGCTTTCGACCTGCTGCAGCACCGGGTCCGGTGCGCGGGAGGCAAAGGTGTCACCGGGCAGCAGCAGCACAGGCAGGCGGTTCACATGGGCCACGGCAGCGGCGGTGACCAGGTTGGTGGCGCCAGGGCCAATGCTGGTGCTGACTGCCATGATGCGCTGGCGCAGGTGCGCCTTGCTGTAGGCGATGGCCGCATGGGCCATGCCCTGCTCGTTGTGGGCGCGGTAGGTGGGCAGCGCCTGGCGCTCGGCCCACAGGGCTTCGCCGAAACCGGCCACATTGCCGTGGCCAAAGATGGTGAACACCCCGCCGCAATAGGGCTGGATGCTGCCGTCATGCATCTCGACGCGTAGGGCGGCGAGGTGTTTGACCAGGGCTTGCGAGAGCGTGAGTCGTTGGGTACGTGTCATAGAGGGTTCAATCCTGCAAGGTTCAGGCAGCGGCGCGCAGGGGCGTGTGACGGCTGCGCCAGGCATTCACCAGCGTGGTGAAGTTGTGGGCCACATCGCCCACAAACTGGTCGTCCGACATGCGACCGGACAGCCAGGCCAGCGAGGCATCGGCCCAGAGGCTGCGGCCCACCATGAAGCCCTTGACCACCGGGTTGGTCGCCAGGCGGAAGCTTTCCACCAGATGGGCAATCGGCTGGTTCAGGCCGAGGATGACGGCGCCCCGGCAATACGGGTCGCGCGCATCGACCAGGTCTTTTAATGCCGCCCAGCCACGCTCCTGCATGGGTGCCAGCTTCCACCACTCGGGCTTGATGCCCAGGTTGTAGAAGCGCTGGACGGCGCGCAGCACGGCGGCATCTTCTTCACCCGCTACCACCAGGGCTTTGGGCAGAATGATTTCAAGCAACAGCTCGTTGCCGCTGGCGCGGGTGGCTTCCCACAGCTCCAGCACTTTTTGCTCCTGCTCCAGGCGCAGGGTGTAGGGGTCGTCCGGGTGGTAGTGCACCAGGCACTTGACCACTTGTTCGGTAGGCCAGTGCGTGAGTGCGCTGCCGACCGAGCGGGTGCCGTCAAACCGCAGGGGGCGCGAACCGGGCAGCTCCACTGGACGGCCCACCCACCAACCGCGCCCCGTGGCGCTGGCCAAGGCGTCCGCACCGTAGCTGCCACCGTCCACCAGCACACCGGTGGCACCTTGCAAGCCGCTGCCCTGCTCCACACGCTCTGCGGCGGTGACCAGCAGTTTTTTGAGCGCTGGAATGCGGGACTCGGGGGCGCCTGCCTGGCGGCACAGGTCGTAAAACTGGCTGCGGTGGTCGAAGGCCATGACGCACAACTCGTTCCAGACCGGGCGGGCAGCCGTGACGCGGTGCAGATGGGCCAGCTGTTCGTCGGCATCGACCTTGGGGTTGCGGCTGCCGCTGAACCAATGGGCCAGCTCAGGAGGCGTGGGCATGGCGGCAGAACAAGCGTGGCGGGACACCACGATGGCGCCGCAGGCGTTGGCCGTCTGGGTGGATTGCGCCCAGTCTTTGCCCTGCAAGAGGCTGGCCATGAGGCCGGAGAGAAATGCGTCGCCCGCGCCCAGCACGTTGAGCACTTCGACGCGCTCGCCCTGGAAGGTGGGCGCATCGTCAATGGCGGCAGGAACGGCGCCTTCAATGACGCTGCAACCGGCGGCACCGCGCTTGACCACCAGCACGGCCTGGCTCAGCGCTCGCACGGCGCGCAGACTGGCCATCAGGTCATTGGGCACACCACCGGCGATAAAAAACTCTTCTTCGGTGCCAACCAACAAGTCGAACTGCGGCAGCATTTCCTGCAACTGCTGGGTGACGGCGGCATCGGGCACGTAGCGGTTCTCACCCGCGCCCCGGCTGGTCAGGCCCCACAGCACGGGGCGGTAGTCGATGTCCAGCACGCGCACCACACCGTGCTGGTGTGCATACGCCAGGGCTTTTTGGGACGCAGCGCGCGTGCCGGGCGTGGAGAGGTGGGTACCGGTGATGGCCAGGGCACGACAACGGGCGATGAAGGATTCATCAATCAGCGCAGCGTCCACCGCCATGTCGGCACAGTTCTCGCGCACAAACAGCAGCGGGAAGGTGTCGCGGTCCTTGATGCCCAGCAGCACCAGGGCGGTGAGGCGCTGCGGGTCGACCTGCACCTGGCTTACATCGCAGCCGTTGGCCTGCAGCGTGGAGGTGAGAAAGCGGCCCATCTGCTCGTTGCCCACGCGGGAAATCATGGCGCTTTTGCAACCCAGACGCGCCACGCCAAATGCCAGGTTGGCGGAGCTGCCGCCCAGGTACATGGCCATGCTGCGTGTGTCTTCGAGTGCGCTACCGAACTGTTCGGCGTACAAATCCACCGCCAGTCGTCCCAGGCAAGCCAGGTCGATGTCGCGCCCCTGCGGAAATTTCAAATGTGTCATGGTGTTCTTAAATCGTTACGCCTTCGAGATCGGCCATGAGTTTTTGCATTTCCTCGCCGCCGGCCATCATGTCCAACACCTCGTCTTTGCTCACATCCTTTTTCAAATAGGTTCCCAGCGATTTGCCCCGGTTGAGCAGCGTGAAGCTGTCGGCAATCGGGTAGGCATGGTTCACATTGTGGGTGATGAAAATCACCGAAATGCCCCGGGCACGTGCCGTGGCAATGAGCTTGAGCACGTTGGCCGATTGCTTCACGCCCAGCGCCGCCGTGGGCTCGTCCAGGATCAGCACCTTGGCACCGAAGTGGATGGCACGGGCAATGGCCAGACACTGCTTCTCACCACCGGACATGGTGCCCACCATCTGGTTGGCATCGCGGATACGGATGCCCATGTCGCGCAGCTTATCGCCCGCAGTCTGGGCCGCCAGGTCATGGTCCATCACCGGCAGAAAACCGAAGAGGTGTTTGATGGGCTCACGGCCCATGAAAAAATTGCGGGCCACGCTCATCAGGGGCACCAAGGCCAGGTCCTGGTACACGGTGCCGATGCCGGCATCCAGCGCTTCTTTGGGCGAGGCAAAACGCACGGGCTTGCCTTCCAGCACGTATTCGCCCTTGTCCGGCGTGTGCACACCCGCCAGGGTTTTGATGAGAGTGGACTTGCCGGCGCCGTTGTCGCCCAACAAGCAGTGCACTTCGCCGCGGCGCAGGCGCAGGGTCACGCCACCCAGCGCGATGACGGGACCGAAAAATTTGCTGATGTCTTCCAGCTGAAGGATGTAGTCACTCATGATGGATCTGCGTGAGGTTTAGCGGCGGCCGCCAGCGAAGCGGGAGCGGATGTAGTTGTTGAAGAGCACCGCAATGAGCAGCATCAGGCCCAGGAAGACGCGGTACCAGTTGTTGTCGATGCTGGTGTACCCAATGCCGATTTGCACCATACCGAAGATGAGCGCACCAAAGGCGGCGCCAATCACCGAGCCGTAGCCGCCGGTCAACAGGCAGCCCCCAATCACAGCGGCGATGATGGCCTCAAATTCCTTTTGCAGGCCCCGGTCGGCGGCGGCGGAGCCGGCGTCTGCCACTTGCAGCACCGCAAACACGGTGGAACACACGGCCATGAAGATGAACAGGCCGACCTTGACCTTGGCCACTGGAATACCCACGTTTTTGGCCGCATTGGCATCGCCGCCCACCGCCTGGATCCAGTTGCCCACCCGGGTGCGGGCCAGCACAAAGGCACCGGCCGCCGTCAGCGCAAACCACCACACCACGGCCTTGGGAATGCCCGTGGCCAATGCAGTGCCATCGTCGCGCGCTGCCAGCACGCCGGCACGGGCCAGGCTGTCAAACACGCCAGTCAGGGTGTACCCATGGAACAAGAAGGAGATGACAGGGTCTTGGGCGAACAGCTCGCGCAACACCAGATCGCCGTTGCCGCTCAGGATGGTTTTGCCAGTGAAGATGACGGACACCGCCAGCGACAAACCGCGCAGGATGAAAAAGAAGGCCAGCGTCACAATAAACGACGGCAAGCCGGTACGCACGACCAGCCAGCCGTTGAGCCAGCCCAGGCACATGGCGACGGCAAACGCAAACACCACCGACAACCAAATGGGCCAGCCCCAGTACAAGGCCGGAATCGCCAGCAGCATGCCGGCAAAGCCAATCATGGAGCCCACCGACAAGTCGAACTCGCCCGCGATCATGAGCAACGCAGCGCCTACGGCCAATACACCGAGGTAGGCAGCCACGGTGCTCCAGTTGACGATGCCTTCCGGGTTGAACATGCCGGAGCCGCCGGCGCTGAAGGCAAACATGACAAAAACCAGGAGGGTGCCGGCAAGTGCGCCGAACTCGGGGCGGGCCATGAGTTTGCGCACGAGGTTGAGCTCGCGGACCCTGTCGTCAACGGGTGCTTTGGTGGTCATGGTGGGGGCGTTGGTGATCATAGAAATTGCACGAATGTCGGAATGTCAGGAAGCACCGGGACCGGTTGGCGCCATCGCCAAACTTCAGCCCCGGGTGCAGACGCTTAGCGGAACTGGCCTGCGTATTTCTCCACCTTGCCAATGTTGTCCTTGGTCACAAAGCCGGGGCCGGAGCCGATGTGGCGGGGACCGTAGGCTGGGGCCAGGCCGTACTCGGTGAAACGGGCATTGGTCTTGGCATTGCCCTTGACTGCGTTGGACACAGCGGCCAGGTCATTGCTCTTCATGGTCTTCATGCTGGCCAGCACGGCCACAGGGACGTAACCTTGCAAATAGGGCTGCTGGTCAATGCCAAACTTCACCGAACCGTCCTTGATGCCCTTGGAGATTTCGTCCGACAGGTCAAACGTCGCCATCCACATCTTGCCTTTGAGGCCGGCTTTTTCCAGCGCCTTGAGTGTGGGGTGTGCAGATGTAGGGCCCAGGGTCAGCACGGCACCGGTGCTGGGGTTCTGGCGCAGGTAGGCCGACACCTTGGCTTCAATGCCGGTAGGGTCATCGCCCGAGTCGATGGTGCTCTTCTTGAAGTCCGCGCCGATGGCTTCGGCAAAACCGCGGCAACGCTCGAACGAAGCAGGGTTGGTGGCGTAGTGGTTGACGCACAGGAAGGACTTCACGCCATCGGCCTTGGCACGCATGCCAGCGCCCTTGCCGGCCTCGTATTCAGGCTGGCCCACATGCATCACGGCGCCCAACTTTTCGCTCTGGTCCGTGGTGCCGGAATTGATGGTGATGACGGGGATTTTTTTGTCCACCAGCTTTTTAATGGAGCTTTGCAACACGTTGTAGTCGGCAATGGTGACGATGACACCGTCGTAACCTTGGGCGGCCGCTTGCTCAATCAGGCGGGCCATGTCTGCCAAGTCGCCGTTGGGGGGGTTGCGGTAGTCCACCTGCACGCCATAGTCTTCGCCGGCGTGTTTGACGGAATTCTTGATGGTGTTCCACCAAGAGTCAGAGTCGGGTGCGTGGCTGATCAGGGCGATCTTGGACTGCGCAGCGGCCATGCCACCCACGGCCAACAGAGCGCTCAAAAGCACTGTTTTTGCAAATGTCTTGCGGGACAACTTCAGGTTCTTCATACAGTCTCCAATTTTTTAATGTCACTGGGGTGAGGTGAAAACTTCACTGCAAAGCAGCAGACGCCCGGGCTTGCCGGCATCTGCGAAGAAGTTTATCTATTTCGATCCAAATTAGAAATAAATTTCTAATAGGTGAATACCCTAGAATAAATTTTCGTTCTGAATTGACTCACTGACGGATAATTTGTTCTAGAAATCACCTACACGCATGAGCACATCCACCCCAAGTCAAGCCCCCGAGAGCGAAGAAGCCCTGATTGCCGCCATGGCCCGCGAATACCCCGGCCTGAGCCGGCAACTCAAACAAATTGGCACCTATGTGGAGCAACACCGCGGCCAGTTGGGCATCCAGTCCATCCAGCAGGTGGCGGAACTTTGCGAAGTTCAGCCCTCTGCCGTGGTGCGATTTGCCAAACATTTCGGCTTCAGCGGTTTCACCGAAATGCAGAAGCTGTTTCGGGACGGCCTGGCCAAACAAATATCACCCAGCCGGGACTACCAGTCGCGCATCCGCAGTGCCATTGAGTCCGGCGCCAAGGACCTGAGCAGCGCAGACATCGTGCATGCCGTCATCGGTGGCGGCATTGCCGGCATGGAGGAATTGCAGCGCAGCCTGCAGGAGCCCGCGTTTGAAGCTGCCGTGGATTTGCTGTTCCGGGCTGACACCGTGTGGCTGATGGCATCGCGGCGCTCATTTGCCATTTCCACCTACCTGACCTACGCGCTGCAGCACACCGAGAAACGGGTGCAACAAATCACCGCCATGGGCCATATGCAGGATGGCCAGTTGCGCGGCTTGCGTCCCGGCGATGTGATGGTGGCGATCTCCTTCGCACCCTATGCCCCCGAGACCGAACACATCGTGGAAACCGCCCATGCGCGTGGCGCACGCGTCATTTGTATTACCGATAGCAGCCTGAGCCCCATGGCGCGGTATGCCCATACCTCGATTCTGGTGAATGAAACCAGTGTGTTCGGCTTCCGCGCACTGACCAACACCATGGCGGTGGTGCAAAGCCTGTTCATGGCCCTGGCCTACCGGCTGGAACTGCAGTACCAACCCACCCGTCCGGGCCAGTCCTGACACAGCACGCCAATCCTTTTCCCCTTCTCATCCCTGAACTGAAGTCCCCATGAAAAAAGTAGCCCTCTTTGGTGCCGGCCGCATTGGCCGCATCCACGCCGCCAACCTCGCCGCCATGCCCGGCATTGAGCTCACCGCCGTGAGCGACCCCATGGCCGCCAACGCCGCCGCACTGGCGCAAGAACACGGCGCCCGCGTCGACAGCGTGGAAGCCATCTTTGCGGACAAGTCCATTGATGCCGTGGTTATCGGCAGCCCCACCACCACCCACAGCGACCTGATCACCCGTGCCGCGCAAGCCGGAAAGCACATCTTTTGCGAGAAGCCTGTGGACCTGTCGGCCGAGCACGCCCGTGCCTGCGCAGCAGTGGTCGCCCAAGCCGGCGTGGCCTGCATGATCGGCTTCCAGCGCCGTTTCGACCCCACCTTCAACGAGGCCAAAATCCGCCTGGACCGCGGTGACATCGGCAACCCCGAAATGCTGGTCATCACCAGCCGCGACCCCGGCGCGCCCCCGGTGGAGTACATCCAGCAGTCCGGCGGCATCTTCCGCGACATGCTGATCCACGACTTCGATGTGTTCCGCTGGATTCTGTGTGGCGATGGCGACAAGGCGGCCTGGCTCAGCGCCACCGGCTCCTGCCTGACCGACCCCGCCATTGGCAAAGCCGGCGACTTTGACTGCACGGCCGTCACCATCAAGACCGTCAAGGGCCGCCTGTGCCAGATCAACACCACGCGCCGCGCCGCCTACGGCTACGACCAGCGCTTTGAGGTGATTGGCTCTGCGGGCATGCTGCAATGTGGCAACCACCGCCCCAGCGAAGTGACCCAGGCCACGGCACAAGGCACCTCGCAGGACAACCCTGAAGCCTTCTTCCTGCAGCGCTACGCCGCGGCCTACCGCCTGGAGATCGAGCACTTCTTCACCCAGTTGCAAAACGGCGGCAGCTTCCGCACCACGGTGCAGGACGGCGTAGACGCGCAAATCCTGGCCGATGCCGCCGCCCAAAGCGCGGCCACCAACCAAATCATCACCTTCTGAGGCGCGCCATGACCATGACCCCCTCTTTGCGCATCGGCATCGTCGGTCTGGGCCGCCTGGGCCAGCGCCACGCACAAGCCCTGGCCTTCAGCACCCGCAACTGCGTACTCACCGCCGCCTGCAGCCCGGTCGAAGCCGAGCGTGTGTATGCCACCGAGCAGCTCGGCATCACCCAGGTCTACTCCCGCTATGAAGACCTGCTGGCCAACCCCGATGTGGACGCTGTGGTGCTGGTCACCCCCACCTCTTTGCATGCCGACCAGGCCATTGCGGCCTTGCAAGCCGGCAAACATGTGTTTGTGGAAAAGCCCCTGGCCCTGAACGTGCCCGATTGCGCGCGCGTATTGGCAGAGGCGGCCAAGCACCCGGCACTGGTGGCCATGGTGGGCTTTGTGCGCCGCTTTGACCCCAGCTACCGTGCGGCCCAGGCCAGCATTGAAGCAGGCGAGATCGGACGCCCGTTCATCGTGCGCTCGCAGACCTGCGACCAGAATGACCCCGACGGCTTCTTTGTGCGCTTTGCGCCCACCTCGGGCGGCATCTTCATGGACTGCAGCGTGCACGACATCGATCTGGCACGCTGGATGCTGGGCCGCCCCAAGGCCCTGCGCGCCTACGCCACCGGCACCATCGCCCTGCACCCCGGTCTGGCGGAGTTTGGTGATGTGGACAACGGTCTGGCCATTGTGGACTTTGAGGGTGGTGCCAAAGCCGTCTTCTACGCCTCGCGCACCATGGCCCACGGCCATGAAACCCACACGGAGGTCATTGGCACCGCCGGCAAGCTGCTGGTGGGCGAGCACGCTGCCCGCGACCGTGTGGTGAAGAGCGATGCCCACGGTGTGCGCCATGCCGTGCTGAAGGACTTCTACGAGCGTTTCGAGGCAGCATTTGCGGCCGAGATGGCCGAGTTCGTGGCCGCTTGCCGCGGCGAGCGCGCGCTCACGCTCACGCTGTCCGACGCGCTGGAGGCTACGCGCATTGGGTTGGCGGTGACCGAGTCACTCCAGACCGGCCTGCCGGTCGCCATCACGCAGGGCTGAGCCAGCCCCGCAGGCATCCCCCCTGCGTGCGGGGGGTTTTGGGCGCCCGCCATTTGGTGGGCGCGGTTGTGGACGCTAGCATGGAGGCCACCATGTTTTGGGGGACGCCCATGCACCTGCCTTGCTACGGTCTGCACCGCCTGCTGCTGGCGGCAGCCATGGCCCTGCCCTGGCAGGCGGGCGCTGAAACACGCGACTCCAGCTGGGGCCTGTATGTGGGCAAGTACCACGATGCAGAGCCCGCCGGCGCCATCGCAGGCACGGCCCACTACACGGAGCACTACATGCTGGCCCTCACGGGCAGCACCACCTTGTGGAAATCGCAGGACTGGCCGATTGCGCTGGAGCTGGACGGCATGGTTGGCCAGCAATGGGGCCAGGCCAGCCTGACCGAAGTGGCAGTGGCCCCCGCCATTCGCTGGAGCGGTTTTCCGTGGCGCGATGTGCTGCGCACCGACCTGCGGCTGGCACCGCTGGGCATCTCGTACACCAGCGAGGTGGGGCCCATGGAGCGCGGCGCCAATGGGCAGGGCACGCGCACACTGAACTTCCTCTTCATCGAAGCCGCGTTCTCCCGGCCACACACCCCCGAGCATGAATTTTTTGTGCGCCTGCACCACCGCTGCGCCATCTACGACCTGCTCAACAGCCATGGCGCCAATGGCGAGGACTTTTTGAGTTTCGGCCTGCGTTTCAAGTTTTAGGGCCGCTTGGCCCGGGGATTCAATGGAAATCCCGGCTGGTGGTGGCCAGGTCGCCCAGCAGGTGGGTCAGGTCTACCAGGTATTTGGCCACCACATGGCGCACCTGGCCGCCGCTCTCGTCATCGCGCTGCCACACGCCATACACCGCCATCAGCCGTGCGCGGTAAGCCACATCGCGCCAGCGTTCGTGCACGCTCTTCCACACAATCACATTCACGCTACCGGTCTCGTCCTCCAGCGTCACAAAAATCACACCCTTGGCGGTCTGCGGCCGCTGGCGCGCCGTGACGATGCCGCAGGCGCGGACCAGACGGCCACTGGGGTAGTCGCGCATCTGCGCGGCCGTCAGCAGCTTCTGTTTTGATAGCTGCTCCCGCAATAGCAGCAAGGGGTGGGAGCGTAAAGTAAGCCCAACTGCAGCGTAATCAAACGTCACCTCCTCGCCCTCGCCCGCGGCGGGCAGCACCAGGTCGTCTTCGTCAATCGGCACGCCTCGCAGCAGCGCGGGGGCGGGCAAGAGCGCCGAGGCGTCCCACACCTGCTGGCGGCGGTGGCCGCTGAGCGACTGCAGCGCATCGGCACTGGCCAGGGCCTTGAGGTCCCCCGCGTCGAGCTGGCAGCGCAGCGCCAGGTCTTGGGTGCTGGCAAAAGGCGCGAGCAGGCGCTGCCCGGTGATGCGCGTGGCAACGGCCTGGGTGAGGCCTCTGACCAGCCGCAGGCCCAACCGGACAGCAGGCCCTTTGACAAGCGCAGGGCGGGCGGAGATCGCCTCCAGGGTGCAATCCCAGTCGCTGTGCATCACATCCACCGCATGCACCACCACACCATGGCGCTGGGCGTCCTGCACCAGCTGCGCGGGGCCGTAGAACCCCAGGGGCTGGCTGTTGAGCAGGGCAGCCAGAAAACACGCGGGTTCGTGCCACTTGAGGTAGCTGCTGATGTAGACCAGCAGCGCGAAACTGGCCGCGTGGCTCTCGGGGAAGCCGTATTCGCCAAAGCCCTCCATCTGCTTGAAGATGGCCTCGGCAAAGTCCAGCGGGTAACCGCGCTCCACCATGCCACCCACCAGCCGGTCGTGGTACTGGCTCACATTGCCATGGCGCTTCCACGCGGCCATGGAGCGGCGCAGCGCATCGGCCTCGCCCGGTGTGAAGCCGGCCGCCAGCACGGCAATCTGCATCACTTGTTCCTGAAAGATGGGCACACCGTGCGTGCGCTCCAGCGCCTTGTGCAAGGCGGGGTAAGGCGACTTGGCGGCCTCGGGGTCTTTGCGCGCCTTCAGGTACGGGTGCACCATGCCGCCCTGAATGGGCCCGGGCCGCACGATGGCCACCTCCACCACCAGGTCGTAGTAACAGCGGGGCTGCAGACGCGGCAACATGCTCATCTGCGCCCGGCTCTCAATCTGGAACACGCCCACCGTATCGGCCGCGCAAATCATGTCGTAGGTGGCCACGTCGTCCCGCGGAATGTCCTGCATGCGCAGCGGTTGCAGCAGGCCGCGCCGCTGCGTCACCATCTCCAGACAGCGGCGGATGGCGCTGAGCATGCCCAGGGCCAACACGTCCACCTTCATCAGGCCCACGGCGCTCAGGTCGTCCTTGTCCCACTGGATGATGGAGCGCTCTGGCATGGCCGCGTTTTCTACCGGCACCAGGCGGGTGAGCGGCCCCTGCGTCAGTACAAAACCGCCCACGTGCTGGCTCAGGTGGCGCGGGAAGCCCTGCAGCACAGTGCTGAGCTCCAGCCACAGCTGTAGACGGCGCGGGGGTGGGATAGCCATGTCGTTTTGCTCCGGCGGCGTCAGGGAGGCAGTGCGCCCAGCTGCGTGTCCCCCGCCCGCTGCGCGGGCTCCTCCTTTACCTACGCTGGGCGCACTGCCACCCTGACTTCTTGCTATAAAAGTGCCTCCACCGCTTGCAACGCCTTCGCCAGCAGCTACTTTTTCCATAGCATCTTGTAGCCGCCCGGCCAACACCTCGCGGCTGTACATGCCAGGGTGCTCTTTGGCCATGGCGGTGATCAACACTTCGGGAATCTCCAACGCGCGCCCCACATCGCGCAACGCGCTGCGCGGGCGGTAGCTGATGACGGTTGCCGCAATGGCGGCACGCTCGCGGCCGTATTTGGCGTAGATGTACTGGATCACCTCCTCGCGGCGCTGGTGCTCAAAGTCCACGTCAATGTCGGGCGGCTCGTTGCGTTCGCGGCTGATGAAACGCTCGAACAGCAGCGAGGTCTCATGCGGGTTGGCCTCGGTGATGTGCAGGCAGTAGCAGACCACCGAATTGGCCGCCGAGCCCCGCCCCTGGCACAGGATGTGTTCGCGCCGCGCAAAGCGCACGATGTCGTGCACCGTGAGGAAATACATCTCAAAGCGCAACTCCACGATCAGCGCCATCTCATGCTCCACGCGCGCACGGATGTCCTGCGGCACGCCCGCCGGGTAGCGCTCACTAGCCCCCTCTTCCACATAATGGCGCAGGGTCTGCGCCGCCGTCTGGCCGGGCAGCACGGCCTCCAGCGGGTAGTGGTAGCGCAGCTCGTCCAGGCTGAAGGTGCAGCGCTGCGCTACGGTCAGCGTGTTCGCCAGCCAGTCCGGCGGGAACAGCGCCGCCAGCCGCGCCCGCGAGCGCAGGTGACCTTCTGCATTGGCCTGCAGCGCAAAGCCACAGGCCGACACGGGCTGGCCCAGGCGCACGGCGGTCAGCACATCGTGCAGCGGCTTGCGCGAACGTACATGCATATACACCTGGCCTGTGGCCAGCACCGGCAAGCCGCTCAGGGCCGAGAGCTGCTGCACCCGCACGCGCTGCAGCGCATCCCCCACCACCAGCCCGGCACTGGCCATCAGCCAACAATTGGGGCCAAATAGGCCTCTAGCCCCTATGGATATTGCGCAAGCAGCTTCCATATTGATAGCAAAATGAAACTGCAGCAGCACCTCACAATCCTGCAGTGCAGCCCAGTTCGCCTCGTGCCAGGCCGCACGGTATTCGCCCTTGGGGGCCGCCATGCGCGCGGCGGTGATGAACTCACACAGCTGACCCCAGCCCGCCAAGTTATGCGGCAAGGCCACCAGCGTGAAGTGGCCTCCGTCAGGTAGCGCCACCACAAACTCGGCCCCTGGCAACAGGGGCAGTCCCAGACGCTTGGCCTCCACGTGCGCACGCACCACCCCCGCTACCGAACATTCATCCGTCACGGCCAGCGCATGGTAGTCCAGTGCATGGGCGCGCTGCACCAGCTCTTCGGGCTGGGAGGCACCGCGCTGGAAGCTGAAAGAGGAAAGGCAGTGCAGTTCAGCGTAATCTGGAGGCATGGTGGCGCACTCCCGTCATCAGGGTCTGGAATTATGGCAAATAACTGGTTATATATACAGTTTTATGGCCATAAAAACACTAACATTCCCTTACACTTCGCCCATGCAACTGCCTTCGCTGCCCGCCATTCCCATCACGGCTGCCCTGCGTGCGGACATTGAGTCCCTGCTCGGCACCGAGGAGTCCCTGTCCGAGTTCGTGCTCACCGCCGTACTGGAGGGCCTGGAGCGCCGCCGCCATGCCGCCGCCCAGCGCGCCGACACCACCCACCGCCTCCCCGCCCCCCACAGCAGCCCCTTGCGTGTGCTGGTGGTGGACGACGACGATTTCAGCCACACCGTGCTGCGCGAAATGCTGCTGAGCCTGGGCGTAGCCGAGGTGCACACGGCGCGCGATGGCAGCACCGGCGCCGAGGTACTGGCCCAGATGCCACATGCCCCGGATTTTTTGATTTGCGACATGGTGATGCCACACACCGATGGCCTCGATTTCCTGGGCCACCTGGCCAAGGTGCAATACCGCGGCGGCGTGATCCTGCTCAGCGGCGGCGACAGCCTGATGCTGTCGATTGCCGCCGAAGTGGCGGTGTCCGACGGCCTGCGCGTGCTGGGCTCGTTTGCCAAGCCGCTACAGCGCGACGACCTGGCCGACGTATTGGGTCTGACGCCTTAGGCCCCCCCTGAAAATGGGGGCCATTTCTGTGACTTTTTCCACACCCGGCGGGCTCTGCCACAGCCTCCAGCCCCGGGTTTAGTCCGTTCGGACTATTTACACTCGCCCGCCCGCCATCAACAATCTGGCCAAGATTTGGTATTGGCTAATTAAGGGAAGAAACAAGATGAACCGCAAGAACCTGGGCCGTGTCGCCCGCATCGCTCTGGCCGCAGCAGCCTTGACAGGTGCCCAGTTTGCAGCAGCTGAAGTGGTCGCCGGGGATGCCATCAAGCTGAGCACCAGCCCCAAAGGTACCTTGGCTGGCGCTTTTTCAGCCATAGAAGTCAGCAGCGTGAATGGCTCCAGCCTGTCGGGTGAAAATTCGTTCTACACCTTCTGCCTGGAAAAATTCGAAACATTCACACCGGGAAACACGCTGTACGTCAAAAACGTGAGCAACGCGACCCAAAACGCGAATTCCAGCTACTACAGCGCCAACAACGGCGCTTCTGGCGGCAATGCCTACAGCGATCCCCTGAGCCTGAAGACCGAATGGCTGTTTAGCTACTTCAACACAAACACCAGCTTCAAGACGAGCATCCTGTCGAGCGACTCCAAAGCGAACTCCTTCCAGACTGCCGTGTGGTACCTGGAAAAAGAACTGGTGGGCAGCAGCCTGTACAGCTACGACACCTATGCCAAGCAGTTGGTACAAATGGCCTCGACGGCCGTCAACAATGGCTGGACTGATGTGGGCAACCAAGTCCGTGTTTTGAATCTGTACAAGGACAAAAACTACACCCAGTACGCCCAGGACCAGTTGTACTTCGTGTCGGCTGTTCCCGAACCCGAAACCTATGCACTGATGTTGGCCGGTCTGGGCTTGGTGGGTGCGGTGGCTCGCCGCCGCAAGGCCAAGGCTGCTGCGGCCTAAGCTACCCCGCGGTATCCCGACTCTCCTCCACACAGGCCCTTCGGGGCCTTTGTCGTTTCTGGTGCTGTCCCGTGCGTTACCGTCGCGCACCAGCGCCCGGCCCACGGCCGCCTAAGATGGCCGTTTGGCTTGGAGTTGACGAATGAACATGCGTTTTGACAACAAGGTAGTGCTGGTCACCGGCGGTGGCGGTGGCATCGGGCGAGCCAGTGCGCTGGCCTTTGCCCGCGCGGGAGCCAAGGTGGCGGTGACGGACCGTGATGTACCGGCTGGCGAGGAGACGGCTGCCCAGGTGCGCGCCCTGGGTGCCGAGGCCCTGTTTGTGGCCGCCGACGTGGTACAGGCCGCGCAGGTGCAAGCCATGGTGGCCCAGGTGGTGGCGCACTTTGGCCGGCTGGACTGTGCTTTCAACAACGCGGGTATCGAAGAGGAGCATATGCGCCTGGCCGACTGCGAAGAAGCCACGTTTGACCGCATTCTGGCCGTCAACGTGAAGGGCGTCTGGCTGTGCATGAAGTACCAGATCCAGCAGATGCTGGCCCAGGGCGGCGGCAGCATCGTCAACACGGCCTCGGTGGCAGGCCTGATCGGTGCGCCCAAGATGTCGGCCTATGCAGCCAGCAAACACGCCGTCGTCGGCCTGACCAAATCAGCCGCGTCCGAATATGGACGCAAGGGCATCCGCGTCAACGCGGTGTGCCCCGGCGTGATCCGCACCGTGATGTTTGAGCGCGCCGTGGCGGCCGACCCCAAGGTGGGCCCGGCGGTGGCCGGCATCCACCCGATTGGCCGCATTGGCGAAGCCGACGAGGTGGCCGCCGCCGTGTTGTGGCTCAGCTCCGATGCGGCCAGTTTTGTGACCGGCCTGGCCCACACGGTGGACGGCGGGATGACCTCGGTCTGACGACGCTTTACGCCCGGCCGGTGCGGCGGCGCAACCACGCCACGATGGCCGGGCCGTACATGATCATGGCCAGCGCGCCGCCAATCAGCGGCAGCGCCAGGAACACCCAGCCGGTGAGCATTTCTTTGCCAATCAGCACGCCGACCAGCAGCGCCACGGCGGGGTTCACAAACGAGTAGCTGCCTGCCACGGCGGCCGTGGTGTTTTGCAGCAGCCACAGGTAGGCGTTGAGCGCGATCAGCGTGCCAAACACCAGCAGGTACCACCAGGCCAGCCAGGCTTCCTGCGTGACGTTGCTGAGTGCACCCTGCGGTTCGATCAACGACGCAGCGACCACCCCCATCAGTCCACCGGCCAGCCACTCGGTGGCCGAAGCCATGGCCGGACCCGGCAGGTCCAGCTTGCGGGACGCGTAGGAGCCCACGCTCCAGCACAGCGGCGCGCCAAAAGCGGCCAGCGCGCCCAGCCAACTGGCCGAGAAATCGCCTTCCATCGCCAGCAGCAGGGCACCGCCCACCCCCAGCACCAGGCCGATCCAGCTCGTCATGGGCACACGTTCGCCGCCCAGGCGCGTCCACAGCGCCAGCCACATGGGCATGGTCGTCACCACCGTCGCCATGAGGCCTGAACCAATGCCGTGCTGCTGCGCAAACACCACCAGGTTCATGGCACCAAACACCATCAGCCCGCCCACCACAGCCGCGTTGCGCCACTGGCGCCAGCTGGGCAACTTCTCGCCGCGCCACAGGGCCCAGGCCAGCATGATCACGCCGGCCAGCGTGAAGCGGGTGGCATTCATCCACAGCGGGGGGAAGCTGTGCACCGCAATGCCGATGGCAAAGTAGGTGGTGCCCCAGACGATGTAGACCAGCCACAGCGCCACCATGAGGCGCCAAAAAGGAGACAAACGCCAGCCTTGCTGAATATTGAGTGCCGAATTCATGATTAGTCCGTAAAATTTACGGCAATCAGCGCCGCATGGCGTGATATTACCGAAAAACACGCCCAATGCAAGCAAATATTCAGACAGACACCATCGACGCCAAAATTCTTACGGCCTTGGGGGAAGATGGCCGTCGTTCTTACGCCGAGGTGGGCGCTGAAGTCGGCCTGTCCACCGCCGCGGTGCACGAGCGGGTAAAGAAGATGCTGGAGCGTGGCGTGATCCGCCGTTTCTCCATCAGCGTGGATCCGCTCACCGTGGGGCTGAACTTCACCGCCTTTGTGGCCATCCGCAACGACGGTGGCGCGCACTGCCGCGACATTTCGGCACGCTTGCGCGAGGTGAGTGCCGTGCAAGAACTGCACAGCGTGGCCGGTGAATACGACCTGCTGGCCAAGGTGCGCACGGCCCATGCACGCGACCTGGAAGCTGTGCTGCTGCAGATCAAGGCGATTCCCGGCGTGGCCCGCACCACCAGCACGGTGGTGCTGAACACCGAGTTTGAAGACCAGCCCCTTCGACTCAACGACTAATCGAAGAGGGTAATGAGCCCCCTTGTGGGGCTGAAGGCTGCGGCTCCAAAGCCACCTGCGTGGCTTTGGACAGCCTGAAGAGCCCTAGCCTCTGGCTGGGCCCGATCAGCGACCCGCTCACGCATCTGCTGTCGCAGATGCGCTCACGTTGTGGCAATACGCCCGGCACGGCCTGTTGGCCGTGCCGGGCGGAGCGTGGGGGCCCAAAATCACACCAGCCATTGCTGCATATCCACCGTGGTGCGTTGGCCCACACTGCCCGCGTGGGCGGCCAGCCACTGCAGACCGCGCTGCAGGCCCTGGTCATGCAGCAGGTTCAAAAAGGGCGCATGCGCCACCATCTTGGTCTCGTTGCGCTGCAGGCTCTCCAGGTTGCTGGAGTCAATCATGTGGAAGCGCACGCTCTGCAAACGCTGCTCCAGCGGGCCCTGGTGCTGGGTGATGTGGGCCGCGTCCTGCACACGGGCAAACATCTGCATCTCGCGCATGAAGTGGGCCTTGAAGCCCAGTTCCTCCATGCGCGCCTCAATCTCGTCCTTGGTATGTGGTGTGCCTTCGCGCTTCAGCGGGGCCAGCAGCACCAGCAGCACATCGCCCGCTGCGCAGTCGTAAAACAGCGGGAATACCGCGGGGTTGGCTGCAAAGCCACCGTCCCAGTAGGGCTCACCCTCAATCTCCACCGTGTGGTGGATCTTGGGCAGGCAGGCCGAGGCCAGCAGCATGTCCAGCGTCAACTCGTGCTCGCGAAACAGGCGCAGCTTGCCGGTGTTGACCTGGGTGGCGCCCACAAACAGCTTGAACGGGCTCTCGGCACGCAGGCGCTCAAAGTCGATCTGGCGCTTGAGCAGGCTGCGCAGCGGGTTGATGGCCAGCGGGTTCAGCTCGGTGGGGGAAAAGAACCCCGCCCACTGCGCCAGCATCTTGGTAGCGGGCGACAGGCTGATGGCATCGCCACCCCCCGTGGTCAGCATGCCCCAGGGCAGCTGCTGGCTCACCTCGGTCCAGAACTGGGCCAGGGCTTCGCGCGCACCGTCGCGCCCCCCAGTCATCCAGCCCTGCGCCATCACCACCGCGTTCATGGCACCGGCACTGCTGCCGCTGATGCCTTCAAACTGCATGCGCGGGTCTTGCAGCAGCGCGTCCAGCACGCCCCAGGTGAAGGCCCCATGCGCACCGCCGCCTTGCAGGGCCAGGTTGATCCGGGTGGGAGACGGAGGCTTGAGGCGCGTGCGCCACAGACGCCTGAACAAACGGCTGCCAACCGATGGCAGCAGGCGCCGGGCAGAGGTGGGGAGGTCGATCACAGGAGTCCTTTCGGTGCACAAGAGGACATGCAGTGCGGACCAGTATAGGGTTATCCCTTAATTCCCCCACCCCAGGGGGCAAAGACTAGGCCGTACCGCTTTGCCGCGTCTGGCGGAACTTCTGCTCCAGCTCGTGGCGCAATGCTTTGCGCATCTGCGCCGCCTCAAAGCGGCGTACCTCATCGGGCGTCTCGGGCTGCAGCGCGGGCACCGGCGCGGCCTTGCCATGGTCATCTACCGCCACCATGGTGAAGAAGCAGCTGTTCACATGGCGCACTTCCTGGGAGCGTATGTTTTCGGCAATCACCTTGATGCCAATTTCCATGGACGACTTGCCGGTGTAGTTGACGCTGGCCAGGAAGGTCACCAGCTCGCCCACGTGGATGGCCTGCAGGAACAGCACCCGGTCCACACTGAGCGTGACCACGTAGCGCGAGGCATAGCGGCTGGCGCAGGCGTAGGCCACCTGGTCGAGCAACTTGAGGATGGCGCCGCCGTGCACATTGCCGGAGAAATTGGCCATGTCGGGCGACATGAGCACGGTCATGCTGAGTTGGTGGGTGGGCAGGTTCATGGGCACGAGTGTAAAAGAGCCACCCTGGCGGGCTATATTGCACCCATGCACGCCCCCTTGTTTGACGCCAGCGTCCCCGTGTTCCACCGCTACCTGCAGCAGTTGCAAGGACTGTTGCGCCAAGCCCAGCACCATCTCGCCCGGAACGGCCTGCCCGAAGCCGCGCTGCTGCAGGCCCGCCTGGCGCCCGACATGCTGCCGCTGGCGGTGCAGGTGGAGGTGGCGGTGAACTTTGTGTTCCGCGCCTGCGCACCACTGACGGGGCGTGGGCTGACGCCTTTTGGCGAGCATCACCACAGCCTGGCGGCCTTGCAGGCCCGCATCGCCCAGGGGCTGGAGTTTCTGGACACCCTCACCCCCGCCGACTTTGCCGATGCAGCGCTGCGCAAAATCACCGACACAGCCGGTGAAACCGCGGTTACGCTAGATGGCCTTGTCTTTTTGCAGCAGTACGCGCTGCCCAACTTCTTCTTTCACACCAGTATGGTTTATGCGATCTTGCGACACCACGGCGTTCCCCTGAGCAAAGGCGACTTTGACGGCTGGCACCTCTACCGCAATGGGCAGACGCGTTGATGCGCCGCCTGTGTACCTTGGCGCTGGTCGGCGCCATGTCTGCTGCCTGGGCGGACGAGGCGCCTGAGGCCCCCACCGCCTCAGCACTCTGGCTCAACCTGGGCGCCCTGACCTACCACCCCAACCAAAGCCAGGGCTACAACGAGAACAACAGCGGTCTGGGCCTGGAGTACCGGTTCAAGCCCGACACCTCGGTGATGGTGGGCAGCTTCTACAACAGCGTGTACCGCGACACCCAGTACGCTGCGGTGAACTGGCAGCCCATCGCGCTGGGCGACTGGAAGCTGGGATTAGCCATGGGTGTGATGAATGGCTACCCCGCCGTGGAAAACGGCGGCTACTTTGTGGCGGCCTTGCCCATGGCCAGCTACGAAGGCAAGCGCTTTGGCGTCAACCTCAGCCTCATCCCCAGCGTCGCCCAGATCGACGGTGCGCTGGTGGTGCAGGTGAAGTTCCGCCTGTTCTAGCCGGCTCACGCGTACAGCCCGTGCAGGTACCACGGCGCATCCTGCGCCGATGGCCCGCCCTCGCCACCCAGCCGCTCGCGAAACACCCACACCAGCCCCGCCTGCGGGCTGCGGGCGATGTAGTAATCACGCAGCACCGGCGCCCCTTCCAACCAGCCCGCCTCCAGCCGCTGCGGCCCCACCAGCAGCGCCAGTGGCCCCTGGTACTGCGGGCAGTGGTCACGCACCGGCAGGCGCTGCGGGCTGGGTAACAACCAAGTGGGCCAACCTCCGGCCTGGGGGTGCAGTTCATGGTCTTTCAGGCCTCTAGCCCCCGTGGATATTGCGCGAGCAGCTCCTGATTTAATAGCGTTTTGTGGCGCCATATCGGCACACCATGGTGCCCAGCGCTGCATCTGCTCGGGCCGGTGGTCGGCCAACGGGCGGACACACTGCACCTGCGCGGCGCCCAGGCGCGCGGCCAGGCGCTCCAGCGTCTGGTGCAGGCTATCGCCCTTGCGCACCTCGTCGGGCAGCAGGCTGTGGCTCTCGCCCGCCAGCGGCGAGGTTTGCAGGCTGCGCAGGCGCAGGTAGAGCACGGGTGCGGGCAAGGTCACGCGCGCCAGCTGCTCGCCCAGAATGCGCTGCAAATGCGCCATGTCTTGCGTGGCCTGGGCGGTGCGCAGCTCCAGCCGGCCCTGCTGGCCACCCGTGTGGTGGGCGTCCACATGCAGCGTGTTGGCGCGGCGCGCGTCCAGGTCCCACCGCAGCTCCAGCGCCAGCACGCCGCGCTGGCGTGCGCGCAGCCACACCAGCAGCTGCGCCAGCAGGCGGCGCGTGCCAAACAGCAGCGCCGGGGCCGACTCCACGCTGGCGGCCAGCTCCAGCGGCGCGTCAAACACCTCGGGTAGCGTGAGCCAGGGGTAGACCTCGGGACGCTGGCCCCAGGCACGGTCCAGCGCGTCCACCAGCTCGGCGCCAAAGCGGCGCACCAGCCCGCCACGCGGTAGCGCACGCAGCTGGCCCCAGGTGCGCACGCCCAGGCGCGCCAACGTGGGCAGATGCGGCCGGGCCGCGGCCAGCACATGCGCCGACAGCGCCTCGGGCGCCACCTCTCGGCCGCCCCACAGCCGCCCCAACGCTATCAAAGATGTAGCGCCTTGCGCAGTTTCCACGGGGGCCAGAGGCTTGTTTGGCTCAAAAATCTGCTGGAGCAAGGCACTGCGCCCGCCAAACAGGCGCTCGCTGGCCGAGATCTCCAGCACCAGCGCGTCCCCCACGCGCGCCACCAGCGGCGTGAAGCGCAGCGCCCACCAGGCCAGCGCGGTGTGCACATCGGCCAGGGCGGGCTCAGGCGAGGCGGCGGCATCAGGCGTGGGTCGCAGTGCGATCCAGTGCATGGGTACCCTCCGCCGCCAGCAGCACGGCCAAGCGGGCCGCGCGCGCCTGCAGCTGCAAGGGCTGCGCCAGCGGTGGCCCACGGCGCTTGACGATGTGCACCGCCAGTGCATCCGTGCGCGGACTCTGCGCCGGTGGCTGCGGCTGCAGTACCAGGCGCAGGGCGGCGGGCGAAGCATCGGCCTGCAGTGCAACCGGGCGCATCACAAACAGCAGCTTGTGGTGCTCGGCAGCGGCCATTTGCAGGCGACGCAGTTGGTCACTGCGCGCCTGCGGCAGCCAAGCCAGCACGGCGTCGACCTCGGCACAGCGCAGCAGCTGCTCGGTCGCCCAAAGCCTTCCGTCTTGAACTGCACCCACCGCCAGCAAGCGGCTGGCGCGCAAGCCCAGCGCCGCCAGAGCCGGTGCAAACGGCAGGTAGGGCGCGCCCACCAGCACCACCGGCCCCTGCCCGCAGCGTGCCAGCGCGGGCAGCAGCAGCCGCCATTCGCTGTGCACGCCGGTAGGTTGCAGCAGCTCCACCAGCGCCCCCACCGGCCAGCCGCCGCCGGGCAATTGCGCGTCCAACAGCGCATCACCCGTGGGCTGCACCACCTGCGGGCTGCTGGCCAGCGCGTGCGCGTGCCAGACATCGGCGTGGATGTCTTGCGGGTCCGGAGAACCGTCGCTGATACGCGCAAGGCTAGTCATGGCAAGGGGTTTGGCTTGTAACTGTATTTATACACAGTATATGGAAAACGCCTCTGCTATCAAAATCAAGAACAGGCTTGCAAGCCCCGGCAAGGGCTGCCATGGCACGGGCTTTTGGGGGCTTTGCTAGAGTGGCCCGCATGACCACCCTGCCCGCTTTCTGCACTCCCGTCCCGCTGGACAAAGCCTACCGCCTGCTCAACCACGGCCCCACCGTGCTCGTGTCATCCGCCCATGCGGGCGAGCACAACGTCATGGCCGCCGCCTGGTCCATGCCACTGGACTTCAGCCCGCCCAAGGTGACGGTGGTGATCGACAAGGCCACGCGCACGCGGGCACTGGTGGAAGGCAGTGGCTGGTTTGCACTCAACGTACCGGCCCGCGGGTTGGCCCAGGCCACGCTGGGCGTGGGCAGTGACAGCGCAGCAGCCATGCCCGACAAGCTGCAACACCACGGCATCCAGACCTTTGCCGTGGAAGGCAGCGAACTACCGCTGGTGCACGGCTGCGTGGGCTGGCTGCTGTGCAAACTGGTACCCGAGCCGCACAACCAGCAAACCTACGACCTCTTCATCGGCGAAGTGACCCAAGCCTGGGCCGACAGCCGCGTGTTCATCAACGAGCACTGGGAATTTGACAAGGCACCGGATGCATTGCGGACCTTGCACTATGTGGCGGGCGGGCAGTTTTTTGTGATTGGGGAAGGGGTGAAGGTGGGGTCGTGATAATGTGAATCCCAAAATTGGGGAGGCAGCATCTTGTCGGCACACACGGTTACGTTATCGCACCCAAACGGCAAACAATTGAAGCTCAACAAGGGGTTTAGTTGGCTTGGCTTTCTCATCCCTCAATTTTGGGCGTTGCTCCATAGTCAATGGCGACTCTGGGGACTCTCTTTGACGCCAATCCTTTTGGTAAGAGTCGGGGACGGCATATCTGAATATTGCACAAAGACAGCCAAGCTGTGTGACCCTGCTTTCAATGGAATTGTGCTCGTAGCTCTTTGCATACAACTAGCCCTGATGATCTCGTATGGGATTTATGGCAACAGGATGGCCTTGTCAAATGCAAAAGCACGTGGATATCTAGGCCATGACTGAAATTAGCCTACTCACAAATTGATCGATTCAATAAATACATCTCAACGCAAGATAAGGCTTGATGCCAAAACTCACGGCCTCCGGTAACTCACCTGCTGCTTCGCCCAGTAAGACGACTTGAGGCTATCCAGCCGCACCGTCCCGCCCGTAGAGGGCGCGTGCACAAAGCGCCCTTCCCCCACATAAATGCCCGCGTGCGTGGCGCGGCCGTTTTGCGCAAAGACGACCAAGTCACCCGTGCGCAGACTTGGCGCTGGAATGCTGGCGCCCCAATCGATCAACCCCGCGGTGGAGCGCGGTGCCACCACACTCGCGCGCTGTTTGTAGACGTAACCAATGAGGCCGCTGCAATCGAAGCCGCTGGCCGGCGTGTTGCCGCCATAACGGTACGGCGTGCCCACCAAACCAATGGCCATGACGGTGACGTCGTTGGCTTGTTCCAGCGTCAGGCGTCCAGCGGGCTGGGGTGCTGCCACCGGCGGTGCCGATGCCTGCGGCACTGAAGAGCAGCCGGTCAGGACGACCAGCACACCTGCCACCAGCGCCGTGCCAATCGGTGACCCCACACGCCCCACCCATCGCATCGCTGCGCCGTTCACAAGCCGTCCACCTTCTGCCCGATCTCAGGCCAGCGCCGACGGATAAACACCCAGGAGCACAGGCCCAGGCACATCATCAGCACCGATGAAGCGGCCAGTGCCACGGTGGAGTGCATGACCAGCGGCGAGATGACACCGGCCACCAGGCCGTTGGCCGTGGAGCCCACAAACATCTGCAGGCTGGACGCCATGCCGCGGCGGTCGGGGTGCAGGTCCAGCACCAGCAGCGTCACCACCGGCACCATCATGGCCCAGCCGAACGCGAAGATGGCGATGGGGAACAGGGCCCAGCTCACGTGGGCCTTGAAGACGAGGTTGGCGGCCAGATTGAGCAGGCCGATGACAAGCATGATGAGGAATCCATTGCGGATCTGGCGCTTGGGGCTGACCTTGCCGGCCACACGGCCGCTGACAAAGGCGCCGCCCATGATGCCGCTGATGGTGAGGACAAAGAACCAGAAGAACTGCTGGGGCTGCAGGCCCAGGTGGTCGCCCAGAAACACGGGCGCGCTCAACACATACAAAAACATGCCGTTGAACGGAATGCCGCTGGCCAGCGCCAGCAGCACAAAACGCGGGTCCGAGCCGAGCTTCCAGTAACCGGCCATGAGATTTTTGGCATGGAAGTGCTGGCGATCGGCTGGCCGCAGGGTCTCGGGCAGCAAAAAGTAGTTGGCCACCCACAGCACTACCCCTACGCCGGTCAGGAACCAGAAGATGCCGTGCCAGCTGGCGTGCACCAGCAACCAGCCGCCCACCATGGGCGCAATGGCCGGCGCCACACCAAAGAAGATGGTGACCTGGCTCATGACCTTTTGCGCCTGGGAGGGCGGGAACACATCACGAATGACGGCGCGCGACACCACAATGCCCGCGCCGGTGGACAGGCCCTGCATGGCGCGGAAGAAGATGAGCTGCCCGATGCTCTGCGCCAGCGCGCAACCAATGGAGGCGATGGTGAACGCCGCCAGCCCCCACAGCACCACGGGGCGGCGGCCAAAGCTGTCCGAAAACGAGCCGTGGAACAGCGCCATGAAGGCAAAGCCAAACAGGTAGGCCGACAGCGTTTGCTGCATCTGCACCGGCGTGGCGCCCAGCGACTGGCTGATGCCGGCAAAGGCAGGGATGTAGGTGTCAATGGAGAATGGACCCAACATGCCCAAAAGGGCCAGCAGGATGGAAAACGCCCATTGCGGGGCGCGCCAGAGTTTGAGGGCGTCGGGATTCATGGAAGAGAAATGGGGCAGTGCAACTGTCTATTGAAACACGGACAACGCGGGCAAGTGCCCTTGCCGATCAAGACTGCAACAGGCACGCGGTTTTGCAGGTTATGCTTTATTTGCTCATCAAACTAAAGGGGGCGTGGTGAAGTTGTTCATTGCTTGTGTGTTGGGACTGCTATTGGGCTCCGGTGCAGGGGCTGCGGACATTGCCGTGTTCAGCGGTGACGGATCGCCCCCCAAGATGTATGTGCAAGCGGGCAAGAGCCGCGGCATCCTGATCGATATCCTGCAATACGCCGACCAACAGTTGCATAACGACAGCCTGCACCTGGCGCTCTACCCCTGGGCCCGCGCCTACCTGCAAGCCTCGTCGGGGGACGGCGGCATTCTGGGTTTGTCGTGGACACGGCGCAGGGACGAACTGTTCGATTATTCGGACCCGCTGTTTTTTGACGAAGTGGTGGTGGTGGTGCGCAAAGGGAACGAGTTTCCGTTCAGGACGCTGAGCGATTTGCGCGGCAAACGCGTGGGCATTGTGCGGGACGCCAGTTATGGCGAAGCCTTTGAGAAAGCCCGCGACGCGGGCGTGTTTGTGGTGGATGGCGACAACGGTGCCAGTAACCGCCTGCACAAGCTGAAGGCCGGGCGCATAGACTGCGCGCTATTCAATGTGGGCAAGGCGGGGTTTGAAGAGACATTGCGCATCCACAAAGAATTTTTGCCCTTCAAAAACGCGCTGGTGGTGCTGCCCGTTTCCCTGCGCAGCGACCCCAACTTTCTGGCCTTTCCCAAAAGCATGCAGATGAAGCCCTGGTTGGCCGAGTTCAACCAGGTCATCAAAAAAGGCTATGCACGCGGCGACATTCCCAAAATCATCGCGCAAAACCTTGGCTCGTAAACCGGGCCACGCCAACCTGGCCCCAGGGCCCGAAAAGGCGGCATACTGTGCAGAGAGCCCTGTGCTCGCGTTGGAATGCACGCGAAGGAAATGCCATGAAAAAAATCCTCAGTGCCCTGTTGGGGTTGTTACTGGCCAGTACGGCGTGGAGCCTGGAGCTCACCGTCTTTGGCGGCGACAACTCTCCCCCCAAGATGTACCTGCAAGATGGCAAAAGCCGCGGCATCCTGATCGACATCCTGCAGTACGCCGACCAAGAACTGGCCACCGACGAACTGCGCATCGAGCTGTACCCCTGGGCCCGCGCTTACCGCTATGCCAGTGGCGGTGTGGGCGGCATCGTCGGCCTGTCATGGACCCAAGAGCGCTCCACCCTGTTTGACTACTCGGACCCGGTGTATGTGGACGATGTGGTGATTGTGGTGCGCAAGGACAAGCAGTTCAGCTTCAAGGAACTGGCAGACCTGCAAGGCAAACGCGTGGGCTTGGGACGCGGCGGCAGCTACGGCGAGGCCTTTGAAAAAGCACGCGAGGCCGGCCTGTTTGTGGTGGACGGCGACGGTGGTGCCACCGACCGCATCAACAAACTGGTGCTTGGCCGCCTGGACTGCGCACTGTTTAACGCCGGCAAGGCCGGGTTTGAAGAGCTGCTGCGCAGCAACAAGGCCCTGGAAGGGCTGCGTGACACACTGGTGGTGCTGCCTGTCCCCCTGCGCAGCGACCCGAACTTTTTGGCGTTTCCCAAGAGCATGCAGATGAAACTCTGGCTGGCCACGTTCAACCAGATCATCAAACGAGGCTATGCGCGCGGTGACATCCCCAAGCTCATCGCGCAGAACTTCGGCCCGTAACTGGCGCTGCGCCACCGCACCTCTGCCACACCCGTCTGAAATCCCGCGCCGACGCGAAGCCGCAGGCTTGCGCCAGCCGTTCCTGCGACAGCAAGGGGTTGTGCACCAGCATTTCTTGCGCCCGCGCAATGCGTAACTGTTGCTGGTAGGCCACCACACTGATTCCCGTGTGCAGCGCGAACAGGCGGCTCAGGTGGCGGGCACTCACACAGGCCACAGCCGCCAGGTCTTCCAGCGTCCAGCTGCGTTCGGGCGCGCGCGCCACCGCGTCTTGGGCACGGTGCACCGCGGGGTGCATATGGTTGCGATGCGCCAACCAGGGGGAGACTTGCGGGTCGTGCGCGCCACGGCGCTGGTACATGACCAGGCGGCGTGCCACGCGGGCGGCCAGCTCGGGGCCCGCAGCCTGCTCCACGATGTACAGCGCGAGGTCAATGCCGGTGGTAATGCCCGCACTGGTGAGCACGCGGCCGTCGTCCACAAAGATACGGTCCATCGCCACCTGGGCCGTGGGGGCGCAAGCCTGCAGGTCCGCAATGAGGGTGTGGTGGGTGGTGCAGTGCCGACCATCCAGACAACCGGCCTGCGCCAATAACAAAGCACCGGAGCAGATGCTGGCCAGCCGCGTGTCGCCCTGCGGCGCCGTCTTGAGCCACTGCACCACGGTCCGTGCCGCATCGGTGGCATAGTCCACCTCCTCATTGCTGTTGCCCACCACCAGCACCAGGCTGCGCGGCGGCAGTTGTGCGGGCAAGGGCTCCAGGCCCGACAAGCCGGTTCCCAGTGAGGTGCTGATGGAAGCCTGCGGCCCGCAGGTGTGCAGCGCAAGGGGCGCCCCCATGTCACGCGCCATGCGCAGCGCCTCGGCCGGACCTGCGTAGTCCAGCATCAGCACATTGGGCGTGAGCACCAGGTAAATGGAAAGTGTCAGGTCTTCCATGCCAACTCCTTGATGCGGGCGAACAGTGGAGCACCAAACACATTCACCAGCAGGCCCGCCATCAGCAAGGCACCACCCGCAAAGTGAATGGGGCGCAGCGCCTCGCCAAACACCAGCCAGCCCGTACTCAGGCCAACAATGGGCACCAGCAACGTGAACGGCGCCACACGGTTGGTGGGGTAGCGCGACATCAGGTGCGTCCACAAGCCGTAGCCCAACAGGGTGGCGGCCCACGCCAGGTAGGCAATGGCGCCCACGGCCGCCAGGTCGATGTGTTGCAGGGCTTGCAGCATGGCGTCTGGCCCCTCCAGCCAGGCTGAGAGGCCCAAAAACGGCAACGGCGGCACCAGGCTGGCCCAGACCACAAAGGCCAGTTGGTTCATGGGGCCGTAGCGCCCCACCGCGCGGGTGACGATGTTGCCGCAGGCCCACATGACCGCGGCCGCCATGGTGAGCAGAAAGCCCAACAAGGGCATGGAAACGCCATTGGCCGAGCCGCTGGCGCTGCCAATCAGCACCAGCCCCACAGCGGCCAGCAACAGTCCCGCCATCTGGTTGGCCTGCCAGCGCTCCTTCAGCCACCAGGCTGCCAGCAGCAGCGTGAAGAAGGACTGCGACTGCAGCACCAGCGAAGCCAGGCCGGACGGCATGCCCACGTGGATGGCGCTGAACAGAAACGCAAACTGCCCCACCGAAATGGTGAGGCCGTAGGCGAGATACAGGCGCAGCGGCACCTTGGGCGGCTTGAGAAACAGCAGCGCCGGAAACGCCGCCAGCATGAAACGCAAGGCGCCCAGCAACAAGGGCGGGATGCCCACCACCCCCACCTTGATGACGGCAAAGTTGACACCCCAGACCAGAATGACCAGCAGCGCCAGCGCCAGGTCTTTGGGCCGCATGGGAAGGCTGGCGTTCATGCGCCCACCGATGCGGGCTGGGACGGCATCACACAGCCCTGGGGCTTGAACACACGCTCGGCGGACGGCGGGTTGTTGGCCAACTTGCCCGCCGGGCGCACGGGGCGGCGCACCAGTTCGCCACCGCAGTTCGGGCACGTGCCCTGCAGGTGGGTGTCGGCGCAATCCGCACAAAACGTGCATTCAAACGAGCAGATGCGGGCATTCAGGGCCGCCGGTGGCAGGTCCACATTGCAGCACTCACAGTTGGGGCGCAGTTGCAGCATGGAGCTCTCCTTATTGCTTCGATGAAGGGACCAGACCGGCCAGGCAGGTGTCCACATCGACGATACGCGCAAAGCGGTCTGCCAACACCAGCTCGGTGCGCGTGGTGATCTCTTCCGCGCTGAAGGTGCGACCGCTGCCAGCGTGTGTCATGGGAAAGGTCAGCGTGGCTTCGGACACAAAGTCCACGTCGTAACCCAAGTCCGAACCCACACGCGCCGTGGTTTCGCAGCACTGCTCGGTGCGGATGCCGCTGATCAGGAGTTTGGTCACGCCCTGGCGGCGCAGCCACAGGTCCAGCCCGGTGTCGGTAAACGCGTTGTGCGTGTGTTTGTCGAAACGCACCGCCGGGGCACCCGGCAACCACGGCAAAGGCTTGACAAAACCAGACTCGGGCAAGAAAGGCCCCGCACGCCCCACATGGTAGATGTGCACCACCGGCACACCCGCCGCGCGGGCACCGGCGTCCAGCTTCAGCAAGGCTTGCTGAAACGGTGCGTGGATGCCTTCTGGCCAAAAAGGCATTTGGGCGAAGGACTCCTGCACATCGATGACGATGAGGGCGGCTTTGGGGGACGAGGGCTTGGTCATGGGGTTCTCGGTGCGATGAAAGATGCCTTCATGCTAACGGAGTGCCCCAGGCACCGTAAGCACCGGCGCAGACCACAAGAGGACAAAAAATGCCAAGTTTTGCGGTTAAAAAACCTAGGGTAAATACTGTAAAACCGCGTTTTTGCAGGGAAATAGTCGCCCAAAGCTCTCTACTGCCGCCAAATCACCAGACAATGCTGCAAACATTTTTAAAACAGGAGACAAATCCATGGCCCAAGCCAAACTCATCCTCGACTACGTCTACGACCACGAAACCCGGCTGGCCGATCAGGTCTACCTGACCCAGCCCACCGGCGGCGGGCAGGTCAAGGACTACACCTGGCGCCAGGTGATGGACGAGTCACGCCGCATGGCCGCACACCTGAAGGCACAAAACCTGGCACCCGGCGCGCGCATCGCCATCCTGTCCAAGAACTGTGCCCACTTCATCATGGCGGAGCTGGCCATCTGGCTGGCGGGTGGTACCACCGTGGCCATCTTCCCGACCGAGACTGCCGACACCGTGCGCTACGTGCTGGACCACAGCGAGGCCAGCCTGCTGTTTGTGGGCAAGCTCGACACCTTTGACCAGCAGTTGCCCGGCATTCCAGACGCACTGCCCCGCATTGCCTTCCCCTTGGCGCCCAAAAACAGCTACGAGAGCTGGGACGCCGTGGTCGCCCGCACCCAGCCGCTGCAGGGCAAAGTGGCCCGTGACGCCAAAGACATTGGCATCCTGATGTACACCTCTGGCTCCACCGGCCAGCCCAAGGGCGTGATGCACAGTTTCGAGCGCATCACCGCAGCGGCCGAGGGCATTAGCCACGACACCAAGTCGCGCATCGGGGCGGACGTGAAAAACCGCATGCTGTCCTACTTGCCGCTGGCGCACGTGTTTGAGCGCGCCTGGGTGGAAAGCGCATCGCTGGTGGATGGCAACACCCACCTGTTCTTCGCCGAGTCGCTGGACACCTTTGTGCAGGACCTGAACCGCGCCAAGCCGATCACCTTTATCTCGGTGCCGCGCCTTTGGCTCAAATTCCAGCAAGGCGTGTTTGCCAAGATGCCCCCCAAGAAGCTGGACCGCCTGCTGAGCATCCCCATCCTGGGCAAGATCGTCGGGCGCAAGGTGCTCAAGGGCCTGGGCCTGGACCACGCGCTGCTGGCGGGCAGTGGCTCGGCGCCCATCCCGTCCGAGCTGATTGCCTGGTACCGCCGCCTGGGGCTTAACCTCATCGAGGGCTACGCCATGACGGAGGACTTTGCCTACTCGCACAACTCCACCGCCAAGGTGAACGCCCCCGGCTGCGTGGGCGTGCCGCTCAAGGGTGTGGAAGTCCGCATCAGTGAAGAAGGCGAAGTGCTGATCAAGTCGCCCGGCCAGTTTGTGGGCTACTACAAGCGGCCCGACCTGGACGCCGAGGTGTTCACCGAAGACGGCTTCTTCCGCACCGGCGACAAGGGCGAGCGCCGCGCCGACGGACTGCTGCGCCTGACCGGCCGAGTGAAAGAGCTGTTCAAAACCTCCAAGGGCAAGTACGTGGCACCCGCGCCCATCGAGAACCGCATCAACGCCTGCCCGCTGATCGAGCTGAGCATGGTCTCTGGCGTGGGCCACCCCTCAGCCTACGCCATGGTGGTGCTGGCCGAAACCGTGCGCCCCACGGTCAAAGACCCGGCCGTCAAGGCCCAGATCACCGCCGACCTGACCCAGTTGCTCAAGGATGTGAACGCCGAACTGGCCGACTACGAGAAGCTGCAGATGCTGGTGATCGCCCCCGAACCCTGGTCGATCGAAAACGGCTTCCTGACGCCCACCATGAAGATCCGCCGCAACCGCATCGAGGCGGCCGTGGAACCCCAGTTGGACCGTTGGTACAGCGGCAAGGGCACGGTGCAGTGGGCCTGAGACCCCACCACTGTGTTTCAAACAGGGGCTTCGGCCCCTTTTTTTATGCCCTAAACGCGGGGCAGCAGGGCTTTACACAACTTCATCCGATTCCTATTGGGGTCATTGAACTTCTCTTTAGCACTCAACTCAGACGAGTGCTAATATAAAGACTGAACACAAGGAGGTTCTGCATGTCCACACTGCTCGCTATGCCCCAAACTGCCCTGGCCCCGGCCAATCCGTGGTCGCTGGTGCCGCCACTGGGGAATCTGGACGCCTATATTTCTGCCGCCAACCGCCTGCCCATGCTCACGCTGGAAGAAGAGCAGGAGTTTGCGCGCAAGTTCAAGAATGACAATGACCTTGAAGCTGCCGGTAAGTTAGTGCTCTCTCACTTGCGCCTGGTAGTGTCTGTGTCGCGCCAATACCTGGGCTACGGCCTGCCCCACGGGGACCTGATCCAGGAGGGCAATGTGGGCCTGATGAAGGCCGTCAAGCGCTTCGACCCCGACCAGGGTGTGCGCCTGGTGAGCTACGCGCTGCACTGGATCAAGGCCGAAATCCACGAATACATCCTGAAGAACTGGCGCATGGTCAAGGTGGCCACCACCAAGGCGCAGCGCAAGCTGTTCTTCAACCTGCGTTCCATGAAGCAGCGCTTCAAGGGCGAAGATGCCGCTGCCGACCTGGACACCCACCGCGACACGCTGAACCCTGCGCAGGTGGACGCCATGGCCCGCGAGCTGAATGTGAAGCGCGAGGAAGTGCTGGAAATGGAAACCCGCCTCTCGGGTGGCGACGTGCTGCTGGACCCCAGCCCCTCCGACGACGGCGAAGACGCGTTTGGCCCCATCGCCTACCTGACCGACACCAACCACGAACCCGTGGCCATGATTGAGGCACGCCAGCGCGATGTGCTGGCAACCGATGGCATTGCCACCGCACTGGCCAGCCTGGACGACCGCAGCCGCCGCATCGTGGAAGAGCGCTGGCTCAAGGTGAACGACGACAACAGCGGCGGCATGACGCTGCACGACCTGGCCGCCGAATACGGCGTGAGCGCCGAGCGCATCCGCCAGATCGAGGTGGCGGCCATGAAGAAGATGAAGACTGCGCTGGCCGCCTACGCTTGAGCCCACACCAGGCGCTGCGGCGCTTGCGCGACAATGCCCCTGCTGGCCCGCCCGCAGGGGCTTTTTTATTCTGGAGACATACCACCATGCAACGCCGCGCGCTCACCCTTGCTACACTTTCCATAGCTGCTTGCGCATTATCCACGGGGGCTATGGCCCAAAAAGCACCTCAAACCGCGGCCTGGCCGAGCAAACCGCTACGCATCATCGTGGGCTTTCCGGGCGGGTCGTCGCCCGACCTGACGGCACGGGCGTTTGCCGAGCCCCTGTCCAAGGCCCTGGGCCAGCCGGTGATTGTGGAAAACAAGGTGGGCGCGGCCGGCAACATCGCTGCCGATTACGTGGCCAAGGCCACGGACAAACACACTATCGGCCTGATGATCAACGGCAACATGACGATTGCCAAGCTGCTGAATCCCAAGCTGAGCTACGACCCGCTCAAGGATTTGCAGCCCCTGAGCCTGCTGGGCGTGTCGCCCCTGGTGCTGACGGCGCCGGCCAATGCCCCCGGCAACAATGCCAGCGAGTTTTTGCAGGCCGCACGCGCGGCCGGTGACCGCTGGAACTACGGCACCCCCGGCATGGGCACTGTGGGCCACCTGGGCATGGAGTTGTTCAAGTCGCAGGCCAAGATTGCCCCGGTGCATGTGCCCTACCCCGGCTACCCGCAAGTGGCCACCGCCATGATTGCCGGTGACTTGCATCTGAGCCTGCTGCCCCCGGCGCTGGCCAACGCCCAAATCAAGGCCGGCAAGCTCAAGGCGATTGGCGTGACGGCCAGCGTGCGCAGCCCGCTGGCGCCCGAGCTTCCCAGCCTGTCCGAAGCCGGTGTGAAGAACTTCAACCTGGAGATCTGGAACGCCGTGGCCGCCCCCAACAGCCTGCCAGCAGCAGCAGCGGCCAAACTGGCCACGCTGTTCAGCGAGATTGCGCGCAGCCCGGAGATGCGCCAGAAGATGTTCCAGCAAGGCTGGACGGTGGTGGGCACCACAGCCGAAGGCCTGCGCCTGCGCGTGAAGTCCGACACGGCCCTGCTGGGCGGCATCATCGCCAGCCAGGGCATCAAGATCGACTGAAGTACGCGCCAGCAGCTATCAAAACAGGAGCTGCTTGCGCATATTCCACGGGCGCTAGAGCCCGTTTTTATCTAAATCCGCTCAGGAGCTGCTTTTGAGCAGCTGGGCGATGTCGGACGCCAGCACCTTGGCACCGCTGCCGTAGCGGGTGAACAGGCGCAGATTGCCTTGCGGGTCGTAGATGTAGCTGCCCGCGGAGTGGTCCATGGTGTAGCTGGTCGGGGTCTTGCCTTCCACCTTTTTGTAATAGACCTTGTAGTCCTTGGCCAAGGCCGCGAGCTTGTCGGGCGTGGTGCTAAGGGCCAGGAAGGTGGGGTCGAAGTTGCCCATATAGGCTTTGAGCACCGGTGCCGTGTCGCGCTCCGGGTCCACCGTGACAAACAGGCCTTGCAGGCGGTCACCATCTTTGCCCAGCAGTTGCTTGACCTCGGCCAGCTCGGCCATGGAGGTGGGGCACACATCGGGGCACTGGGTAAAGCCGAAGAACATCACCACCACCTTGCCCTTGAAGTCGGTCAGGTGGCGCACCTGGCCGTTGTGGTCTGTCAGCTCGAAGTCCTTGGCGTAGTTGGCGCCCGTCACGTCCACCGAGGCGAACGAGGGCTTTTGCTCCGAACATGCAGTCAAAATAGCCATGGAGCCCATGGCCATTGCGCCAATAGCTATCGATTTAAGAGCAAGACGTTTGTGCATGGCAGATCTCACAAGAGGTAGTGATCCACCAGCAGTGCGGCAAACAGCACACTCAGGTGGATGAGGGAGAAGCGGAAGGTGGCGCGCGCCAGCTCGTCCGAGTAGTTGCGCAGCAGGCGCACGGCGTACCAGCAAAAGCCGGCGCTCAAGCCCAGCGCCACCACCAGGTAGGGCCAGGAGCTCATGCCATAGACAAACGGGAACACACAGGCCGCCGCCAGGATGATGGTGTAGAGCAAGATCTGCAGGCGTGTGAACTCGCTGCCGTGGGTGACCGGCAGCATGGGCAGGCCGGACTTGCGGTAGTCTTCCACCCGGTAGAGCGCCAGCGCCCAGAAGTGGGGCGGCGTCCACAGGAAGATGATGAGAAACAAAATCAGCGCTTCGGGGCCCACATCACCGGTCATGGCGGCCCAGCCCAGCACCGGGGGCATGGCGCCAGAGGCACCGCCAATGACAATGTTTTGCGGCGTGAGCGGCTTGAGGATCACGGTGTAGATGACCGCATAGCCGACAAAGGTGGCAAAGGTCAGCCACATGGTGAGCGGGTTGACCCAGACATACAGAATGGCAGAGCCCACCGCGCACAGCAAAGCCGAGAAGATCAGGGTTTGCGTGTCGCTGAGCTCACCGCGCGCGGTCGGGCGCCAGGCGGTGCGCTTCATCTTGGCGTCTATGCCTTTTTCGACAATGCAGTTGAAGGCCGCCGCCGCACCCGCCACCAGGTAGATGCCCGCGCAGGCGATGGCAGCCAGTCCAATTTGCGCCAAGCTGGGCACACCCGGCACCGCCAGCACCATGCCGATCAAGGCACAAAAGACGATGAGCTGAATCACCCGGGGCTTGGTCAGCGCGTGAAATTGGCGCAGCACCGAGGGCTTGTCCATAGAAGCGTTCGCAGTCATTCCGTTTTTCCATTCAAGGGGGGCTGGCCCGCCAGGGACAAGGTCCACACCAGGGACACCAGCATGGCCCCCGCGCCCCCCGTGTGCAACACGGCCGCCAGCAACGGCCAGTCCAGCACCACATTGCTCAGGCCTGTGGCCACTTGCAACAACAACAATCCGCCCAGCCAGCGCGCAGGTGCGCGCAAAGCGGGCACCGCACGCAGGCGCCACGCCAGGCGGGCCAATAGCAGCACGGTGACCAGCGCCAACAGGCGGTGGGCAAAGTGAATGGCAGTAAGTGCCTGGAAGCTGATGTGCCCGCCATCCTGGCCCACGCCCAAGGGCCGCCAGAGCTCCAGTGCGCCACCAAAGTCCATGGCCGGCCACCAGCTGCCTTGGCACATGGGGAATTCCGTACACGCCAACACCGCGTAGTTGGTGCTGACCCAGGCGCCCGACGCGGCCTGCAACACCAGCATGGTCAGGGCAGCCACCGCCCAGGGCTTGACCCATGACGGCACCACCGCTGCCATGCCGCCGTTGCGCACCACCTGCACGGTCAACAGTGCCAGCAACAGGTAGGCCCCCAAGAGATGCAGGCTCACGATGGCCGGAAACAGCTTCATGGTCACCGTGAGGGCACCAAACGCGCCCTGCACACACACCCAAACCAAGGTGAAGGTGGGCAGCCAAGGGCTCACACGCGGTTGCTGCAGATAACTCTTGCGGCCCAGCCAGGCCGACACCGCCAGCACCAGAATCAAGCCTCCCACACCGGTCGCCAGGTAGCGGTGCACCATCTCCACCCAAGCCTTGCCGTGGGTCACAGGGCCGGTGGGCATGGCGGCTTGCGCCGTGGCAATGGCCTCTTTGGCACCCAAGGGGCTGGCGCTGCCGTAGCAGCCTGGCCAGTCGGGGCAGCCCAAACCACTGTCGGTCAGACGCGTAAAGGCGCCGAACAGCACCAGGTCAAAGGTCAAAAACAGGGTCACCACGGTGAGCGCCTGGTAGCGGCCCATGGGGCTGGTGCGCCGGTGGCGCAGCAATACCCAGAGCAGTGGCACGGCAGTCAGCACCCCGCCCACCAGGAGCAGGCGCAAGACGGGAGACAGGTCGTACAAGGCTGGCGACATGGTGTGCAGGAATGCGGGCTTAGCGCCCGGCTTTGTCCCAGAAAGCAGCGGCGCGCATCAGCCGGTCCAGATCCCGCTTGGCCTTGAGCGCACCCTCGGGGTCCAGCTTGGGCGGGAAGCGCAGCATCAAGTTGCCAATCGGGTCGACGACATACAGGTGGTCCGGCAAGGCCGCGCCTTCTTGGGCCACCAGCCAAGCGCTGAGGTCCGCGGATGGCACCCGGATCACGGTGGCGTCTTTGAGCGCAGGCAGAAGGGCTTCGGCCACGGGTTGGGTGTCGTTGATGAGCCAGACCCAATCCAAGCGGTCTTTTTCCTTGCCCAAGCTCTCGCGCAGTTGGCGCTGCAGGTACAGGCGCTGGCCGCATTCGGCATCACAGTCGGCACCTGCCACGCTCACAAACAACCACTGGCCCTTCAGGCTGCGCAGATTCAAAGGCTTGCCGTCCAGTGCAGTGCCCACCACATCGGGCAAAGGGCGCTGGGGATCAATCAGCGTGCCAAAGTTGCGCCGTCCTTCAGGCCGCACCACGTAATAGGTGAAGTAAGAAGCGATCACCGGCGCGGCACACACCAGCATCACCATCAGCATCTTCCAGCGGCCCAGGCGAGTGCGCGCTCCAGCACTGGCCAAGCCCTGGTCTGGCACCGGCATGGAGTGCACGGTCAGGCCCAGAGGGTGGTCATCATTCGGGTTGGCGCGAGACATGGGAATCCTTGGAAACAAATAAAAGTGGACGGAGCTGAAACCATACGTACAGCGCCACGATCAGGGCCGCCAGGGCAAACCACTGCGCCGCATAGCCGTAGTGCTTGTCAACGCCCAGGTTGATTTCAGGCCACTCTCGCAAGAGACCTTCACTGGCAGCACCCGTCTGCACCACGCTCAGGTCTTGCAAAAGCGGCAGGCCCGTCTCCTCCTGGAATTGGGCCAAGTCGAGATTTTGCCGGATTGCACCGACAGAAGATGGACCCGGCTCGTAAAGCTTGGACGGAGGCGGGGCCATACGCCCTTCCACAAACACCAGCTCTTTCGGCGTCTGCACCATCGGCAGTGCGGTGCGGTTCTCAAAATTGCGCGGCGCCCAGCCACGCTGCACCAGCACGACGGATGGGCTATCAGCCAGTTGCAGCGGTGTCAGTACAAAAAAACCGACGCGACCCTGCATTTGCCGATTGTCCAAATACACCGTACGCTCGGCCAGCCAACGGCCCTGCAGGCGCACCGTACGGTGCACCAACGCATCACGCCGGGTCGCCTGGAGAATATCGCTGGCGGTCAGCGCGGCCTTGCTGCCCTCGGTTCGGATGGACTGGGCCAGGGCTTCCTTCTGCGCGGCACGGTCCAGCTGCCAGCGCCCCAGCGACACGGCCAACGCCACCGCAGCGACCGCAGCCATTCCCACCACCACACGACGCCAACGCAGACTCACGGGATAATCCCCTGCATGACCCTACTCGTCGCCATTGCATTCCTCGCCATCCTGGCCAGCCTGGGTACCGCCCTGTTCTTCATGTTGCGTGGCGGCCAGGCCCAAAGCAGCAAGTCCCGCGGCATGGCCAAGGCACTGGCTTTGCGCGTTGGCTTTTCCATCCTGTTGTTTGTATGCATCTTGTTGGCCTGGAAGTTGGGCTATATCCACCCCACGGGCATTCCGCAAGGCAGTTGAACCACTGCCCAGTGGCGAGAGATAAACCTCCCCATTAAAAAAGGCACCGCAAGCGGTGCCTTTTTGAAGAGGCGCAAATGCTTGGCTTAGAGCCAGTACACCAACACGTACAAGCCCAACCACACCACGTCCACAAAGTGCCAGTACCAGGCTGCGCCTTCGAAACCGAAGTGACGCTCAGAGGTGAAGTGGCCCTTTTGCAGGCGCAAGGTGATGAACAAGAGCATCAGCATGCCCACCAGCACGTGGAAACCGTGGAAACCGGTCAACATGTAGAAAGTGGAGCCGAACACACCCGAGCTCAGTTTGAGGTTGTAGGCGGTGTACGCGTGGTAATACTCGTAGCCTTGCACAAGCAGGAAGGTCACACCCAGCAATACCGTAGCCCACATGAAGGCGATGGTCTTGCTGCGATTGCCGTCCACCAGCGCATGGTGTGCGATGGTCAAGGTCACACCAGAAGTCAACAACAAAGCAGTGTTGATGGTAGGCAGCCAAAAGGGGCCCATGGTGGTGAAAGGCTCCACAATGCCAGCTGGTGAGGCTGTCACACCGGCGGCCAAACTGGGCCATACCGCTTTGAAGTCGGGCCACAGCAAAGCGTTTTCCAGGCTGCCCAAGGCAGGCACCGAGTGCGAACGGGCCCACCACAAAGCGGTGAAGAAGGCACCGAAGAACATCACTTCAGAGAAGATGAACCAGCTCATGCTCCAGCGGAACGAGAGGTCGATCTTGCGGCCATACTGACCGCCTTCGCTCTCGGCAATGGCGTCACCAAACCATTGGTACAACACCGCCAGCCACCAGACCAAGCCCAAGGCCAAAGAGTACTTGCCCCAATCCGCGCCATTGATCCACTGGCCTGCGCCCAGAATCACAAAAAACAGTCCGGCTGCCGCCATGACTGGGTGACGCGAAGGACCGGGTACAAAGTAGTACGGCGTTCCGCCATGTGTTGTTGAACTCATTTTTGCTCCATTCCTTCTCTAATCCAAATCTCTGAAAGCTGCTGCCGCTTCACCGCTCAGGCGGCCACAACCCATTTCGCCAAACTGATCAAACCTACCACCAGCAACACGGCGGCGACCAAGCCCACCAGCACCACGTGCATGGGATTCACCTTGGCGAGGTCATCGCGGTACCCCTTGTTGCTGCGAATGCCCAAAAAGGACCACGCCACCAATTTGACGCTACGCACAAACGACGCCTTGTCCTGGTCTTGACCGGGTGCTTTGAGTGCCATCAGGAGCCTGCACTTTCTGCGGACGCTGGTTTCACACTGGCGACCGGTGCCGCAGGTGTTTTGCCACCCACCTCAAAGAAGGTGTACGACAGCGTAATAGTGCTGACGTCCTTGGACAGCTTGGGGTCAATCACAAAGACCACGGGCCACGACTTCTTCTCACCGGGCTCCAGCGTGTACTGGTTGAAACAAAAACATTCCAGCTTATTGAAATGCGCAGACGCTTGCATCGGTGCATAGCTCGGAATCGCTTGCGCTGACATGCGACGGTTCTGCACGTTCTGGAATTCATACACCACCGTGGTCAACTCACCCGGATGCACCTGCAAAGAACGCTGTGCGGGCTTGAATTCCCATGGGCCGCGGGCATTGGCATCAAATTCCACGGTAATGGTGCGGCTGGTATCCACTTGCGTGTTGCTGACCTGCCCCTTCTGACCGGTCAGCACCTGCTCACCCAAGGCCAGGATGTTGATGCCAGTCATTTCGCAAATGGTTTTGTAAATGGGCACCAGCGCATAGCCGAATGCGAACATGCCAACGGTAATCACCGCCAGCTTGCCCAACATGCGGGAGTTCTCGCGCTTGAATCCCATACTCATTTGCCCAGCAATACCAAACGTGCCATGAAGCCGATGAAAAAGATCGCCGCGACCGAGGCCAGAATCAGCCCCAGGCGTGTATTTGCTTTCTTTTGCTCTGGCGTGGCCATTAACCAATCACCTTGGTTGCAGTGGCGTCCAGCTTGGGTGGGTTTTCAAATGTGTGGAAAGGTGCAGGCGAGGGAACTTCCCACTCCAGACCTTCAGCAGCTTCCCAGGGTTTCTGGGGCGCTTTTTCTCCCTTGCCCATCATGGCAGGCAACACCACCCACACAAAGAAGTAGACCTGCGCCAAGCCGAAGGCAAATGCGCCCACTGTGGCCACAGCATTGAAATCTGCGAACTGCATGGGGTAATCAGCATAACGACGGGGCATGCCGGCCAGACCCAGGAAGTGCATGGGGAAGAAAGTCACGTTGAACGCGATCAGCGACCACCAGAAGTGAATCTTGCCGCGGGTTTCGCTGATCATCACGCCAGTCCACTTGGGTGCCCAGTAGTAGAACCCGGCAAACATGGCATACAGCGAGCCGGCCACCAGCACATAGTGGAAGTGGGCCACCACGTAGTAGGTGTCTTGCAACTGGATGTCGATGGGCGCCATAGCCAAGATCAGGCCGGTGAAACCACCCATGGTGAACACAAAGATGAAGCCCACAGCAAACAGCATGGGGGTTTCAAATGTCATGGACCCTTGCCACATAGTGGCGATCCAGTTGAAGATCTTCACAGCGGTAGGCACGGCGATCAGCATCGTGGCGTACATGAAGAACAACTGGCCAGTCACCGGCATACCGGTGGTGAACATGTGGTGGGCCCACACGATGAAGGACAGGATGGCGATCGAGGAAGTGGCATACACCATGGAGGCGTAGCCGAACAGCTTCTTGCGTGCGAAGGCGGGAACAATCTGGCTGACGATGCCGAAGGCCGGTAAGATCATGATGTAGACCTCAGGGTGGCCGAAGAACCAGAAAATGTGCTGGTACATCACCGGGTCGCCACCACCAGCGGGGTTGAAGAAGCTGGTACCGAAGTGACGGTCGGTCAGCGTCATGGTGATAGCACCAGCCAACACGGGCATCACGGCAATCAGCAGGTACGCGGTGATCAGCCAGGTCCAGCAGAACATGGGCATCTTCATCAGCGTCATGCCGGGGGCGCGCATGTTGAGGATGGTCACGATGATGTTGATCGAACCCATGATGGAAGAAGCACCCAGAATGTGCATGGCAAAAATGCCGGCATCCATGGAGGGGCCCATCTGCAAGGTCAAGGGCGCATAGAGCGTCCAACCGGCAGCGGGTGCGCCACCAGGCATGAAGAACGAAGAGACCAGCATCAAAGCCGCAGGAATCATCAGCCAGAAGCTGAAGTTGTTCATGCGGGCAAAGGCCATGTCGGAGGCGCCGATTTGCAACGGGATCATCCAGTTGGCGAAGCCCACGAAGCCCGGCATGATGGCGCCGAACACCATGATCAGACCGTGCATGGTGGTCAGCGAGTTGAAGAGCTCAGGGTTCACCAGTTGCAAACCGGGCTGGAAGAGCTCTGCCCGGATCAGCAAGGCCAGAATGCCGCCGATGATCAGCATCGTGAAGCTGAACAGCAGGTACAGGGTACCGATGTCCTTGTGGTTGGTCGCAAACACCCAGCGCTGCCAGCCCGTGGGGGCGTGGTGGTGGTCGTCATGGGCGTGGTCGTGATGGTCTAGTACGGCGCTCATTCTGCTGTCCTTCTCAATTCTCTTCGTTCAGTCTGGGGAACATTACTTGCGCAATGCCAACACGTCGGCCGGCTGCACCAGTTGACCCGTCTTGTTAGACCAGTTGTTCTTGGTGTAGCTGATAACTGCCGCGATGTCGGTGTCGCTCAAGGCCTTCCACGAAGGCATGGCACCGTTGTTCTGGCCATTCAGCAGAACCGCGATTTGTTTGTTCTTGTCAGCATCGAGCACCACAGCAGCACCGTCCAGGGGCTTAATGGCGCCGGCGCCCTTCCCGTTGGCCTGGTGGCAGGCGGCACAGTTTTGTGCGTAGACTTTTTCACCGCGCTTGGAAATGTCATCCAAAGTCCATACCTTGCTGGGGTCATCCAGCTTGGCGGCCATTTTCTTCTGCTCGGCAGACACCCAGGCAGAGTAATCTTCAGCGGACAGCACCTTCACGTGGATGGGCATGTAGGCGTGTTCTTTGCCGCACAGTTCGGCGCACTGACCGTAGTAGTCACCCACTTTTTCAGCACGAAACCAGGTGTCGCGCACAAAGCCGGGGATCGCATCTTGTTTGATACCAAAGGCTGGCACCATGAAAGCGTGGATCACATCGTTGGCAGTGGTAATGATGCGGACCTTCTTGTCCACAGGCACCACCAGAGGGTTGTCGACCTTGAGCAGGTAGTTGTCGATCGACTCACCCTTCTTGGGGCCGCCGGCGTCGGACATGGCGCGCTGGTCGCTGTCCAATGTGGAGACAAAACCAATGCCTTCGCCTTCACCCTTGAGGTAGTCATAGCCCCACTTCCACTGCATGCCGGTAGCCTTGATGGTCAGGTCGGCGTTGGTGGTGTCTTTCATGGCCACCACCACCTTGGTGGCGGGCAGGGCCATCAGGATCACGATGACAAAGGGAACGATGGTCCAGATGATTTCCACCGTCACCGACTCATGGAAGGTGGCGGCCTTGTAGCCCTGCGACTTGCGATGTTTCCAGATGGAATAAAACATCACCGAGAACACGGCAACAAAAATAACAGAACACACAATCAGCATGAACCAATGCAACCACTGTTGCTCTTGCGCGATCTTGGTCACCGCAGGTGCCAGATTCAATTGATTCACGGCGGGCCCGCCAGGCAAATCATTGACAGCATGTGCCAAGCTCAATGCCGCTGTGCCCACCCACGCGCCCACCGCCAGCAAGGGGGTAGCCAGTTTGTTCAATATGCTCTTCATCGTGTTCACTTTTCTAAGCCCCAAAATTACCAAATACGCAGCAGCTGGGCACGGCCATTCAGGCTGAACGCAGCGCGAGTCGGATTTCTTTGGCAAGCAGCGGACGCAGCTCTGGCCTGATAAACCGACCTACCCGAATCGTTTTGCCACGCCCCGACAACTCGATCAACGACCCGTTGCCTGACCGTGGCTCCACCCTTACCCATTCCCGCGAAAATTCGGCGCGCTCCAGCCTGCCGGCACTTTCCAACTCCACCAACAATTGGCCATCCCGCAAGGAGATGTGCTCACCATCAGCGGCATGCCGGGCGTACACCAAAAACGCAAACCCCACCGCAAGCAGTTCGAGGGTTGCAAAGGGGATCACCAACGTAGCACCCTGGAACCAGAAAAACATTCCGATTCCCAGCGACACCACACACAGTGATACATACAGCCAGACCAGTTGCCAAGGCGTAACGGAACAGTTGCGCCGCAAAAACCACTGAACGTGCCGCCCTTGTACCGTCGCAAAGCGAAAAACCAAATTCGTCATGCGGCTTGCCCGAAAAGACCCGGCTCTTACCGAACCGGGACGAGACTGCAGGGGGAAATGCCCGTACCTTTTATTCCTAGCATTGTAGTCGAGACATCTTGTTGATCCGCCTCAAAAAAGCAAACCGCCAACCCCGGGTAATCGCTTAGACGCCGCCCCTGGAGCCATTCGGACCGTGTTTGAGAACTGCTCTCATTTGCTCCAACGATACCGAGGTTTCAGCCTGCACATTCAGACGCGGCGCTGGCTTGAAGGCGTGGCCATAGACCACCTCAAAGGTGAGCTGCAAACGCCCATCCCCCGCAGGCGAGGCGAGGCCCTCGACAAGGGCTCCATGCAAGCGCGCCAACCAGGCCCGGGAACGCAAACCCGCGAAGCGCTGGGGGTGCAGGTTGCGCCCCAGGCCGCGCAACTCTGCAAGCAGGCTTTGCGGGGAGGAGTAGGTCAATGTGATGCGCTCCATGTCCATCACCGGCTCTGCAAAGCCGGCATGCACCAGCATATCGCCCCAGTCGTGCATGTCGGTGAATTCATGGCCCGCCGCAGGCCAGCCCATGCGGGCGTACACGGCACGCAACTCGCGCAGCGTGTCCGGCCCCAGGCACGAGAACATCGCAAAACCCTCTACCGCAATCAGCCGATGCCACTCGGCAATCAGAGCCTCGGGGTCGGCAGCGGTGTGTAACGCCATATTGGCCCAGAGCATCTGCACCGGCTGCGGGGGCACCTCGAACTGGACCGGCGCCCCCCGCCAGCCACTCGGCTTCCACCAGGGTTTTGCTATCAAATTACGAGCTGCTTGCGCACGCTCAGCGGTGCTTTCAAGCACAAAACAGGTGGATTCCGGGTAGCGCTGGCTGACCAGCCCCTGGGCCTGCAGGCCACCCCGCAATGCCCCCCAGTGCACCCACTGGCGCGGCTTTTGGACGATCCACTGCAAACGCTCTTCCATGCGGCGTGCCACCTCTTCATGCAACCAAGGCGACTCCAGCTGTTTCGGTGCCAAGGTGGCCCAGCGGGTAGCGGCAACGGGGTCGATGGTGGGGGGACGCTGGGTGCTCATGGGGTGGGTGCGGAAAGCGCTGGCGAGTATATTGCCTGCATGTTCCGCCAGCTGCTTCAGGGGGTATCGCGGCACCTGCCCAGCCGGTGCGCCGTGTGCCACGCCTGGCCGACGCATGCCGTCTGTGAGGACTGTGTGGCCCAGTTCGCGCAGCCGGTGCACCGCTGCGAAACCTGTGCCCTGCCCCTGCCCGCCGGCATGCCGCGCTGCGGTGCCTGCATCACCGCACCACCGCTGTGGGATGCCGCGTTGGCGGCCGTACCCTACGACTACCCTTGGTCCGGTCTGGTCGTGGAATTCAAATTTCAGCAACACCCCGCGTGGGCTCGCACCCTGGCCACTCTGATGCGCAGCGCCCCGTGGGTGGAACCCGCTCTGGAGGCTGCGCACCTGGTGCTGCCACTGCCCCTGTCGGCCCAGCGCCTGCAGTCCCGGGGTTTTAACCAAGCTCTGGAACTGGCGCGCCACTTGGCGCCCGGCAAGGTGAATACCGAACTGCTGCTGCGTGTGCGCGACACACCCCCCCAGAGCAGCTTGCCACGCCAAGAACGCCTGCGCAGTGTGCAAGGCGCGTTTGCGGTAGAACCCCTGCGCAGCAAGGAACTGCAGGGGCAGCGTGTGGCACTGGTCGACGACGTCATGACCAGCGGCGCTTCGCTGCATGCGGCCAGCACCGCTCTGCGCACCGCAGGAGCAGCGCACATCACGGTGCTGGTATTCGCCCGAACGGAATAAAAAGGGGGCCACGGCCGCGCGACAATAGCGGCCATGTTCCATATCGTTTTGGTCGAACCCGAGATCCCGCCCAACACGGGCAATGTCATCCGCCTGGCGGCCAACACAGGCTGCACGCTGCACCTGGTGGAGCCGCTGGGGTTTTCAATGGACGACAAACACATGCGCCGCGCCGGGCTGGATTACCACGAGTACGCGGCGCTCAAGCGCCATGCCAACTGGCAAGCGTTCCTGGATACCGAGCAACCCGCCATCGATCGCATGTTCACGCTGACCACACGTGGCACACGCAGCCCTTACGCAGTGGCGTTCCAGCCGGGCGACTGGCTGGTGTTTGGTTCAGAGACCAAGGGGATTTCGGACACGGTGCGCGCCGCGTTTGACGCCCAGCGCAGTCTGCGCCTACCCATGTTGCCCGGGCAGCGTAGTCTGAACTTGTCGAACGCGGTCGCTGTGACCGTCTTTGAGGCCTGGCGGCAAAACGGTTTCGGAGAATAAAGCCCCCACGCTCCGCCGCGTCGCGGGTCGCTGGCCCCCAGGGGGACTAACCCACCTTGGGGCGGCCCGGCGGTGGGGTTGCCTCCTAGCGCGTTAAGGGTACTGGCGCACCAGCGATTCGGCCACACAGACCGGTTTGGGCGAGCCCTCACGCTCAATCGTCACTTCCCAGGTTTGCTGGCGGCCACCGTTGTCGATGGGGTCGCTGGCCAACAGCGTGAGCTGCGCGCGCAGGCGGCTATTCACCGGCACCGGGGCAATAAAGCGCACCTTGTTGAGCCCGTAATTCACGCCCATGCGCGCCTCGGTCACCGTGATGGCGCTTTCGAAGAACTGCGGAATCAGCGACAGCGTCAGAAACCCGTGCGCAATGGGCGCACCAAACGGGCCCGCCTTGGCACGCTCCACATCCACGTGGATCCACTGGTGGTCGCCCGTGGCCTGGGCGAACAGGTTGATGTGCTCCTGGGTAACGGTGACCCACGCGCTGGTGGCCACATGTTGGCCCACCAGGGCGGAGAGTTCGGCAAGGGTGGCAAAGGTTGTCATGCCGTCCACTGTAGCCAGCCGCAACGCTGCGGCATGTCCGCCGGGTGACAAACCGGTCCGGTCGCTACTTCGCGTCCAGCCACTGGCAGACCGGCTGCCACTGCGCCAGATCGCGCTCTACCCGCCCCGACGCCACGTCAAACACCGTGAGGCCGCGCGCGGCGAGCTGGATGTAGTTTTGTGTGTCGCGCACAAAGCCCAGCACCGGCAGGCCCAGGCTGTCGACAAAGGTGTGCAACTGGTCGGCTGCGCGGGTGCGTTCATCCACGCGCATCCCCACGATACCGATCTGCGTCTTGGCGGCATGGGCGCTATCGGCCAGCTCGTCCAAAAAGGCGCGGGTGGCAAAGATGTCGAACACACTGGGCTGCAGTGGTACCACCACCTTGTCAGCGAGTTTGAGTACCTCTTTCAGGCGCTTGCCATGCAGGCCGGCCGGGGTGTCCAGCACCACGTGGGTGGTGCCCTTGGGCGGTTTGGCAATCTGGTCATCACCCACGTCCCAGCTGCGGATGGGCCGGGCCGCAGCTGGCCGCAACGTGAGCCAGAGCCGCGAGGACTGCTGCCGGTCGGCATCCCCCAGCATGACGGCATGCCCCTGGGAGGCAAAGTAGCCCGCGATCTGGGTAGCCAGGGTGGACTTACCCACTCCGCCTTTGGGATTGGCGACAACAACCACGGGCATACACGACTCCTTGGAGGGTGGAACTGCGCTATGTTATCGGCATGGACACCGAACACCAAGCACCGCCCGCCACGCCAGCCAAACCCGTGTACGTGGTCGCCGCCCACCCCAACTGGCGCGAATCCCGTGTCAACCGGCGCCTACTGCAGGCCGCCCTTGCCACCGAAAGCGCAGAAGTCTGCGACTTGTATGCGCGTTATCCGGACTACAGCATCCGTGTCCCGACCGAGCAGGCCCGGCTGCAGGACGCCCAATTGATTGTGCTGTTGCACCCGGTGCAGTGGTACTCCATGCCCGCGCTGCTCAAGCTCTGGGTGGACGAAGTGCTCACCCATGGCTGGGCCTACGGCGGCGGCAAGGCGCTGCAGGACAAGGACCTGTGGCTGGTGGCCACCACCGGCGGGCCCGAGGGCTCCTACCACCCGCAAGGCTACAACCGCTATTTTTTCGACGCCTTTTTGCCCCCCTATGAACAGACCGCGGCCCTCTGCGGCATGCGTTTTTTGCCGCCCCTGGTGCTGCACGGCGCACACCGGGTGGACAGCGCAGAGGTGGACACCCATGTGGCCATGTTTGCCGAACGTCTGGCCAGCTATCCGCAGTGGCCCGAACTGGACGACATGGAAAGCTGCCCGGCCTGTGTGGTGCCCGACACCGACCGGCCCGCGCACGAAACCGTGGGGGACCAACACTGATGGAACACGCACCGACCTGGCTGATCAACAGCTTCATCTATTTGAGTGCGGCGGTGATTGCCGTGCCACTGTCCAAGGCCGTGGGCCTGGGCTCCATCATTGGATACCTGGCGGCCGGCATTGCCATTGGCCCCTGGGGCCTGGGCCTGGTGACCAATGTGGAAGACATCCTGCACTTTGCCGAATTTGGCGTGGTGCTGATGCTGTTCCTGGTCGGCCTGGAGCTGGAGCCCAAACGCCTGTGGAACCTGCGCCGCTCCATCTTTGGCTGGGGCGCCGCCCAGGTGCTGGGCTGCGCGCTGCTGTTGGCGCTGGTGGCCGTGGCCTGCGGCGTGGGCTGGCGCCTGGCCGTGGTGGCTGCGTTGGGTCTGGCCTTGTCGAGCACCGCGATTGCGCTGCAGGTGATGGGCGAGCGCAACCTGCTGCCCACCCGCAGCGGGCAGGCGGCGTTTTCCATCCTGCTTTTCCAGGACGTGGCCGCCATCCCCATCCTGGCGCTGCTGCCGCTGCTGGGCGTGGTTTCAGCAACAAATGAGACCTCAGCGCCCATGGAATATGCGCAAGCAGCTATCAAAATCATAGCAGTCATTGCCGGTATTGTGCTGGGTGGGCGCCTGCTGATCCGCCCGCTGCTGCGCTGGATTGCGCGCTCGAAGACGCCCGAAATCTTCACCGCCGCAGCGCTGCTGCTGGTGGTGGGTATCTCGGCGCTGATGTTGCTGGTGGGTCTGAGCATGGCGCTGGGGGCCTTTTTGGCCGGCGTGCTGCTGGCCGAGAGTGAATACCGGCGCGAGCTGGAGACCGACATTGAGCCCTTCAAGGGGCTGCTGCTGGGCCTGTTTTTTATCGCCGTGGGCATGAGCATCGACTTTGGCGTGTTGCTGGCGTCGCCCGGCATCATGGCGCTCGTGGTGCTGGGCTTTCTGGCCATCAAGGGGGCCGTGATTTACGCGTTGGCACGCCACATCCAGCTGCCCTTCCAAGAGCGGCCGGTGTTCACGCTGCTGCTGGCGCAGGGCGGCGAGTTTGCGTTTGTCGTATTCCAGGCCGCCGCCGGGGCGCATGTGTTTCCGGCCGAGACTGCCTCGCTGCTGATTGGCGCAGTGGCCGTGTCCATGCTGCTGAGTCCGCTGATTCTGGTGGCGGTAGACCGGCTGCTGCTGCCGCGCTATGCCAACTGTGGGGTGCCCACGCTGGAAGAGATTTCCGAGCAACAGGATGCGCCCATCGTCATCGCCGGCTTTGGCCGCTATGGCCAGATCATTGGCCGCCTGCTGACCGCCCAAGGTATTGCCACCACCGTGCTGGACCACGACGCCGAGATGATCGAAGTGGCACGCAACATTGGCTACCGGGTGTTCTACGGCGACGCCACCCGCCTGGACCTGCTGCGCACCGCGGGCGCCGCCACGGCCAAGGTGCTGGTGGTGGCCGTGGACGACGTGGAGCAATCGCTGGAGATTGTGGATCTGGCGCAGGCGCACTTTCCGCAGCTGCAGATTGTGGCGCGCGCGCGCGACGTGACGCACTGGAACCAGCTGCGCGAACGCGGCGTGATGCGGGTGGAGCGCGAGCTGTTCGAGTCCAGCCTGCGCAGCGCACGCAGTGTGTTGGAGCTGCTGGGCCACGAACCCCACGCGGCCCGCCAGACGGCCATGCGCTTTCGCCAGCACAACCTGGAGCTGTTTGAGAAACTGCACCCGCACTACAAGGACAGCTCCAAGCTGATCGCCGTGATCAAGCAGGGCCGCCAACAGCTGGAAGAGCAAATGGCACAAGAGCGCGCGGAACAAGCCCAGCGCCGCCCCCACGGCTGGGACCCATGAGGCACCAGAATCACTCTTTTGGGGGATGGCGCCCCTTGGCCCAGGTCGGTAGCATCGCTGCAGATTATTTCTGGGAGACAAGTTTTGCGAAATTACTGCACCGCACGCCGGACCGTGTGCCTTCTGGCCAGCCTGTTGGCCATCGCCACCACCAGCCAAGCCCAAGTGGCGTACGACCAGATTGAGGTCGGCACCACCCTCACGGCAAGCGGCATTGCCCTGGGCCTGTTTACCAAACCCATTCCTCTGCCCGAAGGGAACTGGGCGGTCGTCAACCGCAGCGTGGTGGAACTCCCCCTGACCGGCGGACGCAGTGACAGCCCCAGCAGCACCCCACGCGTGTCACTCACCCTGCGTCGGCTGGACCGGGGGGACAGCCCCCTGTTTGCCATGGTGGTGCACTTCACCCCAAATTCGATTCCCATCAACTGGGGCAACCACCCTTGCACCACCGACGACCCGCTCGGCCTGGTCGACAACTTCAACGTCAATGCCAACGCCATGCTCTATGCCTGCGCACGCAGCAATGCGCTGTACAACCTGCGCCAGATCGTCAAGGACGCACCCACCGGGCCGGACAACTGGTTCAAGGCCTACCTCTCTGGCCTGGCCCCCCACGCCGACGAGTTGCCCAACAGCGCCGTGGCGGTCGATATCAACAGCAACAAGTTTCGCGGCAAGGCCATGAACATCACCTTTTTGCTGCGGGCCGATGCCAATGCCGATGTGAACCCGGCTTACCGCCAACACTTGCAAACCTGGATGCACGACACCGGCCTGCGCTGGATGAAGGTCGTCAACAACGACGCCACCGATCTGCCCGGTCCCGCTACCTACTGGGCCTCCAAGTAAGCCTGCACGCGGGGCACAGCGTCAGACCAGGCCGTCCCACAGCAGCTTCACGCCCGTCAAAAACATGCCGGCGTAGAGGAAGCGGTAAAACAACACCTGGCTGATGCGCCGCGCCAGGCGCACCCCGATCCACACGCCGACAGGCGCCAAGGGCAGCAGCACCAGGCTGGTGGCCATGTTGCGCATATCCAGCAGGCCCAGCACCCCATAGGGAATCCACTTACTCAGGTTCACCACAAAGAAGAAAAACGCCATGGTGGCGGTGAACTTGAGGGGGCTGAGCTTGAGCGGGATCACATAGGCGTTGATGGGCGGGCCGCCCGCGTGGGCGATGAAGCTGGTAAAGCCCGAGGTGGCGGTGAGAATGGCACCCAGCCAGCGCGGCGGTGGTGCGCTGTCGGGCTTGGGTGGAAACAGCAAGCGCTGCGCCAGAAACAACAGCGTGAAGCCCCCCACCATGGCAGCCACGGTATGCGCGTTGAGCACCTTGAACAGCAGCGCACCTACGGCAATACCGACCAGGCCGCAGGGAATCAAAAACTTCAGCAGCTTGAGGTCAAAGTCTTTGCGAAACGCCGCCATGCCCAGCACGTCCATGAGAAACAGCACCGGCATCAGGATGGCTGCAGCCTCTGGCACGCTCACCGCCAGCGCCATCATGGGTACGGCCAGCGAGCCAAAGCCCGCACCAAAGCCGCTTTTGCTAATGCCCAGCAGCAGCACGGCAGGAATGGTGACGGCATAGAAAAACGGATCGGTGATCAACGGAAATGTCATGCGTGGAAATGTACGCGCTCCCGCGCCTCCCACGGCCCTGGCAGGCACGTGCTAACCTTGGCGCCATGTTCAGCCCCTCCCAAGAAGACGTACGTCGATTTTTTTGCTCCACTTACGCCAAGGCCCGCACGGGTGTTGCGCTAGAAGCTATCGAAACCATAGCATCCCAGTGGATGGACGAGCACCCCGAGTATGCCGCCGACTTTGCCGATGTGGACACAGCACTGGCCACCATGTACGAGGCCACCGAGGGTCGCACCAACCCGTTCTTGCACCTGAGCATGCACCTCTCCATCAGCGAGCAGTGCAGCATCGACCAGCCACGCGGCATCCGCCAGGCGGTGGAGCTGCTCACCCACAAGCGCAACTCACTGCACCAAGCCCACCACGAGGCCATGGAATGTTTGGGCACCATGTTGTGGGAAAGCCAGCGTGCCGGTCGGCCACCCGACGGCAATGCCTACATCGCCTGCGTGCAGCGGCACGCCACCAAAGACTGATCAGACTTTGGGGCCGACCGCGTCGGTCAGCTCCCAGCTGAATGGCGCCATGACGCCCGTGTGCAGTCACCCCCACACGCAGGGCAAACCATGCACAAAAAAAGCCGCTCAAGAGCGGCTTTTTACGGGGGCGGTGCCTTGCTTAGCGGAAACGGCTTTGCGGCACCACCTTGAGTTCGCTCGGCAGCTTGCCCAGGTAGTTGGACAGCTCCTTGAGCTCCGCATTGGTGAACTGCTTGGCCACGCCACCCATGATGGCGTTACCACGGCCCACCTGGGCGTTGCCCTCCACCTTGTAGGCCTTCAGGGCCACAAACAGGTAATCGCTGTGCTGGCCGGCGATTTTGGGGTAGGTGGGGTCAATGGGCTTGCTGAACGAATCGCCATGGCAGGAGGCACAGGCACCCTTGGTCAGCAAGGCGTTCACCTTCTCGGAACCCTCGGGCGCCTTGGCCAAAGCCTGGGCACCTTCCACGGCACCGCTGGCTTCGTAGTAGGCGGCCAGGTCAGCGATGTCCTGATCGGTTAACGAAGCAGCGATACCACGCATGGAGGCATGTTTGCGGTCGCCGGTTTTGTAGGCGTTCAGGGCGGAGGCAATGTATTTGCCGCCTTGGCCGGAGATCTTGGGGACCTTGTGGATTTCTGGGAAGCTGGCTTGGTAGCCCACGATGCCGTGGCAGCCAATGCACATGGCGTTCTTCTTTTCACCAGCCTTGATGTCGCCTTGGACGCCCTCGGCATGGGCAGCGAAAACGGTCACAGAGGCGACAAGCGCAACAGACAGGGACAAGAGGAATTTGTTCATTTTGCGGGGACAATCCAGACGGTGATTGATATAAATCAGCACGCCGATTATATCGACCACCACCCGTGCCCTTGGCAGGCTTTTTTTCTGCCTCCTTGGGTCCGACCACCTTTGCCCTGCCCGCCCACGCCATGAAATTCCACGGAACCAAGAACTACGTCGCCACCCAGGACCTGATGCTGTCGGTCAACGCAGCCATCACGCTGCAGCGCCCGCTGCTGGTGAAGGGCGAACCCGGCACCGGCAAAACCATGCTGGCCGAAGAGGTGGCGGCGGCGCTGGACATGCCCCTGCTGCAGTGGCACATCAAATCCACCACCAAGGCCCAGCAAGGCCTGTATGAATATGACGCCGTGAGTCGTCTGCGCGACTCGCAGCTGTCCGACATCGATGGTGGCGAGCGAGTCAAGGACATCCAGAACTACATCGTCAAGGGCGTGCTGTGGCAAGCCTTCACCGCAGACAAGCCGGTGGCGCTGCTGATCGACGAAATCGACAAGGCCGACATTGAATTCCCCAATGACCTGCTGCGCGAGATCGACCGCATGGAGTTTTATTGCTACGAGACGCGTGAACTGATCAAGGCCAAGCACCGTCCGCTGGTGTTCATTACCTCCAACAACGAGAAGGAGCTGCCCGACGCTTTCTTGCGCCGCTGCTTCTTCCACTACATCAAGTTCCCCGATGCCACCACCATGCAAAGCATCGTGGACGTGCACTTCCCCGGCCTCAAGAAAGAGCTGGTCAGCGCCGCGATGAAGACCTTCTTTGACGTGCGCAATCTGCCTGGCCTCAAGAAGAAGCCCTCGACCAGTGAACTGTTGGACTGGCTCAAACTGCTGATGGCCGAAGACATCCCCGCCGAGGCGCTGCAAAGCAAAGACGACAAAATGGCCGTGCCACCCCTGGTAGGCGCGCTGCTGAAAAACGAGCAGGACACCACACTGTTCGAGAAACTGATGTTCATGCAACGCCACAACCGCTGAGCCACACCCGATGAAAAATAATCCAATGATCGAAGGCGTGTCTGACGCCGTGGGCTTTGTGGGCGGCGCGCTGCTCGGCTTCTGGGCCGGCCGCCTGATGGGGCTGGATGTGTTTGCCTCCGGCTACGGCGGCGCCAGCATTGGCGGCATTGTGCTGGTGGGCCTGGGCGGTGGCTTGGGCCTGCAACTGGCCCGCCGCTGGCACAACCGCAACCAAGACAAGAAGGACTGAGCCCATGGCATTTGTCGAACCCGTCACCCTCAGTGCCCGCGGCGTCAAGCTGGTACCGCTGGGCCTGGAGCATGAAGCCGGCCTGCGCGCTGCCGCTGCCGATGGCGAACTCTGGACCCTGCGCATCACCTCGGTGCCCGAACCCGCGCAGACCCGCAAGTACATTGAAGACGCGCTGGCCATGCGCGAGGCGGGCAACCGCTTTGCCTTCGCCGTGACCGATGAAGCCACCGGCCGCGTGCTGGGCTGCAGCAGCTACCACGACGTCGTGCCCGCACTGAAACGCGTGGAGATCGGCTGGACCTGGTATGGCAAAAGCAGCCAGCGCAGCCACGTCAACACCACCGCCAAGCTGCTGCTCCTGACCCACGCCTTCGAGACGCTGGGCTGCCACGTGGTCGGCTGGCGCACCGACAACTTCAACTTCGCGTCCCAGGCCGCCATCGAGCGCCTGGGCGCCAAGAAAGACGGCGTGATCCGCGGCCACGCGCTGCGCCGCGACGGCACCATCCGCGACACCGTGATGTATAGCATGCGCAGCGGCGAATGGCCCGAGGCCAAGGCGCAGCTGCTGTATTTGCTGGACAAGCCGCGCACCTGACGCGCCAGGAACACACCATGCTGCTGGACTTCTTCTACACCCTGCGCTCCGCCAAGCTGCCGGTCTCGGTCAAGGAATACCTGACCCTGCTGGAGGCCTTGCAAAAAGGCGTGGTGGGGCCCAAGACGCCGCAGCCCGAGGATGCGTCTGAACCCACGGGTTACACGATGGACGACTTCTACTACCTGAGCCGCACCACACTGGTGAAGGACGAGAAGCACTACGACAAGTTCGACCGCGCCTTTGCCGCCTACTTCAAAGGCATGGAGATGGTGGCGGACTTCACCAAGGAAATCCCCGCCGACTGGCTGCGCAAGAACCTGGAGAAATTCCTCACGCCCGAAGAGCAGGCCAAGCTGCAGAAAATGGGCTGGGACGAGCTCATGGAGACGCTCAAAAAACGTCTGGAAGAGCAGAAGGAACGCCACGAGGGTGGCAACAAATGGATAGGCACGGGTGGCACCTCACCGTTCGGCGCCTATGGCCAAAACCCGCAGGGCATTCGCATCGGGCAGGACAAGGGGCGCAACAAAAGCGCCGTGAAGGTCTGGGACCAGCGTGCCTACAAGGACTACGACGACACCCAGGAGCTGGGCACGCGCAACATCAAGGTGGCGCTGCGCCGCCTGCGCAAATTTGCGCGCGAGGGGCATGAGGACGAGCTGGACCTGGACGCCACCATCGCCAAGACAGCGGCCAACGCGGGCTTCCTGGACATCAGGATGCGGCCCGAACGCCACAACAACGTCAAGGTGCTGTTGCTGATGGACGTGGGCGGCACCATGGACGAGCACATTGCACGCGTGGAAGAGCTGTTCAGCGCGGCCAAGGCCGAGTTCAAGCACCTGGAGTTTTACTACTTCCACAACTGCGTGTACGACTACATGTGGAAGAACAACCGCCGCCGCTTTGCCGAGAAGTTCGAAACCTGGGACATCATCCGCAAGTACAACAAGGACTACAAGCTGATCTTTGTGGGCGACGCGACCATGAGCCCCTACGAGATCTTGCAGCCCGGCGGCAGCGTGGAATACAACAACGCAGAGGCCGGCGCCGAATGGCTGCAGCGCCTGTTGCACGCCTTCCCCAAGTTCGCCTGGGTCAACCCCGAGCCCCAGGGCGTGTGGCAGTACCGCCAGAGCATCAGCGTGATCCAGGAGATCGTGGGCCACAAGATGTACCCGCTCACCCTCAAGGGCCTGGAAGAGGCCATGCGGCATCTGACCAAGTAAGGCCCTTGCGGGACAGACCTTCAGCTCTGTCCCCAACCGATCAGAAGCGCGCCCTTACAATCCCCGCTCGCTGGTCTCCGTAGTTCAATGGATAGAACGGTCCCCTCCTAAGGGACAGATACAGGTTCGATTCCTGTCGGGGGCACCAGCCTCTTCAAATCACTATCAATATAGTAGCTGCTCGCGCAGTATCCACGCGGGCTACAGCCCTATTTGACTCTCAAACCTTGCTGCGCAAGGTCCTGCTCAGCATCACCACCGGAATCAGCCCCACCAGCACCAGCGCCAGGCTGGGCACGGCGGCTTCGCCCAGGCGCTCGTCGCGGGCCAGCTGGTAGGCCACCACGGCCAGCGTGTCGCTGTTGAAGGGGCGCAGCACCAATGTGGCGGGCAGCTCTTTCATCACATCCACAAACACCAGCAGCGCCGCGGCTGCGGTGGAGCGGCGCAGCAGCGGCCAGTGCACGCGCACTAGGGTGCCGACATCGCTGGTGCCCAGCATGCGGGCGGCATCGTCCATGCTGGCGGGAATGCGCGCGTAACCACTCTGCAGGGACTGCAGTGCCACCGCACAAAAACGCACCAGGTAGGCCCACACAATGCCCAGCGCGGTGGCGGTGACAAAGTAGCCCACCTGCCACTCGGGCTGCCAGGCCTGCACCCAACCCACCGGCAGCAGCAGGCCCACCACCACCACCGCACCGGGAATGGCGTAGCCCAAGCCCGCCAGTTGGGCTGCCACACGCGGCCCCCAGTGGCTGCTGCGCCGCGCGCTATAGGCCAACGCCAACGCAATGCCCACCGCCAGCACACTGGTGATGCCGGCCAGACGCACGCTGTTTAGTGCCCATTCGCCAAAGCGGCCCCAAGGGAGTTCGTTTTGCTCCACCCACAGCGGGCGCAGCATAAAGACCACGGGCAACACAAAACCCATGAGGATGGGCAGTGCACACACCAGCCAGGCCCACGCGGCGCGGTGCCCCGCCAGTGGCACCGGCTGTGCGTCGCTAGCGTTGGCGCGCCCGCCCTTCCCCGAGGCAAAGCGCATGCGCGCCTGGGCACGTTGCTCCAGCCACAGCAGCAAAGCCACCAGCGCCAGCAGCAGCGTGGCCAACTGGGCCGCGGCAATGCGGTTGTCCATGGCGAGCCATGCCTTGTAGATGCCAGCGGTAAAGGTCTGGATGCCAAAGTAGCTGGAGACGCCAAAGTCCGCCAGCACCTCCATCAGCGCCAGCGCCACACCGGCAGCCACTGCGGGGCGCGCCAGCGGCAGTGCCACCACCGCCATGCGCCGCCCCAGGCCGGCGCCCATAAGGCGGGCCGCTTCCATCAAGTGGCTGGCCCGCTCCGACAAGGCCGTGCGCGCCAGCAGGTACACATAGGGATAGAGCACAAAGGTGAACACCCACGCGGCGCCCGCAACGCTGCGTACCTCGGGGAACACCCGCCCCTCCACCTGCAGCCAGGCACGTACGCTGGTTTGCAGCGGGCCGCTGAACTGCAGAAAGTCGGTGTAGGCGTAGGCCACCACATAGGCCGGCATGGCCAGCGGCAGCAACAGCGCCCACTCAAACACGCGCCGCCCCGGAAAATCGAACAGCGTGACGGCTGCCGCCGTGCCCAAGCCCACCAGCACCACACCCAGCCCCACCATCAGGCACAGCTGCACGGTGGTCCAGGCGTATTCGGGCAGCACGGTGTGCGCCATTTCCTGCACGATTTGCAGCGACTGCGTACCCGACTCGCCCCAAGGCAGCCAGGCGCCAAACACGGCCACCACGGGCAGCAACAGCGCCACAAAAAACACGACCAAGGGGAGGCGCGTGAGGCGCGAGAAAGACATAAGCGAGGTGGGGATTACAGGCAGGTGGATGGGCACTAAATGAGAATTGTAAGCATCTACAATGCTTGCATGTTTTTAGAAGTCTCTCACCTGCAGGTGCATTACCCAGGCCGGGCCCAGGCGGCGGTACAAAACGCGTCATTGGGCCTGCGCACGGGAGACATTGGCGTACTGATCGGCCCCTCCGGTTGCGGCAAAACCACCCTGCTGCGTGCGGTGGCAGGGCTGGAGCCCGCCAGTGGCGGACACATCCGCCTGGGGGGCGCACTGGTCAGTTCGGCCCAGAGCAACATGCCGGCGCAGGAGCGCCGCATTGGCATGGTGTTCCAGGACTACGCGCTGTTTCCCCACCTGGATGTGGCCCGCAACGTGGGCTTTGGCATCCACCAGTTGCCAGCGGCCGAGCGCACCGCCCGTGTGGCGGAAGTGCTGGAATGGGTGGGCCTGTCGGGGCAGGAACAGCGTTACCCGCACGAGTTGTCAGGCGGGCAACAGCAGCGTGTGGCGCTGGCCCGCGCATTGGCGCCGCGCCCCCAGTTGCTGCTGCTGGACGAGCCGTTTTCCAACCTGGACGTGGACCTGCGCGAGCGCCTGGCGCACGAGGTGCGGGGCATCCTCAAGACGGCGGGTGCCACGGCGCTGTTTGTCACCCACGACCAGATGGAGGCCTTTGCGATTGGCGACATGATTGGCGTGATGCATGAAGGCACGCTGCACCAGTGGGATGACGCCTACACGCTCTACCACCGCCCAGCCACCCGGTTTGTGGCCGACTTCATTGGCCACGGGGTGTTCGCCCCCGCCACCATTGCCATGGAACAAGGCGCGCCGGTGGTGCACACGCCGCTGGGGCAACTGCAAGACGTGAGCGAGTGCCCGCTACCCAGCGCCTACCCGCAGGGCGAATGTGATGTGCTGCTGCGGGCCGATGACATCGTGCACGACGACGATGCCCCGGTGAAGGCAGAGATTGTGCGCAAGTCGTTCCGGGGGTCCGAGTTTTTGTACACCTTGCGCTTACGCAGCGGGCTCACGGTGATGGCCCATGTGCCCAGCCACCACGACCACAAGCTGGGCGAATGGATTGGCATTCGCCCGCAGGTGGACCATGTGGTGACGTTCAGCCGACTGGCGGCCTGAGCTCGGCACGCAAGTCCACCACGGCTTGGTGCAGGTCTGCCGCCCAGGTGCGGCGGTCGCGCCCTTCTGGCAACTGCACATCGCCAAAGCTCACCACGGCCTGCAGGCCATCCGTCTTGAGCGTGCGCCAGAGGGAATCGAGCAAGCTGTCGTCACCGATGTAGCAAGGGGCGAAGCTGTGTTGCCCGGTGGGGCTGTCGCAAAAATGCAGGCCCACAGGCTGCACAGGTGCCTGGGCCGCAATGGCGGCTTGCAGCATGTTGGCGTGGAAAGGCCGCACCGTGGTGCCATCCCCCGTGGTGCCCTCGGGGAACACCGCCAACACATCGCCCGCACCCAGGCGCTCAGCCATGTGGTGCACCACGCGCATGGCGTCTCGGCGCGACTCGCGCTCGATGTACAGCGTGCCCGCACCATTAGCCAGCGTGCCGACGATGGGCCAGTGCTGCACCGAGGCCTTGGAGATAAAACGGCAGTGGCGTGCTGCGTGCATGACCACAATGTCCAGCCAGGAGATGTGGTTGGCCACCAGCAACACCGGACCGACGGCCGGAGGCTGGCCATTCACTATCAATTTGATAGCTAGTCGCGCAAGCATTTCGCGGGCCCAGCCCTGAACTTGTGCATCACGCTCAGGCTGCTGCAAACGGGGAAACACCCAGCGGATGCGCCAGGCGCCCACCAGCACATGGATCAGCACGCGCCACAAACGCCAGCAAGCCTGAAGGCGGGCCATGGGTTCAGGCCGTGAAAGCGACACGCCCGGCCACGACCGTGGCACGCACGCGGCCCGGCAGCTCGTAACCGCTGAATGGGGTGTGGCGGCCCTGGCTGCGCAGACCTGCCGGCTGCACCACCCACATAGCCTGCGGGTCGAACACACACACATCGGCCACGCCCCCCACCACCAGCCGACCCAAGCTGTCTGCCAAGGCGCCTGGCGCCTGGCCCAGCACCTGCGCGGGCCGACTGCTGACCACGGCCAGCGCCTGGTCCAGGCCCAGCCGACTTTCTTGGGCCCATTTGAGCGACAAACTCAGCAGCAGCTCCAGGCCTGTGGCCCCGGGTTCTGCCTCGGCAAATGGAAGGGTCTTGGCGTCGTCATCCACCGGCGTGTGGTCGGAGACCAGTGCATCGACAGTGCCGTCAACCAGACCAGCACGCAGGGCATCTCGGTCGCGCTGCTGGCGCAGTGGTGGGTTCAGGCGCATGCGGCTGTCAAAGTAGCCCATGTCGACATCGCTCAGGTTCAGCGAGTTGATGCTCACATCGCAGGTGATGGGCAGGCCCTCGGCCTTGGCCTGGCGCACCAGCTCCACACCAGCCGCACTGCTGATGCGGCACAGGTGCACCCGTGCCCGGGTGGAGCGCACCAGCTCGAAGATGGTGTGCAGGGCAATGGTCTCCGCCGCCACGGGCACGCCGGAGAGGCCCATGCGCGTAGCCAGTGGCCCGCTGGCCGCCACGCCCTTGCCCAAGTGGTATTCCTGTGGGCGCAGCCACACGCTGTAGCCGAAACTGCTGGCGTACTGCAGCGCACGCTGGGTGACCTGGGTGTTGACCAATGGCACTTCGGCCTGGCCAAAGCCTACGCAGCCAGCTTCGGCCAGTTGTTGCAGGGGTGACAGCACTTCGCCAGCCAGCGCACGCGTGAGCGCGCCCAGCGGGAGCACGCGCGGGCCACCCTGAATCTGGGTGCGGTAATGCAGCATGTCCACCAGCCCCGCTTCATCGAGCACAGGCGCTGTGTCGGGCGGGCACACCAGTGTGGTCACCCCCCCTGCCGCGGCGGCAGCACGTTCGCTGCTCAATTGACCAGGCTTGGGCTGACCCGATTCACGCAAGCGGGCACACAGGTCCACCAGACCCGGGGCCACCACCAGCCCGTGGGCTGGAATGGTCTGGTCCGCAGCAAAACCGGCGGGGGCATCGCCCATGGCAAGAATGCGGCCATCGGCAATGGCCAGGTCGGCGATGCGGTCGATGCCGCTGGCAGGGTCCAGGACGCGTCCGCCTTGAATCAACAGGTTCATTTTCATTCCTCTCTCAGCGCGGATCGGCGTCATTGCCAGCCACAATGCTCATCACCGCCATGCGCACGGCAATCCCAAAGGTCACCTGCGGCAGGATCACGCTTTGTGGCCCGTCCACCACCGCAGAGTCAATCTCCACGCCGCGGTTGATGGGGCCGGGGTGCATGACGATGGCATCCGGTTTGGCCAGTTGCAGCTTCTCGGGCGTGAGGCCAAAGCTCTTGAAATACTCTTGCGTAGATGGCAGCAGGGCGCCGCTCATGCGCTCGTTCTGCAGGCGCAGCATGATGACCACGTCGCAGTCCTTGATGCCCTCCTCCAGCGTGTGGCAGACGCGAACCCCCATGGCAGACAGGTCGGACGGCACCAGCGTCTTGGGGCCCACCACGCGCACCTCGGCGGCACCCAGTGTGGTGAGGGCGTGGATATCAGATCGCGCCACCCGCGAGTGCAGCACATCCCCCACGATGGCCACCGTGAGGTTGGAAAAGTCTTTCTTGTAGTGCCGGATGGTGTACATGTCCAGCAAGCCCTGCGTGGGGTGGGCGTGGCGGCCATCGCCCGCATTGATCACGTGCACATGGGGTGCCACGTGCTGCGCGATCAGGTAAGGCGCGCCCGATTCGCTGTGGCGCACCACAAACATGTCGGCGGCCATGGCGGAGAGGTTGGCGATGGTGTCGAGCAGGGACTCCCCCTTGCTGGCACTGGAGCGCGCGATGTCGAGGTTGATGACGTCGGCGCTGAGGCGTGTGGCGGCAATCTCGAAGGTGGTGCGGGTACGGGTACTGTTCTCAAAGAACAGGTTGAACACGCTCTTGCCACGCAAGAGCGGCACCTTCTTCACTTCGCGGTCGTTGACCGACACGAAATTGGAAGCGGTGTCCAGGATGTGGGTCAGGATACTCTTGGGCAGGCCTTCGACCGACAGCAGGTGCACCAGTTCACCGTGTTTGTTGAGTTGGGGGTTGCGTTTGTAGAGCATGTCAGGCTTCCTGTACATCGAAAGAAAACCCGCCCGTGTCACTGCGCGCCAGCGCGAGCGACTGTGTGGGTGCCAGGCTCACACGCGCCGCGGCAAAGTCGGGCTGGATGGGCAGCTGTCGGCCACCACGGTCCACCAGCACCGCCAGTTGCACCGACGCGGGGCGGCCAAAGTCAAACAGTTCGTTGATGACCGCGCGCAAGGTGCGGCCGGTGTAAAGAACATCGTCCAGCAGCAAGATCTGTGCACCATTCACATCAAACGGCAGCTGCGTCTGCCCCCCCGACGACAGGCCGCGCTGGGCAAAATCATCGCGGTGCATGGCCGAAGAAATGGTGCCAGCCTTGCCCGGCAGCTTCAGGTCGGCCTGCAGGCGCTCGGCCAACCAGGCGCCACCCGAGGTAATGCCTACCAGGCGGGTGTCGGCATTGCACAACTGCTGCACGCCACGCAGCAACTCGCGGTACAACGCCTCTGCATCTAAAGCCAGGATACTCACGTCAAACTCCTCAAAAACTGTTCCAGGATGATGCAGGCCGAGGCCGCATCAGCATCTTTGGCACCCGAGCTGATGGCTTCGGTGGTGCTGTAGCGTTCGTCCACTTCAAACACCGGCAGACCGAAGCGGCCGCTGAGTTGGCGACCAAATTTTTGGGCGCGCGTGGTGTTCTCATGCGGTGCGCCATCGGGATGGTAGGGCACCCCAATCACAATGGCATCCGGTTGCCACTCCTTGAGTTTGGCGGCTACGCCGTCAAACCGAGCCTTGCCCTCGGCATGGATGGAGCCCTGCGGCTGCGCGGTCTTCAGCAGTCGGTTGCCCACCGCAACACCCGTGCGCTTCAGCCCAAAATCAAAAGCAATAAACGTTGTCAGCTGGGCTGGCACAGGCGCCGCCGATACGCTCATGCGTGCCCCGCTTGGGTGGAAATCATCCAGGCCTGCAGGCCAAGCAAGGAAAGCGCCTTGTCATAGCGTTGGTCCACGGGTGTATCAAAAATAATGGTCTGGTCGGCATCCACCGTGATCCAGCTGTTTTCGCCGAGTTCAGTCTCCAGCTGTCCACCGGCCCAGGCCGAGTACCCCAGTGACACCAGCACCCGACGCGGCCCCGACCCACTGGCGATGGCTTCGAGAACATCCTTGGAAGTGGTCATTTCCAGTCCGCCGGGAATGGTCATGGTGGAGGCGTAGAGGGAGGACTTGTTGTCTTCCGCCTCCGTGATGGTGCTCCCCTCATGCAAGACAAAACCGCGTTCGGTTTGCACCGGTCCCCCCTGGAACACGCGGTGGGCTTGCAAATCGCTACGCTCCATCGGCAGATCAATCTTGTCAAACAGGGCTTTGAGGTCCATGTCTGCCGGTTTGTTGATCACCAGACCCAGAGCGCCTTTGCTGTTGTGCTCACAGACATACACCACACTTTTGGAGAAAAGGGCATCCTCCAATCCGGGCATTGCAATCAAAAAATGGTTGGTGAGATTGATGGGTGCAGAATCGCCGGACATACATTGATTTTAACGGGTGGCATGCACGCACACTACGCATCTGGCCTGGCCTGGTTTCGCCGGGATCTGCGCACACACGACAATACGGCGCTGAACACCGCTCTGCAGCAATGCGAGCGGGTGTACTGCGTTTTTGTCTTTGACACGGATATTTTGGCGTCTCTGGCCCGCCAAGACCGACGGGTAGAGTTCATCCGCGAATCGCTGGTCGAAGTGGATGCCCAGTTGCGGGCCATGAGTGCCCAAGCACAAGCGGGGCTGATTGTTTTGCATGGGCGGGCAGAAGAAGAAATACCAAAACTGGCGCAGGCATTGGGTGTGCAGGCGGTTTTTGCGGGCCGGGACTACGAACCACAGGCGATCGCCCGGGATGAGGCGGTCGCCCAGGCACTGGTGAAGGTGGGCAAAACGCTGAAACTTCACAAAGACCATGTCGTTTTTGAAACACGCGAAGTGCTCACCCAAATGGGCAAACCCTATGCTGTGTTTACGCCTTATCTGCGGGCCTGGCTGGCACGCCTGGCACTCCATCCGGCACCGGAGGTTTCACTCTCATCGCCCCACCGCCTGGCGCCACGCCCCGAGGCCTACCAAACACCGGTTCCCAGCTTGGCAGACATAGGCTTTGCGCGCAGCAACCTGCAAGCGCTGCGCATTCCGACCGGCGAGTCTGGAGCCCAAAGCCTGCTGACCGATTTTGCAACGCGCATGGACCGCTACGACCAGACCCGCAACTTCCCGGCCGTCAAAGGACCGAGTTACCTGGGCGTGCATTTGCGGTTTGGCACGGTGTCGACGCGGCAGCTGGTGCGCTTGGCCTACCCTCGCCACCTGCGGGGGGACGAAGGTGCATCCACCTGGCTCGGAGAACTGGTGTGGCGCGATTTCTACGCCCAAATTCTGGCCAACTTTCCGCATGTGGCCACGTCAGCGTTCAAACCCGAGTACGACCGGATTGCTTGGGAAGAAGGCGCACACGCGGAGGCATTGTTTGCGGCCTGGCGCACCGGCCAGACTGGCTACCCTTTGGTGGACGCTGCGATGGCCCAACTCAACCAGACCGGTTATATGCACAACCGCCTGCGCATGGTGACCGGCAGCTTTTTGGTCAAACACTTGGGGCTGGATTGGCGTTGGGGCGAACGTTACTTTGCCCAAACGCTCAATGACTTTGACTTGTCAGCCAACAATGGCGGGTGGCAGTGGGTCAGCTCCAGCGGCTGTGATGCACAACCCTACTTTCGGATTTTTAACCCAATTGCACAGAGCGAAAAGTTTGATGCTCAGGGCAAATTCATCCAGCGCTACCTGCCACAGCTCGCCAAGCTAAGCCCCAAGGCGCTGCATGCCCCTTGGCTCGCCAAGCCTCTGGAACTGACAGCGGCCAACCTCACCTTGGGCAAAGACTACCCTCTGCCCGTGGTGGACCATGCCAAGGCCCGTGCGCGCACCCTGCTGCGCTACGGCGTGGTAAAAAAGCCGGGTTAAGCTTCCACCGGGTCGGCGCAGTAGCTGCGCACCAAGCCCAGCAGCTCATCCTCGGAGTAGGGCTTACCCAGATAGTGGTCCACACCCAACTCACGTGCATGCTCGCGATGCTTCTCCGCAATGCGTGAGGTAATCATGATGATGGGCACGGCACGGGTGCGCTCGTCTGCACGGATGTTGCGCGCCAAGTCGAAACCATCCATACGCGGCATTTCAATGTCGGACAGAATGACCGCGGGGACCTCTTCCTGCAAACGCTCCAGCGCTTGCAGGCCGTCGTTGGCCAGAGCCACACGATAGCCCTCGCGTTTGAGCAAGCGTTGGGTCACGCGACGTACCGTGATCGAATCGTCCACCACCAACACGAGTGGTAGTTGGCTGGCTGGTTCGACCACCTTGGGAGCCAAGGCTGTCGTATCCGCGAGCAAGCCCGCGTTGTCGCCAGAAGCGCCCAGCGCGCGGGCCAGATCACCATACACGGCAGCCAGGGCCACCGGGTTGTAAATCAGAACCACCGCACCAGAGGCCAACACCGACATGCCAGCTAAACCGGGCAAACGTGCCAACTGGGGGCCCAGGTTTTTCACCACGACTTCGCGGTTGCCCAGCACTTCGTCCACATGCAAAGCCAGGCGTTGCCCTGCGCTTCGGAACACGGCCACCGGCAGGGTCTTGCTCAGGGGTTCGTGGCTGCGCGCCGACACCTGCAACAAGGCACCGGCCCAGAAGAACGGCAGTGCCTGGCCTGCCATGTCAAACGACTGGTCCGCATACGCTTGCTCCAGTTGCGCAGCAGGTACACGCAGCACCGTCTCCATGATGTTGGCAGGCACCCCGATGGTGAACTCGCCCATACGCAAAATCACCACTTGTGTGACCGCAGTAGTCAGGGGCAACACCAGCTTGAAGGTGGTCCCTTTATCGGGTTCGGTTTGGGTTTCTATGCGGCCACCCAGAGCATTCACTTCGGAGCGCACCACATCCATTCCGATACCGCGACCGGCCAATTCGGTAATCTGTTCCGCCGTCGAAAATCCGGGCATGAAGATCAGGTTGGCGGCATCGCTGTCGCTAAGTTCCGCGTCGGCGCCAATCACACCATTGGCAATCGCCTTGGCGCGAATACGGTCCAAATGCAAGCCGCCACCGTCATCACTAAAAGACACCGAAACGTCATTGCTTTCCTGCAACACATGGATGACGATGTTGCCCGCAGCCGGTTTGCCAGCGGAAACGCGCGCGTCAGCCGCTTCGATACCGTGGGCCACGGCATTGCGCAGCAGGTGTTCAAACGCGGGCGCCATGCGGTCCAGCACGCCACGGTCCATCTCGATGGAGCCACCGGTAATGTCCAACTTCACCTGCTTGCCAGAGTCCTTGGCAGCTTGCCGTACCACACCATACAGCCGGTCTGAAATGCCTTCAAACTCAACCATGCGGGTGCGCAGCAAGTCACGCTGCAGCTCACGCGCCTGGCGGCCCTGAGCGATCAAATCGTCTTCCGTACCTTCCACCGAGCGCTGCAAATTGCGCTGCACCGTGGCCACATCGTTCACCGACTCGGCCATCATGCGGGTCAATTCCTGCACACGGGTAAAGCGGTCAAACTCCAAGGGGTCAAACGCCTGCGCGGAGTCTTTGGTTTGCGCCAAGCGCGACTGCATTTGCGACTCCGCCTGTAGCTCCACGTCTCGGAGCTGCTGGCGCAGTCGATCCAAGTTGCCACCCAGCTCGCCCAAGGAAGAGCGCAATTGGTTCAGGCGCGCATCCATGCGCGAGCGGGTGATCATGACTTCGCCAGCCTGATTCACCAAACGGTCCAGTAATTGCGATCGCACGCGCACCGACTGATTGCCACTGCTGCGCGGCATCACAACCTGGGGTGCATGCACCACCGGGCGGGCACTCAAGGGTGTCACAGCCGCCGCCGCGCGGGCGTCAGACGTAGCAACAGGTGCCACTTCGGCAGGTATCACTACTTCGTCGTGATCTGCGGGGGATTGGCCCAGCGACGCAAACACGGCTTGCAGCGAGTCAAAACGGGTCAGCAAAGGTTCCAGCTGCACGGCTTGCAGGGCTTCGGTGCCAATCTGCTCGATGGATGACTCCATGCGGTGGGCCATTTCGCCCAGACGCATCGCACCCGCCAATCGGGCACTGCCTTTGAGGGTGTGCAGCAGGCGCAGGATTTCGTTGCGGGCTCCCAAGTGCTCCGGCTGGGCGACCCACTGGCGCAAGGCGGTACCCAGTTGGGGCATCAGCTCTGCCGCTTCTTCTTCAAAAATCGGCAAAAGGTCATCGTCCAGATGGTCCTCTGCATCAATGTCATCGTCTTGGGCATCCGCAATCGTCAGGGGTGCTGCAACCGCCATCGCTGCTGCAGCAAGCTCCGGCTCGGCTTCCAGCACAGGCGCCGTGGGCAGGCTGTCCTCAAACTCGGAGATGGGGGCATCGATCCCGTCCAGTGGTGCCGGATCCATCGAAGGCGCGGGGAACTCTGTCTCGGTGATCGTTTGCAATTCGGCCAACACGCGTGCATCAGCCTCTTTGAGGAAGCCCGCAGCAAATTGATGCAACAGGCGGCGGATATCTTCTGCAGCATCGTTGAACACCGCGGCTTGGTCGGGGGTACCCTGGCGGTGCAATTGCACATGCTGCAAAGCCTGTTCGAGCGCACGGGCCATATCTGACAGCGCGGCAAAGCCGACCGTGGCAGAGCTACCCAACAGGGAGTGCGCCAACGCGATCACCGAATCTGGCAAGGTCTTGGGCAACTCCATGGCCCATTCACTGAGTTCGGTCTGCAAACGCCGCGACCATTCATCGGCTTCGTTGAGGTAGACGTTGTACAGCGGGATGCTCAAACGCAAAGGACCTATGACCTTCATACCCTCATCCGGGTCCAGCAAAGGTGTCTCAGCCATCAAGGCAGGCGCGTCATTGGCCGCCTCGACCCCGGACATGGCCACCATCTCCATCAGCGCTGACGGTGCAGCGACGTCCACACGGGGCACAGCGGCGGGTTCGAGTTCTGGTGGCGTTTCCTGGCTATCGGCAATCACGGTGTCCGGGGCTTCTTCTTGCGGAGCTTGCGTACCCAGATCCCCAAAATCAAAATCGCCCAAGTCAACTTCGTCGACTTCCGTGGCACGGGGTACCTCGGCCGCAGGACCTACAGCGTCAAGGGCCTGCGTGCTCTCAAAGTTGAACATTTGGGTGGATGCGAAATCCACCGGCGCAGGCGCGGCGGCAACCTCCAAATCCAAATCATCGAACATCTGCGTGGAGGCAAAATCAACCGCGGCGTGGGGCACTTCCGCCACAACAGGGGCGTCCTCCATGACCGCAACAGCGGGAGGTTCTTCCATCTCTGGCAAAGCCAGAGATGCCGCGACCAAGGCCTCACCAGGCACCTGCAAGGGCAGGTACTGTCCATCCAGGCGAAGTGCGTCCGCTGTCTTGCGGAAGTCCTGCGTATTCCAGGGCGTATCGGCGTGCGCAGCAATGTCCTCCACCCAGCGCTCAAAGGCCCGCATGGCCTGCTCCGACACGGACATCAACGCATCACTGGCGGGACGCTGTTCCGCCAGAGAGGTGTTGAGCAATTGCTCGAAAGACCAAGCCGCCTCGCCAAAATCGTTGAGCCCCACCATGCGGGAACTGCCTTTGAGCGTATGAAACGCTCGGCGCAAAGTTGTCTGGTCTGCCAGATTGGTTGGCTCTGCGCGCAAGGCCTGCAGCGCAGACAGGCCATTCTGAACAACATCACGCGCTTCTTCCAAAAAGATATCGCGCAATTCCGTGTCGTCGTCGGCATCCGGATCCACTGTAGGCGCCAACACAGGGGCAGCACTGGGTACCGGTGCAGGTACCGATACGGGCTGCGGAGCCACGGCCATTTGCAAAGCAGCCAAGTCGTCCTGCATCGCATCGTCTGCGATCGCAGGTGCCTCTGCCTGCGCTTGCACCTCGGCCCGCTCCCGCCCCATCAAGGGACGGAACTCACCCAAATCCTCGTCGTACACAAACAAGGTCTTCGCAAGCGAACGCTGGTAACTCAGCATATCGATCAAGAAGCCCATCGCCCCCAGGCTGTTGCCAACCTTTTCAAAAATGCCGGTGCGTGCACTGGCCTCGTCAATGTCATCGACGAGAAACTGCTCTACGCTGGAGCGCATGCGCAATGCAGCGATAGAGGGCTGGTCCAGCCCGAGCACTGAAAATACACCGCGCATCTGGGCCAACTGGCTCGGCACCTCGCGCAGAGGAGCCTTGTCTTGCGGGTTGCGGAAGAATTGGTCCAGCGACTTTTCCACCTCGCCCAAGGTCGTACGCAACTCGTCCACTACGCTGCCCATGGTCTGGCGATCACTCACGCGACGGTAGAGTTCTTCCATCCACGATTCCAGTGGCTCAGGCTCACCACCCGAGGTCACATGGGCCAAGCGCTGTGCCAAACGTGCACTGCGTTCTGCCATCTGGCTGTCGGTCGGGTCCAAATCTTCGTAAGCGGCTTCCAAATACAAAACGGAGGTTGCCACCTCCATCGCTACCGCCGGTGCAGGTGCGGCACCCGTCCGAATGGTGAGTTCAATGGCGCGCACCAAGGCCTTGCCCAATTCACCGCTTTCGGCATGCATTTTTGTGACCGTCTCAGCCACAGCGGCAAACTGCTCCCCCGCCACTTTGAGCCGGTTGGTATCACCACCGGCCAAAGCAGACCACGTCTCCGCGGCCGCCGCAATACGCTTGCGGGCAAGGACCAGAAGCGCGGGGTCAAAACGGCCAAATTGCTCAGTTTCGTAGTCCACAGGTTTGCTGCGGGCCAGCCCATAGGCGGTCTTCACGGCATGCAAAACTGGTGCAGCGACACTCGGCGATGGCACAGCCAGCGAGCAGAAAAAAACCAAATCTTGCGCAAGCCGATCAGAAATCGCAGTGTCGCCCTTGGCAAGACTGACGTACTGCTGCAGGATGCGCGAGGCGGCGCGCTTGCTGTAGATGTCCCCTGCCAGCAAACCCAATGCGGTGCTTTCGAAATACGCAGCACAGACCATCCAGAACGTGCGGGACTCCAAGTCCGCACAGCCTGCTGCCAAACCCACGCTGAGGTCCTGCAAGCGACGGGCCGACTTGACGTCCGCGTATTTGACCAAGCGCAACACACCTTGGTCCATCTCCCGACGCACATCTGCACCATACGCTAACGGCTGCACAGAGGCTGGCACCGGCACTGGCAACCAACGCCACTCCGGTGGCCACAGATCCGCTGGGTGGATGCGATCGGCACCCGCCAGCTCCTGCAAAGCCCTGTACTGTGGGAACAAGGCAACCGACGACGCCGTTTTGCCCCTGAGAACGCCGTCCAGGTACTCGGTCAGGGCAAAACTCGCCCGTTCCATGCAATTCGCGGCGTCATCGCTGCACAACTCCGGACGCTGCACAAATTTTTGCGCCAACGACTCCATGGAGCGAAGAATTTTGGCGGGAGCAACCAGCCCCACCATCTCCAAAGCACCCACCGCTTGGTGCAGTTGCTGACGTGCAATGCGCAAGTGGCTGGCATCCAGTTCCGTCAAATCGGAACCCCGAGCCAACTCGGCGTCGCGTACAAACCGGCGCATCGCCTTGGTCGCGCCATCCAAAGACTTGCGCAGCTCGTCCAACACCCAAGCCAAGGGGCCCAGATCGCTGACCGCTAGTTCGTTGTCGCCGGGAGCGGCTGTGTTCGATGACATGGGTTCAGGCTCTCCTGGATCTCACGGGGCTGGGGGAATGCGGGACACGAAGGTCAGGCAATCTTGAATCGGGACACCGACTGGCGCAGCTCTTCTGCCATGCGAGATAGTTCACGCACTTGGTTGGCCGTGGCGCGGGTACCTTCCCCGGTCTGCTCGGTCACCGCAAAAATGTGCTGGATATTGTCTGCCACCACGTTCGCCAGTCCGGCTTCGCGGGAGGCAGAGTTCGAGATCTGTTCAATCAGATCGGCCACGCGGCGTGACACACGGTCAATTTCCGTCAGCGCAGTACCCGCGTTATCGGACAGCTTGGCTCCTTCCACCACACCTTGGGTAGAACGCTCCATAGCGCCGATGGCATCTTGCGTATCCGTCTGAATGGCCTTCACCAGCGCAGCGATCTGGCGCGTCGCATCGGCAGATCGCTCCGCCAAACGCTGCACTTCTTCCGCCACCACCGAGAAGCCGCGACCGGCTTCACCAGCGGACGCGGCCTGAATGGCTGCGTTCAAGGCCAGCACGTTGGTCTGTTCGGTAATGTCAGAAATCAGCTCGGTAATTTCACCAATCTCTTGCGAAGACTCACCCAGACGCTTGATGCGCTTGGAGGTCTCCTGGATCTGGTCGCGGATGGAGTTCATACCACCGATCGCGTTCTGCACGGCCTGCAGGCCGGATTCCGCCGCTTGCAAGGACTGGCGGGCTACCGCAGCAGACTCTTGCGCCTGGGCAGACACTTCGTTGATTCGACCGGCCATATCCACAACGGACTTACCCGTTTCACGAATCTCGTGCAACTGCTCATTGGAAGCTGCGAGCAGCTCGGTAGATGTCGCATCCACATCGGCCGTCGTCTGGGCCACGCGGGCCGCCGTGTTTTGCACGTTGGATACCAGGGAGCGCAACTCTTCCACCGTGTAGTTCACCGAGTCGGCAATAGCGCCGGTGATGTCTTCGGTCACCGTGGCTTCTTGGGTCAAATCTCCCTCAGCCACTGTCTGCAGTTCGTTCATCAAACGCAAAATGGCGGCCTGGTTAGCGTCATTCACCCGTTTGGCTTCATGTTCTTGGCGCTCGGCTTCCAGTCGCTGGTCTTCAGCCAATACTTGGCGCTTGCGACTGTCTTGCAACTGCACATACGACAGGCCGCCCGCACACAACAGCGCAAAAGCCGCGGCCGCCACCATGATGGCCAAGGAGCCGCCACTGATACCTGCTTGGCTGGAGAGTTTGGACTGCAGTTCTTCCAGGTTGCGACGCAAAGGTTCGCTGTCCGCAATGATGGCGCCCTGCGCTTCACGCGCAGACACCAGGCCCTGCAAGTTGCCCAAAATGGCACCGGCTTGCACGCGGGTCTCTTCATACATCTTGATCAGCGCTTCCAGCTGCTCACGGGTCGCCGGGTCTTTGGTCGCCGTCAAGCGCAACTCGGTGCTACCGGACAGCAGTGCTTCGGAAATTTCCTTGAAGGTGTTCAAGTCCTTGCCCAGCAAAAACACAGCTTCTGGGCTCACGCCTTCGGCGGTCAAGAATTCGTTGGAAGACTTGCCAATACGCTGGGTCAGCATCACCAACTGGCCCACCGCGGAGATCTCCACCGCAGGGGCGTTCTGTTGCAACTTCAGCGATGCCACCGTCTCCGCAATTTCAAGCAAATCGGACGACTGGCGGTTGATCAGGCGCAGCGCGGAGCCAATTTGCGTCAGCATCTTCTGCTGCCCCATCACGGCCTTGGCGTTTTTCTCGGCGCGTTCGACCAAGGGAATCACTTTGCTGAGCTCAGGGGCATACTCTTCGTCCAGGGGGTTGATGCGCATCTCGGCATCTCCTGCCTGCAAACCGCGGGTGGACTTCGCCAAAATGCCTGCACTTTCCGAGACATCGGGGAAGGCCTGGGCACTACCCACCACCGCCTGCGACACCGACTTCGCCAATCGTTGCGACTGCATCAGGGACTGGCCTGTAGCTCCCAATTGCTGCGCCACGCGGTCCGATTGGCTCAGCACAATGAACACCACCACCGCCAGCACCAACAAAGCCCCCGCCAACAAGAACGACAAGGTCCGCTGGTGCTGCGATACCGTTCGGCGCCCCAATCCAGGAACCGAAACCAGGTCCCCTTCATCGATGGCCGGTTCGCCGCTCACCACCCCAGGCGCCACGGGGGGCTGCAGGGGCGCATTCTGCGACTCTTGCAAGGTCTCTTGCCCCACAGCATCCACAGTCGCATCGGGCATGGCCAGACTCAGGCGCGAATCCAACTCGGACTCCTGCTGCTTTTTGGAGAACAGGTTTTTCAATTGATCGACAACAGACATGATGGGACCTTACTGGTGGTACTTAAGCGCTGATGCTCAAAAACTGAGGGGTTTGGGAGAGGGTACGCAAATTGATCTCTTGCCACTGCTCGCCCGTGGCATCGAAAAATTGGTTGCCAAAGTAGATCGGTGCGTCGGCGGGCGCAGGCTTGGAGGAGACAAAAGCATCCGCTCCACGCAGGCCGGACAAGGTATCCACCTGTAGCGCGCAGTTCACTTCCAACAGGGCATTGAGCGTGACCACACTGGGCTCGGCCACTGCCGGCTCTTGCCGCGCACCACCGCCGCTGATCGCGATAAACCCGGCCAAATCGACAACCCCAAACAAACCGCCACGGATGTTGACGACGCCCCGGAACCAGTCCAGGGAATACGGCACGGCCTGCAACTGCGTCAAGGGAACGATTTCACCCGACTGTCCTAAAGGAAACAGATAGTTGCTGCCCCCCGCACGAACAGCAAGCCACGCAACGGACATACCCTCGGCACGGGCCGCCTGCAGGCGACTGGCCAAGCGGGCTTGGAGCTCTCGGAGTGCTTCTCTGTTGGCCATGGATTACGCGGATCAGTCCAAAGCCTTGATTTTTGCGAACAGCTCCGACGCATCAACGGGCTTGGTGATGTAGTCCTTGGCACCCTGGCGCATCCCCCACACGCGGTCAGTCTCCAGGCTCTTGCTGGTGCACATGATGATCGGGATCTCGGAATACTCGGGTGTGCGGTTGATGGCGCGGGTGAGCTGGAAACCATTCTGGCCGGGCATCACCACGTCCATCAGAATCAAATGGGGCTTCTCTTCCGACAGGCGCTTGAAGGCCTCATCGGCATTCTCGGCAGAACGCACGGTGAAACCATTCTTCTGCAACAACTCCGTCAAAAACATCAGCTCGGTTTTTGAGTCATCAACGATCAATACTTTGGTGATAGCCATCACATAGCTCCTTGCAATACAGCGCCAAACTGCTGCACGGCCTGCAACAACTGGTCTTTGGTAAAGGGTTTGGTCAAGTAATCCTGGGCGCCGACCATGCGGCCACGCGCCTTGTCGAACACGCCGTCCTTGGAGGACAGCATGACCACAGGAACCCCGGAAAACTTGGTGTTGCGTTTGATGATGGCGCAAGTCTGGTATCCGTCCAGACGGGGCATCAGGATGTCGCAAAAAATCAGGTGCGGCTGGTAGTCATTGACCTTGGCCAGCGCATCAAACCCATCCTCGGCCAGCATGACCTCGTGCCCACCCTGCTTGAGAAAAATCTCCGCGCTACGCCGTATGGTGTTGCTGTCGTCAATAACCAGAACTTTGAAGGTAGGTGCTGTGGTGCTCAAGGTGCTTTGCTCCAGTACTAGCGTGGACGGTCAGGATAGGTTAAATCCGCACCAGCGATGCAGCATCAGATCTGCACCATTTCGAAATCTTCTTTGCGTGCACCGCACTCGGGGCAAGTCCAGTTCATGGGCACATCAGCCCAGAGAGTGCCCGGCGCGATGCCGTGATCCGGCGCGCCGGTGGCCTCGTCATAAATCCAACCGCAAATCAAGCACATCCAAGTTTTAGTATCGGTCACAGCTTAAGGGGCCTTCGAATAGAATGCAACGATTGTATAGAGCAGCTCTTGCGAAAATGCGGGCCGCCCGCTGAAAGTTCGCCATTCTGCCTGATGACAAACCCCAATACAGGCCCCCCGATGTCGGCAACTCCCTCCCCCGCTCCCGAAGAAGAAATTGACGATGACGGCCCCTCGGCTTGCGTCATGGCCTTCAACGCCAACGACCCCAGCGGCGGCGGCGGCACCTCTGCAGACCTCAGCGCCATTGCCTCCGTAGGCGCCCACGCGCTGCCCGTGGTAACCGGCGTCTACGCCCGCGACACCTCAGAGATCGTGGACCACTTCCCTCTGGACGACGAGGCCGTGACCGAGCAGGCCCGGGTGATTCTGGAAGATGTACCCGCCCAGGTTTTCAAGGTCGGCTTTGTCGGCACCCCCGAGAACCTGAGCGCGATTGCCGAGCTGGCTTCGGACTACGCCGACGTGCCGCTGGTGGCCTACATGCCCGACCTGTCGTGGTGGCAGGACGACCAGATCGACCTCTACCAGGACGCTTGCACAGAGTTACTTTTGCCACAAACCACAGTGTTGGTTGGAAACCACAGCACACTCGCACGATGGCTCCTGCCGGACTGGAGTTCCGACAAAAGCCCCAGCGCGCGCGACATCGCCATAGCGGCCAATGCTTTTGGCGTGCCTTACACCTTGGTCACCGGCATTCCGCTACCCGACCAATTCATCGACAACGTACTGGCCTCCCCCACCGCGGTCTTGTGCAGCGAGAAGTTCGAGCGTTTCGAGGCCGTGTTCACGGGTGCTGGTGACACCTTGTCCGCAGCGCTGGCCGCGTTGATCGCCAGTGGCACCGAACTGACCGAGGCAGTGACCGAAGCACTGAGTTACCTGGACCGCTGCCTGGAGAGCGGCTTTCGCCCCGGCATGGGCCAGGTAATCCCCGATCGCCTGTTTTGGGCCCACCCCGAATCCGACGACGAAGACACGCCCGACGATGTGGACTTCGACCTCCCTCCGCACGCCACACGCCACTGACCTCTCTTTGCCCCTCCTATGTCCATCGACCGTAACCAAGACCTCTTCGAGCGCGCCAAGCGCGTCATTCCCGGTGGCGTGAACTCGCCCGTACGTGCCTTCAAGGCCGTGGGCGGCACACCCCGCTTTGTGCAGCGCGCCCAAGGCGCCTACTTCTGGGACGCGAATGGCAAGCGCCATATTGACTACATCGGCTCTTGGGGGCCCATGATCCTGGGCCATGGCCATCCCGCCGTATTGGAGGCGGTGCAAAAGGCCGCACTGGACGGCTTCTCGTTTGGTGCCCCGACCGAACGTGAAGTGGAACTGGCCGAAGCCATTCTGGAGCGCGTGCCCGGCATGGACATGGTGCGCCTGGTCAGCAGCGGCACCGAAGCCGGCATGAGTGCCATCCGCCTGGCACGCGGCGCCACCGGCCGCAGCAAGATTCTGAAGTTCGAAGGCTGTTACCACGGCCATGCCGATGCGCTCTTGGTCAAGGCCGGCTCGGGTCTCGCCACCTTTGGCAACCCCACCAGCGCCGGTGTGCCGCCCGAAGTGGTGCAACACACTCTGGTGCTGGAGTACAACAACATCCCGCAATTGGAAGAGGCCTTTGCACTGCACGGCAAGGAACTGGCCTGCCTGATGATCGAGCCGATTGCCGGCAACATGAACTTTGTGCGCGCCAGCGTGCCATTCATGAAGCGCTGCCGCGAGCTGTGCACCCAGTACGGCGCGCTGTTTGTGTTTGACGAGGTGATGACCGGCCTGCGTGTGGCCCTGGGCAGCGCACAAAGCGTGTACGCCCGCAGCATCCCCGGCTTCGAGCCCGACATGACGGTGCTGGGCAAGGTGATTGGCGGCGGCATGCCGCTGGCCGCCTTTGGTGGCAAGCGTGCCGTGATGGAACAGCTCGCACCCTTGGGTCCGGTGTACCAGGCTGGCACCCTGTCCGGCAACCCCGTGGCCACCGCTTGCGGCTTGGCCACCCTGAAGGAAATCGGCAAACCCGGCTTCTACGAAGCCCTGGGCCGCAAGACCCAAAGCCTGATCAATGGTCTGCAGGCCGAGGCCGACAAGGCCGGCGTGGACTTCTGTGGCGACAGCGAAGGGGGCATGTTCGGTTTCTTCCTGTTCAAGGAATTGCCCCAGAACTACGCCAAGGTCATGACCACCGACAACGCGCGCTTCAACACCCTGTTCCACGGCCTGCTGGACCGCGGCGTCTACATCGCCCCGGCGCTGTACGAAGCCGGCTTCATGAGCGCGGCACACACCGATGCCGACATTGCAGAGACCGTAGCGGCAGCGGGTGAGGTATTCAAGTTGCTATCAAAATAGAAGCTGCTTGCGCAGCATCTATGGGGGCTAGAGGCCAATTTGGCATCTAGCCCTTGTTTTTTGGAGGGCCTGCACCGTGCCCGCCCCCCCTCACTCGCCAACGTAGTTCTCGGGGAAGAAGTGGCGCTCGATCAGCTCGATCAGGATGTGCAGCACCTTGATGTGCAGCTCCTGCACCCGGTCGGCGTAGGTGCCACCCGGGGTACAGATATACACATCACTCAGGGGCTCCAGCTTGTCACTTCGCTTGCCGCTGAGGATGATGACCGTCATACCCAGCGCCTTGGCGGCCTCGGCCGCCTTGATCACGTTTTTACTGGTGCCACTGGTGCTCAGGGCGACCAAGCAATCGCCCGGGCGGCCATGGCCTTCAATGTAGCGGGCGAACACCTGCTCATAGCCGTGGTCGTTGCCCACACAGGTCAGGTGGCCTGCATCGCTGATGGCGGTGGCACCCAAGGCCTTGCGGTCTTTGCGGTAACGGCCGGTCAACTCTTCGGCGAAGTGCATGGCGTCACACATGGAACCGCCGTTGCCGCAGGAGTACACGCGGCCGTGGCGCTCAAAGGTAGCGATCAACAACTGTGCAGCTTGCTCCACAGAAGCCAGCGCGGCCGGGTTGGCCAGCAAGGCGGTCAGTGCGGAATGCGCCTCTTGCAGGCTCGATTCAATATGGTGTTTCATGCAGCGATTATTCCCGGTCGTGGCGAAACCGCGCGGTAACCACGGTTTTGGCCGTCCGGCGCGTCAATCGACCCGCGCACCCGTGGCCTTGACCACCTTCTCGTACTTGGCGCGTTCGGCCTTCATCAGCGCATCAAAGGCCGCTGGCGTGCTGGGCGTGGGCTCCGCCAGCAGCGTGGCAAAGCGGGCCTTGGTCTCGGGCGCCTGCAGGGCCGCCACAAAGGCCTGGTTGAGTTGCGCAATGCGCTCCTTGGACGTGGCGGCCGGGGCCACCAGCCCCCACCAAGTGTCAATGCCGAAGCCCTTCAGTGTTTCCGCCATGGCGGGCACATCCGGCAGGGCGCTGCTGCGCGTCAGCGAGGTGACGGCCAGGGCCTTGAGCTTGCCGGAACGGATGTTGGGTGCAGCATTGGCCAGGTTGTCCAGGTTGAAATCGACCTGGCCGCTCAACAAAGCCATCTGGGCCGGGTTGCCGCCGTTGTAGGGGATGTGCAGCGCAAAGATGCCCGCTTCCTTCTTGAACATCTCACCCGCCAGGTGGCCGGCACTGCCATTGCCGCCGCTGCCGTAATTGAGCTTGGCAGGGTTCGCCTTGGCATAGGCGATCAGGTCCGCCAGGGTATGGATATGCAGGCGCTGCGCGGCCTCGGCGTTCATCACCAGCACATTGGGCACCCGCACCATTTGCGTGATGGCCGCAAAGTCGGTGGCGGCTTTGTAGGGCATCTTGGCAAACAACCAGGGATTCACCGCATGGGTGGCCGTGGCCGCAATGCCGATGGTGTAACCATCCGGCGCGGCCTTGGCAATCGCATCCGCACCGATGTTGCCGCCGGCGCCGGGGCGGTTGTCCACCACCACCGTGCCCAGGCTGTCTTTCACGCGTTCGGCCAGCACACGGGCCGTGATGTCCAGTGGACCACCGGGTGCGTAGGGCACGATCAGGCGGATGGGTTTGTCGGACGCTTGCGCCCAGACCGCGGATACCGCCAACAGTAGCGACGCACCGGCCGCGAGAGATCGGAAAGACAGCATGGACGGCTTTCTGTTTAGTGGCGGAAGTGGCGCACGCCGCTGAAGACCATGGACACGCCACGCTCGTTGGCCGCATCAATGACTTCCTGGTCGCGCATGGAGCCGCCGGGCTGGATCACGCAGGTGGCGCCTTGGTCCACCACCACATCCAGGCCGTCGCGGAAGGGGAAAAAGGCATCGCTGGCCACCACGGTGCCTGCCAGAGACAGGTTCGCGTGGCCGGCTTTGATGCTGGCGATACGCGCGGAGTCCAGACGGCTCATCTGGCCAGCGCCCACGCCCATGGTCATGCCGCCCTTGCAGAAGACGATGGCGTTGGACTTGACGTACTTGGCCACGGTCCAGGCGAACAGCAGGTCATTCAATTCTTCGGCGGTGGGTTGTTTGGTGGTCACCACCTTCAGGTCAGACAAGGCCAGCTCATGGTTGTCGGCCGTTTGCAGCAGGATGCCGGAGCCGATGCGCTTCATGTCCATGAGGTTGCGACCCTGCTCCCAGGCGGTGTTGCCACCCTTGGGCAGATCGATTTGCAGAATGCGCACGTTCACCTTGGTCTTGAAGACTTCCAGGGCTGCGGGTGTGAAGCTAGGGGCCATCAGCACTTCGACAAACTGCTTGGAGATTTGCTGGGCACCGGCTTCGTCCAACTCGCAGTTCAGCGCGATGATGCCGCCGAAGGCGCTGGTGGGGTCGGTCTGGAAGGCCTTGCTGTAGGCCTCCAGCGCGTGGGCCCCTACGGCCACGCCGCAGGGGTTGGCGTGTTTGACGATGACACAGGCCGGGGTGGTGAAGCTCTTCACGCATTCCCAGGCCGCATCGGCATCGGCAATATTGTTGTAACTGAGTTCCTTGCCCTGCAATTGCTTGGCAGTGACCAGCGAGCCGGGGGCGGGGTGCAGGTCGCGGTACAGCGCAGCCTGCTGGTGGCTGTTTTCGCCGTAGCGCAGGTCTTGCACCTTGACGAAGCGGCCGTTGCTCTGGCCGGGGAACAGGTCCAGCACCAGCGCCTTGTCACCGGCGGGCACTGCGTCACCGATCTGGATCGCGGACAGGTAATCACTGATCGCGCCGTCGTACTGGCTGATGCGGTTGAACGCGGCAATCGACAGGCCCAGCTTGGTCTTGTCACTCACCTTTCCACTGGCTTTCAGCTCGGCGATCACGGTGTCGTATTGGGCCGCGTCGGTCAGCACCGCCACATCCTTCCAGTTCTTGGCCGCACTGCGCACCATGGCGGGACCGCCGATGTCGATGTTCTCGATCGCGTCTTCCAGCGTGCAGCCGGCCTTGGCCACGGTCGCTTCAAACGGGTACAGGTTCACCACCAGAAAATCGATGGTGTTGATCTGGTGCTCCGCCAGCGCCGCCATGTGTGCGGGAAAGTCGCGGCGCGCCAGCAGGCCACCGTGCACGCGCGGGTGCAGGGTCTTCACGCGGCCATCCAGCATTTCTGGGAAGCCGGTCATCTCTGCCACCTCAGTCACGGGCAGGCCTTTTTCGGCCAGCAGTTTGGCGGTGCCGCCGGTGGACAGGAGCTTGACGCCCTGGGCGTGCAGGGCTTGGGCGAGTTCGACGATGCCGGTCTTGTCAGAGACGGACAGCAGTGCGGTTTGGGTTGCGTTCATGGTGCGGGAGTGAAGTTAAAAGCAAAAAGAAATTCACCAGCCCCGCGCCATGGCGGGGCCGGGCAGCGAGGGTTAGGAGAGCAGCTTGTGCTCGACCAGTTTTTTACGCAGGGTGTTGCGGTTCAGGCCCAACCACTGGGCGGCTTTGGATTGGTTGTGGTCGGCCTGGGCCATCACCACCTCGAGCAGCGGCTTCTCCACCGCGCGCACCAGCATGTCGTACATGCCATCGGGTTCGGTACCGCCCAGGTCGGCGAAATACACCTCCAGGCTCGCGCGCACGCACTCATCAATGTGCTTCTTGCTCATGCTGCCAATTCCATCATGTCATGTCCCCTAGCCAAGTCGGACGCTGGTTCCCGGCGCGGGATGCGGTCCATTTTTTCGTTCATTTGATCCAAATAATCTTCCACCGCGGCCACCTGCGCGGCGCTGTCTTCCAGCAGGTTCATGCGCTGGCGGAAGTCTTCACCCCCCGGCAATTCGCGCAGGTACCAGCCAATGTGCTTGCGCGCCGAGCGCACACCGATAAATTCGTCATACAAGCTGTAGTGGTCGTACAGATGCTCCACCAGCAGGCGTTTGACTTCACTCACCAGGGGTGGTGCAAGGTGCGTGCCAGTGGCCAGGTAGTGCGCCACTTCACGAAAAATCCAGGGATAACCTTGGGCGGCACGGCCAATCATGATGGCGTCGGCACCGGTGACCTGCAGTACCGCATGCGCCTTTTCGGGGCTGGTGATGTCACCATTGGCCACCACCGGAATTTTGAGTGCGGCTTTGACGGCGGCAATGGTGTCGTACTCGGCGGCGCCCTTGTAGCCCTGCTCGCGTGTGCGACCGTGCACCGTCACCATCTGCACGCCCGCCGCCTCCGCAGCGCGTGCTAGCTTCACGGCATTTTTCTCGGCTTGGCACCAGCCGGTGCGCATCTTCAGCGTGACGGGCACATTGCGCGGCGCACAGGCTTGCACCACGGCCTCCACAATTTCAATCGCCAGTTGCTCGTCCTGCATCAAGGCCGAGCCGGCCCACTTGTTGCACACCTTCTTGGCCGGGCAACCCATGTTGATGTCGATGATCTGCGCGCCGCGGTCGATGTTGTAGGCCGCGGCCTCGGCCATCATGGCGGCTTCGGTGCCCGCAATCTGCACGGCAATCGGACCGGGCTCACCTGCGTGGTTGGCGCGACGCGAGGTCTTGAGCGTGTTCCACAAATCCTTGCGCGAGGTCACCATTTCGCTCACCGCATACCCTGCCCCCAGGCGCTTGCACAGCTGCCGGAAGGGGCGATCGGTCACCCCCGCCATGGGTGCGACAAAGAGGTGATTCGCCAACGCGAACGGACCGATGTGCATGGACTGTGTGTGAAACGGGGGTGGCTTAAAAAGACAAGGGCCCCAGGACGTTGGGGCCGGCCTGCATTCTAACTGCCCAAAATTTCAGCAATTGAAATTCGCCTGCTGCAGCGCAGCGAATCAGCGGACTCCCTATACTGCGCTCGCCATGGACACCTGGATCCCCACCCTCCTGAAATTGCTTGCACTGCCCGAGTACAGCCTGGGCACGGTGTTTGTGGTGTCCTTCATCTCGGCCACGCTGTTGCCCATGGGCTCGGAGCCTCTGGTGTTTGGGCTGGTACAGCTCAACCCCGCGTTGTTCTGGCCCGTCGTGCTGGTGGCCACGGTGGGCAACACCCTGGGCGGTGCCGTGAGCTGGTGGATGGGCTATGGCGCACACCGCGTGGCCGACCGCTATGGCCACTCGGCCCACCACCTGCGTGCGCTCGAATGGCTGCGCAGCCTGGGCCCCAAGGCCTGCCTGCTGGCCTGGCTGCCGCTGGTCGGTGATCCGCTGTGCGCGGTGGCGGGCTGGCTCAAGTTGCCGTTCTGGCCCTGTGTGGCCTATATGGCGCTGGGCAAGTTGGCGCGCTACGTGCTCATGACGGCGGCCATGACCGGGCTTGCCACGCTGTGGTAAACAACCCGCGCATCACCTTGCTATCAATATAGGAGCTGCCTGCGCAGTATTGACGGTGGCTAGCGCACCAAAACAATGGAAGTTCCAAGCACCGTGAGGGCTGCCCCCCACCAGGCGCCCTGCGCAGGTGCACGCCCCAGGTTCCACCACAGCAGCGGCAACACCAGCACCGGCGATACCGACGACAAGATGCCCACCATGCCCACGTCGCCATAACGCAGGGCCAGCAGAATCAGGCTCATGCCCAAGCCCATGCCGATCATGCCGCTCAAGGCCACCCAGGCCAACACGCGGGCAGAGAGTGCGTTCTGCGTACGCGCCACCCCCGCGCCCGCCCACAGCAAACCCAAATGCGCCACGCAGGTCACGCCCACACGCACCACGGTGGCGGTCACCGGGTCCACGCCCGACGCCATCACCGGCTTGGCCATCAGAGACCCCAGCGCCTGGCACAGTGCGGCCAGCAGACCCAGCGCCACGCCCAAGGGCCAATGGCCCCGCGTGACTTCCAGCGCATGGGATTCGTTCTTGTGCGCCCCCAGCGCCACGGCCATCATCACGCCGCCCACCACCAAGGCACCGCCCAACAAGGCCTGCCCCCCCATGCGCTCATCGAGGATCACAAAACCCAACAAGGCGCTGAAACAAGCATGGGTGGCAAACAGCACCCCCGTGCGGCGCGGGCCCAAGCGGTTCATGGAGGCAAACAAGGCGGTGTCGCCGACAAAAATGCCGATCAAGCCACTGATGGCAAGTACGCCAAAAGACGCCCACGACAGCGTCGCCCAGCCCCCGCTGAATACGACCACCGGCAGCAGCATGAGGAACACCAGCCCCATGCGCCAGCGCGTAAAAGCAAACGCGCCCAGATGGCGCGCTTGCGGGGCTGACAGCAGCCCGGTGACGGCCCAGCAGGCCGCAGCCCCCAGGGCCAGCCAGTCGTAGGACAGGGTCACAGTGGCAAAGAGGGGCTCAGGAACTGAACAGGAAGTTCATCACGTCGCCATCCTTGACGACATAGTCCTTGCCTTCGGCGCGCATCTTGCCCGCGTCTTTGGCGCCCTGCTCGCCCTTGAAGGCGATGAAGTCGTCAAACGCGATGGTCTGGGCGCGGATGTAGCCCTTCTCGAAGTCGGTGTGGATCACGCCGGCCGCCTGCGGGCCCGTGTCGCCCACATGGATGGTCCAGGCGCGCACTTCTTTCACACCTGCGGTGAAATAGGTTTGCAGACCCAGCAGGCTGTACGCAGAGCGGATCAGGCGGTTCAGGCCGGGCTCGGACTGGCCCAGTTCCTGGAGAAACTCCAGACGGTCAGCATCGTCCATCTCGGAGAGCTCGGCCTCCATCTTGGCGCAAATGGCCACCACGGGGGCCCCCTGGGCCTCAGCAAAGGCCGTCAAGCGGTCCAGCAGCGGGTTGTTCTCGAAGCCGTCTTCGGACACGTTGGCCACAAACATGGCGGGCTTGGCGGTGATCAGGAAAAACTGCTTCAAAAGCGGCAGTTCTTCTTTGGTGAAGTCCAGTGTGCGCACCGGCTTGGCCTCGTTCAACGCAGCCTGGCACTTCTCCAGGATGGTCACCAGTTTGACGGATTCCTTGTCGCCCGAGCGCGCCAGCTTGGTCACGCGATGCAGGGCTTTTTCCACCGCGCCCAGGTCGGCCAGGCACAGTTCGGTCTGAATCACCTCGATGTCGGCAATCGGGTCCACCTTGCCGGCCACGTGGATCACGTTGTCGTCTTCAAAGCAGCGCACCACGTTGATGGTGGCATCGGTCTCGCGGATGTGGGCCAAAAACTTGTTGCCCAGGCCTTCACCGGTGCTCGCCCCGGCCACCAAACCCGCAATGTCCACGAACTCCACGATCGCCGGCACGATGCGCTCGGGCGTGATGATTTCGGCCAGCTGCTGCAGGCGCGGATCCGGCACCTCGACCACACCCACATTGGGCTCGATGGTGCAAAACGGGTAGTTTTCTGCAGCAATGCCGGCCTTGGTCAAGGCGTTAAAAAGGGTACTTTTGCCCACATTGGGCAGGCCTACAATGCCACACTTCAAACTCATAACAAACCTCTAAAAACTGGGTGCCAAGTGTATGCCATACCCGCTTTTGCGCTTGATGCTGGCCTGGGCAGCAGCCTTGGGGCTGGGTTGGGCGCCGGTCTGGGCCGGCACACCGACCATGCCGCAGCCCCTGGTGCTGGGCGACGGCAACACCCGTCTGGAACTGGCGGGGCAGGTACCGGCCTGGCTGGAAAGCGGCAGCCGCGCCAGCGTTGAAGAAGTCGCCAACACCCCACAAGCCTTCACCCCGGCAGAGGCCTTGACCCGCCACGCCCTGTACAGCGGCAACACCCTGTGGCTGCATTTGCGCATCGTGCGTGCGACCGGCAACACCGCGCAGTGGACCCTGAATGTGCCCGCACCGTATGTGGATTCGGTCACGCTCTACCAGCGCCCCGATGGCAAAACCTGGACCGCACAGACCGCGGGGGACACCCTGGCGCAAGCCCATTGGAGCCAGCGCGGCCTCTACCCCGAATTCACCCTGGACCTGCCCAGCGGCGCGCCGCAGGATGTGTACCTGCGGGTGCGCAACTTCAAACCCCTGAGCCTGCCGGTGCGCTTGGCCGCCACCCCCTTGCGCGAAAGCCAGCGCCAACTGGAGAGCGTAGGTCTGGGCCTGGTCATTGGCACCCTGCTCACCCTGGTAGCACTCTCGGTCCTTCGCCACCACGAGCACCAGAACCCCCTCGATCTGAGCGCTGCTTGGTACGGACTCTTGGTCGCCATGTCGGTCGCACAGGTCAATGGTGTGCTCAACGCCTTGCTGTGGACTGCCTGGCCCACCTGGGCCGACTATGCCAATAGCATCCTGCCACTGGTGACTGTGGGCACCTCGTTGCTGTTTGTGCGCAAGCTGTATGCGCTGTCCACCCACTTCCACCGGTATGACAAGCCCCTGGTGCTGATCGCCTGGGGCACCCTGGGCGCGGTAGTGGGCTACGTGCTGCTGGCGCGCGACATCGCCGACCACTTGGGCACCGCCGCCTTGCTGGCGGCCACCACCGTCGGTCTGCTGGTCACCGTGATGAGCTGGCGCGGAGGCTCAGTCATTGGCACCTGGCTGATGCTGGCCTACGTGCCGCAGTGTGTGTGCCTGATGTGGCTGATGGCCGAGGCCTTTGGCCTGGCCCCCCCCCAGTGGGGGATACGTTACTTCATGTCCCTGAGCGTGGCGCTCTCTGTCCCCACGCTCATGTACGCCCTGAGCCGCGCCACCCATGACCGCAAGGAAGTGGCCCTGCGCGCCGACCAGTTGCCCACCCAGGACGCCCTGACCGGACTGCTGACCGCGCAGGCCTTTCAAAGCCATGTGGAAGCAGCCTACCAACGTGCCATTGACACCCGTGAACCGGTGGCCCTGGTGCTGGTCAGTGTCATTAATCTGGAGCGCATCCGCACCACCATGGGCGACACCACGGCCGAGCAGTGCATGCTTCGCGCGGTGATCAAGTTGCACCGCATCCTGCGCGATGTGGACCCGGCGGCGCGCATGGGGGCCGAGCGTTTTGCCATGGTGCTCGAAGGCGTGAATTCGCGCCAAGCGCTGACGGAACGCCTGGTCAAATTGGTGGCCTCGGGCCTGATCCCGCTGCAGGGACTGGAACCCGAGGTGACCCTGCAATTCCAGGCCGCCTGTGTGCTGCTGCACGACAACCCGGTACCGCCCGAGCGGGTGCTGGAGGATTTGTCCGGCGTACTGGCCGGCATTTCACCGCGTACGCGGCGCCCGATACGCTTCCTGGAGCCCGAGCCCACCTTGGCCGCGCCACTGGCCTTCGCCCCGGAGCTTGCATGAGCGGTACCACCACGCTGTGCCGCTGGCTGGTCCGGTGCGGGATCCTGTGTGGGCTGGTAGCAGGGATGGTGGCGCAGGCCAACACCCCCATCCCGCTGGAAGGCTCCCATACCAGCGTGCAAATTGGCGGCACGCTGGCGGTGCTGATGGAAAACGAACCCAGCATTGGCATTGGCGGCATCAGCAAACAAGCACCGGACAGTTTTACGCCACAAGCTGCCGAGCAGCAGTTTGCCCTGCGTGACGGGAACACCCTGTGGATTCGCCTGCCCCTGCAACGTGCCGCCGACGCACCCGCCGACTGGACGCTGCACCTGCCGCTGCCCTACCTGGACTACGCCGCGCTTTACCAGCCCAAGGGCAAGGGCGGCTGGGACAAGCAGTTGGCGGGAGACACCACAGCGGTCGCGCAATGGGACCACCCCTCGCTCTATCCGGACTTCACCATCACCATCCCCGAGCCGGGCGTACACGAGGTCTACCTGGAGGTGCGCAACTTCAAACCGGCCATGTTGCCGCTGCGCCTGTCCACCAAAAACGTGCGCGACCGGCAGCAGGAACTGGAGAACCTGGGCCTGGGCACCCTGATGGGCATGTTGTTCATGCTGATTGGGGTGTGCGGCATCCACTACCTGCAAAGCCGCAGCACCGTAGATGGCTGGTACACCGGTTACGCCGTGCTGGTGACCGTAGTGACGACCAATGCCACCGGACTTTCGGGCATGTGGCTGTGGCCCACGTCCCCGCTGTGGTCCAACTATGCGCACATGGCCCTGCCCGTGTTGGGGGTGGGCGGCACCCTGCTGTTTGTGCGCCACCTGTCATCGCTGGACGTGGGCTACCCGCGCCTGGCCAAGATACTGTATGCCTGCGGCCTGGCGTCCATGCCGATTGCCTTGCTCACCGCGGCCATCGACCGGCAAACGGCCGACTACTTCAATTCGGTCTACCTGACCGCGGGCCCCATCCTCACCGTCGTGTGCACCGCGCTGACCTGGCGACGCGGCTATGCCGTGAGCAAATGGCTGTTTATGGCCTATGCGCCGCAGGCCCTGGCGGTGCTGGCACTCGTGGCGCAGATGTGGCACCTGATACCCGACTGGTGGCAGACCCGTTATGTGCTGGTGCTGGCCATCGCCATCACCGTGCCCTTGCTGCAGCAGGCGCTGCACACCCGTATCCGCGAACGGCGCGAGGCCGAGGAGCGCGCCAAGGCCCTCCCCACCCAGGACGCCCTGACCGGCTTGCTGACAGCGCCGCTGCTCCAGCAACAGGTGGAGTACGCCCTGGCCCGGGCGCGGCATGCCGGCGAGCCCTCTGCCATCGTGCTGGTGGACGTGGTGAATTTCAAATACCTGCGCGATTCGTATGGCGATGCAGTGGCCGAGCAGTGTCTGCTGCGTGCCGCCGTCAAGTTGCACCGTGTGCTGCGCGATGTGGACCCGGCGGGCCGCCTGGACAGCGCACGCTTTGGCCTGGTGCTGGACGGCGTGCATGACCGCCAGACCCTGACTGAACGGATGGTGCGGCTGATCGCCTCGGGCTTGATCCCGCTGCCCGGGCTTAAGCCGGAGGTGACGTTGCAGTTTCATGTGGCCTGCGTGATGCTCAGCGAGGTCCTCCCCGAGCCCTCCAGCATTCTGGAAGAGCTTGGCAATCTGCTCGAAGGCATTTCGCCGCGCACGCGCCGTCCCATCCGTTTTCTGGAGGCGCCGCAAACCCAGCCCCTCCCCTCGAGGCACTCCACGCACGGAGCCAGCAGCGAGCTGCCGACTCAACCGAACGCGTAGTTTCCCTGCACCACCTGGCCCACACGCAGCACCGTGCCCGCGCCGTGGGTCACGATGGCATTCATGCCAAAGGTGATGGCCCCGTTCACCCGTGCATCCTGGCGGTAGGCCTGCAGTGCGTCACCCACGCCAGGGTGGCTCTCTGCGGTGTCCGGGTCGATATTGGGAATCGGGCAGCGTGCGCAGGGTTTGACCAACTGCAAACCCGCCACGGCGGTGCCATCCTCCAGCACCTCCAGCGGGCCCAGGTGGTCTTCATCATGCGGCAACAGGCCACTGAGCACCACATTCGGCCGAAAGCGCGCCATGCCCACCGCCGGGTGGTCCATCGCTGCCAATCGGGTGTTGAGTTCGTCCATGGCGCTGTCGGTGGTCACCAGCACCGGGTAGCCGTCGGCGAACTGGGTGCTGGCGGCTAGGCCGCCAGTCCACTTGGTGCTGCAGGCGCGCCGGGCCGCCGGGTCAAAGCACACCAGCCGTTGCGCGGGGGCTCCCAGAAACGCCTGCAGCCATTGGGCCGCCTCGGGGCCCGTGTCGAGCGCATCCACCACGTCATCCCACACCTGCACCCGCAGCGTCGCGCCGCGGGCCTGCAGCGGCACGCGCAACTCCGGCATGCCAGGCGCCTGCAGCAGCAAACTGTCGGCCTCGATCTGCGGGCGAACCAGCGCCATGCGCGCGCATTCGCGCTGGCTGACAAACAGGCCGTCTGCGTCCACCACCATCCAGTGGCGGTCCCACTGCAGGCCGGTCTCCTGCAACACGGCTTCCGCAACGGCCACACCGGCGCAGGACTTCACGGGGTAAATCATCAACTGGGCAATCTGCCCCTGTACATCGCTGGCACCTTCGCTCATCGGGGTCTTCCTGTTGCGGTCAAATGGGCATGGTACCCGGCCTCCTACAATGGCCGCATGGCTTCTTCTTACGACATTGGCATCCGCGGCGCAGGCATCGTGGGGCGCACGCTGGCCCTGCATCTGGCCGCCAAACGGCTGCGCGTGGCGCTCTACGCGGCACCCTCCACCCCCGCAGAATCCGATGTGCGCGCCTATGCGCTGAACCAGCCCGCGCGTGCGCTGCTCGAAGGGGTGCGCTGCTGGCCCGACACCGCGCGGGCCACACCGGTGCTGCGCATGGAAGTGCACGGCGACGAGGGCGGCGAAGTGGCGTTTGACGCCGCGCTGCAAGGCACCGACGCACTGAACTGGATCGTGGACGTGCCCGCCCTGGAGGCCCAACTGGCCGAGGCGGTGCGCTTTCAGCCCCTCATTGAAGTGGTGGACACCCCGCCGCAAGCCACGCTCACTGTGGTGTGCGAAGGTCGGGCCAGCCGCACGCGCGAAGAGCTGGGCGTGGACTTTGACGTGACCCCCTACGGCCAATGGGCGCTGGCCGCCCGCGTGACCTGCGCCCAGGGCCACGGCCAGGTGGCGCGGCAGTGGTTCTCGCAGGGCGAGATCCTGGCCTTTTTGCCCATGGGTGGACCCGGTGGGAACTTATGCGCCGTGGTGTGGTCAGTCTCTCCAGACCGGGCCAGCGCCCTGCAAGCCGCCTCCGACATGGAATTTACCGATGCCCTGCAAGCTGCCAGCCACGATGCCCTGGGCGCCGTGACGCTGGAGAGCGCGCGCAAGGTGTGGCCGCTGCAACATGCGCTGGCCCGCCGCTGGAGCGGCCAGTCCAACACCGGTGCCTGGGTGCTGGCGGGCGACGCCGCCCACAACGTGCACCCGCTGGCCGGCCAGGGCCTGAACCTGGGCCTGGGTGATGTGGCCGAGCTGGTGCGCGTGCTGGACACCCGCCCCTACTGGCGCAGCGTGGCCGACCCCAAACTGTTGCGCGCCTTTGAGCGTGCGCGCAAAGCCGACTTTGCGCTGGTGGGCGGCGCGGGCGATGCCCTGCAGCAGCTGTTTGCCCACCCCCACGCCGCCGCAGCCAGCCTGCGCAACTGGGGCATGCAAGGCTTCAATGCCAGCGGCCTGCTCAAACACTGGGTGGCACGGCGTGCCATGGGCACCCCTTCTTAATTTTCTGTTCCTTCCCCACGAGACCTCGCCTGTGAAACTCTCCATTCCTTTTCTGGCCGCCGCACTGGTGCTAGGTAGCGCTGGCAGCCTGCACGCGCAAGAAGCGGCCATCCGCGCCAACATCGGCAAACGCATTCCGCAGCTCAAAGACATTGACGAAGTGCGCAAGACCGCCATTCCCGGCATTTACGAGATCCGCGTGAACGGCGCTGAGGTGTATTACACCGACGCCACAGGCGACCACCTGTTTCAGGGCAATCTGTTCGCGACCAAGGGCAAGGAGCTGCGCAACCTGACCGAAGAGCGCATCAACAAGCTCACCGCCGTGAAGTTCGAGAGCCTGCCCTTCAAGGACGCCTTCACCATCGTGCGTGGCAACGGCCAGCGCAAGATCGCGGTGTTTGAAGACCCCAACTGCGGCTACTGCAAACGCTTCGAGCGCGACCTGCAGAAGGTGGACAACGTCACCATCTACATGTTCCTCTACCCCATCCTGGGTGCGGACTCCACCGAGAAGTCCAAGGCCATCTGGTGCGCCAAAGACAAGGCCACCGCCTGGCAAGACTGGATGCTGCGCGACCAGCCGGCTCCCACGGCGGCGGCCATGTGTGACGTGAGCCCGCTGGCACGCAATGTGGAGTTTGGCAAAACCTACCGCATCAACGGCACCCCCACCCTGATCTTCCAGGACGGCAACCGCGTGCCCGGCGCCATTGACGCACCGCAGATCGAGAAGCACCTGGCCACCGCCAAGGGCTGATCCCCTGCGCAAACCACTCCTTTTTTCATAGCTGCTCGCGCATATTCCACGAGGGCTAGAGGCCAATTTGACATGAAATCTCGCACCTCTACCGCCACCGTTGCCCCCGTGCACTACCAGGTGGAGGTGCTGGATGTGCACGCCCACCTGTTCCGGGTCACCCTCACGGTGCCCGTGCCTGCCGCCACCCAAACCCTGCGCCTGCCGGTGTGGATTCCGGGCAGCTACCTGGTGCGCGAATTTGCCAAACACCTGCAAAAGCTGGAGGCCCGCCAAGCCGGCAAACGGGTAGCGGTGGAGCAGCGAGACAAGGCAACCTGGGAGGTGCGCTGCACCCCCGGCACCCCGCTAGAAGTGCAGTACGAGGTGTATGCGTTTGACAACTCGGTGCGCACCGCCTGGCTGGACGCGACGCGCGGCTTTTTCAACGGCACCAGCCTGTGCCTGCAAGTGCCAGAGCAAGCGCAGGCCCCGCACACGCTGGCGCTGGTGACCAGTGACGCCCTCAAAGGCTGGAGCGTGGCCACCGGGCTGGAGCCGGTGCGTGTGACCAAGGCTGGTTTTGGCCTGTACCGCGCCGACACCTACGACACCCTGGTGGACTGCCCGGTGGAGATGGGGCCGTTCTGGAGCGGCAACTTTGTGGCCTGCGGCATTCCACACCGCTTTGTGGTGGCAGGTGCGCCGCCCAGCTTTGACGGTGCCCAGCTGCTGGCCGACACACAGGCGATTTGCGAGGCCGAACTGCGCTTCTGGCATGGTGATGCGGTCGGCGCGGATATCAAAAAAGTGAGCAACTCGCGCAAGAAGGACAGGGGCCAGAGCCCGATTCCGTTCAAAAACTACGTCTTCATGCTGAACGCCGTGCACGATGGCTACGGCGGCCTGGAGCACAAAAACTCCACCGCGCTGATCTGCAACCGCAAAGACCTGCCCCGCCAGCCGCGCAGCACACTGGCCCCCACCACACACAAGCAGCCCGAGGGCTACACCACGCTCCTCGGTCTGATCAGCCACGAATACTTCCACACCTGGAACGTCAAACGCCTGCGCCCGGCCGAGCTGGCCACCTATGACTACACCCAGGAAAACTACACGCAGCTGCTGTGGTTCTTTGAGGGCTTCACCAGCTACTACGACGACCTGCTGCTGCGCCGCGCCAAGCGCATCGACAACGCCACCTACCTCAAGCTGCTGACCAAGACCATCAACCAGGTGAACCAGACGCCGGGCCGGCTGGTGCAAAGCGTGGCGCAAAGCAGCTTTGACGCCTGGGTGAAGTACTACCGCCAGGACGAAAACACCGCCAACGCCACGGTGAGCTACTACACCAAGGGCTCGCTGGTCGGCCTGTGCCTGGACCTGACGCTGCGCGCCGAGGGTAAAACCACGCTGGACGCCGTGATGCGCGGCCTGTGGGCCCGCTGCGAAGGCGGCCCCATGGCCGAGGCCGACTTGCTGGCCGTGTTGCAGGCACAGACTGGCCGCAGCTACGCCAAAGACATCGCGCACTGGGTGCACAGCACCAAGGAACTGCCCGTGGCCGAGCTGCTGGAGCAACACGGCGTGCAGGTGAACCGCGAGCCCGACCAGGTGGCGCAGCAGCTGGGCCTGCGGGTCAAGGAAAACGGCGGCCTGTTCATCCAGCAGGTGCTGCGCGGCGGCGTGGCCGAGAAAGCCGGCTTTGCCGCCGGCGACGAATGGATTGCGGTGCAGGCGGAGGGCAAGGGCGAAGGCGACCCCTGGCGCATGCAGGCACTGGACGACCTGACGCTCTACACCGGCAAGGCCAAAAAAGTCAGCGCCCTCGTATCACGCGACAAACGCTTGACGACCTTGACACTGACCATGCCCACCCCCAGCACCGCCGTGCGCCTGTCCATCCGCGATGCGGCCGCCGTCGGCAAGTGGCTGGACGGCAGTTCCTAGTCAAAAAGCCAAACACGCACCGCACGCCGAAGCGGGTGGGGCCGGGGCCCGATTTTCCGGCCAGCAGGACGGCATGAGGGCCCCGGCCCCACCCGCTTCGGCGCACCCCCCATGCAGGCGCACGGCAACTAACTCCCCCTGAATTTGGGAATCCGTTTCTCGCGGAAAGCGCGTACCCCTTCCACATAGTCATCGGTACGCCCCATGGCACTTTGCGCATCCCGCTCGGCATCCAGCTGCTGGTGCAAAGTGCGCGCAGCCCCATCCCGCAGCAAGTGCCGCGTGGCCACCAGCGCCTGCGTGGGCATGGCGGCGAAACGCTGCGCCATCTCCAGAGCCGCCGCTACGCAGTCATCGGCCACGTCCCAAATCAGCCCCCACTCCTTGGCCTGCGCCGCCATCAGCTTGTCACCCGTCATGGCCAGCGCCAGCGCGCGCGGCATGCCCAGGCGCTGCGGCAAAAACCAGGTGCTGCCCGCATCAGGAATCAACCCGATCTTGCTGAAGGCTTGAATGAAGCTGGCGCCGGGCGCCGCAATGGCAATGTCACACGCCAGCGCAAACGACATGCCCGCCCCAGCCGCCACGCCATTCACCGCCACCACCGTGGGCATGCGCAGCGCCTGCAGGCGCCGCGTGGTGGGGTTGAAGGCCTGTTCGATACTGACCCCGGGATCGGGCCGCCCTTCAGGGTGGGCGTCGGGTCCCAGCTCGCCGGTGTTGAGGTCGGCTCCCGCGCAAAAGCCACGCCCCGCGCCGGTCAGCACCACGGCGCGGATGGCCGGGTTGGCTTCGGCCCGGTCCAGCGCGGCCCACAGCGCATGGTGCATCTCGCGGGTGAAGGCGTTGAGGGCCGCCGGACGGTTCAGCGTGAGCAGGGCCACGCCGCCCTGTTCGGCGTAAAGAACCAAAGTTTCCGAGGTGGTGGTCGTACCGGTGTCAGTCATGTGCAAACCCTCTTCGCTATAGTGCCAAGACGCAAAAATCTGGAGACCCCATCATGAGCTACGAATGCATCACCACCCGTATCGAAGGCGACAAGGTCGCCATCATTACGCTGAACCGCCCCAAGGCGCTGAATGCGCTAAACGACCAGCTCATGGACGAGCTGGGCGCTGCGCTCAAGGGCTTTGACGCCGACCCGGCAATCGGCTGCATCGTGCTCACCGGCAGCGAAAAGGCCTTTGCCGCGGGCGCCGACATCACCGTGATGGCCAAGTTCAGCTTTGCCGACGCCTACAAGGGCGACTTCATCACCCGCAACTGGGAAACCATCCGCTCCATCCGCAAACCGGTGATTGCCGCAGTCAGCGGCTTTGCCCTGGGCGGCGGCTGCGAGCTGGCCATGATGTGCGACTTCATCATCGCCGCCGACAACGCCAAATTCGGCCAGCCCGAAATCAAGCTGGGCATCATCCCCGGCGCAGGTGGCACGCAGCGCCTGCCGCGCGCCGTGGGCAAGGCCAAGGCCATGGACATGGCGCTGACCGGCCGCATGATGGATGCCGCCGAGGCCGAACGCGCCGGCTTGGTGAGCCGCGTGGTGCCGCTGGACACGCTGCAAGACGAAGCATTGGGCGCCGCGCTGCAGATTTGCGCGTTCTCGCAAATCGCCACGATGGCCGCCAAAGAAGCCGTGAACCGGGCGTTTGAAGGCACCTTGGCCGACGGCATTGTGTTTGAACGCCGCCTGTTCCACGCGCTGTTTGCCACCGCCGACCAGAAGGAAGGCATGGACGCCTTCGTCAACAAGCGCGCGGCCCACTTTACCCACCAATAATTTTTGGTCTATAATTCTGGGCTTCGGTCGTATAGCTCAGTTGGTTAGAGCGCAGCATTCATAATGCTGATGTCGGTGGTTCAAGTCCACCTACGACCACCATATTAAAAACCCGCAATTGTTCACACTTTGCGGGTTTTTTCATGGTCGCGGCTATCCCGCACCAGGGTCGGGCCGCAGTGGGCACCTACAATTTCTGAAAACGATGCCCACGGCGTCGCCAGCCAAACGCGGCTGGACCTACAAGAAAGAAGAACCCCAGGTGTGGAATCCCGAACATGTGGCCGAAACGGCCACCCAAGTCCTTGTTGAGTACCTCGGCGTTGCCGCACGGTTTGTGGTCGACGACGCTATGGACGCGACCACGGCCAGTGATGGCCTGCCGCAGGCCAGCGAAGAAGTTCATCTCCGCTCGTTTCTGATCAACCTCGTCCAGCAGTTGCCCGCCGGACTGCCCAATGAACGCATCCGCCAGACCATTCTGGAGCAGTGCAGCCGCAAGGCGCCCCCCGTCACCCCACTTCAAAAGTAAGCCATGAACAAAACAACATCTATCAACCGCAACCTGATGGTGGGCCTGATCGCCATCATCGTGTTCTTTGTCCTGCAGGCCGCTGGCGTGCTGACCATGGGCCGCTACACCGAACGCGAGGTGGTGGAGGTGGCGCGCCGGAACACCGTGGCCCAGGTGGACCTGGCCGATTTGTCGACCATGGCGCAGCAGATTCGCCGGTACGAAAAAGAGTACTTCATCTACGTGAACAACGCAGACAAGCGCGCCCAGTACCAAAAGGAATGGACCGGTACGATGGAGAAAATCACTGCACTGCTGGGGCGCATGCGCGCCAACACCAGTAACGCCCTGAGCGGGGACGACGTGGTCCGCGTGGGCCAGTGGGCCACGGCTGGGGAGTTTTATGCGGCTGAAATGGCCAAAGTATTTGCCGAGGTGAATGCCCGCGCCAGCAAGATGCAGGAAGAAGTCGCTACGGCCCAGGCCGCCGAACCACAAGCCGCCAGCCTCAAGGGCGCCAAAGCCAAGGAAACCGCGCCCGCAGTGGAGAGCACGCGCATGCTGTTGCCCGAAGAAGCCAACGACCTGATCAAGGCGGGCAAGGACCGCTTTTCTGCCGATCTGATCAAAGGCGTGGCCGAAACCTTTGCCCAGAAGAGCCAGGCCACGCTGGCGCTGACCACGGTGACCAACGAAGGGTTCAGCAAAATGATCTACGGCGTGATGGCAACCGTGCTGATCGGCATTGGCATCGGTGTGTACTTGCTGATCAGCCTGCCCAAAAGTGTGACCGAACCGATCCGCAACCTGACGGACATGGTCGACGCCCTGAGCCGCGGTGAGCCGACAAAACCGGTTGCAAGCATCAAGGTACAGGAGTTCAAGAACCTGTCTGCAGCCGTGGAGCGCATGCGCATTGCGCAAGAACTGATGCTGCAGCGCCTGCAAAAGTCCCGTTGAAGGGCGGGCCCGGTAAAATCGGGCCCTTCTTTCATTCACAGCCTCTGGATACACACCATGAACCGCTGCATTCGCGCCTTGGGCACTCTCTCCTTGCTGGCCGCCCTGCCCCTGGGCAGCATGGCGCAGACCAGCCCCACAACCCAACAGCTGACCGATAGCACCGGCACGGCAGTGGTGGCGGTACGGTCCTTCCCCCCCAAAGCCCTGCGCGGCACGCTGCAGGTGGTGGCACCGCCCGAGGTGCTGCTGGACAACAAGGTGGCACGCCTCTCGCCCGGCGCCCGCGTCCGTGGGGCCAATGGCATGCTGGCCATGTCGTCGTCCCTGGTGGGCCAGACCTTGCCCGTGGTGTACATCCTTGAGCCCCAGGGCATGCTGCACGAGGTGTGGGTGCTGACCGAGGTGGAAGCCAAGCTCTTGCCCACCGCACCCGCCTACTCCACGCAGTAGGCGCCGCTGGCACCGCACCACTTTTAGAGCCTTTTTGGCCTCTAGCCCTCGCCAATATTGCGCGAGAAGCTCCTATATTCATAGCATTTTTCTCGGGGTGTCCCATGTCCAAAAAAGTCTTTATCAAAACCTTCGGCTGCCAAATGAACGAGTACGACTCGGACAAGATGGCCGACGTGCTGGGCGCGGCCCAGGGCTACGAGCCCACCGACGATGTGAAGCAGGCCGACCTGATCCTGTTCAACACCTGCTCGGTGCGCGAAAAAGCGCAGGAGAAAGTGTTTTCCGATCTGGGCCGCATCAAGCACCTGAAGGCCAAGGGCGTGCAGATCGGCGTGGGCGGCTGCGTGGCCAGCCAGGAAGGTGCCGAGATCATCAAACGCGCGCCCTATGTGGACGTGGTGTTCGGCCCGCAAACCCTGCACCGCCTGCCCGAGCTGCTGAACGCCCGCAAGGCGCTGGACAAGCCCCAGGTGGACATCAGCTTTCCCGAGATTGAAAAGTTTGACCACCTGCCGCCCGCCAAGGTGGACGGCGCCAGCGCCTTTGTGAGCATCATGGAAGGTTGCAGCAAATACTGCAGCTACTGCGTGGTGCCCTACACCCGCGGCGAGGAAGTGAACCGCCCGTTTGAAGATGTGCTGGTGGAAATTGCCGGCCTGGCCGACCAGGGCGTGAAAGAGGTGAACCTGCTGGGCCAGAACGTGAATGCCTGGCGCGCGCCCATGACCGAAGGCGGCGAGATGGCCGACTTTGCGACGCTGCTGGAGTATGTGAGCGACATCCCCGGCATTGAGCGCATCCGCTACACCACCAGCCACCCTAACGAGTTCACGCCCAGCCTGATTGCGGCCTACGAGAAGCTGCCCAAGCTGGTGAGCCACCTGCACCTGCCGGTGCAACACGGCAGCGACAAGATCCTCATGGCCATGAAGCGTGGCTACACCGCCATGGAATACAAGAGCACCATCCGCAAGCTGCGCGCCATCCGGCCCGATATGTCGATCAGCTCCGACTTCATCGTCGGCTTCCCCGGCGAGACAGACGAAGACCACGCCAAGATGATGAAGCTCATCCACGACGTGGGCTTTGACAACAGCTTCAGCTTCATCTTCAGCCCGCGCCCCGGCACCCCTGCGGCCAACCTGCACGACGAGACACCGCACGAGGTGAAGCTGGCCCGCCTGCAGGAGCTGCAAGCGGCCATCAACGCCAACATTGCCACCATCAGCACCCAGCGCCTGGGCACGGTGCAGCGCATCCTGGTGGAAGGCGCCAGCAAGCGCGACAACGGTGAACTGATGGGCCGGACCGAGTGCAACCGCGTGGTCAACTTTGCCGGCCACCCGCGCCTGGTGGGCCAGTTGGTGGATGTGACCATCACGGAGACCCGCAGCTACACCTTGCGCGGTGAAGTGCTGACGGTGGAACACGCCGCCTGACCGCTTGGTGCCTGGTACGGAGGGCTCCTGCGGGAGCCCTTTTTACGGGAGATTTGCCCCAAGTCAAGAAAATACCAAGGGTAAACCCGTAAGCCAATCGTAAGATGGCGGGCTTGCGGAGCGCCTGGCGCCCGCCCCCTCAGACTCCCGGAGTTTTTTGACATGCCATCGGCCCCCCGCATCCAACATCCCGCCTACCAGGCCAAGCTCATGTCGGCCGAGGCCGCCGCCGCCCTCATCCCCGCAGGGGCCAATGTGGGCATGAGCGGCTTCACCGGCTCCGGCCACCCCAAGGCGGTGCCACAGGCACTGGCCCAGCGCATGGAACAGTTGCACGCGGCGGGCGAAGACTTCCAGATCGGCCTGTGGACCGGCGCCTCCACCGCCCCCGAGCTGGACGGTGCGCTGGCCAAAGCACACGGCGTCGCTATGCGACTGCCCTACCAGTCGGACCCCACGGTGCGCAAACAGATCAACGCAGGGCAGATGCAGTACACCGACATCCACCTCTCGCACGTGGCGCAGCTGGCATGGTTTGGGTTTTTGGGGCCGCTCAAGGTGGCGGTGGTAGAAGTGGCGGGCATCCTGCCGGACGGGCGGCTGATTCCCTCGTCCTCGGTGGGCAACAACAAGACCTGGCTGGACCTGGCCGACCACATCATTCTGGAAGTGAACAGCCAGCAGCATCCGGGCCTGGAAGGCATGCACGACATTTACTACGGCACCCGCATCCCGCCACACCGCCGCCCCATTCCACTGGTGGCGCCCGGCGACCGGATTGGCGAGTGTTATCTGCACTGCGACCCGGCCAAGGTGATTGCGGTGGTGGAAACCAGCGAACACGACCGCAACTCGCCCTTCACCCCGCCCGATGCGACCTCCGAACGCATTGCCGGGCACATCATCCAGTTCCTGCAGCAAGAGGTGAATGTCGGCCGCCTGCCCACGGACCTGCTGCCCCTGCAAAGCGGCGTGGGCAACATTGCCAACGCGGTGCTCATCGGCCTGAACCAAGGCCCGTTCAACAACCTGACGGCCTACACCGAGGTGCTGCAGGACGGCATGCTGGAGATGATCAAGTCCGGCAAGCTGACCATGGCCTCGGCCACGGCGCTATCCTTCAGCCCCGCAGCGCTGGAAGAGTTCAACGCCAACATCGATTTCTACCGCGAGCGCATCGTGCTGCGCCCGCAGGAGATGAGCAACCACCCCGAGGTGATCCGCCGCCTGGGCCTGATTGCCATGAACGCCATGATCGAGGCCGACATCTACGGCAACGTCAACTCCACCCACCTCATGGGCAGCAGCATCATGAACGGCATAGGCGGCTCAGGCGACTTTGCGCGCAACGCCTACCTGTCCTTCTTCATGACACCGTCCACCGCCAAAGACGGCGCCATTTCCTGCATCGTGCCCATGGTCTCGCACACCGACCACACCGAGCACGACGTGGAAATCATCGTCACCGAACAAGGCCTGGCCGACCTGCGCGGCAAGTCCCCCACGCAGCGCGCGCAGCTCGTCATCGAAAACTGCGCCCACCCCGACTTCCGCCCCGCCCTGCGCGATTACTTCAACCGCGCCCTGCAGACAGCCCCCGGCCGCCACACCCCGCACATTCTGAGTGAAGCACTGTCGTGGCACGACCGGTTTGTGAAGACCGGGCGGATGGTTTGATTTGCTATTTATTTAGGAGCTGCTTGCGCATGCTCTATATGCGCTAGCGGGCGATTTGGCTTGTAAAGCCTTGCGCGCCTGCGGATGGGTGGCGGCGAACAGCGCAGCTTGCGGATGGGTTATCGGTTTAGGCTAAAAGCAGAGATGCCTAGCTCGATGGAAAGGTCGTTTCCGGTCACACAATCTTTGCCAAGCGAGCCTTCTGACGGTCGTACTCAACCATAAGGCCGTCGAAAAGCGCAGCGAGCGCGCTTCCCAGTTCAACGTTCATCGCATCAAACTCTGCTTTGCGTCTGTTGGTGTATTTCTTCACCAGTTGCCCTCTGACGTACACGAGATTCTCAAACGGCATATCTTTGTCGTCTCCCCATGTCTCTTTACTGTGCATGTAGAACATCTCGATCCGGCGAAGCTCCGGGTCCATATGCGAATGCTTGTGGACCAGCGTGTGCCGCTCCTGCTCTTCGCTCTTAATAGACTTCTTGACCGCCTTGAGTAGCTTCGGAATGTTGGTGCGCTCAACGTGCAGGTTGCTCACGATCACCCCGTGAATGACGTGTTCGCTGCTCATGCAAAGGTGAAAAACCGCGTTGGTGAGCTGCAAGCACCTGTCGTACACTGATTGCAACCGGATCAGGTAGTTTTCGACGTTGTAAAGCAGGTGGTGCGACCGTTTGATACCCGCCTCTGAAGCCTTCTTACCGTACCCGAAGTCCGTCATGAAGTGCACAGCGTGTTGAAGCTGCTCCGCCCAGCCAAGGGTGTGCGCCAGTGAGAACCCGACACGAGTCATGTAGAACTGACGCTCATCGAGTGTCATTGATTCATCGAGGTCTTCCGTCAACTTCAAGCCAAGCGCCTTGTGAACGTCGATGCTGTCCTGCGAGGCTTGAATGAAAAACGGATGCTGGCCGAGGTCGTCAAGCTTCATGTGTGGCTCCTGTCAGAGTATTGGACACCGGGGCCGGGCGCGAGCACGCGATATGTGTTGAGCACAAATTGGGAAGTGCTGCTGCGCCGCTAGTCAAGCGGTCCGACGACGTCCGAGGACCACTTTCACCGCAAAACAGCCCCCCACCTTAATCGATTCAACGCTGAGACCAAACCATCTCACCCGCAGAGCGGGGAGTCCGGGGCCCCGCCGATTTCTGCGCGTTTGGCAGTATGAGGCGGGGGCCCGGACTCCCCGCTCTGCCGCCCACACATCAGCCCGAAAATTGCTACAAAATCAGGAGCTACTCGCGCATACTCCACGGGGGCCAGAGGCCAATTAGGCACTTAAACTGCACCACGCAAGCGCCCATCAGTGCTCTGGCGTTTCGGCCGATGCCCGGCTTTCATGCGCCGTGAGCCACGCGCCAGCGGCACCACACACGGCGATCAGGGCCATACCGGCGATGGTCCAGGCGTCGGGCACGTGCGAGAAGATCAGCCAGCCGCCCAGCATGGCAAAGGCGATCTGGGCATACATATAAGGCATGAGCACGGCGGCGGGTGCGCGCTGAAAGGCCTGGATGAAGATGAAGTGGCCCAGGCTGCCCAAAACGCCCATGAGCAGCAAGCCACCCCACACGGCGTGCGACTCTATCGGTGCCCAGGCAAAGGGCAAGGCGAGTGCGGCCACGCCAGCACCGGTCCAGCCGGTGTAGAACTGCATGGTCATCGGATCTTCGGTGCGGGCCATGCGGCTGGTGAGCAGCTGAAAGCCCGCATTGGCGGCGACCACCCCGATGGGGAACAACAGGGCCCAGTTGAAGTCAGACCCCTCTGGCCGCACGATGGCCAAGGTGCCGGCAAAACCGCCGGCCACCAGTAGCAGGCGCAACCGCGACACTTTTTCATGCAACATGCGCGCGGCCAACAGGGTCACCACCAGGGGCGTGAGCAACACGATGGCGGTGAACTCGCCCACCGGCATGTGCTTCAGACTCAAAAAGGCCAGGATGCTGGTCGCCAGCAGCAGACCGCCACGCAGCACATGCAGGCCGATGTGCGCGGTGTGGAGTAAAGCGCGCCCCTGGCGGGGCAGCTCAATGGCGGTGGTAGCCACGGCCTGAAACGCGTAGCGGAAAAACATGGCCACCATGAGCGGTGCGCTGAGCGACACCCATTTGGTGGTGGTGTCCAGGCTGGCAAAACAGGCCATGGCCGCAATGGCCAGGCCAATGCCTTTTAAAACTTGCGCAGGGTGTTGGTCAGCCATCGGGCAGATGGTTAGAAAGGCATCTTGGGCATGCCCTTCATGCCGCCCAGGCGTTTCATCATTTTCATCATGCCGCCGCCCTTCATCTTCTTCATCATGTCCTGCATTTGCTCAAATTCCTTGAGCATGCGGTTGACTTCTTGCACGTGCACACCGGCACCCGCGGCAATGCGGCGTTTGCGCGTGGCTTTGATGAGGTCGGGCTTGCGGCGCTCCAGCGGCGTCATGCTGTGGATGATGCCTTCCTTGCGCTTGATGTCTTTCTCGGCCTTGTCCATGTCCACCTGACCGGCCTTGGCCGCCATGGCGGCGGGCAGCTTGTCCATGAGGCTGGAGAGGCCGCCCATTTGTTTCATCTGCTGGATCTGGGCCAAAAAGTCGTTCAGATCGAAGCCGCCACCGCTCTTGACCTTCTCGGCCAGCTTTTTTGCAGCCTCGATGTCCACACCGGCGGTGACTTGCTCCACCAGGGCCACGATGTCGCCCATGCCCAGGATGCGACCGGCGTGGCGCTCAGCGTCGAACACCTCCAGGCCATCGAGCTTTTCACTGGTACCGGCAAATTTGATGGGGGCGCCAGTGACCTGGCGCACGGACAACGCAGCTCCACCGCGCGAGTCGCCATCGGTCTTGGTCAGGATGATGCCGGTCAGCGGCAGCGCTTCCTTGAAGGCCTTGGCGGTGTTGACCGCGTCCTGGCCCTGCATGGCGTCCACCACAAACAGGGTTTCCACCGGATTCAGGGCCGCGTGCAGCTCCTTGATTTCCAGCATCAGCGCTTCGTCAATGGCCAGACGGCCTGCGGTGTCAACCAGCAGCACATCAAAGAAATGTTTTTTGGCGTAGTCCAGTGCGGCGCGGCCGATGTCCACGGGCTTTTGGTCCGGCGTGGACGGGAACCATTCGGCGCCAGCCTGGGCTGTCACCGTTTTGAGCTGCTCGATGGCGGCGGGGCGGTAGACGTCGCCCGACACGGTCAGCACTTTCTTTTTGCGCTTCTCGATCAGGTGTTTGGCCAGCTTGGCCGTGGTCGTGGTTTTACCGGCACCTTGCAGGCCGGCCATCAAGATGACCGCGGGCGGCTGCGCAGCGAGGTTGATGTCACTCACGCCCTCGCCCATAGTGGCGGCAAGTTCCTTGTTAACGATGCTGACCAGCACCTGGCCCGGCTGCAGCGAGCCCATGACCTCTTGGCCCAGCGCTTTGTCTTTGACCCGGGCGATGAAATCACGCACCACGGGCAAGGCCACGTCCGCCTCCAGCAGCGCCATGCGCACCTCGCGCAGCATGTCGGTCACATTGCTTTCGGTGATGCGGCCTTGGCCGCGCAGGTCTTTGACGAGGCGGGAGAGTTTGTCGGTAAGGGCGGAAGCCATAAGACGTATTCCGGCAAGCGGAACCTGTAGTGAGGGCCAGCCGGGGCTGGCAGGGAGCAAAACGCTAAACTGTGGGGATGATTTTAGCCAGTGCGACTCCCATCAGCCTGACCCTGTCGGTTTTGGCCGCCAGCGCCTACGCTTGGGTCGCGCTGCGCGCCACCCATTTGTCGGCCAACGCGGCGCGCAACGGGGTGGTCATCGCCTGGGTGCTGCACGGTGCCGTGCTGGCCTGGAGCCTGATGGGCAGCACCGCGTACTTCGGGTTTGCACCGGCCCTGTCGGTGACGGCCTGGCTGGTGGCTGCGGTGTATGCCGTGGAAAGCCAGGTCTTTCCTCAGTTGCCGACACGCTGGGCGCTGGCCGCACTGGGGGCACTGGCGGTGGCACTGGCGTTTGTGTTCCCGGGGACGCCACTGGCAGCCACAGCCTCCATCTGGCTCCCGCTGCACCTGCTGTTTGGCGTGGCCTGCTACGGCTTGTTTGGCACCGCAGTGGTACATGCCTGGTTCATGACACGCACCGAGGCCCGGATTCGCCAGGCCGCAGACCCGCACAGCGGTTTGCCACTGCTCACCCTGGAGCGCCTGACCTACCGGTTTGTTGCAGCAGGCTTTGTGTTGCTGAGTGCCACCCTGGTCATGGGCTATGGCTTTGGTGATGTGTTGTACGGCCCCACCCACGCCTGGCGCTGGGACCACAAGACAATATTCTCCGTGCTGGCTTGGGCCACTTTTGCCGTTTTGCTGGCAGGCCGCTACCAGTTTGGCTGGCGTGGCAAACAGGCCAATCGCATGCTCTACACCGGCTCGCTGCTCTTGCTCCTGGCCTATGTGGGGTCGCGGTTTGTGCTGGAAGTGATTTTGGGACGGGGCGCATGAAATACTTCATCGTCCTTGCCGTGGTGTTCTTGGTGGCTTGGCGCTGGCGCACAGCGCGCAGCAGCGCAGTGGCCCCCAAACCGGCATCCAAACCACAGCCGCCCGCACAACCAACCGACATGGTGGCCTGCGGCCACTGTGGGCTTCACTTGCCCAGCACCGACGCGTTGTTCGGTCGGCAGGGGCCTTACTGCAGCACCGCACACCGCCAAGCGGCGGAAGGGTAATGCCAACCCCGCTTCCCGAGCACTCGTGGTTTGGGCCGACTGCCCTGGAGCCCGTGCCCGAGCCACCCGAAGGAACACAGGAGTTCTCGCGCCTTTGGCAAGCCTTCATGACGGCCCGTCTGACGCTGGGGCTGGTATTGGTGGTGTTACAGGCGGCTCTGTATGTCAGCGGTTCAGCCCAAAGCCGCACGCTTATCGCCATTTGCCTGGCTTACTTTCTGGGCACCTTGGCGACCCGGCGGTTTGTCCGGCCACGCCGCCTGGGGCAGGCTTTCAACCGTGCCTGGGGGGTGCTGATCGGGCTGGACATTGCGGTGTTCTCCGGTTTGCAGTGGCTGCAAGGCAACAACCTCAACTACACCCCGCTGTTTGCCTTACCGGTTTTGCTGGCATCGGTGTTGGGTTCGTTGCGCCTGGCCCTGGGAACAGCGGCTGGTATCAGCATGCTGCTGCTGCTGGGCACCTACGGCTTGCACCGCGAAGCACCTGGCGAGGCAGCATCGGCCTTTGTGCAGGCCGCGCTGGCAGGGGCCGGGTATCTTTTGATTGCGCTGTTGGCCAACCAACTGGCATCGCGCTTGGCCAGCGAGGGGCAGCGGGCACGCCTGAGCCAGTTGGCAGCCACGGTGCAGCGGCAGGTCAATGAACTGGTGATTGAGTCCCTGCCCGATGGGGTACTCATCGTCGATGCGCAAGGCCTGGTGCGCGCGGCCAATCCGGCAGCCAGGCTGTTGCTGGGGAGCCCACACCGGCCATTGCGCGCAGCCATGTTTGACCTGAAATCCAGCCCGGCGTGGCAAACATTGCTGCACCTGACCCGGATGAGCATGGGCACCGGCCGCGCCCAGCAGGCAGAAGTCACCATCCACCACGCAGGCAGCGGGCCCCGTCGGGTGCTGGTTCGCACCAGTCTGGCCGCGCCGCAGGGCATCGCGCAGGACAGCCTGTGTGTGCTGTTTTTGCAAGACCAGCGCGAACTAGAAGCTCGCCTGCGTACCGAAAAACTGGCCAGCATGGGCCGACTTTCCACTGCAGTCGCGCACGAAATACGCAACCCACTGGCCGCCATTGCCCAAGCCAATGCCCTGCTGGACGAGGAGCTCAGCGACCCACGGCAAAAGAAACTCACGGCCATGGTGAGCCAAAACGCCAAACGACTCGAAAGAATTGTGGATGACATCCTGAATGTGTCCCGGGTCCGCGGCAATGACCCTGCCCTCTTGACGCAGCATATTCACCTGCACGAACAGGTGTACCGCATCGCATCCGACTGGGCCCACCAGTCAGGCCGCCTGGCCCAACTGCACATCCAGGTAGATGCGGAGGCGCTGTCGGTGCGTTTTGATGCAGACCACCTGCGCCAGATCCTGGTGAACTTGCTGGAAAATGCCCAACGTTACGCCAGCAAGCGTGTTGGCGGCATCCAGGTGCTCAGCGTGCGCCGAGAGCAGGCGGCGCGGGTGACCGTATGGAGTGACGGCGCCCCCATGGATGCCTCGGTACAGCGCCACCTGTTTGAGCCCTTTTTCTCTTCGGAGAGCCGATCCAGCGGCCTGGGTCTGTATATTTCCAGGGAGCTGTGTGAGCGCCATGGCGCCACCCTGGCCTACCACCGCAGCACGCAGGAGGTGGCGGGCCTCGCTACCGAAGGCAATGCGTTTTCGATTACCTTGCCGCTGACCGACAGCACCTTGCCGAACGACAATACAGAAGCACCATGGCAAACCTCCCTGTACTGAACGACGCACGCATTCTGGTCATCGACGATGAGCCGGACTTGCGCACGCTGTACGAGCTCACCCTGCTGCGCGAAGGCTACCGGGTGGAAACCGCCGGCTGCGTGCAAGAGGCCCGGGAGCAACTCAAGCAACAGCGCTTTGACGCCATCATCACGGACATGCGTCTGCCCGATGGCTCGGGGACCGATATTTTGGCGCAGCTGCGTGCAGAGCAACGCCCGGAGCGCTGTGTGGTGATCACGGCCTATGGCTCAGCCGAAAATGCCGTGGAGTCGCTGAAGGCGGGGGCTTTTGACTACCTGTCCAAGCCGGTGGACCTGAAACAGTTCCGGGCCGTCGTCGCTAATGCCCTGCAGGGCAACGCGGCTGCCACGCCAGTCCCGGCGCGCAACCCGACGCAGAAAAATACCTCCAGCGGCAACACGGCCAGCGCAGAGAACGCGCTGGCCAGGCTGGTGGGAAGCTCCGGCGTCATGGCCCAGGTCAAGGACCGGATCGTCAAGGTGGCGCGGAGTATGGCACCGGTGCTCATTCATGGCGAATCGGGCACCGGCAAAGAGCTGGTCGCCAGTGCCATCCATGCCAACAGTCACCGCGTGCAGGGACCTTGGGTGCCAGTGAATTGCAGTGCCATCCCGGAAAGCCTGCTGGAGGCGGAGTTTTTTGGCGCCCGCAAAGGGGCCTACACCGGCGCCACGCAGGACCGCGTGGGGTTTTTCCAGGCGGCACACGGTGGCACCTTGTTTTTGGACGAGATTGGGGACTTGCCACTGCCCATGCAATCCAAGCTTTTACGGGCCATCCAGGAACGCAGTGTGCGTCCCTTGGGCGCACTGCAAGAAGAGTTGGTGGATGTGCGCATCGTCAGCGCCACCCACAAGGACTTGGCAGCAGAGGTGCAGGCCGGACGCTTCCGGCAGGACTTGTACTACCGCCTCAACGTCATCGATATCTATATTCCTCCTCTGCGTGAACGCTGCGAAGACCTGCCCGCCTTGTGTCGGGCCCTGCTGATCCGGATTGCCGCAGAGTCCGGTCTGCCTGCCCCACAGCTGTCAGCACGGGCCATGGCGCAAATCTGCACGCTTCCTTTGCCGGGCAACGTCCGCGAGCTGGAGAACGTTTTGCATCGCGCCATGGCACTTTCGGACGATGCGGTACTGGAACTCGACACCCACGCCCTGAGCACACAGCCCCAGCCGTTGCATTACGACCAGGAAACCACCCGGCCTGCGGACATCGTCGCGAGCTTCGCGCCCCCTCCGCCGGTGGCCATGAGCGCGGAAGACCCCATTCCGAGTGATTTGCAGGTGCACCTGGACCGGATTGAACGTGACATCCTGGTTCGCACCCTGCGAGAAACCCGCTTCAACCGCACGTCGGCAGCCCATCGTCTCGGCATCAGCCTGCGGCAGATCCGCTACAGGATGGCACGCCTGCAGATTGACGCACCCAACGCCTCGGACGACTCCGCCGATGCCTGAAGACAGTCCGTCCCTGTGGCTCAAGGGCTGGTACCGTTTCGCCCACGTCTGTGCCTCCCCCAACTTTGGCCCGCGCCCGCGTGGGGCCTTGATTGACCTGGTCGTCCTCCACTCGATCAGCCTGCCTCCCGGCCAGTACGGCACACCACACGTTGCAGAACTGTTCACCAACCGGCTGGACTGGAACGCACACCCGTATTTCAAGTCGATTGAAGGTTTGCAGGTGTCTGCCCACTTTTTCATCACCCGGCAGGGCGATCTCTGGCAGTTCGTGAGTTGCGAAGACCGCGCATGGCATGCGGGGGTCTCTGCCTACCGCGGCAGAAGCAACTGCAATGACGACTCCATCGGCATAGAACTGGAGGGGCTAGAGGGCGATACCTTCACCCCGGCGCAGTACGAAACACTGCAGTCCCTGATTCCCGCCATGGCGCACCACTACCCGCTGCGCCACGTAGCAGGGCATGAACACATTGCCCCAGGACGCAAGGAGGACCCGGGCCCCGGCTTTAGGTGGGATGTTTTGCGTGACAGCCTGGGACTCCCCGCGAGTTACTACCCCCACACCACAGCTGGGGGCCACACCTGAAAATATTTTTTCAGGCATTTCCCCGGCCCATGCGCACCCAGCGAGGTGACGTGCAGTCCCCCAAGACGCTGATTTGACGGGCCTTTGCAGGCCAAATCCTGCGCAAGCGCGCACCAATCTTGGCGCGGCCCGTCCAAAGCCCCATTTCACGGGCGCCTTGCCGACCCGCATTGCGGTGTTCCAAGCAGCAAGACATCCACGTCGGCGCAGGAAGCGCCCAATAGCAGCCTGTACACTACAGGTAGTGGCTTGTCTCCACCCAAGACCCCAGATATAGTGTGTGCTGTTAATTCAAACCACTGCCCCACTGCGACAAAAAAGGGGCTGTTCATGCTCCGCGACAAGCCCCAAAAATACCGATTTAGACGAGGAAATCATGGAATCTGCTTCTACTGCAACCCCCACGCCATCCAGCACGCTGCTGACCGCCCATAGCAGCGGCAATACAGAAACCGGCATGGTGAACACCCTGACCCACTACCAGATCATTCGCCGCAATGGCGCAGTGGTTCCTTTTGAGCCCAATAAGATTGCCGTTGCGATGATGAAGGCCTTTTTGGCCGTGCACGGCACCCAGGGAGCGGCCTCGGCCAGCGTGCGTGAGACTGTGGACGGTTTGACGCAGCAGGTGATTCGCGCGCTGATGCGCTCACGCCCCGGCGGCGGCACCTTCCATATTGAAGATGTGCAAGACCAAGTGGAACTGGGGCTCATGCGTGGTGGCCACCACGAGATTGCCCGCGCCTACGTGCTCTACCGCGAGCGCCGCACCCAGGAGCGCGCCAAACAGGTAGCCCAAACTACCCCAGCCATGCCCACCATCCATGTTTTGGAGGCTGGTCAGCGCGTGGCCTTGGACCTGGCGCAACTGCAGTCGCGCATCGAAACCGCCTGCGCTGGACTGGGTGCCGACGTAAAACCGGACCCCATCGTGGCGGAAACCATGCGCAATTTGTATGACGGCGTTCCCATGGACGAGGTGTACAAGGCATCCATCCTGGCGGCCCGCACGCTGATCGAAAAAGACCCGGATTACACCTACGCCACGGCGCGCTTGCTGTTCCACACAATTTCCCGCGAAGTGCTGGGACGCGATGTGGCCCAGGCGGACATGCAGGAAGCCTATGCGGATTACTTTCCCGGCTTTATCAAGCGCGGCGTGGATGCCGACTTGCTGGACGAAAAACTGCTGCAATTCGATCTGAAACGCCTGGGCGCAGCTCTCAAGTCCAGCCGTGACATGCAATTCGACTACCTCGGTTTGCAGACCTTGTATGACCGCTACTTCCTGCATGAAGGCAAAACCCGCATTGAGCTTCCCCAAGCCTTCTTCATGCGCGTGGCGATGGGCTTGTCGCTGAACGAAATTGACCGCGAAACACGTGCGATCGAGTTTTATGAAGTGCTGTCCAGCTTCGACTTCATGTCCAGCACCCCCACGCTGTTCAACAGCGGCACACTGCGCTCACAGCTCTCCAGCTGCTACCTGACCACGGTGCCCGATGACCTGGATGGCATCTACGAGTCCATCAAGGAAAACGCCCTGTTGTCCAAATTTGCCGGCGGCTTGGGCAATGACTGGACCCGTGTACGCGCGCTGGGCTCCCACATCAAGGGCACCAACGGTGAATCCCAAGGTGTGGTGCCTTTCCTGAAGGTGGTGAACGATACCGCCGTGGCCGTAAACCAGGGCGGCAAACGCAAGGGTGCGGTGTGCACGTACCTTGAAACATGGCACTTGGACATTGAGGAGTTTCTGGAGCTGCGTAAAAACACTGGCGATGACCGCCGCCGCACGCACGACATGAACACCGCCAACTGGATCCCCGATCTGTTCATGCGTCGCGTCATGGAAAAAGGCACCTGGACATTGTTCTCGCCATCGAACGTTCCGGACTTGCACGACCTGTTTGGCTCCGCGTTTGAAAAAGCCTATGTCGCCTACGAAGAGAAGGCAGCCCGCGGCGAAATCAAACCCTCGCGCACGGTGCAGGCCAGCGATCTCTGGCGCAAGATGCTCACGATGCTGTTCGAAACCGGCCACCCCTGGATCACATTCAAGGACGCCTGCAACGTACGCTCTCCTCAGCAACACGCGGGCGTGGTGCACTCCTCCAATCTGTGTACAGAGATCACACTGAACACCAGCGACACAGAGACTGCGGTGTGCAATTTGGGCTCGGTCAACCTGAGCCAGCACTTGAAAGATGGTGCACTGGACCACGACAAACTCAAGCGCACCATCGCCACGGCCATGCGCATGCTGGACAATGTGATCGACATCAACTACTACGCAGTCAAGAAGGCGCGTGATTCGAACCTGCGCCACCGCCCTGTGGGCCTGGGCGTCATGGCTTTCCAGGACAGCCTGTACGCACTGCGCATCCCTTACGCCAGCGACGCTGCCGTGCAGTTTGCTGACGAGTCCATGGAAGCCATCAGCTACTACGCCTACTGGGCATCCACCGAGTTGGCGCGCGAACGCGGCAAGTACTCCAGCTTCAAGGGTTCGCTGTGGGACAAGGGCATCCTGCCACCCGACACCCTGGACATGCTGGCCCAAGCCCGTGGCGGCTATGTAGAAGTGGACCGCTCCGCCACCCTGGACTGGGATGCATTGCGCCAAAAGATTGCCCAGGACGGCATGCGCAACTCCAACTGCGTTGCGATTGCACCTACTGCCACCATCTCCAACATCATTGGGGTGGACGCATCCATCGAACCCTGCTTCGGCAATTTGTCGGTCAAGTCCAATCTGTCTGGCGAGTTCACGGTCATCAACAGCTATCTGGTGCGTGACCTCAAGGCCCTGGGCCTGTGGGACGACGTCATGGTGATGGACCTGAAACACTTTGATGGTTCGCTGAGCCCGATCGACCGCGTGCCCCAAGAGATCAAGCAACTCTATGCCACGGCCTTTGAAGTGGAAACGCGCTGGCTGGTGGAAGCCGCAGCACGTCGCCAGAAATGGATTGACCAGGCGCAGTCGCTGAACATCTACATGGCCGGCGCCTCGGGCAAGAAGCTCGACGAAACCTACAAACTTGCGTGGTTGCGCGGTCTGAAAACGACCTACTACCTCCGCACCATGTCTGCGACTCACGCGGAGAAATCTACGGTGACTGCGGGGCGCATGAATGCAGTGTCATCCGGTAACGATGCACAAGGCTCGACCAAGATGTCCAGCGCGTTGGAAGCTGCTGCAGCCGCTGCGAATGCGCAAATGGAACTGGCCAGCAATGCAGCCACTGACATCAAGTTCTGCGGCGTGGACGACCCCACCTGCGAGTCCTGCCAGTAAGAGAGAGGTGCATCGCGAACCTCACTGCGATGCAATAGAGCAACACAAATGGGCAGCGAAATGCATGACTTCTTTTCATTTCATTTCGCTGCTCTCATAATCCGCTGATTGGAATCATCTATGTTGACCTGGGACGAAGAAGTCAAGCCCACATCGCCGAATAACTTTGCGCGCAACCCGTCTGAACAGCTGTCGGTTGCGCAGGCACCAGTCACCCCTGCTCCCTTGCAAACACCCGCAGCCGTAGCTGCAATCATGCAGACCGGAACCCCACGCCGCATGCGCGCGGACGACAAGCGCATCATCAACGGCCAAACCGATGTGAACCAGCTGGTTCCCTTCAAGTACAAGTGGGCGTGGGAAAAGTATTTGGCCACTTGCGCCAACCACTGGATGCCGCAAGAAGTCAACATGACGCGCGACATCGCTTTGTGGAAAGATCCGAATGGACTGACCGAAGACGAGCGCCGTATTGTTAAGCGCAACCTCGGCTTCTTTGTGACGGCAGACTCTCTGGCCGCGAACAACATCGTGCTGGGCACCTACCGCCACATCACAGCCCCGGAGTGCCGCCAATTTTTGCTGCGCCAAGCCTTTGAAGAAGCGATTCATACCCACGCCTACCAGTACATCGTGGAGTCATTGGGCCTGGATGAGAGCGAGATCTTCAATGCCTACAACGAAGTCCAGTCCATCCGTGACAAAGACGAGTTCCTGATCCCGTTTATCGCGGCCATCATGGACCCCAACTTCCACACCGGCACCGCAGAAACCGACCAGACGCTGCTCAAGTCGCTGATCGTTTTTGCCTGCCTGATGGAAGGCCTGTTCTTCTATGTGGGCTTCACACAAATCCTCGCACTGGGCCGCCAGAACAAGATGACCGGTGCTGCAGAACAGTACCAATACATCCTGCGTGACGAGTCCATGCACTGCAACTTCGGCATCGACCTGATCAACCAGTTGAAGCTCGAAAACCCACACCTGTGGACGCCCGAATTCAAGGCAGAGATCAAGGGCCTGTTCGAGAAAGCGGTGGAGTTGGAATACCGGTATGCCGAAGACACCATGCCACGCGGTGTGCTGGGCATGAATGCCTCCATGTTCAAAGGCTACTTGCGCTACATCGCCAACCGCCGTGCCACCCAGATTGGTTTGGAACCGCTGTTCCCGAATGAGGAAAACCCCTTCCCGTGGATGAGCGAAATGATTGATCTGAAGAAGGAGCGTAACTTCTTCGAGACCCGCGTGATCGAGTACCAATCGGGCGGCGCCCTCTCTTGGGATTGAAGCGCTGATTATGTTTTCCAGAACTTCACACCTCCAGCACCGCGGCCCAGACCGCGGACTGGGGGCGTGTCACCGCGTTCATGCTGCTGGGACTCCGCCCAACAGCATGGATCACTTCTTGCACCCAACTGGCAAGAAGTGCTCTTTGTAAATTGATCAAGGAGAAAATCATGGCAACTGCAAAAAAACCGGCCGCAAAAAAGGCCGCTCCCGCAAAGAAAGCTGCTCCCGCTAAAAAAGTAGCAGCAAAGAAGGCAGCTCCTGCTAAGAAAGCCGCTCCCGCCAAAAAGGTAGCAGCGAAGAAGGCAGCTCCCGCTAAGAAAGCCGCTCCCGCCAAAAAGGTAGCAGCGAAGAAGGCAGCTCCCGCCAAGAAAGCCGCTCCCGCCAAAAAGGTAGCAGCGAAGAAGGCAGCTCCCGCCAAGAAAGCCGCTCCTGCCAAAAAGGCCGCTGCGAAAAAGGCCCCGGCAAAGAAAGCTGCTGTTGCCAAAAAACCTGCAGCGAAGAAGCCCGTAGCCAAAAAGGCAGCGAAGAAGCCCGCTGCGAAGAAAGCCGCGAAAGCACCCGCTGCCAAAGCTGCCCCAGCAGCCCCTGCGGCGCAAACCACGCTGAATCCGCAAGCGGCTTGGCCGTTTCCGACCTCCAGCAAGCCCTAAGCGTTTACGCCCCAGGCTCCAAAGCCCGACACCGCAAGGTTTCGGGCTTTTTTCATGGCGAGATCACGGATAGAAGGTCAACAGACGGTACCCCGATATACGCTCGGTATTGCTCCCGGGCTTGACGGTGATGGGGAGCGCCGTGGTGATTTCGGCGCCAGCGTCCAAGGTATCTTTGCCGGCCCCCAGCTCGGAAGCCAGCAACACACGGCGTACCACAGCCTGGTCTTGCAAATCGGTCAGCGTCAATTCCAAAGCCGGCACGGCCAAGGCGATCGCCGCAGTACTTTTCAAGGTGAAGTTCAGGCGGTACACATCAGTCCGCACTTTGGTAAACGAGGAGCTGTCGATCACGATGGACTCAATCTGTCGCACCGGCAGTACCTCGCAATCCAGCCAGATGCACATTGCCAGCACAGCCTCTCTGGCGCTTGGCTCCGTCGCGGCGATGCGATCCCGCTCATGGACCACCACTTGCACGGCCAGCACCCCGATCAATACCAAGGCGACCAAGGACAAAAGCACCCGTACGCCCGTGCTCTGCCAAGCGCTGGTGCCCCGCGCCTGCCGCATGAACGACAGCTTGGGCGTGTCTGCCGACTCTACCGTTTTAACCTGCACTTGCGCATACCGCGGCTCGGCAAGCGGCTCTGCTTTGGCATGCTCTTGCACGGCATCCTCTGGCACATCCACTTCATCGCGCGCATGGCCGGGCCGCAGATCCAACAAGGCATCCAGACTTGGTTCGGGCTCCGGCGGGTGAGCGTAAGTGTCGAGAGCAATCTCTGCCGCGACGACCTCGTCCTGTACGTCCACCGCATTCAAGGCATCCAAGGCATCCTGCGCGAAGTCGGCCTCCGCTGCAGGCGGTATAGCCTCTTGCTGCTCGGCGGCAAATCGGAGAGAAGATTTCCAGTCGTTGCCAGCCTGCCCCGCCGACACGGCGTCGTGTGCAGCCGGTTCAGACTGCTGCTCCGGGTCAGTGTAGAGATGGGCGTTGGCGTCGAAGACTTCGTCGCATTGCCCACAACGCACCCAACCATCCGAAATGCGCAACTGGTCTGGCACGACCTTGAACATCGTGGCGCAGGCAGGACATTGGGTAATCAGGCTCATCGCGTCACATTGTAGAGCCGAGGTCGCCGCTGTCAGAGGGTGGCGGTCATCAGAATCCAGCCGTCTTCTTCATCCGCAACCGACAGCGTGCAATAGGGGGCATAGGCGGTGATCAGCTCGTCGGCCTGACGCGCCAGAATGCCGGCCAGCACCAAGTGCCCACCAGCCTTCACGTGTGCACACAACAACGGCGCCAATACCTTGAGCGGTGTCGCGAGAATGTTGGCCAACACGAGCGTGTACGCGCCATCCGCCTTGTCGGGCAAACCGGCCAACAGCGATACACCATTGGCATCGGCGTTCAGCACCGTGGACTGCACGGCTGCTTCATCAATATCCACAGCCACCACACGCTTGGCGCCAAACTTGGCGGCACCAATGGCCAGGATGCCAGAACCGCAGCCATAGTCCAACACCTCGGGCTGGTTCGGGTGGCCCGCAACCCAGCGCAGGCACATGCGCGTGGTCGGATGGGTACCAGTCCCAAAGGCCAAGCCCGGGTCCAGGCGGATCACCTGCTTGGCTTGTGCCGGTGGCTCGTGCCAGGTGGGAACAATCCAGAACTCCGGGGTAATTTCAACTGGCGCAAACTGCGACTGTGTCAAACGCACCCAGTCCTGGTCAGCCACGGCAGCAATGCCCAGCACTTGGCAGCCACCGAAGAAGTCCTGGGCTTGCAGCAGGCGCGCCGCATCGTCGGCCAACGCCTGGTCGGCAAACAGCGCAATCACGCGGGAACGCTGCCAGCCTTCCTTGGGAGGCGGCATGCCGGGCTCACCAAACAAGGCCTGCTCGGCATCGGTCTGGGCGTCCGCGTCCTCCACGCTCACGCTCAGGGCGTCCAACGCATCCAGCGCATCGCTCAAGTTCTCAACCCGGTCCTCGGGGCACATCAAACGCAATTCAAACATGCGGGGCCTTAGCGTTTGTGCTGTTCCAGCCAGTGTTCCAGGTAGTGGATATTGGTTCCACCATCCATGAACTTGGCGTCCACCAAAAGCTCGCGGTGCAGCGGGATGTTGGTATTGATACCTTCCACCACGGTCTCGGCCAGGGCGGTGCGCATGCGTGCCATGGCCTGCTCGCGGGTGTCGCCGTGCACAATGATCTTGCCGACCATGGAGTCGTAGTTGGGCGGCACAAAGTAGTTGGTGTACACGTGTGAATCCACCCGAACACCGGGGCCACCTGGCGCATGCCACATGGTCACGCGGCCGGGCGACGGAATGAACTTGTAGGGATCTTCGGCATTCACGCGGCACTCAATCGCGTGGCCACGCACCTCGATCTGGCGCTGGGTGAAGGGCAGTTTTTCGCCCGCCGCCACCATGATTTGGGTTTTGACAATGTCAATGCCCGTCACCATTTCGGTCACCGGATGCTCCACCTGCACGCGGGTGTTCATCTCAATGAAATAGAACTCGCCGTCTTCGTAGAGGAACTCGAAAGTACCAGCGCCGCGGTAGCCAATCTTCTTGCAGGCAGCGACGCAACGCTCGCCAATGCGCTCAATCAGTTTGCGGTTGATACCAGGCGCCGGAGATTCTTCCAGCACCTTCTGGTGGCGGCGTTGCATGGAGCAATCGCGCTCGCCCAGGTAGACGGCATTCTTGTGCTTGTCGGCCAATATCTGGATTTCGATATGGCGTGGATTCTGGAGAAATTTCTCCATATACACAGCAGGATTGCCAAAGGCAGCACCGGCTTCGGCCTTGGTCATGGCCACGGCGTTGACCAATGCAGCTTCGGTGTGCACCACACGCATGCCACGGCCGCCGCCGCCGCCAGCCGCCTTGATGATGACCGGGTAGCCGACCGACTTGGCTATGCGTTTGATCAGCACCGGATCGTCCGGCAACTCGCCCTCGGAACCGGGTACGCAGGGGACGCCGGCACGGATCATGGCCTGCTTGGCCGACACCTTGTCACCCATGATGCGGATGGACTCGGGCGTGGGGCCGATGAACTGGAAGCCACTTTTTTCGACGCGCTCGGCAAAGTCGGCGTTTTCACTCAGAAAGCCGTAGCCGGGGTGAATCGCTTCCGCATCGGTCACCTCGGCCGCCGAAATAATGGCCGGCATATTGAGGTAGCTCTGCGCCGATGGCGCAGGGCCAATGCAGACGGCCTCTTCAGCCAGCTTGACGTATTTGGCTTCGCGGTCCGCCTCGGAATAGACCATGACGGCCTTGATGCCCAGCTCGCGACAGGCGCGCTGGATTCGCAAGGCAATCTCGCCACGGTTGGCGACCAGGATTTTCTTGAACATGGGTGCGTGTGCTTATTCGATGGTGAACAAAGGCTGGCCGTATTCCACTGCCTGGCCGTTTTCACACAGGATTTGGGTCACGGTGCCCGACTTGTCCGCTTCAATCTCGTTGAGGATCTTCATGGCCTCAATGATGCAAATCGTCGCGCCTTGCTTGATCGTGTCGCCCACTTCCACAAAAGGCTTGGCACCGGGAGCCGAGGAACGGTAGAAGGTACCGACCATGGGCGATTTGACGGCGTGACCAGCAGCCACTTCCACCACAGGTGCGGCCACGGCGGCAGCCGGGGCTGCTACGGGCGCAGGAGCTGGGGCGCCTGCGGGCGGAGCTGCGTAGACCGGCTGGGCATACCCCTGCACCACCGCGCCTCCACCCTTAACAATACGCACCTTGCCTTCAGCTTCGGTGATTTCGAGTTCCGACACATTGGAATCCGAGACCAGATCAATCAGGGTTTTGAGTTTGCGTAAATCCATGGAATCTCCAACAACCGACATTTGTGAAGCGGCGAATTTACCGCAAAAATGCCGGCATCTGCCGATAATTTTGTTGATCTTTGTGCAAACGAAGTCATTTTCGACAATCGGCACAAAGTTTTGAAAGAAAGAAAAACCGCCAGACAAGGCGTACTGCCCTAGGGGCGACGCTCTATTTTAGCCCAGCCCAGGCTTGCAAGTCGGCGGGCGAGACCCGCCCCATTTTGCGCTGGCGCACCACACCATCTCCCGACAACACCACGGTAAACGGCAGGCCACCGGTCAAATTGCCCAAACTGCGCCCCAACTCCGCACCCGCCATACCCGCCATGGCCACCGGAAAATCCAGAGGCATGTGCTGCAAAAAGGTTTGCACGGGCACGGTCTTGTCCACCGCCAATGCCAGCACTTGCCAACCGTTGGCACGGTTTTCTCGGAAAAACTGATTGATCAGCGGCAACTCTTCCACACAGGGCGGGCACCAGGTGGCCCAGAAGTTCATCAGCAACGGGCGCCCCTGAAAACTCTGGAGCGCAACGGACTTGCCGTCAGGCGACTCCCAGCGCTGCGCCCAAAAGCCCGCCACAGGCTCAGCCACAGGAGCCGGGGCGCCGCCGCGCCACACCGCAACCCCCACGCCGGTCAGGGCTGCCCCGCCCGCCAGCCCGCGCAACAACCAGCGGCGCGAGCGGGCTTCGGGGGCAGACTCGGCGCCAGAGGACAACTCAGCCATGATCCACCTCCTGCAATACGCGGCGCAGAGCCGCCATATCCCCGCGGGGGCGGCGCCCCCGCGCATCGGGCTGCAGCGCGCCGCGCATATCGTCCAGGTCATAGACCAGCAGATGCACACCCACCTGCTCGCCCAGTGGGTGGCACATCGCATGCACACTCAGCGCATCCACCATCTCGCCATGCAAACCCGGCACCGAGCGGACCTCAAAACGCACGCCACGATCAATCAGCGCAATTTCCGCCGATTTGGGGTCATCACAAAACAACTGCAGGTAAATATCCGAACGGCGTGTCGCCGTGCCGTGCCAGACCGCGCCACTGATATGGGGGCGAAACACATCCAGGCGCTCCATCCACTCCAACGCCAGCTCACGCAGGGCCCGCAGTTCCTGCGGCTGGGTATCCGCACAAAACAGGGCGATGTAGTCCTGCACCGCCGCCTCCAACTCGTCGTTGTCCGGCAGTGCGGCGCGCGCCGACATCCCCAGTTGCTTGGCCGCACGGCGCTTGGCCGAACCGTACTCCAGCCCCTCTTCCACCACCATGCGGGCCGCCGTGGCAGCGACTTCCTCTTTCAAATCGTCCATGGCGCCATTGTGCCGCGGGCAGCAGCCCTTGGTGCAAGGCGGGACATGCTGCAATTTTGATAGCTGCTAGCGCAGATAACACGAGGGCTAGAGGCCTAAAAGACTTAAAAAATCAGACCGCTATCGACACGTAAAATACACCCATGCATATTCATATTCTTGGTATTTGTGGCACCTTCATGGGCGGCTTGGCCGCCTTGGCACGCGAAGCAGGCCACCGCGTCACCGGCTGCGACGCGGGCGTTTATCCCCCCATGAGCGACCAGCTGCGCGCCTTGGGCATTGAACTGATCGAGGGCTTTGGCGCCGACCAGATGGCGCTCAAGCCCGACATGTTTGTCATCGGCAACGTGGTGAGCCGTGTGCACCTGGCCGACGGCACGCCCAAATTCCCGCTCATGGAAGCGATTCTGGACGCCGGCGCGCCGTACACCAGCGGCCCGCAGTGGCTGGCTGAGCACGTGCTGCAGGGCCGCCATGTGCTGGCCGTGGCCGGCACCCATGGCAAAACCACCACCACCGCCATACTGAGCTGGATTCTGGAAAGCGCCGGCCTGCAACCCGGCTTCCTGGTCGGTGGCGTCCCCATGAACTTCGGCATCTCTGCGCGCCTGGGAGGCGGGACGGCACCGGGCTCTGCTCCGTGTCCCCCGCCCGCTTTGCGGGCTCCTCCTTTACCTACGCAGAACCCGGTGCCGTCCCACCTCCCTGTTTTTGTGATTGAAGCCGACGAATACGACACCGCCTTCTTCGACAAACGCAGCAAGTTTGTGCACTACCGCCCGCGCACGGCTGTGCTCAACAACCTGGAATTCGACCACGCCGACATCTTTGACGACCTGGCCGCCATCGAACGCCAGTTCCACCACCTGGTGCGCACTGTGCCCAGCACCGGTCGCGTGGTGGTGAATGGTCTGGAAGAAAGCCTGACCCGCGTCCTGCACCAGGGCTGCTGGAGCGAGGTGCGCAGCTTCGGCACCGCAGTGAGCGACTTCACCGCCGTGGGCGAGCCACATGACTTTGCCGTGCATTACCAAGGCACACCAGTGGCCCAGGTGCAATGGGCGCTGGGCGGCGTGCACAACCAGCTCAACGCGCTGGCCGCCATCGCCGCCGCCGAGCATGTGGGCGTGAGCCCCGCCGTGGCGGCCAAGGCGCTGGCCAGTTTTGAAAATGTGAAACGCCGCATGGAAGTACGCGGCCAGGTTACCTTGCGCAGCGGCGGTGAGCCCATCACCGTGTACGACGACTTTGCGCACCACCCGACCGCCATCCACACCACCGTCAACGGCCTGCGCCGCAAGGTGGGCGCGGCGCGCATTCTGGCGGTGTTTGAACCTCGCTCCAACACCATGAAACTGGGGGCGATGAAGGCCCAGCTGCCCTGGAGTTTGGAAGAGACCGACCAGGCTTTTTGCCACAGCGGTGGCCTGGGTTGGGATGCGGCCGACGCACTGCGGCCCATGGGCACACGCGCCGTGGTGTCAGACGCGATTGAGGACCTGGCCCGCCAGGTGGTGGCGCAAGCCCGGCCAGGCGACCACATCTTGTGCATGAGCAATGGCGGTTTTGGCGGCATCCATGCCAAGCTGCTGGATTTGCTACAAAAACAATAGCTGCTTGCGCAAGCAGAACGGTGGAACTCCTCCGTTTTGCCGATGGATTTGCGGGAATACCCTGAGCGTGGACCGTGGAGATGCACTAAAAAAGAACGACCGTGCCCGCTAAGATGCATGGACGCGACAGCCGCTTTTTCCGCACACCATGTCCACCGCAGCCAAGCCCAAGAAGCGCAGCACCAGCCAGGTCAAGACATCCCAATTCACCCCGCATGGCGTGGTGGACATCTGGATGGAAGGTCGCCTGATGCACTACGAGGCGACCGGCCCGTTTAACACCGAGCTGGTGGACTGCCTGGCCATCGCCCAGCGCGACTTCCTGCTGGCCACCCGGCCCCAAGGCGACTGGGTCAGCGTATGCACCATGGTCGGCAATGCCATGACGAGCCCCGACGGCATTGCACGCTACGCGCAGATCATGGCAGCGCCCAAGCCCGACAACATGATCCCCGTGGCTACGGCGTTTGTCATAGGGCCAGAGGTGGAAGGCGGCCGCATCATGGCGCCGCTGTACACGCAGATCTACCTGGATATTGGCCGTCCGTTCCAGATTTTTGCAACCATGGCCGCCGCCCAAGCCTGGGCCGACGCCATGATTGATCAGGCTGGCACGGACAAGTCCGTACCGGCCTGATCCCGGCTTATTTCAGCGCGCGGCGCGCCTGCACGGCAGCCGACAAGACCTCCAGCGACGCAATGGAATCGTCCCAGCCCAGGCAGGCGTCGGTAATGCTCTTGCCGTATTCCAGCTTGGACGAGTCGTCCTTGCCGGGCGTGAACTTCTGGGCGCCAGCATTCAGGTGGCTTTCCACCATCACGCCGAAAATGCTGGTCGATCCACCCGAAATCTGCCCTGCAATGTCCTTGGCCACATCCAGTTGCTTCTCGTGCTGCTTGCTGCTGTTGGCGTGGCTGCAGTCCACCATCAGGGTCTGGGGCAGCTTGGCCTTGGCCAGGTCCGCACAGGCTGCTGCCACGTTGGCGGCGTCGTAGTTGGGCGTCTTGCCGCCGCGCAAGATCACGTGGCAGTCCGGGTTGCCATTGGTTTGCACAATCGCCACTTGGCCGTTTTTGTGGACCGACAGGAAGTGGTGCCCCCCCGCTGCGGCCTGGATCGCGTCGGTGGCGATCTTGATGTTGCCGTCCGTGCCATTCTTGAACCCAATGGGCGCCGAAATGCCCGAGGCCAGCTCGCGGTGCACCTGGCTCTCGGTGGTACGCGCACCAATGGCGCCCCAGGAGATCAGGTCGCCCAGGTACTGCGGGGAAATCACGTCCAGGAACTCGCTGCCGGCAGGCAGCCCCAGGCGGTTGATCTCGATGAGCAACTGGCGCGCAATGCGCAGGCCCTCATCGATGCGGAAGCTTTCGTCCAAGTAGGGGTCGTTGATCAGGCCCTTCCAGCCCACGGTGGTGCGGGGCTTCTCGAAGTACACACGCATCACGATCTCCAGTGTGTCTTTGTACTTCTCGCGCTCCACTTTCAGGCGGCGGGCGTAGTCCAGCGCAGCGGCAGGGTCGTGGATGGAGCAAGGTCCGATGATGACCAGCAAGCGGTCGTCGGTACCGGCCATGATGGCCTGGATGGCACCACGCGTGTCGCTGATCAGGGTCTCCACCGCGCTGCCGCGGATGGGAAAGAAGCGGATGAGGTGCTCAGGAGGGGGCAACACGGTAATGTCCTTGATGCGTTCGTCGTCGGTTTTGCTGGTGCGGTCGGCGGGTTGGGATTGGCCATACCAGTCACCGGTAGCCGTTGCGTGTGCATTCATGGGTCGCTCCTGAGGTCAAAGTTGAATAAAAAAAAGGCATAAAAAAACCGCCGGGGGTGCCGGCGGTTTTTGGGAAGATTCAGGACGTTTCTTTTGGGTACGTTCAGATCTCTCGACCGCCGGATGCGCGTGAGAACCAAAAGTAGCTAAAAAAGAAACGTGCTGAATGCATGGCTTCAATGTAGCACAGGTTGAAAACAGCTAGCTGACAGCCCGGCTCAGGCCGTGCCGCCTACGGTCAGTCCGTCAATGCGCAGGGTGGGCTGGCCCACGCCCACGGGCACGCTCTGGCCCTCTTTGCCACAGGTGCCCACACCGCTGTCGAGCTTCATGTCGTTGCCGATCATGGAGACACGTTTCAGGCATTCCGGGCCACTGCCCACAATGGTGGCGCCCTTGACCGGGTACTGGATCTTGCCGTTCTCCACCCAGTAGGCTTCAGACGCGCTGAACACGAACTTGCCGCTGGTGATGTCGACCTGGCCACCGCCAAAGTTGACTGCGTACAAGCCCTTCTTGATGCTCTTGACGATTTCCTGCGGGTCTTTGTCGCCCCCCAACATGTAGGTGTTGGTCATGCGCGGCATCGGCACGTGGGCGTAGCTTTCGCGCCGGCCGTTGCCGGTGGGCTTCACACCCATCAGCCGGGCGTTCATGTTGTCCTGGATGTAACCCTTGAGGATGCCATCCTCGATGAGCACGGTCTTCTGGCTGGCATTGCCCTCGTCGTCCACATTGAGCGAACCACGGCGGTCGGCAATGGTGCCGTCGTCCAGCACGGTCACGCCCTTGGCCGCCACGCGCTGGCCAATGCGGCCGCTGAAGGCGCTGCTGCCCTTGCGGTTGAAGTCACCTTCCAGCCCGTGGCCAATGGCTTCGTGCAGCAGGATGCCGGGCCAGCCGGAACCCAGCACCACGGTCATCTCGCCAGCCGGCGCGGGGCGCGCATCCAGGTTGGTCAGCGCCGCGTGCACGGCCTGGTTCACATACTCTTCAATCTGCGCGTCGGTGAAATAGGCCAAACCAAAACGGCCGCCGCCGCCGCTGGAGCCGACTTCGCGGCGGCCCTTTTGCTCGGCGATCACGGTGACGCTGAGGCGTACCAGCGGGCGCACATCGGCGGCCAGCGTGCCGTCGGCCCGCGCCACCATCACCACGTCGTATTCGCTGGCCAGGCCGGCCATCACCTGGATGATGCGCGGGTCTTTGGCACGCGCCAGTTTTTCCACCCTGCCCAGCAGTTCCACCTTGGTGGTGCTGTCCAGCGTGGCAATGGGGTCCACGCCGGCGTAGAGCTTGCGGCTGCCGGCAATCTTGGTGCTGGCAGCCTTGGTGCGCTTGGACTGGGCCGCGCTGGAAATGGTGCGCACGGTGCGGGCCGCGTCCAGCAGACTGGCTTCGGAAATATCGTCGGAGTAGGCAAAGGCGGTTTTCTCGCCACTGACCGCCCGTACGCCCACGCCCTGGTCGATGCTGAAGGAGCCGGTCTTCACAATGCCCTCTTCCAGGCTCCAGCCTTCGGAACGCGTGTACTGGAAGTAGAGGTCCGCCTCGTCCACCTGGTGCGCCTTGATTTCGTTCAAGGCCTTGGTGAGATGGCTCTCGTCCAGCCCAAACGGGGTCAGCAGCAGGGACTTGGCCGTGGCCAAGCGCTCAATGGTGGGTTCGCGAGAGATCATTCGGCCATTTTAGGCCGCTGCAGGAATGCCAGCAGGGCGCCATCATCCAGCCCTTCCAACCCTGCGGCTACTGCGGCGGCAAACACCGCGCTGGCCTGGGCCCCCAGGGGGCCGGCAAAGCCCGCGTGCGCAGCTGCCTCTTGGGCCAGCCGTGTGTCCTTGGCCAATAGCGTCATGTGCGCACGCGGCGCCAAGTCGCCCGCAATGGCGCGGCGCATGCGGTCGCTGCCAATCCAGCTCTGGCCGCTGGACTGCTCCACCACGTCCAGCGTGCGGTTCAGGTCCAGCCCCATGCGGCTGGCCAGCGCCATCACCTCGGCTGCGCCCACCAGGTTGATGCCCGCCAGCAGGTTGTTGACGAGTTTGGTGCGCGCGCCGTCGCCCACGCGCTGGCTGATGCGAAACACCTTGCCCGAGAGTGCGTCCAGCAGCGGCTGCACGCGCGCCACCACGGCGTCTTCGCCGGCCACCATCAGGCTCATGCTGCCGTCACGCGCCCGCACCGGGCCGCCGGACATGGGGGCATCGACGGTGTGGATGCCGGACTCGGCCAACCGGGCGGCAATGGCCTCCACGTCTTGTGGCGCAATGGTGGGGCACAGCACCACCACGTGGCCCGCAGGCAGCTGCGGCGCCAGGCCCTGGGGGCCAAACAACACGTCTCGGGTCTGCGCCGCATCCACCACACAGACAATAGTTGCTATAGATTCAGTAGCTGCTTGCGCAATATCCACGGTGGCTAGAGCACCGAAAGACACCAAATCCCGCACCTTGACAGCATCCACATCGTGGACCCAGGGCGCCCAACCCAGGCTGCACAGACGCTGCGCCATGGCACCGCCCATATTGCCCACACCAACCAATCCGACGTTCACGATTGCACCAACCGTTTGGAGTTGGCAATGGACATCAGGATGCCCAGCGCCAGCCCCAGCGTCACCATGGCGGTGCCGCCATAACTGATAAAGGGCAGCGGCACGCCCACCACGGGCAGGATGCCGCTGACCATGCCCATGTTCACAAAGGCGTAGGTGAAGAAAATCATGGTCACCGCCCCGGCCAGCAGGCGCGAAAACAGCGTGGGCGCCTCCAGCGCAATGGCCAGACCGCGCAGGATCAGGAACACAAAGGCCGCCAACAGGCACAGGTTGCCGATCAGGCCAAACTCTTCGGAGAAGGCCGCAAAAATGAAGTCGGTGGTGCGCTCGGGAATGAACTCCAGATGGGTCTGGGTACCCTTCATGAAGCCCATACCGGTGATGCCGCCGGAGCCAATGGCGATCATGCCCTGGATGATGTGAAAGCCCTTGCCCAGCGGGTCACGCGTGGGGTCCAACAGGGTGCAGATGCGCTGCTGCTGGTAGTCGTGCAGCACCGCCCAGCGCACGCCGTCGGCGCACAGCTGCGGCTCAAACACCACCACCAGCACAATGCCCACCAGCCCAATCGCCACGGGCGGAATCACCAGCTTCCAGCTCATGCCGGCAAAAAAGATCACCGCCAGCCCTGCCGCCAACACCAACAGCGAGGTACCCAGATCCGGCTGGCGCATGATCAGCCCCACCGGCACCAGCAGCAGCAGGCCGGCCACCACAAAGTCCAGCGGGCGCAACTGGCCCTCGCGTTTCTGGAACCACCAGGCCAGCATCAGCGGCATGGCGATCTTGAGGATCTCGCTGGGCTGGATCACGATGCCCACATTCACCCAGCGCCGCGCGCCCTTTTTGGTGATGCCAAACACCGCCACCGCAATCAACAGTGCCACGCCCACCAAATACAGGGGCACGGCCACGGCCATCAGGCGCTGCGGCGGCACCTGAGCCACCACAAACATGATGGTGGCGGCGATCAGCATGTTGCGGCCATGGTCCTCAAAACGGGTCCCATGGTCGAAGCCCGACGAGTACATGGTGAGCATGCCCGCGCAGGCCAGCATGAAGACCGCAAACGCCAGCGGCCCATCAAAACCCGCAAACCAGGGTGCGATGCGCTGGCGCAGGGAGACTTTTCCGAATTGGTAGGACATATAGGTCCGAATTATCCCGCCAACTATCATGGCTGCATGCCCTCCCCCACCTCCAAAACCCCCATAACCCATCTGCTTTACCTGCATGGCTTCCGGTCGTCTCCCCAGTCCACCAAGGCGCGCCAGCTCGCCGCCCACATGGCGGTGCATCACCCCCAGGTGCACTGGTGGTGCCCGCAGCTGCCACCCTCGCCCCGGGCGGCCATGGAGATGCTGCTGGAAGGAATTGCCGGCTGGCCGCGGGAAACCATGGCGGTGGTGGGCTCCAGCTTGGGCGGTTTTTATGCCACCCAGGTGGCAGAACAGACGGGCTGCCGCGCCGTGCTGGTCAACCCCGCGGTGGACCCGGCGCGTGACCTGGCCAAGTACATCGGCGAGCAAACCAGCTGGCACGACCCCGAAGAGCGTTTTTTCTTCCAGCCCGAGTACGTGAACGAGCTGCAGACACTTGCCTGCGGTCCGCTGACCCACCCCGAACGGTATTTGGCCTTCATCGCCAAGGGCGACGAGGTGCTGGACTGGCGCGAAATGCACGCGCGGTATGCCTGCAGCCCCCAGGTGCTGCTGGAGGGCGGCGACCACGCGCTGAGCGACTTTGACACCCACCTGCCCCGCCTGCTGGCCTTTCTGGGACTGGTCTGAAAACGGTCTCCCTGGTCGGTCGCAATTTGCGGGGACAATCTACCCCCTATGTTTGTACTGTTTGAAGAAGCCGGAAAGTTCATGGCCGGTCGTGTGCTGTCAGAGGCGGAAGCCTCTGCACAGGTGGAGCTGGATTCCGGCAAACGCGTCAAGGTCAAGGGCGCCAACATCCTGATCAAGTTCGAGAAGCCCGCACCGGCGGAGCTGATGGCGGCCGCCCAGACCCAGGCGCAAGCCATTGAGCTGGACATGGCCTATGAATTTGCGCCCGATACCGAGTTTGGCTTTGCCGACCTGGCCAAAGACTACTTTTCGGCCAACGCCACGCTGACCGAGCAGGCCGGCATGTTGTTCAAGCTGTTTGACACGCCGCACTACTTCCGCCGCGCCGGCAAGGGCCGTTTCAAGAAAGCCCCGGCCGACATCATTGCGCAGGCCCTGGCCGCGATTGAGAAAAAACGCGTGATTGCCGAGCAGATTGCCCAGTGGGCGATCGACCTGGGCGCAGGCACCTGCCCCGAACCGATCAAGGAGCAGCTCTACAAGATCCTGTTCAAGCCCGACAAAAACGCCCCCGAGTACAAGGCCGTGGTGGAGGCCAGCCGCGCCACGCACACCGCGCCGCTGGAGCTGCTGCAAAAGGCCGGCGCCATTGCCTCGCCCTACCAGTTCCACTGGAAGCGTTTTTTGCTGGAGAACTTTCCCAAAGGCACGGGTTTCCCCGCGATTACCGCACCTGCCATTGCGGACGAGTTGCCACTGGCACCGGTGCAGGCCTACTCGATCGACGATTCACAAACCACGGAAATTGACGATGCGCTGAGCCTGCAAGGCCTGGGCAGCGGCACGGTCACCATCGGCATCCACATTGCTGCGCCCGGCTTGGCCGTGCAGCCCGGCAGCCCCATCGATGTACTGGGCCGCGCGCGCCTGTCCACGGTCTACATGCCGGGCTACAAGGTCACCATGCTGCCCGACGACGTGGTGCAGACCTACACGCTGCAGGAAGGGCGCGACTGCCCGGCTCTGTCGCTGTATGTGACGCTGGACGAAGCGACGCTGGAGATCAAGGCCAGCGAGACCAAGCTGGAACGTGTGCCCATCGCCCACAACCTGCGCCACGACCAGCTCGACGCGGTAGTCACCGAGCCCTGGCTGCTGGACCCCACGTTTGAGCATGAAACAACGCCTCAACCCTTGCCCACTCTGCGCGAGCAGCTATCATTTTTATACCGTTTGGCGCGTGATCTGAAGGCCAAACGCGAGGTGGTGCGCGGCAAACCCGAAACCTTCAACCGGCCGGACTACAACTTCCGCCTGGTGCGCGAGGCCGGTGCCCAAGGCACCGAACCGCAAGGCCATGAAGAAGTGCAAATCAGCATCCGCCAGCGCGGTGCGCCGCTGGACCTGATCGTGGCCGAGGCCATGATCCTGGCCAACAGCACCTGGGGCAACCTGATGGCGGAAATGGGTGTACCCGCCATCTACCGCAGCCAGGCCAGCCTGGCGCCCGGCGTGAAGGTGCGCATGGGTACCAAGGCCCTGCCGCACGCCGGCATTGGCGTCAAAAGCTACGCCTGGGCCACCTCGCCGCTGCGCCGTTACACCGACCTGGTGAACCAGTGGCAGATCATGGCCTGCGCGCGCCACGGCAAGACCGCGGCGCTGGTGGCGCCGTTCAAGCCCAAGGACGCTGAGCTGTTCGCCATCATCTCGGCGTTTGACACGGCCTACAGCGCCTACAACGGCTACCAGGGCGCCATGGAGCGCTTCTGGACCATGCGTTATGTGCAGCAGCACGGCATCACCGAGCTGGTGGCCACGGTGTTCAAGGAGAACATGGTGCGCGCCGACGACATTCCGCTGGTGCTGCCGGTGATGGGCGCGCAGGGCCTGCCGCGCAATGCCAAGGTGCGCATCAAGCTGGGCGAGATGGACCTGATCACACTGGACGTGCATGGCACGGTGGTGGAGCGTCTGGATGTCCCGGCCGAAACCTCGAATGCCGAGGTGGACGAGAGCGAAGACGAGGACGACGTGGCCGGCCCGATTGCGATTGCCGTGGACGTGAACGAAGCGCCCGAGGGCGGCAGCGATAATTCCGCCTCGTGAAGCTGCACAACATCACCACCCTCCAATGGGCGCTGGGCGCCTCGATCGCGGTCCACGCGGTGCTGCTCACCGTGCGTTTTGTGGACCCGGAGGCCTTCAACCGCGTGTTTGAGGACCAGCCGCTGGAAGTGATTCTGGTGAATGCCAAGAGCAACGAGAAGCCCGACAAGGCAACCGCCATCGCACAAACCTCGTTGGCGGGCGGAGGAGAAGCCGAGAAAGGCCGCGCGAGCAGCCCCCTGCCGCCGTCCCTGCTGACCGATGTGGGCGACTCGCTGGAAGAGGAGTCCTCCAAAAAACTGCAAACTCTGCAGGAGCAGCAAAACCTGCTGCTGGCCCAGGTGAAAAACCAGCTGGCCGCCCTGCCCCCGCCCGACCCCAGCCAGGCCGCCAACAAGGCCGAGCAAGCCGAGCGCGAAGAGAAGCGCCGCCAGCTCATCAAGCTGCTGGCTGAAATCGAGCGGCGCATCAACATGGAGAACGCGCGGCCCAAGAAACGCTACATCAGCCCGGCCGTGCGCGAGGAGGTGTATGCGGTGTACTACGACGGCCTGCGCCGCGCGATTGAAGACCGGGGCACCGAGAACTTTCCGCAAAGCGGTGGCAAAAAACTGTATGGCGAGTTGACCATGATCGTCACCGTCAACCACGACGGCCGCGTGATTGATACCGATGTGGTGCAGAGCTCCGGCAACCCGACGCTGGACAAACGTGCCGAAGCGATTGCCCGCACGGCGGGCCCCTTTGGCACCTTCAACGCAGCCATGCGCCGCCAGGCCGACCAGATTCTGGTGGTGTCGCGTTTCAAATTCACCCGTGACGAGACCCTGGAAGCCAAGGTTTCGGCGTCGCAATGAAGAGTCTGTGGCGTTGGATTTGGCTGTGTGCGCTGGCCTTGTTGGCGCTGCAACTCTACTTTGTAGGCCGCATTGCCGCCATGGCCGTGGTGGCCCCGCAAAGCACGGCCTTTGAGCGCTCCGAGGCCTGGCGTGTCACCACCGAGAAGGGCGAGTTGCGCTGGCGCCAGCAGTGGGTGGACTACGCGCAAATCTCCGACCACCTGAAGCGCGCGGTGATTGCGTCAGAGGACGATGGCTTCAGCCAGCACGATGGGGTGGACTGGGAGGCGCTGGAGAAAGCCTGGGCAAAGAATGCCAAGGCTGAGCAGCGCGCCGAGCAAAGAAAAACCACCAAGCCCCCCAAGATCGTGGGCGGCTCCACCATCACACAACAGTTGGCCAAAAATCTGTTTCTCTCAGGCGAGCGCACGCTGATGCGCAAGGGCCAGGAGTTTGTCTTGACGCTGTTGCTGGAGCATTTGCTGAGCAAGCAGCGCATTCTGGAGATTTACCTCAACAGCGTGGAATGGGGCGAAGGCGTGTTTGGCGCCGAGGCTGCGGCCCAGCACTATTTCCGCAAACCGGCCAGCAAGCTCAGTGCCTATGAGGCTGCACGTCTGGCCGTCATGTTGCCGCGCCCCAAGTACTTTGAGAAGGTGCCCAACTCGGGCTATCTGGCCAACCGCGCGGGGACGATTGTGGCGCGTATGCCGGACGCGCAACTGCCTTGAGTTGAAACGTTTACACGGGCTGCGTTTTGTCTTGAGCCCGCAACGGGCCTGGGCAGACCGCCGCCGGAGTCTTGTGCCGCGCTCGCCAAACACCCGGATCCGGTGGGTGGGGTGCTTCGCGCAGTGAGGTCAAGGAGGAGGCCCTGGAGGGCCGGGGGACACGAACGGAGCGAAGTACCCCGCCCGCCGGAGACAGCGAGACAGCGAGACAGCGAGAGAGCAAACCCCAGCATCGGGGTCACAACCCCTAGGTATCATCCCCGCCATGCTAGCCAAGTTGATGAGTTACTTTTTGCTCGGTTTGATCCGGGTGCTAACCGGTGCGCAAGCGCGCTGGCACGGTTGCCCGCCCAAGGCCGAACAGCGCATTTATTTTGCCAACCACCAAAGCCACGCCGACCTGGTGATGATCTGGGCGGCCCTGCCCAAAGAACTGCGCCACATCACCCGCGCCATTGCCGCCAAAGACTACTGGACCAAAACACCGTTCAAGAAGTGGCTCACCACCGAAGTGTTCCATGTCATCTACGTCTCGCGCGACCGCACGGCTGACGAAGACCCGCTGGAGCCACTGATGGAGGCACTCACCAATGGCGACTCCATCATCCTGTTCCCCGAAGGGACACGCGGCCACTTTGAGGAACCGCAGGCCTTCAAGGCCGGGCTCTACAACCTGGCCACCAAGTTCCCCAACGTGGTACTGGTGCCCGCATGGATCAACAATGTGCAGCACGTGTTGCCCAAGGGCGAAGTGGTGCCCGTGCCGGTGCTGTGCTCGGTCACCTTTGGCGCGCCCATGCAGGTGGAGGCGGGGGAAGACCACCGCAACTTCCTGACCCGCGCGCGCAACGCTGTGATCGCCCTGCGCGACGTGTAAGGGGCTTCCATGTATTTTTATCTCAAGAACCTCACGGCCACGCAGCAGATCGGTGCACTGTTCATCATCGTGTTCGGCCTCTTGTTGCTCTCCAGCATCGTGGCCTTTGTGCTGTCGCTGCGCGAATACGGGGATGATGCCGCCGGCGACCTGCGCCGCAAGGAACTCAAAAGCCTGGACGGCGTGATCCGCACCAGCTGGCTCATGATGTTTGTGTTCTGGGTAGGCTGGGTGGCCGGCGACTGGGTGGCACTCACACTGTTTGGCCTGGTGTCCTTCTTCGCGTTGCGTGAATTCCTCACGCTGTCGCCCACGCGCCGGGGCGATCACCGCAGCCTGGTGCTGGCCTTTTTTGTAGTGCTGCCGCTGCAGTACTGGCTGGTGGGCACCGAGCACTTTGACATGTTTGCCGTGTTCATCCCGGTCTATGTATTCCTGGCCCTGCCGTTGACCAGTGCGCTGGCCAATGACCCGCTGCGTTTTCTGGAGCGCAATGCCAAGCTGCAGTGGGGCATCATGGTGTGTATCTACGGCATGAGCCATGTACCCGCGCTGCTGATGTTGAACTTCCCCAGCTACAACAACAAAAACGCCTTCATGGTGTTCTTCTTGGTGCTGGTGGTCCAGACCTGCATGGCCACACAGCACCTGGTCTCACGCAAGCTGCAGCGGGCCCCCGTGGCGCCGGCCATCAGCCAGAGCTTCAACTGGCCGAGTTGGTGGATTGGCATTGCCGTGGCCAGCGTGTTTGGTGCGCTGCTGGCCGGCATCACGCCCTGGGTGCCGGGCACCGCGTTTGCGTTCAGCTTCATTGCGTGTGTGGCGGGCTCCATGGGCCACTTCGTCATGAAAGCCCTCAAACGCGACCGCGGTATCCCGAGCTGGGGACGCGAAGGCAATGGGGTGACCGGCGCCGGAGGCCTGCTGGACCGGGTCGATGCCCTGTGTTTTGCAGCCCCCGTCTTTTTCCACTCGGTTAAGTGGTATTTTGGCCTCTAGCCCTTATGTATGCTGCGCGAGCAGCTCCTAAAACAATAGCATGCGAATTCTCGGCATTGACCCCGGCCTGCGCACCACCGGCTTTGGCGTGGTGGATGTGGTGGGCGCCGACGTGCGCTATGTGGCCAGCGGCACGATAGGCACCCAGCACCTGGACACGCGCGCCCTGCCCGAGCGCCTGAAGGTACTGTTTGACGGCATGGGCGAGGTGGTGCAGCGTTACCAACCCACCTGTGCGTCGATTGAGATCGTGTTCGTCAACGTCAATCCCCAGTCCACACTGCTGCTGGGCCAGGCCCGTGGTGCGCTGATCACGGCACTTGTCAACGCAGGGCTGCCGGTGGCCGAGTACACCGCGCTGCAAATGAAGCAGGCCGTGGCGGGCCACGGCCGTGCGCACAAGGACCAGATCCAGGAAATGGTGAAACGCCTGCTCAGCCTGCCCGGCCTGCCCGGGCCCGATGCCGCCGATGCCCTGGGCCTGGCCATCACCCACGCCCATGCTGGCAAAGCCATGGCCCGCCTGGCGGCGGCGGACAGCATGGGGGGCAATGGCAAGGTGTCTTACCGCGCCGGGCGACAACGTTAATTGATACAAGTCAGCGTCATTAAATAAATTGCAGTTAGCATGAAGGGCCGTGTTTGTCGCTCGCGCCATGTCCCTTCGTCTGATTACCCACTGCCTTTTGTCCTTGCTGGCCAGCGTTGCATGTGGCAGCGTATTCGCCACACCACGGGAAGCCACCAACCAACGATTGGTGGCCTACACCGAGCATTGGCCTCCCTACAACTTTGCAGAGTCGGGCAAAGTACAAGGCATTGCGACCGATGTGTTGCGCGCAGCCTGCGAATTGGCAGAGTTGCAATGCAGCTTTCAGGTCGTGCCCTGGGCACGTGGCTACAAGGTAGTGCGCAGCACCCCCAACACGGTGCTGTACACCACGGCGCGCAAACCCTCGCGGGAGGACCACTTCCTGTGGGTCGGCCCCTTGCTGCCGCGCACCACCTGGGTCTACACACGCAATATCTCGGGTGCGCCCCCGCGTGAAGCCCGAGAGTTGGCGCAATTGCGCATAGGCGTGGTGCGTGAGGAAGCCGCCATGCAGGACCTGCTGGCAGCCGGCGTGCCCAGCAGTGCCATGGTTGAGGAAAGCTCCAACGATGCGGTGTTTCGCATGCTGATGGGGGATTTGGTGCACGCCATGGTAGACACTGAAGTGGGCATGGCCTGGAACCTGCGCAGTGTGGGGCGCCCCGTGGGCAGCGTCACTAAATTGCTCAAACTCAGTGACGATGGGGGCTATTACTTTGCCCTCAACAAGGAGAGCCATCCGCTGATCGCGCGCAAGCTGCAACAGGCGATAGACAAATTGCGCAGCGACGGGCGCTTGGACGCCATCGTCAAAAACTATGAACCGGCACCCTAGGCCTTGATGTCCAGCAAGGCCCCGGCCATCTGATTGCTGGTCTTGAACACTGCGAGGTTCGCAATAAAGCTGTGTTTGGCTTGCAGTTGTGTCACGACATCTGTTTCCAGCGCAGGGCCCGCGACTTCTGCTTGGCGAACTTGCGTGCTCACGCCACCACCTGGCTGCTCGGTCTGCACCGCCTCCTGGCGTTTGAAGCCCTCGGTCGCCAAGTTGGCCACGTTATGGGCACTGGCGTTCAGGGAGGTCTGCGCCGCGTTCATGCCCGACAAGGCAATCGAAGACAAAGAGTTCATGGCGCCATCCTTTGACAAAACAAGGGCTCAGGGGTGATGTGTGATTATCGTGTCGACCTGCGACTTATTCAAGACGGAACACCGACACCACCCGTGCCAGGCTATTGGCCTGTTCCTTGAGGCTGGCCGCCGCCGCCGCACTTTCCTCCACCAGGGCCGAGTTTTGCTGGGTCATCTGGTCCAGTTGGCCCACGGCCTGGTTCACGCCCGAAATGCCCTGGCTTTGTTCTGCCGTGGCACTGCGAATCTCTCCGATCATGTCGTTGACCCGCTGCACGGATCCGACAATTTCCTCCATGGTGCGGCCGGCGTCCCCCACCAGCTGCGTGCCGGCCTCCACCCGCTCCACGGAGGCATTGATCAGCGCCTTGATTTCTTTCGCCGCCTCGGCCGAACGCCCAGCCAGGCTACGCACCTCAGAGGCCACCACGGCAAAGCCACGTCCCTGCTCTCCGGCACGTGCTGCCTCCACCGCGGCATTGAGCGCCAGGATATTGGTCTGGAAGGCAATGCCATCAATCACACTGATGATGTCGCTGATGCGTTTGCTGCTGGCGTTGATCTCTCCCATGGTGTTCACAACTTCCGAGACCACACGACCACCCCGGCTGGCGACCTCGGAAGCGGATGCGGCCAATTGGCTGGCCGTTCCGGCATTGTCGGAGGTCTGTCGAACCGTATCGGTCAGGTCCTCCATCGACGACGCTGTTTGTTGCAAGTTGCTGGCCGTTTGCTCGGTCCGCTGCGACAGGTCTGCATTTCCTTGGGCAATTTCACTGGATGCCGTGGCGATGCTGTCGGTCGCATTGCGCACCTCGGACACCAGCGAACGCAGGGACTGCACCATTTGTGACAAACCACCCACCACACTACCGGCCTTGGCAGGTGGCAAATGGACAGCCAGATTGCCTGCGGCCACCTGGGACATGGCGTGGTAAGCCTCCTGGGGCTCTCCGCCAATCTGGCCCAAAACGGACTTGGCAACCGCGCCACCAATACCGCCAATCACCAACAGCATGACCACCAGCACCGCAACACCGCCCAGCACCTTGCTGCGCACGCTGGCATCCAAATCGTCGGTGTACAAGCCGGACCCCACCATCCAGTTCCATCCGTCCACCTTCATCACGTACTGCAGCTTGGGCACGGGCACGGTCTGCCCGGGTCTGGGGAACATGGTGGGCACAAAAGCACGGCCATTGGGACTTGCCTTGATGGCATTGACGAGCGACACAATGATGTCCGTTCCGGCGCCATCCTTGATCTTGCCGACCATGTTCTGCCCAGCCCATTCAGGCTTGATGGGGTGCATCACCCCAACCCCGTCGAGCGACCAAATGTAGGAGTACTCCGTCTTGCCCTCTGCCCCGCCATATCGGGACAGTCCGACCGCCAGGGCAGCGGCCTTCTGGGCATCCTCCAGCGGCATGGCGCCACTGTCGGCACGCGCCTTGTAGCCCATCACCACGTTGTGCATTGATTGCACGGCGGTGACCAACTGGTCTTGGCGCGCTTGGATGATATTGGTGCGGATGTCGAGCACCGACACCACTGCCATCACGGCAACCGCCAGCAGAGAAGCCGCCACCAACAAGGCGATCTTGAGTTTGAAAGTCAGGCCATGGATCATGGAAGTCTCCTGTCATTGTTGTAGTTAGGGCGCGCTTCAGCGCACCTCCGCTAACAAGATTGCCAGAAACCCATGCCCTTGACCAGCCCCGCCGGACAAACAAAACCGTGCAGACCGAGACCGCGGGACCTCAGGCGACGCGTTCGAGAATCAGTACCGTGAAAAAGCCCCCTGCGGCCAACAGGGTCCATTGGAGGGTCTTCCACCCCCAGCGCAGAAAGCGCGCTTGTCCAGTACCTACATAAAAGGCAAAACAGACCGCCGCTCCCAGCAGGCACAACAGGATCAGCCAGCGAAACAGCAGCATATGCCTAGCCCCCGGTACGTAGCGCGCCCGGCGGGAGCGGGGCAGCGCCCCGTGCACCAGCGACGCGTGGGGGCCATATCACCAGGCCCGCACGGGCTGGGCAAAGCCCACGGGCGCCTGCTTCACGTCTTCGAAGGTGACCACTTCCCAGCACTCGGGGTGGGCCTGCAGTTCGCGCAGCAGCTTGTTGTTGAGCGCATGGCCCGAGCGGCGTGCGCTGTAGGCGGCCAGCAGAGGCTTGCCCACGATGTAGAGGTCGCCCATGGCGTCCAGGATCTTGTGCTTGACGAACTCGTCGTCGTAGCGCAGTCCATCGGCATTGAGCACCTTGTAGTCGTCCATCACGATGGCGTTGTCCAAACCGCCGCCCAGGGCCAGGCCATTGGAGCGCATCATTTCCACGTCTTTGGTGAAGCCAAAGGTGCGGGCGCGTGCAATGTCACGCGAGTACGAGCCCGTGCTCAGGTCAAACTCCACGCGCTGGCCGGTAGAGTCCACGGCGGGATGGTTGAAGTCGATCTCAAAACTGAGCTTGTAGCCGTGGTACGGGTCCAGGCGTGCCCACTTCTCGTTGGCCCCCTCGCCTTCGCGTATTTCCACTGGCTTGGTCAGGCGGATGAAGCGCCGCGGCGCGTTTTGCATCTCGATGCCCGCGCTTTGCAGCAGGAAGACAAACGAGGCAGCGGAGCCATCCAGAATCGGGATCTCTTCGGCCGTGATGTCCACAAACAGGTTATCGACCCCAAGGCCGGCGCAGGCCGACATGAGGTGTTCTACCGTGTGCACCTTGGCGTTGCCGCAGGACAGCGTGGACGCCAGGCGTGTGTCGGTCACCGCCTCGGCCGAGACCACAATGTCCGGCGCATTCGGCAAATCCACCCGGCGAAACACGATGCCCGTATCCGGTGCCGCCGGGCGCAGCGTGATTTCCACACGCTGGCCGCTGTGCAGGCCCACGCCGACGGCGCGGGTCAGGGATTTGAGGGTTCGTTGTTTCAGCACAGGGTAGATTTTACCGGGCAGCCAATTCCACATCGTTCTGACGGTCAGTCCGCTTGCTTGCGCAGGAACGCGGGGATTTCGTAGTCATCCATGCCACCGCTGGACAGCGCGTCGACCTTGGCCGCCGCTTGCGTGCGGTTGGTGCGCCACACGCTGGGCGTGGCCATGCTGCCGTAGTCGGGCTGGCTGGCGACGTGGCCCGTGCCACCCAGGGCCGCTGCCGCGCCGGAGGGCTGGGCAATGGTGTTGAGCGTGGGCACATGGAAAGGCACGTTGTCGGTGCCGGTGCGCAGCACTTGCAGCGGAGGCGCCGTACGGCGTGCACCCTGGCGGCTCAGGCCGGTGGCCACCACCGTCACGCGGATTTCCTCACCCAGCGCGTCATCGTAGGCCGTGCCGTAGATCACATGGGCATCGGGCGACGCGTAGGCGCGGATGGTGTTCATCGCCAGCTTGGACTCGGACAGCTTCAGGCTGCCCTTGGCCGCAGTGATAAGTACCAGCACGCCCTTGGCACCCGACAGGTCGATGCCTTCGAGCAAGGGGCAGGCCACGGCCTGCTCAGCCGCAATGCGTGCACGGTCCGGGCCCTTGGCCACAGCCGTACCCATCATGGCCTTGCCGGGCTCACCCATCACGGTGCGCACGTCTTCGAAGTCGACGTTCACATGGCCGGGCACGTTGATGATTTCGGCAATACCGCCCACGGCGTTTTTCAGCACGTCGTTGGCGTGCGCAAACGCTTCGTCCTGGCTGACGTCGTCGCCCAGCACTTCCAGCAGCTTCTCGTTCAACACCACAATCAGCGAATCCACATTGGCTTCGAGCTCGCTCAGGCCGGCATCGGCATTGCTCATGCGGCGGCCACCTTCGAAGTCGAAAGGCTTGGTCACCACACCCACCGTCAGGATGCCCATTTCCTTGGCCACGCGTGCAATCACGGGCGCGGCGCCAGTACCGGTGCCGCCACCCATGCCGGCAGTGATGAACAACATGTGCGCACCTTCGATGGCGGTGCGGATGTCGGCCTCGGCCTGCTCAGCGGCGTCGCGGCCCTTGTCGGGCTTGCTGCCGGCACCCAGACCGCTACCACCCAGTTGGATGGTCTTGTGTGCGGTACTGCGCGAGAGCGCCTGCGCGTCGGTGTTGGCGCAGATGAATTCCACGCCGCCCACGGCGGTCTGGATCATGTGCTCGACCGCGTTGCCGCCGCCGCCGCCCACGCCGATGACCTTGATTTGGGTGCCTTGGTTGAACGCTTCTTCTTCGATCATTTCGATGGCCATGTTGTTACTCCTGAAAAACTATTTGAATGAATGGGTTGGATTCTGTAAATCTGTGTGGGGGTGCGTATTCATTTATGAAGGCGGACTCCCCCGGGCAAGCCACAAGGCCCCCACGCTTGCTGCTGCGCAAGCGGCGCTGCCCCCCAGGGGGGCCATCACGCCTTGGGGCGGCCCGGCGGCGTTGAATGTCTTGTGTTTCATGGTTAGAAGTTCCCCACGAACCAGTCCTTGACGGAACCGAATGCGGTTTTCATCGAGCCGGCTTTTTGCGCCACCTTGTAGCCGCGCATGCGGGCCAGGCGGGCTTCTTCGAGCAGGCCCATGACGGTGGCTGCACGCGGCTGCGCCACCATGTCCGCCAGCGCACTGTTGTATTTGGGAATGCCGCGGCGCACGGGCTTGAGGAAAATGTCCTCGCCCAGCTCCACCATGCCCGGCATGATGCAGCTGCCACCGGTCAACACAATGCCCGAGGACAGCACTTCTTCGTAGCCCGACTCGCGCATCACCTGGTTCACCAGGCTGAAAATTTCCTCGATGCGCGGCTCAATCACGCCGGCCAGCGCCTGGCGGCTCAGCATGCGCGGGCCGCGGTCGCCCAGACCGGGCACTTCCACCTGCACCTCGGGGTCCACCAGCAGTTGCTTGGCGTGGCCGCTCTCGACCTTGATCTCTTCGGCGTCCTTGGTGGGCGTGCGCAGGGCCATGGCGATGTCGCTGGTGATCAGGTCACCGGCAATCGGAATCACGGCCGTGTGGCGGATGGCGCCGTTGGTGAAGATGGCCACGTCCGTGGTACCGGCGCCAATGTCCACCAGCGCCACGCCCAGTTCGCGCTCGTCTTCGGTCAACACGCTGAGGCTGCTGGCCAGTGGGTTGAGCATCAGCTGCTCCACTTCCAGACCACAGCGGCGCACACATTTGATGATGTTTTCGGCCGCACTTTGCGCACCGGTCACGATATGCACCTTGGCTTCCAGGCGGATGCCGCTCATGCCGATGGGCTCGCGCACGTCCTGGCCGTCGATGATGAATTCCTGCGGCTCCACCAGCAGCAGGCGCTGGTCGGTGGAGATGTTGATGGCCTTGGCGGTTTCCACCACACGGGCCACGTCGGCCTGTGTCACTTCGCGGTCTTTCACCGCCACCATGCCGCTGCTGTTGATGCCGCGGATGTGGCTGCCGGTGATGCCGGTGTAGACGCGGCTGATCTTGCAGTCGGCCATCAGCTCGGCCTCTTTCAGCGCCTGCTGGATGCTGGCCACCGTGGCGTCGATGTTGACCACCACACCACGCTTCAGGCCATTGCTGGGTGCGATGCCCAAACCGGCGAGCTTGAGCTCACCACCGGGCATGACCTCGGCCACCACCGCCATCACCTTGGCGGTGCCAATGTCCAGCCCAACCACCAAATCTTTGTACTCTTTTGCCATATAGGGTCCTGCAATACCTTGTGCGCTACTTTTTCGGGGCATCCGCCGCCAGCGTGCTCACGCCGCGCAGCCGGATGGCATACCCGTTCTCATGGCGCAGGTCTGCCGACTCCACGGCCTGCAGCGGCCGTGCGTAGCGGGAAGTCACCTGCGTCAGGGTTTTCAAAAATCGTTGTGTCCGTGTGTCCACTTCACCCACCGTGCCGCGGCCCAGCTCCAGGCTGGCACCGGTGTCCAGGCGCGCACGCCAACTGCCACGCCCAGTCAGCTCCAATTGCTCCAGTGGTATCTCCATCGTGACGAACTGCGGCTCCAGCGTGCGGTACATGGCCAGCACCTCGGCGCTCTGTCCTTCGGGGCCGTTGAGACGGGGCAGGCTGTCCTGCTCGACCTCACCCACATTGGCCTCGAACACCTCGCCGTGGTTGTTGATCAAGCGCGACTCGGCATCGCCCCCCCAATACGCCACCGCCTGGTGCTCCTGCAAACTCACGTGCAGGCGGTTGGGAAACTCACGCCGCACCACCGCGCGGCGCACCCAAGGCACCGCCTCAAACGCCGAGCGCACACGCGCCAGGTCTACGGTGAAGAAGGTGCCCGCCAGGCTGGGCGCGACATTGGCGCGCAGGGTCAGCGGGTTGTTGTGGTTCATGTCGCCAGACACGCTGATGCCCTGCAGGTCAAACACCGGCAGGCGCGAGACCCAACGCCCCGCGGCCACGATCGCCAAGCCGGCAAACGCCAGGAACAACACCGCAGCGGTGGTGTTCATGAGTTTGACGTCCAGCGGGGTGGCCGCAGCAGAGTTCATTTCGATACGCTCCCATCCGTGCTGGTGCTTTGCAGCAGGCGCACACACAGGTCTTCGTAGCTGATGCCCGCAGCCTTGGCCGACATGGGCACCAGCGAGTGGCCGGTCATGCCAGGCGAGGTGTTGATCTCCAGCAGGTAAGGCGTGCGCGTCTTGGCATCAATCATCACGTCGGCGCGCGCCCAGCCGCGGCAGCCCAGCACCTGGTAGGCCTTGCGGACCAGGGCACGAATCGCCTCCTCCTCGCCATCGGGCAGGCCGGCCGGCACGAGGTACTGCGTCACATCGGTGAAGTACTTGTTCTGGTAGTCGTAGTTGCCTTCGGGCGCCACGATGCGGATCACCGGAAAAGCCTCGGGCGCTTCGTTGGGGCCCAGCACGGGGCAGGTGACCTCGTCGCCCGCAATGAACTGCTCACACAGCACCATGGCGTCGTGTTGCGAGGCCAGTGCGTAAGCCGCATCACACTGCGCGGCCGACATCACCTTGGTGAAGCCAATGCTGGAGCCTTCGCGCGCGGGCTTGACGATCATGGGCGCACCCAATGCCGCAAAAGCGGCGTGGGTTTGCGCGGCGCTGCTGACCTGCTGCCAGGCGGGAGTGGACAGCCCCTCGAAGCGCCAAATGCGCTTGGTCATGACCTTGTCCATGGAGATGGCAGAGGCCATGACGCCGGAGCCCGTGTAGGGAATCCCCAGCAATTCGAGGGCGCCCTGCACCGTGCCGTCTTCGCCAAAGCGGCCATGCAGCGCGATGAAGCAGCGTGCAAAGCCCTCGCGCTTGAGGTCGTCCAGCGGACGCAGGGATGGATCAAACGCATGCGCGTCCACCCCCTTGGACAGCAGGGCCTTGAGCACACCACTGCCGGACATGAGGGACACCTCGCGCTCCGCCGAGGCGCCGCCCATCAGCACCGCCACTTTGCCCAAATTTGAATGATTTTGGCCCATAGCCCTTATCCCTTCTGCGCGAGCAGCTCCTGTTTTTGTAGCATTTCAGCAATCTTCCCAGGCACCGCACCGATCGACCCGGCACCCATGCACATCAACACATCGCCATCGCGCGCGTTGTCAATTGCGGCCTGCGGCATGGCGGTGATCTCGTCAACAAAGATCGGTTCCACCTTGCCGCCAATGCGCAGCGCACGCGCCAGCGAACGGCCGTCGGCCGCCACGATGGGTGCCTCGCCCGCGGCATAGACCTCGGCCAACAGCACGGCGTCGGCGCCTGCACCAATCACCTTCACAAAGTCTTCAAAGCAATCGCGGGTGCGCGTGTAGCGGTGTGGCTGGAAGGCCAACACCAGACGGCGACCGGGGAAAGCGCCGCGCGCAGCGGCCAGCGTGGCGGCCATTTCCACGGGGTGGTGGCCATAGTCGTCAATCACGGTGACAGTGCCACCCTGCGGCAATGCCAGGTCGCCATAACGCTGAAAGCGGCGCCCCACGCCCTTGAACTCGGCCAGCGCCTTGACCACGGCGGTGTCGGCAATGTTGAGCTCCACCGCCACGGCGATCGCCGACAGTGCATTGAGCACGTTGTGCAAGCCCGGCAGGTTGAGCACCACCTCCAGATCGGGCAACACCACGCCGTTGCGGCGCTGCACGGTGAAGTGCATCTGGCCGCCCACCGCGCGCACATTCACCGCACGCACTTCGGCCTCTTCGTTGAAACCGTAGCTGGTAATGGGGCAGGTGACCTGTGCACAGATCTCGCGCACGGCCGCATCGTCCGTACAGAGGATGGCGGTGCCGTAAAACGGCATGCGGTGCAGGAAATCGACAAAGGCCTTCTTCAGCTTGCTGAAGTCGTGGCCATAGGTCTCCATGTGGTCGGCATCGATATTGGTCACCACAGCCATCACCGGCAGCAGGTTCAAGAAAGACGCATCGCTCTCGTCAGCCTCGACCACGATGTGCTCGCCTTGCCCCAAGCGTGCGTTGGCGCCTGCGCTGTTGAGGCGACCACCAATCACAAAGGTGGGGTCCAAGCCGGCCTCGGCCAACACGCTGGCCACCAGGCTGGTGGTGGTCGTCTTGCCATGGGTGCCCGCGATGGCGATGCCCTGCTTGAGGCGCATCAGCTCCGCCAGCATCAGGGCGCGCGGCACGATGGGAATCTTCCTCTCGCGGGCGCGTATGACTTCGGGGTTGTCTGACTGCACGGCCGTGGAGGTGACAACGGCATCCGCACCGGCGACGTTGTCGGCAGCGTGGCCGACGTACGTCGTGATGCCCAGTGCCGCCAGGCGCTGGGTGGTGGCATTGTTGGCCAGATCGGAGCCAGAGATGACATACCCCAGGTTGCTCAGCACTTCGGCAATGCCGGACATGCCGGAGCCGCCGATGCCGACGAAATGGATATGTTTGACGGCGTGTTTCATCGTGCGAGCTCCTCGCAAGCGGCTACCACTGCTTCGGTAGCGTTCAGTTTTTGCATCTTTTTGGCCTCTAGCCCCCGTTGAATCAGCGCAAAGCGCTCTGTTTTTTGTAGCATTTCAGCCAATACCGCAGGCGTCATGTCCGCCTGGGGCAGCAGCCAGCCACCGCCCTGGTCGACCAGGAAGCGGGCGTTGAAGGTCTGGTGGTCATCCACCGCCGCGGGGAAGGGCACAAACACGGCGGCGGCGCCAACGGCGGCAATCTCGGTCACGGTGCTGGCACCTGCACGGCAAATCACCAGGTCGGCATCGGCAAAGGCCTGGGCCGTGTTGTCGATAAACGGCGTGAGCGTGGCCTGCACGCCAGCAGCGGCATAGTTGGCACGCAGCGCATCAATCTGCTTCTCGCCGGCCTGGTGCGTCACCACGGGGCGCTGCGCTTCGGGGATCAGGGCCAGCGCCTGCGGCACCACGGTATTGAGCGCACGTGCACCCAGGCTGCCGCCCACCACCAGCACCTTGAGCGGGCCACTGCGGCCGGCGAAACGGGCGTCAGGCGCAGGCAGGTTCAGGAATTCGGTGCGCAGGGGGTTGCCCACCCACTCCCCTTTTTTCAACACGTTCGGGAAGGCGGCAAATACGCGATCGGCCACCCCGGCCAGCACTTTGTTCGCCATGCCGGCCACGGAATTTTGTTCGTGCAGCACCAGAGGTTTGCCACAGAGCACCCCCATCATGCCGCCCGGAAACGTGATGTAGCCCCCCAGCCCCACCAGCACATCGGGCTTCACGCGGCGCACCACCTGCAGGCTTTGCCAGAAAGCGCGCAGCAACTTGAAGGGCAGCAGAGCCAAGGTGCGCAGGCCCTTGCCCCGCACGCCGCCGAAGTCCACCAGCTCCAACGGAATGCCGCGTGCCGGGACGATACGGCTTTCCATGCTGCCGGGCGCGCCCAGCCAGTGCACGCGCCAGCCCTTGTCCAACAGGGCTTGCGCCACGGCCAGACCCGGGAAGATGTGGCCGCCCGTGCCGCCCGCCATGATCAATGCTGTTTTCTGGCTCATACACGGCCTCCGTGCATGAGTTGTCGGTTCTCGTAATCGACACGGAGCACCACGGCAATCGCCACCAAATTCAACAAGATGGCCGAGCCACCGTAACTCATGAGCGGCAGCGTCAAGCCCTTGGTGGGCAGTGCACCCAGGTTCACGCCCATGTTGATGAAGGCCTGAAAGCCCATCCAGATTCCCACGCCTTGCGCCACCAGACCGGCAAACACACGGTCCAGCGCAATGGCCTGGCGGCCGATGTGCATGATGCGACGGGTCAGCCAGAGGAACAGGCCGATGACAACCACGACGCCGATCAGGCCGAACTCTTCCCCAATCACGGCCAGCAAAAAGTCCGTGTGGGCCTCGGGCAACCAGTGCAGTTTTTCCACGCTGCCGCCCAACCCCACACCAAAAATCTCGCCACGGCCAATGGCGATCAGCGAATGCGAAAGCTGGTACCCCTTGCCCAGCGCGTACTTCTCGGTCCAGGGGTCCAGGTAGGCAAAGATGCGCTCGCGCCGCCACTCGGAAAAGGCGATCATCAGACTGAAGGCCACCACGATAACGGCAGCAATCAGGAAGAACATGCGGGCATTCACACCGCCCAGGAACAGGATGCCCATGGCGATCACGGCGATCACCATGAAGGCGCCCATGTCGGGCTCGGCCAGCAGCAGCAGGCCAATCACCGCCACCGCCACCGCCATGGGGGCCACGGCACGGAAGAAGCGCTCCTTCACGTCCATCTTGCGCACCATGTAGTCCGCGGCATACAGCAGCACGGCAAACTTGGCCAGCTCAGACGGCTGGAAGTTCATGACCCCCAGGGAAATCCAGCGGCGCGCACCGTTCACGCCCTTGCCAATAAAGGGCATCAACACCGCAATCAGCAACACCAGCGACAGCACAAACAACCAGGGGGCCAGCTTCTCCCAGGTCTGCAAGGGAAACTGAAAAGCGATCAGCGCACCCACAAAAGCCACCACGATGGACAAGGCGTGTCGCACCACAAAGTGGCTGTGGGTGTAGTTGGCGAACTTGGGGTTGTCCGGCATGGCAATGGATGCCGAATACACCATCACCAAGCCCCACAGCAGCAGCGCCACGGTGACCCAGACCAGTGGTTGGTCGAAGCCCTTGACCTGCGCCGGGGTGGTGCTAGCCGCAAACGAACCGCGCCCCCCCAGACGCACCGGCAAGGCGCCCGAGGCCGCATCGGCCTTGGGGCCGAACCAGCCGCTCAGGGTTTGGCGCAGGGCGTTCATGCCAGGTGCTCCATGTCCACACCGTTGGACAAGGCCAGCTCTTTCACCGCGGCGCAGAAGACCTGGGCGCGGTGCTCGTAGTTCTTGAACATGTCAAAACTGGCGCAGGCGGGAGACATCAACACCGCGTCCCCCGCGTGGGCACGGACATTGGCCAGGGTGACGGCCGCCTCCATCGAATCGGCATCCGCCATCGGCACCTCGGCAGACGCAATCGCCTCACGGATCAGCGCAGCGTCGCGGCCTATCAGCACCACGGCACGCGCGTAACGCGCCAGCGGTGCCGCCAGCGGCGTGAAGTCCTGGCCCTTGCCCTCGCCCCCCAGAATCACCACCAGCTTGCGGTCGGCTCCCAGGCCCTGCAGCGCAGCCACCGTGGCGCCCACGTTGGTGCCCTTGCTGTCGTCAAAAAACTCCACGTCGTTCAGGATGCCAATCGGCTCCACACGGTGGGGCTCACCGCGGTACTCGCGCAGTCCAAACAAAATGGGGCCCAGTGCGCAACCGGCTGCAGCGCACAGCGCCAAGGCGGCCAGTGCATTGCTCGCGTTGTGGCGGCCACGGATGCGCAGTGCGTCAGCCGGCATCAGGCGCTGGAAGTGCAGCTCCTCGGCTTCCTCCTTGCGCTTGCGGCGGGTCTCATCGGCCTCCAGCGCGCGCACCAGCCAGACCATGCCGTTGACCTCTTCCAGGCCAAAGTCGCCAGGCCGCTGGGGCATATCGCCGCCAAAGGTGACGTGGGCCCGCTCCTGCGGGCGCTGCAGCTTGACGCGCACCGGCTCGGGCAACATGGCCATCACGGCCGCGTCATCGCGGTTCAGCACCATCAGGCCCTGCTGGCCAAAGATGCGCGACTTGGCCTCGGCATAGGCCTGCATGCTGCCGTGCCAGTCCAAATGGTCTTGGGTCACGTTCAGCACCACGGCCGCCGTGGGCTCGAAGCCGGTCACACCGTCGAGCTGGAAGCTGGAGAGTTCCAGCACCCACACTTCGGGCAAGGTGCCGGCATCCAGGTGGCCCGAGAGGGTGTCCAGCAGCGTGGGGCCAATGTTGCCGGCCACGGCCACGGTCTTGCCCGCATGGGCGACCAGCTGACCGGTCAGCGAGGTGACGGTGGTTTTGCCATTGGTGCCGGTAATGGCCAACACCGCTGGCGCATACGCCTGGTGGCTGCGCAAGGCTTGCAGCGCCATGGCATACAGGCTCAATTCGCCCCCCACGTAGATGCCTACCGCGCGAGCAGCTCCTAAAACAGGAGCAATTTCCTCCGGACTCAAGCCGGGGGAACGGTACACCGCGTGCAGGGTCTGGCCGTCCACAAGTGCAGTAGTGAAGGCGCCCGATACAAACCGCACCTCAGGCAGCGACTGCTGCAGCGCAGCCAGCTGGGGCGGCGCGGCACGTGTGTCTGCCACGGTGATGCTGGCAGCGCCCGTGCGGGCACACCAGCGTGCCATGGCCAGGCCCGAAGCTCCCAGACCCAGCACCAGGATGTGCTGACCGGCCAGCGGTGCAAAGGGAACATCAACGGCTATCGGCAGCGTGTCAGGGTCCGCATCGGGCGCAGCGCCCTCCACAGCCTCCGGCGCCACTTCGCTCAAGAGTGTGGGCTCGGCCTTGTCCGCTTGAACATCGGCAAAAATCTGCGCCACAAAAGCCGCGGCGTCGCGCGCGGCCGTCAGCGTGGTGGGCAAGCCACGGGCGTCTTTGGCAGGCTCGGCCACCGGCGCGACGGCCTGCACTGCAGACTCCAGCACCTCGGGCACCTCGGACATGTCTGGCGCCGCGGGCACTTCCGCCAGCTCTGGCACAAGCACCGGCATTGCCTCGGAGACCACTTCCAGCGCCGGTTCGGGCGGCTGTGCCGCGTGCACATGCGGCAGCACCCCGCCGTCCTGGGGGGACGCTGCGGGGTGTTCGCCGGGAAGGTGTACTTCGGGTTCGTTCATCGCAACTTCAGGGTGGACAGGCCCACCAGGCACAAGAGCATGGTGATGATCCAGAAGCGGACCACCACCTGGGTTTCCTTCCACCCCGATTTCTCGAAGTGGTGGTGCAGCGGCGCCATCTTCAGCAGGCGGCGGCCTTCGCCAAACTTCTTCTTGGTGTATTTGAAGTAGGTCACCTGCAGCATCACCGACAGGGCTTCCGCCACAAAGATGCCACCCATGATGGCCAGCACAATTTCCTGGCGCACGATGATGGCAATGGTGCCCAGTGCACCGCCCAAGGCGAGCGCGCCCACATCACCCATGAACACCTGTGCGGGGTGGGTGTTGAACCACAAGAAGGCCAAACCGGCGCCAGCCATGGCGGCACAAAAAATCATGAGCTCACCCGAGCCCGGGATGTGCGGGAAAAACAGGTACTTGGAATACACGGCGCTGCCGGTCACATAGGCAAACACGCCCAACGCAGAACCGACCATCACCACCGGCATGATGGCCAGGCCGTCCAGCCCGTCGGTCAGGTTCACGGCATTGCTGGAGCCCACGATGACCAGATAGGTCAGCACCACAAAGCCCAGCACCCCCAAGGGGTAGCTCACCTCTTTGATAAACGGCAACAGCAAGCCGGCCTTGGGCGGCAGGTTCACGTCAAAGCCGGAGCGCACCCAGTTGAAGAACAACTCCAGCACGCGCATATTGGAGCTCTCGGAGATGCTGAACACCAGGTACAGCGCGGCCAGCAGCCCAATCACCGACTGCCAGAAATACTTCTCGCGCGAGCGCATACCCTCGGGGTCCTTGTGCACCACCTTGCGCCAGTCGTCGGCCCAGCCAATCGCGCCAAAGCCCAAGGTCACCAGCAACACGATCCAGACAAAGCGGTTGGACAGGTCGGCCCACAACAGGGTGGAAATGGCGATGGACAGCAGGATCAACACACCGCCCATGGTGGGTGTGCCGCTCTTGCTCAGGTGGGTTTCCATGCCATAGCCGCGGATGGGCTGGCCAATTTTGAGTTCACGCAGGCGGCGGATCACCAAGGGGCCAGCGGCCAGGCCAATGAGCAAGGCCGTGAGCGCAGCAAACACCGCACGGAAGGTGAGGTACTGGAAGACGCGGAAAAACCCGAACTCGGGCGACAGGGTTTGCAGCCATTGGGCCAGGCTCAGCAGCATGAAAACGCTCCAAAAATATCAAACGACATGGGTGCCACCTCCGGTCACAGGCGCGGCTTGGGCCAATGCCTCGACCACACGCTCCATGCGCATAAAACGGGACCCCTTGACCAGCACACTGGCCACGCCGGGCAACAGAGCCCTGACCCGCAGCAACAAGGCATCCACATCGACAAAGTGCTCCGCACCGGGACAGGCCTGGACGGCGTGCACCGCCATCTCGCCCAAAGCCAACACATGGGTGATGCCCTGCGCGTGCGCAAAACGCCCGGCTTCGGCATGGAATTCAGGGCCTTGTTCGCCCACTTCACCCATGTCGCCCAGCACCAGCAGACGCGGACCCGGCAGATCAGCCAGGACCTGGATGGCAGCGCGCATGGAATCGGGGTTGGCGTTGTAGGTGTCGTCCACCAAGGTGACGTTTATGCCGTCACGGGCAATCTGCAGTGCACGGCAACGGCCTTTCACCGGGACAAAGGTTTGCAGCCCCTGCACCACGGCCTGGGGACTGACACCCGCGGCCAAAGCACAGGCGGCCGCGGCCAGCGAGTTCTTCACGTTGTGGCGCCCGGCAATGGCCAGGCGGTAGCGCAGCGCGCCCCAGGGCGTGCTGGCCTGAACTTGCCATGCGCCGTCCACCCACTCGGCGCCAGTGCACAGCACCTCCTGCGCGGCACCGACCGACTGCCAGCCAAACTGCACGGTCTTGCGCTGGGCAGCCAAGCCTTGCCAGACCGCGGTGTAGTCGTCGTCCAGCGGAAACACCGCCACACCATCGGCCGGCAGGGCGGCAATCACGGTGCCGTTTTCCTGGGCCACGGCCTCCACGGTGTGCATAAATTCCAAATGTTCGCGCTGCGCGTTGTTGACCAAGGCCACCGTGGGTTGGGCCATAGCGGCCAGCCCGGCAATCTCGCCAGGGTGGTTCATGCCCAGCTCTACCACGGCCAATTGGTGCTGGGAGCGCAGGCGCAACAGGGTCAGCGGCACACCGATGTCGTTGTTGAAATTGCCCCGCGTGGCCAAAGCGGCACCATCGGGGGCCTGCGCCTCCAGAATGGAGCCCACCATTTGGGTCACGGTGGTTTTTCCATTGCTACCGGTAATGGCGATCAGCGGCAAGGTGAATTGGGCACGCCACTGCGTGGCCAACTGGGCCAGGGCCCGCTTGGTATCGGCAACTTCAATCCGTGGCAAATCAAGCGGGTACGCGCTTGCATCCAGGCCCGCGTGGCACAACACGGCAGCGGCGCCATGGTTCTGCGCGTCGTGCAAAAAGGCATTGGCGTCAAAGCGCTCGCCCTGCAAGGCCACAAACAAATCGCCGGATTGGATGGTGCGGGTATCGGTATGCACACGCACCACAGACAGCTCGGTCGGGCCCACCAGACGGGCACCGTCCAGCCAAGCCGCCACCTGGGCTAGCGTCATCATCACGTTCATGCGGCACCTCCGTCAGCCAGCGGGCGCTGCTGCAAGGCAGCCAAAGCGTGTTGGTGGTCCGAAAAGGGATGCTTCACGCCGGCCAACTCCTGCGTTTCCTCGTGGCCTTTGCCTGCCAGCAAGACCACGTCGTTTGCCGCAGCCTGCATTACCGCGCTGCGAATCGCCAAGGCGCGGTCAGCCTCCACTTCCACGCCTTTGTTATCCACCAGGCCCAACAGGATTTGCGCCACGATGGCCTCGGGGCGCTCGCTGCGCGGGTTGTCGCTGGTCACCACCACACGGTCAGCATGCCGGGCGGCAATGGCGCCCATCAGCGGGCGCTTGGAAGCATCGCGGTCACCACCACAGCCAAACACAGCCCACAGTTGCCCGGCGCGGGCCTGGGCCATGGGGCGCAGCGCCTGCAGCGCCTGGGCCAGCGCGTCAGGGGTATGGGCATAGTCAATCGCCACCAAAGGCGCGCCCTGCCCGCCCACACACTCCATGCGGCCAGGCACAGGCAGCAACTTCGTGCAGGCGTCTACCGCCAACGCCAGAGGAACGCCCAAGCAGCGCATGGCGGCGACCACGCCCAGCAGGTTGGACACGTTGTAGTTACCAATCACCTGGGACTGCAAGACGCAGGACACATCGCCCTCCACCACCTCAAAGGCCATGCCATTGGCGGTGTGGCGCAGCTGCTGCGCCCGCAAGCGTGCGGGCTGCTGGCTCGACACGGTCCACAGGTCCAGCGATCCCGCCAACTCGTCGGCCAAAGCGGCCCCTTGCGCGTCGTCGATGTTCACCACGGCATGGGCCAAGCCCGGCCAGGCAAACAGCTTGCGCTTGGCCACCCAGTAGGCTTCCATGCTGCCGTGGTAGTCCAAGTGGTCCTGGGTGAAATTGGTAAACACCGCCACGCGGATATGGATGCCCGCCAGGCGCTGCTCCTCGATACCAATGGACGAAGCCTCCATGGCGCAAGCGCGCAGACCCTGGTCGGAAAACTGCCGCAGCGTCTGCTGCACGCGCACCGGGTCGGGGGTTGTCAGTCCGGTGGACTGCACATGGGGCGGTTGCCCCACGCCCAGCGTACCGATGACGCCGCAGGGCAAGGCCTGCTGCTCGGGCAGTGCGCCCAACGCCTGGGCCAGCCACCAGGCGGTGCTGGTCTTGCCGTTGGTACCGGTCACGGCGACCACGGGCAGGGTCACGGAAGGGTGGTCATAGAACTCGGCGGCAATCAGGCCGGCATCGGCTTTCAGGCCTGCATAGCTGGCGACCTGGGTGGCGTCGAAGGTATAGGCGGATGCGCCGTCCTGCTCCACCAACGCGGCCACGGCACCGCTGGCCAGCGCCGGGGCCACAAAGGCCCGGCCGTCCACGGCCGCACCGGGCCAGGCAATGAAGGCATCGCCTGCGCCGGCCTGCCGGCTGTCAGTGCGCAGCACCTGCGCACCGCGCGCGCGCAGCCACTGCACAGCCTCTTGCGGGGTGGTGAGCGCACGCATCAGAAACTCTCCTCCACCGCGTCGGCCACGATCTGCGGGCGTACGGCCATGTCGGGCTGCACGCCCATGATGCGCAAGGTCTGCTGCACCGTCTCGCTGAAAACCGGCGCCGCCACATCCCCGCCATAGTGCTTGCCGGCGCTGGGCTCGTCGATCATCACGCCCACCACGATGCGGGGGTTGTCGATGGGCGCCATGCCGACGAACCAGCCGCGGTACTTGCGGTTCTTGTCGGTGCCATAGCTCTTGCCGATGAGCTTGTAGGCGGTTCCTGATTTGCCGCCCACCGAGTACCCCATGGTCTGCGCCTTCTGGCCGGTACCGCCCGGGCTGGCGGCCATTTGCAGCATCTTGCGAATCTGGCCGGCCGTGCGCGGCGACAGCACCTGCACGCCCACAGCGGGTTCGCTGTTCTTGGTCAGGGTGGCCGGGATGAGCTGGCCGTCGTGGGAGAACACGGTGTAGGAGCGCACCATCTGGAACAGCGAAGCCGACAGGCCATAGCCGTAGGACATGGTGGCGTGCTCGATCGGGCGCCATGTCTTATAGGGACGCAGACGCCCGGAGACGGCGCCGGGGAAGGCGATCTGCGGCTTCTGGCCGAAACCGGCCTGGGTGAAAAGGTCCCACATCTCGCGCGATTCCATCTGCATGGCAATCTTGGTGGTACCGACGTTGCTGGATTTCTGGATCACGCCCTCGACCGTGAGCACGCCGTTGGGATGCGAGTCGGAGATGGTGGAGCCGGTGATGGTGATGCGCCCCGGCGTCGTGTCGATGATGGTCTGCGGCGTGACGCGTTTGGTCTCCAGCGCCAGGCCGATGGTGAATGGCTTCATCACCGAGCCCGGCTCGAAGGTGTCGGTCAGCGCGCGGTTGCGCAGTTGCTCGCCACTCAGGTTGCGCCGCTTGTCGGGGTTGTAGCTGGGATAGTTGGCCAGGGCCAGCACCTCGCCGGTGATGGCGTCGAGCACCACCACACTGCCGGCCTTGGCCTTGTTCTCGAGCACGGATTCGCGCAGCTTCTGGTAGGCGAAGAACTGCACCTTGCTGTCGATGCTGAGCTGCAGGTCCTTGCCTTCCAGCGGCGGGATCTGGTCGCCCACGTCCTCCACCACGCGGCCCAGGCGGTCCTTGATCACGCGGCGTGAGCCACTGCGACCGGCCAGCTCTTTGTTGAAGGTGAGTTCCACCCCCTCCTGGCCCTTGTCTTCCACATTGGTAAAGCCCACCACATGCACGGCCGACTCGCCCTCGGGGTACTCGCGCTTGTATTCCTTGCGCTGGTAGATGCCCTTGATGTTGAGTTCGGCAATTTGTTTGGCTACGGCGGCATCCACCTGGCGCTTGATCCAGACAAAGGTCTTGTCTTCGTTGGCCAGTTTGCGCGAGATGTCGGCCGCTGGCATCTCCAGCAGCTTGGCCAGGCGCTGCAACTGGGCCTTGTCCATTTCCACGTCTTCGGGAATCGCCCAGATGCTGGGTGCCGGCACGCTGGAGGCGAGGATCAAACCATTGCGGTCCAGAATGCGGCCGCGGTTGGCCGGCAGATCCAGGGTACGTGCAAAACGCACCTCCCCCTGGCGCTGAAAGAAATCATTCGCCACCACCTGGATATAGGCCGCACGCGCAGCAAGCACCACAAAGCCCAGCGCAATGACGCCCACCACAAACTTGCTGCGCCACACCGGGGTGCGGCTGGCCAGCAAAGGACTGGAGGTGTAGAGCACGCTGCGGCTCATGGTGCGGCTCCGGGGGCGGTGTAGGTCACGTAGGTCGTGATGCCCGGGGTGGCTTGGCGCATCTGCAACTGGTCTTTGGCAAGCCGCTCCACGCGTGCGGGCGTCGCCTGAGCTCGCTTTTCAACCTGCAAGCGCTCAAACTCAGTCTCCAGGCGGCGTGCTTCGGCACGGGCGCGCTCCAGCTCCACAAACACACGGCGCGACTCGTACTGCATGCCCACCAAATACAGGGCACTGGCCACAACGGCAAGTAGCAATACCAGATTCAAGCGGATCACACGGCCATCCTTTGCGCCACGCGAAGGATGGCACTGCGCGAACGCGGATTGCCCGCCACTTCGGCGGCGCTGGGTTTGATGCGATCCAGCGCTTTGAGCTTCATGACCTTGGGCGCAGCAAACGGCGCACGACGGTCATATTCGTCTTTGGAGTGCTTGGCAATGAACTGCTTGACGATGCGGTCTTCAAGCGAGTGGAAGCTGATCACCGCCAGACGCCCGCCAGGTTGCAAGACGTCCAGACTGGCTTCTAGCGCTTGTTGCAGCTCCTCAAGCTCGGCGTTGATGAAAATCCGAAGAGCCTGAAATGTGCGCGTTGCAGGGTTCTGGCCCTGCTCGCGGGTTTTGACCGTGTCAGCCACGAGTTGGGCCAGCTCGGAGGTGGTTGAAATTGGCCCCCGTTCCTGTCGGCGAGCAGCAATCGCCTTTGCAATTGGCCCAGCAAACCGTTCTTCACCATATTCACGTATCACCTCCGCGATTTGATTGATCTCGGCCGTTGCCAGCCACTGGGCCACACTCTCACCGCGCGTGGTATCCATGCGCATATCCAGAGGACCTTCAAAGCGGAAGCTGAAGCCCCGCTGTGGGTTGTCAATTTGGGGCGAGCTCACGCCCAAATCCATCAGCACGCCAGCCAAACTGGCCGGAGGCAATTCGCCCAGATGGGAGAAACCTTCGTGGCGGATGGAAAAGCGGGGATCGGTGATGCTGGCAGACTGCGCTACGGCGTCGGGGTCGCGGTCAAAGGCCACCAAGCGGCCAGCCGGACTCAATTGCGCCAGAATGCGGCGCGAGTGGCCGCCACGACCAAAAGTGGCGTCCACATAAGTGCCGTCGGCCGCAGCCGCATAAGGCTGGCCGTCGTTGCTGAACAATGCGTCTACTGCTTCGTTCAACAAGACGGTGGTGTGGGTCCAAGGAGCTTCCACCGTCACACCTTAGAAAGAAAAGTCTTTGAAGACATCGGGCATCTCGCCCTGCATGGCCTTCGCCTCTTGGGCGTCGTAGGTGGCCTTGTCCCACAGCTCAAAGTGATTCCCCATGCCCAACAGCATGGTGTCTTTGGCTATGCCTGCAGCTTCGCGCAGCTCGGGCGATACAAGAACGCGACCTGTCGCGTCCATCTCCACATCCATGGCATTGCCCAGGAAGATGCGCTTCCACCACTGGGCAGACATCGGCAGGGCCGCAATGCGTTCGCGGAATTTTTCCCATTCGGGGCGAGGAAACACCATCAAACAGCCATGTGGGTGTTTGGTGATCGTGAGTTGGCCTGCCGCCGTTGCACTCAGGACGTCACGATGCCGGGTCGGTACTGACAACCGACCCTTTGCATCCAGACTGAGAGACGAGGCCCCTTGGAACACCGTGAAATACCTACTTTTGCTGTGACAGTGTGGAAATGGCAATTTCGCGGCACTTTTCACCACTAAATTGCACTTTTTTGCACTGTATCAGCAAAAGCCGCGCTGGCAAGAGGGCTTGCGCGAATTTTTTCCAATGAAATCAAGGACTTAGACGCGTTTTTGCAGGCGGCAAGCAGGCAAAAATCGTTCTAAATTAAGCACTTAGCGCGCCTTATGAAAGTGATGCATGAAACACCCACTTCCACGACCGTTCATCCGAACGGCTTACAGGATGTAACGGGAAAGATCCTCGTTCTGGCTCAGCTCACCCAGGCGGGCGTCGACATAGGCCGCATCAATCGACACGGTTTGCCCCGCCAGAGACGATGCGCCAAAGCTGACATCGTCGAGCAGGCGCTCCATCACCGTGGACAAACGGCGCGCCCCAATGTTTTCGGTGCGCTCATTGACCTCGAAGGCAATCTGCGCCAATCGGGTGATGCCCTCAGGCCGGAAGTCCAGCGTGACCTGCTCGGTCTCCAGCAACGCTTGGTACTGTTTGACCAAGGAGGCATGCGTCTGGGTCAGGATGGCTTCAAAGTCCTGCACCGACAGGGATTGCAATTCAACGCGAATCGGAAAGCGCCCCTGCAGCTCCGGAATCAGATCACTGGGCTTGCTCAGGTGAAAAGCGCCCGAGGCCACAAACAAGATGTGGTCAGTCTTGACCATGCCGTATTTGGTGGACACAGTGGTGCCCTCGACCAGCGGCAGCAGGTCGCGCTGCACACCCTGGCGCGACACCTCTGCACCACTGCCCTCGCTGCGCGAAGTGACCTTGTCGATTTCGTCAATGAACACAATGCCGTTTTGCTCCAGCAGGTACAGGGCCTGGCTCTTGATGTCTTCTTCATTCACCAGCTTGGCAGCCTCTTCGTCGACCAACAGCTTGTGGGCCTCGCTGACCTTGAGTTTGCGCGTCTGGCGCTTGTTCTGGCCAAGCTGGCCAAACATGCCGCGCAACTGCTCGGTCATCTCCTCCATACCGGCCGGCCCCATCACTTCGAGCTGGGGCGCTGGTGCAGCCACATCCACCTCGATCTCGCGATCGGCCAGCTGGCCTTCGCGCAGCTTCTTGCGGAAAGCTTGGCGCGCCGTGCTTTCGGGAGCATCGCTGGCAGCCACCACACCAAATTCAGAGCGTGGCGGTGGCACCAAAATATCCAAAATACGCTCTTCAGCCGCGTCTTCGGCGCGGGCACGCACTTTGGCCTTCTCAGCCTCGCGGGTTTGCTTGACGGCGATGTCGGCCAAGTCGCGGATGATGGCGTCCACATCCTTGCCCACGTACCCGACCTCGGTGAATTTGGTGGCCTCGACCTTAATGAAAGGCGCATCGGCCAGACGGGCCAGACGGCGCGCGATCTCGGTCTTGCCCACCCCCGTGGGGCCAATCATCAAAATGTTTTTGGGTGTGATTTCACTGCGCAACGCAGCATCCACCATTTGCCTGCGCCAGCGGTTGCGCAGGGCAATCGCTACGGCACGCTTGGCCTGGGCTTGTCCAACGATGTGCTTGTCCAGTTCGGCAACAATGTCTTGGGGAGTCATGGCGTGCATATCGGTCACAAGGTTTCAATGGTGTGGTGCATATTGGTGTAAATGCACAGTTCGCCTGCAATCTCCAGCGAACGTTTCACAATGTCCGCGGCAGGCAACTCCGTGTGGTTCAGCAGGGCAACTGCCGCCGCCTGGGCGTAAGCACCGCCCGAACCGATGGTCACAATGCCGTTCTCCGGCTCCAGCACATCCCCATTGCCCGTAATGATCAGAGAGGCGTCCTTGTCGGCGACGGCCAGCATGGCCTCTAGCCGGCGCAGCACGCGATCGGTACGCCAGTCCTTGGTGAGCTCGATGGCTGCGCGCACCAGATGCCCCTGGTGCTTGTCGAGCTTGGCCTCAAAACGCTCAAACAGGGTGAAAGCATCGGCCGTGGCGCCAGCAAAACCTGCCAGCACCTTGCCATGGTGCAACTTGCGCACCTTGCGGGCCGAACCCTTGACGACGATATTGCCCAGAGTGACCTGACCGTCGCCGCCAATGGCGACTTGGTCGCCTTGCGGCGTCTTGCGGCGAACGCTGATGATGGTGGTGCCGTGAAATTGTTCCATGGTGTCAAAGTGGGGTGGGGCGCACCCAAATCAAGCTGTCGCGCACGCAGTGCGCACACTCACATGGCGCGAGGAACGACCCTGGCATGCTCATTGATGCCGATAACGTTGAAAAATGCAGCCACCAGGCGGTGCACGTCCTGGAACTGCACCAGGCTGCCCTCGGACTGGCGCATGGCCACCCAGTTGAGAATGCTGCCTGCAGCGGAAAAATCGACGCGAATCAGGTGGCGACAGGACACCACAATGCGCCCGCCTTCGGCGCGCGAGGTGTCCAACCCTGCCAGCGCCTGGGTGGCGTCCCCCAGCACATCGCCCCGCAGCTCCAGACCGGACACAGGCAGGCTGTCCAAGCCCATCGGCACGGTGGCTGCAGACTCGAAAGAGGGCGGCGGCCCACCGGCCTGTGCGGCCGCAATTTCAGCCGGTTCGTAGTGGCAACGGGCAGGCTCCCAGGCGGGAGGCGACACCTCGTAGGTCACGCAATAGTCGAGTGCTGCCAGTTCAAACTCATCATGCATCTGCATGGTGCGCAGGGCATTGAGGCGCACGGCCCACCAGGCGGGATCCACGGAACGGTCACCCGAAGGCATGGTGGCACGCAAAGCCAGAACCAGACGATCTGCACCGCCGAACTGCAGGGCCACCGCCTCGTCGCACAGGCTGCCAAACAGCCCGCCCAGCAATGGCATGGCCTCGGCATCCAGCATGGTCACCGCTGACCAGTCGATCACCCAGGGCATCGGCTGGGTGGACATGGCTTCGCGCAAATCCTCCATTGCCAGTGCAGTCAAACGGAGCGGGCAACGCCAGATGGCATGGGGCGCGCCCCGCATGCTACGGCCGAAGTCCGATGCACCAAAAGGCGCCGCTACCGTGGTGACCATATCCGGAGCAACACCGGAGAGTGCTGCCCAAACAGGAAGCGCAGGACCCCATACGTGCGCCAGCTCGACCAAAGCCCAATCAAAACGTGTCCGGTTGTTGGTGGCGCGGTACAGGTCCATCAGTGCCGCAGCCCAAGAGGCCGAGGCCTCTGGCGTAGCCGTGATGCTTTGCAAGGCATTGAGCAAGCCCGTTTCAGCCCCGGCATCATCGCCATTGGCGAAGCGGATGGCAGCCTCTTCCAACTCGGGGTCGGTGTTCATGTCATCCACCTCAATGGCAAACAGCTCAGAGGTGGAGAAAGTCAGATCAGTGCCGCCATCGCGCCCCTTGGCAGGGGTGCCTTGTGGCGTACGCTGCGGCAGGGGCACATGGCTGGACATGGGCAGTGGCATGCCGCTGCCCATCTGGGTAGCCGCATACTCTGACGGCGCCACACCCGACACACTGGAATGCAACTCGGACGATTCGGTGGCTTCAAAATGGGACGTCAAGGTGGCCGCCACGGTGGGGGCGGAAGCTTGGTGCGGCAGGGGCCCAGCCCCCACTGCGGCACCACCTGCCACCGGAAAGCCACCTTGCGCTGCCGCGGCATCCTGCTTGCCCTTCCACCACTGCTTGGACATCTGGGCTTCGATTTCGTCGATTTTCTTCAGGGTGACCGCGCGGCCATCGGGGTCCGTGGGGATGCTGGTCTGAAAAAAAGAAGGGCGTGCCAACGTTGCAGTGGCAGAGGGGTCTCGGTTGCGCAGCTTGCGCAACTGGTCGAATTCACGCCTGCGGACAAAGTCGTTTTGCCGCTTGCGCTCAATCATGGCCTTCAGGGCCTGCTTGTCGTAGCCGCTGTCCTGCTCAGGCTCCGCCCGGTCCAACTCCGACCAATCCTTGGTCGGGTTGCGCACAAACATCGCCACCTTGGACAACAAACCAGGTCGATCGTCTTTGGTCGCCATAAGTCAGTGGGGGTGCTCCGCAGGCCAGAAAATTACGCTCAATCACCAAACATTTTCTGCTTGAGCTCGCGACGCTGCTGCGCTTCAAGCGACAGCGTTGCCGTGGGGCGTGCCAGCAGACGGCCAACGCCGATGGGCTCGCCGGTTTCATCGCAGTACCCGTAGTCACCCGCGTCGATACGGGTGATGGACTGCTCAATTTTCTTGAGCAGCTTGCGTTCGCGGTCACGGGTGCGCAACTCCAGCGCATGCTCTTCTTCAATGGTGGCGCGGTCCGCGGGGTCAGGCACCACCGAGGTGTCTTCACGCAGGTGCTCCGTGGTCTCGCCTGCGCTGTTGAGGATGTCGCGCTTGAGGATGGACAGCTTGAGGCGGAAGGCCGCGAGCTGCACATCGTTCATGTATTCGGAGTCGGGCATGGCCAGCAACTCGGCATCGGTCAACTCAGCCACCGGCTTGGACTTCCAGTTGTTGGCAAGCTTGGCGTCTTTCTTGACGGCGGCGGGAATCACAGGGGCAATCACGGGGGAAGTCATGGTAAGGGTATAGCTGGCTTTGGCGGCTGTGGAGGCCACAGATTGCGCCATGGAAGGCACGGTAAGTTGAGCCAGGCGGGAAGATGGACGCCCTGACTTGGCAGGCACGGCAGCCACAGGAGCGGCTACCGGCGCAGCCACAGGGGCTTTGGTCACCACAGGCGCCGCAACCGTTTTGGCGGGTGCGGTTTTCGCAGGGGCCACAACCTTCACGGCGGGCTTGGCGGTCGCTTTTTCGGCAACCGCCTTTATTTTAACTGCGGGCGCCTTGGCAGCAGGTTTGGCCACCGCTTTGGCGGCAGTTTTGACCGGTGCCTTGGCAGCCCCCTTGGGTGCCGCTTTGGCAGCGGGCTTGGCGGGGGCCTTAGTCACCGGCTTGGCGCTTGCCTTGGGGGCTGGCGCTTTGGCCGCGGGTTTGCTGGCGGCTTTGGGGGCCGCCTTTTTGGCCGCAGTTGGGGCTTGCACCTTCACTACCGGTTTGGCTGCCGCTTTGGCTGCTGGCTTGGCCTTGACGTCTTTGGCTTTCACGTCTTTGGCTTTGGTGTCTTTCCCGGATGTCGCTTTCACTTCTTGTCTCCTGGCAGTACTCGCCTGCGCACGGTCCCTGGTGGCTGCTTCCGTTTTGGCCGCCTTGGCAGGCGGTGAAACGGGGGTTTCTTCGGCGCGCGAGTGTACAGGTTTCCCCATCGGGAAACCCATCAGTTGCAAAAGCGAGACAATCATTTGGCTCCCAGCCGGTAATTGGGGTGGTTCTGTGGGGTGGGGTCAGACCAGCGACTGTTCCATGCCCTGCAGGAAGATGTCCTTGGGCAGATCAATGCCGATGAAAACCATTTTGCTGCACTTCTGTTCACCCTCGGCCCAGGCAGGGCCCAGATCGCTGCCCATGAGCTGGTGCACGCCCTGGAAGATGACCTTGCGGTCCGTACCCTGCATGAACAGCACGCCCTTGTAACGCAGCATGCGTGGGCCGTAGATGTTGACAATGGCACCCAGGAAGTCCTCCAGCTTGGCCGGGTCAAACGGCCGATCGGACTTGAAGACAAAACTTTTCACATCATCGTCGTGGTGATGGTGGTGACCATGGCCGCCGTGGTCGCCATGCGCGTGGTCGTGCTGGTGCGAAGGGTGGTCGCAGTGCTCGCCATGCGCGTGGTCATGGTGATCGTGGTCATCGTCCTTGAGGAAGTCGGGGTCGATGTCCAGCTTGGCGTTCAGGTTAAAGCCACGCAGGTCAAACACTTCTTTCAGGGACACCTCGCCAAAATGCACCGCTTTTTGCGGAGCCCGCGGGTTCATGTGTTTGATGCGGTGCATCAGCGCGTCCAGATCGTCCTTGGACACCAGGTCCGACTTGCTGATGAAAATCTGGTCGGCAAAACCGATCTGGCGGCGCGCCTCCTGGCGGTCGTTGAGCTGCTGCACCGCGTGCTTGGCGTCCACCAGCGTCAGGATGGAGTCCAGCAAATAGGTCTCGGCGATCTCGTCGTCCATGAAAAAGGTCTGCGCCACCGGGCCGGGGTCGGCCACACCGGTGGTTTCGATCACCACGCGCTCGAAGTCCAGCTCACCCTTGCGTTTTTTCTCGGCCAGGTCTTTCAGGGTGGTGCGCAGGTCTTCGCGGATGGTGCAGCAGACGCAACCATTGCTCATCTGGATGATTTGCTCGTTGGTATCGCTCACCAAAATGTCGCTGTCGATGTTTTCCTCACCGAACTCGTTTTCGATGACGGCAATTTTCTGGCCATGGGCCTCGGCCAGCACGCGTTTCAGGAGCGTGGTTTTACCGGAACCCAGAAAGCCGGTCAGGATGGTGGCGGGAATCAAGCTCATGGGAAATTTCCAAAATGGTGCAGTGCAAAAGACAGTAGTTGGGGAGTGTAGCGAGCCTGTCAAGCCCCCACACATCGCCACAACCGGATGGCTCAGCGGCGCATGACCACCAAGCCCTTGAGGTACTCACCCTCCGGGAAGGCAATGGTCATGGGGTGGTCGGGGGCGCCCCCCATGCGCTCGGTGATATAGCCGTCCACCCCCGCGTCCGAACCGGCCCCGGCGATGATTTTGTGGAACAGGTCCGCGCTGATGCCGCCCGAGCAGCTGTAGGTGAACAGCACGCCCCCCGGTTCCAGCAGCTTGAAGGCCAGGCGGTTGATGTCCTTGTAGGCACGCGCAGCACGTTCGGCATGGGCCACGGTGGGCGCGAACTTGGGCGGATCCAGGATGATGGCGTCAAACGTCCGCCCCTCGGCCCCAAAAGCCCGCAGGCTGGCGTTCACGTCAGCATCCATAAAGCTGGCGCGGCTGGCGTCAAAGCCATTCAGTGCCACGTTGGCCGCGGCTTTTTCAATCGCCGGACCACTGGAGTCGATGGAGGTGACATGGCCCGCACCGCCCGACAGGGCTGCCACCGTGAAACCGCCGGTATAGCAATAACAGTTGAGCACGCGCTGAAAGCCCAAGCGGCGCGTGGTCTCGGCAAAGCGTTTGCGGCTGTCGCGCTGATCCAGGTAGAAGCCGGTCTTGTGGCCTTCGGCAATGGACAGCGCCAGCTTCCATTCGTGCTCCTGCAGCACCAGATCGGTGGCCCCCTCACCGCGCAACCAACCGGTGGCTTCGGGCAGGCCTTCCAGGGCACGGCTGCTAGCATCAGACCGCTCGTAGAGCTTGGTGAGGCCAGTGGCTGCCAGCAGCGCGTCGGCAATCACGCCCTTCCACTTCTCCACGCCCGCCGAGGTGAACTGCGCCACCAGAGTGTCGCCGTAGCGGTCCACGATCAGGCCAGGCAGACCGTCGGACTCGCCATGGACCAGGCGCACACCATCACTTTTTATGTCAAATCTGGCTCTAGCCCTTATGGATGCTGCGCAAGCAGCTATAAAAAAGCTAGCATCAATGCGCTGTGTTTCGTCAAAACTCCAGACCCGGGCCCGAATTTTGGACTGGGGGCTGAACGCCGCCCAGCCCAAAAATGCACCTTCTGCGGACTCTACCCGCACGGTCTCGCCGCTGTCTCCACCGCCCTTGGCAATGGCAGACTCAAAAATCCAGGGGTGGCGGCGCAACAGGGAGCGCTCTTTGCCGGCGCGCAGGCGAATGGTTTTCATGGCCGAGATTGTGCGTCACACGCCGGCTCCGGTTTACAAGCCCGGAGGGGACTTCTATAGTGGGGCGCGTCTACACACCACCACCGGGGGCCTGCCATGGACATGCGCAATGTGAAGTTTTCCACTCGCCTGGCACTTGGATTTGCCTGCTTGGTGGCCCTGGTGGCCTTCATGGCGGCGTTTGGCCTCTACTCGGTGCGCAACATCAACATCGCGATTGGCAGCATCTATGCCGACCGGGTGGTGCCGCTCAAACAACTCAAAATCGTGTCCGACATGTACGCCGTGAGTATTGTGGATGGGGCCAACAAGGTGGCCGCTGGCATGTACGAACCCAAGGCGGCGCTGGCCCAGGTCGACCAGGCCACGGGTGCCATTGCCGAGGAATGGAAGGCCTACATGGCGACCAAACTCACCGTCCAAGAAGCCCAGGATGCGGCCAGCGTGGCCGAACTGATGGGGAAAGCCGCCCCGGTGGTGGCCTCGCTGCGCGCCGCACTGGAGAGTGGTGACAAAGACAAGGTGACTGCGCTGATTCGCCCCATCTACGAAACCGTGGACCCCTTGACCGGTGCCGTGGGCAAACTGGTGGACCTGCAGCTCACCGAAGCCAGGGGCGAATACGACCGGTCTACCGCTGACTACCAAAAAACCATCGCGCTGTTCAGCGTCATCGTCGTCGTGGCCATCAGCATCGGCAGCGCCATTGGCCTTCTGCTCATCCGTGCCATTTCCCGCCCACTGAACCAGGCGGTGGATGTGGCGCGCGAAGTGGCTGGCGGCAACCTGACCCAGCACATCGAGGCCAAAGGAAAATCCGAAACCGGGCTGCTGCTAAGTGCGCTGCGGGACATGCAGGACAGCCTGGTGGCCGTGGTCGCCACGGTGCACCAGGGTTCGGAGGGCGTGGCCAGCGCCAGCGCCGAGATTGCACAAGGCAATAACGACCTCTCCGCCCGCACCGAGCAGCAAGCCAGCGCGCTGGAAGAAACTGCCGCCAGCATGGAAGAGCTCAGCGCCACGGTGAAGCAAAACGCCGACGCCGCCAAACAGGCCAACCAGTTGGCCAGCACCGCCGCCAGCGTGGCCCAGAAGGGCGGCCATGTGGTGGGCCAGGTGGTGCAGACTATGAAGGGCATCAACGAGTCCAGCAGCAAGATTGCCGACATCATCAGCGTGATCGACGGCATTGCCTTCCAGACCAACATCCTGGCGCTGAATGCGGCGGTGGAAGCGGCGCGCGCCGGTGAGCAGGGCCGCGGCTTTGCCGTGGTCGCCAGCGAGGTGCGATTGCTGGCCGGGCGCAGCGCGGAGGCGGCCAAGGAGATCAAGACCCTCATCAGTACCAGCGTGGAGCGGGTGGCCCAGGGCTCCGCCCTGGTAGACCAGGCCGGCGCCACCATGGCCGAGGTGGTGCAGAGCATCCAGCGCGTGACCGACATCATGGCCGAGATCAGCGCAGCCAGCAGCGAACAGGCCATGGGCGTGGAACAGGTGGGCGAAGCCGTGGTGCAAATGGACCAGACCACCCAGCAAAACGCTGCGCTGGTGGAGCAAATGGCGGCTGCGGCCAGCAGCCTCAAGTCCTTGGCGGGCGACCAGGTGCGGGCAGTATCGGTGTTCAAGCTGCCTCAGGGGCAGCACGCCCTGCCCGGCTAGGCGGGTCCGTCTTTCTTGGGGCCGCGCAGGCGCGCGCGGGGGTGGGCCGCGTCGTAGGCCTTCGCCAGGTGCTGAAAATCCAACCGCGTGTAAACCTGTGTGGTGCTGATGTTGGCGTGGCCCAGCAGCTCTTGCACAGCGCGCAGGTCGCCGCTGCTTTGCAGCACATGGCTGGCAAACGAGTGGCGCAGCATGTGCGGGTGCACCGGGGTGTTGAGCCCAGCCAGTTGGCTGCGGCGCTTGAGACGCTGCCAGATGCTTTGCGCCGTGAGGCGCGTGCCGTTACGCCCCGTGAACAGGGCCACGCTGGCGTCTGCCAGTGCGGTGGGCACCGGCGCGGCGCTGGCCGTGCCGCTGGGGCCGCGCAGGTCCAGCCAGCGCTGCAGCGCCGCTAGAGCCGCGGCCCCAACCGGCACGGTGCGGCGCTTGCTGCCCTTGCCCAGCACATGGGCCTCGGCGGCCTGCAGGTCAACCCAGCCTTCGGCGTCTTTGCTGGCCACCACGTCCAGGCCCACCAGTTCGCCCACGCGCAGGCCGCTGCCATAGAGCAGCTCCACCATGGCGGCGTCGCGCGCCTCCAGCCAGGCGTTGTCCTCGCTCTCAAAGTTGGCCAACTGCACCGCGTCGTCCACGCCCAGCGCCTTGGGCAAGGGCTTGGAGGCTTTGGGGGCACGCACGTCCTGCACCGGGTTGCTGGCCACCAGGCCCTGGCGGCCCAGCCAAGTGTAGAAACCGCGCCAGCCGGAGAGGATGAGCGCAATGCCGCGGCCGCTGCGTCCGCCGCTGTGCATCTGCGCCACCCAGCGGCGGATGTGGTGGTTTTTGACCTCGCGCAGCGCCACCTGGGCCTGGGTGGCGTCGGCCGCCAGCTTGCCCAGGTCCAGCGCGTACAGCTCAACCGTGCGCATGGCCAGGCGTTTTTCGACGCGGACGTACTCCAGGTACTTCTCGACCAGGGCCGTGTCGTCCGCAGTCACGACCAATCGGGCTTAACGCAGGCGCGAGAGCGCGGCGCTGGCCAGCTCGCCAATGCGCGCCAGGAATTCGGTGCCCATGCCGCTGTTGAAGCGCTGCGCGTCGCTGGAAGCCAGCACCAGCATGCCAAACGCGGGGGCCGCGCTGCCCGCAGGCCCACTGCGCAGCGGAATCAGGGCCAGCGAGCTCACGTTGTGCGCTTCTTCCAGCCAGCTTACCGCCTCAAAACCGGTGTTCAGGCCGCAGAAGGGCTCGGTCAGGGAGCTGGCAAACACCTTGGCGTCGTCGCTCACACCTTGCACACAGCCCAGACCGGAAAATTCGTCTGCCACGCCCCACAGGCGCAGGCCAACCTGGGGCACGGCGAACTGGTCCTTGATCTCCTGCACGATTTCCGTGGGCAGGTCGGCCAGGTTCGTAGTGAGAAACAGCGTACGCGCCCAACGCAAAATTTTGTCCGACAGCATCACGTTCTCGTTGCCGTTGCGGATCATTTCCATGATGCGCTGCTCCAGCAGCTTGATCTTCTCGCGCAGCATCTCGGCCTGGCGCTCCTGCAGGCTCACGGTGCGGTGGCTGTGCGGGCTGGTGAACTGCACTGTGGCCAGCAGCTCGGCGTGGCGCTGGAAGAAGTCGGGCGTGTTGGCCAGGTAGTTGGCAATGTCGTCTTCGGTGATGGGGTTGGCCAAGGCCTGGTTCACGGGTGTGGTCATGGTGTGGTGCTGTCGGATCGGGTGGGTTACTCGGGAAGGTCAATTTCACCGTGGAACACGGTGGTGGCGGGGCCGGTCATGAGCACAGACGCGTCGCCGCCCGCCCAGGCAATGGTGAGCACGCCGCCGCGGGTTTGCACCTCCACGCTGGCGTCCAGCAGACCGAGGCGGATGCCGGAGACAACCGCCGCGCAAGCGCCGGTGCCGCAGGCCAGGGTCTCACCCACGCCGCGCTCAAACACGCGCAGGCGCACATGGCTGCGGTCCACAATCTGCAGAAAGCCCACGTTCACGCCCTGCGGAAAGCGCGGGCTGGCCTGCACCGCCGGGCCCAGCGTGGCCACAGGGGCGGTGTCCACGTCGTCCACCAGCGTCACCGCATGGGGGTTGCCCATGGACACGGTTGCTACCAAAAGAGGAGCTGCTTGCGCACTATCCATAAGGGCTAGAGGCCAATTTCCCCATGTACCCATGGGCTGCAACATCAGGCCGTTGTCGTCAAACGGAATCTCGGCCGGGGTGAACACGGGGGCGCCCATGTCCACGGTCACGCGGCCATCGGCATTCAGGCGCGGTTCGATCACGCCTTTCATGGTCTGCACGCGGATGCGGTCTTTGGTGGTCAGGCCCTTGTCGTGCACAAAGCGGGCGAAGCAGCGCGAGCCGTTGCCGCACTGCTCCACCTCATTGCCGTCGGCGTTGTGGATCACGTATTCGAAGTCGATGCCCTCGGCGGGCGAGGGACGCACCGTGAGGATCTGGTCGGCGCCCACGCCAAAGTGGCGGTCGCCCAGAAAGCGGTAGTGCGCAGGCGTGAGGCCCAGGCGGCCGCGCGTTTCGTCGAGCACAACAAAGTCGTTGCCCGCGCCCTGCATTTTGGTGAACGGAATTCGCATGGCCGAATTATCCGCGTTTGGCCGTACCATCCCCCGCATGGTTAGACCCACCCACATCCTGCCTGCGGATACCCTGCCCGCAGCCGCCTCGCTGATCGACGCCTGGCAAACCGATCGCACCGTCCCGTTGACCCGCAACGTGCTGCGCCTGACCGCGCCCAACCCCGGCGTGATGACCGGCCCCGGTACCAACAGCTATCTGGTGGGCGAGCCCGCCACCGGCTACACGGTGATCGACCCCGGCCCGGCCGATGCCGACCACCTGCAGCGCCTGTGGCAGGCCGCCGCGTTTGAAGACGGCAGCGGCGGCAACATCCTGCGCATCGTCTGCACCCACTCCCACCCCGACCACTCGCCGGGTGCGGCGCCCCTGCAGGCCCTGTGCCAGGGCGGCCCGCCGATTCTGGGGCTCCCGTCCGCCCCCACGGCGCGCGCCGCCAGCGACTTCACCCCCGACCGGCCGCTATTAAATCGGGAGCTGCTCGCGCATATGCTGCCTGGGCTGGACGTGCAAAGCGCGCTCAAACCGGTGCACACGCTGCAGGTGATTTACACACCCGGCCACGCGGCCAACCATGTGTGCCTGCTGCTGGAGGAAGACGGCCTGCTGTTCAGTGGCGACCACATCCTCAACGGCAGCACCACGGTGATCGACCCGCCCGACGGCAATATGCGCGACTACCTGGATTCGCTGGACGCGCTAACCGCCGCCTGCACCGAACTGGGCGTGCAGTACATCCTGCCAGCCCACGGCCACGTGATCGACGGTGCGCTGGATGCCATTGCCAAGCTCAAGGCCCACCGCCTGGCGCGCGAGGCCAAAATTGCCGCAGTGATGCGCGCCAACCCGCTGGGCAGCCTGGACGACTGGCTGCCGCTGGCCTACGACGATGTGGACCCACGCATCTGGCCGGTGGCCAAACGCTCGCTACAGGCCCATGTGGAGCGCATTTACGCACTGGACAACCCGGGCACCCCACAAAACCAAGAAGGCCAGCCATGAGCAGCTCCGATTCCAAACCTCCACGCCCCACACTGACCAAACCCGTCAAACCACCGCGCGCCGTGGTGGCGCCAGCACCGGTAGCGCCCAGGCCCCGCCCAGCGGCCCACCCGGCACCCGCCCCCCGAGGGCAGGCCACGGCCTACCGCCCAGGCCCCGCCGCCTACCGGCCTGGACCGGCCACAGCGCCCCCCCCGCCCGCACCGTCCACCAAAAAGCCGCGTTTTCGCAAGCCGCGCAAAGAGCCCGTGGTGGAAGCCCCGGTGGTGGAGACCGGTGAACGCCTGTCCAAACACGTGATGGCGCTGAAAGACTGCTCGCGCAAAGAGGCCGAGCAGTACATCGAAGGAGGCTGGGTGCGCGTGAACGGCGTGGTGGTGGAAGAGCCCGCACACCGTGCGAACCGGGAGTCCGTCACGGTAGACGCGGACGCCAGCCTGCTGAACCTGACCAGCGTGACCCTGCTGCTGAACAAGCCCGCCGGCTACTCCGACGGCACCGAGGAAGTGGAGCCAACGCGCGGGCGCAAGCCCCCGCCCGATGCGCGCAGCCTGCTCAACGCCCAGACCCATTGGGCGCACGACCCCACCGAGACGCCGGTGCTCAAGCGCCATTTCAACCACCTGGAAGCCGACATCGAACTCGAAAACGGCGCCAGCGGCCTGGTGGTGTTCACCCAGGACTGGCGCACCACCCGCAAGCTCACCGAAGACATGGGCACCATGGAGCATGAGTTTCTGGTCGAGGTGAAGGGCGAAGTGGCGCCCGAAGCGCTCAAGCCGATTGGCTATGCGCTGAAGGATGAACGGCTGGACTTGCCCTCGGTCAAGGTCAGCGTGAGCAGCAGCACACCCGAGATGAGTCGCCTGCGCTTTGCCATCAAGGGCTCCCACCCCGGCCTGGTGGCCTACCTGTGTGCAGAAGCGAAGCTGGAGATTCTGGCGATGCGCCGCATCCGCCTGGGACGCGTCACGATTGCCGACCTGCCCGTGGGACAGTGGCGTTTCTTGGCAGGCTACGAGAAGTTCTAAGCGCCCCGCGCAGCGGCGGAGCGTGGGGGCCTAATTCAGGACGTGATGTAGTTCTGCAGCTGGCTGATGGTCTGCTCGCGGTCCTTGATGATGTCATCCATCAGGTCGCGAATGGAGACCATGCCCACCACCTTGCTGCCATCCACCACCGGCAAGTGGCGAATCTTGTTCTGGCTCATCAGGGCCATGCAATCGTCGGTGGAGGTTTTGGGGGACACGGTGAACACCTGCGCGGTCATGATGTCCTTGACTTGGGTGTCCTTGGAAGAGCGCCCGACCAGTGCGATCTTGCGGGTGTAATCGCGCTCCGAGAACACGCCCACCAGCTTGTCACCGTCCATCACCATGAGTGCGCCCACATTCCAGTCGGCCAGCATTTCCAGCGCGTTGTACACGCTGTCATCGGGGCTCAGGCTCCAGATGGCGCCGCCTTGTTTTTCCAACAGTTCAAGAATCGGTCGCATGGCTTCATCTCCCAATGACTGTGAAGACCCAACCATACAACAAAAAAAGTGTGAAGCCCACCGATAAGCCGGATTCTGTGCGTGCGGGTTTCCCCGCACGTGACCACCATTACTCTGGGCCGCTGGTCACCCAAACGGCTCGATGCTACCTACCCGCCAACTCCGGGGGCCCCGTCAACGTTGGCCTACTTGGTATTGCTGCGCGTAGAGATTGCCCGTTTCACCCGCACTTAAGCGGCTCGTCTCTGTTGCTCTAATCCTCACCTTAGGGCCATGCACTTGCGTGCACAGCTTGTCGGTGGACAGTCGTTAACTGCTACGCTGCCCTATGCAGTCCGGACGTTCCTCCAGTGCCTGGTTTCCCAGATTGCACCAGCGGTGGTCTGGCGGGCTTCACGCCCCGATTATCGCGCCTGGGAGCGCCTACCTCGTGTGATGGCATATGGATATGCCCAAAGTGTCGCAAGGAATTCAAACATTGGGTCCAAAATGAGGGACTGATTCCCCCACCCGGAGACCCCCATGGCATTCGACAACGTCCTGCAGACCATTGGCAACACGCCCGTCATTCGCATCAACAAGCTGTTTGGCAGCACACACCAGGTGTTCGTGAAGAGCGAACGCAGCAACCCCGGCGGCTCCATCAAGGACCGCATTGCCCTGGCCATGGTGGAAGACGCCGAGAAAAGCGGGGCCCTGAAACCCGGCGCCACCATCATCGAGCCAACCTCGGGCAACACCGGCGTGGGCCTGGCCCTGGTGGCAGCGGTCAAGGGCTACAAACTGATTCTGGTCATGCCCGACAGCATGTCCATTGAGCGCCGCCGCCTGATGCTGGCCTATGGCGCCACCTTCGACCTGACCCCGCGTGAAAAAGGCATGAAAGGCGCCATCGCCCGCGCCCAGGAACTGGCCGAACAAACCCCTGGCGCCTGGATTCCCCAGCAGTTTGAGAACCCCGCCAACATTGACGTGCATGTGCGCACCACGGCACAAGAAATCCTCAAGGACTTCCCGAAGGGCGTGGACGTGCTCATCACTGGCGTGGGCACGGGTGGCCACATCAGCGGCGTGGCCCAGGTGCTCAAGGCCCAATGGCCCCAGCTCAAGGTCTTCGCCGTGGAGCCCACCGCATCACCCGTGATCAGCGGTGGCGCGCCTGCGCCCCACCCCATCCAGGGTATTGGTGCGGGCTTTATCCCCAAGAACCTGAAGACCGAGCTGCTGGATGGTGTGATCCAGGTGGATGCCGAGCCGGCGCGTGAATACGGCCGCCGCAGCGCGCGCGAAGAAGGCCTGCTGGTGGGCATTTCCAGTGGCGCCACGCTGGCTGCCATCGCGCAGAAACTGCCCGAGATTCCTGCCGGCAGCACCGTGCTGGGCTTCAATTACGACACGGGCGAGCGCTACCTGTCGGTGGAAGGTTATTTGCCAGCCTGACCGGCGCGCAGCGTGCTGCGGCTTACTTCAGCAGGAAGTTGCCGTGGCCCGCGTGCAGGGCGTTTGCTGCCGTCGCGGTTTCGTCCTTCAAGTCCACCCCGGAGAGCTGGCGCTGGCGTGCCTGGGTGAGCAGGTAGTGCAGTTTGTAGGCGGCATCCGCATACGCCAGCCCCGCGGGCCGCACGTTGGAAATGCAGTTGCGGCTGGCATCGGTCAGGCCCACACGCGGCATCCAGGTCAGGTACAGGCCCATGCTGTCAGGGGAGCTGAGACCCGGGCGCTCACCAATCAACACCACCACGGCCTTGGCGCCCAGCGCTTCTCCCACCTCATCACCAATCGCCACCCGCGCCTGTTGGGCGATGCACAGCGGCGCCACGCGCCAGCCCTCACCGTCCATGCGCTGGTGCAAGGCGTGCAAGAACGGCGCGGCATTTTGTTCGATCGCCAAGGCCGACAAACCATCGGCCACCACAAATGCCAGGTCATAGGGACGGTCCTGCAGAACCTCGTCGGTGAACGCTGGCCGGTAGAGCTGCGACAACACCGCCAGAGACGCGGCATCCAGTCGCCGCCCCAGATCGGGGCGCTGCAGGTAATGGTTGCGGTCCAGTGCGGCGCTGTGCAGCAGCACGCAGGGCGGCGGCGCATCGGGCCAGGCGGCAGACAGCCCTTCGGCCAACCGGGCGACATCCAGGCCGCGGTGCACCGCATCGCGGGCTTGGGCATGGGCGAGCTGAAACGCGAGCTGCGGCGCCGTAGGCAGGCTCACGCCCGAGCGGCCCAAAGCAATACGCGCGTCGGTGAACTGGCGCAGGCCCGACCAGGGATTGGGGATAACGGGGGCGTGCGGGTCGCTCATGGGCTCACGCCAGCTGCAACAGGGCTTTTTGGAAGGCGGGGGGGACGGCCGCATGCAAGGCAAAGTCGGCACCCGCTTCGCTGAAGATCTGCATGCGCTGCAACCAGGCCTCGAACTCGGGTGCGGGCCGCAGGCCCAGCACGCGGCGGGCATACAGCGCGTCGTGGAACGAGGTGGTCTGGTAGTTCAGCATGATGTCGTCCGAACCCGGAATGCCCATCACAAAACTGCAGCCCGCAGCCCCTAACAGGGTGAGCAGCACGTCCATGTCATTCTGGTCGGCCTCGGCGTGGTTGGTGTAACACACGTCGCACCCCATGGGCAGGCCCAGCAGCTTGGCGCAGAAGTGGTCCTCCAGCCCGGCACGGATGATTTGTTTGCCGTCAAACAGGTACTCCGGGCCAATAAAACCCACCACCGTGTTGACCAACAGCGGCTTGAACGCACGCGCCACCGCGTAGGCACGCGTTTCACAGGTTTGCTGGTCCATGCCATGGTGCGCGTTGGCAGACAGGGCGCTGCCCTGCCCGGTCTCAAAGTACATCACGTTGTCGCCCACCGTGCCGCGCTGCAGCGACAAGGCGGCGGCGCGCGCCTCGGCCAGCAGCGCCAGGTTCAGGCCAAAGCTGCGGTTGGTCGCCTCGGTGCCACCGATGGACTGGAATACCAGATCCACCGGCGCACCGCGTTCGATCGCCTGCAGCGTATTGGTCACATGCGTCAGCACGCAGGACTGGGTGGGAATGGCGTAGTGGCGAATGATGTCGTCCATCATGTGCACCAGCCGGGCGACCTGGGCCACGTTGTCGGTGGCGGGGTTGATGCCAATCACCGCGTCGCCACTGCCGTAGAGCAGGCCGTCCAGCAGGCTCGCAGCGATGCCGGTGGTGTCGTCGGTCGGATGGTTGGGCTGCAGGCGCGTGGCCATGCGACCCGCCAGGCCAATGGTGCTGCGAAAGGCCGTCACCACGCGGCACTTCTTGGCCACCAGAATCAGGTCCTGGTTGCGCATGATTTTGCTCACCGCAGCCGCCATCTCCGGCGTGATGCCGGGGGCGATGGCGGCCAGCGTGGCGCTGTCCACGGCATCGCCGAGCAGCCAGTTGCGGAAGTCGCCCACCGTCAGATGGCGGATGGGCGCAAACGCAGCGGCGTCATGGCTGTCGAGGATGAGGCGCGTAACCTCATCGTCCTCATACGGCACCAGCGCTTCGTTCAGAAACGTGGGCAGGGGCAATGCAGCCAGCACCATCTGCGCCACCACCCGCTCCTCTGCGCTGTGGGCCGCCACACCTGCCAGCACATCGCCCGAACGCAAGGGTGTGGCCTTGGCCAAGAGGTCTTTGAGGTCCCGGAAGCCGTAGGTCCGGCTGCCCACGGTGTGGCGATAGGTGGCGTTTGGCACAGAAAAGGAAGGTCGCTTGCTTGGCGCCGTTTACTTGGCAATAGGGGCGCTGACGCCCAGGGGCAGCGCATCGGCACGCTGTTGTCCGGTCATCTTAAAGTAGCCGTAGCCCAGCACCAGGAAGCCCACAAACAACCCAAAAATAAGAGGGTTGTAATAAATCATGGTGCCCATGCACACCAGTGCACCCAACAGGGCAAACGCCGGGAAGAAGGGGTAGAGCGGCGCACGGAAGGGGCGCGCCATGGCGGGCTCGCTGCGGCGCAGCTTGAACAGGCTCAGCATGCTCAGGATGTACATCAGGATGGCACCAAACACCGACATGGTGACGATGTTGGCCGTCAGGGACTGGCCGCCAATGGTGATGAAGGCGTCGCTGTAAATCGCGGCAATGCCGACCACGCCACCGGCCAGGATGGCGCGGTGTGGCGTCTTGAAGCGGGGGTGCACCTTGGCAAAGTAGGACGGCAGGAACGCCTCACGCGACAAGGCGTAGATCTGGCGTGAGTAACCCAGAATGATGCCGTGGAAGGACGCCACCAGGCCGAACAGGCCCAGCCACACCAGCATGTGCAACCAGCCGCTGTTCTCACCCACAATGAGTTTCATTGCCTGGGGCAGCGGGTCGTTGATGTTGGCGAGCTTGGTCCAGTCGCCGGCACCACCGGCAAACACCATCACGCCCACCGCCAAAAACACCAAGGTCAGGATGCCGGTGATGTAGGCAATCGGGATGGAACGCTTGGGGTCTTTGGCCTCTTCAGCGGCCATGGCCACGCCTTCAATCGCCAGGAAGAACCAGATGGCAAACGGAATGGCGGCAAACATGCCGGGGATCGCCGCCCAACTGAAGTCATCGCTGCCGGACCAGCCGCCCTTGGTGAAGTTGGCCATGGAGAAGCCCGGCGACACCACCCCCATGAACACCAGCAGCTCGAAAATGGCAATCACGGTGATGCACAACTCGAAGGTGGCGGCAATCTGCACGCCCACGATGTTGAGCGTCATGAACACCAGGTAAGCCCCCAGGGCCGCCAGCTTGGGGTCCAAGGACGGGAACTGCACATTCAAGTAGGCCCCGATGGCCAGGGCAATGGCCGGCGGCGCAAAGACGAACTCCACCAAGGTAGCCGCCCCGGCGAGGTAGCCCCCCGTGGGACCGAAGGCGCGTTTGCTGTAAGCAAAGGGACCACCGGCATGGGGAATGGCGGTGGTCAGCTCGGTGAAGCTGAAGATGAAGGTGGTGTACATGGCCGCAATGAACAATGCGGTCACGGTAAAGCCCAGGGTACCGGCCGAGGCCCAGCCAAAGCTCCAGCCAAAGTACTCGCCCGAAATCACCAGCCCCACGGCAATGCCCCAGAGCTGAAGGGTGCTGAGCACCGGTTTGAGCGTGTGTGCGCCCGTGGATGGTTGTGCAGATGACATGAATTTCCTCCGACAGGGATTGAGACATAGCGCCCATGCGCCTAGGCATGGGCTTTGCTAGCAGCGACTGTAGGCAGCCCTGTGCCAAGCCGGTATCGAAAATCGGCAAATCTGCAGTGCGCACCCGCGCGGTGCGCCGGCCGGGGTGTGCACCGTTGGAGGACCCCATGCACCACACACCATCGTCCGCACTCCGCATCGTGGAGGCCATGGATGCAGACGAACACGCAGGCAACCTCACCAATTGGGAGCAGTGTTACGACCAGACCACGGCCGGAACTTTCCATGGCCTGCTGGAGGAGCTGCAACTGCCGGGCATGCAGGTGTTTCGGGAAAGCACCAGCCAGGGCATGCGCCAGTCCTGCTGCGTGTGGCCCGACGCGCTGTGGTTCGGCCTGCCGTACTCGGCACAAGCCACCCGCATCAACGGCCGTGCCGTGGCGCCCAACAGCGTGCTGGTGCGCCCCGGCGCTTGCGAGTTTGAACTCATCACCCCGGCGGACTACACCATCTTCGGCATCGTGGTGCACCAGGACACGCTGCAGGCTGCGGCGCAGCGCATGGGGTATGCGATGGACTGGGAGCGCCTGCGCGGTGCCGAACTGGTGCACGCCTCTCCGGCGGCACGCCAGCAGTGCCTGCACACCCTGGGTGCCCTGTTGCAAAACCCCGGCCACCCGGCCGACGCTGGCGCCACCCAACAGGCGGCGCTGGCGGCCCTGCTGCCCCTGATCGACACGGGGGTGGTGGAGCGCGAGGTGCGCGAGAGTTTTGCCCGGCGTCAGCGCATCGTGGCCAAAGCGCGCGACTACCTGCTGGCCCACCACGACCAGGCGATCACGGTACCCGACCTGTGCCAGCAGTTGTTCGTGAGCCGCCGGACCCTGCAGTACTGCTTTGAAGACGTGCTGGGCATGGCACCGGTGCAGTACCTGCGCATCCTGCGCCTCAACGGCGCGCGGCGCGATTTGCGCCACATGCCCGCCCGCACCGTGCGTGACGTGGCCGCAGATTGGAACTTCTGGCACTTCAGCCAGTTCTCCAGCGACTACCGCAAACTGTTCGGGCACAGCCCCTCTGCAGACTGCCGCGACGCGCTGCACTGAGACGGTGCCGAACGCCCGGCGGTGCCCACACCACCAGGCGGCGCGTAAAATCCCGGCCTTGCTTGATAACCACGAGCCCCCGCCATGATCCGCCTCACAGAACTCAAACTCCCCCTCTCTGCCCTGCCCGTGGAAACGCGCCGCGCGGCCGACGCCCCTTCTGAGACCGAGGCCGACCGCGCGCCTGTAGCGCACCCGATGGACGCGCTGAAACGCCTGAGCGCCCAAGCGCTCGGCATCGACGTCGCGGCCATTACCGATTTGCACGTTTTCAAGCGCAGCTTTGATGCCCGCAAGGCAGATTTGCTGGCGGTCTACATCGTGGACCTCACGCTGGCCGATGCGGCGCAAGAAGGCCCTCTGCTTGCCCAATTCCCAAACCACCCGCACATCAGCGCCACGCCCGACATGGCCTACCACCTGGTCGCACAGGCGCCAGCCACCCTGGAGGAGCGCCCCGTGGTGGTGGGTTTTGGGCCCTGCGGCATGTTTGCAGCGCTGGTGCTGGCACAGATGGGTTTCAAGCCCATCGTGCTGGAGCGGGGCAAGCCGGTGCGTGAGCGCACCAAGGACACCTGGGGCCTGTGGCGCAAGAAGACGCTGAACCCCGAGAGCAATGTGCAGTTTGGTGAAGGCGGTGCCGGCACATTTTCGGACGGCAAACTCTACAGCCAGATCAAGGACCCGCGCTTTCTGGGCCGCAAGGTCATGCACGAGTTCGTGCAGCACGGCGCCCCGGCCGAAATCCTCTACGAGGCGCACCCGCACATCGGCACCTTCAAGCTGGTGAAGGTGGTGGAAGGCATCCGTGAACAGATCATTGCGCTGGGCGGTGAGATCCGGTTTGAGCAACGGGTGGCCGACGTTTTGCTAGGCGAATCGCTATCAAAACAGGAGCTGTCCGCGCATACGCTACGGGGGCTAGAGGTCGAAAACCTTCAAAATGGCAGCCACTACGAGTTGCCGGCCACCCACGTGGTGATGGCCCTGGGCCACAGCTCACGCGACACCTTTGCCATGCTTTACGAGCGTGGTGTTTCCATGCAAGCCAAGCCCTTCTCGGTGGGCTTTCGCATCGAGCACCCGCAAGGCGTGATCGACCGCGCACGCTGGGGCCGCCATGCGGGCCACCCGCTGCTGGGCGCGGCCGACTACAAATTGGTGCACCACGCTGCCAACGGGCGCGCGGTCTACAGCTTTTGCATGTGCCCCGGCGGCACGGTCGTGGCGGCGACCAGCGAGCCGGGCCGCGTGGTCACCAACGGCATGAGCCAGTACTCGCGCAACGAGCGCAACGCCAATGCCGGCATGGTGGTGGGCATAGACCCGCCCGACTACCCGGACGATGTGAGCGCCTTTGTGCACGCCTTTGGTGAAGAGAAAGGCCGGCGCTACGCAGCCGAAGCCGCCGCGATGAAGGCCCAGGACCCCAAGGCCGCGCACCCGATGTCAGGCATTGCGTTTCAGCGCCAGCTGGAAAGTGGCGCCTACACGCTGGGCGGCGGCACGTACGAAGCACCGGGACAGTTGGTGGGCGATTTCATTGCGGCCAAGCCGTCGACAGCATTTGGCAGCGTGACCCCGTCGTACAAACCCGGCGTGAAGCTGGGCGACCTGGCCCCCAGCCTGCCCGGCTACGCGATTGCCGCGCTGCGCGAGGCGCTGCCCGCGTTTGGCAAGAAGATCAAGGGGTTTGACATGGCCGATGCGGTGCTGACCGGTGTGGAAACCCGCACCTCCAGCCCCATCAAGATGCCACGCGGAGACGACCTGCAAAGCACCAACGTGCGCGGCCTGTACCCGGCCGGTGAAGGTGCCTCCTACGCGGGCGGCATTCTGTCGGCGGGGGTGGATGGCATCAAGGTGGCCGAAGCCTTGGCCTTGGACCTGCTGGCGCGCGCGCACTGACGCGCGCACCGCTGCCACCCCACGCACTCAGGCGCAGCCACACCCACCCGAACCGCAGCCACCCGCCCGCTGCGCAGGCTCGAACTGGGGAAACAGCACGTTGTTTTCCAAGTGAATGTGGTTGATCAGGTCGTCATTGAGTTGCGCGAGCCCTGCGTACAACGCACGCCAGGTGTTGCAAGCCCCCACCGGCGGTGTGGCGTCCTGGGTCAGGGCCATGACCTGGGCCAGTGCATCGCCATGGTCCACATGCTCCGTGCGCATCATGCCAATGGGCTGGGTGACAAAGGCATTGCCACCCTGCTTCAGCATGGGGAACAACACCTGCTCTTCTTTGAGCATGTGCGACAGCAGCTCTTGCTCCATGGCCTCCAAGGCGTCCGCCAGGCCAACCGGTACATCCGGGTTGCCACGGTGGACGGCCTCCACACGCCGCGCCATGCGAATGAGCTCCGGCAGTTGCTGGCGGTGTACCTCGTGGTAACGCACCAGGATATGGTCAATCAGGGCCACCGGATCGGTCAGCCCCTCGGGCGCATCCACATGCTGCAGACCCGCCAGCTCGCCCACCAAGGCAGCCAAATCCAAACCCTTGTCGGCGGCCGACTGGCGCAGGCTTACCTGGCCACCACAGCAAAAGTCCAGCTTAAGACGGCGAAACACCGCCGTGGCACCGGGCAGAGCCACCGCAATTTGGCCAATGGCCTGGTCCGGGTTGACAGCAGGGGTTGTGGTTTCGAGACGGGCATTCATAACAAGCTCCTTAAAGATTCATATCGTATGAATATTTTAGCCATTAACATTCATTAAGAATGAATCTTTTATTTGACCTACAACAAACCCCATGCGCCTGACCCAATGGACTGACTACACCTTGCGTGTGCTGATGTACTGTGCCCAGCACCAGGGCCGCGAGAGCCCGGTCACCATCACCGAGATTGCGGAGCACCACCACATCTCACGCAGCCACTTGACCAAGATCGTGCAGGAACTGGCCGCGCAGTCGCTGCTGGAAACAAGCCGCGGACGTGGCGGCGGCATCCGCCTGGTACGCCCCGCGAACAGCATTCAGCTGGGCGCCATCGTGCGGACCACCGAGCGCGACTTCACTCTGGTGGAATGTTTTGACCCGATGCAAAACCAGTGCTGCCTCAACCCCCAATGCGGCCTCAAAGCCGTGCTCACCCGTGCCATGCAACAGTATTTCGCGGTTCTGGATGGCGTCACGCTGGCCGATTTGGTGGCGTCGCCACACAGCACAGTCGCGTTGCCGCTACCCCGGTTGCGCCCACCGCGCGCCATACCCGACTAAATCAATCCAACTTTATGCGGCGGTGTTGACCCACATCAGACGGTCGCACTAGGGGCCGCCGTATCGTGCGGAGCTTGCACTACGAGCACCCCGCCATGCACACCGCCCCCCAATCCCCCGCCCTGGAACTGGTCTGCCCCGCTGGCAGCCTGCCAGCCCTCAAATCGGCCGTTGACCAAGGTGCCAACTGCGTCTACCTGGGGCTGCGGGACGCCACCAATGCCCGCAACTTTGCCGGGCTGAACTTTGACACCCAGGCCATTGCGCAGGGCATTGCGTACGCCCACCACCGCCATGCCAAAGTGTTCATGGCCCTCAACACTTACCCGCAGGCGGCCAAACCGGAGCTCTGGCGCTCCGCCCTGGACCAGGCAGTGGAGTTGGGCGTGGATGCGGTCATCCTGGCAGACCCCGGCCTGATGTTGTACGCCAACCGCCACCATCCCCGATTGCGGCTGCATCTGTCGGTGCAGGGCTCGGCCACCAACTTTGATGCCATCAACTTCTACCGTGAACAGTTTGGCATCGTGCGCGCCGTGCTGCCCCGCGTGCTGTCCCTCACGCAGGTGCAACAGGTCATTGAAAAGACCGAGGTCGAGATTGAGGTGTTTGGTTTTGGCAGCCTGTGTGTCATGGTGGAAGGGCGCTGCGCCCTGTCGAGCTACGTGACCGGTGAGTCACCCAACACCCATGGCGTATGTTCGCCGCCCAAAGCCGTGCGCTGGGCGGAGACACCGCAAGGCCGTGAGTCGCGCCTGAATGGTGTGTTGATTGACCGCTACGCGCCGGGCGAGAACGCGGGCTACCCCACGCTGTGCAAAGGCCGCTTTGATGTGGGCACCGACGAAAACTACTACGCCATCGAAGAGCCCACCAGCCTCAACACGCTGGAGTTGCTCCCGCAGCTCCTCGCCATGGGCGTCAAGGCCATCAAGATTGAAGGGCGTCAACGCAGCCCGGCCTATGTAGCCCAGGTCACCCAGGTCTGGCGCGAAGCCATCGACCACTGCCTCGCCAACCCCCACCGCTACGCCCCCAAACCCGTGTGGATGCACGCCCTGGACCAAGTCGCCGAAGGCCAACAACACACGTTGGGCGCCTACCACCGCCCCTGGAAGTAAGTCCCATGCAAATTGCCCTTGGTCCGCTGCTGTACTACTGGCAGCGCGATGCTGTTTTCAACTTTTACGACACCATGGCCACCACCGCGGTGGACATCGTCTACCTGGGCGAGACCGTCTGCTCACGCCGCCACGAACTGCGCTTGGGCGACTGGCTGGACATTGCCACACGTCTGCAACGGGCCGGCAAGGCAGTGGTGCTGTCCACCCAGGTGCTGCTGGAATCCGGTGCCGATGTAGGCACCATGCACAAAATCACCCAGCACGGCGGGTTGGTGGTGGAGGCCAACGACATGGGTGCCGTGCAATGCCTGCACGGCAAAGTGCCGTTCGTGGCCGGCCCGCATCTCAATCTGTACAACCTGCCCACCTTGCAATGGATGGCGGACCTGGGCGCGCAGCGTTGGGTGATGCCACTGGAAATGGCGCGCAGGGACCTTGCCGTGCTGCAAGCTGGCCGCCCGGCCGGGCTGCAGACCGAAGTGTTTGCCTACGGACGTATGCCGCTGGCCTACTCGGCGCGTTGTTTCACCGCACGCCACCGCAACCTGCCCAAGGACGATTGCCGCTTTAGCTGCCTGGACCACCCGGACGGACTGATGCTCCAAACCCGCGAACACGAAGGCTTTCTGGTGCTCAATGGCACACAAACGCAGTCGGCCAAGGTATACAACCTGGTCGATGCGCTCGATGACATGCGCAACCTCGGGGTAGACGTGGTGCGCCTGAGCCCACAGTCGCACCACATGGCCGAGGTGGTGGCCGTGTTCGATGCCATGCGCCTCCACACCGTGTCGCCCCAAGCAGCACAGGACCGCCTGCAAGCCCTCATGCCCTTTGCCGGTTGCAACGGCTACTGGCACGGCCAACCAGGGCTGGACCAGGTACAAAACGCCAGCTTGGCCACACAAGGCTAAGCCCATGTACCACGGTGAGCGCTTCAACAGCATCAGCCATCTGGTTGGTGCTGGCCTGGCACTGGTGGGGGCGGTTCTGCTCACGGTATCGGCCGCGCGGCTAGGCGACCCCTGGAAGATTGTCAGCTTCAGCATCTACGGCACCATGCTGGTGGCACTGTATGTGGCCAGCACCCTGTACCACAGCCTACGCGGCCGGGCCAAAGTCATATTCCAGAAACTGGACCATTGCGCCATCTACCTGCTGATTGCAGGCAGCTACACCCCATTTGCGCTGGTGTCCCTGCGAGGCGCATGGGGTTGGTCCCTGCTGGGTGCCGTGTGGACACTGGCCGTGCTGGGCATCCTGCAAGAAATTTGGCTGTCCAAGGGCACGCGCACACTCTCACTGGCGATATACCTGCTCATGGGCTGGCTGGCCCTGGCCGCCCTGTTGCCGCTGTGGGAGGCACTCTCCCCCGCTGGTTTTGCCTGGTTGGCGGCGGGTGGAGCCCTCTACACGGTAGGCACCATTTTTTATGTTGCCGACCAGCGCCTGCGTCACAGCCACGGCGTCTGGCACCTGTTTGTGCTGGGCGGTAGCAGCTGCCATTTCTTGACTGTTTTTGTATTTGTTGCCTGAGGCCTGTAACGCCATGCCCCCTTCCCACACCCACTACACGCTCCCCAGCCGTCTCGGTGCAGCACTATCGCACCTGCCCGCCTATCCGGGCTCGTTGCTGCTGGCCACGGCGCTCAATGCGATGCTGGCACCGCAACTGCCCAACGATGTGCGCCAGTATTTGCGGGGCAAGCGGCTGCGCATTCATGTACGCGATGCGCGCCTGACCTTTGATCTGTCTTGCAACAGTACCGGCTTTGCAGCCTGCCCCCCAGAGGGCACCACCGACCTGACCCTGAGCGCCCATGCCCACGATTTTTTGCGTCTGGTCCAGCGCCAGGAAGACCCGGACACCCTGTTTTTTAACCGTCGCCTCTCCATGGAGGGCGACACCGAGCTGGGCCTGGTGGTCAAAAACGCCATGGATGCCCTGGAGCTCCCGGTGCTGGACCCGCATCACTGGTCGCCCCCGCAACTGCTGGCACGCTGGCGTGCACGCCGTCACGCCCCCTCTGGACAAGGTGGCCCCGGGTGAGCGAGGGCATGGAAAACCGCCCGCCCCTGCGGCGCATCATTGTGGGTATCTCTGGCGCCAGTGGTGCGGTGTACGGTGTACGCCTCTTGCAAGTGCTGCGCGACACGCCGGGGCTGGAGACCCAACTGGTGGTGTCCCCTGCAGGCTGGCGCAATGTAGAAGAAGAACAGGGCCTGCCCCGTGCCGCCATTGAAGCCCTGGCCCACCGGGTGCACGATATTGGCAACGTGGGGGCCTCCATCGCCAGCGGTTCGTTCCAGTGCAGCGGCATGGTCGTAGCCCCCTGCTCCATGCGCACCCTCGGGGCGATTGCCCACGGGCTGTCCGACAACCTACTCACCCGCGCAGCGGATGTGGTTCTGAAAGAGCGGCGCCGTCTGGTGCTCATGGTGCGCGAATCCCCCTTGCACTTGGTGCACCTGCGCAATATGGTCAGCGTGAGCGAGATGGGTGCCATCGTCTGCCCACCCATGCCGGGTTTCTACCTGCGCCCCCAAACGGTGGCGGATGTGGTGGACTTCAGTGTGGCACGCGCCCTGGACTTGCTGGACGTGCCCCACACGCTGGCAGCACGCTGGCAGGGCAACGCATGAGTTACCGGGACCTGCGTGACTTCATGGCCCAACTCGAACACACGGGTGAATTGCTGCGCATCAGCGCGCCGGTATCCCCCCATCTGGAGATGACCGCCTTGGGCGACCGGGTACTGCGCGCGGGCGGCCCGGCCCTGCTATTTGCCAACCCGCGTGGCCACCACATGCCGGTACTGGGCAATCTGTTTGGCACCACGGAGCGGGTGGCACGCGCCATGGGCGTAGATGGCATTGCCGGGCTGCGCCCCTTGGGTGAACTGCTGGCCACACTCAGGTCCCCCGAGGCCCCCAAGGGACTGAAGGACATGGCAGGCATGGGCAGCCTGCTCAAGGCCCTGTGGAACATGGCACCCAAGGAGCACAAGGCCCCGCCCTGCCAGGACCTGGTGAGGGAGGGGGGCGATGTAGATTTGGCACGCCTGCCCATTCAGCACTGCTGGCCGGGCGATGTGGCGCCACTGATTACCTGGGGACTGGTGATCACGCGCGGCCCGCACCAAGCGCGGCAAAACCTGGGCATCTACCGCCAGCAAGTGCTGTCGCGCAACCAGCTCATCCTGCGCTGGTTGGCACACCGCGGTGGCGCGCTGGATTTCGCCGAACACGCGCGCCTGCACCCGGGCGAGCCCTATCCGGTGGCAGTGGCCATTGGCGCCGATCCGGCAACCATTTTGGGCGCCGTAACACCCGTGCCGGACAGCCTCTCGGAATACCAGTTTGCCGGCCTGCTGCGCGGCGCCCGCACCGAGGTCGCCCCGGCACTGGGCATACCGCTGTCGGTACCCGCATTCGCAGAGATCGTGCTGGAAGGCCATATTTACCCCGACGCAACCCATGCCAGCGGTTGGCAGCACGCACTCGAAGGCCCCTATGGCGACCACACCGGCTACTACAACGAATGCGCCGAGTTTCCCGTGTTCACCGTAGACCGCATGACGCTGCGCAAGGACGCCATCTACCACTCCACCTACACCGGCAAACCACCCGATGAACCGGCCATATTGGGCATTGCACTGAACGAGCTGTTCATCCCCCTGCTGCAACGCCAGTTTCCGGAAGTCATAGACCTCTACCTGCCCCCCGAAGGCTGCAGCTACCGGATGGCCCTGGTGCGCATCCGCAAAGCCTACCCGGGCCACGCACGGCGCGTGATGATGGGCGTGTGGAGCCACTTGCGCCAGTTCATGTACACCAAGTTCATTGTGGTGGTGGACGAAGATGTGGATGTGCGCAACTGGAAAGAGGTGGTGTGGGCCATGACCACACGCATGGACCCGGCGCGTGACACCCTGCTGGTGGAGCACACGCCGATTGATTACCTCGACTTTGCGTCGCCAGTGAGTGGCCTGGGCAGCAAGATGGGCCTGGATGCCACCAACAAATGGCCCGGTGAAACCCAGCGCGAATGGGGCCGCCCCATTGCGATGGACAGCGCGGTCACGGCACGCATGGACGCGCTGTACCAGTCGCTGGGGCTCTGACGCGGGATTGCCCCGCGCCGAGGGTCAGGCCTGGCTGTTTTGCAGCGCAGCGATGCGCTCTTCAATCGGTGGGTGGGTCGAGAACAGCTGGCCAATGCCACCGGCAATGCCCATGGCGGCCACGCTCTTGGGCAGCTCGCCCGGTGTCATGCCGCCCAGGCGGGCCAGCGCATTCATCATGGGCTGCTTGCGGCCCATCAGTTGGGCGGCACCGGCATCTGCGCGGAACTCGCGCTGGCGGCTGAACCAGGCCACGATGATGGCGGCCACAAAGCCCAGCACGATGTCGAGCACGATGGTGGTGACGTAGTAGCCAATGCCGGGGCCGCTGTTTTGCTCGTCGTTTTTGCGCAAGAAGCTGTCCACGGCATACCCAATCACACGGCTCAGGAACACCACAAAGGTGTTCATCACGCCCTGGATCAGCGTCATGGTGACCATGTCGCCATTGGCAATGTGGGCGACTTCGTGGCCGATGACGGCCTCAATCTCTTCACGTGTCATGCCCTGCAGCAGCCCGGTGCTCACGGCCACCAGGGCCGAGTTCTTGAAGGCGCCGGTGGCGAAGGCGTTGGGTGCGCCATCAAAAATGCCGACCTCGGGCATGCCAATGCCTGCCTTGTCGGCGAACTTGCGCACGGTGTCCACAATCCAGGCCTCGTCCATGTTCTGGGGCTGCTCGATCACACGCACCCCCGAGGTCCACTTGGCCATGGGTTTGCTGATCAAGAGCGAGATGATGGCGCCGCCAAAGCCCATCACCAGGGCAAAGCCCAGCAGGGCGCCCAGGTTCAGGCCGTTGGCCGTCAGGAAGCGGTTGACGCCCAACAAATTGGCCACCACACCCAACACCAGCACCACGGCAAGGTTGGTCAATACAAACAAGGCAATACGTTTCATGGTTCTTCTTTCGGAAAGCGACGGTGTTCCCGTCGTTGACACGGATGGTAGGGGCGCCCGCGCTGAATTCAAGCTTTTGCGGGGCCTTGGGCCCACGAAGTTTATGGACTTTGGGCGCCCCAAACGCGGACACGCGGGCTGGGCGTCACCAAACACCCCTAAGATGTCTCTCTTCCCCTGCTTCCAAGCGCCCCCAAACGCGTCCCCTCCATGACCCAATTCCAACGCCGTCGCATCATCACCGGACTGACTGCCGCCGCCCTCTCGGGCGCGGTACTGCCCGCCTGGAGCCAAACCGCCAAGCCGGCCGCACCGGGCAAGCCCAAGGCGGCCAACAAGCTGGCTGCCAAGCTGCGCATCGTCATCCCCGCCAACCCGGGCGGCGGCTGGGACCAGACCGGCCGCGCCCTGGGCACCGCCATGATCTCTGCCGGGGTCATTGACGAAGTGGAGTACGAAAACAAAGGTGGCAAAGGCGGCACGCTGGGCCTGGCTCACTATGCCGAAAAATACAACGCCGATGCCAACACCCTGCTGATGGGCGGCACCGTGATGGTGGGCGCCGTGGCGCTGCAAAAACCAGCGGTGGACCTGAGCGCCATCCAGCCCGTGGCGCGTCTGACCAGCGACTACCTGGTCATGGTGGTGGCGGCCAACTCTCCCATCAAGAGCGTGTCCGACCTCACCGTCAGCATGAAGGCCAACCTGAAAGGCGTGCCGGTGGCGGGCGGATCGGCTGGCGGGGTGGACCATATTTTTGCCGGCGTGTTTGCGCGGGCGGCCGGGGCCAACCCGGAAGACCTGAACTACCAACCCTTCGCCAGCGGCGTGGACGTGGTGTCTGCCGTGCTGTCCGGCAAGGCGGCAGTGGGCATCTCGGGTTACAGCGAATTCAGCGCCCAACTGGCCGGTGGCCAACTGCGCGCCATCGGCGTGTCCTCGCGCAAACCCTCGTTTGGTATTCCCGCCATCCGCGAGCAAGGTGTGCAGGCCGAAATGTCCAACTGGCGGGCGGTGTTCACCGGCAAGGGGGTATCGGCAGGCCGACAAACCGAGATGCTGGAGGCCGTGCGCCTGGCCACACAACACGACGCCTGGAAAGCCACGCTCAAGCAAAACCACTGGGATGCATCGTGGATGGCAGGCAAAGACCTGGTCAACCTGATTGACCTGGACCTGACCACCGCCCGCGTCATGGTGCACTTGCTCAAGCTCAAGGCCTGAAAGCTTAGCCCCCACGCTCCGCCGCTCTGCGGGTCGCTGCCCCCAAGGGGGCGCATTTGCCTTGGGGCGGCCCGGCAGCAAATTTAGCCCCCAGGCTCAGGAGCGGGCGGCCGTGGTACCCGGAACACGCTGGGGTCGGCGTAAAACGCTGGCGCGGCGTTGTCGGGCCACCAGCCCGGCACGCCCAGCACTGGCAAATGCGCAAACGGCTTGCTGGCCAAGAGCGGCGCTGACAAGGTCTGGGCCAGCCAGGCATCCAGATCCGCTATGGATTCGATAGCTGCTCGCGCAATAAATACGTGGGCTGTGATCGGTTTTCGTGGGTAAACCAGCTTCTCCAGCAGCGCATGGCCAAACAGCAGCAAGGTCGACTGGGCCCACAGCGGACGCAGACCGACAAACACCGCCTCCCACTCTTTGGCCTGCAGGGCCTGCCACAGCGGCTCGGGCGCCACCAGCAGGGCGGCGTTTTCGTCAAACACCGTCAGCGCATCGCGCGCCGGGCCACGCACCGGCTGGATGCCGGTTTGCGCAATCTGTTCCGCCTGCAGTTGGTTGAGCTTCTTTTTTGCCAGCGGAAAGTGCAACCAGCACAGGCCGTTGAAAAAGTCGTGCAGGCCGTCGCGCGTGGGCACACGGCCGGTGTCAAAGATGTACTGCTCGTAGGCCATGCCCGCGGGCAGCTCGGCCTGGGGCACAAACTGCACCGGGGCGCGCTGGGCCGCATTCAAGGCCTGGGCGACCGTCAGGCCGCCATTCACCTGGGCGGCCAGCCCCTCACCCACTCCGCGCCAAGGCCTCAGCCAGGGCGCATCCCAGTTGATGGCCTCTAAACCATGCGCCACTGCAGTGCTTCGCCCGCGGCCAGGGGTTTGAGGGAGGTTTCGCCAAAGGCAAAGCTCTCGGGCGGGGTCCAGCTTTCCCGCTTCAGGGTGAGGGTGCCGGTGTTGCGCGGCAGGCCGTAGAAGTCGGCACCAAAAAAGGAAGCAAAACCCTCCAGCTTGTCGAGCGCGCCCGCAGCATCAAAGGCCTGGGCGTACAGCTCCATGGCGGCGTGGGCGGTGTAACAGCCCGCACAGCCCGAGGCGTGCTCCTTGAGGTGCGTGGGGTGTGGCGCGCTGTCGGTCCCCAGGAAGAATTTGTTCGATCCCCCGGTGGCGGCTTGCACCAGGGCCTGGCGGTGTGTCTCGCGCTTGAGCACGGGCAGGCAGTAGTAGTGCGGGCGGATGCCGCCGGTGAAGATGGCGTTGCGGTTGTAGAGCAGGTGGTGGGCCGTGATGCTGGCCGCCGTGAAGCGATCGCTGTCGGCCACGTACTGCGCAGCCTCTTTGGTGGTGATGTGTTCGAAGACGATCTTCAACTCAGGAAAGTCTTTGCGCAGCGGAATCAGTTGCGTGTCGATAAACACCGCCTCGCGGTCGAACAGATCGATGTCGCTGCTGGTCACCTCGCCATGCACCAAGAGCAGCAGGCCGGCCTTTTGCATGGCTTCCAGCGTCTGGTAGGTCTTGCGAATATCCGTCACGCCGGCGTCGCTGTTGGTGGTGGCGCCTGCGGGGTAGAGCTTGGCGGCCACCACACCGGCATCTTTGGCGCGTGCAATCTCGTCGGCGGGCAGCTTGTCGGTCAAGTAGAGCGTCATCAGCGGCTCAAACTGCATGCCTGCGGGCACCGCAGCCTGGATGCGCGCCTTGTAGGCCAGGGCCTGCTCCGCGGTGGTGACCGGCGGCTTGAGGTTGGGCATGATGATGGCGCGCCCGAACTGGGCCGCAGTGTGCGGCACCACGGTATTCAGGGCGGCGCCGTCGCGCACATGCAGGTGCCAGTCGTCGGGGCGGGTGATGGTGAGGGTGTTAGGGGCGTGCGTCATGGGCACTATTGTCCCAAATCGGGCGCCGCCCCTGCGCCCAGGCAGACCTAGAACGGAACGAAGTCGCTGGGGTACTTCCAGAAGTCCTTGAGCAGGTAACTCACCGGCAGGTTCAGCGGCTTGTCGTTGGGCGGGATGGCCTTGAGGAACCACTTGTCGTAGATGGGCTGAATTTCCTTGCTCACGATCAGGCGGCGCATTTCCTCGTCGATAAGCTTTTTGAACTCCGGGTCGTTCTTGGGCAGCATGATGGCCAGCGGCTCGGTGGTGAGGAATTTGCCCACCACTTTCAGAGCCTCGGGCTTGGCGCGGTTGGCAGCCAGGCCGTAGAGCAGCACGTCGTCCATCACAAAGGCGTCGGCCTCGCCTTTTTCCACCATTTCCACGGCCTTGGCGTGGTCCGGGGCTTCCAGAATGGTGATGTGCAACAGGCGCTCGCGGTTGGCCTGTTCGGCAGCCTTCAGCGGCGTGGTGCCTTTGGTCGACACCAGCTTCTTGCCGTACAGGTCTTCAATACGCTCGATCTTGCTCTCGGTGCGCACCAGCATGCGCGCACCGGTGATGAAGTGGGGAATGGTGAAAGCCACCTTTTGGCGCCGTTCCGCGTTGTTGGTGGTGGAGCCGCACTCCAGATCGGCTTTGCCGGTTTCGACCATCGCAATGCGGTTGGCTGGCGTGACCTGCAAGAGCTCCACCGGCATGGCTTTGGCACCGGTTTTCTTGCGCACCGCCTCTGCCAGCTTGAGGCACAGGTCCACGGCGTAGCCCACCGCTTCCTTTTTGCTGTCGAGGTAGGAAAAGGGAATGGACGACTCGCGGTGCGCCACCACCAGTGCCCCGCCCGACGCGATCCGGTCGAGCACGCCCGCATAGCTGCCCCCAGCGGCCAAAACTGCCACACTTACGATGCCGAATAGGCGCCAACCATTGTTTTGCATACAGACTCCAACGACCTTGTGGACCGAAGCTGGCCACTCTAGCCAGCCCCATGTTCCGCCGCCAATGCCGATTGCTTGGGGCGGCATGCAAAACTGGAATGCAACTTCTATGCCGCGCTACCCTGGGTCAAAAGATAGTCCCACAGGGCCTGGGCCGAGCCCTTGGGCGTGCGGGTTTGGGCACGCTGGGCAGCACTCAGGCCGCGGGCCGCCTCGCGACTGGAGAGCCGTTCGCGGTACGCGCGCACCTCCATGGTGATGTTCAGGCCCTTCATCGGGGCCGGCAAGGCGCTCACCAGCTTCTTGGCGCGCAGGTCTTTCTTCACGGCGCTATGGGGCAGAAACGCCACCCCATGGCCTTCCAGGGCCATGGCTTTCAGGCCTTCGGCCATATCGGTCTCGTACACCCGGTCAAAGTGGATGGCCACATCGGCCTGCTTGAGGATCAGCTCCACCATCTGCCCCAGGTAGGCACCAGGCGCATAACCCAGATAGGGCAAAGGCTGGCCCACCTTGCCAGGCAGGGAAAACAGGGGGCGGCCATCGGCGTCAGGTTTGGAGTACGGCGCCACCACCTCCTCGCCCAGGCTCACCATCTCGTAACGGTCGGCGTCCAACTGGTAGGGCTGCGAGGGGTGGTGGTAGGCGATCAGCAGGTCACAGCTCCCTTCCACCAGGCGCATCACGGCATCGTGCACATTGAGCGCGATCAGCCGACTCTTGAGTGGACCAAATTTCTCGCGCAACTCGGACACCCAGGCCGGGAAGAAGGTGAAGGCCAGCGTGTGCGGCACCGCAAACTCCACCACGTCCTGCGCAGCGGTGGTATGGCCACGCAGCATGGCGCGCGTGCTTTGCAGGGCCTGCAGCACTTCCAGCGACTGGTCGTAGAGGGTCTCGCCCGCCGGGGTCAGGCGCGTGGGGTAGCTGCTGCGGTCCACCAGATCGGTGCCGGCCCAGGCTTCCAGCGACTGAATACGCCGCGAGAACGCAGGCTGGGTAACGTGGCGCAATTGCGCGGAGCGGCTGAAACTGCGGGTCTCAGCCAGAGACACGAAGTCTTCAAGCCATTTGGTTTCCATGGGGCGCAATTATGCGCGAAACGCATAGATATCGCCAAGCCCGCGCCCATGCCCCCATTTCACGGCCCTTGTCCCTCAAGTGGTTCGCACCCCGCGGCGTTGCATCATGTCCTGCGCCATAGCGTGCAGCGCCGTGCCGGACAACACCGCCTGCGCAGCCGGGTAGGCCAGCCCCTCCTCATGCGCGATGTGCTGGCCATACAAGGCGGCAAACTGATCCAGCGCCCCGGTCTGGCTGACACTCAGGGCCAACACCCCCAAGCGAGCTTCGGCAATCGCCAGCAGGACTTCGCGGGCATGGCCCCAGGCAACCTCCATGTCGCGGTGGTCTTGCATGAGAGTGCGCACCAGGGTGCGCAAGCCCGCGTCGGCGCCCAGCAGCAGGGGAGGAAACACATGCAGCTCTTCGTCCTGGTGGTGCAGGGGCGCTGCCACATCGAAGTAGCGCAGCACATCGCGTGCGGCCTGGCGCGCATTGTCGTCACAGCCAACCTCCAGCAGGTGCTGCTGCAGGCGCGCCATCAGCGCCAGGCTGCGCTGCACCCGCTCGTGGCAAGCCTGCAGCAGTTCAAACGGGGCCTCAAAACCGGCCTGCGGTGCCAGAGGGAGCAAGGCCTCAGCCAAGCTGCACCGCCTCACCCTGCGGGTTGAACGGAATGTAGGCCGCAATCTCCCCACGCTGGATGGCCTCCACCATGCGCTGCAGCAAGGGCGCGGCGTCCTCCGCACTTGGCGCCTGCTGACCTTGGCCCGACAAGGCTGCGGCAAACACCATCGCCCAGGGCGGGCCAAACTGCGTGGCTTCCTGCGCCAGTGCCGCGAAAGAGACCACCTCTTCAACCGCCTTGTCCACACACATCAGGGGCACCAGTGCGCCCCCCTGCCCCGACTGGTACCGGGCGCGCTGCGCGTCGTCAGCGTCTTCGGGCAACTCGGCCCCCGCAAACACCAGCAGCAGGCGCTGCGCCGTGGGTTGGGAACGTGCTGCCTGCAGCAATTCATCAAAATTGGAAATCATCACCGAGGTCCTTGGTTTTTTTACCTATCCGGGGCGCCCGTCGCCGCGCCGCCGACCATACCAGCCCACCAGCCTGCCCCCCCAGAGGGCCATGACCGCAAGCCACACACATGCCACCACTGCCAGCGTGGCTGCGCCCCACATGGCAACGCCCGCGGCCAGAATACGCAATGCCGTGGCCAGCTGCAACAACAGGAAAAGTGACCATACCCACGTATCGGCCACCAAAGCGCGACCACTGTGCCCCGCCGACACGCGGGTCACCATGGCCAACATGAGCGAGGCCAGACAGCCCATGGTGAGCGCATGCAGGGCCCCCAGCGGCAACACCGGTGTGCCGCTCACCCAGCTCAGCCACTGGCTGGCACCGGCCAAGAGCAGCGCCACGCCCAACCACACAAAGCCAATGTGCAGCATGGCCAGCAAGCGGTTCTTGAAGCTTTGCACCAAGCCCCATACATAGGCCAACCACAGCAGCACCACACCCGCCGCCAGTTCCAGGGTGCCCCGCAATAGCAGCCACACCGTGCCCCAGGCAGTGCCCGCAGGCTGCAGCAGGTCCAGCCAGACGGCCAGCACTTCCAACACCACCACCGACAGCATCAAGCCCAACGCCCAAAACGGCCGCAAGGTGGCCACCTGCGGCATGGCACTGGAGGTGAAAAAAGGAATCATGCGGTGGGCCACCACCACGTACACCGCCACCACAAAGCCCCACAGGCCAGTGAGCACACAGGCCAGCGCCACGGCATCGGCGCCGGCCCACACGCTGACGGCCAGGCCCACCAGGCTGGCGCAGCCCACGCCGCAGGCCTGGGCAATCACCCGCGCATGCACGGTATCCACCACCTGGCTGCGCGCCAACAGGCGCCAAAACATGGCGCTCATCCAGAGCAGCCCGCCAAGCGCCAACGCCATGCCGCCCAGCCCCATCACCGGGTGCACATGCACGCCAGCCAGCCACAGCAACCAGCCCCCGGCCTGCAGCAGCAAGGGGGGCAGCAGTTGCGCAGCCGTGGGCGGCGCCACACCCAGCCATTTGGGACCCGCGGTGAACAGAAAGCCAGAGAAGAACAAAGGGAAGAAGCCAAAGGTCATCACCGCCCCATGCACCAGCGAGGGCGACACCACATACGCCAACCCGAAAGCCCCCGTCACCCGGTCCATCTGCACCAGCGCCCACCACAGGCTGGCGGACCACAGCAGCACCATGGCCAGAAAGAAGCCCAGGCGGTGCGGAGCCAGCAGCAAATGGCGCAAGCGCCAATTCGTGTGGAGGTTCATCCACAGGTTCCCACATGGCCGCACTGGGTGCAGTAGTCGCAACCGTCCTTGCGGATCACGGCGTAGGCACCGCACTCACCACACTTCTTGCCCACCATGACCGGGCTGGCGGACGGGGTGCTCAGGCCCAGCCCGTCGTCATCGTCGTCCTCGTCTGCATCGTCGGTGGCGTGCAGCGCAGCAGCGTGCTGTTGGCGCTGCGCAATGATTTGCTGCAGCGCATAGGCAATGGCGGCCACCTCGGAGTCATGCCACAAAGGCACCTGGCTGCCGTCCTGCTTGGTGTAGTGGCCCAGGCGCACGGGGCCCCGGTCCCAGGCCACCTTGCGCATGTCACGCAGGGCCCGCTCCAGAAAGCCGCCACGCGCCGCCAGCGAGAGCATGCGCATGCTGGAAGTGATCCACTGCTGCGACTCCCCGCTCTGCCCCAGGGGCATGAAGAACTCGATGGCGCGCTCCAGCGTGCCCTTGCCCACCGGCGTGGGCAGGGGCAGAAAGGACACCACCAAGTACAGGGTCTTGTGGCCCTCCTGGGTCCAGTACTCCACCTTCTCGGCCACGGCCGCCAGCGCACCTTTGGGGCGTTTTTCGATCACAGCCCGCATGGGATCTGCGCCAACAGCTATCGAATCAGGATCGCTTACGGGCTTACTCTCTGTGGATGCAGGCGTGACCTGCAGCACCGAGCCGAGGATGGCGTTGGGCCGGTAGGTCGCCAAGCCCTTGAGCCGCGCCTGCCAGGCCTGCAGGTACAGGCCCTTGAAGTCCTCGTAGGCATAGTCGGCCGGCACGTTCACGGTTTTGGAGATCGCCGTGTCCACCAGCGGCTGCACCGCCTGCATCATGGCAATGTGGTCGGCCGCCGCCATCTCCAGCGCGGACACAAAACTCTCGGGCAGCTGGTTCATATCCCCGCCCTGCGCACGGTAGACGCGCCAGGCATGGTCTTCCACCGCGTATTCGCTGGTGCTGCCATCGGCCTCGCGCTTCTTGCGCGTGTAGGTCCAGGAGAACGCGGGCTCGATGCCGTTGGAGGCATTGTCCGCAAAGGCCAGGCTCACGGTGCCAGTGGGGGCAATGGAGAGCAGGTGGCTGTTGCGGATGCCGTGCGCCCGGATGTCGGCCTGCAGGCTGGTTGGCAGGCGGCTGGCAAAGGTGCCTTCAGCCAGGTAGCCGTCGGCCTCGAACCGGGGAAAGGCACCCTTCTCCTGCGCCAACGCCACCGAAGCCGCGTAGGCACTGTCGCGCATGCAGGTGGCGATTTGCACGGCCATCGCGCGGCCCTCTGCGCTGTCGTAGCGCAGACCCAGCATGCACAAGGCATCCCCCAGTCCGGTGAACCCCACACCGATGCGGCGCTTGGCAGCCGCCTCGGCCTGCTGCTGGGGCAGCGGCCACACCGTCACATCCAGCACATTGTCCAGCGCACGCACCTGCAGCGCCACCAGTTGGGCAAACGCCGCAAAGTCAAAGGCCGCCGTGCCACCCGCCCCAAACGGGTGCTGCACACAACGCGGCAGGATGATGGGCCCGAGGTCACAACAGCCATAGGCGGGCAGCGGCTGCTCGCCACAGGGGTTGGTGGCTTCTATGGTTTCGCAGTAGGCCAGGTTGTTGTCCTGGTTCATGCGGTCCAAAAACAGAATGCCGGGCTCGGCAAAGTCGTAGGTGGAGCGCATCACCGTGTCCCACAGCGTGCGGGCCGCCAGCGTTTGGTAGACCCACAGGCCATCGCTGCGCTGGTGGGCGCCCTGGGCCAGCAAACTGGCTCCCGGCTTGGCGCGGTGCACCAGTTCCCACGGGGCATCGGCCTGCAGGGCCTGCATGAAGGCATCGGGCACCCCGACCGAGACATTGAAATTGTTCCAGCGCCCGGGCGTGCGCTTGGCGGTGATGAACTCCTGCACATCGGGGTGGTCGATGCGCAGCACGCCCATTTGCGCGCCGCGCCGCGCGCCCGCACTCTCCACGGTGGAGCAGGACTGGTCAAACACATTGATGTAGCTGCACGGTCCCGAGGCCAGCGAGGCCGTGCCTTTCACATCCGCGCCGCGCGGGCGGATGCGTGAAAAATCGTAGCCCACGCCACCGCCGCGGCGCATGGTCTCGGCCGCCTCGCGCAGGGCTTCGTAGATGCCGGGGTAGCCTGCGTCATCCTGGCCCTGGATGCAATCGCCCACGGGTTGAACAAAGCAGTTGATCAGCGTGGCCTGGATGCCGGTGCCCGCCGCACTCATGATGCGGCCCGCACCAATGGCCCCGGCGCGCAGGTTGTCCAGAAACAGGGCCTCGTAGTGGGGGCGCTGCGCAGGCACCTCGGCACTCGCCAAGGCACGCGCCACACGGCGGTACACATCATCGGCGCAGGTCTCGCCAACTTTGAGGTACTTTTCGGCCAGCACGTCCTGGCTGATGGGTTGGGGCCTTGTGTCCAAGGCAGGGGCAGAAACAGAAGTCACGAAACGAAATCCTTACTGAGAGAGGGTGCCCGCGGGCACCGGTGAACAAGGGTATGCAGGGCTGGCAGCACTACGGTGGACCAGGCGGTTTCGGCCTCGGCGTTGCTGGGCAGGCGGTGCAGGTCCTTGCGCACGCCGTGCTCTGACAAGTCCACATGCACCGTGGGCACCACGCCCTGTTGGGCCAGCGCATGGCGCACACAGTGCAGCGGGCAACCGTCCAGTGCCAGGATGGCGCGGCCGGACTGGGCCGTGCGCGCCAGCGGCTTGATGCCCGCCCCCACCCCGGCAATGCAAGACATCTCGGCCAACGCCGCATGGTCCAGTCGCAAGGCCATCTGGTTGGACAGCTGGGCGGCACTGGAGCAGCCCGAGCAGGCATAGACCAAGGGCAACTGCGCATAGCGTTGCTGCTGTGCACGCAGGCTGGCGGGGTCACTCATGGCAACTCCTCCGCGGGTACGGTAAAGGTCTGCCCGTCATATTCCACATAGGGCTGGTAAGGGCCGGTGCCGCTGTTGGACGCCATGGAGGCCGGCACAAAACCGGCCTGCTGGGCGTCGAACACATGGATCTCGCCCTCCTCAATCACATAGTGCCAACCGTGCAGCGTGAGGCGGCCGGCCTCCACTTCACGACGCACCATGGGGTAGTCCATCAGGCGCTCCAACTGCAGCACCACGCTGCGTTGCTCGGTGCGCAACAGGGCTTCGGGACTGCTTTGTACCGGCAACAAAGCTTCTTGCGCCAGCTTGAGCCAAGCCTGTAGCGCCCGGGCTTCTTCGGGTACGCCCTCGTAGGCCGCGCGGATGGCGCCGCAGTGGCTGTGACCACACACGATGACACGCTCCACATGCAGACTCAGCACCGCATACTCAATCGCCGCCATGGTGCCGTGCAAGCCGTGTGAGCCATCGTACGGCGGCACCAGGGCCCCGACGTTGCGCACGATGAACAGCTCGCCGGGGCCAGCACCCGTCAGCAGGTAGGGCACCAGGCGCGAGTCGGAGCAGCCAATAAACAGGGTCTTGGGGTGCTGCCCCTGCGCCACCAGGTCCTGGAAGCGCTGCTGGTGCAGCGGAAAGTAGTTGGAATGGAAGCGACGCAGCCGCAACAGCAGTTCGTCAGGGGCTGTCGTCGCAACGTTCATTGCACCAGGGGAGAATCGGCACGCTCCAGGGCCACACCCTCCACCAGCGCCTGACCTACCAGCAAGCTCATGTACTGGTGCAGGGCTTTGGCACGCGATTGCAGGGTGAGCTGCGCAGCAATGCGCTCGCGCACCTCTTCATACGGCGCCTGCTTGCCCTTTCGGCTGCCCAGCACCTGGATGATGTGAAAGCCAAAGCGCGTGTGGATGAGCCGCGGGTGCACCCCCAAGCCCAGGCCCTGCTGGGTTTGGTGGAACAACTCATTGGCCAGCTCGGGCGCGCAGTCATGCGGCTGCAGCCAGCCCAGATCCCCCCCCTGGGTGCTGGTGGGGCAGTTGGACAACTCTCCCGCCAGCGTGGCAAACCGGTCGGGCGCCACGTCCTTGGCCAGCAACTCGATCAGGGCTTTTTCGGCCCGCACTGTGAGGGCATGCACATTCACCCCGGGGGTGACGGCAAACAGGATGTGCCGCACATGCACCGCCTGCCCCACCACAAACTGCGCCTTGTTGGCCGTGTAGTAGCGCTGGCACTCTTCGTCGGTGGGCTGGGGGCTGCTGACCGCAGCGTCCACCATGTCTTCCAGCACGGTGCGCTCCGCTTCGCTGAGCACTGGTGTGACCAAGCCCGTGCTGCGTGGCAAGAGGCCCGCCTGCACGGCCTGTTGGCGCAACAGCTCGGTGTAGGCCAGCTCCTGCAGGGCCTGCGGTTCGGGCTGCTCACCCGGCGCGTGCAAGCTGATGCCATTGATGCTGGCCACGGGGGCCGCACTGAGGGCCGCTGCAGCCGTGGCGCACTGGCAGCTGCCACTGCCGCAGCCGCTGGATGGAGAGGTGGAGGCGTTCATGGAGTGGTCCTTTCAGCGGTGGGTGTGGCTGCGGCTCATGGGCTCACGCGGCGTCATGCCAATGCGACGGCTGCGCACCAACTGGTAAGGGCGCACCAAGTAGGCCACGGTGCCAAAGCCGCTCCACACATGCACCAGACGGGTGAACGGGAAGATCAAAAAGATGGACATGCCCAGGAACATGTGTGCCTTGAAGATCCAACCCGCCTCGGCCAGCAGCTCCGGCGCACCGGCACGCAAGGTCATGATGCGCTGGGCCCACTCGGCCAGCTTCATCATCATGCCGCCATCCAGGTGCTGGGCCGACAGCGGAATGGTGGCCAGGCCCAGGGCCAGTTGCAACCACAGCAGTACCAGCAGCACGATGTCACTGGTCTTGGAGTTGGCACGGATACGCTCATCGCTCAGGCGACGGTGCAGCAAGAGGCTGACGCCAATGAAGCCCAGCAAACCAAACGCCCCGCCCGACACCATGGCCACCAGCTGCTTGGCACCGGCGGTGATGAAGGGCTCATACAGAAAGTGCGGTGTCAGCATGCCAAAGCTGTGGCCAAAGAACAGGAACAGCACGCCGACGTGGAACAAGTTGCTGCCCCAGCGCAACTGCCCAGCGCGCAACAGCTGCGAAGAATCGCTCTTCCAGGTGTACTGGTCGCGGTCAAAGCGCAGCAGGCTGCCGAGCAGGAAAACGCTCAAACAAATGTAGGGGTAAATGCCGAAGAGGAAGTTGTCGAGGTAGTTCATACAGAGACTCCTTGCGCAGCCGGGGCTTTGCGCACGATATGGATAGGCTGGGCGTCGCCCGGGCGGGCCTGCCCCTTGGTACTGCAGCCATCAAACGCTTCGGGCTCGGCCCAGCTTTCGTCCAGTGGCTCGTCCGCCGCAAAGGGCACGGCCTGCACGCGCTGGCCAGACAGCTCCAGCACGGCGGCTACCGCAGCGGCATAAGGGCTGTTGCGCTTGAGCAGCGCGCTGAAGATGGACTGGAGGATGTGGGCCATCTCGCCCAGGAAATCCCGTGCCACGGCAGGTGGCTGGGTGGACGCGAACTCCAGCACCACACACAGGTGATCGGGCAGCTCGTCGGGCGACAGCTGCAGGCCGGCCTTGTCGTAGGTTTGCGCCAGGTCCACCATGGCGGGGCCTCGGTCGCGCGAATCACCGTGCACATGCTCAAACAGATGCAAGGAGGTCGCGCGGCCCCGGTCGAAGGTCTCCACATACTGGGCCTCCACCTCCAGCGGGTCACCGCGGGACAGCTCGGCGGCCAGACTGCGCAGCTCGGCACGGCGCTCGGCGGGCACAGCGCCCTCCTGGTCCAGTGCCTCCATCAGGGCAGGCAACTGGTCGCGCAGGGCCGCATTGGGGTAGCCCAGCAGCAGCGCCAGGGCGCGCAGGGAATAACGGTTGTCTTTCATGCAGTTCTCCTGGATCAAAGCATTGACTTGATAGGAATGGTGCGCGCCTTGCTACCACTGAACAGGCTGGTCTCCGACGCTCCGTCCGAGCAACCATTGCCAAACGAGAAGCCGCAACCGCCGCGCAGGTCAAACGCGTTTTCTGCGTACTCGCGGTGGCTGGTGGGGATCACGAAGCGGTCTTCGTAGTTGGCAATCGCCATGATCTGGTACATCTCCTCCACCTCGGCCACCGTCAAGCCCGTCTGTTGCAGCACGGCCAGGTTTTCGATCTGGTCCACATGCTTGCTGCGCTGGTAGGCGCGCATGGCCAGCATGCGCTCCAGCGCCCGCACCACCGGACCACAATCGCCCGCAGTCAGCAGGTTGGCCAGGTACTGCACAGGAATGCGCATCTGGGCAATGTCGGGCAACTCGCCGTTGGGGCCGATGTGGCCCGCGTTGGCGGCGGACGTGATGGGCGAGAGTGGTGGCACATACCACACCATGGGCAGCGTGCGGTACTCGGGGTGCAGGGGCAGCGCCACCTTCCACTCCACGGCCATCTTGTAAACCGGGCTCTTGCGTGCGCCTTCCAGCCACGCCTCGGGAATGCCATCCTTGCGCGCCTGTGCAATCACCTCGGGGTCGCGAGGGTCCAGAAAGATGTCGAGTTGGGCCTGGTACAGGTCCTTTTCGTTTTCCACACTGGCAGCCTCTGCAATACGGTCGGCGTCGTACAACACCACCCCCAGGTAACGGATGCGGCCCACACAGGTCTCGGAGCACACGGTGGGCTGGCCAGCCTCGATGCGGGGGTAGCAGAAGATGCACTTCTCGGCCTTGCCGGTCTGCCAGTTGTAGTAAATCTTCTTGTAGGGACAACCGGACACACACATGCGCCAACCGCGGCACTTGTCCTGGTCGATCAGCACAATGCCGTCGTCCTCGCGCTTGTAAATGGAACCACTGGGGCAACTGGCCACACACGCCGGGTTGAGGCAATGCTCACACAGGCGGGGCAAGTACATCATGAAGGTGTTCTCAAACTGGCCCACCATGTCCTTCTGGATCTGGTCGAAGTTGGCCAGGTTGGCGTCCTTGCTGCGTTTGCTGAACTCGCCACCCAGGATTTCTTCCCAATTGGGGCCCCACTCGATTTTTTCCATGCGCTTGCCGGTGATCAGCGAGCGCGGCCGCGCGGTGGGGGCTGCCTTGGTCTCCTTGGCCGTCTGCAGATGGTCGTAGTCGAAGGTGAAGGGTTCGTAGTAGTCGTCAATCTGCGGCATGTTGGGGTTGGCGAAGATGCGCATGAGCAACTTCCACTTGCCGCCTTGGCGAGGCTCGATGGAGCCATCGGCCTTGCGGACCCAGCCCCCATTCCAGCGGTCCTGGTTTTCCCAGTCTTTGGGGTAGCCGATGCCGGGCTTGGTTTCCACGTTGTTGAACCAGGCGTATTCCACACCGGGGCGGCTGGTCCAGACGTTTTTGCAGGTGACCGAGCAGGTGTGGCACCCGATGCATTTGTCCAGGTTCAGCACCATGCCGATTTGTGCGCGTACTTTCATAGTCTTCTCTCCTCAGGCCTGGGTGGTTGCGGGTGCTTCGCCGTCGAGCCAGTCGATCTTGCGCATCTTGCGCACCACCACGAATTCGTCACGGTTGGTGCCGATGGTTCCGTAGTAGTTGAAGCCGTAACTGAACTGTGCGTAGCCGCCGATCATGTGGGTGGGCTTGGTCACGATGCGGGTGACCGAGTTGTGGATGCCGCCGCGCGTGCCGGTGATCTCGGCACCCGGGGTGTTGATGATTTTTTCCTGGGCGTGGTACATCATCACCATGCCGGGGTTCACCCGCTGGCTCACCACCGCACGGGCCGCAATGGCACCGTTGGTGTTGAACAGCTCAACCCAGTCGTTGTCCACAATGCCGGCGCTCTTGGCGTCGTCTTCACTGAGCCAGATGACCGGGCCGCCGCGGTTCAGCGTCAGCATCATCAGGTTGTCGGTATAGGTGGAGTGGATCCCCCACTTCTGGTGCGGCGTGATGAAGTTGAGCGAGATCTCCTTGTTGCCGTTGGGCTTGCGGTTCATGATGTCGCCCACCGTCTTCAGGTCCACCGGAGGACGGTAGCTGGAGAGCCCCTCGCCAAACGCGATCATCCAGGGATGGTCCAGGTAGAACTGCTGGCGGCCGGTCAGGGTGCGCCATGGGATCAGCTCATGCACGTTGGTGTAGCCGGCGTTGTACGACACCGTTTCACTCTCGATGCCGCTCCAGGTCGGCGAGCTGATGATCTTGCGCGGCTGGGCCTGGATGTCGCGGAAGCGGATCTTTTCGTCCTCGCGGTGCAGGGCCAGGTGGGTGTGGTCACGGCCGGTTTGTTTGCCCAGTGCCTCCCAGGCCTTCACGGCCACATGGCCATTGGTCTCAGGGGCCAGCTGCAGCACCACCTCGCAGGCGTCAATATCGGTGTCGATGCGGGCCAGGCCCTTGGCCACACCCTCGGTGTGTACCTTGCCATTGAGCTCCTTGAGCTGGGCCACTTCGGTCTGGGTGTTCCAGCCAATGCCCTTGCCACCGTTGCCGACCTTGTCCAGCAAGGGGCCCAAGGCGGTGAAACGGGCATAGGTATTGGGGTAGTCGCGCTCCACCACCTGGATGCTGGGCGCCGTCTTGCCGGGAACCAGCTCACACTCGCCCTTGCTCCACTCCGCCACATCAAAGGGCTGGGCCAATTCGGCGGGGGTGTCGTGCATCAGCGGGGTGAGCATGACCTCCTTCTCCACGCCCAGATGGCCCACGCACACCTCGCTAAAGGCTTTGGCAAAGCCCTTGTAAATCTCCCAGTCGCTCTTGCTCTGCCAGGCCGGGTCCACCGCGGTGGACAGCGGATGGATGAAGGGGTGCATGTCGCTGGTGTTGAGGTCGTTTTTCTCGTACCAGGTGGCGGTGGGCAGCACGATGTCGGAGTACAGACAGGTGGTGCTCATGCGGAAGTCCAGCGTGACCAGCAGGTCCAGCTTGCCTTCGGGCGCCTGGTCGTGCCACACCACTTCGGTGGGCTTGGCTTCTTCGGCCCCCAGGTCCTTGCCCTGCACGCCGTGGGTGGTGCCCAGCAGGTGTTTGAGGAAGTACTCATGCCCCTTGCCGCTGGAGCCCAGGATGTTGGAGCGCCAGACAAACATGTTGCGCGGCCAGTTGGCAGGATGGTCCGGGTCTTGGCAGCTCATCTTGAGGCTGCCGTCTTTCAGCGACTGCACCACATGGTCCTTGGGGTCCAGACCCTTGGCTTGGGCATCCCTCACCACTTGCATGGGGTTGGTCTGCAGCTGCGGCGCACTGGGCAGCCAGCCCATGCGCTCGGCGCGCACGTTGTAGTCAATCAGGCTGCCGCCGAACTTGGATTTGTCGGCCAGCGGCGACAAGATTTCTTCCACACCCAGTTTTTCATAGCGCCACTGGTCGGTGTGGGCATAGAAGAAGCTGGTGCTGTTCATCTGACGGGGTGGGCGCACCCAGTCCAGTGCAAAGGCCAGGGCCGTCCAGCCGGTCTGGGGACGCAGTTTTTCCTGGCCCACATAGTGGGCCCAGCCACCGCCGCTTTTGCCGATACAACCGCACATCATCAGCATGTTGATGATGCCGCGGTAGTTCATGTCACTGTGGTACCAGTGGTTCATGGCCGCGCCGATGATGACCATGCTCTTGCCCTGGGTCTTGTCGGCGTTGTCGGCAAACTGGCGCGCCACGGCAATCACCTGGTCACGCTTCACACCGGTGATCTTTTCCTGCCAGGCAGGGGTGTACGGGGTGTCGTCGTCATAGCTGAGTGCAGCGTTCTCACCGGGCAGGCCGCGGGCCACACCGTAGTTGGCCACGGTCAGGTCGAACACGGTAGCCACCAGGGCGTAGCGCTCTTCACCGGCCTTGCCGAGCTTGACGCGGCGAACCGGCACCTTGCGCACCAACACATCGTCCACGGCGGCGCTTTGCTTGTTGGCGTCAAAGTTGGGGGTGTCAATGCCACCAAAGTACGGGAAACCGACCTCGCCCACCTCAAAGTCAGGCTGCGCGCCCTCCATCAGGCTGAGCTTGAGCGTGACCTCGGTGTCTCCCCGGGCCTCTTTGTTTTCCAGGTTCCACTTGCCCAGGTCCTCGCGTTCAGCCGCACCCCAGCGGAAACCGATGGAGCCATTGGGCAGCACCATCTTGTCGTCCTGGTCCAGCGCCACGGTTTTCCACTCGGGGTTGTTGTCCTGGCCGAGCTTGCCGTTGAAGTCGCTGGCGCGCAGGTAGCGGCCGGGCACCATGACCGTGCGGCCATCGGGCAGGGTGCGCTCTTCGAGCTGCACCAGGTTGGGCATGTCGGTGTAGCGGCGCACGTAGTTGTCAAAGTACGCGCTGCGCTTGTTGAAGTAAAACTCCTTGAGGATGACGTGGCCCATGGCCATGGCCACGGCAGCGTCGGTGCCCTGCTTGGGGTGCATCCACAGGTCAGCGAGTTTGCTGATCTCGGCGTAGTCGGGGGTGATGGCCACCGTCTTGGCGCCTTTGTAGCGCACCTCGGTGAAGAAGTGGGCATCGGGCGTGCGCGTCTGGGGCACGTTGGAGCCCCAGGCGATGATGAAGGTGCTGTTGTACCAGTCGGCACTCTCGGGCACGTCGGTCTGCTCGCCCCAGACCTGGGGGCTGGCCGGTGGCAGGTCGCAGTACCAGTCGTAAAAGCTCATGCACACGCCGCCAATCAGGCTGAGGTAGCGGCTGCCTGCGGCGTAGCTCACCATGCTCATGGCCGGGATGGGCGAGAAGCCGATGATGCGGTCCGGGCCGTACTGCTTGGCGGTGTAGACGTTGGCGCTGGCGACCAGCTGGTTGATCTCTTCCCAGGTGCTGCGCACAAAGCCGCCCAGGCCGCGCTGCTTTTGCCACTCCAGGCGGGCTTCGGGGTTTTCCACAATGCTGGCCCAGGCGTCCACCGGGCTCTTGGCCACCAGCAGGGCCGCACGCCAGTGCTTGAGCAGGCGCGCGCGGATCATGGGGTACTTCACGCGGTTGGCGCTGTACAGGTACCAGCTGTAGCTGGCGCCGCGTGCACAGCCACGGGGCTCGTGGTTGGGCAAATCGGCGCGCGTGCGGGGGTAGTCGGTCTGCTGGGTTTCCCAGGTGACGATGCCGCCCTTGACGTAAATCTTCCAGCTGCAGCTGCCGGTGCAGTTCACACCGTGGGTGCTGCGCACAATCTTGTCGTGGGCCCAGCGGTCGCGGTAGGCGTCTTCCCAGGTCCGGTCTTCACCGGTGGCCACACCGTGGCCATCGGCAAATTCCTCTTTGGGAGCCGAGAAGTGGCTCAGTCGGTCCAGAAAGTGGCTCATAGGGATACCTCTGCAATCGATTTTTTGGATGGAATCGGGCCGTAGCCCAGGTGGAATATGCGCAAGCAGCTATACATTTGGTAGCAATTCAGTGGTCTTAGGGGTTCTGGATCTCGGCGCCCTTGCGCAGGTAGAACCACCAGTTCAGCACCAGGCACACGGCATAGAAGACGGCAAAGCCGTAGAAGGCGTACTGCGGTGTGCCTGCCTTGATCTGCTGGCCGATCAGCACCGGGGCAATGAAGGCGCCATAGGCGGCCACTGCCGAGGTCCAGCCCAGCACCGGGCCGGCCTGCTGGCGGTCGAAGATGAAGCCCACGCTGCGGAAGGTGGAGCCGTTGCCAATACCGCTGGCCGCAAACAGCACGATGAACAGGCCCATGAAGGCCATGAAGTGTTGTTCGGGGGTGGGCGACTGGTAGGCCTGCAACATCACGTAGCCCACGGCGGCCGATGCCAGCACCATGATGGCGGAGATGATTTGCGTGACGATGGAACCGCCCACCTTGTCCGAAATCCAGCCGCCGATGGGGCGCACGGCAGCGCCGACAAAGGGGCCAATCCAGGCATAGGTGAGAGCCGACGGCGCATTGGGGTTCTTGACCGTGTGCTGCAACACACCCGCAGCATCGGGGATGTGCTGGAAGCCGAAGATCACGGTGATGGCCAGGGGCAGCGCCATGGAGAAGCCAATGAAGCTGCCGAAGGTGACCACATAGAGTGCGGTCATGCTCCAGGTGTGTTTGTTGCTGAAGATGGCGAACTGCTTTTGCACGTTCTCACGCATGGCACCAAAGGCAGCCAGGCGCATCATCAGCACCGCGGCCAGAATGTCCAGCGGAATCGCCACCCACATGTTCAACAGCCCCAGCCCCGTGGGCGCTGGCAGGTACAGGTACAACATGCCGATGGACGGGATGAAGGCCAGCGAGTACAGGTAGATGATCTTGGCAAAAGCCACCACCGGGTTGCCGGTGGCAGGCGACACGGTCTTGAGGTTGTTCATGCCCCACCAGCACAGGATGGACAGGGGAACGAGCGACAACACCCAGGCAAAACCGGCGTTCTGAATCCAGGTGGGAGTGCCCGCGGCAATCTTGCCGAAGATCCAGCCGCTGTCCTTGACCAGGGCTTTGGCCTCACCGCCAAAGGCGCCAAACAGGCCCACCGTCATCACCAAGGGGATGACGATCTGCATGGTGGTGACGCCGAAGTTGCCCAGACCTGCGTTCAAACCCAGCGCCGTGCCCTGCAGGCGCTTGGGGAAGAAGGTGCTGATGTTGGACATGGAGCTGGCAAAGTTGCCGCCACCCACGCCCGACCACAGCGCCATGAGCTGGAACACCCACAGCGGCCACTCGGGGTGCTGCAGCGCCACGCCGGTGCCAATGGCCGGGGCCAGCAGCATCGCGGTGGTGAGAAAAATGGTGTTGCGACCACCGGCCATGCGGATCAAAAAGCTGGCCGGAATGCGCATGGTGGCACCCGAGATGCCGGCAATGGCGGTCAGCGTGAACAACTCGGCCTGGGTGAAGGGGAAGCCCAGGTTGAGCATCTGCACGGTGATGATGCCCCACATGCCCCAGACGGCGAAGCCGCACAGCAGCGCCGGGATGGAGAGCCAGAGGTTGCGATAGGCGATGGACTTGCCGGTGCTCTCCCAGAAGCGCTCGTCTTCGGGGCGCCAGTCGGCAATGTCTGCGCGGGATGGACTGTTGGTGTTCATGAAAGGTGTCCTAGTTCTGCAGGGAAAAATTCTTGGCCTGTGCACCCATGACGTGGGCCTTGCGCACCTCGGTCCAATACATCCAGATGAGCGACACCCAGACCACGCCGTACATCAGCATGAAGGCGCTGGATCGGATGCCGGTCAGGTCCATCAGCACACCAAACAGGATGGGCAGCACAAAACCGCCCAGGCCGCCGGCCAGGCCCACGATGCCGCTGATGGCGCCGATGTTGTGCGAGTAGTCATCGCTGATGTACTTGAAGACGCTGGCTTTGCCAAAGGCCCAGGCAATACCCAGAATGAACATCAGGCCGGTGAACACATAGACGTTCAGGCCGATGTGGAAGGTGCTGGGGCCGTTCACCGTCATCACGGTGAAATCGGTTTGCGGGTAGGACAGCAGGAACAGGCAGATCCAGCTCACCCACAGCACCCACCAGGTCACGCTGTGGGCACCGTATTTGTCGGACAACATGCCGCCGAAGGCGCGCAACACACCACCGGGCAAAGAAAAGCAAGCGGCCAGCAGGGCGGCCACGCGAATGTCCAGGCCAAACTCGCCCACGTAGTACTGCACCATCCACAGCGCCAGCGCCACATAGCCACCGAACACAATGCTGTAGTACTGGCAGTACTTGATGACCTTGGGGTCCTTCAAGGCCTTGAGCTGTTCCTTGAAGCTGACGTTGTTGGACACCAGGTGGGCGGGATCGCTGTGGCTGAACATCCAGAACAGCACCAAGGTGCCCAGCATGATGGCCGCATACACCTGCGGCACCATGGTCCAGCCGAAGGCGACCAGGATGACCGGCGCGACAAACTTGTTGACCGCCGAGCCCGAGTTGCCCGCACCATAAATACCCATGGCCGTGCCCTGCTTAGCCTTGGGGAACCAGCGCGCGACATAGGGCGTGCCGACCGAGAACGAGCCGCCGGCCAGCCCCACAAACAGGCCGATGGTGATGAAGTGCCAGTACTGGGTGGCGTAGGCCATCATCCAGATGGCGGGCACGGTAATGGCCATCAGCACCGCCATGACGATGCGCCCGCCAAAACGGTCGGTCCAGATGCCCAGCGGCACCCGGATCAGCGAGCCGGTGAGCACCGGCGTGGCAGTGAGTAAACCGAACTCGGTGGCATTGAGGTTCAGCATTTTCTTGATCGGAATACCGATCACGCCAAACATCATCCACACCATGAAACACACAGTAAACGCCAGTGTGCTGACGATGAGCACCGACCAGGCTTTGCGTGCGTTGCTTAAATCAGAGGCCATATTCCATCTCCTAAGGATGGAATGACTGTCGCGCTTTGGAGGCGGATTGAACATCCGCCATTGGTACTGGCCGCTCAGCGCCAAAGAACTATGTCGCCACAAGGCGGCGTAGTTCTAAAGGAGTAGTCCGAAAGAAGTGTGGCGAAAAACTGATCTGGATCAAACCAGACCGCGGGCGGTGGCGTAGACCGCTGCCTGGACCCGCGAGCTGAGCTGCAACTTGCGCAGGATGTGCTGCACATGCACTTTCACCGTGGTTTCGGCAATGTCCAGCGCGCGGGCGATCAGTTTGTTGCTGTCGCCCCGCGCAATACACGCCAGGATCTCGCGCTCGCGCGCCGACAGGCACTCCAGCCCACCATCGGCCGGGGCGGGCCCGACCGCCAGCGTGGGCACAGCGGGCGCCGACGCAGGCTTGGCCCGGAAGGCGGCCACAAACTTGGTCATCATCTCGGGGCTGATGACCGATTCACCCGCCATGACCTTGAGCAGGGCGTCGCACAGGTGCTCGGACTCCACCGTCTTGAGCAGGTAGCCATCCGCCCCGGCCTGCATGGCCGCGGCCAGGTCCTGTTCGTCCTCGCTCACCGTGAGCATGAGGATGCGCACACCGGTGAAGGCTTCTTTCAGGGCCGCAATGCCATCCACCCCGCGCACCCCGGGCAGGTGGTTGTCCAGCAAGATCAGCTGGGGGGCCTGACTGCCCGCATAACGCAGCGCCTCGCCCATGTCCGCGGCCTGGGCTACGACCTCAAAACGGCCATCCTGGGACAGCAGGGCTACCAGCCCGCGGCGGAACAGGGAGTGGTCGTCCACCACCATCAGTCGGATAAGCGTCATGTCGGTATTGTCAGTGCAAGGGCGCCGGTGCCGACGCGGCCCCCGTCACCGGGTGGGCCGGCAACACCAGACTGACCGTGGTGCCGGCCCCAGGGCGGGACTGCACCTCGACGGTGGCACCAATGCGGGCCGCCCGCTCCTGCATGATTTTGAGGCCCACGTGGGACGTGTCGTGCCGGTGTGATGTCTGGAACCCCACCCCATCATCGTGCACGGCGAACCGCCACCGCTCGCCCTTGACCACCTCAAGGGAGACTTGTGTGGCCAGCGCGTGTTTGCGGACATTCGAGAGCGCCTCCTGCAGCACATGCAGCACTTGCACCTGTACGTCAGAGGGCAGGGGCAGCCCTTCCCCGGTCACATGCCATTGCGTGGTCAGGCCACTCTGGTGCTTGAACTTCTGCAAGGTCTCCTGCAGCGCGGGTTCGATATCGTCGGTATTGGTGCGGGTGCGAAAGTGCACCAGGAGCTCCCGCACATCGTTGATGCTTTCCTTGAGTCCGGTATCCAGTTCGTCCAGCACCAATTGCACCTGCTCTGCTTGTGCCTTGTGGGTGGCACTGCGCAGCAGTTGCACCTGGATTTTCAGAAAAGCCAGCGATTGGGCGATCGAGTCGTGCAATTCACGCGCCAGCAAGGCACGCTCCTCGCCCACCGCCGCCTCGCGCTCCAGCGCGGCAGCGCGCAGCCCCTCCAGCGCACTGGCCAGGTGGCTGGCCAGTGCGTCGAGCAGCTCCACTTCGTCTTTGGTCAGCTCCACCGTGTGGCGGAAGAACAGGTCGATCTCACCCATCAGGCGCTGCTGCAAGCGCACCGGCACACTCACCAGGCTCTCGTAGCCGGCTTTGACACAGCGGCGCAGGGGCGCGGCCGTGTGGTCGTGGATGGGGATCACGCGTGTGCGTGCATCGGGCTGCAGGCTGCCACAGGCGCAGGCGCCCGCCAGCAGGCTGCGTTCTTCCTCCAGCATGTCCTGCGGAAAGCAGTCGGACGCGAGCAAGAGGTAGCGCTGGTTGGCCTCGTCCGACCAGCGCACCGTCACTGCGTCCGCCTTCATCACCATGCGCACCCGCTGCGCAAACCCGCGCGACATCTCTTCGATGGAATTGGCCCCCGCCAAAAACGCACTCACCTCGTACAGGGCCTCGATGCGCGCGCGCTGCGCCTCGATCCGCTGGGTCTTGGCGACCACCTGGGCCTCCAGCCCGTCGTACAAGGCCTGCAGCTGGGTCGACATGCGGTTGAAGCCCTGCGCCACCTGGCCAAACTCGTCTTGGTTGTCCACCTCGATGCGGGTGCCGAAGTCCCCGGTCTCCACCTTGCGCAGCCCCTGTTGCAACTGCAGCAGCGGGTTGATGACATACAGGTAGCCGGTGTAGAGCATGAGCACCGCCCCGCCAATGGCCAGTGCCATCATGACGAACTGGAACAGATTGAGGATGGCGGTGAGCCGCGCGAGCTGGTGTTCGATGGCCAGCACCAGCGCATCGATGGCGGCCACAAACTCCTCGGCGGCGTACAAAGAAGCCTTGGCCGTGGGCGGCGGCTCCCCTGCCCACAGGCTGCGCTGCACGGACCACAGCTGGTTCACCGCGACAAAACGCCCCCGCACCCCCGTATCCCAGGGCACAAACAGCGGGCGGGAAGGGTCTCCGGTACGCAGCAACTCCAGGCTTTGGTCAAACTGCCCCACCAAAGCCAACACCTCCGTGCGCGGCAAATCCGCTTGCAAGGCGCTGGCCAGCCGCCAGGCCTGCATGCGCATGCGTCCGGCCTCGTTGACCGAGGCCGCTCCCCCCTCCAGCTGCCAAGTGACCCACAACGTGAGGCCAATCGACATGAGCGCGACCACCAGCAGGCTGGCGCCAATGCGGATCAGCTTGGTGGACAGGGAGGCGGCGCGGGATCTGGACATGCGCAAATTATGCGCGGCCGGGTCACGCGCCCCGCAGCAAGGCCTCGAAACGTGTGCGGGTGGCCGGTGCCACCGACGCCAGCACCTGCGCATACGGGGTCTTGTGCCGTGCCAGCAGGCGGGCCGAGGCCACGGCCTTGGAACGGCAATACCAGTGGCAGGTGTGCTGCATCAGGAACAGTTCGGCCGAGAGGGTGAAGGCCTTGGCCTTCTGGCTGCGCTGGGCACGGTTGTCCACCGCATCGGCAATTGCTTGGGCATGGAGGGCAAACGCCTGGCGCAGGTCGAACGTGGCCGCGGGAAACAGGGTGCTGGCAAAGGGCAGCGCGACGGGCAGCTTGCTGACCCGGGTGAGCGCCGCGTCCTCACGCGCAAACTCGGCGGCAAAGGCCTGGAACTGGTCGCGCAGCTTGACTTCCTGCGCATCCAGAAAACTCCATACCTGGGCCTGGCGCTCGGCATCGGCCTCGCCCAGTGCGCGCAGGTAGCCCTCGGTCAGGCCTTCCATGAGTTTTTCGATGTCGTAACGCGCCAAGTGGTTGCCCAGCAAGCCAATGCGACGGCGCTGGTCGCGGTTTTTGAGCACCCACACGCCCATCACCAGCGCGGCAAAAATCAGAAGGTCCATAGAGCAAACAAGAGTCAGAAAAGCGGAGGAGAAGCCGTGGGCGCAGAGTGTACGCGGCCCGGCAAAGCCCCTGTTTTGTGCGAAAAATGCTATTAATTAAGGAGCTGCTCGCGCAATAACCACGGGGGCTAGAGGCCAAAAATACCCTTAAATCACTCCGCGCTCTGCTGCAAGGCCCACATGGCTGCGTAGCGGCCGTTGGCGGCCAGCAGCTGGGCGTGGGTGCCGCGCTCGATGATGTGGCCGGCGTCCATGACCAAAATCTCGTGCGCGTCCACCACGGTGGAGAGCCGGTGGGCGATGACCAGCGTGGTCTTGTTCTGCGACACGCCGGCCAGCTCGGCCTGGATGGCGCGCTCGTTGGCGCTGTCCAGTGCGCTGGTGGCTTCGTCAAAAATCATCACCGGCGGGTTCTTCAGCAGGGTGCGGGCAATCGCCACGCGCTGTTTCTCGCCACCGCTGAGCTTCAGGCCGCGCTCGCCCACCATGGTGTCGTAACCCTTGGGCGCCGCAGCAATAAAGGCATGGATGTGCGCGGCCTTGGCGGCAGCCTCCACCTCGGTGCGCGTGGCGCCGGGGCGGCCGTAGGCGATGTTGTATTCCACCGTGTCGTTGAACAACACCGTGTCCTGCGGCACGATGCCAATCGCCTGGCGCACGCTGCTTTGTGTGACCTGCTTGATGTCTTGCCCGGCGATGGTGATGCGGCCCTGCTGTACGTCGTAAAAGCGGAACAGCAGGCGCGCCAGCGTCGATTTGCCCGAGCCACTGGGGCCCACCACGGCCACGGTTTTGCCAGCCGGAATCTCGAAGCTGATGCCATGCAGGATGGTGCGTGCCGTGGTGCCCGCGGCAGCGGTGCTGCCCGCCGGGTCATAACTGAAGGTGACGTTCTCAAACCGCACGGCGGCGTCGGCACCGCTGGCGGCCAGCTGCAGCGCCTGGGCACCGGGCACGTCGGCAATCTCGCGTTCACGCTCCATCAGCGTGAACATCTTTTCCAGGTCGGTCAGGCTTTGCTTGATCTCGCGGTAGATCACGCCCAGAAAGTTCAGCGGAATGTAGAGCTGGATCATGAAGGCGTTGACCATGACCAGGTCGCCCAATGTCATGCGCCCCTCCACCACGCCCTGCGTGGCGCGCCACAGCATGGTGACCAGGGCCACGGCGATGATGAGCTGCTGCCCGGTGTTGAGCAGGGAGAGCGTGGTCTGGCTCTTGACGGCGGCGCGGCGGTACTTCTCCAGGTTTTCGTCGTAGCGCCGGGCTTCAAACTCTTCGTTGTTGAAGTACTTCACCGTTTCGTAGTTGAGGAGCGAATCGATGGCGCGGCTGTGGGCCGTGCTGTCCATGTCGTTCATCTTCTTGCGGAACTGGGTGCGCCATTCGGTCACGGTGATGGTGAAGGCGATGTAGACGCCCAGCGCCACGATGGTGATCCAGGCAAACCAGACATCGAACTTGACTGCCAAGAGCGTGAGCACCAGCGCCACCTCGATCAGCGTGGGGATGATGCTGTAGAGCGAATAGCTGATGAGCGAGTGCACACCGCGCGTGCCGCGCTCGATGTCGCGCGTCATACCGCCGGTCTGGCGCTCCAGGTGGAAGCGCAGGCTCATGGCGTGCAGGTGGCGAAACACCTGCAGGCTGATGCTGCGCGCCGCACCTTCGGTGGCCTTGGCAAACACCAACTCGCGCAGCTCGGTGAACAGCGAGGTGGACAGGCGCAACGCGCCGTAGCCCAGCAGCAGCGCGGCCGGCACCACCAGCAGTGCGGCGGGGTCGCCCGGCTTCAGTGTCATGGCGTCCACCAAATTCTTGAGCAGCAGCGGCACCCCCACGTTGGCCAACTTGGCGCCCACCATAAAGGCCAGCGCGGCGATCACGCGCCATTTGTAGGCCCAGAGGTAGGGAAAGAGGCGACGCAGCGTGTCCCAATCCGACTTGGGGGGCACCGTGGCTGCGGCACCCGTGGCAGAAGCGGGGGCCATGGGGGCGGCGGCGGGAATACCTGAGGGGCGCATGGGGGACAATCCGGGATAAGTTTCAAGTCAGGATTGTGCCCATGTCTACCAATGCAAGCCCATTGCTCGTTCAATTACCCACAGACCAGGAACTGGTGCTCAAAGTCATCCCCATGCCCGGTGACTGCAATGCCAATGGCGACATCTTTGGCGGCTGGGTCATGGCCCAGGTCGACCTGGCCGGCTCAGTGCTGCCCGCCCGTTACACCCAGGGCCGCATGGCCACGGTGGCGGTGAACGAGTTTGTCTTCAAACAACCCGTGCGCGTAGGTGACATCTTGAGCTTCTTCAGCAAGGTCAGCCGCATCGGCCGCACCTCCATCACCGTGAAGGTGGAGGTCTATGCCGAGCGTTTTCGCAGCCAGGGGCAGTACATCAAAGTCACCGAGGCGTCACTGACCTATGTGGCCATTGACGACAAGGGGCAGCCCAGAGAGATCCCGGTTCGCGCCATTTGACGCTACAAATTATGTAGCTGTTTGCGCAATATCCACGGGCTATACAGGCCTGTTTCTTATAAATATCGCGCCACAATAAAAACGATGCTCACCGCCCTGCGCTAAGGGTCTACGAGATCAGTGAGAACCCTATCGGTAAAAAAGGGGGCTCCCGCTATAACGGAACTGCACAACACGAGGAGGCAAGGTGCAGTTCCTTCAATTGCTGATCAGCGGCGTCGCACAAGGGTGCATTTACGGCCTGATCGCACTGGGCTTCGTGCTCATTTACAAAGCGACCGAGACCGTCAGCTTCGCCCAGGGTGAGCTGATGATGTTGGGCGCCTTTGGCGGCCTGGCGGGCATGACGTTGCTGGGCTTCCCCTATTGGGTGGCGGTGCCCAGCGCCATCGTCGCCATGGCGGCCTTCGGCATCGTGCTGGAGCGTGTAGTCATCCGCCCCATCCTTGGTCAGCCCGCCTTTTCCATCGTCATGCTGACCATCGGCATCGGCTATGTGGCGCGTGGCCTGATCACCATGATCCCCGGCATGGGCACCGACACCAACGCCCTGCCCGTGCCCTACAAGGACGAAATCCTCAAATTCGGCGGCAACGAGATGGGCATTGGCGCGCTGGTGCTCAACGTGGAGCACCTGGTCATCATCGGCGCCACCGGCGTTTTGTGCGTGTTGTTGTTTGCCCTGTTTCGCTACAGCAAGCTGGGCATTGCCATGCAAGCGGCCTCACAAAACCAGCTGGCGGCCTACTACATGGGCATTCCGGTGCAGCGCCTCAATGGCCTGGCCTGGGGCTTGGCTGCAGCCGTTGCCGCCATTGCCGGCGTCTTGTTGGCCCCCATCACCTTTGTGCACGCCAACATGGGAATGATTGGGCTCAAGGCCTTCCCGGCCGCCGTGGTGGGCGGCTTTGGCAGTCTGCCCGGCGCCATCGTGGGCGGCCTGGTGATTGGCCTGGTCGAGTCCTTTGCCGGCTTCTACCTGCCCGACGGCTTCAAGGACACCGCAGCCTATGTGGTGGTGCTGGTCATGCTGATGGTCAGGCCCAACGGCCTGTTTGGCGAACAGCTCAGAAAGAAAGTATGAAAAGAGCCCAGGTAGAGGCCAGCCACCCCACGCACCAGGGCTACCGCGGAACCGGCTTTGCCGGGCCGCTGGTAGCGCCCCCTGAGGGGGAGGCGCCACAGGCGCTTCGGGGGGGGGCACGGTGAGATTCATATTCAAAACGGACTACGCGCAGGACATCAACCTTGCCAAACATGGCGGGCATGTGTTCTGGTACAGCGCGCTGGCGGTCTTTCTGCTGGCCGCCCCCTGGATGCTCGCCGAATACAGCCTGGCCCAGCTCAACCTGGTGCTGATCTATGCCGTGGCGGGCCTGGGGTTGATGCTGCTGGCCGGATTCACCGGGCAGTTTTCGCTGGGGCATGCGGCATTTTTGGGCGTGGGGGCTTACGCCCAGGCCTACCTCACGGCAGCGGGCTTGCCCTTCTTTCTGTCGCTGGCCGTGTCGGGCTTCTTGTCAGCCCTCATCGGCATCGTGGTGGGCCTGCCGGCCCTGCGGCTCAAGGGCATTTACCTGGGCATGGCCACGCTGTCGTTTGGTTTCATCATCGAAGAGGTGTTTGCGCGCTGGGAGTCGGTCACCGGCGGCAATGCGGGCAAGTCGGTCGCCGCCATCAAGCTGCTGGGCTATGACCTGGGCAGCGGCGCCGGTTTTTACTTTGTGTGCCTGCTGGTCACCGTGGTCTGCACGCTGGGCATCCTGAACCTGCTGCGCACCCCCACGGGCCGGGCCTTTGTGGCCATCCGCGACTCCGAGATTTCGGCCCAAAGCATGGGCATCCACCTGGCGTATTACAAGACCCTGTCGTTTGCCATCTCTGCAGCATTGGCAGGCGTGGCCGGAGCCCTGTATGCGCACAACCTGCGTTTTATTTCGCCCGACCAGTTCAACCTGCTGCAGTCGATCGACCTGTTGCTGATGATCGTGATCGGCGGCCTGGGCTCCATCCACGGCGTGTTCCTGGGGGCCATCTTCCTGATCATCCTGCCGCAGGGCATTTCGGCCGTGAAAGAGTTTTTGCCGGAGTTCATTGGCCAGGCACCGGGGCTCAAGAGTGTGATCTACGGCAGCATGCTGATCATTTTTGTGCTGTTTGAACCCATGGGCCTGTATGGCCGCTGGCTCAAGGTGCGCACCTATTTGCAGATGTTTCCGTTCTACCGCAAGGGCATGTTCAAGCGGCAGAAATCGTTCCAGAAATCGGACCGGCTGAAATGAAGAACGTCGCCCCCACGCTCCACCGCTTCCGCGGGTCGCTGCCCCCCGAAGGGGGCGCTCACGCCATGGGGCGGCCCTGCGGCGTTCAAGGCCTCTCTTTATGACTGATACCCTCCTTTCTGCCAACAACCTCAGCGTGCGCTTTGGCGGCGTGCTGGCGGTCAACCAGGTCAGCTTTGACGTGAAGCAGGGCGAAGTTTTCACCCTGATTGGCCCCAACGGCGCCGGCAAGACCACGGTGTTCAACCTGATCAGCCGCATCTACACCCCGACCACGGGTGATATTGACTACCTGGGCCCGCAGGGCACGCTCAAACTGACTGCGCAGCCGCCGCAAGACGTGGCCTCGCTGGGCATTGCGCGCACCTTCCAGAACATCGAGCTGTTTGAACACGCCAGTGTGCTGCACAACCTGCTGATAGGCCGCCACACCCACCGCAAGACCGGGTTGTGGCAGGACCTGTTGTTCACCCGCGCTGCGCGCGAGGCCGAGTTGCGTGCCCGCGAGAAGGCCGAAGAGGTGATCGAGTTTCTGGACCTGCAGCACTACCGTGACTCGCTGGTGGCCGGCCTGCCCTATGGCGTGCGCAAGGTGGTGGAGATGGCCCGCGCCCTGTGCACCGAACCCAAACTGCTCTTGCTGGACGAGCCGTCCAGCGGCCTGAATGTGGAAGAAACCGACGACATGGCGTTCTGGATCCAGGACATCAAACACGAGCTGGGCATCACCGTGCTGATGGTGGAACACGACATGAGCCTGGTGTCCAAAGTGAGCGACCGCGTGCTCGCCATGAACCAGGGCGAGGTGCTGGCCATGGGCACGCCGCGCGAGGTGCAGACCGACCCTGGCGTGGTGGAGGCCTATCTGGGGTCTATTGACGATGTCTCGTCCCTGCGCCGCCAAACCCAGGGAGTGAGCGCATGAGCACCCAGCCGCCGCCCATCAGCGACCAACCGGTGCTCAAGCTGCTCAACGTGGAAAGCGCGTATGGCCCCATCAAGGCCATCCGTGGTGTGAGCCTGCAGGTGCGCCGCGGCGAGATCGCCACCGTGTTGGGCAGTAACGGCGCGGGCAAGACCACCATCCTCAAAACCATCTCCGGCATCATCGACCCGCGCAAAGGCTCGGTGGAGTTCAAGGGCGCGGACATCACCGCCAAAGACCCGGCGTATATCGTGCAGGAGGGACTGAGTCATGTGCCCGAGGGGCGGGAGGTGTTTCCGCTGCTGAGTGTGCGCGACAACCTGCTGATGGGCGCCTACACCCGCTCCGACCGCGACGGCGTGGCCAAGGACATCGAGACGGTGTACGGCTACTTCCCCATCCTCAAAGAGCGCGCCACACAGGATGCCGGCCTGCTCTCGGGCGGGCAGCAGCAGATGCTGGCGATCAGCCGCGCGCTGATGGCAGACCCCGATCTGATCCTGCTGGACGAGCCCAGCCTGGGCCTGAGCCCGAAGCTCACGAAGGAGATCTTCGAGATCGTGGTGCGCATCAACCGCGAGCGCGGCACCACCATCCTGCTGGTGGAACAAAACGCCAACATGGCGCTCAACGCCTCCGACTACGGCTATGTGCTGGAGAACGGCCGCATCGTCATGGAAGACACCTGTGCCCACCTGCGCGAGAAGGACGACATCAAGGAGTTCTACCTCGGCATGAAGGAAGACGGCGTGCGCGGAGAGCGGCGCTGGAAGAAAAAGAAGACATGGCGGTGAATACATGAGCGGACTTTGGGATACCTCACACATTCAACCGCGCAGTGACATCGTCATGGCGGGCGAGACCATTCCGGCCATGTTCTGGAACGCGGTGCAAAGCCGCGGCCCAAACATCTGGCTGCGGCAAAAGCATCTGGGCCTGTGGCGCAGCTGGACCTGGAACCAGACCGCCAATGCCGTGCGCGAGATTGCCGGCGGCTTGATGAGCCTGGGATTTCACCAAGGTGATACGGCCTCCATCCTGGCCAATACCGTGGTGGAGTGGGTCTGGGCCGATCTGGCGGTGTTGTCCGCCGGTGGCGTGTCCAACGGCATTTACCCCACCGATGCAGCCAGCCAGGTGCACTACCTGTGTGAAGACTCATCCACCAGCGTCCTGTTTGTGGAAGACGACGAACAACTCGACAAGGCCCTGGAAGTGCGCGACCAGTGCCCCAAGTTGCGAACCATTGTCGTGTTCGACATGGAAGGCCTGCGCGGGCTGGACGACCCAGGCGTCATCAGCCTGGATGCGCTGCGCGCACTGGGCCGCGCCTACAACGCCACCCACCCGCAGGCGGTGCAGCAGCGCGTGGACGCCTGCAAGCCCCAGGACCTGGCGATTCTGGTCTACACCTCGGGCACCACCGGCAAACCCAAAGGTGCCATGCACTTGCACCAGGGCCTGGTCTACACGGTGCGCGGTTTCAACACCCTGATTGCCCAGAGCGACCAGGACGAACGCATGTGTTTTCTGCCGCTGTGCCACATTGCCGAGCGCATGGGCGGCGAGTACTTCGGGCTGTACACCGGGGCCAAGCTCAATTTTGTTGAGAACCCAGAGACCATTCCCGAGAACGTGCGGGAGATTGCCCCCACGGTGTTCACCGCCGTGCCGCGGGTGTGGGAGAAGTTTTATTCCGGCGTGATGATTGGGCTGAAGGAGGCCGGCTTCATCCAGCAGGCCGCCTATGGCTGGGCGATTGGCGTGGGCACCCGTATTGCCGAACGGGTCCTGGCCGGTCAGTCCGTGGACGGCTGGTTGAAGTTCCAGTTCCGCGTCGCGCAGGTGCTGGCACTCAACAATGTGCGCAAGCTCATTGGCATCCACCGTGCACGCTTTCTGGTCACCGGGGCGGCGCCCATTTCTCCCGATCTGGTGCGCTGGTACCTGGCGTTGGGCGTGCCCATGTTGGAGGTGTGGGGCATGACCGAGACCTGTGGCGCCTCTACCGGCGTGCCGGCCGACAAGATCAAACCCGGCTCCATCGGCCCGGCGGCTGGCTTTAACGAGGTGAAGCTGGACCCGGTGACTGGTGAAATTTTGGTGCGGGGCAAAAACGTCTTTGCCGGCTACCTGAACCTGCCCGAGAAAACCGCCGAGACCCTCACCCCGGACGGCTGGCTGCACACCGGCGACGTGGGTGTGCAGGACGAAGATGGCTTCTTCCGCATCACCGACCGCATGAAGGACATCATCATCACCGCGGGCGGCAAAAACATCACGCCCAGCGAGCTGGAGAACGACCTGAAGTTCTCGCCCTACATCACCGATGCGGTGGTGATTGGTGACAAACGCGCCTACCTGACGGTGATTGTGATGATCGACCAGGAAAACGTGGAGAAGTTCGCCCAGGACGCCGATGTGCCCTTCAGCAACTATGCGTCCCTGACCCGTGCCACCGAGGTGCAGGCCCTGATCCAGGCCGAGCTGGACCGGGTGAACAAGAAGTTTGCACGCGTGGAGCAGATCAAAAAATTCTTCCTGCTGGAAAACCAGCTCACGGCAGAAGACGAGGAACTCACCCCCACCATGAAGCTCAAACGCAAGCTGGTGGAAAAGAAATACGAAGCCCAGATAGAGGCCATGTACCGCTGAAAGGCTGTCGGCTTTCAGCATCCCTTTCAACAACGAGGAGACACAACCATGAAACTGCGTACCGCGATCGCACTGGGCACCCTGGCCCTGACGGCGACCCTTGCCAGCGCCCAGCAAGGCGTCGGCAAAGACGAAATTCTGCTCGGGTCCATCCAGGATCTGTCCGGCCCGCTGGCCGGTTTTGGCAAACAGGCCCGTGCCGGCATGTTGCTGGCCGTGGACGAGATCAATGAACAAGGTGGCATCAACGGCCGCAAGGTCAAGCTGCTGGTTGAAGACTCCGGCTACGACCCCAAAAAAGCCGTGCTGGCCGCCCAGAAACTGGTCAACCAGGACAAGATTTTCATGATGGTGGGCCACATCGGCACCGCCCAGAACATGGCGGCCATGCCGGTGCAGTTCGAGAAGAATGTGGCGAACTTCTTCCCCATCACCGCGGCGCGCGAAATGTACGAGCCCTTCCACAAGCTCAAGTACTCGTTTGCAGCCCCCTACTACGACCAGATGCGCCTGGCCGTGCCCAAGCTGGTGAAGGAAAAAGGTGCCAAGAAGGTCTGCACGCTGTACCAGGATGACGACTTCGGCCTGGAAGTGCTCAAGGGTGGTGAAGACGGCCTGAAGACCATCGGCATGGAGTTCGCCGAGAAAACGTCTTACAAACGTGGCGCCACCGACTTCTCGTCGCAAGTGTCCAAGCTGCAGGCCAGCGGTTGTGACTTTGTGGTGCTGGGCACCATCATCCGTGAAACCATTGGCGCCATTGGTACCGCCCGCAAGCTGGGTTACAACCCCACCTTCATCGGGTCCAGCGCGGCCTACACCGACCTGATCCACAAGATCGGCGGCAAAGCCATGGACGGCCTCTACGCCACCATGACGGTGCAAAACCCCTACACCGATGAACAGTCCCCCAGCATCCGCTTCTGGGCCAACAAGTACAAGACCAAGTTCAACGAAGATCCCACCGTGTTCTCGGTCTACGGTTACCTGATCATCAACACCTTTGCCACTGCCGCCAACAAAGCCGGCAAGAACCTGTCGACCGACAGTTTCATCAAGGTGATGGACAGCACCACCATCCAGCCAGACATGTTTGGTTCGCCGCTGCAAACATTCACCGCCACCAAACGCCTGGGCAGCGGGACATCCCGACTGTCGCAGATCACGGATGGCAAGTGGAAGGTGATGTCGGACTACATGGGCGATACCGCAGCCAAGAAATAAGGGCGCATTCCCTCGCAGCAAAAAGCCACCGCGAGGTGGCTTTTTGTTGTGGGGCTGCCGGCCTGTTGCAACCGGAGTACCCGCGCTTCAAGCACTCCAGGTGTTGCCGGTTCCAGCCTGCGCAAAGCTGGCGTACTGCTGTGCTGCCTTCTGCAGCGCGTTGTGCTGCAGCTGTAACACTGTGGCCTTGCTGGACAGGGCATTGACCGTGTTGCCAATGCTTCCCCCACTGGCCAACTCTTTGGTGGCCACCTTGTCCACCAGCTTGCCCAGTTTGGACAAGGTGCCCAATACCCCCGAGGGCGAAGCCTTGAAGGCAGCGTCCAGTTTCGCCGTGTCCAGCGTCAGGGTTCCGTCGCTGGCTTTGGTGAACCCCATCTGGCGCAAGGCATCCACCCGGGAGAAGTCGGCGGTCATGGCACGGGTCATGCCCCGGCTGAGGCGTTCCACCCCGCTGCTGGCAGCGGCCGCCGATTGGGTGGAAGCCACCATGGTGTTGAAGGTGTTGACGAAGTTGTTCAGGGCTTTTTTTACCTCGTCGCTGGTGGCGCTGTCCTTCAGGGTACCCAGGCCCGTGGCGGCGGTCTGGCTGGCGGCCACCGCGGCCTTGAACTTGCCCAGGGTAGAAAGGCTGGCAGTGGCCGTGTTCAGCAGGGTTTGCAGTTTGCCACTGGACTTTTGCAAACCCGCGGTGATGGGGTCGGCCTTTTCAGCGGCCTGGGCCGCAGTCTGGCTGCTGGTGGTGGCAGTGCTGGCGCGCGCACTGCCCAGTGTGGTGATGGTCATGGTGGCTCCCTGTGCAAGGCGGAATCTTGTCCAATCCCGCCCAGCGCAAAGCGCCGATGTGGCACCAGAAGTCGGCGCATTTCACCAAAATGCAATAAAACAGGGCTTTAGCGCCCGTGGATACTGCGCCAACAGCTCCTGTTTTGATAGCAATCAGGAAACGATGTAGGCGGCCGAGGCCGTGGAGAGAAGCTTGCCGTCGGCCCCCAGAAACTCCATGCGTGTGGAGGCCACGCGCGAGCCCAGGCGCATCACCTCGGCATGCAGGTCAAAGTGCTCGCCGATGCCGGGGCGCAGGTAGTCCACACGCAAGTCAATGGTGCCCAGCTTGGCAAAGCGGTGCAGGCGCTGCTCGGGCGCCTCGTCCATATGGCGCGCGCCGATGGCCGCCATCACCGCCAGGCCGCCCATGGCGTCCAGCCCGGCGCTGATGACCCCGCCGTGGATGCGGTTGTAGCTGTAGTGGCCCACCAGCTCGTGGCGCATGGCGATGCGCGCCGTCACCTTGGTCGGGGTAATGCTGGTGATCTTGAGACCCAGCACCTGGTTGAAGACAATGCTTTCTTCAAAAATGCGGGTCAGGCCTGCAATAAACGCGGGCTCGAACTGCAGCGCCGCGTCTGGCGCCACATCAACAGAGGGGGTTTTAGGCATGGGGCATTGTCACAGGCCGAGCTGACGACTGGCCAACTCTTTCATGATCTCTTCGGCCCCACCGCCAATCATCATGACCTTGACCTCACGGTAGATGCGCTCGCAGGCGGTGCCGCGCATAAAGCCCATGCCGCCCAGAATCTGCACGCCCTGGTCGGCGCAGAACTGCATGGTTTGGGTGGCGTGGTTTTTCAGCAGGCACACCTGCGCCACCCACTCTGCGCCTTTGGCGGACTTGTCGCCACGGTCCCCGGCATCTGCGCGGGCCGATACCGCATGCAGCCACGCCCGCGTGGACTCGATGCGCATCTTCATGTCCATGAACTTGTGGCGGATCACCTGGTGGTCGATGAGCGCGTTGCCAAAGGTCTTGCGCTGCTGCGCCCAGGCCAGGGCCTCGTCATAGCAGCATTCGGCAAAGCCCAGCGCCATGGCCGCCATGGAGAGGCGCTCGCCGTTGAAGTTGGTCAGGATGATCTTGAAGCCCGTGCCCTCTTCCCCCACCAGGTTGCTGGCGGGCACGCGCACATTGTCAAACCGCAGGTGCGCCGTGTCGGAGCACAGCCAGCCCATCTTCTTGAGCGGGCTGCGCGAAAGCCCCACCGCGTCGCCAGGCACCATGAGCATGGAGATGCCCATGGCCCCCTTGTTCTGCAGGTCGGTGCGCACGGCCACCGTGATCCAGTCCGCACGCATGCCGGAGGTGATGAAGACCTTTTCGCCATCCACCACGTAGTCATCGCCCTCGCGGCGCGCCGTGGTTTTGAGGGCCGATACGTCGGTGCCTCCGCCGGGTTCGGTGATGGCCAATGCCGCAATTTTTTGGCCCGCCAACACACCGGGAATCACACGCTGCTGCAACGCAGGTGAGCCATGGCGCAGCACCGGCGGCAAGCCAATGTTGTGGCTGAACAGGCTGGCCATGAGGCCGCCACTGCCACCGGTCCGGGCCAGCGCAATCGTCATGGCGTTGCGCAAGGCCCAAGGCGCTGGCGTACCGCCAAACGCCTCGGGGTAACCCAGCCCCAGCCAGCCCAGATCGGCGGCGCGCTGGTAGAGCGCTCGTGGAAATTCGCCCGCCGCCTCCCAATCATTCAGGTGCGGAGCCACCTCGGTGCGGATGAAGCGGCGCGCCGCCTCTTCCACCGCGGCAATGTCTTCGGGCCCGACGTCCCCCAGCGTGTCCACGGCCGCGCTCATGGGGTGAACACCTTGGGCAATTTGGCGCGGTGAAAGCCGTTGAAGGGTTTAATGCCGTCGCGCGCCTGCGCTTTGTCATCGGCCACCCGCATGGGATAACCCAAACGCGCCTGCGGGCGGGCACCGTCAATGCGCAGCGTGCTGCCGCTGATGAAGGAGGCCGCCGGACTCAGCAAAAAGACAATGCCGGCCGCCGTTTCGGCCTCGGTGCCAAAGCGGCCCAAGGGCACGGTCTTGGCCATCTCGCGCACCATGGGCGCCATTTCTGCCGGATAGTGGTCCATGCCGCTGGAGGCGATGTAGCCTGGCGCGACCGCGTTCACGCGCACACCACGGTTGGCCCATTCCACCGCCGCGGTCTCGGTAAAGCTCACCATGCCGGCACGCGCTGCGCCGCTGTGCCCCATGCCGGGCATGGAGCCCCACATGTCGGCCACGATGTTGACGATGGCGCCGCCATGTTTGGCCATGGTCTGGGTGTAACACTCGCGCGACATCAGAAATCCGCCCGTGAGGTTGGAATGGACGACCGCCTCCCAGCCCTTGGCACTGATGGCCTCCAGCGGCGTCATGTACTGGCCACCCGCGTTATTCACCAGCCCGTCTATACGCCCATGCTGGGCCAGGATGTCGGCCACGGTGTGTTTGACGGTGTCTTCCTGCCGGATGTCGCAGCTGTGGATGGTGGCGCTGCCGCCATCCTCTGCAAGCTCGGCCTGCACAGCCTGCAGCTTCTCCAGCTTGCGCCCCACCAGCGCAAGCTTGGCGCCCAGTGCTGACAGCTCGTGCGCCACACAGCGCCCGATACCGGACCCCCCACCGGTGACCACCACCACCTTGCCCGCAAACAAGCCGGGCGCAAAAACCGAAGCGTAGGACATCAGGACTCCTTCAAAAACAAGGACACGGCGGCATTGCCCAGCTCTTCAATCGATGCACCCTTGCGTGCATCAAACCACTGCACCGACCAGTTGAGCGCCCCCAGCATCAGCAGGCGCGCCAGACCCACCGGGGCCTTGAGCTGTCCACTGGCGTGCAGGGCCGTCAGCACCGGCATCCACAGGGCTTCGTAGTCGGCAATCAGTTTGGCCAGCACCTTGCGCTGGCGCACATTGAGGGAGCGCCACTCGTACAGCATCACCGGGACAAAGTCATTGCCCGGCCCCAGCAACACGGCAAAGTGCGCATGCACCAGAGCCCGCAGTTGCTCGGCGGGGGGCAGCGTGGCATAACCCGGCACCCCAAACGCGGCCTGTTGCCGGGCCAATGCGGCGTGCATGCCCTGCTCCATCACGGCGAACAGCAAGGCGTCTTTGCTCTTGAAATGGTAGAAAGGCGAGCCGCTTTGCATGCCGGCGGCGGCGGCTATGTCGCGCGTGGTGGTGGCCGCAAACCCCTTGCGGCGGAACAGCTGGGCCGCAGCGCCCAAGAGTTCGTGGCGGCGGTTGCCATCGTCACGCTCGTCCACCGTTTTGCGCGGGCGGCCGCGCGGGCGTTTGGGTGCTTCGGCTTCTTCAACAGGCAGGTCGTCAGGCATCATGGTGCGACCTTAGCAAACCCGCTTATTTTTAGCAAGCGTTTGCTTGGCAAAAATACTTTCATACGGCGAGGCGCAGGGTCTGGCAAAAAAAAGAGGGGCTTGCGCCCCCCTTAAAACCTTGGATGGAATACACGCCCTCCTGGGCGTTGTCATTAGAAGTCGTAGCGAACGCGCACGCGCAAGGCGTTTTCGTCGTTGGTGACGCCTGTGGTCGAGTCCTTGGCGGTGGAGCGCGAAAGGGCCGGGGTCCAGGTCGCACCCTTCACGCCGAACAAGGACATGGCATAGGCCACGTAGGTGGTCTGCACGGTGACTTCACCGCCAGCCTTGTCGTTCACGGCATTCACAAAACCCAAACCCAGCGCACCGACGCTGGCGGACAGGCCCAGTGCGGTCTGGCGGTTGTTGGCGGCGGCATTTTGCTGCCCCAGCGAATAGTTGCCGGTCAGCTTGAAGCGGCCAGCATCGTAGGTGGTCGTAAAGCCCCAGCCCTTGATCTTGTTGGCATCGGCCGTGCCCACGGGGGCATATTCACCGGATTCGAAGCCGACACGGCCGGACCAAGGGCCAGCCCCCAGTGCCAGCACAGCACGCAGGCCCTTGGCGTTGGTGGTGTTGACGGCGTTTTTGGTGCCATCGATGTAGCCCACTTCCAGCGAAGCCGTGTCCGTGAGGTTGATGGTGCCAGTGCCATGGAACGCATCGCTGCCCATGCGACCACGCAGGGAATTGGTGCCATACACGGTGCCGGCGTGGTTCACCAGGGTGTCGGCGTTCAGGGGGAACAGATCGGCGGCCTCAAAACGGCCGAGCTTGACGTTGCCGCCCTTGTTGCCCATTTGCACCCACATATCGTCAGTGACCACGCCACCACCCTTTTGTGTCAATAAGGTGGTCTTGGCCGCCACGAACATGTCGTCGCCAGCCTTGGCGGACACGCCCACTTCGATGCGGCCGGTCTGGCTCAGGCCCTTGTCTCCCTCGGCCACAGCACCGCCATTGCGAGCCGTGTTGTCGAGTTCGAGGTTGGCGCCGAATTCGGCACCGGCCAGGGCGCTGCCGGCCAAGGCGGCGAGAACAACGCCGAGCGCTGCGTGGGAGGTGTGTTGGATCGCTTTTTTCATGGTGTGACCTGTTTTTTGTCGTTCGATGGAACAAACCAGGGCTTGTCTCCTGGTTGCTTGCGTCGTTGCAAACCTATGCATCAACGGACAAATTGTTCCAATCACAGCCCTCAAAAAGTCAGCCCCTAGGACTTCCCCCGGCCCCGAGTACCAAAGAGTTACAACCCAAATCACAAGAACCCCAAGGTGCATTCACCCCTGCAGGACCCAGAGAATTGACACCAAGGCATGGAAATTACGTACTTTAGTTACACAACGCTTCCAGACGAAAATCTAGGAAATCCAGTTTCATGGGGTTATTTCATAACAATTCACTGCCTATTTGGTGCAATTCCCAATTGAAAACGTTTTCATAATTGGTGTAATGAATTCCCTATAGACCACTGGCCGCTGCTGCCTCACACCAGGACGTAACTTTCTAACCATGCCTGCCTTGGCCCCTTCCACCGCCAAATCCACGCCGCCTTGGTGGAGTGGGGCGGGCTTTTGCGCGCTGGGTGCCGATACGCTGGTTTCCGCAGGTCTACAGCCCAGTCTTGAGCGCATGGCCCAGTTAGGTGCCAGCGCCATCTGGTTGCAGATGGCACCAAAGGGCGAGGCAGCGGGCGACCTCCAGGCCGTCATTGCACCGGCCCATGCCCTGGGGCTGAAAGTCATTGTGGAGCTGGCCCTGTTGACACCCCACACCGCCTGCCCAGACGCGCTGCGTGGGGCGCTGCAGCAGGCCGTGCACTGGAGAGTGGATGCGGTTTCCTTGCAGACCTGCACCAATCAGACCACCCGTGCGCTGGCACCCGCCTTGCATGCCCGGATGGGCGCACCCTCCGGCTTTGCCCTGCTGGGCGCACCGGGAGACGCGCGCACCGCGGTGGGCACGGAGGGCAACAAAACCCGACTGCGCTGGCTCACGACAGTGGACGTACCAACCAGCAGACCGGGCGACCTGCAAGCCCCCGTGCTCCACAGCCAGATTCGGCAGGCCTTGCGCACAGCAGGCCCCGCCGCCATCGTGTGGAACGCCGCGCCCCCCAGCCCAGGCAGCCGCCCTTGCCCTTCGTCGCCTGACAGTGCCATGCCTTTGCAGTCGCGCTACATCGCGCCAGCCCTGTTCAGCTGCCTCAAAGGCGCCTTCCGCATGGACATCCCCACCGAGGACACCCCCTGTTCCGCAAAGGACCAGTTCAGGCGTTTTCTGCAATGGCAAAGCGAGATTGCGGCCTTTCAGCACGGCAATCTCAAGCTGCTCCCCTCGCACAAGCACCTGCTGGCATTCACCCGCACGCAGGGGAATACCAATGTTTTGTGTGTGTTTAACTTGAGCGACCGCTATGTTCGCCACGGCCTACCCGCCACCTGCCAAGACGCCAGCATCCTCGCTGGCAGCGGCTTTCAAGGGGGGCGCATTGTCGACAAACATCTGGATCTGGACCCCTGGGGTGCCATGTTTGCGCGGTTCTAACCCGGTGCGGGTGTGCGCGCCACCGCTACCCCTCAGACCTTGCTGAAGTCCGGCCTGCGCTTCTCCATGAACGCCGTGAAGGCTTCTTTGGCGGCGGGCTCACCGAGCATGCGGCCAAAACTGACAGCTTCTTCGTCGATGCGGGCCAGCACATCGGCCAGCTGGCCTTTCTTGAGCAGGCGCTTGGTCTCGACAAGCGAGGCAATGGGCTTGGCGGCCAGCTTGCGGGCCTGGGCCTGGGCCACGGCATTGGCTTCGGTAGGCGGCACTACGCGGTTGGCCAAGCCCACTTCCAGCGCGGCTTCGGCCATGAAGGGTTCGCCCATGAGCAACGCTTCGGCAGCGCGGTGGTAGCCCATCATCTGGGGCACCAGCAGGCTGGACGCGGCTTCGGGGCACAGGCCCAGGTTCACAAAGGGCATGGAGAAGGCAGCGTTGTCACCGGCATACACCAGGTCGCAATGGAACAGCATGGTGGTGCCTATGCCCACCGCTGGGCCGCACACGGCCGCAATGATGGGCTTGGGGAAGGCGGCCAGCGCCCGCAGGAAGCGGAACACCGGCGCATCCTGCGCCTTGGGCGGAGCGCCCAGAAAGTCGCCGATGTCATTGCCGGCGCTGAACACGGTGGCATCGCCCTGGAACACCACCACGCGCACCGCGGCGTCGTCACGCGCGGCGTCCAGCGCATCGGCACAGGCCGCGTACATGGCCTGGGTGAAGGAGTTCTTTTTCTCCACCCGGTTCAGGGTGATGGTGGTGATGCCGGCGTCGGTGTGGATCAGGATGTCTTGCATGGTCGCTCGCTCAAAAAGGAATGCGTGATTGGATCACTGTTTGTAATAGACGATCTGGTGCGTGGTCACCAGCAGCACGCCGGCTTCGTTCCAAAGCTGGCTGCTCTGGTCAAAAAAGCCATTGCGGAAGGCCTGTGCTTGCGCTTGCCCCAACAGGTAACCGGTGCCGGTCTGCGCCAATTGCTCGGCACTGGCGTGGAAGTACACCGTCAAAGACACCGTGCCCACGGGCACATGGGTAGCGCGGCGGATGAACACGCGGGGAAAAAAGATGTCGGAGATGCAGGCCAGCGAGGCAAAGTCCAGGGGGCGTGGGGGGTTGTCGCGCACCCAGATTTGCGAGAGGCTGCTGTGGCCACTGCCATCCCACACCGCGGGCAACTGGCCGGTCACGGGCCGCTGCTCATAGCGCTTCACAAACTCCATGGGCGCCATGACCGGCGGTGGCGGCACTTCGGCCGGTGGCGGGCACAAGGGCATGGGCTCTTCGTCCACACCCCAGGTCTCCCGGCGCACGGCGGTCACTGCGGTGCCGGTCATGACAATCGCATCGCCCTGCTGGATCTCGATCGTCCAGTGCTGGGTCGACCGGTTGGTGCGGGCGGCACGGGCCATCACCGTAAAGGGGCCATCCGCCAAGGCAGCGCAAAAGTTCACCGTCAGCGACACCGGGTCGCCCAAGCGCTCCGGGTGCTGTAGCACCCCGTTCAGGGCCTGTGCTGCAGTGATGCCACCGAAGGGCCCCACCATGTTGGCGTAGGCCGGGTGGGTGTGTCCCGTCCAGCTGCCATCCGGCTGCGCCTGCAGGGCAATGGCTTCATCAAAAACGTGTGTACTCATTCAAGCGATCTCCAGATGGCTGCGGAGCAACCCTTCCCATGCAAAAGGCCACCCGAAGGTGGCCTTGGCTGCAAACGCGTTACACGCGTTCAAAGATGCCGGCAGCCCCCTGCCCGGTGCCTACGCACATGGTCACCATGCCGTACTTCAGGTTGTGGCGGCGCAGTGCGTGGATCACGGTGGCCGCACGGATGGCTCCGGTGGCGCCCAGCGGGTGACCCAGCGCAATCGCACCCCCCATGGGGTTGACCTTGGAAGGGTCCAGACCCAGGGTGTTGATAACCGCCAGCGACTGGGCCGCAAAGGCTTCGTTCAGCTCGAACCAGTCAATGTCAGAGTGCTGCAGACCGGCGTAACGCAGGGCGGCGGGAATGGCTTCGATCGGGCCGATACCCATGATTTCGGGTGGCACGCCACGGGCGGCAAAACTCACAAAACGAGCCAAAGGGGTCAGACCGAATTGTTTGACCGCCTTTTCGCTGGCCAGAATCAGCGCGCCTGCGCCATCGCTGGTCTGGGAGCTGTTGCCGGCCGTCACGCTGCCGCGGGCCGCGAACACGGTCTTGAGCTTGGCCAGGCCTTCGAGCGAAGTGTCAGGGCGTGGGCCTTCGTCCAGGTTCACGGTGCGAATGCGGGTAGACACCTCGCCGGTCGCCAGGTTCGGGGTGCGCTCGATCACATCGATGGGCGTGATCTCATCCGTGAACTCACCGGCCTGCTGCGCCTTGATGGCACGCTGGTGCGACTCCAGCGCGAAAGCGTCCTGCATCTCGCGCGTCACCTTCCACTGCTGGGCCACCTTCTCGGCGGTCAGGCCCATGCCGTAGGCGATGCCAACGTTCTCGTCGCGGGCAAACACTTCAGGGTTGAACGAGGGCTTGCCGCCACCCATGGGCACCATGCTCATGGACTCGGCGCCGCCAGCAATCAGCACATCGGCTTCGCCCACGCGGATACGGTCTGCAGCCATCTGAATGGCGGAGATTCCGGAGGCGCAAAAACGGTTGACGGTGATACCGCCCACAGGGTGGTCAAAGGCCAAGCCCACGGCCACACGGGCCATGTTCATGCCCTGCTCGCCCTCGGGGAAGGAGCAGCCGATGATGGCGTCTTCAATCGCCTTGGGGTCCAGGGTGGGGACCTGCAGCATGGCGCTGCGCAAGGCAGCGACCAACAGCTCGTCGGGGCGGGTGTTGCGGAAGTAGCCACGGCCGGAACGCCCGATGGGCGTGCGTGTGGCGGCAACGATGTAAGCGTCTTGGACTTGTTTCATGGAATAACTCCTAATCAGTTGGGGACAGAGCTTGCGACTACGTCGCTGCGGCCTGTCCCGCAAGGCTCTTTGGTTGCGGGGTGGGTATCCACGCCCAGATGAATTCACATTGAATAGGCTGCTCGCCCGATTCGTCACTGACCAGCACCGGCACACTGACCTCGCCCTTGTCGCTTTGCTGCATGAGCTGACGTTGCGCATCCGACAAGGTGGCCACCGCGCGCATGGCGCCCTGGGCTCGCCGCTTGAAGTCGATACGCATGGTCTTGGCCAGGGGCAGGCAGTCATCCCGCACATTCATGCCCACCACCATGCCGGTGGCCGTTTCAGCCAGCAGCGCCATGGCAGCGGCATGCACGCCCTGAATGTGGTTTTGCACGCGGCGCACGTTGGCCACGGCAATCTCCACACGCTCGGGCGCCATGTGCGCAAAGTCCAGACCCGCCGTGCCGGTGAACGGCACCGCACGGCCCATGACCTTGTTGCGCAGCCAGGGACGCAGGACCGCAGGCACGCGGTCCAGCTTGGCGACTGAACGCGCCAGCCGGTTGGGCCGGGCGTTCGATGCGTGGGCAGCGAGGGTGCTCATGGCTTCGATCAGTTACGCACCGGCTTGCCGGTGGACATCATGCCCATGATGCGTTCCTGCGTCTTGGGGTGGGTCAACAGGCTGCAGAAGGCCTTGCGTTCCATGGCCATCAGGTATTCCTCAGTGACCAGGGTGCCGGCATCCACCTGGCCGCCACACACCACTTCGGCAATCAGCAAACCGATGTGGAAGTCATGCGCGCTGATGAAGCCACCGTCGCGCATGTTGACCAACTGGGCACGGATGGTGGCGACGCCACTGCGGCCAGCCACGGGGAAGCTGCGCTTGTGCGGCGCGCGGTAGCCGCTGGCGTACAGGGCCTTGGCCTCGTTAATGGCGACAAACAGCAGCTCGTCCTTGTGCGGCACAACCACGTCGCTGTCCAGCAGGTAGCCCAGCTTGCGGCTTTCCAGCGCGCTGGTGCCCACCTTGGCCATGGCCGCAGCGGTGAAGCCTTCGGTCAGGAAAGGCAGCACATCCTTGGAGGTGGACAGCGCCATGTTCTCGGCCGCACGGCGCGCGATATAGGTCAGGCCGCCAGCGCCGGGCACCAGGCCCACGCCAACTTCCACCAGGCCGATGTAGCTTTCCATCGCGGCCACACGCTTGCTGGAGTACACGGCCAGCTCGCAACCGCCGCCCAGCGCCAGGCCGCGGATGGCGGAGATGACGGGCACATTGGAGTACCGCAGTTTGAGCATCGCGTTTTGTAGCTCGGCTTCTGCGCCCTCGATGGCTTTGGCACCACCGATCATGAAGGCGGGCATCATGCCTTGCAGGTCGGCACCGGCAGAGAACATCTCGTCCGGTGACCAGATCACCAAGCCTTGGTATTCCTTCTCGGCCAGCTCTTGCGCTTGCAACAGACCTTCGATCACACCGCCACCGATGGCGTGCATCTTGGTCTTGATGCTGGCAATCAGCACTTGCTCATCCAGTGTCCACAGGCGGATGGACTCGTCTTCGAAGATGGTCTTGCCTGCGGTTTCAGCCTTGGGCGCGTTGGCGCCCAAAACGCTTTCAGGGAAATGCTGGCGCGCGTACACAGGCAACTGGCGCACGGGCACGAAGGTGCCAGTGGTGGGGTTCCAGGAACCTGCGGCAGTGTGCACGCCACCGGCATCGGCCACCGGGCCCTTGAACACCCACTCCGGCAGGGGCGCTTTGCACAAGGCCTTGCCGGCGTCGATGTCGTCCTGCACCATCTTGGCCACGTCAAGCCAGCCGGCTTCTTGCCAGAGCTCAAACGGGCCTTGCTTCATGCCGAAGCCCCAGCGCATGCAGAAGTCCACATCGCGGGCGTTGTCGGCAATCGAGGCCAGGTGAATAGCGGCGTAGTGGAAGCTGTTGCGCAGAATGGCCCACAGGAACTGGCCCTGCTTGCCTTCGGCGTTGCGCAGCAGTTTCAGGCGCTCGGCCGCCGGCTTCTTGAGCATGCGGGCGTAGACCTCATCGGCCTTCTCGCCACCGGCCACGTACTCTTTGCTGGCGCCGTCAAAGCGCAACACGTCGCGGCCCACCTTCTTGAAGAAACCGGCCTTGGTCTTCTGGCCCAGGTTGCCCATGTCCAGCAGGGTCTTGAGCACAGCGGGCGTCGCAAAGCTCTCGTAAAAGGGATCGGTCTCGATGCTGAGTGTGTCCTGCAGCGTCTTGATCACGTGGGCCATGGTGTCCAGACCCACCACGTCCGCGGTGCGGAAGGTACCGGAGGATGCGCGACCGAGCTTCTTGCCGGTCAGGTCATCGACCACGTCGTAAGTCAGGCCGAAGTTCTCCACTTCCTTCATGGTGGCCAACATGCCGGCGATACCGACGCGGTTGGCGATGAAGTTGGGGGAATCCTTGGCGCGCACCACACCCTTGCCCAGGTTGCTGGTAACAAACCCTTCCAGCGCATCCAGGTAGGACGCTTGGGTGGTGGGGGTGTTGATCAGCTCCACCAGCGCCATGTAGCGGGGGGGATTGAAGAAGTGGATGCCGCAGAAGCGAGGCTTGATTTCTTCGGGCAGCGCTTCCGACAACTTGGTGATCGACAGACCCGAGGTGTTGGACGCCACAATCGTGTTGGGGCCAATGAAAGGCGCGATCTTCTTGTAGAGGTCCAGCTTCCAGTCCATGCGCTCGGCGATGGCCTCGATGATGAGGTCACACTCGCGCAACTGCTCCAGATGCTCTTCGTAGTTGGCCTGGCCAATCAGCACAGCATCGTCTGCCACACCCAGGGGGGCGGGCTTGAGCTTTTTGAGGTTATCGACAGCGCGGGTGACGATGCCGTTCTTGGGGCCTTCCTTGGCGGGCAGGTCGAACAGCACCACCGGTACTTTGACGTTGACGAGGTGGGCGGCAATTTGCGCGCCCATCACGCCTGCGCCGAGCACGGCGACTTTTTTCACTTGGAAGCGGGACATAAAAATTCCTGAATGAGATTACTGGACGCGAATCCAGGTTTGGGTGCGGTAGAAGAAGCCGATGTAACCACGCATCTCGATCTTCTTGCCGCCTTCAATGGGGGTCATGGTCATTTTGTAGACCTTGCCGCTGGAGGGCTCCACAATCGTGCCGCCCTCCCAGATGTCCTTGCCCTCGGTCTTCTTCAAACCGCGGATGAGCTCCAGGCCGATGATGGGCTGGTCCTTGCGGTCATCCTTGCACTCGGTGCATTTGTCGTCGGGCTTGGCTTTGGGGCTCAGGTCGCGCTCGATCTTGCCCGACACCACGCCACCGTTGTCCACGATGCGGATTTCGGACTTGGCCGAGCCATCCTTGTCATCGATCGTCTTCCACAATCCCACGGGCGTCATTTGCGCCATGGCTGTCAATGCACTCAAACCCAGGGTTGCCACCAAAGTATTGCGAATCATCGTTGTCTCCTTTTGTAATTTGCAGGATTGCGGAACACGGTTGACTATCAGGCGAACACGGCGTCGGTGTCCATCAAAACTTTGGAGCCGGTGCGTGCCGTGCGCATCAGCGTTGCGGTTTCGGGGAACAGCTTGGCGAAGTAGAAACGTGCGGTCTGCAGCTTGGCGGTGTAGAACGGGTCGGTGTTGCCGGCCGCAATTTCACGCAGTGCCACTTGTGCCATACGGGCGAAGAAGTAACCGAACACCAGGTGACCGGCCACGCGCAGGTAGTCCACCGCAGCGGCGCCCACCTCGTCGGGATTCTGGAAGCCCTTGAAGCCGATTTCGGTGGTGAACTTGGTCATCTGTTCGCCCAAGATGGCGATGGGGGTGATGAACTCGGCCATCTTTTCATTGACGCCTTCTTCGGCCACCAGAGCGCCCACCAGCTTGCCAAACTTCTTGAGAGTGGCGCCGTTGTTGCCCAGGATCTTGCGGCCCAGCAGGTCCAGCGACTGGATGGTGTTGGTGCCTTCGTAGATCATGTTGATGCGGTTGTCGCGCACAAACTGCTCCATGCCCCATTCCTTGATGAAGCCGTGGCCGCCGAAGACCTGCATGCAGGCGTTGGTGGCGATGTGGCCGTTGTCGGTCAGGAAAGCCTTGGCGATGGGGGTCAGCATGGCCAGCATTTCACCGGAGTCCTTGCGCACCTTCTCGTCGGGGTGGTTGTGCTCTTTTTCGAGCAGCATGGCGCAATAGGCTTGCAGGGCGCGGCCGCCATCGGCGTAAGCGCGTGCCGTCATCAGCATCTTGCGCACATCGGGGTGCACGATGATGGGGTCCGCAGGTTTGTCCTTGGCCTTGGGGCCGGTCAGGCTGCGCATCTGAATGCGGTCCTTGGCATAGGCCAGTGCGTTCTGGAAGGCCACTTCGGTCAGGCCCAGAGACTGGTTGCCCACGCCCAGACGGGCGGCGTTCATCATCACGAACATGCCTTGCATGCCCTTGTTCGGCTGGCCGACCATGGTGCCCACCGCGTTGTCCAGCACCATCTGGCAGGTGGCGTTGCCGTGGATGCCCATCTTGTGCTCCAGGCCGCCGCAGTAAATGCCATTGCGCTCGCCCAAAGAACCATCCTTGTTCACCAGCACCTTGGGCACGATGAACAGGCTCACACCCTTGATGCCGGGAGGCGCATCGGGCAGGCGGGCCAACACCAGGTGGATGATGTTGTCGGTCATGTCGTGCTCACCCGCACTGATGAAGATCTTGTTGCCGGTGATCTTGTAGGTGCCGTCGGCCTGGGGCTCGGCCTTGGTGCGCATCAGGCCCAGATCGGTACCGCAATGGGGTTCGGTCAGGCACATGGAGCCGGTCCACTCGCCGCTGGTCATCTTGGGCAGGTAGGTGGCTTTTTGCTCGGGGGTGCCATGGGTTTCCAGCGCGGCGTAAGCGCCGTGGGTCAGGCCGGGGTACATGGTCCAGGCCTGGTTGGCGCTGTTGAGCATTTCGTAGAACATGCTGTTGACCACGTACGGCAGGCCCTGGCCACCGTACTCGGGGTCGCAGCCCAGCGCAGCCCAACCGCCTTCGATGTACTTGCCGTAGGCTTCCTTGAAGCCCTTGGGGGTGGTTACTGCGTGGGTGGACTGGTCAACCTTGCAACCCTCTTGGTCGCCGCTGATGTTCAGGGGGAAAGTTACCTCGGCAGCAAACTTGCCACCCTCTTCCAGCACCGCATTGATGGTGTCCACGTCGATGTCTGCGTGTTTGGGGATTTGTTTGAAATCGTCCACCACGTGGAGCACTTCGTGCATCACAAACTGCATGTCGCGCAGTGGGGGGGTATACGTTGGCATGGTGTGTTCTCCTAGGGGTAACGGAAAGAAAGGGGGGGGACTAAAAAAGAAAAAGGGGGGGGCTAGGCCGACTTGGCGCCGTAGCGCGCAAGAATGTTGGCGAAGCCTTGGTTGGCCCGCGCAATGGAGCCGGGGTTTTTGAGGAAACGGGCTTCGTAGTGCAAGGCCAAAATCAGGCCGTGGATCTCGAAGGCCATCTGCTGCTCGTCCGCGTGCGCGTCCAGGTGCCCGCACTGCTTGGCCAACACCACCGCACGGTACAGGGCACTGAGCCAGGTTTGTACCGAGGTGGCCAAGGCATCCCGCACCGGGCCAGGCCGGTCATCAAACTCAACCGCACCGCTGATGAAAATGCAACCCGACTGGATTTCCACGGCCACACGCTTCATCCAGTTGTGGAACAGGGCTTCAACCCGGGGCAGACCGCGCTCGGCATGCAAAGCGGGGTAGAACACCTCCTGCTCGAAACGGCCAAAGTATTCGCGGATGACGGAGATTTGGAGTTCTTCACGCGAGCCAAAGTGCGCAAACACACCCGACTTGCTCATTTGCGTGACCTCGGCCAGTACGCCAATGCTCAGGCCCTCCAGACCAATCTGGGTCGCCAAGCCGAGTGCGGCCTCGACGATGGTGGCCTTGGTTTGTTGCCCTTTTTGCATGGCGCGCTTGGACGGCACGCGCTTGGCTACCGCATCCGGTGCGGACTGGGACAGGCTGGAGACCGGGGCAAGAGACATGGCAAGAGGCACCGCAAAATAGAACGACCGTGCTATTCTGCAGCATTTCCGCTGCCCACCCCCAGAAGCCCAGTGTTCTAGAGGGTTACTTCTAAGCGAACTACGGGTTTACCCCAGCATCACCTGCAGCGCGGGTTCCAGGTGCTCGGACGGCAAGCGCTTGAAGCCCGAGCGGGCAAAGCGCTGCAAGCGCCCTGCCACAAACGCGGTCACGGTGGCGGCACGCACCTGCGCATCTGCCGTGGGCGTGGCCGAAGCCGGGTCCACCGCGCTGTCGCGCAGGCACTGCTTGAGCGCAGCCTCCACCTTGTCAAACAACTGGTTCATGCGCTGCTGCAGGCGTTCGTTTTCCAATACCAGGGCATCCCCCACCATGACGCGGGCCATGCCGGGGTTCTTCTCGGCAAACTGGACCAGCATCGTGGCAATACGCGCGGCCTGGCGTGCGCCGTGGCCAGCGCCGGCATCCGCAGTCGGTTCGCGCGCCACGATCTGGTTGATCAGGCTGAACACGGTCTCTTCGATAAAGTCGATCAAGCCCTCGAACATCTGGGCCTTGCTGGCAAAGTGGCGGTACAGCGCCGCTTCGCTCACCTCCAGGCGCGCCGCCAAGGCTGCGGTGGTAATGCGTTCGCCACCGGGCTGCTCGAGCATGGTGGCCAGGGTTTGCAGAATTTGTACGCGCCGCTCTCCGGGTTTGGGACGCTTGCGCGCAGCGGCGGGGGGAGTGGAGTCGGCCGTGTCGGCAAACAGGGCGTTGGCGTCAGGCATGGTGGGTTCCGCGTTGGGTTCGGATGATTCTCGCACAGGGTTTTGGGTGCCCCGGGCTCACGAGGCCAAGCAGAGCCAGACCCGCAAACCACGCCCGCCCGCCCCGCTGGCCAACTGCAGGTGGCTGCGGTGCACGCGGGCAATTTCGTCGGCAATGGCCAGACCCAGACCATTGCCTTCGATGGCCGTACCGGGCACCCGGTAAAAGCGCTCCAGCACCCGGCGCTGCTCTTGCGGTGCGATGCCGGGACCATCGTCCTCCACCTCCAGAAACGGCGTCGGCGTGGCATCCGGGCTGGCCGGGCGCACACCGCAGCGCAACGTGACGCGCCCCCCTGCAGGGGTGTATTTGAGGGCGTTGTCGGCCAGGTTGACCAGCAACTCGCGCAGCAGCCACTCTTGCCCACTGATATGGGCATGGGCGACCTCCAGGCCAAAGTCGATGTCTTTGCGGGTTGCGGCCTCCAGCAGCGACTCCAGCACCGCTTCGCACAGCTGCTGCAAATCCACACGCTGCAGCGGCTGGGCCTGGGCGCTGCGCGCATCGGCGCGCGAGAGCGCCAGCAACTGGTTCGCCAACTGCGAGGTACGTCGCGCCGCATGGCGCAGACGCAGCACCTGATCCGCTCCTAAAGTAATAGCTGCTGGCGCAGTATCCACGGGGGCCAGTGGCATATTTGATGCATTTTTTGAACCCGTGACCGCTTGGGCCCAGGCCTCCACCTGCGCCTGCAGCCCGGCCAGCGGGGTGCGCAGCTGGTGGGCCGCATCGGCCACAAAGCGTGCCTGGCTCTCCGCCTGGGCATTCACCAGACCGAACAGGCGGTTGAGCGAGAGCACCAGGGGGCGCACTTCATCGGGCGAGGCATCCGGGTCCAGCGCCGAGAGGTCGCGCGGAGAGCGGCGCTCCACCGCATCGCGCAACTCCAGCAGCGGCCGCAGTGCAGTGCGCACCGCCCAGTTCACCGCGAAGAAGCCGCCAATCGCCAGCACCAGATTGGGCAACAAGACCTTGAGCGCCAACAGGGTCAACCATTGCTGGCGCGGGTCCGAACCATCCGCCAGGCGCACCACCAGCTCACCGGCGGCCGTTTTTGCGCGCTGGCTGACGATGCGGTAGGTGATGCCCTGGTGTTCTTCGCTGGAGAACTCCGCCTCCCGGGTGGTGGGGGGTAGTCCGGTCAGCCAGTCGCTGCCAGCCAGCACTTTGCCTTCCAGGCTAACCACGGCAAACGCTGCCAGCTCGGGGCGGATGCTGAGAAACTCATCGACCGGTGGCGCAATCAACAGCACCGGCGGAGTCTCTGCATTGCTGCCGCCTGCGATCACCGAGTCGGCCAACAAGGGGGCCAGGTTGAGCAGTTGGCGGTCTTGTGCCAGGGCCGCGCTGTCGGCACTGCGGAAGTCGAACCAGGTGTTGAGCATGGCCAGCAGCAGCAAGGGCAGCAGCAGCAAGAGCAGCAGGCGCCGCTGCAGGCCGGAGGACATGCCGCTGGTCATGACGGGCTCAGGGGGCCAGCAATTCCAGCCGGTAACCAAAGCCGCGGATGGAGCGCAATGCAATGCCGTGAGGCTCCAGCTTGCCGCGCAGGCGCGAGATGTAGACCTCGACGGCATTGGGCGTGATTTCCTTGTCCCACCCGGTCAGGGCCTGCAGCAGCTTGTCCTTGTTGGCGGGCTTGGGGGCCTGCAACAGCAGGTACTCCATCACGGTCCATTCGCGCGGTCCCAGCTCAATGGCTTGGGCAACGCCTGCCGGTCCGCGGATACAGGCCTGGCGCTGGGCCGTATCCAGCTCCAGCGGGCCAAAACTGAGTGTGGCCGACGTTGCGGCCTGTGAGCGGCGCAGCAGCGCCCGCAAGCGGGCCAACAGCTCCGGCAACTCGAAGGGCTTGACCATGTAGTCGTCAGCCCCCATGTCCAGCCCCTGCACCCGGTCCTGCAAGGCATCGCGCGCAGTGAGGATGAGCACCGGCATGCTGTGCCCGTTTTTGCGCAGGGCCTGGGTCAACGCCAAGCCATCCATCAGCGGCAGGCCAATGTCCACCACCGCCACATCGAACGACTCCGACTGGGTGACCTCCAGCGCCCGCTCTGCGCTACCGACCCAGTCCACGGCATAACCGGCGTCCGACAGGCCCAGTTTGATGCCGCTGGCCACCATCACATCGTCTTCCACCAGCAAGAGTCTCATAGTGTTTTTGGCCTCTAGAGCTTATGGAATATGCGCAAGCAGCTATCTATTTAATAGCAACTCAATGCGAGCGGATCATGGTGCCGAAAGCCTGATCCGTCAGGATTTCGAGCAGCAACACGTGGGGCACGCGACCGTCAATGATGTGCACCGAGTTCACGCCGCTCTTGGCGGCATCCAACGCCCCCGCAATTTTGGGCAACATGCCGCCGCTGATGGTGCCATCGACAAACAGCTCGTCAATGCGCTTGGCGGTGAGATCGGTCATCAACACGCCCGACTTGTCGAGCACACCGCTGATGTTGGTGAGCATCATGAGTTTTTCGGCCTGCAGCACAGTGGCCAACTTGGCGGCCACCACGTCGGCATTGATGTTGTAACTCTCGTTGTGTTCGCCAAAGCCGATAGGGCTGATGACGGGAATGAAAGCATCGTCCTGCAGCGCCTTGACCACGCTGGGGTCCACGCTGACGATGTCACCCACCTGGCCCACATCGTGTTCCTTGCTGGGGTCCTGGTTGTCCAGCATCTTGAGTTTGCGCGCGCGGATCATGGCGCCGTCGCGCCCGGTCAGGCCCACGGCCTTGCCGCCAGCCTGGTTGATCAGGCCCACGATGTCCTGCTGCACCTCGCCGCCCAGCACCCACTCCACCACGTCCATGGTCGGGCCGTCGGTCACGCGCATGCCCTGGATGAACTGGCCCTGCATGCCCAGGCGCTTGAGCGCACTCTCGATCTGCGGGCCACCACCGTGCACCACCACCGGATTGATGCCCACCAGCTTGAGCAGCACCACGTCCTCGGCAAAGGCTTTTTGCAGGGCCGGATCCGTCATGGCGTTGCCGCCGTACTTGATGACCATGGTCTTGCCGTGGAACTTGCGGATGTAGGGCAAGGCCTGGGCCAGGATCTGGGCTTTGTCAAAAGGGGCGATGGAAGACGGTGCGCGGGTGTCAGACATGGTCAAGGTCCGTGTTGAATCGGGGAAAGAAGCGCAAATTGTGCCGCATTGCCGGGCCGCATCCTTGCGGCATGCCTACAGCACACTGGCGCTACGCAGGTTGGTAACCCTGTACGTGCTGGACCATGAAGGACTTGATCGCCGCGTCATCGTTGGCATTGGCAGCCTGCAGCAGCGCTTGCAGCTCCTGCTGCAACACCGACCAGGGCATGAACGGCTCGTGGGCTTTCATGATGCGCGGGTGCGCTGTGGGCTGCGGGTCATCGCCAATCAACAATTCCTCGTACAGCTTCTCACCCACGCGCAGGCCTGTTACCGCGATTTCGATATCCCCCGTGGGGTGCGTCGCATCGCGGACCGACAGCCCCGACAACTGCACCATGCGGCGCGCCAAGTCCATGATCTTGACCGGCTGGCCCATGTCCAGAACAAACACGTCGCCCCCCTGCCCCATGGCCCCAGCCTGCAGCACCAGCTGTGCGGCTTCCGGGATGGTCATGAAATAACGGGTGACCTCTTCGTGTGTCACCGTGATCGGCCCTCCGGCCGCCAACTGCTTGCGGAACAAAGGCACCACGCTGCCGCTGGAGCCCAGCACATTGCCAAAGCGCACCATGGAAAAACACGTGCCGGCGTGCTCCTGGGCCAGCGCTTGCAGCACCAGCTCGGCCACACGTTTGGTCGCACCCATCACATTGGTGGGGCGCACCGCCTTGTCGGTGCTGATCAGCACAAACCGATGGGCGCCACTGGCCGCCGCGGCCTGCGCCATGTTCAGCGTGCCAAAGACGTTGTTGCGCACCCCCTCGCCCGGGTTGTCCTCCACCATGGGCACGTGTTTGTAGGCGGCGGCGTGGTACACCGTGGCAGGTCGGTAGGTCGTGCAGATCGCAGCCAAGCGATCTGGATTGGAGATGCTGCCAAGCAAGGGCACCAGCTCGACGGGCAGTTGCTGGGCCTTGCAAACCGCCTCCAGCTCCTGGTGGATGGCATAGAGGCCATATTCGTTGTGCTCCAGCAGCAGTAGCTGGCGAGGACGCTGCTGCACGATTTGGCGCGTCAATTCTCCGCCAATGCTGCCACCGGCACCACTGACCAGCACCACCTGCCCCGCGAGGTCTTGGGCCAACAGCTCCGCGTTGGGGGGCACCGGCTCGCGACCCAGCAAGTCTTCCACATCCAGCTCATGGATGTCCTGCACAGTCACCTTGCCACTGGCCAGATCGGCCATGCTGGGCAAGGTGCGCACGTGCACAGGCAAGCCTTGCAAGGATTCGATGATCTGGTTACGCCGCTCGCGGGTCGCATTGGGCATGGCGAGCAGGATGTCGGTGACTTGCTCTTCGCGCACCAGCTGCAACAGCTTGTCGGACACATGTACCGGCGCCCCATTGATGCTGCGACCATCCTTGCTGGGGTCGTCATCCACAAACCCAATCAGGGTGTAGTGCCGCGCCATGCCCAAGGCGGCGGCAGTCTGCGCTCCGGCAGAGCCGGCTCCAAAGATCAGCAGGCGCCCACTATGACCCGAAGACTTTGCCGCTTGGCCGGCCAGCCAGAAACGCGCAAATGCGCGACTACCACCAACCAACAACAAAAATACAATGGGCTGCAGCAACCCTAGACTACGCGGCACCCCAGGCCACTGCTTCCACAGGAGGACGACCGTCAATAGCAACGCGTACAAAGCCACTGCCTTGCCCGTAGCCACTAAGGCGGCCTGCCCGGTGTAGCGGAAGATCGCCCGGTACAGGCCGAAGCGCACAAAGATCGGGATCGCTAGCACAGGCGCGACCCCATACACCCACCATTGCTGGCCAACAGGGTAATAGGTGCTATCCAGTCGCAGGGCGTAAGCACCCCAAGTGGCCACCACCGCTAGGAAAACGTCCAGCACTATGACTGCAAGGCGCTTGGCTGAGCGGGGCCAAGCTAGGACCCAGCCGCTATTGAGCATTAATGGCGAACGATTCCTTGGTTTGCCCCTGCGCAAGCAGGGTGGCCAGCCATTTAGGGGTCAGGCCGCGACCAGACCAAGTTTCGCCATTAGGACCACGATATTTGGCCGCAACCGACACGCCCGCCTTTCCCTTTCTACTGATCTTTGCCGGCTTGTTAGCGGCTGCTTTCTTACCGCCTACACCTTTGGCGGTTTTGGCGGGTTTTGCACCCTGCAAGTCCTTGACCGTAATGCCGAACGCTTGCATCTTGGCCAGGATATCCTGAACCGTAGCATTAAATTCTTTAGCTTTGATTTCATTAGCCTGTTTTTGCAGTTTTTCAATTTGGCTTTGAATATCGATCAGATTGTTCATATCTATTTACATCAAAAGATTAACTACGACCATGCCTAGTTTAATGTGAAACCCCTTCTTGACGAAAGACTTTCAATGCAGTCCAAAGGACGATTCTCATATCTAATGCCAACGATTGAGCATGCAGGTACTTCACATCCAATGCCACTTTGTCGGGAATAGGCAGTTCGTCCCTTCCATTGATCTGCGCCCACCCTGTTATTCCAGGCTTCAATGTATGCACTCTGCATTGAGTGCGCAATTCAATCAAGTCATATTGATTAAATAAAGCAGGACGTGGGCCCACCAAACTCATATCCCCACGGAGAACACTCCAAAGCTGAGGGAGTTCGTCTAAACTGTTTTTGCGAATAAAACTACCAATCGGCGTCAGATAAGCACCTGCGTTGCTCAAAAGGTGTGTCGCAACAACAGGCGTTTCTAGGTACATGCTACGAAACTTCGGCATCTTGAATATCTTATTATTCTGCCCAATTCGATCGGACCAGTAAAGAACCGGCCCTCTTGATGTAATTTTCACCGCCAATGCCACTAAGATCAATGGGATCAAAAGCAAACTAAGTAGAAAAAACACGATAAGGATGTCAAAAAATCTTTTCATCGCTACATTTACCCATATTCGCTCCTATCAAAATCCTCGCTTACTCCAATGATAGGCCATTGGGCTGCTGCCGGTTCCGTGGACACTGCCCTAAGCTTTTAAAGCGTCCTCAAACTGTATCGGCGACGTCCCCCCATTACCAGTAGCACTTGGGTTTGGAGTCCGGTGGTTAATTTAACTGCTTTCCGATAAGTGTCTTAGCGTAGGCCGCCGGGGTCATTCCCCCCAGAGATCTTTTGGGTCTCTCCTCGTTGTATTCACGTCGCCATGCTTCAACGATCACACGGGCAAGCGGCAGACTGCTGAACCAATGCTCGTTCAAACATTCATCTCGGAACCGTCCGTTGAATGATTCGATGTAGGCGTTCTGGTTGGGTTTGCCTGGTTCGATCAGAAACAACTGGACACCCCGTGCATGCGCCCAGGTCAGCATGGCCCGGTTGCAGAACTCTTTGCCGTTGTCAGTTCTGATTGCTTTGGGAAGGCCTCTGGTACTGGCCAGTTGCTCCAAGATTCGCACCAGTTGGTTCCACCCAATGCACGCTCCGGCACGATCGCCCCGGCCTCATGGGTTGCGTCATCCACCACCGTCAGGTTCTTGATGCTGCGTCCCTCTGCCGTACGGTCGAACACAAAGTCCATGGACTACACTTGGTTGGCTGCCGTGGGACGCTCCAGAGGATGGCGGTCGGTAATCGGGATCTTCTTGCGCCTGCGCTTCTTCACCTGCAAGCCGGCTTCGGCGTACAGGCGGTCCACGCGCTTGTGGTTGACCATCTCGCCGGCCTGGCGCAGCTTCAGATAGATCATCCCAGAGCCATATCTGCGATGGCGCTGTGCCAAGGCGATGATCTTGTCCTTGAGTGCGCAATTGCGATCCTGTGCTGGCTCATAGCGGTAGGCGCAGGCACTCATGCCGATGACACGCAAGGAGCGACGTTCGCTCAGTCCATGGCTGACCATATGGCGCACCAGTTCACGTCTGGCCGGTGCGCTCACCACTTTTTTCTCAAGGCTTCTTTCGTCACCTCGTTCTCCAACATCGCCTCGGCCAGCAATCGCTTGAGTCGCCCGTTCTCCGTTTCCAGCTCTTTCAGGCGCTTGGCATCAGACACATTCATGCCGCCAAACTTGCTACGCCAGAGGTAATAGCTGGCCTCTGAGAAGCCGTGCCTACGGCACAGCTCAGCGACCGCCAGGCCCGCCTCCGCTTCGCGCAGGAAGCCAATGATTTGTTCTTCGGTAAATCTCTTCTTCACGTCCAATCTCCTGTCTTATGGGATTGGACTCCAACATCATTTGCTACTCAAATACGGGGGGGGGACGTCGGCGGACTTAAGTACCCCAGCGTGGAATGCCTGCTGAGGGCCTTACGTCGGCCCTCGTATCCAGAACCGCCTCCCTCACATCCAAATCTCGTGCTAGTTGGCTGACGCGCCCCCCCCCCCACCGCGCTCGGCTACCAGTTTACAGCTTCAACTTTGAAGTCACGGCTGAATTGCCTTCTTGTTGCCATTTGCAACCTCCTGTTTCATCGACCACCTTAACGAGGTGTCTTTGAGAAACCGATATCAAGGTCCCCCTTCCAACACTGTCACGAGCACAAAACCAAGCGTGCCAACAAGGAATGTTGGCGACGACACATCACATCAAATAAGCAAGTCATGAAGTGCCATTTTTTTTAACTGCTCATCCATGCTGACTGGTGGCTGCCATCCGAGCAACTGCTGAGCCTTCGAGTCATCTATCACCAATGAGCCAAGGAGACGGTCAGCAGTAGATGTCCTCCCCATCCATCCAGCAGCGTGACGCATTAAAACAACCGGGACTAAAAACAAGCGACCACCGCACCGATATGCCTTGGCAACTCTGCGCAAAAGTTCGGCTGTCGACACATCGTCGTCATCGGACACCAGAAAGACTTGGCCTTTGGCATTCGGTGAGGCGTCGAAGTCTGCGCACAATGCAGTGAAATTAATCAAATTATCCAAGGCAATCATCGATCGGCGATTATTGACCGCTCCGAGCGGGAGTGGTATGCCAATTTTTACCCACCTGATTAAGGACGCCAAGTTCCCTTTGGCACCAGGGCCATACACGAGCGGAGGACGGATGATTACCACCTCTAGCCCTGTTTTTTGGGCAATTTCTAGGAGCCCCTGCTCAGCCTCCCATTTGGAAACCGCATAAAAATCTTTGGGATGGGGTGGATCATCTGCCCGAAAACTGCATCCTGGGGCTGTCTCCTCGCCATTCACTTTGACGGTGCTCATAAAGACGAATCGGCGCACGCCAGCCTTAACCGCTCGAGCCGCTAGCTCTATAGTGACATCGACATTGTTCACACGAAAGGCTTGCCGGGGATTTCTTTCCTGCTCGCGCATAACGTGGGCACGAGCCGCCAAGTGGACAACGCTGTCACACCCTTCAAGCGCGGACATCCAAGATGCTTCATTGCCCACAATGTACTCGTGAAGAATGCCGCTAGGCCGACGCACCGTAGACACCACCTCATGACCAAGCCCGGCGAGATAAGGTGCCAAGGCACGCCCCACAAAACCGCTCGCCCCGGTAACGAGTACCCTCATTTCTGAAGAAGCTCCAGTATTTTTTTCGGGTATTTGGAGAGTATCTTTAACATATTGGTTTGCAGCCCATTCTCACGGCAGGCGCGGAGCACTTCTAGATTGAGCAAAATCTTCGAGCGCCAACCATTTGTGCTGGCACCACCCGTTTGCATATTCACCAGCACTTCAGGCAGATGTCGGTAGCTCAGCGCATGGTTGTGGAAGGCTCGAACGATGTATTCGAAGTCTCCCGCAATACGATAATCGGTTCGGAATCGTCCTACTCGCCTTATTACGGCGCTGCTTAAAAATAACGCGGGGTGCGCAGGCATCCAGCCCCAAGCGAGCCGCCTTGGATGGAAGAGATCAGAACGGTAGCGGCGGACCATGCGCGAAGGATCCTGTTCGCGGAAGAAGCCTACATCGCCCGTCAACGCGTCCAGATCATGTTCACGCATCTGTGCCGTGACTCGCGACAGCACCTGAGGGTCCGCGTATTGGTCGTCGGCATTCAGAAAACAGACGATATCCCCGTTGGCGCAATCCAAACCCTTGTTCATCGCATCGTAGATACCATCGTCCGGCTCGCTGACAACATGGGCCAGTCGTGGACGGAAGCGCTCGATGATGGCTGAGGTACTATCTGTCGAAGCACCATCGATGACGATGTGTTCTACCCGCAGCCAATCCTGATCCGCCACAGACTGCAGCGCACGCGCCAATGTCGCCGAGCTGTTATAGCAGACCGTAATGACGGAGACGAGCGGATCGGCACCCATGGATCAATAGCGCAGGAAGCGGCGCGCGACTTCCTTGGCCCACATAGGTACAAACTGTTGAATGAAACGGCGGCCGCGCACAGTCGACACCGGCTTCAGGCCGCCTCTGAAATCCGGCACCGTTGCGCGGACATCGACCACACATTGTTTCAATTCGGCCTCATATGCTTCATACACGACGGCCGGCTCGGCGCACTCCGAGGTGTAAAAGGTGGAAAGTCGATCAAACTTGCCGTTGTCAAGCAACTGAAACTGGTGGAAGTGATAAAAAATCAGCGGCACACCCTCCACCGTGACGTTATCGATCTCATTTTTGCCGAATCGGTATTGCGCATAGTTCCAGGGCGCGATGCCGGCGCCCGGATGCATGAGGATATGACAGGCGGAATAGCGTTCGGGCCATTCATCCAGATATTTCTGGTCGCCCATCTTTCCGTCTTCAAGGCGATAATAGCACCATTCGATGCACTGTTCGCGCCAGCGCGAAAGACAAGCTAGGCCCTGCTCGTCTCGACGAAAGCTGTCCCATTCCACGCAGAAGCGACCATTTACCTCCCTGTCCCGTAAGCGAGGAGTGAAACGGTGCTCAATGATGGCAATGGAGGCATCGCCGATTTCATCGAACAAGGGTTGCACGTCGGAATAGAAAAGCAGATCGGCATCGACGTAGGTTAGGAAATGGATCTCCGGATGGTTTTGCATCACATGCCAAGTGAAGCAGGACGAAAGCGTCCAGCAATACTCGGCCACGCCACGATCCGCCTTAGCCTTTAACAACTCTTCGCTTTCGACTTCCGCCAATGTAGTGCAATTGACAAACGGCAAATCCAGCCGCTCAAGAATATATTTGGTCTGAGCATCCATGCAAAGCACATAGATTTTTGCACCTGGACAGAAACGCGCCAGACTGCGCATCATGGCGAGGCCCTTGAGCAGATAGCCACTGTCAAACAGCGTGCAGAAGTACTTTGGCTGTATCAAAGGATATCTCTCTGACTAGGTAGGCGAACAAACCGGCACGCGCCCGCCGAAATGCAGTAGGGAATCAGGTGCATAGCTGATGTAATGCCGCATGGCTTACTTTGGAGCTCAGGCGGTCGTCTTTTGGGCTTTGACCTCGACCTGGAACCATGAGCGCTCAACCCGCGCATAAAGGCGGCAAACAAGATCGAAAACGGGGCGGCCCAATCGAGCAAAAAAGCGATAGTACGGCGGCCACTTGTGAATGTATGCCTTTGCGTGCTGAACCTCAAATCCGGCTTCATTAAACAGATTGCCAAAGTTCTGAGGACTCCAGCTGAAAAGGTGGTAGTTGATGTCGGCCGGGTTATAGCGATAGTTAACTGAATCGCAAGGCACAAAAAAATGAATCAAACCGCCCACTTTCAGTAAGCGCCGCAAATCCTTGAGCTCCTGCAATGGGTTCAGAGTATGTTCCAGCGCGTGATTTGAAATAATTACGTCGACCGCTCCTTCGCCCAATGTAGCGATTGCCTCGGCAACGCTCTGAAAGTGTCGCACTCCATTGGCCTGAATGGTTTCAGCTGCCGAAGCATTTGGCTCAATACCGACTTTGACTGCACATTGCAGATTGTTAAGCAGGAACCCACCACCACAACCGAAATCTACGACAACATGGTCCTTTTTGATGGAATCGAAGAACTTGCTGGAATTCGCCCAGCCACCGAATGCGCCAATATTTTTTTGCCAGTTGAAATAGTCCTGATCGTAGTACTGGCTAACGGCTTCTGGTGTTTTTTGGTTAACGCCCATTTAATGGCCTTTCTGCCCCAGATGGGCTTCTAGTATCGGGAGCAATTCGCCCATGCGGGATGCATAACTGTGCCCAGACAATGTACGTGCCTGGCCTGCTTTCGCAATCGCATCGGCCTCGGCAGGATGATTCAGGTAGTAGGCAATCAGCGCTGTGGCCTCTTCCGGGCTTTCATACGCAAGAACCTCTTTCCCGACTTCAAACAGCTCGCCAAGATTGTCTTTCTTGTCGGTCAACAACAAAGTTCCAACCCCTGTAGCCTCGTACAAACGCATATTGTTTGCATTGTTTTCTGCAACATTGATATGACGATTCAGCGTTATCCGACTGCGCGCCAAAGCGCGGTACATCTCGAGCCCCCAAACCTCTCCGTGATGCCGTGGACGAATCGGAGACTGCGGGTCGAGATTCTCCATTCCATAGCCAAAGAATTCAATCGGCGTATTGCAAGCTAGATATTCGAGCGTGGGAACAGCCTTGCCATGATGCCTGCCGATTCCTCCGACAAAACTTGCTGGTATGTCTTTCTCAACCGTGCCTAGGTGTCCGAGGACGCTGGCATCGAAACCAATGCGGAAGTACTCGGCGGCCACACCCAGCGCGCGCAGGCGCGGAACGAAATGAGGGAAGGAAGTTAGGATCAAGTCGTAGCCACGACAAAAAGGTGCTGCGGGCAACGGGGATGCAACCTGGCCGACAATCAGAGGCACTGATTTCTTCAGCGCCCCCAAGGTTTCAGGCACTAGGAAATTAATGTCCTGACAATACAGAACATCCGGCTTAAATTGAAGAACCTGCTCAGTTAGTAGTTGTTGCAAGCCGGGTAAACGCGCGAGCACGCGGCCAACAAGAGGAAGTCGATTGAGGCGTGGGGATATTCCCAGAAAGGGCCTGAATACAGAAACACCCATCTCCTCAGCCCAGCGAATTTGCGACGGGATGCAGTTGGCGATCAAATCTTGCGCTTCGCAATCCAGAGAACGTAAATGCCGAGAATAAAAATCGGATGTACCGAAACATTGGCCAAGCAAGAAGTCACGTTGGACCGCATACTTCGCTTGCGCCAAGTCTCCATTGGTTGAATAAACCTGACGCAAGAATGCCGGGTAATAAGTATCGAGAAGCAGAATCCTCAAAGCCCTTTTCCCTCGAAGAACAGGCGCGCTTCATCGGCACCCAGAGCCGTACAAACCGCCTCAACTTCTTCAGCGGTGTGCCCCATTGAAATCGGCAGACTCAGCTCTGTAGCATGCAAAACCTCGGCTACCGGATAATTTCCGGATAGCAAGCCGGCCATGGCAGGCTGCTGATGCGGTGGAATCGGATAGTGGATTTCCGTCTTGATTCCTTGTTCAAGCAGGTATTGGCGCAAAGCATCTCTCTGCGGACACCGTATGGCAAAGATGTGAAATACGTCAAACTCGTCGTCCTGCCGGGTCGGCAGAGGGATCCAACTCGGCAAATGCTTGAAGTAAATGTCCGCCAGCATTCGCTTATGCTTAATCAGGTCGTCAAGGTGGCGCAGTTTGACGCGCAACATGGCCGCCTGCATTTCATCAAGACGAGAGTTGACGCCCAGATACTCATTGACATATTTCAGCTTGGAACCATAGTTGCGCAGGTGACGCAAACGGTCAGCCAACGCATCGTCGTTGGTCACAACAGCCCCTGCATCACCCAAGGCGCCGAGATTTTTGGTCGGGTAGAAACTGAAACAGCCGGCATCCCCGAACGTTCCGGTCATTGCCCCCGCCAGGGTTGCGCCGTGGGATTGCGCGCAGTCTTCGATTAGGCGTAGATCATGCTTTTGCGTAAAGGCAGTGACGGCTTCCATCCTGCACGGTTTGCCAAACAAGTGCGTAACGCAAACCGCCCTTGTCTCGGAGGTCATGGCTTGGTCCAGCAGCGCCGGATCCATGTTGAAAGTATCCAGAACCGGCTCAACAAGTACTGGGCGATGACCTGCTCTCAAAATGGCCAGGATCGTGGCAATATAGGTATTGGAGGCAACCAAAACATCGCTGTGTTTCGGCAGATTAAGCGCTTCGATCGCCAGAATGAGCGCATCCAAACCATTAGCCACGCCGATGCAATGCCGCGTGCCGACATATGCAGCAAATTCAGTTTCGAAGGCCGCGACCTCGCTCCCCAGCACATACCACCCCGAGCGAATTACTTTTGAAGCCGCCGACTCCAGGTCGGCCATCCATGCTTGGTTAGTGCGCGCGAGACTTTCGTATTCGATGATGGCTTTAGTCATATTTGTCGTCAATATAGTCGGCTCGGTCATATGGCTCGGAAGAAAACACCAGCAGCACCGAGCCAGGTCCAAAAGACATGGTGTGCCAATCTTTGGGCTCAACCAGCAAGCAATGACTTGGATCTTTCAGGACCACGGTTTCGCTAAACCTTCCGTCATTGATGTATACCGAAACCGTGCCAGTGATACCGACCAAGGCCTGCCGCGTTTTGACATGACGATGCCCGCCGCGCACTTGTCCATCTGCACCATAGATCCAATAAGTACGTTTGATTTCGAAAGGTAACGCACCATCCAGAACAGTCAGCCCGCCACGGGCATCCAGAAAAGTTGGTAAGTCGATAATCGTAAAGTAGCTCATGTTTTCCTGTAGCGAGGGCTCAGTCGGTCAACTTAAGAATCACAGCGTTGTCGGTCGGAACCTCAATCTGAGGGTCATGGATAAAAACGATTTTCGCAGAAGTCAGCGCCGCAATCTCGTGGGCTGAATTCAGCGGATTCGCGCGCGGCGGCTTCACCTCTCCTGTCACTCGCAGGTCCGGATTGGATTCGATACCAAAGCCAAGATAGCCGCCCGGTTTGAGAATTCGCTGACATTCCTGCAACAGAACGTTTGGAGCATTGCTATAGCTAACCACCCAGCCCAGAATGACCGCATCAAACACGCCAGTAGCATAGTTGGTAGCATGCATATCGCCAATGTCGATAAGAGAGCTATACGAAAACAGATCCAGACCTCGCGCGTCCAGCATGCCCAAAGATCGGGCCCAGAAAATGTCATCCTCCGTACGGGGGCCGACAATCAGTACTTTGGGCTGATTAATGTCACGTACTAGGGCTGCCAGCGGATATAGCAGCAAAGCCATGCGATTGCCCATTCCATAGGCAGCACGATTGCTGAGTGCGCCCATATTGTGTGAAATGGTTTCCTTACCGACATCGTCGCTCATCGTCTCCAGTACCCTGACGTTACCTTTCTTGAACTGGAAGCGCATCCAGCAAAAGTAGTTACGGATGAGGTCTATCTTCAGCACTTCATAACAAAGTCTGGTCAATCTTCTCGACTTGCTCATTAATTAAATCTTCCCACTGTGTGTGCCGTGGCGCCCTGCTCAAGCGCACGCATATCTTGCGTTACAAATAGGCTTTGTATACGTCCGAAAAAAGGGCCAGCTGCGAACTCAATGCAGGCGTTCTTTGGCTAGGCAAAAATTCTTTGGGGTAGGTAACACCGAACAAGGAATTGCTCAACTGCATTTGGAGCAAGAGCCTGGGGTTACCAGAAACGGGGCTTCCCTTATGAAAGCCACGCGTATCTTCGACAATGACTGTACCGCGCGGAGCGGCAAACTTGACCTCTCTGGCCTCACCGTAATGGGCGAACACTTCGTCATCCATCAACCGAACGTACCCTTGATCGAGAAACTGCTGAGGGATCGCACCTGGCCGATGCGAACCCGCGATGAAGGCGTGCGGCCCATCTTCTGGCCCAACTTCGGTCAGGTAAATAAAGACTTTCAACCACTTCACCCTGTCCATGTCGAAGTGGTAGAACTGGGCGGCCTCGGAATCCCCTTTCGAGTGGAAGCGCGTATGCCACCACATTGAAACAACATCCAGCTTGGGTCGAGCTTCAAGGTAGGCCTCGGCCAAGGCCAGAATTGACTGATCGGCCATGACGTTTTGCACATCCGCATTACTCAACAAATCGTCGGTTTTGTAGTCATAGCGAACCGCTTCAGGTTTATCTGCGTTGTATATGGCCGTACGCGGGATGGCTAACTTCTCTTCGCCATCCATGGCTCGGATATTGGCCGGCGTTCTCAAAGCAAAGCTCATCAGCCGCTCACATACATCTGGGGCAAGGACATTTTCAAAAACTACGTAGCCTTTTTCCTGTAAGTCGCGCAGGGCCGCCTCGCCCGACGCGCCGTCCATATCGCCAAGGATTCCACTTTTCGAAGCTTGCTTGAGTGGCTTGTGCCAAATACTCACGATTCGACTGCACCAAGCATTGAAATGGCCGCCGGAGACACAAAAGAGATAAATTAACGCCTTATGGGCTCGTTGACTATTGGTGCCGCGGGCGAGAAACTGTACTACCCCAAGCACAAAGAAACAACTATGTGCGACAAGAAAAAAAAGTTTCTTCATTTGATGAATTTTTTGCTGGATGAACTAAACGCGTTTTAGCAGGCCACCGCTTTGATCTTGCTGGCCAAGCGGGAAATATAGTCATCGAAGCCAGGCAGCGCGGTAAAGGCTTGTAAGCGCGCCATTACCATCTCTTCTGGGTCATCCCCAAAATTGCAGTCTCTCCAGAGGGCAATAAACGAAGAAGCCAAGGCTCGCTCTGCCTCCGTACCATAAAGATTATTCATGTAATAAAACATGAGCGCCTGTCTCTTCATCGCCTCCACTGGCAAGGGTAAAACCTCCGGACTACGTAGCATCGCCACATATTCGGCACTGGATTTTGCCGTTCTGCAGAAATCAAATGAATGATGCGGGTGGCGGGCGCAGCCGATTGTCGGAATGCCTAAATAAGCCATTTCATGGGCAACTGTGCCATATACAGTCACTCCGCAAGCAATCCCTGCTTTTGCCAGCTGAACGTTGCTAATTCCAGAGGGCAACCAGTTCAAGCCCGGATAGTGCTCCCGTAAACGAGATATAGCCTCATCACTTAGCGCGATTTGGTTCGGATGGGGCTTAAGGAAAAGCACCAAACCCGCCTCCTGCAGGGTGGTAATTGTAAGGCAAGCCCACTCCCAGAAATCATTGAACACCAGCTCTGGGTAGACATGGGGGCTATCGTAGAAATCGTGCAAAAAGACTACGACTGCGCCTTTGAGATTGGGTGGCACACTGACCTTGGTGTTTGCGTATGCCGATTGGCGCATATAGCTTGTCGCGGGGTCAATACCTCCTGACAACCTTCGCTCAAGCTGTACTTGGGCTTCTGCGAGACGCTCCTCCTGCCTGTCCAGCACATTAAAATCACGGCTGTATGCTGAGAAGTCCGGGGTATGAAAACTATCCTCAAGGCTTAGTTTTTTTCCCAGCCCGTTGAGATTGCCAAACGACCATACCTCCACCCCATGAGCTAAGGCAACCCGGACCGGAATACCGTGCTCAAGATAAGTACTGTGAGAGGATAAATACCATGCCGGACGCACTCGCTCGAAGTAAGCACGTGCCTGGCGCTCATCGCGCAAGGCCTGCCAGATCAAGCGTCGAACAAATGGATCGTGTACCGCAAAGGCCGGCGCCGGCTTAAAACGGAGATAGGAATCTATCAATAGATCGGCAACCTCAACGCCATTAAGTTGCAACGAAAACTCCCCGGTCTGGGTTCGTAGCATCTGCCAAAGACGCTTTGACTGAACCCACGCCTGCAAATCGGCCATGGGGCTAGTCCAGCTTGCACAGCGGTAGGCAATGCGATCTAGCCACGGACCGTAAGCACGAACCCACTGCGCACAACGCAGCCAAGCGGCCGGCGCCGATCTTTTTAGCTCGGCCAGAGATCCTGTACCGATTGCGCCATTCACCGATTGTGTCATCACCAGATCAGCACGAACGGGTACTCGCGCACCGAGGCGAGCACGTATTGCACCAAACAGCAGAAAATAAAACCGGTCACATACCGACTGCAACGCCAGAACAGCTACGGGCTTGCCGCTTGCGCGAGTACAGGCAAGAAAACCGAACGATCGCGGGCTCACGCCTTTCACATTCGGGTATCGGGCAAACAACCTGATTAACTTCTCGATCACACTCACACCCTATTTATCGGATACATGGTGGTGCGCAACTCGCTCAACCAACCATTTGCCAGGTCAGCGCAGTACCCTTCTTGGCATCCTGATTTATCTTGCGGCCTATAAACAAATCGTAAAACTTAGGGGGCAAGCCATGACCAGGCCGCACACAGCGAAGATTTTCCACAGTTAGCGTATCGCCTGCATTGATATCCTTCGCGATATACAAAGAGCGCCGGAATGCGAGCGACTTCAGCTCGGCCTCTCGCGGACCATAGGCGACATGCCCCAAAGCAAGCCATGCTCTTTCAGTTTCTTCAACGAGCAAGGCCAACTCCGCAGGCTCCATTGAAAAGGCGCTATCGACGCCCCCATCCGATCGGCGCAACGTAAAGTGCTTTTCAATCACCGATGCACCTAGCGCTACGGCTGCAACCGCTGCACCAACCCCCATCGTATGGTCAGACAATCCGATTTCGCACCCGAAAGTCTCGCGCATACGGGGAATTGTGCGCAGATTGCTGTTTTCAGGTGTGGCCGGATAGGTGCTGGTGCATTTGAGCAAGGTGAGATCCGTACAGCCTGCAGCACGGGCAGTGCGAACCGCATCATCAATTTCGGCAACTGTGGCCATCCCGGTGGACATGATGAGCGGCTTTCCTGTAGCTGCGGCCTTGCGGATCAAGGGCAAGTGCACTAATTCGAACGATGCGATCTTGTAGGCTGGGGCACTCAGGGTTTCCAAAAAATCCACTGCGCTCTCATCAAATGGAGAACTGAAGCAAATCATTCCGCGCCCCCGACAACGCTCAAATATCGGCGCATGCCATTCCCACGGAGTATAGGCCTGCTGATAAAGCTGATGCAGACTGTTCCCCGCCCACAAGCTGGATTTATCCTGAATAAAGAACTCACCCTCGTTTACGTCGAGCGTAATGGTGTCCGCTGTATAAGTCTGCAGTTTCAATGCATGCGCACCCGCCTTAGCGGCAGCGTCAACAATCTCTAGTGCTCGTGCAAGCGACTGGTTATGGTTGCCTGACATTTCGGCAATGACGAACGGCGGATGATCCGGCCCAATGACTCGGTTGGCGATCTTCATGGCTGCCTCAAAACTGGTTTGATTGATAAATTGCGACATCTGCGCCAGCGGCAGACACAAGACTAAAGTCCAACGCTTCGAACATGCGGCACGATGCACGGTTCGCTGTCTTAACCTGGCCAAAGACAACGACTCCTAACTGCCCCTGCACAAAAGCGTCCAACGCGGCCTTGAGCAGAGAGGTTCCCAAACCTCTGCCACGCAATACGGGACTCAATGTGAAGTGTACCTCCCAAGCCCCTTGTGCGCGCTCAAAACGTACCTGACCCGCAGCCAGGCCACCCTCAGTCTCGATCAGATAAAGCTGGCAGTCGGCATTAGCTAGTCGCTTTGAAAACCAGAGATGATGGCTCTCTGGTGAAATTTGTGCGCTGGAAAACGAGTTGCGACGTGTCAGTGGATCATTCGCCCACTCCAGCAGTTGCGCCTCATCATCCTGACAGGCGCGTCTGGCAATCAGGACTGTTTTTTTATCGGCCAGTAACGCAGCGCAGACCCTGCCAGCACCCAACCCATCCACGACTTTCAGGCAGCTCGCCGACCATGCGTCCAACGGTTGTTGCAAGATGGTTTGGATTTGCGCTACCAGCGCATCCATCTGGATACTGTCCTTGTCCCCGATCCAACGCACAAGGCCCCGTTTGTCCAGCTCGTCTGCTATCGGGCGCTGATTGTCTGCCACGGTAATGACCAACGTAGGCAAGCCCAGACACAGTCGCTCCCAGCTGGTCGCCCCCCCTGCACCAATTGCCAGATCGGCAGCAAGCAGCATTGGCGCCAAAGTCGGTTGAGATCCGTGTAAGTGAATATTCGGCATCTCTCTCACCAGCATTTCGAGGGCTTCACGATGCGGATTGCTGTCGGCGACAACAACATCCACCAGGAGATTGGACAGGTCAAGTTTCAGAAGCGCCGAGAGAGCAGTCTGAGTGAGGTTTTCCGTATCCACGCCGCCAAAGAACACAAACACACGTCGCGGCTGCCCAGTGCGTGGTCGTGCTTGCTCATGCAAGGCTGCATAAGCAGGCTGGAGCAACGCGTAACCCGGGCCGAGCAAGCTTACGCCTTGCTCGGGCAGGAGGTTTTCATATCGTTTATACAGGTTGGCGACGAGATTTTGATCAAGAAGCAGATCACAACTGTGCGGCCTGTCAGCCAGATCATCGATCACCATTAATCGCCGGCAGTTTTCACGCAGGGCGTTCTCCCAACGCGCATCAAGCGCGTAATGATCAACTACCAACCAGTCGGGACGCGCCCCTTTGAGTGCGGCCAATGTCTGCTCGGCATCGCTTTGCCAATCGGCGCCAAGCCACTGGTCCTGGGCTGTTGACAGTGCCGAATTCGGTGGCGATAGTCGTAAAACTTCATGTCCCTCTCGACAGATGAAGTCGATAAGGTGCCCAGTATGCTCACGGCAAATAAAGAGGCAGTGTCCCCCTTCTGCTTTCAAAACATGAGCAAGTGCCAGGCAACGCATGACATGGCCAGTGCCAATTTGCCGTGATGCGTCAACACGAAAAGCAATCCTCAATGACACGATATTCAGGGCTGTTCTTGCATGGCCCTAAACAGCCACTCTGCACGCGCCCAGTCTTCGAGAGTATCAATATCCTGCACGCGTTTACGGGGCAATCGCAGCGGAACAGACTTCGGTGAAAACACCGGCTCTCCGGCCAGCCAGGCCGCTGCCCGGCCCCAATAGAACTGGCCAGCGTCATGCCACGCCTCTTCCAGATCCTGAGAGCGCGTATTGAAATGCTCGGCATTGAACATTTCAACGCGCTCTTTCTCAGTAATGCGGATGGCTCGCTGTATGGGGAACGGGTAGCTGGTAACAGAAAATGCGTAGTGGCAATCGGGTGCAGCCATCAGTAACTCGAGCCCCTCCCGCAGATCGACAACCTGAACAAAAGGAGCGGTGGCGTAGATGCAGCACACTTCGGCAGGCTCCGTCCCCTCTGCCATGAACCACTCTATCGCATGGCGGACAACAGGAATCGTTGCCGTGTGATCATCACAAAGTGCCGCAGGTCGCATGAAGGGAACGGATGCTCCCAAGCGCTGCGCGACTTCGGCAATCTCGGAATCATCAGTTGAGACGATGACATGATCAAAACACCGGCTCTGCAGTGCGACCTCAATCGACCACGCAATGATTGGCTTGCCGGCGAAGCTTTTAATGTTCTTCCGGAGGATGCGTTTGCTGCCCCCTCGCGCCGGAATGACGGCAAGCCTCACGCGGCCATCCCTTCCATCAGCGCATTGATGACCGCCGCCTGCTGCGGTGCTGCAAGGGCTGGGAATATTGGCAGCGATATTGCCTCCGCGTAGTAAGCCTCGGCCGCCGGACAGTAGCCGGAGGAAAAATCGAGGCCCTTGTAGTAAGGCTGCAGATACACCGGGATGTAGTGCAGATTCACGCCGATATGCAGCTCGCGCATGCGTGCAAACACTGCGTTATGCTTGGCGGCAGGTACTCGCACGACATACAAATGACGAGCAGAATAGCTGTCCGCGTGTTGCCACGGTCGCTTGATTACCGGAAACGCGGCCAACACCTCGTCGTAGTGGTCGGCAATTCTTTGCCGCTCACTCACAAATGTATCCAGTAGTTGCATCTGACTCAAGCCAAGTGCCGCCTGCATTTCGGTCATGCGGTAATTAAAACCAAGTTCGATCTGCTGGTAATACCACGGACCATGCGGCGGTTCGGTCATTTCTCCGGCTTCTCGCGTGATGCCGTGACTGCGCAAGCGGCGCATTTTCTCTGCATAGCCAGCATTGCTGGTGACAGACATGCCACCCTCACCGGTCGTAATGATTTTCACCGGATGAAAGCTGAACACAGTGATATCGCTGAATTGGCAGCCGCCCACGGGCTTACCCTGATATCGGGAGCCAATCGCGTGGGATGCATCTTCAATGATATGGAAACCATAGCGCTGACCCAGCACATGGATTGCTGCCATATCGCAGGGCTGCCCGCACAAGTGAACGGGGATAACAACTTTTGGCAACTTTCCTTGCTGCTCGGCAACAACAAGCTTTTCCGTCAGCCGCTCAACGCTGAGGTTATAGGTCTGCGGGTCAATATCGACAAAGTCGACTTCAGCACCGCAGTACAGAGCGCAATTCGAACTGGCCACAAACGTAATTGGCGTTGTCCAGACGATATCGCCGGGGCCAACTTCTAGCGCGAGGCATGCCAGATGGAGCGCACTGGTTGCACTGTTGACGGCTACCCCATGAGCAACGCCACAATAATCAGCCACCGCCTGCTCGAAACGAGGAACGACCGGGCCCTGAGTCAGAAAGTCCGACTTAAGCACACCACACACTGCCTCTATGTCAGCAGCGCTGATGGACTGTCGCCCGTAAGGTATGTGCTCCATCAAGACAGTCCGATTTTACCGGCGTTGGCAGCAATCCAAGCTTCGAGCTGAGGGATCGTCATCCAGTCCTGATTGTTGTCACTGGCATAAATGAAGTCATCCTTGACCTTGACACCATCCTTGATCCGGTAAGGATCACTGCTCCAGTCATGAATGGCGGGCAGGATTTTGAAGTGCTCCGAATACTCATAGGTATGCAAGGCATCCTCCACTCCAATCATCTGCTCGTGCAATTTCTCACCAGGACGTATGCCGATGAACTCCTGCCGTGCGGTCGGAGCAACTGCCTTGGCAATGTCGGTGATGTTCATCGAGGGAATCTTCTTGACGTATATTTCGCCACCTTGCATATCTTCAAATGCATGCCAAACGAGTTCGACCCCTTGCTCAAGGGTAATCATGAATCGGGTCATGCGTGCATCAGTAACCGGCAGTACCCCGGCATCCTTGATGCTCAGGAAGAGGGGAATCACAGAGCCGCGGGAGCCCATTACATTGCCGTAGCGCACTACGGAAAAACGGGTGTCATGTCCGCCTGCATATGAGTTTCCGGCGACGAACATCTTGTCTGAGGCAAGCTTGGTTGCACCATACAAATTAACAGGGCTGCTTGCTTTGTCTGTCGAGAGAGCAACAACGCGCTTAATCCCCTTATCGATGCAGGCGTCGATCAAATTCATCGCCCCGATAATATTGGTCTTTACGCACTCGAATGGGTTGTATTCGGCTGTTGGTACAATTTTTGTTGCCGCTGCATGCACAACATGGTCAATACCATCCAAGGCTCTGTACAAGCGCTCGCGGTCGCGAATGTCACCAATGAAAAACCGTACGCGGCGATCGTCTTTGTATAGCTTCGCCATTTCCCATTGCTTCATTTCGTCGCGCGAATAGATGACCAGCCGCTTGGGGTTGTACTTAGCCAAGGTCATGGGGACAAAAGTGTGGCCGAATGAACCAGTCCCGCCAGTAAGCAGAATGGATGAATTAGAAAGCATGGTGCCGCCCATTGGTGATGTGGATTGATTTGATGATTTTTTGCCTAATCGTGCATAGACGCGTACTTGCTAGCCGCCGTCCCCAGCTCGCAGTGGCTTTGTCTACCTGCCCTTAGCCATGCTCAGCAGTACCTCTTCAACATGAGCATTGTCATGCAGATTCTGATCCAAAAAGCGAGCTCTGGCCGCTTGCATATCTGGCTTAAACCACCATGCACGAGAATCTTGCTGCGCCCTCTCCACTTGCCGAGCTAATTCAAGTGGATCATGCACAACAATCCCAGCTTCCTCAAGCGCGGAAAAATATCCTTCAAACTCCGCTCCAAGATGGTAAAGATCAGCTGGCCAGAATGCAATCGTCGGGATATTTGAGGCCAGCGACTCAAAAAGTGATGTAGACATGCCTTCAACAATTACCAGCCTTGCCTTTCCCATGTACGCTTTTGCCGGCCAAGACGGATCAAGTACGCGAATTGCAGCGGGATAGTCCATTTGTAGTGATGTCAGCAGCGGCGGCGGGCGCTTCTTGATTGCTATTTTCTCAATTGCCGCTTTGGGCAAGGCGCCAAGAAATGCGCTGACAAACTGCTTGAAGTGTTTGAATACATCGTAACCAGAGCCATCAGCCGACTGCTGCAAGGGCTGGAAATAGGCATAAAAATCTGTCGTCACGTACAACGTATCAATATCCTTTTGTTCGCTCTTGTCCACCAGACAGTATGGAAAAACCGTTCCGCTGCCTATTGCCGCGGGTGAAATTTGCGCTGCCCCACGTGCAATGAAACGGTCTTGAATCTGCAAACGATTCAGCCTGGCAGCGGCATAAATCTCGAGCGGGAAAAAGTGTGGCAGGGTAATCAGTTCCACGCCTTGTAATTCACACACTGCACGCGGCAAAGCATCTTGCTGATACATGTTTTCCGAGATCACATATTGCAAGCCTGGGAAACTGGACCAAAAATCCCTATAAAACGCGTACGAACGGTCAAAACCTTCGGCCAGCGCCCAGGGAAGCGAAGTTTCAAGACAACGCCCCAGATATTGTTCGAACCTATTTTGACTTGACTTCAGCGGCTCGGCAATATCCCTGCGTAGAGCATGATCAACGGTATATGTCTCTTCAAAAAGGCCTTTGAGAGATGGAACCGTGTGATGAAACGAAACCTGACCGAAGCTGCGAAAAAAAACTTTTTTTGCCAGTGTTTTCTCGTACTGAGCATTGGTCACTATCACAAGCAAACGGCGGCTGCCACGTTTCAAGATTGCTTTGGCGGCCTCTCTGACTACACCGCCAATCGATCTCGATTTTTTTTCAGATTGCGCGGGAGAAAACGTTTTCCTGCGCAACGGCAACTCGACAAACATGCCGGGATAAAAAAGCCGAAAATACTCCCCAGCGTAATACTCACGCCCCTCATCGGTAATACCCCAGTACAAACCATCTTCGAGCGTAGCGCTCACACCGTACAAAGGCACCTTGGCAGGCAGTGATGCAATGCGCATCTCATGTGCAGCCGGATCAAAAACTGCATCTATTTGCTCAAAGACTGTGTGCGCACTGCCGATCAAGTCGCGCAGGTAGAAGAAAAGCGTACGTCTCCAGAACGCGTCGCCATGTCCATGGTACTGAGCCAACCTGCCAGCAATGACGGGCAAAAGTTTTGTGAGGTAACTCTCGATAAAGTTGATCGAGCCCTGCGTTTCCAGCATGGGACATGACACACTCAAGCATAGCTCAGGGGGTACCCCGCTAGCAATCGCATAGTCACGGCAATTCTCGGTCAAGAATTGGTACTTTTCGGCACCCTTTACCCACAGCTCAGTGCAGTTTGAAACGACAAGATTTGCTCTCATTGCGGAAGCTGGCGCAACCTCATGTCATCGACTGAACGGCGACTGAGTAGCCTCCGTGCGCGCCCGCAGAACCAACACCGAGCTCTAGGACCTGCTCAAGCGGGATCGTCTGATCATCGAGGATGTATGACCACTTTTGACGTGGTGCTATGACATCCAGGTTGTCGTGGAAATAGCGCCCCTCTCTAGTCTTAATGGCAAGAAAAGGCTGCGGCCCGAACACTTCACCCTTCGATACCTCCACAATAAGGCGATTGGATTCGAGCCTCATCCTCAACTCGAGCTCGGGCTTTTGTTCGAAGCCAAGCAGTGCAACTGCAGCTGCCTCAGCACCCGCATATTTGATCTGCACCTCTGGATAGTCTGCCCTTGCTGTTTTCAAGAGCGCCCTCACGACGTCAACATCAGGGCGCATATCCCTGTAGTCATGATCGGCAAATGCCAAAATCGCAGCACCACGTGCATCCGCCTCAGAAAATGCCTCGCGTACATGACGCTCGGTCAGGGCGCGGAATCGGGTCCCTACATTCAGGCAGCGAAAAATACGGCGCCGACAAAGTCCCTCATGCTGGTAGTCGTCATGATGTGGTTGGTAGCCGCGCCAACTCGTGGATGCGCGCTCCCAGTCGCCAAAACGGCCAAAAGAAAGATCGGGCTGGTTAACGACTCCGGCCCCTGATTGATTGGCATAGTCAAACGGCAGCCACTGCTCGAGGAAGGCATGTGAATCAGGACGCTCCGCATGAAAGCCCGGGCGGTTTACCACTGGGAACCAACCCTCGTCGAGCACACGGCGGCAAAGAATCTGTGTCAATACATCAAAGCTGTTAACGTAGCTAGTTGCGGCATGCAACGGGTTACGCACAAGCGAAAGCGGATGAAAGTGCCAGTTGATTTCATCGACCTCGCTTGCAGACTCGCGCAGTTTTTCCTTGTAATGGCTGAAGATATTGCCGTAACCAAAGTCTTTGCGACGTGGATTCTCCGACAATCCGACATGATCCATGCAGTGCCAAGAGTAAACCCAGCCGCCGCCAAAGTCATCCGGCTGCTGCAGACGATACTCCGCTGAAAGGAGCTCGGACAGCATTGCATCAATATCACCCCAACTGCGGTTGTATTTCAGTAGTTCCGGTGAAAAGCATTTGGCTACCGCCTCCTCTTGCCCACCAAGATCGATCTGACGATTCTGAATGCGTTGGAGATTTTCCCGAGTGTGCTCAAGCTCGATACTGAAAATCGATTTCAGTCGTTCAAATGTTGCACTGAGCGACTCATTGAGCGGGCCCTCAGTATCAATGCAATGAACGACATAAAGTATTTTTTTGTCAGCCACGCTCAATCAATCCCAATCGATTCAAAATATTCCTTGACGGAGGCATGGCCTGCACGCGATGCAAGCGTCTTTGCGGTCGCAGAAAACTTCCCGTCTAAAGTTGCACTAAGATCTTTTTGCACGCCACCGGGTGTCGATACTTTTTTTGCAACCATCAAGTATTCGTAACCTTCAATTACCGATCCACGCTCCCTCTCTCCAACATTCTGCCGCTTGTAATTCAGCAGCCCCATGTCCCCCCGGCGCGGGAAGGTGACCAACCCAGTCAGCTCGAACCCGAATGTTCCGATTTGGCGGCAGAGCAGCGCAAGATTGGTGAACTTGTTCGGAAAGCCCTTGAGAAAGGCATTTTTCTCGGCCTTGAACGCCAATACATCCTGCAGATCATAGTTATCTGCCTTGCATGTAATCAGAAAATGGCCGCCGTCTTTGAGAATACGGTTGATCTCGGACAGGCCATCAACATGGTCGACAACATCGAAAACGGCCCAGCAGAATACAAATTCGAAGAATCCGTCCGGATACCCAGTTGCCTCCGCGGTCCCTTGACGGATCTCTAGATAGGGCTGTGCCGAGGCTTTGCCGACCGCGTAACTATCGGGCTCGGCGCCGTAGACAGCGTCCGAGTAGCGGGTCAGCGCCGCACACATTCTCCCGGTACTGCAGCCCAAATCCAGGATACGGTCGCTGCGACTCAGACCCAATGGGGACAGAAAGTGATCTGCTTCATTCAGCCCGGCGATTACCGTGCCATCGACCGACTTCTGAACAGCAGATTCCCAATACTGGGTATAGCTCTTGTTAAATTCCATTTTTGCTTATATGAAAATATGCAGTGTCACCAGGCACTCAAGCCGCCATCCACCAGAATGTTCTGGCCTGTGACGTAGCTCGATGCATTCGAAAGTAAGTAGAGCAAAGCCCCTACCATTTCAGAGGCCGCGGCCATTCTGCCCATCGGGACACGCGCAGCGTAACGACGCTTGAACTCCTCGTTCTGGCCACTCTCAGTGCCTCCGGGGGTCAGCGTGTTAACACGAATGCCCTGACTCGCCCAGTAGGTTGCTAGATATTGGCTCAAACCTATCACCGCAGCCTTGGAGGCACTATAAACAGCCGGTGTATTAATCTGGCGGTCAAGGTAAAAAGATCCCTCGTAAATCCGCTGGTCAGGCGCCATCACGCCATAAATCGATGCGGTCTGGACAATACTGCCACCCGTTCCCTGCTCAATCATTTTCCGCCCTACCGCCTGGGCAACCAAGAACATTCCATCAATATTGACGGCCATGATTTTCCGCCACTCATTCAGGCTGTAGTTTTCGAAAGGAGCAAAGAACGCATCCAGATCGTCGGACTTGCTGGCGGCGTTGTTATGCAAAAGGTTGATTTGCCCAAACTCCTGACAAACAGCGTCAACCATCTCGCCAACGGAGGTCGGGCTTGCGACATCACAATGCACCCCAATCGCCCGAACCCCAAGATTCTGCTGAATATCGTTGGCTAGCATACGGGCCTTTTCCACATCGACGTCGACAACCGCAACGTTTGCGCCTGCGCTCGCGACACCGCGGCAAAAATGCTGCCCAAGAATGCCGGCGCCGCCAGTGATGATGGCAACTTTACCCGAAAGATCAAACGACGCCTGCGCCCCTGTCTTGCTCATACTACTTCTCCTTTCGGGCGCCACTAGCGGCACCCGCTGTACGCTCTGCGATCAGCATTTCGGCGATCCTGAAATCAAGCGGCGTATCAATATCAAGAGCACGCTCGACCGGCACATGCACGGCATGTACTCGGCCCTCAAACAGACCGACATGCTGAAGGACGAAATAGGTATTCAACACATAGGCCACGGTTGTCATGTCATAAACAACCGGCGCATCCTGACGACGGCTGATGCCCACTGCAGGATTTATCACAAGGTTAACGCGATCATCGGCTTGCCTGGTAACCATGTTGAAATACGGGCTGCGATGCGCATCAGAGACGGTGACAACGACATCCGCAATACCTTTCTCGTATTCATCCAGGCAGTTTTCAAGGTCGATTGGCAAGCGCAAAGGTGCAGTGGTTGGAATCGAAACCATGGTGTCGGGCAGGACTCCCTCCTGGTTGCGCAAGTACTCAAGTGCATGGCGCCATGCGAGCCACTCGGGGCTGTCATCTTGAGCGAGATGGGATGGCCGCATGAACGGCACCTCGGCGCCAAATGCGCGAGCAACATCTGCAATCTCGGGAGAGTCTGTAGAAACCACGACACGCTCTATTCGGCGCACTGCCAATGCCTGCTCTATCGACCAGGCAATTAGCGGCTTGCCGCCCAAGGGACGGATGTTCTTGCCCGGTACGCCCTTGGAGCCTCCGCGCGCAAAGATGAAGCCAACCGTACTCATGCTTGAATTATTCCTGAATGTCGCGTACCGAAACCTGAACGCCCGAAGCACCGGATGAATGATGTGCGGCCTCTATGATCTTGAGAATATGGAATCCGTCATGCACGGTCACCAAAGGCTGCTCCTGCCCCTCCATGCAAGCAACCATATGTTGCCACTCAGCCAGATAGCTTTGATTCCGCTCCGGCTCCTGCACAAATAGTGACTGCCAAGCACCCGCTCCAGCGGGGTAATGTTCGACACTACCGCTGATCGCGTTCCAGCGCAGACTACCCGTTTCACCAATAATGGTGCATTGGCGAGTCATGTCGTGCCGAATAAAATCAAGAGTGAGCACGACAATCAAAGGGCGGCTCTGCTCTCCAAAGCCCAAGGTCAGATGGGCAGTATCTTCGACATCAATGTCCAGATCGCTCTGCCTCGCAAGGGTTGCCCTGACCCATTGTGCCTCGCCAAAAAGCCAGCACAGATAATCCAGCTCATGGCTCAGCTCCAGCAACACTCCTCCGCCCAGTTCGCGCCGCGCTGAAACGCTTTTCCCATAATCGCTTCCTGGCCGCCAGTTCGGCAGATACTGTCCTATTTCGCAACGCACCGACAGGGCCCGGCCAATGAGGCCATCGTTATAGGATTGCCTGAATCGCTGCAAGGATGGCAAATAGCGCAAGTTATAGCCCAGCAGAAAAATCTGCTTGCACGTCTTGGCTTGCTTGACCAGTGGAGCGGCCGCACGCCAGGTATCAGCAAGCGGTTTTTCGATAAGCAGATGACAGCCAATGCTTGCCAGTGCCTGCGCCACTGCAGCATGAAAGGGCGCGGGGCTGGCAATAACGGCCAATTGCGGCGAGAAGGCAAGTGCCTCATCAAGCGTCGAGAAGCAGCCATTCGCATGCAGAGGAACATCATCGTGCACCACATGCCTGAGGATGCGGATATCAGCATCCGGGAATCGGTCGCGGGCCAGCCCGAGATGCCGCCGACCGATACTGCCAAGACCAACGATCAGAATTCGATCAATCAAGGTATCAAGCCTGCTCACGCTGCAACTTTTCACTCTGATCCCTGGCCAGCTTCAAATCCTCTGGCTTACCGACATCCAGCCAGGGTTCATGCATGGGATAGGCAACGGTACGCAAAGGTTTGGCCTGGAGGCGCTCAAACAGTGTCGGCATGTCGCAATGCTCACCGTGAATCAGAACGTCTAGGGCGCCTGGAGACAATGCGTACACCCCGGCATTGATGTGCGTACGAGCAATGGGCTTCTCCTCGAAGCCGACAATATCCACGCCATCGATTTGCACAACGCCAAACGGATGCTGCCACTCATGGACGCGTACGGCCATGGTCGCGGTGGCATCATGGCGGACATGAAAATCGAGGAGCTCGCCATAGCGAATATCGGTTATCACGTCACCATTAGTCACAACAAATGCGGCTTCAGGCCGCTGCGCAAACAGACTCAAAGCGCCTACCGTACCAAGAGATGTTTGCTCCCGCAGGTAGTTAATTTTGACGTCAAACCGGGCCCCGTCACCAAAATACTCTTCAATCATGTGGCCAAGATAGTTGATAGCCAGTACAAAGTGATTGAAGCCCTCCTGTTGGCTACGCTCTATGATGTGTTGGAGCATCGGCTTTCCAGCAACAAGCACCATGGGCTTGGGGCAATTTTCGGTATGCGGCATCAACCGCGTTCCCTTGCCGCCTGCCATGATAACCATCAGATTGTCACGCGGAGGCTGCGTGGTTATCTCATTCCAGAGATGCAGGCCCACTACACGCTGTTGCTCGTCCACTACCGGTATTTGCTGCAGCTGGTTGGAGCGCATCAACTGCAACACCATGTCGCGCCCGAACGATGGGGGAACCACAATCGCATTCCGGTGTGTGATGCTCTCAATCGCACTCCCCAGATCCAATCCCTTGAGTAGACCACGGCGAATATCGCCATCAGAGATGGTTCCCTCAAGAACACCTTGAGCATTGACTACAAGGGCGATCTTCATCGAAGAGTCGTTCAGGCAGCGAATGGCATCCTTAAATGTCGAATCCATTGGCAAGATGGCCTTTCGCCATACCTCGTCATTCGGCACCATCATGTATCTCCCCGCAGACAATCCGAAAGATCATAGAATTTCTTCTTGAGTATCCCGCTAATGGGGTAGGTTCGAAGAATTTGTACTATCTTTTCACTCGCACCCGCGGTGCCGTAAGGACTTACGGTATCAGCCAAAGACGCCTGAAATTTTTCCGAATACAAGCACTTAAATGCTTGATCAATCGATGCACAAGTCGGCTCGCAGTCAATCACGCTCGCTGCGCGCAAGCGGCCTAGTTGACGATCGCCGATATTGACAGTGCCTTTTTTAAAGCTCGGCGCCTCAGTCAGCCCGCTGGAAGAATTACCTACGACGGCATCAACCTGTGCCAACACCGACAGATAGCGGAGCTGGCCCAACGAAGTGTAGACCTGCGTATGGGACCTATTCTTCACATACGAAGCAACCATGTCGAACAAGACGCGACTGTCCGGATCGGCATTGGGCATAGTGAAGATGAAATGCGTATCTTCAAGCTTGTCGAGTGCTAGCAACAACTCACGCATCTGCCTGCCGGCACTACCGGGCTCCAGCGTCACCGGATGAAAGGTGACCAGCAGGTTACGGCGTCCGAGCTTGAAATCAAGCTCGGCTTCGAGCACGCCCCGATCAAGGAGCTTGACCTTACTCAAACCGTCAACGCCAAGCCCCCCAACCGTAAATACGCGCTGAGGATCTTCACCCAGCTGGATGACTCGTTTGCGATAGACTTCCGCAGCAACAAAATGGAGATGCGACATTTTGGTAATCGAGTGACGAATGGCCTCATCAAAAGCCCCTTCAGTAGTTTCTCCGCCATGAAGATGCGCAAGTGGAATATGCGCTACCAGGGCGGCAGATGCAGCCGAAAAAATTTCAAATCGATCGCCAAGTACGACCACCACATCGGGCTTTAGCTGCGCGTAAGCATCGGCAAATCCGATCATCCCCAAACCCATCGATTTGCTGACACCCACAGGGGTATCAGAGCTCAGCAGCATTTCCACCCGCCGATCGATATGAAAACCATCGCTCTCTATTTCGCCTGCCGTCATACCGAAATCCGGGCTCAAGTGCATGCCGGTGGCAATAATTTGCAACTGAAGGTCGCTTGCATTGCGGATGCCCTCCATGACAAACCGGAGCAAACCGTAGTCGGCACGCGTACCAGTAACGACACAGACTTTTTTCACAATATGATGAACTCATCAAGCGCAAAATCACGCGGCGCGATACGCCCCATCAACTCATCCCAGCGCATCGGGGACAAGCCTGTTCCGGGGCGTTTTGCCGCAAGGTTATCTTCGGTAAAAGCCTCGCCAGCACGAATAGCTCGCGCTGCAACGATGGACTTTCGCGCAATCGGTTTATTGTGCGACTCGCTAGCGCTCGGGCGCTTAACGCCATCACCCAATGCAAGCTCGATATTGCGGATTGCCTGAACCATAGACTTGAGCTCATCCGGCTCGAGGCTGGCGCGGTGATCAGGACCGGGCAAAGCACGATCGAGCGTAAAGTGTTTCTCGATGATGCAAGCACCCATGCTGACAGCAGCAATCGCCACCTCGATCCCAGCAGTGTGGTCGGAATAACCAACCTTAACGCCAAATGCAGCCTGAATGCTTTGCATGGCGCGCAGATTGACATCAACCATAGGCGTCGGATACTCAGTATTGCAATGCAAAACGACAATATCAGCGCGGGCAACGCCTGCTAACGTCAAGACCTCAATAGCCGCTTCTATTTCGCCCAGCGTCGCCATGCCGGTGGAAAGAATTGCGGGACGGCCTAAACCGCCTATGTGGCGCAGATATGGCAGATTAGTCAGCTCGCCCGATGGCACTTTGAGACGTTGAATGCCAAGTGAGGTCAGCATATCAACGCTGGCTATATCAAAGCCGGTTGAAAAGAACTCAATATTGAACTTGCGACAATGCTCAATCAGAATTTGATGCGCATCGTGGCTGAGTTCAAGCCGCTTGAGCATTGCATATTGCGACTCCTCTGCGGCATCTGCTTGGCGTTGATAGTTTGCTTTAACAGCATTAACGGTGGCTAGACGATCGGCAGAGAAGGTTTGGAACTTGACAATGTCAGCACCCGCATCCGCCGCAACTTCGATCAGGCGCTTCGCAAGCTCGATGTCGCCATTGTGATTTACGCCCGCTTCCGCGATGATCAATGTATTGCCGTTTCTCATGCCTGCCCCCGATGAACCGTACCGGCCAATACATCCGACAAGACAACCGAGCCGGCCTGGATAAGACTGTTGGCGCCAATGCGAACGCCCTCTCGTACTATGGCACCGCTACCGATAAAGCAGCCGCTTTCGACGTGCACATTTCCATTGAGCTTTACGCCAGTCGATATATGGCAATGCGCCTCGACCATACAGTCATGCTCAATCAATGCCTGACTATTGATAATACAGTTCTCGCCCACCGAGGCCGATGCATTGAGAATCGAGCCATGCATCACCACCGAGCCTGCTGCCACCAATGCATGTCGCGACACATGGGCATGAGAAGAAATCACACTGGGCAACTCTGCTCCCAAGGTTTTCAGGCGCTCGAATAAACGAATTCGGCTCTCCGCACTCTTGATTTGCCCTACTGTTATCAATGCAGCCGGGTATTTTTTCAGCAATTGCGGCAGGTCGTCGTCGTTACCCATTATCGGATAGGAAAGCACGGTCGCTCCTGCTTGAGCTTCCCGATCCACAACACCCACAACGACGTAATGCTGACCGGTCTCGATGACATCTATACACGACTTACAGTGCCCTCCGCCACCGATGAGCAATAAGGCCTTCATGCGATATCCGCGCTGCTGGGAATGTTGATCAAGCGCTGCTCCAGGGACTCGGTAATAGACAATGGTGCGCACGGACAATCACGATAAGGTGTTAATTGATGCAAGAGACGCCATGCCGGTCGGGTCATGTAACCGGCGTCATTAGTTGCGGTCAAAATCGAATCGCGCTGTCCTGCTGCTGCTGGATCAAGCAAAAGCGCTTGCAGCCAATAGTTGCTTTGCGTCTGCGCTGGTTCGCCCACCAACGTTACGCCAGTGATGCCAGAAAACACTTTCCGATATCTTGCATGAAGGCGGCGCTTGGAGGCCAAGAATTCCGGCATACGCTCCAACTGTGCACAGCCGAGCGCGGCATTAAGATTGGGCATGCGATAGTTGAAGCCAACTTCGTCATGCTCATATTCCCAGCGATGAGGCAATTTTGCCGTCGTTGTCAAATGCTTGGCTCGGCGTGCAAGGGCAGTATCGTTCGTCAAAATAGCCCCGCCGCCGCCGGTTGTAATAATCTTGTTGCCATTAAAGCTTAGCGTTCCGATTCGACCGATCGTGCCGGTATGCCGTTCGCCATACCAGCTACCCAATGACTCCGCCGCATCTTCAACCACAAGCAATCCGAAGTCGCTCGCAACCGCTTGCAGGGCATCCATGGCACACGGATGCCCAAAGGTATGCATGGGCAAAAGCGCGCGGATGACTTTCCCGGTTTCACGATTAATGCAAAGACCATCGTGTTGCTCCGTCGTCCGCCCCAACCAGTCACGCAGAGTATCAGGATCAATGCCCAAGGTCGTCTCATTGCTGTCAACGAAATGTGGTGTGGCATTGCAATAACGTACTGCATTTGCGGTTGCCACAAATGTCAGCGCTGGAACCAGAACCTCATCGCCAGGCCGAACGCCAGCAAGGAGCAAGGCCACGTGCAATGCAGCGGTACCATTGACCACGGCAACGGCATGTTTGGCGCCGGTGTAGGCCGCTAGGTCCGCCTCGAATCGGTCGACATAAGCACCGACAGAGGAAACAAAGGTGGAATCAAGACAATCACGGAGGTATTCCCATTCATTGCCATTAAAACGGGGCACATGCAGCGCAGCACGATCATCACCGCAAACGTTACGCAGTGCCGCAACGACCTGCTGCGGCAGGTTGTCTAGAATGAGTGAAGGCTTGTCGGTACTCATATGTTGTAAATATCGGCCTTGTATGCGCGCAAGTTTTCGGGACGGCAAAACCATTCCGCCGTTTCTACGAGGCCTCGCTTGAAACCGTCACGGCCAGCATAAGCCGGACTCCAATCGAACAACTGAAGGGCTTTGGTATTGTCGGCCCAAAGACGCTCGACCTCCGAATCAGCCGGACGCATACGATTCTGGTCAGTAACTATCTCTACCTCGACGTTCATGGCCTCCGCGATTAGCGCAGCAGTATCACCAATCGAGATTTCAAAATTACTGCCAAAATTCACGACTTCGCCCTGTCCTTGCTCTGAGTTCATCGCCGCCATGAAACCGCTGACTGTATCCTGGACATAGTTGAAGTCGCGCGTTGGTGACACTGCCCCCAATTTGATCTGGCGCTTCCCGTTTGCGATCTGCGTAATGATGGTTGGAATAACGGCGCGGGCAGATTGCCGTGGGCCATAGGTGTTGAAAGGACGCGCGATGACAACCGGCAAACCGAATGAGGCATAAAAGGAATAGGCCAATTGATCTGCCCCGATCTTGCTAGCCGAGTAAGGCGACTGCCCTTGCAAAGGGTGCGCTTCAGTAATCGGCACAAATCGCGCCGTGCCATATACCTCGCTGGTCGAAGTGTGAATCAGGCGCTTCACGTTAAGCTCGCGTGCCGCCTGCAGCACGTTCAGTGTGCCCTTGATATTGGTATCGATATAGGTATCAGGCGAGTGATAAGAGTAAGGAATGGCAATTAGTGCCGCAAGGTGCAGAACAATATCGCATCCCGCCATCGCTGTCTTGACGCCATGCGGATCACGAATGTCCCCAGAGAAGACTTCAAACTGCCCCTTGACATCTGAGGCACAGTGATCGAGCCAGCCCCATGAGCTAAAGGAGTTGTAAAGCGTGAAAGCGCGAACAGTGTGGCCCGCTAGCACTAGTGCCTCGGTCAAATGTGAGCCAATAAAACCATCAGCGCCAGTAATCAGTATCTTCATTTGTCAAACACCGGTGTCAATTAGTGGAGCAGTTCGAAAACCAAGCGCGGGCATTTTTCGTAAGAGACCGCTGAAACAAGCTCTCAGGACTGAACGAGCTCTCCATAAGTCCCTGTTTTTTCAATGCGCCCATCGATCAAGCGGACGATCAAAGAGCAGTTTTTCAATGTGGTGAGTCGATGCGCAATAATGAAAACGGTGAGGTGCTTGTCTAGCCCCTCAATTTCCTCCATCACCGCGGCCTCTGTTTCGTTGTCAAGCGCACTGGTCGCTTCATCGAGAACGATAACGTCAGCTTTTTTATACAAGGCCCGTGCAAGACCAATGCGCTGTCGCTGGCCACCCGAAAGGCGAACCCCGCGCTCTCCAACAGTAGTCTGATATTGCATTGGCATAGATTCGATCACTTCCGCCATGCGAGCCTGTCTGGCTGCATCGCGCACTGCCAGAGAGTCAATGTCAGGCGGAGCAACACCCAACGCAATGTTGGACTCGACAGTGCCATCCGAAAGAAAAATTGACTGTGGCACATGTGCCAGATGCACTTGCCAGGCTCGATGGTTTGTCGCCGTCACCGGCATTCCATCCACCTCAAGCACACCACTGCTTGGCTCAAGCAATGCCATCACGATATCGAGTAAGGTGCTTTTTCCGCTGCCTGTCGTTCCAATAAAACCAACACGCTGGCCCTTCTGGATCGTCAAATCGACACCATTGAGCACCCACTTGCCGCTCACATCGTAGCGAAAGCGAACATCGCGGAGAACAATCGAATGCTCGAAGGCGAGCGGGGAAACCGGCCCGTCTACATTGTCCGGTATCGGCTGCTCGAGAAAAACCAAGGTTTCCTGCAAGGAGGCCTTGCTGCCTTGAATAGAGGCCCACGCTCCATAGGCCTGTTGCATCACCGGCATTAAGCGCTGAGCGCTCATGGCCAACACACCCAAAATCGGCAATGCAGTTGCAAGGCCGTTTTCCCGAATAGCAAGGTTGTATGCCAGTACGGCAATCAACAACATCCCAAGCGCCTCCAGGACAAACCGGGGACTTTGCCCAAAAAAGCGAAGGCGCGCCTGCGCATGACAAAGCGCGGTGTTAGCGTCCTGATACACACGGCAATAGGTATCTTGCGAGCCATCAATCAGAATATCGCGGATAGCGCCCAACCCTTCCTGTAACACGCGAATGAGCTTTACGCCCTCTGTCGCGATCACTTGACTATCACGCAATAAGCGTCTGCGTGTCACCCCTATCACCAGCGCATAGATGCAGCCAAATCCGGCGAGAGCGGCGAGAGCAATCGTTCGGTCAAAATAAAACAGTCCCAAAACAATAATGCTCAGCATGAATGCCGAGCTGAGAATGATCAGTACCGGCTGAATGACCTCTGAGGTTACGCTCGGTGCTTTTACCGAGATGCCGTGAATTACTTCGCTGCTATTCCGCGCCACATGGATGCTATATGGCTGATAAAGGGTTTTCCGGTAAATATTGAACCCCAGATCGATTCCGATGCCATAAGACAGTCGCATCGTTGCCCACAACAACAGCAAGCGACTAGCTCCCGCCGCTAGAGCAGCAATGACGAAAACTACCGTCATCGGAAGCAATAGATCTATTGCTTCCCGGATTCCAAACATAGCGACAAGGCTTTGGGCAGCCGGATGCCCATATACATACTCAGGTGAAGTCAGCACCCCAAGGAATGGCAAGACTGCACCAATACTGAAAACTTCAAGGATGGAAACGACCAACATCAAGGCCAGCAGTAACAGCAATTGGGATCGACGTCGTGGACTGATGTAAACCCAAAGCCGGCTTAGCAATTGGGGCAGAGAGGTGGCTGCCGCTGACTTACTCATGGCAATCGATTGCCCTGTAGCAGGACAATTTGATGACTTTATCTAGCTGCGCGGCCGTGAGGTCTGCACGAATCATTTCTGCGACCAACTCGTTGAAACAACGCATGTAGCTGGGACGCTTTTCCTTGCTGAGGACGTCGATACTAAATTGAACAGCATCCAAGAAAAAGACATGCGCCACCACTCAACCAAACTATGGTTGACACGCGCAATGTTGAAAGCGCCGGAACGGTACTTGATACCATGCACCTCATACTCTTTCTCCAGCAAAAACTCCGCTAGATGAGCGCCATCTTGGCCCGAAACACCGACAATAAAGGCAACGTTGGAAGTAGTCATAAGCGAACGCGTAGCTCGCTATTATCACCTCCCATTAAAAGAATCAAAAATGAATTCCCCGCATCATCTGCTGCATCGCAATCGCCTCCGCCGACAACTTCGGCTTCTCCCCGGGCTTGCCTCCCTTGGCAGCCGATGAATCCGGAAACATGCGGAAGCTGGTGTTCATGGCGATCTGGGCGATGCGCGGCACCAGGGCGTGCAGCACCTGGCCGGTGATACCCAAGCGGGTGGCGATGCGAACGGGCTTGCTGATGCAGGCGTCAGCCACCATGTCGGCGGCTTGCTCGGGGGACAGCGTGGGCACGTTGTTGTAGATGCCCGTGGGCGCGATCATGGGCGTGCGCACCAGCGGCATGTTGATCGTGGTGAAGCTGATGCCCTGATCGGCAAATTCGCTGGAGGCGCAGCGAGTCCAGGCGTCCAGTGCGGCCTTGGAAGCCACATAGGCACTGAAGCGCGGGGCATTGGTCAGCACGCCGATGGAGCTGATGTTGACCACATGGCCTTTCTTTTTGGCCACCATACCGGGCAGCAAGCCCATGGTCACACGCAGACAACCAAAGTAATTGAGCTGCATGGTGCGCTCGTAATCATGAAAACGGTCGTAGCTGGACTCGATGGCGCGGCGGATGGAGCGGCCGGCGTTGTTGATCAGGAAGTCCACACCGCCATGATTCTCAATCAATAGCTGCACAAACCGGTCGCAATCGGCCATGTCAGCGATATCCGCCGGGTACGCCACAAAGCTGTAGCCCTTGGCCTTGGCTTCTTTGCAGGCCTCCTCCAACTTGTCGACGTCGCGGCCGCAAATGATCGTGGTGGCACCTGCCTCGGCAAACTTGTGTGCAGCCGCCAAGCCAATGCCGGATGATCCGCCGGTAATCAGCACCACCTTACCGCCCACCGTACCGCGCAGGCTGCGATCGATGTGCAGATCTGGGTCGAGGTGACGCTCCCAATAGTCCCACAGGCGCCACGCGTAATCCTTGAGGTTGGGGCACGCCACCCCGCTGCCCTTGAGCATGGCCTGGGTGTCGCGGCAATCAAAACGCGTGGGGTAGTTCACAAACGTGAGCATGTCTTCAGGCAGACTCAGGTCTTTCATGATGGCATTGCGCACACGGCGTACAGGCGCCAGTGCCATCAGGCTCTTGGTCACGCTGCGCGGAATGAAGCCCAGCAAGGCCGCATTCACAAACACATTCATCTTGGGGGCATGGGCCGCTTTGCTGAAGATATCCAGCACATCACCCACGCGGTAGCCCACCGGGTCCACCAGGTGGTAGCACTTCTTGGCAATTCCGGCCTTGTGGCTGATGGTGTCCAGCGCATCGACCACAAAATCCACCGGCACGATGTTGATGCGTCCGCCCTCCAGGCCAATCGCAGGCATCCACGGCGGGAGCAACTGGCGCATGCGCTGGATCAGCTTGAAAAAGTAGTAAGGACCGTCGATCTTGTCCATCTCACCGGTCTGGCTGTCGCCCACCACCATGGCGGGGCGATACACCGACCAGGGCACTTTGCAGTCTTTGCGCACGATTTTTTCGCTCTCGTGCTTGGTCATGAAATAGGGGTGGTCGTAGTTCTCGGCCTCTTCAAACATGTCTTCGCGGAAGACACCCTCGTACAAGCCCGCGGCAGCAATCGACGACACATGGTGAAAATGCCCGGCATCGATCGCCTTGGCAAAGTCAATGGTGTTGCGCGTGCCTTCGATGTTGACGGCGATCTGGCTTTCCTCGTCAGCACCCAGGTCATACACCGCGGCCAGGTGGTAGAAATGGTCGACGCTGCCTTTCAGTGCCTTGACCGCATCGGTCGCCACACCCAGCTTCTTGCTGGTCAGGTCCCCAAAAACCGGCACCGCGCGTGCAGCACCTTTGGCATCTTTCAGCCCCCAAAACTCGTGCAGCCCAGCGACCTTGTCCTGACTCTCCTTGCGAATCAAAAAGTGCACCACAGCGCCCTTGCGCTCCAGCAGTTTTTTTACAAGACGCTTGCCAATAAAGCCGGTGGCTCCGGTCACAAAGTACTGCATACATGCTCCAAAGAATCAAACCATTCTGACCGACTTTACAAGCCGCCTTGTTCATCGTAAACCCGCAAAAACACACCGTTAGTAGGGCACACCTACACAGCCGGGACTTCTGCGCTTAGAGTCCCGGCTAAAGTTATCCACTCGCCACCACCATCAGGAGCCACCATGGTCAAAAAATTGCAAAAAAACAAACCCCAAGCCAAAACAGCCGGCATCCATCTCTCCGGCTCAGTCAAAGACTCTGCCCAGCAGATCTGGCAAGCCGGCTTGGGGGCCTTCACCCGCGCACAAGCAGAAGGCAGCAAGGCCTTTGAATCCCTGGTCAAGGAAGGCGTAAGCATCCAGCGCAAAACCCAGGCGGCTGCCGAAGAAAAGATTTCGGAGGCCACCTCCAAAATGTCCACCATGGCCACCGACATTTCCACCAAGGCCTCCGGCCAGTGGGACAAGCTGGAAAACATCTTTGAAGAACGCGTGGCCAAGGCCCTGAACAAGCTGGGCGTCCCCTCTGCCAAAGACGTAGCCGCCCTGATTGCCCGCATTGACGAACTGAACAAGGCCGTGCAAAAGCTGTCCCCCAAGGCGCCCGTTGCCGCCAAAGCCCCCGCGGCCCAACCCGCCAAGAAACCAGCGGCCAAAAAGGCGGCCCCCGCTGCCGCCAAAAAGGCTGTGAAGGCCACAACCAAGAAAGCAGCCACCCCTACCAAAAAGGCAGCGAGCAAACGCGCAGCGCCCGTCGCCAAGCCGGTAGCGCCCAGCGCCGCAGACGCACCGGCCACACAGGCTTGATGTGCCGCGTTGACCGCGCAAACACCAGGGCGCTTCGGCGCCCTTTTTTGTGCGCGACAAACACTGCTGCAACGCAACAAAAACTGAGCGCACTCGCATCTACACTTTCAGACCATGACCGTTGAAAAAAACACCTCCCCCAAGATAGCGCTGGCATTGGCAGGGGGCGGTCCTTTGGGGGCGATTTACGAGGTTGGTGCCATGTGTGCGCTGGAGGAATCGCTGCAAGGCCTGGACTTCACCCGGCTGCATCACTACATCGGCGTCTCGGCAGGCGGCTTTATTGCCGCCGCTTTGGCCAATGGCATGACACCGCGGTCCATGTGCGCCTCCTTCATCGAAAACGACAGCACACCATCGGAAACCTTTGACCCCTCCTGGCTCATGGAGCCAGCCTACGGTGAATTTGCCCGCCGCGGCATCATGCTGCCGGGTTTGGCACTGCAAGTGGCCTGGCAAGTGCTCAGTGGCCGCAGCAGCCTGTTGCGCAGCCTGGAGCGCTTGGGCCCGGGCTTGCCCACCGGGGTGTTCTCCAATGCGCAGGTGAACACCCAGCTGGCACGCCTGTTCAGCCAAGAGGGCCGCACCAACGACTTTCGCCAACTCAAGACCCAGCTCACGCTGGTGGCCACCAATCTGGACAGTGGTGAGGCCGCCCCGTTCGGGCGTCCGGGCTTTGACCACATCCCCATCTCCCAGGCCGTGCAGGCCAGCTCGGCCCTGCCGGGGCTATTTCCCCCAGTCGAAATTGACGACCAGTACTACGTGGACGGCGCACTCAAGAAAACCATGCACGCCTCGGTCGCATTGGAGGAAGGGGTAGACCTGATGATCTGCCTCAACCCCTTGGTGCCTTTTGATGCCACGGCCCCTCAGGTGGACAAAGTGATGCGACGCGGACTCCCGCCCGAGAAGCGCAAGATTCCGCGCATCGTGGATGGCGGCCTGCCTGCAGTCCTGAGCCAGACCTTCCGCTCCATGATCCATTCCCGCATGGAGCTGGGCATGAAGCACTACGAGCACGCCTATCCCCATACCGACATCATCTGGATCGAACCCGACCACCGCGATCCGGAGCTGTATTTGGCCAACACCTTCAGTTATGCCCAGCGCCGCCATCTGGCAGAACATGCCTACCAACAGACGCGCCAGATGCTGCGCTCGCGCAAGACGGGGCTGTCGGCCAAGTTGGCGCGCCACGGCATCAGTCTCAATCACCAGGCGCTCGATGACCCCAAACGCCACCTGTGCCAACCCCAAAAGGCCCCCACCGAGTTGGGCCGTGCCATTGCCACCCTGCAGGAGCTGATGGACGACCTGGGCCACCTGGTCACCGCTCCCACAGCCGCCAAAGCTCTGCACTGAAGGCACACCATGGTCAAAAAAGCCCCACGCCGCACCGCGGAACGGATTCTGGAAGTCACGCTGGAACTGTTCAACCGTTTTGGCGAACCGAATGTCTCCACCACACTGATTTCGGCCGAACTCGGCATCAGCCCCGGCAATCTGTACTACCACTATCCGGCCAAGGACGAGCTGATCAACTCGCTGTTTGACCGTTACGAACGCTCACTCAACGAAGTGTTGAACGCCAGCGACAACGTGCGCGATGTGGAGGACGCCTGGTTTTACATGCACACGCTATTCGAGCTGATCTGGCAGTACCGGTTTTTGTACCGGGACCTCAACGACCTTCTGAGCAAGAACCGCAGACTGGAGACCCACTTCCAGAGCGTGCTCAAAAACAAGACCCGCTCCATCCGCGCCCTGCTGGAAAGCATGGCCCGCTCGGGCGCCTTGCGCATGGACGCCCGCGAAATGGAACCCACCGCCACCAGCATGGTGGTGGTGCTCACCTATTGGCTGAGCTTTGAGTACGTGCGCGACCCACGCAACGCGCTGGAACCCGCCAGCGCCCAGGCTGCACTCATGCGCGGCGCCCACCACGTACTCAACCTGCTGGTGCCCTACCTGGAAACCCAGCAGCGCACCCACCTGCTCGCCCTGGCAGGGGCTTACACCAGCCCCTGACGCACGATGAGCAGCTGGAGCGCCTTCCCCCACCCCGAGCAGTATCCGTTCGATGCCGCGGAGGTGTGCGCCCAGTGGGCGGTGCTGCACCGCGGCGACCAGGAGCCCCTGCCCAGCGACCCACACCTGCTGAACGCGTGGGTGCTTTACCACCGGGGCGAATTCCAGGCCGCGGCGGCGGCGGGCGACGCACTGGGCGTCGCCGGCGCCATCGTTGCCAACAAGGCCCGGCTTATCTACGCCGACTATCTGGAGCCTCGCGAAAAAGCACGCCTGGACCTGTTCATGGAGGTGGCCAAGCGCTGCGAAGCGCTGTCCCAGCAAGCGCCCGACTGCGCAAACGCCCACTACCTGCATGGCTACGCGCTGGGGCGCTACAGCCAGGGCGTGAGCGTCGCCAAAGCCCTGGCCAAGGGCATGGGTGCCAAAGTCAAGGCGGCGTTCGAGACCACACTGGCCTTGCAGCCCGAGCACGCAGACGCCTACATTGCACTGGCCGCCTTCCATGCCGAGGTGATTGACAAAGTGGGCGCCCTGATCGGACAACTCACCTATGGCGCCAAACGCGAGACCGCCATGAAGCTGTTTGCCGAAGGCATGGCAAGGATTCCCCAGGCCGCCATCGCGCTCACCGAATACGGCAAGGCACTGCTAATGCTGGACGGCGACGCACGCATGGCAGAGGCGCAGCGCCTGTATGAAGAAGCCGCCAGCGTGCGCCCCATGGACGCCATGGAACACCTAGGCGTGGACCGCGTGCTGGCCGAGCTCAGCGCCTGAGTCGCGGCGGGGCTCAGTCGCCCCAAGGCAGCATCAGGGTGAGCATGGAGAGCTTGGCAAACTCGGGCTCAAACTGGTCAATGATTTTCTGCGGGTCCGGGCACAACTTGGCATCGGATACCACGCCAAACTGCACCCCCCCTCCGTAGCTCAGGATGGACACACCCAGCCCCACCGAGCCGCTCTGGGGCACCCAGAACAGCGTTTCTTCAATGGTTGACCCACAAATCTTGAGCTTCTCGCGCGGCCCCGGCACATTGGTCATCACGGCCGTGGTTTTTTTGGAGAACAGGTTGAGCAAGGCGTCTTGTGCGGGTTTGATCAGCAAGCCCGCCACCGCCAGCAAGCCAAAGGCCAGCAGCGGCTGCATGCTGCCCTTGAGCCCGCGCATACGGGTGCGCACCTCGTACACGCGCTCCACCGGGTTGTCCACCCCAATCGGCAGCACCAGCGGCGCCAGGCCGAATTGGTTACCCAGCTTGTAGGCCTGCTCCATGGGGCGCAGGTTCACCGGCACCATGGCGCGAATCTCCTTGCCCGTTACCACTTCGCCCTGCTCTTTCAGGTACTCGCCAATCGCGCCCGCCACGCAGCTCAGCAGCACATCGTTGATGGAGCAGTTCAGCGCCTTGCCAACCGCCTTCACCTCCTCCAGCGGAATCGGCGGGCACCAGGCCACGCGCTTGCGGTTGCCGGGCAGGCCTTTCAGGCGGGTAGGTGAGTCATCCGGCATCAGTGCCAATGACGCCAGGTCACTGACCACCTGGTAGGCCATCTTGGCGGCATCCACCGAGTTGTGCATGCCCTGCTCCATGCCTTTTTGCGGCTCCATCAGCAAACCCATGGACCGGGCAGCCCCCTCACCCGCCGCGCCCAGCGCCTTCACGGTCATGCTGGTAAAGGGCTTGAGCAAGGCATTGGCAATCCATTCCTCTGCCCCCTCCAACCCATCGGCGCGGGCTTCACGCGGTGTGCGCTGGGGTGGCGGAGCACCACCATCCACCAGCGACTGGGTGACCGAGATCAGCGCAATGCCATCGGCAATGCAGTGGTGAATGCGCACCATCATGGCCGAGCCACCCTTGTAATCCTCCACCAAGTGGATTTGCCACAGCGGGTGCCGCTTGTCCAGCGGCTCCATGGTCAACTGGGCCAAGCGGTCTTGCAGGGCCTCCTGCTCGCGGCCCGCAGGCTTTTTGGCCAGGGTTTCAGTGACCAGGTGGTTGCCGATGTTGAAGGCCGGGTCTTTCACCCAGGTGGCACCGGCCGCGTCTTCCACAGCGCACTGCACAAAGCGCGGGTACTTGAGCAAGCGCTCTTCAATGCGCAGCTGCAGATCGGCCAGTTTGAGCTTGGGGTGGATCACCCACACGCCCACAATCATCATCAGGTTCGCGGCCGAATCCATGCGCAGCCAGGCGGTGTCGACCTTGCTCATGCGTTCGCCATGCAAACCCAGGGAACCCACCACCGCATCGGTCACATTTTTCTGCACCACCCGTGCGGCCTTCTGGGCCTGGCGGGTCGCCTTCTTGGCCACCGGACCAACGGGGGCAACGGTGGCGGCAACACGGCGTTTGGCCTTCTGGGCAACATCTTGGGCAAGAACTCGGGTGACCATGGAATCTCCGCGCTAAACAGGGGTTGGGGGTGCGCGCCTATTCTGCAGTGAAAACGCCCCTTAAGATACGCGGGTAACCATCAATGGAGAACACCATGGCCGACCTGAAAGCCGCTTTTGAAGCCGCCGTAGCAAATTCCAAAAACCTGAGCGAGCGCCCCGACAACGGCACGCTGCTCAAGATCTATGCGCTCTACAAACAAGCCACCGCCGGGGACAACACCGAGAAGAAACCCGGCTTTGCCGACATGGTGGGTCGTGCCAAATGGGACGCATGGAGTGGCTTCAAGGGCATCAGCGGCGATGACGCCATGCAGCAGTACATCGACCTGATCGAATCTTTGGGCTAAATCAGGCTCCAACGCCTGCAGATGCTGCGCAAGCAGCTATCAAAAAAGTAGCGTCATGCTACTTTTTTTTCGCCACCACTTTGGACTTGGTCGCCTTGGGCGCCAGCAACTGATCCAGGTTCTTGACAATCTCGGCCTCGATCTTGTCCTTGAAGGCCCCCAGCAAGAACCCCAGCTTGGCATCCAGTTCAAACTGATCCTTGGTCACCCGCAGGGTGCCGTTCACGCCCGAGCGCTTGAAACTCACCTCATCCTCCGTCTTGCCTTCGGCGTACACACACGCCATGTCAAATTCCTGCTCCACCTGCTCGGCCCATTCAAAGGCGATCTTGCGAGCACCGGCCAAGCCCAGGGTGTGTTCGCGAAGAATGTGAAGGTCTGCCACGGTGCTGCTCCTCGGTGAATTGCATTTGGGGTAAAAGGGTGGGCACATTGCACCACAAAACCGGAGTCCATCGCCATGCTCTACAAGTTCAAATCCAAGGTCGCCAGCGACGTCATCATGCTCGAACCCAATGGCCGTCAGATCCTGCAAATCTGGGGCAAGTTCGAGGAAGGCGCCCCCGCCAAAGGCATCCTCCTGCCCGAGGACATGCCAGCCGCCCAAGCCGCCCTGGAGGCCGCCATTGCCGAAGAAGACGCCCAGCGTGCGCAAGCCGCCCTGAACGCGAAGGCCAACGGCGAGGAGGACAGCACGCCCGCAGGCATTGCGCTGCGCCAGCGCGCCACGCCGATTCTGGACATGCTGCGTCGTAGCCTGCAGGCCCAAAAAGAAATCGTCTGGGGCACCTAGGCACCACCAGACGATTGGCTCAGCCCCTGGGGGGCAAGAAAAACGCAGGCTTAGTCAGCGTACACGCCAGCGGCCTTGATCACAGGGCTCCACTTGGCGATTTCGGCAGCCACAAACTTCTTGTGCTCTGCGGGCTCCACGCGCTTGTCGGTCACCACCACGGCACCCAAAGCCTCCTGTTTCTTGATGAAGTCAGGATCCTTCAACGCGGTCTTCAAGGCTGCATTCAACTTTGCCAGCACGTCGGCCGGCGTACCTTTGGGGGCATAAATGCCATGCCAGATGGTGACTTCAAAACCCTTCAGACCCGATTCTTGCAAGGTAGGCAGGCTCTTGAGTGCGGGCGTGGTCAGGGGCTTGGAAGTAGTCACTGCATAGGCAATGACCTTCTTGCCTTCGATTTGCTGTGTGGTGTTGGTGGTCTGGTCACACATCAGGTCGATTTGGCCGCCCATCAAGTCGGTCATGGCCGGAGCCGTGCCCTTGTAGGGAACCGTGGTCATGTCGGTGGCCACTGCGTTCTGGAACAACAGGCCGCACAGGTGCGAGGCGGAACCAATACCGGCATTGCCCAAGTTGATCTTGCCCTTGTTCTGCGCAATCCAGCCGCTCAGGTCTTTGTAGTTCTGGGCGGGCAATGTGGGGCGTCCGATCAGGGTCATGGGCACGTCATTGATCATGCCCACGTACTCGAAGTCCGACTCGACCTTGAACGGCATGTTGCGCAGCAACGATGGCATGGTGCCCATGGCGATGTGGTTCACCAGCAGGGTGTAACCATCAGGCGCAGCCTTGGCCACCTTGTTGGAGCCAATGGAGCTACCGGCACCCGCTACGTTGTCAATGATGATGCTCACGCCACCCAGGGGCTTGCGCATGGCTTCGGCCAGGTCACGGGCCACACGGTCCGTGGGTCCGCCTGCAGCGAAGGGCACCACGATGGAAATCGGTTTGGAAGGGTAGCTTTGTGCGTGGGCACCAATGGCCGCTAGAGCAGCCGCAACGATGAGCAGTTTTTTCATGGGTCAGTCTCCTGGTTAATGTGTGCAGTCTAGCCTGCCCCGGCACGCGCTGTCATGCGAAAAGCACCTGGCGATCAGGGGTCTTGGGCTGCGAAATCCTATATCAGCCGCGCCAAGGTTATCGATGCCCGCACACCTTGGTAACTGTGGTGTTCAACAGCTCGGGAAAACCCTTGCCCGGCACAGGTGTGCACCCGTTCCCTAGCGGTAGCTGCGCGCGTCTTCAATCACCTTGCCGTCATTGGGCAAGCTGCCCGGTGCCACCAGCACCACATCACCGCGCAGCTTGGTCACGTCGCGGATGGCCTCGCCCACCCGGCTGGCCAGCCCATCCGGGTTGCCCTGCACCTCGATGTGCAAGGCCATGGCGTCGCTGGCCATCTCTCCACTCACCACCAGTCGCGCCCGCAGCACCTCGGCAAAACGCTTGGCAATCTCGTCCACCTGCTTGGCGTGCACAAACATGCCGCGCACCTTGGTGGTCTGGTCGGCCCGGCCCATCCAGCCTTTGATACGGGTGTTGGTGCGCCCCGTAGGGCAGGCCCCGGCCAGCACGGCGGACAAATCGCCCGTGCCAAACCGCACCAAGGGGTAGCCCGCGCCCAGCGTGGTCACCACCACCTCCCCGACCTCCCCGTCAGCCACCGGGTCGCCGGTGCCGGGGCGCACGATCTCCACAATCACGCCTTCGTCCAGCACCAAGCCTTCGCGGGCCGACGTTTCATAGGCAATCAGCCCCAAGTCGGCCGTGGCGTAACACTGATACCCATCCACGCCGTGCACCAAAAACCAGTCGCGCAAGGACGGTGGAAACGCCTCGCCGCCAAACATGGCTTTGGTGACGCTGGGGATGGTCACGCCCATTTCGGCAGCCTTCTCCAGAATGATCTTCAGGAAACTGGGCGTGCCGATGTAGCCCGCGGGTTGCAACTCGCGCATGGCCTGCACCTGCTGCTCGGTCTGGCCGGTGCCACCGGGGAACACGGTGCAGCCCAGCGCATGGGCACCGGTCTCCATCATCGAACCGGCAGGCACAAAGTGGTAACTAAAACTGTTGTGGATCAGCTCCCCGGGCCGAAAACCCGCGGCATAGATGGCACGCGCCATGCGCCAGTAGTCGCGTGCGGTGCCCTCGGGTTCATAGATCGGGCCCGGGCTGGCAAACACACGCGGCATGGCCGCACCAAAGCCCAGCGCACTGAACCCTCCAAACACATTGCCCCCCTGCTCGCGTGCAGCCTGCTGCAGGCCCTGCAACTCGGTTTTGCGCGTCACCGGCAATTGGGCCAAGGCGGCACGGTCGACCACCCGGGTCGCCTCCACACCCGCCAGAATGCGGGCAAATGCCGGCGCGTGGCGCTGGGCATGCGCCACTTGCGCGGGCAGGGCGGCCATCAGCGCGGCTTCGCGCTCGGCAGGGGAACGGGTTTCCAGGGCGTCGTAGGGTCTGGTCATGGTGGGCTGCCGAGGGGTTTAAGGGTTTTTTAGGGCTCTAGCCCCGATGGAATATGCGCAAGCAGCTATTAAAAACATAGCGACTCAAGCCAGCCAGCGCTTGCGGCGCTTGTAACTTTTCACGTCCTTGAAGCTCTTGCGCTCGCCCCCGCCCACGCCCAGGTAGAACTCCTTCACGTCCTCGTTGCTGCGCAGGTCCTCGGCGGCGCCGTCCATCACCACCCGGCCGCTTTCCATGATGTAGCCGTAGTCGGCGTACTTGAGGGCCATGTTGGTGTTCTGCTCGGCCAGCAAAAAGGTCACGCGCTCTTTGGCGTTGAGGTCTTTCACAATCTCGAACACCTCTTCCACGATCTGCGGCGCCAGGCCCATGGAGGGCTCGTCCAGCAGCACCATGCTGGGGTTGGCCATCAGCGCGCGGCCAATCGCGCACATCTGCTGCTCGCCGCCTGAGGTGTAGGCCGCCTGCGAAGTGCGGCGGGTCTTGAGGCGCGGGAAGTAGGCGTAGACCTTCTCCAGGTTCGCCGCCACCTCGGCCTTGCTCTTGCGCGTGTAGCCACCGGTCAGCAGGTTTTCTTCAATCGTCAGGTGGGCAAAGCAGTGGCGCCCCTCCATCACCTGCACCACGCCGCGCTGCACCAGGTCGGCCGGGCTCAGGTTCTCGATGCGCTCACCGCGCAGCTCGATGCTGCCCTTGGTCACGGCACCGCGCTCGCCCGCCAACAGGTTGGACACGGCGCGCAAGGTGGTGGTCTTGCCCGCACCGTTGCCCCCCAGGATGGCCACAATGCCGCCCTCAGGCACCTGCAGCGACACGCCCTTGAGCACCAAGATGACGTGGTTGTAAATGACCTCGATGCCATTCACGTTGAGAACAATGTTTTTCGGTTCCATAGGTTTGCCTTTACCAATCGACAAAGCTGCATCGCAGCGCTGTCGATTGGCGGCCCGCGAGGGCCGCTGCCCCTCCCGCTCGGCGGGAGGGGTTGGGGAGGGTGCCGTCAATACAGGCGGTAACACCGCGTCCCCAAAGATTGCCAAAGCATCAGCTTTGGCAATCTGCAGGGGTACGCGGTGTCAGCTTCTTCTCGGTGGCGTACTTGGCAGCCGTGCTCTTGACCAGGGGTTTGATGATTTGTTCATCTCCCTGCAGCCAATCCGAGGTGAACTTCCAGGCCTTGCCATCCCAGGTGTGGATACGGGCCCACGAAGCACCCATGTGGTCCACACAGGAGGTGCTGATGGGGCGCATCACACCGGCAAAGCCCAGGGCGTCCAGCTTGGGCTGGGTCAGGTTCAGGTTTTCCAGGCCCCAGCGCACTTGCTCGCCGGTCATGACCTTGCCCTTGCCAAAGCGGTCTTGGGCAGAGCGCACACCTTCAATCGCCAGCATCGCGCTCATGGCGCCACGCATGTAGAGCACCTGGCCCACCTCATCTTTGGGTCCCGTGCCCTGGCCCTTGCCGTGGACCATGGCCATCACGTCCTTTACCAACTTGGAGTTGGGTTCGGCTCCGTGCTGCATGGTCACGGCGTTGTAGCCCTTGGCACCGTCGGCCACGTCTTTCACATCCGGCTCGGCACCGGCCCACCACACGCCATACATCTTTTCGCGCGGGTAGCCAGTGGCTTGCGCTTCCTTGATGGCGGTGCTGTTCATGACGCCCCAGCCCCACAGCACGACGTAGTCAGGACGGTTCTGGCGCACTTGCAACCAGGTGGCTTTCTGCTCCACGCCGGGGGCAGTCACGGGCAGCAGCTGCAGGTTGAAACCATGCATGGCGGCGCGCTCTTGCAACAGCGGGATGGGCTCCTTGCCAAACGGGCTGTCGTGGTAGACCAGCGCCAGCTTCTTGCCCTTGAGCTTGTCAAAGCCACCTTCTTTCTTGGCGATCGCTTGCATGATGGCGTCAGCCGCCACCCAGTAGGTACCTGCAATCGGGAAGTTCCACTTGAACACCGAACCATCCGCGCTCTCGCTGCGGCCATAGCCCACCGTCACCACGGGGATCTTGTCGGCCGGTGCTTTTTCGGTAATGGCAAACGTAGCGCCGGTGGACAGCGGCTGCACAAAGGACGCACCCTTGCTCTTCAAGCGCTCGTAGCACTCCACGCTGCGGGCGGTGTCGTACCCGGTTTCGCACTCTTCAAAGCTGAACTTCACACCATTGATGCCCCCACGCGCATTGGTGAGCTTGATGTAGTCCACATAGCCATTGGCCCATGGCACACCGTTGGGCGCGTAGGGCCCGGTGCGGTAGGACAGCACCGGAATGAACTGCTCCTTGGCCTGGGCCATGGCCTGGCCAGCCGCCAGCCCGGAGGCCAGCGCGACGGTTGCGAGAACGAGTTTAGAAAGCTTCATTTGTCTCTCCTGTAATTAAGTGTTGAAGCACGAGGGAACCCGGAACCTGGCTCTTCCTTCTCAGTGAGGGAAAGGCCACAAACGCAATTTCTGTTTACCGATAGACCAGAGCTTGGCCAGGCCATGCGGCTCCACGATCAGGAACCACACAATCAGGCCGCCAAAAATCATCAGCTCGGCATGCGAGATGCCAGCAGTGGAAATCTCAATCCCAAACAGGCTGGCCAGCACAGGCAGGACCTGGCTCAGGAAAATGGGCAGCACCACGATGAAGGCCGCACCAAAAAAGCTGCCCATGATGGAGCCCATGCCGCCGATGATCACCATGAACAGCAGCTTGAACGACTGGTCCACCGAGAAGGCCGCTGGCTCCCAGGCCCCCAGATAAATAAAGCCCCACAGGGCACCGGCCACGCCCACGATGAAAGAGCTGACCGCAAACGCGCTGAGCTTGGCGTACATGGGACGGATGCCGATGACCGCGGCCGCCACGTCCATGTCGCGGATGGCCATCCACTCGCGCCCCACGGCGCCGCGCACCAGGTTTTTGGCCAACAGCGCAATGATGACCAGCAGACTCAGGCAGAAGATGTACTTGGCCACCGGACTCTCCAGCGACAGGCCAAACACCTGCAGGTTGGACACCGACACCGAGCCCGAGGGCGAGTTATTGGTGAACCACTGGATGCGCAAGAACATCCAGTCTGCAAAAAACTGCGCCGCCAGCGTGGCCACGGCCAGGTACAGCCCCTTGACCCGCAAGCTGGGCAAACCGAACACCATGCCAAACACCATGGAACTCACGCCGCCCAGGAGCAGTGCCACCAGCAGCGGCATGCCTTCAATGCGCACAAAGAAGTTGTAGGCGGCATATGCCCCCACCGCCATGAAGGCGCCCGAGCCCAGCGAGATCTGGCCGCAAAAGCCCACCAGAATGTTCACCCCCACCGCGGCCAGCGAGAAGATCAGAAAGGGAATCAGGATGGCACGGAACATGTAGTCGCTGGCCAGCAGGGGCACCGCGGCAAAGCCCACCACCAGCATGGCCAGGATGGCGATACGGTCCTGCGCGATGGGAAAGATCTGCTGGTCCGCGCGGTAGGTGGTTTTGAATTGGCCGTTTTCTCTGTAGAACATTTTTTCTCTCGCAATCTGTTAGCTGGCAGCCCGGGCGCCAGTGCGCTTTGCTTCGTGTCCCCCGCCCGCATTGCGGGCTCCTCCTTTACCTACGCAAAGCCCACTGTCGCCCTGCCTCTTGGGGCGCGCAATGGCTTGGGAACGTTGGTTCAAAACGGGGGTCATACGCGGTCGATGATCTTCTCGCCGAACAGGCCCTGCGGCCTAATCAGCAGGAAGCCCAACGCCAATACATAGGCGAACCAGATCTCGATGCCGCCCCCCACATACGGGCCTAGGTAGACCTCGGACAGCTTCTCGCCCACGCCGATGATCAAACCGCCCACAATCGCGCCGGGCACCGACGTCAGCCCCCCCAAGATCACCACGGGCAAGGCCCGCAAGGCCACGGTGGTCAGCGAGAACTGCACCCCCAGCTTGCTGCCCCAAATCATGCCGGCCACCAGCGCCACCACACCGGCCACACACCAGACGATGACCCAGATGCGGTTCAGCGGAATGCCGATGGATTGCGCGGCTTGGTGGTCGTCAGCCACCGCCCGCAAGGCACGGCCGGTGGCCGTCTTTTGGAAGAAAACACTCAGCAGCGCGACCAGCGCGGCGGCAATCAGCGCGGCATAGAAGTCTTCCTTGTTGATCAGGATGCCGCCTTCAAAGGTGCTCTCCAAAATCATCACCGGATCTTTGGGCATGCCAATGTCGATCTTGTAAATACTGCTGCCAAAAATGGTTTGCCCCAGGCCTTCCATGAAGTAGGTGATGCCCAGCGTGGCCATCAACAGCGTAGTGCCCTCCTGGTTCACCAGATGGCGCAACACCAGGCGCTCGATGATCCAGGCGACCACAAACATCACCACGCCCGCGCCCACAAATGCCAGTACGTTGGCGGCCACGGGGTGGGTGATACCCAGGTGCAAGGGAATCCACTCCGCAAAGCGCGCCATGGCCAGTGCCGCAAACAGCACCATGGCGCCCTGGGCAAAGTTGAACACGCCCGAGGCCTTGAAGATCAGCACAAAGCCCAGCGCCACCAGCGAATACAACATGCCGGCCATCAGGCCGCCGAGCAAGGTTTCAAGAAAAAATGCCATCTTGGTATGTCCTTAGTGCGAGGTGCCGAGGTAGGCGCTGATCACATCGGGGTTGTTGCGCACTTCATCGGGTGTGCCGTCACCAATCTTTTTCCCGTAGTCCAGCACCACCACGCGGTCGCTGATGTCCATCACCACGCCCATGTCGTGTTCGATCAACACCACCGTGGTGCCAAACTCGTCGTTCACGTCGAGCACAAAGCGGCACATGTCCTGCTTCTCCTCCACGTTCATGCCCGCCATGGGTTCGTCCAGCAACAGCACCTGTGGCTCCATGGCCAGCGCGCGCCCCAGGTCTACCCGCTTTTGCAAGCCGTAGGGCAGTTGGCCCACGGGTGTCTTGCGGTAGGCCTGGATCTCCAGGAAATCAATGATGCGTTCCACGGCCTCGCGGTGCGCAATCTCTTCGCGTTCGGCCGGGCCGATGCGCAGTGCCTGCAACAGGATGTTGCTTTTGATCTTGAGGTTGCGCCCGGACATGATGTTGTCCAGCACACTCATGCCCTTGAACAAGGCCAGGTTCTGGAAGGTGCGGCCTATGCCCATGGTGGCCACCTGGTGGCTGTTCATGTACTTGAAGGCTTGGCCCCGGAAGGTGATGGCCCCGTCCTGCGGTGCGTACACGCCGTTGATGCAGTTCAGCATCGAACTCTTGCCCGCGCCGTTGGGCCCGATGATGGCGCGGATCTCGTGCTCACGCACATCAAAGCTGATGTCGGTCAGCGCCTTGACGCCACCAAAACGCAGGGAGATGTTCTTGACGTCCAGAATGACGTCACCGATCTTTTTGGATGTCATGCAGCGGCCTTCACAGCGGCAAAGGTCTTGGCGTCTTCAATGCGCAGCGTGGCGCTCACGCTACCGGTACGCCCGTCTTCAAACTTGACCTGGGTTTCAATGAACTGGCTGGTCTTGCCGCCATACAGGGCGTCCACCAGCACGTTGTATTTGTCGGCAATAAAGCCGCGGCGCACCTTGTTGGTCCGCGTCAGCTCACCGTCGTCCGCGTCCAGCTCCTTGTGCAACACCAGGAAGCGGCTCACCTGGCTGCCGGCCAGCAGTGCGTCCGCGCTCAGGTCGGCATTCACCTTCTCCACACATTCCTTGATGAGCTGGTAGACCTCGGGTTTTTGCGCCAGGTCGGTGTAGCCGGCGTAGGGCAGGTTACGGCGTTCGGCCCAGTTGCCCACCGCCTCAAAGTCGATGTTGATGAGCACACACACCTGCTCGCGGCCATCGCCATAGGCCACCACCTCCTTGATGTGCTGGAAGAACTTGAGTTTGTTCTCCACATACTTGGGCGCAAACATGGCGGCGTCGAAGGTCCCGCCCTGGATGCGGCCCACGTCCTTCACGCGGTCGATGATCTTGAGGTGTCCGTGCGCGTCAATGAAGCCGGCATCACTGGTGTGATACCAGCCGTCGGCGGTCAGCACCTCGGCCGTGGCGGCGGGGTTCTTGTAGTACTCCTTCAGGAGGCCGGGCGACTTGACCAGAATCTCGCCGTTGTCGGCCACCTTGATCTCCACCCCTTCGCAGGGCACGCCCACCGTGTCGGCACGCGCCTGGTTGTCGGGCTGCAGGCACACAAACACCGCAGTCTCGGTGGAGCCGTAGAGCTGTTTGAGGTTGATGCCGATGGAGCGGTAGAAGGTGAACAGGTCCGGACCAATCGCCTCGCCCGCCGTGTAGGCCACCCGCACGCGGCTGAAGCCCAGCGTGTTGCGCAGTGGGCCGTAGACCAGCACATTGCCCAGCGCATACAAGGCGCGGTCCGTGGTGGACACCGGCAAACCGTCCATCAGCGCCGGGCCCACCTTCTTGGCCACGTCCATGAAGTAATGGAACAGGTTGCGCTTGAGGGCACCCGCGTCCTCCATGCGAATCATCACCGTGGTGAGCATGCCCTCGAACACGCGCGGCGGCGCGAAGTAGTAGGTGGGGCCAATTTCTTTCAGGTCGATGCTGGCGGTGGCGCTGCTTTCGGGGCAGTTCACCACGTAGCCGCACGACAGCCACTGGGCGTAGCTGAAGATGTTCTGCCCGATCCAGGCCGGAGGCATGTAGGCCAACACGTCTTCGTCACTGGTGAGGCGGTCAAACGTGGCACCGGCGCGGGCGCGGTTCAACAAGGAATCGTGCGTGTGCACCACGCCCTTGGGGTTGCCCGTGGTGCCGGAGGTGAAAAACATGGCCGCCACATCGGTGTGCGTGATCTTCGCGATCTCCGCCTTGAAGAAGTCCACATGCAATGCAGCAAACGCCTTGCCCGCCGCCTGCAGCTCGTCCATGGCCGCCAGGCCGGGCTCGTCGTAGTTGCGCAGGCCACGCGGGTCATCAAAGTAAATGTGGGCCAGCTGCGGGCACTGCTCACGTACTTCCAGCAGCTTGTCTACCTGCTCCTGGTCTTCGGCAAAGGCGAAGCGCACCTCGGCATTGTTGATGGGGAACACACACTCGGGTGCCGCGGCATCCTGGTACAGCGGGATGGGAATGGCTCCCAGGCTTTGCGCAGCCAGCATGGTGGCGTACAGGCGGGGCCGGTTCGCGCCCACCACCACCATGTGGTCATGCCGTTGCAGACCAGCCTGGTGCAGACCGGCTGCGATGTGCTCCACCATCTGCGCCAGCTCGGCCCAGGTCAGCGCCTGCCAGATGCCGTATTCCTTTTCACGCATGGCCGGCGCCTGCGGGCGCTGGCTGGCGTGCTGCAGCAGCAGCTGCGGAAATGTCGTGTGCGTACCCATTGCGTGTCACCTCGTTATGGCCCCCGGCATGCGCCAAGGGGCTTTTGGTATGGGGCGAATGGTAGGACTGCATTTGACGCCAAGTTGTCGTTTGGACGACAATTTGTGCATTTCTCGGTAGGTGTTTTCCCTTCACTTATTGGCAACTTACAAGGCCCGCCCATGAGCACCGACTCCAGCCTGCACCAGCGCCGCCGTCCGCTCACCGACGTCGAATTGGCGGCCATTCCGTGGCTGCAAGTGCTGCTGCCCGACGAACGCCAGCGCGCCGTGGACGACCTGCGCATTGCCGAGGCGGCACCGGGCGAATACCTGTGCCGCATGGGCCGCCCAGTGACCTATTGGTTTGGTGTGGTGGACGGCCTGCTGAAGATGAGCACCGACAACGCCGAGGGCCAGACCATGACCTTCACCGGCGTGCCACCGGGCGGCTGGTTTGGCGAGGGCACGGCACTCAAGCGCGAGACCTACCGCTACAACATCCAGGCGCTGCGCAAGAGCCTGGTGGCCGGCCTGCATGTGGACACTTTCCACTGGCTGCTGGACCACTCGATTGGTTTCAACCGCTTTGTGATGAACCAGCTCAACGAACGCTTGGGCCAGTTCATCGCCGCGCGCGAGATCGACCGCATGACCAACCCCGACATCCGCGTGGCGCGCAGCTTGGCCTCCCTGTTCAACCCTGTGCTCTACCCCGGCGTGGGCGAGGTGCTGCGCATCACCCAGCAGGAGCTGGCCTACCTGGTGGGCCTGTCGCGCCAGCGCGTGAACGAGGCGCTGAACGCGCTGGAGGCCCAGGCCTTCATTCGGGTGGAATACGGCGGGCTGCGGGTGCTGGATCTGCAGGCGCTGCGGTCGCGGGTGTTTACACGCCAAATCGCGGTCTAGCCCTCGTGAATATTTCGCAAGCAGCTATCGTTTTTATAGCAAATTGCACGCACATGGCCACTTTCATGCGGCTGGCGGGGTGGCATGTGCAGATACCCACGACGGGGCCGCTGGGGCAGAATCGCGCGCATGTTAATCGTCTTTAGCGGTCTGCCGGGCACGGGCAAAACGACCATCGCCCAGATCCTGGCGCGCCGGTGTCGCGCTGCATATGTTCGGATCGACACCATTGAACAAGCCATCTTGTCTGCCTTGCACACACAGCATGGGGTGGGGGCATTGGGCTACCTTGTGGCCTACCAAATGGCCAAGGCCAATCTCTGCTTGGGGGGAACCGTTGTGGCAGATGCCGTGAACCCGCTGACCTCTATCCGAGAAACTTGGCGTGCGATTGCTGAAAGTGCTAACTCACACATCGTCGAAGTGGAAGTTGTGTGTTCGGACATAAGCGAACATCAGAGGCGTGTGGAGAACCGCAAGGCAGACATCCCGGGGCACACACTGCCAACGTGGGCTGAAGTTCAACAACGTGAGTACGAACCGTGGTCGAGCGATCGACTGGTCATCGATTCGGCGACCGTGAGCGCCCCAGATGCAGCGTCAAGGATTTTCGAGACCCTTGACGCGCGCAACTAGTGGGCGAATGCTCTCAGCCCTTGCTGGGGCGAACGGCCATGTGTTCCACGTGCTGGTCCAGAATTTCCTCGGGCGCTTGGGCTTCTTGCTGCGTGGGGTGCTCCAGGCCGGCCTGCAGGCGCTGCATGTCCAGGTCGCCGGTCCACTTGGCCACCACCAGGGTGGCCACGCCATTGCCCACCAGATTGGTCAGGGCGCGTGCTTCACTCATGAAGCGGTCAATGCCCAGGATGAGTGCCAGGCCCGCCACGGGCACGCCGCCCACGGCCGACAGTGTGGCCGCCAGCACGATAAAGCCGCTGCCGGTGATTCCCGCCGCGCCCTTGGAGGTGAGCAGCAACACGGCCAGCAGCGTGAGCTGCTGCACCAGGGTCATGGGCGTGTCGGTGGCCTGGGCGATGAACACCGCGGCCATGGTGAGGTAGATGGAGGTGCCGTCCAGGTTGAACGAATACCCGGTCGGAATGACCAGACCCACCACCGATTTGCGGGCGCCCAGGTTCTCCAGTTTTTCCATCATGCGGGGCAACACCGACTCGGACGACGAGGTGCCCAGCACGATGAGCAGCTCTTCCTTGATGTAGCGCACAAACTTGAACACGCTGAAGCCATGCAGCTTGGCGATCAGGCCCAGCACGCCGAACACGAAGATCAGGCAGGTCAGGTAGAAGGTGCCCATGAGCTTGCCCAGCGAGAACAGCGAATCGATGCCGTACTTGCCGATGGTGAAGGCCATGGCGCCAAACGCGCCGATGGGGGCCACCTTCATGATGATGCCCACAATGTCGAACAGCACGTGGGAGGACTTCTCGATGAAGTCAAACACCATGGTGCCGCGGCCGCCAAACTTGTGCAGCGCAAACCCGAACAGCACCGAGAACAGCAGCACCTGCAGGATGTCGCCCTTGGCGAAGGCGTCCACCACCGAGGTTGGGATCACGCCCAGCAGAAAGTCCACCGTGCCCTTCATCTTGCCGGGCTCGGTGTAGGCGGCGATGGCCTTGGTGTCCAGCGTGGCGGCATCCACGTGCATGCCCGATCCGGGCTGGATGAAGTTCACCACCAGCAGGCCGATCACCAGCGCCAGTGTGGACACCACTTCGAAGTACAGCAGGGCCAGGCCGCCGGTCTTGCCGACTTTCTTCATGTCTTCCATGCCGGCGATGCCCACCACCACGGTGCAGAAGATGATGGGCGCGATGATCATCTTGATGAGCTTGATGAAGGCATCCCCCAGCGGCTTCATCTCGGTACCGAGCTGGGGGTAAAAATGGCCGAGCAACACGCCTACCGTGACGGCAAACAGCACCTGGACATAGAGGGATTGGTAGAGCGGCTTGCGCACAACGGTCGCGGACATGGCAGAAAGGCCTTTGGAGAGTACAAAAACAGGGCGCGACGATACGGATTGCCTCGCCAAGCGCCTACTGTTGCGTTCAACAGTAGGGTTTACCCTAGGTGCCTTTTGCCGACCTGCAGCGACCGTGGATGGGGCGCGCGCCTCAGTTGGACAGGGTGGGCGCTTCGTTCATCAGCGCCGGGTCCCAGTGCTCCACTGCTTTGCCATCCTTGATGCGCCAGGTGTCAAACCAGGCCGTGCTGTAAGCCCCCTTGGGGTGCGCGGGGTCAACCACGTTGCGCGGGTAAATCACCGTCACCAGATCGCCCTCGGCCATGACCTCAGCGACCGGCAGGCTCAGTTTCTCGGGAATGGGCTTGGGTTGCACCTTGAGTACCTGGGTGAAGAAATACACCACGGCATCGCGTCCGTTGCGCGCATTGGGGTTGTGCTGGATGTAGTCCTTGTCGATGTAGCGCTCAGCCAGTTCCCAGTGGTTGGCTTCCAGCAAATCCTTGACGATGTGGTAGGCCACCTGCTTGTTGGCGTGCAGCTTGGGGTCAGCGCTGGTGAACAGTGCATCGGCGTTGCGGGAGCCACGCACGGCCTCCTGTGCCAGGGCCGGCAGCGCGCAGGCGGCGGCCACAAGGCCTGCCAGTAGGGTTGTTTTCATTCAAATCCTTTCAAAGTTGGCGGACCGGGCAGTACAACGCCCGGGCTGCGATGGAATGTAGGTTTGTCGCTTACTTTATGCAAGTACATACAAAATAGTAAGTGTCTTCTCGCCGCGTAAAACCCGGCACCTACCTACAATCCAGGCAGTGTTCTAAAGGAGCCACAGGATGGGAATTGCCGCAAAATTCCAGCGAGGTGATGTCCTGGCTGCAGCCTGCCCTTCCCGGGAGGTACTTCAAAACATCACCAGCCGCTGGGGGGTTCTTGCACTGATCGCGCTGGAGTCCGGCACGCTGCGCTTTGGTGAGTTGCGGCGCAAGATCAATGGCGTGAGCGAGCGCATGCTGATCCAGACGCTGCAGAGCCTGGAAGGCGATGGCCTGGTGAACCGCACTGCCTACGAAGTTGTGCCGCCGCACGTGGAATACAGGCTCACCCCGCTAGGGCGCGAAGCTGCCGAAAAGGTGCGCCTGCTGACCGATTGGATTGAGGACAACATTCCGCGCCTGCTCAAAGCCAAGACGCCCCGATAGGCACCTAGCCCGCGTAAAATATGCGCAAGCAGCTCCTAAAACAATAGCAAATTCACCATGACCGACCAGCCCCCCCGCCCCACCTTGCGCCGTGCACCGGCACCGCCTAGCGCCGCCAACAGCCCGGCGGGCGTGCGCCGCGCGCCGCGCCCCGCCAACAAGGCCCCCGGCAACCGCGCCATTCCCGCCGGCCAGACCAATACGGCCGCCCAGGGCGCGGGTGGCACCGTGCGCCTGAACAAGCGCATGGCCGAGCTGGGCATGGCCTCGCGCCGCGAGGCCGACGAGTGGATTGGCAAGGGCTGGGTGAAAGTGGACGGCAAGGTGGCCGAGATGGGCATGCAGGTGCTGCCCGGCGTGCGCATCGAGATCGACAAACAGGCCCAGGGCCAGCAGGCCAACCAGGTCACCATTTTGCTGAACAAGCCCATTGGCATCGTCAGCGGCCAGGCCGAAGACGGCCACGAGCCCGCCATCACCCTGATCCAGCCGCAAAACCGATGGGCCGAGGACAACGCGCGCTTCTTCTTCCACGGCAGCCAGCTCAAGAGCCTGGTGCCCGCCGGCCGGCTGGACATTGATTCCACCGGCCTCTTGGTGCTGACGCAGGACGGCCGCGTGGCGCGCCAGCTGATTGGCGAAGACTCGGTGATGGAGAAAGAGTATTTGGTGCGCGTGGTCTACACCGGCGTGGCCAACAGCGCGGCGGCCAACTCGCCTGCTGCGACATACGGCGGCAAGGTACAGCAGCTCAGCCGCATCGACGATGACGACCCGGTGGGCACCGACGTGCAAAGCGTGTTTCCACCTGAAAAACTCAAGCTGTTGCGCCACGGCCTGCGCCTGGACGACCAGGCCCTGAAACCCGCCAAGGTGGAATGGCAAAACCCCGAGCAGCTGCGCTTTGTGCTGACCGAGGGCAAGAAGCGCCAGATCCGCCGCATGTGCGAACTGGTGGGCCTGCGCGTGGTGGGCCTCAAGCGCGTGCGTGTGGGCAAGGTCATGCTGGGCAACCTGCCCGTGGGCCAGTGGCGCTACCTGCAGCCGCACGAAAAGTTCTAACGTCCTTCAAAAGGCCTCCATGCCCCTGCCCCCGCGGCCCAAGGCCTTGCAGCACTTCCGCACCTCCGACCTGCGTGGCGTGGTGCAACTGGCCACCCAGGCCACCCGCGGCGTGGCCCGCATGGCCGAAGGGGTGCACCAGTCGGTCTGGGGCAGCATGGGCGTGCCAGGCGGCAAGACGGCAGGCACCACGCGCGGCCTGACCGGCCTGATTTACCAAACCGTGCAAGGCGTGACCCAGCTGGTGGGCAGTGGTGCCGAGGCCATCTTGGGCAAGCTGCAGCCCCTGCTGGACGCGGCCGATACCGCTTTACCCGACACCCCACAGCGCGAGGCCGTGTTGGCCGCCCTGAACGGCGTGCTGGGCGACCGCCTGGCCGCCAGCAGCAACCCGCTGGCCACGCACCTGCAGCTGCGCCACGCGGGCCACAGGCTGGACTGGACCCGGCCTGACACCTTGCCCGCAGCCGCCACGGTAGGCGGCAAATTGCTCATCACCATTCACGGCCTGTGCATGAACGACCTGCAGTGGACACACACCACGACCACCGGTGAAGTGCGCAGCCATGCCCACGCCCTGGCCGCAGTGGGCTACACCCCGGTCTATGTGCGCTACAACACGGGCCTGCACACCTCGGACAACGGTGCCGCACTGGCGGCGGAGCTCGGGCAACTGGTGGCGCACTGGCCGGTGCCGGTGACCGACATCACCGTGCTGGCGCACAGCATGGGTGGCCTGGTAACCCGCAGCGCGGTGCAGCAGGCGCGCGCGACCAACCCTGCGTGGTTGCAGGTGTTGAAAAACATCGTTTTCCTGGGCACGCCCCACCACGGCGCGCCGCTGGAGCGCGCGGGCAACTGGGTCGATATCATCCTGGGCGCCACGCCTTACTCGCGCCCCTTTGCCAAACTGGGCCAGCTGCGCAGCGCCGGCATCACCGACCTGCGCTACGGCTGTGTCAGCCCAGAGGACTGGCAGGGCCGCAACCGCTTCCACAAGGGGCCGGACCGCCGCCTGCCCGTGCCATTGCCTGAAGGCGTGGCCTGCTACACCGTGGCCGCCACCACCGCCAGCCAGCGCGGCGCCCTGGCCGACCGGCTGCTGGGCGATGGGCTGGTGCCGCTGCGCAGTGCGCTGGGCCTGCACGACGAGGCAAAACGCACCCTGGTGTTTGCCAAGCCCAGCCAGTGCATCGCCTACAAGATGAACCACATGGAATTGCTGCACCGCCCCGAGGTGACGGCGCAGCTGCTGGCCTGGCTGGCGCCGGGCGAGGTAGCCGGCTAAGCCTTGCTCTTGGGCAGGGGTTCCCCATCCAGACCCACGGGTTGGGTGGGTTCAAAACCGTGGGGGGGTGGTGTCTCTGGCGGCGCCTTGCCCTCTTGCAGCAGCCCGCCCACGCTGGCTTCCCACAGGCCCCAGGCCGTATCGGTATCGCTCTCCGACACATCAGGCACGGGCAGAGGGTCCAGCAAGCTGTCAAAAGGCCTGTTGGCCGGGGTGGAGGTGGCCGCCCGCTTGTCGTGGGGCGGTACTGGCTGGTCCGGTTTCATCGCGTTGCTCACTTCCCTGGAGACTTTTCTTGCAATGTAGCGCTAACGACCGCGCGGGGGAAGGGGCGGCTGGCATATCCCCTGGACAGGGTCGCCCTGGCCGCCCCGGGCCGCACGCTCCCAATCGTCCAGCGCCAGCAGCAGGCTGGTGCGGTGGTCACGGGCCACCTCTTGCCAGTGCAACCCGGTGATGGCCCCTTCAAGTGCCCACAACAGGTTCAGACTGACGTTGCCACTGTGTCGCTTGACCCGGAGATAGGCGGCCACAGCGCCCAGGTGCTGCAAGTCCTCCAGGCTATGGATACCTGCAGCGATCAGCATTTGCTGAGATTTGGGGCCTAGGTTGGGCAGCGTTGCAAAGTCATGCGTCATAGACAACATTCCTGAAGATCAGCGGGGTGCGTGTGCGGCTTCCGCATTCACCTCCTGCACCCAGAATCCGAGATAAGACCGGACACCTCGCAGCTCAACGCGCTGACCCGGGACTGGCAGCGGTCCGACAACTAATCCGTCAACACAGACCTTGCTGATTGTGGCATACAGACGTAGTTTGAGATGCTGCTTGCACCCCTTCCCGGAACTACGGCGAGGCTCAGCCTCCACAACTAGAGCCGCAACGCCTGCTTGGACAGACCCTGTGAGGTAGGCCAAACCGTAGACATACCCCAATGGCGCGGCGACCAAAACACCAGCGAAGCCCCATGACATCAACGGAAAACCGAGCAGAACCCGAAAAATGTGTGTCGGCATTCTGTGCTCCAGCGCAGCGCTGAGTCTGCTATGCCACGAAGGAATGCACCAAAAGCCTAACAACAGAATTCCACCGAGGACAAAAATCACCCGCCAAACCCACGCTGTCAACGGCGTAGTCGCTATAAGTGACTGCGTCATTTCAGCCGTTAGGCCGCAGCCTAGAAGCCAAATCAGAAAGCCCACGACCAAGAGCCATGTGCGTTGTTTTACGTTTCCCCCCATAGGGCGCATTGTGCCTATCCGTGCGGCCTCTTGAAACCCGGCCCCTCGCCCATAATTGCGGGTTGCCCGCGCTACAGGCCAGCAGCTTGGGGCGCGCGAACCGTTTTATTGAGACTCAGAGACCTATCTATGACCAAGCAAACCATGAATTTCCAGGCCGAAGTAGCCCAGCTGCTGCACCTGGTGACCCACTCGCTGTACTCCAACAAAGAGATTTTCTTGCGCGAGCTGATCTCCAACGCGTCGGACGCCTGCGACAAGCTGCGCTTTGAGGCCATCAACAACAGCGGCCTGTACGAGAACGACGCCGAGCTGAAGGTGAAGGTCACCTTCGACAAGGATGCCAAGACGCTGACCATCACCGACAACGGCATTGGTCTCTCCCAGCAGGAAGCCATCGACAACCTGGGCACCATCGCCAAGAGCGGTACCAAGGACTTTGTGAGCAAGCTCAGCGGTGACCAGAAGGTTGATTCGCAGCTCATCGGCCAGTTTGGTGTGGGCTTTTACTCCGGCTTCATCGTGGCCGACAAGATCACCGTGGAATCACGCCGTGCCGGTCTGCCCGCCGACCAAGCCGTGCGCTGGGTGAGCGATGGTGGCGCCAGCGGTGGCGGTGCGTTTGAGGTGGAAAGCATCACCCGCGAAGCGCGCGGTACCAGCGTGATCCTGCACCTGCGCGACGACGCGCAGGACTACGCCCAGGCCTGGAAGGTCAAGGGCATCATCAACAAGTACTCCGACCACATCAGCCTGCCCATTCAGATGGAAAAGGAAGAGTGGAAAGACGGCGAGCTGCTGGTGCCCGGCGACGACAACGGTGGCCGCCAACCCGGCGCCATGGTCAAGACCGGCGAGTGGGAGACCGTCAACAAGGCCAACGCCATCTGGAGCCGTGCCAAAAAGGACGTGACCCAGGAACAGTACGACGACTTCTACAAACAGATCAGCCACGACTTTGAGGCGCCGCTGGCCCACACCCACAACCGCGTGGAAGGCAGCACCGAATACACCCAGTTGCTCTACATCCCCGGCAAAGCGCCCATGGACCTGTGGAACCGCGACCGCAAGGGCGGCCTGAAGTTGTACGTGAAGCGTGTCTTCATCATGGACGATGCAGAAGCCCTGCTGCCCAGCTACATGCGCTTCATCAAGGGGGTGGTCGACAGTGCCGACCTGCCCCTGAACGTGAGCCGCGAACTGCTGCAGGAAAGCCGCGACGTGAAGGCCATCCGCGAGGGCAACACCAAACGCGTGCTCGCCATGCTGGAAACCCTGGCCAAAAACGACAAAGTGCCAGACGCTGGTGCGGACGGTGTGACCGATGTGCCGAGCGCGGAAGAAAAAGCGGAGCAGGAAGCCAACGCCGGCAAATACACCAAGTTCTACGCCGAGTTTGGTGCGGTCTTGAAGGAAGGCCTGGGCGAAGACTTTGCCAACAAGGACCGCATCTCCAAACTGCTGCGCTTTGCCTCCAGCACCACGGACAGCGTGAGCGTGTCACTGGCCGACTACAAGGCGCGCATGAAGGAAGGCCAGGAGGCCATCTACTACATCACGGCTGACACCCTGGCTGCGGCCAAAAACAGCCCGCAACTCGAAGTGTTCAAGAAGAAGGGCATCGAAGTGCTCTTGATGACCGACCGCGTGGACGAGTGGGCGCTGAACTACCTGCACGACTTTGACGGCACCCCGATGCAGTCCGTCGCCAAGGGCGCAGTGGATCTGGGCAAGCTGCAAGACGAAGCCGAGAAGAAAGCCGCCGAGGAAGCTGCCGAAACCTTCAAGCCCCTGCTGGCCAAGCTCAAGGAAGCGCTGAAGGACAAGGCCGACGACGTGCGTGTGACCACCCGCCTGGTCGACAGCCCCGCCTGCCTAGTGGTGCAAGACGACGGCATGAGCACCCAGCTGGCCCGCATGCTCAAGCAAGCCGGCCAGGCCGCGCCCGAGCTGAAGCCCGTGCTGGAAGTGAACGCCGACCACGCGCTGGTGAAAAAACTGGACGGCAGCGTCCACTTCCACGACCTGGCCCACATTCTGTTCGACCAGGCCTTGCTGGCCGAAGGCGGCCTGCCGGCGGACCCGGCAGCGTATGTCAAGCGGGTGAATGCCTTGCTGGTGTGACACAGCGGGGTTTGATGGTCAAATTGACCTCAAACCCTTATGGATATCGCGCGACTAGCTACCAAATTAGTAGCAATTCATGCACAAGGTAACCGCGCGCGCGCCGCTCAGGGCGCGTGCTGGTCGGCAAACCGCAGCTTGATGGCAATACGTGCCTCGCGGGCGGCCATCAGGGCGGCGACACAGTCACCGTCCAACTGGCCGGCGTCCACTTCGCGCTGCAGCTCCCGGGCTACGGCCGCGTCGTCCCACGACTCTTTGTAGGTGCGCCGGTTGGTCAGCGCGTCATACACATCGGCCACGGCCACGATGCGGCCTTCGAGGGGGATGTCGGCCATGGTCAGCCCGCGCGGGTAGCCCGAGCCGTCGCCTCGCTCGTGGTGGGTCGCCACGATGTTGCGCATGATGCGGGTGGGCAGGCTCTCGTGCACCCCCATGTCGTTCCCAATGCGCTCGATGATGCCTTCGCCTATCGTGACGTGGCGCTTCATCACCTCGTACTCCGCAGCATCCAGCCGCCCCGGCTTGAGCAGGATATGGTCGGGGATGCCGACCTTGCCAATGTCGTGCAGGGGGGCGAAGAGCTGCAGGTATTCGATGTACTCGTCCGTCAGGCCATGCTGCTCGGCCAGGGCCCGCGCCATGATGCGCGAATAGTAGGCAATGCGCTCGAGGTGCTGGCCTGTCTCAAAGTCGCGAATGCGCGCCAAGTCCACCGCCACCTGGATGGTGCCCACCAGGCCATGCACCAGGCGTTTTTGCAGCAGGTAGAGCTGGGCAATCAGGTCAGAAAAAGTGTCCAGAAACTGCGCGGCATCCTCGTCAAACACCTGGGCTTGCTTGGAGTCGTAAAACAGGAAAGCTGCCAGGGCCCCATCCTGGTACACCGGCGTGGTGTAGCTGGAGCGGTAGTCCTGTGCCTTGAGCCAACGGGTGTGCTGGCTGTTGGAGCGGAAGGTTTCTGCAATGTCTCCGACCAAGCGCCGCTGGCGCGTACGGGCCAACTCCGCCAGCGAGGGCACGTCGCTCAGCGGCACCTCGTACTGTTTGAGCATGGTGTCGTCTTTGTTGCTGCTGACAAAGGTCTTGAGCAAATCGGTGGCAGGGTCGTAGAGCACCACGGCCACCCGGTCGATAAACGGGTAGCGGGAACCGATCAGGCCGTGAACCGCGCGCAACTGCTCCGAGAGCGTGTGCGCCACGGGCCCCATGCCGTGGTACTGGGGCGTGATGGAACCAGAATCGAAAAACGCAGGCATGACCCAATTGAACCACGGCCAGGTGACTGCGACAATTCGACTTCCTTTTTTTCCAAACACAACTCCATGCACTACCTCTCGCGCATTGCCGCCCTCACCCTGGTCTTCGCCAGCACCTGCAGCGGGGCCCAAAACGCCACCACCACCGCAGCCGCCAAAGAAGAAGGCGCCGTGCTCAGCAGCACCGGCCTGGTCTACCGCGCACTCAAGGTCGGCACGGGCGCCAGCCCCAAGGCCAGCGACACGGTGAAGGTGCACTACCGCGGCACCCTGCCCGATGGCAAGGAGTTCGACAGCTCCTACAAGCGTGGCGAGCCAATCGAGTTTCCGCTGGGCCGCGTGATTGCCTGCTGGACCGAAGGTGTGCAGCGCATGAAGGTGGGCGGCAAAGCCAAGCTCACCTGCCCACCCCAGATCGCCTACGGCGAGCGCGGCGCAGGCGGCGTGATCCCGCCCAATGCCACCCTGCTGTTCGAGGTGGAACTGCTGGGCATCAACGGCAAATAGGCTGGTAGATCAGGTGGGAGCCAACGCAATCCCGCACAGCGTAAAGGTCGCCCCCTGCCCCTCATGGGATCGCAGGCGAATGTCACACCCCAGATAGGTGGCTTGTGCCTTGGCGATGGCCAAGCCCAAACCGTGGCTCTCGCTGGCCTGCCGGTCATCAAAACTGCGGTAGGCCTCAAAGAGCTGCGGCTGCAAGTGGCTGGCGATGCCGGTGCCACTGTCACGCACCTCAATGCAGAGCTGGCGGCCCACGGGGTAGTCCATGCGCAGGCGAGTGCCCACATACACCGCACCCGCGGGCGTGTGTTTGATGGCGTTGCTGATCAGGTTCTGCAAAATGGATTCCAACAGCCGCCGGTCCGCCCACACGTGTGCATGGCGGCGCGCACGTGGCGTTGCAAAGTGCAAACGGATACCTTTGTTGCGGGCCTGCTCACCAAACAGCGCATGCAGATCCGCAAAAACCGGCTGCAGCTCTACGTGCTCCATATGCAACTGCAAAGCCCCAGACTCCAGGCGCGACAACTCCAGCAACCGGGACACTTGCCCATGCAGCTCGCCCAGAGCCTTTTCCATTTTTGGAACCACACTCGCCAATGCAACGGCCTGGGCAGCGGGCTCCGTGTGCTGCAGCACCCCGAGGTACAAACCGATGGCGCGGATGGGTTGCTTCAAGTCGTGGCTAACCCCCGCAAGGAACAGTGATTTGGTTTGGGAGGCCACCTCCGCCGCAGCCCTGCGTTCGCCCAGATCCGCAATCAGCTGTTGGTTCTCAAAACGCAAGCGCATCGATTCGCGGTGCAGGCGGTTGGTCACGTGGGCATACCCCGAAGTGGACGCGAGGAACACCAGCGTCATGCCGGCAAGCACACTGTGCTCTACGGTCCCCACCAGGGCCAGCATGATGGCAAACGGCAAGACAGTGGGCAGCACCGCCGCGTAATAGGCAGGCAAAAAAATGGAAACCGGAGTCACCGTGCCCCCCGCCAGGCCGGCAACCACCGATCCCGCCATCAACAAGGACAGCGGCCGCCCGGCATCAAAGTACATCCAGGTAAACATCCCCCATGTCGCACCGGTCAGAAACGACGACAGCGTGAAGCCCCAAAGGATCGCCTGGTAACCCTCGCCACGCTCCAGCTTGGGCTTCATGTGCCAGACAAACACCTCTCGCAACAGGCTGAGCGCACCGCCCGTCACCAACCAGACCACGATGTAATGGGTGGCTACCTGCCCGTACATCAGCCAGGCACAGGTGAGCGCCATCAAGGTCACACCGATATAGGGAAACGGAATTTCGTAGGCAAAATAGAGCGCAAAGGCCTTTTCTTCATAGGCTTGCCGCGCGGCAGATTGAGGTCGTGTCCACTGCATTGCTTTAACTCCCTGATTGCACCGTTATGCCAAGCGTACGCATTTTTATCGCCGAAGACCACGCCATGTTGGCCGATGCGCTGCAAATGCTCATCAACACGCAGGCCGACATGGACTGCGTGGGCCTGGCCAACGATGGCACCCGTGCATTGGCGCAGGTGCTGGCGCTGCAACCCGACGTCTTGCTGCTGGACCTGGGCCTGCCCCAACTCGACGGCCTGGCAGTGATGCAGGCCCTGCGCACCGCCCACTGCCCCACCCGCACTCTGGTGGTGACTGCCCGCATGGATGCCGCATCGGTGCGCGCGGCCCTCGCGCTGGGTGCTGCGGGGTATGTACCCAAGAACGAGAGCAGCCACGAGCTGCTGCAGGCCATCCGGCGCATCGCCCAGGGGCGCCGCTATGTCAGCAACGAAATTGCGGCCCTGTTCATCCAGGAACCCGCGGCGCCCGGCCCGGAAGCCAAACTCACCCACAGCGAAGTAGTGATTCTGAAACTGGTGGGTGAAGGCCTGACCAGCAAGGAGATGGGTGCCAAACTCGGCATCAGCGAAGCCACTGCACGCAAACACCGGGAGAACATCCGCAGCAAGCTGGGCCTGCGCAACAGCGCCGAAATGGCTGCTTATGCCATTCGCGCAGCCAGTGCCAACACCGCGCCAGGCGCACTGCAGTAGGCCCCACATACGCCCAAGTGCGTACCCGACAGCGCAACCCTACGTCCCATTGCGCATTGCTTGTTTGCCCTGTTATTGGGTAGCATCGCGCAAGAACAAGAAGCACCGGCGCAGCATGCGCACCACCATACACGGGGAAGTTTCCATGTCACACCGTCGCAGCATTCTTCAGGCCTTGGGCGCCGTCAGCCTGTCGTCGTACATGGTGCAGGTGATGTCCATGGGCACACGGCCCCTGGTGCCCGGCATTCGCAGCCTCAAAGGCCTGGTGCAAGTCAACGGCAGCCCGGCCAAGGAAGGCCAGTTGGTGCTGACGGGTGACACCATTGCCACCGGCAAGGCCAGCGAAGTGGTCTACGTGATGGGCAACAACGCCTACCTGATGCGTGAGGACAGCCTGGTGCAATTCGCCAGCGAAGGCGTCACCGGCATCTTGCGCGTGGTGACCGGCAAAGTGCTGGCGGTATTTGGCCCCGGCAGCAAACGCATCGTCATGCCCACCATGACGGCGGGCATCCGGGGCACCGCCTGCTACATCGAAGCCACCGACACACAAACCTACTTTTGCCTGTGTTACGGCACCGCCGACCTGACCCCCACGGCCGACCCCAGCCAGGCACGCACGGTGGCAACCACTTACCATGACTCGCCCTTTTATGTGGGCAAAGACACAGCGGCGCCCTTGCTAACGGCAGCGCCGGTGATCAACCACCGCGACTACGAACTCTCCATGCTCGAGGCCCTGGTAGGCCGACGGCCACCGTTTGCGGGCAAAGAAAGCTCCGGCTACTAGGCCATGCGCCGCCCAAGACCGCTGGCGGGTTTGCCTCCATCGATGACGCCAGCAAACGCCCCACAGTTAAACAAGATGTCAAAGGCCGCAGCGACCCGCGCTTCCTGAAACAAGCGATGGGGGCGTTTTCTACGCAGAACTGCGTAGAAAACCGCAGCGCCCTACGCACTCAGGCGCATTGCGGCCAGCCCCTTGGCGTTTTAGCCTCTTCCCTGAAGTATCTGTACTTCACCACCGGGCACAACGCCCTCACTTCAGGGAGCTTTTTATGTCTTTGCACCAGCATTTCGTGGCCTCAACCTTGGCCGCAATCACCCTGGCTTCAGCCGCATCTGCGTCGATCGCGGCACCCGTCTTCTACGGGCCATCGGCCTACCTATCGTCTGCAGACATTCCGGTCGGCTTCTATGCGGGCGCAAGCCCCACATTCTTGGACACCCTGGAAGACGGCGCCCTGAACGGCGGCTTGTCTGCCAACACGGGCAGCGTTATCTCGCCCGCACAATGGGGCAGCCTGGTCGATTCCGTGGATGCAGACGATGGCAATATCGATGGCTTGGGCAACCAGGGGCACAGCTGGTTTTCTGGCAGTGGCAGCGCGGGCATCACATTCACCTTCAACAGCCCGACACAGCTACCCACCGCGTTTGGTCTTGTCTGGACCGATGGGGCAGGCAGCATCACCTTCAGCGCCCGCGGTGAAGACGGGTCCTTGTTGGGCAGCAGCACCTTCAGTGGCTTTGCTGACAACAGTTTTTATGGCACCACCGCGGACGACCGCTTTTTGGGTGTCCATTTCGCTGGCGGAGTGAAAAGCATCACCATCAGCAACAGCTCAGGCGGCATCGAGGTAGACCACATCCAATACGGACACATGGTCACGGCAGTACCTGAGCCCGAAACTTACTCCATGTTGCTGGCCGGGCTGGGGCTGATGGGTACGGTGGCGCGACGCCGCAGCGCCAAGGCCAATGCCTGATCAACGCCCATCCCTAGAAAGGCGCGCAACCATGCCGAAAAACATCCTCCCTATCGCCTTGCTGACTTTGCTGACCGCTGCCGTTCAGGCCCAACCCGTCGTACGCGACGGTGTGCTGGCGGATGCCGCCGGGCGCACGGTGTACATCTTTGATAAAGACACACCCGGCAAGAGCAACTGCAGTGGCGGCTGCCTGACAGCTTGGCCTGCATTTGTGGCCAAAGACGGTGCCACTCCCGTAGGCGACTTCACGCTGATCGACGCCAACGGTGCCAAGCAGTGGGCAGTGAAAGGCAAGCCGCTGTATTACTTTGTGGGCGACACCAAGCCCGGCGACCGCAATGGCGAAGGCAGCGGAGGCGTGTGGCACACCGTGGGGGGTGCAGCCAAGGCATCAGCCACCTCTGGAACTTACTAGTGTTTTTGACTGCGGTGCCCATGGATATAGCGCGAGCAGCTATCACATTGATAGCTAATGAAGCCACGCCTTGGGCGCCCAACGATCTTCAGCCGACAGGGACAACACGTGCACTGGTTGCGCTGCATAAAGGAGAGCTACAAATGACAAATCGCATCCCATCCAATGTTCTCGTTGCGGTGTTAGCCATCTGGGCACCCGCAGCCTTTGCCCAACTTGCGCCCGTGAGTGCGGGTACCCCAAATACGCTGGTGGTCCCTCAGAGGCCCGTCGCGTCACGGAATCTCGCAACCCCCGAAGCGCCTGTTGCAGAGCTCAAGACAAACACCTCAGGCGTTTCAAACCTGACGACCCGTGGCAGTTTGACTGGCGATGTGACGCAGTCTCAATCCGGCGCCACTGTCAACGAACAAACACTGTCGGTTGCGGGGACTGACGAAACTTCGCGAGGCAACAGTGTGCGGCTCCAGGGCGCTGTCTCCGCGCCGGTGCAACAAATATCGACGGGCGACATCCCGCAAACCATCAATGTGGGTAGCTTGACGGGTTCCAGTGTTGGTACGGCAACTACCCAAGGCAGCATCAGCGGCGCTGGTGTTACCCAAAGCAGTAGCAGCGTCGATACTCGGGGGACTTTCGGTAGCCAGACCATTGATGTGGGTAGCATCAAGAATTCGAACGCCACATCAATCAATACACGCGGTGCTATCACAGGCACCATTACCCAGATCCAAGACTCAGCCAGGGGCGGCGCAACGCAATCGCTCACTGCTGGCTCCGTTGCAGATGTGAGTCCAGCAGGCCAAGTACTAACCCGCGGCACCATCGACGCCACAGTGACCCAAACAACGAATTCGTTTTCACTGCAGACCATCGACGTAGGCAGCGTCAAAGGCGGAACACCAGCAGAGGTCAGAACTGACGCCGTGTTGACTGGCACGGTCACACAGGATTCGACTGGCAGCAGCGCTTCGAGGCAACGCATTTTGATCGGCAGCGTGGAAGCATCCCGCGGCAATATCGCCACCAGCGCTGGCAGCTCGGGAGCTATTACCCAAACCCAAGACGGCACCTCTAGTTCCCAACAGAAAATTTCGGTGGGCAGCGCCGAAGGCTCCATAACCCAGACCATTACTGAGGCGTTTACCACTGGTGACATCACTCAATCCGCATCCAATGGGGAGCGAATCCTTCAAACATTGAGTGTCGGCAGTAGCGAGAACACCGCCGCTACAGTGACAACCAGGGCACTGGTCACCGGCAACGTCACGCAAGCAGCCAGCGCAAGCAATACCACCCAGACGATCAATCTAGGCAGCGTCCGCAACGGGGGTAGTGGCAACATCACAACTGATGTGCAGGTCAGCGGCGACATATCCCAATCTGCCACAGGCTCAGGCCAACGGCAAAAGGTCATCGTCGGCGGCTTAGAGGGAAATTGAAATGCGAGTCAGGCCTCAGCCTCAACTTCTATGCTTCGTAGTCCTGTTTGCCACCATCACAACGGCACAGGCTGGCTCAGCCGAGATAGGCGACAACATCAACGCGCGCATTGCCCGTGCCAAAAGCGAACAGGCAGCACGTGCTGCAGAGCGCGCCAGCAGCAAGCTGGCTGACAGCGAGCCGAGCTCAACCGGATCTGGGGCCAAGACTTTGGGTGACGGCTGCACCATTGCCATCGGCAATGTGTTTGAGGACGACAAAAAGATTGGCACGTCTGCCCGCCGCGAAACCACGGTCATCGTCACCGGCGACATCATCCAAGCCGGCAACAACTGCCGCTGAGCAATACACAACCACCATGACCCAGTCACGTTTAGTTCTATTGGCGACACTCGTTATCACCGCCTGCGCACCATTGCCGCCCAAAGCGGCAGATGCCCAGACGGCCTTGAAATCACCCGCTGGCGCACTGCAACGCAATGTGACCAACTTTTCAGACACCATGCGCTGCATGGACAAGCTCTACATTGACTACGCGGTACGTGATGTCAGTGTGGTGCTGGAGGACCTGTCTGACGCCACCAAGAAGGTCAGCGCCGGGACACGCGACATGATGATGTCCGCCATCTCGGAGCAGAGCCGGCGTAGCCGGGCCATAGAGGTCATTGTTTTTGGGCAGGACGCCAACAACGCCGTCGCCTTCATGGCCAACGCACAAAAGCGCAGCGCGTTCGCAGTAGTGCCGCGTTTCAATTTGCGCGGCTCCATTTCCCAGCTGGATGAAGGCGTCATCAAGCGCCAGACCGATGGTGGATTCTCGTTTGGCAGCTTGTTTGGGGCCGGCGCCTCCATCAGCAAGCAGTTCAATGTGATGGGACTGGATGTGGCCATGGCCGATACGGCCCGCCTGTCCCTGATCCCGGGTGTGGTCTCCAAAAACCTCACCACCATCACCAAAGAAGGCGACGCGCTGGACGCACAGGCCACCTTCACCAAGGTGGGCATCAACTTCAGCACTTCGCTGCAACGCTCGGACGGCACTGCGCAAGCCCTGCGCAACATGGTGGAGCTGTCGTCGGTGGAGCTGTTTGGGCGCTTGCTCAAGCTGCCCTATTGGAGTTGCCTCAATACCGATGCCCGCAACCCCGAGATTGCCAACGAAATTGAAGACTGGTTTGTTGGCATGGAGCGGGGCGGCGAACTCACCGGCTACTTTCAAACCCAGCTGCGCAACCGTGGCTACTTTGACGGCCCGGCCAACGGCAATGTGACACCTGCGCTGCTGCAAGCGGTGTCAGCGTACCGCTCTGCCACAGGCATGGGCGACAAGGCGCTGGTGGATTTGCCGTTCTTCACCCGGTTTTTGAGCAGCCCCTTCCCGCCACCACCGGCGCAGCCGTTTCGTGATGTCGCCTCGGCGCCACCGACAGCCAGCCCAGCAGCGGCGCGGATTGGGCTGAACATTGCACCCGCTCCAGGCGGGGCAAATGAAGGACTGTCATTCGCCGTTCAAACCACCGCGCCAGCCTACGTGTACTGCTATGCACAAGCCGCGGGCGGAAAACTGCAGCGCATCTTCCCCAACCGCTTTGTGGATGATCCGATGGTGGAGCCCGCGACGCCCCTGCTGTTGCCAGGCAAGCAAGGCTTCAAGCTGCTGCCCGGAGACAGTGGCAGTGTGCCCGTGGCCTGCTTCGCCGCGCCGCGAGAGATCTACAAAGACATTCCGGCAGCCCTGCGCTGGGGCGACTTTCAGGACCTGAAGGCCGTTGAAGGATTCGGTGACATTCAGAAGCTGCTGGAAACGGTGGCCAACGAGCCGATCGCGTCAGCCAAAGCAGTCCTCAAGTAATAACTTCAACCAAGGAGAAACCTATGCCAATGAGCAGCATTCAAAAAGTAATTGTGGCGGGCATGGCCGCTGCAACCCTCTGCGCATCCGCCATCGCCCAACCAGTTCGTCACTTCAACGTCGAAGGTACGATTCGCGCGTTGAACCAAGGGTCCGGCAATACCGCCACGCAGAGCAGCATCGAACATGCGCTGGACGGCCAATCGTTTTCCATGTCGTTCGATTTGGATTTCGGCACACCAGACTCGAATTCGGCTGCAGACATCAGCAGATTCACCCATTCGGTGCGCGACACCTCTGCCACTTCAGGGGCATTTACGTTTTCCCCTATTGGCAACGCCTGCGTAAATTTGGCTTTCGATTGCTATGTAGAACTGGCCAATGACCAATTTGGTGCCGGCATAGATCTTTACGGTCTTCGAACGGGTTTTGTGCGGTCTGCATCATTGGACACTTTGGTGAGCAGCACGCTGCCAGGGGCGGGCACAGTGGTCGGTGGCGTCCCGATAGCGACCTCCGTATCGATGTCTTTCTCTTTGTTCGCAGGCGGTGCTGGGCTCTTTCCATCGCCAGACATGCTGGGGCCCACTGAGATCAGTCCATCCGATCTGAGCGTTTTTTCCCCAAACAGCAACGCTAGCGCCTTCTTTTTCACGAACTATGGGCTCGGAAGGGGAACCGAGTCTGGGCGGGTGAATTTTGGTATCGACATCACACGCATCCGTGAGGGAGCGAGCTACATCACGCCCCTATCCGCCGTGCCCGAACCCGAGACCTACGCCCTGCTGCTGGCCGGGCTGGGGCTGATGGGTGCGGTGGTGCGCAAGCGCAAGGTGGGCACAGCGGCCTAAGCGCTCCACTGCAGCAGCGGCTGCAGCACGCTGGCGCCCAGCTTCTTGGAGCGCTCGCCACTCCAGCCCACCAGTGGGTCGGGCAGGTCGGCGTTGTCCTTGAATGGCATCTCCACGGTAAAGGCCAGGCAGCCAAACTGCTGGGCGATCCAGCTGGTGGCCAGCGTCATGTTGGCCTGCCCAGGCGCCGACTTGCCGTAGTTCACCCGGTCCTGAAAATCCGGGCAGCTCGCGGCCCAGGCGGCCTTGAAGGCGTCTTCCTGCGCGGCCACGTGTGGGCTGTAGCCGGGCGTGCCCTCAGACCCCACCACAAAGTTGTAGGGCAGGCCCTCGTCGCCGTGCACATCCAGGTTCAGGTCCACGCCAATGTCCAGCATCGCCTGGCGCACCAGCAGTACCTCGGGCGAACGCTCGGCCGTGGGGGCGGCCCACTCGCGGTTCAGGTTGGCCCCGGCGGCGTTGGTGCGCAGGTTGCCCAGCACCGCACCGTCGGGGTTCATGTGCGGCACCACGTAGAAGACACAGCGCTCGCGCAGCACGCGGGCCACGGCATCGTCGGCGTCCAGCAGGCGCTCCAAGAAACCCTCCACAAACCACTCGGCCATGGTCTCGCCGGGGTGCTGACGGGCAATCATCCAGACCTTCTTTTTCTGCTCGGGCGGTGTGTTGCCCGCTTCGTCGGTGATACGCAGGAGCGTCATGTCGCGGCCCTGCACCGTGCTGCCCAGGCGCTGCAGCGTGACCCAGGGCGAGGTGGCGGCCGAGGCCAGCAAGTCCAGATGCTGCTCGTAGGAATAGGGCTCGAAGTAGGCAAAGTACACCGCCTGCGCCATGGGCGTGAGGCGGGCCGTCATTTCTTTGCCGTCGTAGTGCGTGTCAATGCGCGTCCACTCCTGGCGGTCGTAGCTGGCCACCACCTGGTAATCGTCCCAGCCCTTGGGGTAGGCAGACTCGGCAGCGTTGAGGAAGCGAAGCGTCACCGGCTGAAAGGCCGCGCCGTGCAGGCAGAAGTGGAACCACTGGGCAAAGTCCGCCGCACTGTCTTTGCGGATGCGCAGCTGGATATCGTCGGCGCGCTCCAGCTGCACCACCTCGATGGCGCCGGAGTCGAATTGAGTGGAGATGTGCAGTTTATGCATGAAATTAGCCTCTAGCCCCCACACTTATTGCGCGAGCAGCTCCTGTTTTGATAGCAATTAAAGAGAATCCACCACTTTGACCAGCTGGCCCAGCTTGGGCTCGCCGCCCCCGTAGTAGCCGTTGATCAGGCGCAGCTGCTGCTCGGGCCGCGCAATGGGGGAGTTTTTGGCCAGCTCGGCAAACCCGCCTTTGGGGTAGGCCACCGTCTTGATACCCCAGGGCCGCGCCGCAGCACGGTCTTGCGCGGTAAGGGCGCGGAAGCTGCCCTCCGCCTCGCGCACCTGGGCACGGGCGCGCTGCAGGGCGTTGGCGTCTTTGGCACTGGTTTGCAACAGATAAATGGTGTCGCCCGGGCCGGTGATCACGGTGGCCTCCAGCGCCTGCGTCTGGCCGTTGCTGGCGGTGCGTGCACCGGCAAAACGCGTAGCCTGTAGGCCATTGAGTGTGGTGGCCTCTGTGCGGCCCTGTGTCGGCTTGAGCAGGCTGCGAATCACCTCGGTGTGTGTCTTGCCCGCCTGTGCGGGCGCCACGCGCACCACCACCGCGGCGTCGCGCGCGGTGTTCAGCAGGGCCAGCTGGTCGGCGTCGTTCTGGATGTACCAGCCGGTGGGCGCGGTGAGCGCAATGCCCAGGGGCTCGTGGTAGAAATTGCGCCCACGCGTCAGGCCCTGGGCCGGGCTGTCGCCAAAGGTCATGCCACTGATGAGCTTGAGGTAGCGCTCACGCCCCTCGCTGTTGTAGCTGCCCTGGTCTTTGTACTGCGCAGCCAACGCGGTGATGGACTGCAGGCGCTGGTCGTTGCTGGGGTGCGAGGCCAGCCAGTCGCCACCGCTGGGCACCGGGCGGCCTTCGGCCTTGGCCTGGTCGGCAGCAAAACGCTCCTGGTTCTTCAGCACGGTGATCACGTCCACCATGTTGCGCGGGTCGTAACGCGTGCGCGAAAGGTACTCGGCGCCCAGGCCATCGGCCTGCAGCTCCTGGTCGCGCCCGTAGGACGCGATATAGCCCGCAGCCGCGGTTTGCGAGGCCTGGCTGGCCAGCTGCCCGGCGCCGCCAAAGCCCTGGCTCTCCAGCACCGCGCCCAGCACGCTGGCTGCCAGCACACCCAGGCCCGCGGTCTGCTGGCGCGTGGCGCGCTGCGCACCGTGGCGCGCCGTCACGTGGCCAATCTCATGGCCGATGACGCCGGCCAAATCGGCCTCGCTGTCCATATAGGCCATGATGCCGCGCGTCACATACACATAGCCGCCGGGCAGCGCAAAGGCGTTGATCTCGGGACTGTCGAGCACGGTGAAGTGCCACTGCAGCTGGCTGCGGTGGCTTTGCGCGGCAAGGCTCTGTCCCAGGTTGGTCACGTAGCGCTGCACCGCGGCGTTGTTGTAGGCGCCATATTCCTTCAACACCTCCGCATGCGCCTTGGCCCCCTCGGCCACCTCGTCCTCTTCGCTCATCACCGAACGCTCGGCCTGCCCCGTGACCGGGTTGACCATGGTGGTGCCGCAGCTGGTGAGCAATAAGGCGGTGAGCAGGAGGCTGGGGAGTTTGAGGTTCATGGGGTAACCGTGGGTGGCAATCCCTGCATTTTAGGGAGGGCTGGGGTTTGAAGCTGCCCTGCAGGCCTACGGGCTTGGAGGGCAGGCAGCCCGTGCACCCGTTCTCCGGCCTCGTCGCGGGCGGCGGCTTTGGGTTCGCTTGCATTACTGCATCAACGCAGTGGTTGGCACGCCTGCTCTGTAGCAGCCGCGAGTGGGGCCTGCGCCCGGATACACGGGCTACCTGTCTGACGTGGCGTATTTGGAAGATGGGCACGGGAAGAATCACCCGAACAGGGGATGTTCGGGTGAACAACAAACAGACACAATGCGGCGGAAGCAACCGTTAGAAAATTCACCCGATTGGGGGATGTTCAAGCTGGTTCCGAGGCGTGAGAATCGTGAATTCTGTGGCCCATGGCCTCCAACGTTAGACCCCCTATGCATCACACCGCTCAGTCGCGACCGCCGTCTACTGTAGTTATTGCGGTAGCGGCATTTCTCTGCAGTTATGCGGCTAACGACGTCTGGCGCACCTACTTGAAAGGCCCCCCAGAGACGATCACTCAAGTTCTGGCCCTTGCAATGGTTTGGCTACCCATCTCGCTGATTGCTATCGCCACGTTTCGCGGCCGTCGATGGGGTCGTTGGCTTGTATTTGGTTTCACTGTGTTTGGGCTTTTCTACTTGCCTTGGTCCCTACCTGCTACTGGCACATCGTCAATGCGGCTTCTTCAGGTATCCCAGGGAGCACTGCACACGCTGGCTTCGGTGCTCTTGCTCTTGCCCTCGGCGCGACTTTGGTTCGCAAAGCCCAATCTAAGTGCACTTGCATCAACCGAAGAGCAGCGCGATGTGGCCTAACCACTTGCTCAAGCCGATGCGCATCGGCCTGGGGCCTCCGAGCGTGGCTTAGCTCAAACGTATCGACCGCTTCGGAGCGCACCTAATGTCTGCAGTCAGTCTGAAGGCGAAGTTCCAAATCGCATCCAAGCCCACCAACCCAGGCGGGCGGTGGGGCCCGCGGGCGCAGGCCGCACTCGCGGCTGCCACAGAGCAGGCGCACCCACCGCGGTGTTGACGCAGCAACCCCACCCCACCAGAAACAGCCACCCGCGACGCGAGCCGGAGAACGCGGGCCACGCCGCCCGCCGTGCGCAAACCATGCGCCTGCAAGAAGACTTTACATATAAAACAAGCCTCTAGCGCCCGTGGGATATGCGCAAGCAGCTACTAAAATCATAGCATTTAGGCGCGCCAGCCAACCATGGCGAACCCCAGCCGCCGATAATCGGGGCATGACTGCTTTCTCCTCTCTCTCCCTCTCCCCTGCCACCCTGGCCAACCTGCAACAACTGGGCTACGAGTCCATGACGCCCATCCAGGCTGCCAGCCTGCCCGTGGCGCTGGCCGGGCAAGACCTGATTGCCCAGGCCAAGACGGGCAGCGGCAAGACGGCAGCCTTTGCGCTGGCGCTGCTGGCCAAGCTGAACCCACGCTGGTTTGCCGTGCAGGCCATGGTGCTGTGCCCCACGCGTGAGCTGGCGGACCAGGTGACGGTGGAAATCCGCCGCCTGGCGCGGGCCGAAGAAAACATCAAGGTGGTGACGCTGTGCGGTGGTGTGGCCACCCGCGGCCAACGTGCCAGCCTGGAAAACGGCGCACACATTGTGGTGGGCACGCCGGGCCGCATCATGGACCTGCTGGAGCGCGAATACCTCTCGCTGGAGAACCTGAACACCCTGGTGCTGGACGAGGCCGACCGCATGCTGGACATGGGCTTCTTTGACGACATTGCCACCGTGGTGAAGCAAACGCCCAAAGAGCGCCAGACCCTGCTGTTCTCGGCCACCTACCCCGAGGGCATTGAGAAGCTGGCCAAACAGTTCATGCGCGATCCACAGCAGATCACCGTGAAGGCTGCCGTCGCCGAAAACACCATCGAACAACGCTTTTACGAGGTGGAGCGCAGCAACCGGCTGGACACCGTGGGCCTGCTGCTCAACCACTTTCGCCCCACCAGCACGATTGCCTTTTGCAACACGCGCCAGCAGTGCAACGAGCTGGTGACGCTGCTGCAAGGCCAGGGCTTTGTGGCCCAGGCGCTGCACGGCGACCTGGAGCAGCGCGAGCGCGACCAGGTGCTGGCGCAGTTTTCCAACCGCAGCTGCTCGGTGCTGGTGGCGACTGATGTGGCCTCACGCGGGCTGGATGTGAAAGAGCTGGACCTGGTCATCAACGTGGACATCACCCCCGACGCCGAGGTGCATGTGCACCGCATTGGCCGCACCGGCCGCGCAGGCCAGTCGGGCCTGGCGGTGAGCCTGGTGTCCATGAACGAAATGGGATCGGTGGGCAAGATTGAGCAGTACCAGAATGCACCGTCGGTCTGGTTCAAGCGTGACGAACTCACACCCACGGGCAGCGGCCGCCTGCTGCCCCCCATGACCACCGTGCAAATAGCCGGTGGCCGCAAAGAGAAGATTCGCCCCGGCGATGTGCTGGGCGCGCTGACCAGCCTGGACGGCGGCCCCGCCTACACGCGTGAGCAGATTGGCAAGATTGCCGTCACCGAGTACTGCACCTTTGTGGCCGTGGAGCGCAGTGTTGCCAAAGACGCCTGCGCCAAGCTCAATGCGGGCAAGGTGAAGGGCAAGAGCGTGCGGGCACGGTTGATCTGAGAGCACCAGGCCCCGTGCGCGAGAGCTGCAACGCGCCGCCGGGCCGCCCCAAGGCGCGTTAGCCCCCATAGGGGGGGCAGCGACCCGCGCAGCGGTGGAGCGTGGGGGCAACGCCTGTAAGGCAAATTCCTACACGACTTACAGCGCGTGTCGGACTCCAGTTCCCCGGGGGCGTGACTACAGTTCATCCAAGCGCCAAAGTCATTGGATGGCGCGGCAACCACCGGAGAACTGCCATGAAAGACACCGCCACCGCCCTGAACCCCTTCAGCCTGATGATGGAGCCTGAGCTGGTTTTGCAGACCATGGAACGCTCCCAACAGCTGCGTGGCCTGCGCCGCCACAAGCTGCGCCCGCTGGACAAGCCCCTGATCCCCTACACCAAGGAAGCCATCGCCGCCCGCGCAGCGTTTGACGCCGCCATCGACGCCGAAGACTTTGAAGACCAGGCCGACAGCTACCTGCTGAACTGAGCCAAGCCTGCCTATCTGGCCCCCTGTGGGCCAGAATGCAAAACCGCCCCTTGCAGGGCCGGGTGCGAAGCCGGATGGGCCGATAATGTTTCGGTCTCACCCATCCCACAAAGGAAGCTTCGCAATGTCCCTCGCCCGTCTTGCCTCCCTGCGCCTTGTCGCCGCTGCCGCCCTGGCCGCCTGCTCTGTGGCCGCAGTGGCCCAGTCCACCGAACCCGTGCGCGTGGGCCTGCTGAGCACCTTGTCCGGCCCTGGCGCCGGTTTGGGGGTGGACATTCGGGATGGCTTCCAGCTCGCCGTCAAACTCAACAACGGCAAACTCGGCGGCCGTACTGCCGAAGTGATCGTGGCCGATGACCAGGCCAACCCCGACGTGGGCCGCCAGACCGCGGACCGCCTGGTCAAGCGTGACAAAGTCGACTTCATGACCGGCATCGTGTTTTCCAACGTCATGCTGGCCGTGGGCGCCCCCACCTTCCAGTCCAAGACTTTCTATATCAGCGCCAACGCCGGCCCCTCGCAGTACGCGGGCGAGCAGTGCAGCCCCTATTTCTTTAGCGCCTCGTACCAGAACGACAACATGCACGAGGCCGTGGGCAAGACGGTGACCGACAAGGGCTTCAAGCGCGTGGCACTGATCGCCCCCAACTACCCCGCCGGCAAAGATGCCCTCACTGGCTTCAAGCGTTTCTTCAAGGGAGAGGTAGCGTCTGAAACCTACACCGCGCTGAACCAGCTGGACTACAGCGCCGAGCTCTCCAAGCTGCGCGCCAGCAAGCCCGACGCGGTCTACATCTTCCTGCCCGGCGGCCTGGGCATCAATTTCATCAAGCAGTTTGTCGGTGCCGGCCTGTCCAAAGACATCACGCTGTTCGGCCCCGGCTTCTCGGGCGACGAGGACGTGATCAAGGCCGTGGGCGACCCGATGCTGGGCATGTTCAACACTTCGCAGTGGGGCCATGACATGGACAACGCGGCCAACAAGAAGTTTGTGGCCGAGTTTGAAAAGGCCTATGGCCGCCTGCCCACGCTGTACGCCGCGCAGGGCTTTGATGCCGCCCGCCTGATGGACGCTGCCGTGCGCGACAGCAAGGGCAAGCTGGACGACAAGGCTGCCGTGAAGAAGGCGCTGGAGGCTGCCAAGTTCGACTCGGTACGCGGCGCCTTCAAGTTCAACAGCAACCACTTCCCCATCCAGGACTACTACCTGCGCGTGATCACCAAGGACAGCAAGGGCCGCATCACCAACCGCACGCTGGGCACCGTGTTCAAGAACCACGCCGACGCCTACGTGGGCAACTGCAAGATGCCGGCGCTCTAAACCGCAAGGCTGATTCGACACGATGGGGATTTTGTTGCTGGAGCAGGCCCTGAACGGCCTGCAGCTGGGGCTCATGCTGTTTTTGCTGGCCGCCGGCCTCACGCTGGTGTTTGGCATCATGGACATGGTGAACCTGGCGCACGGCTCGCTCTACATGGTGGGCGCCTACCTGATTGCCACGGTGTCGGCTGTGGCGGATTCCTTCTGGGTGGGCCTGGGCGTGGGCGTGCTGGCCACGGCCGTGCTGGGCATGCTGCTGGAAGTGAGCGTGCTGCGCCGGCTCTACAGTCGCGACCACGTGACGCAGGTGCTGGGCACGTTTGCGATTCTGCTGATGTGCAACGAGGGCGTGCGCATGGTCTGGGGCTCGCAACCGATCTCGCTGAATCCACCCACCGCGCTGGCCGGCCCGGTGGAGTTGCTGCCCGGCTTTTATTACCCCGCGTTTCGCCTGCTCATCATCGGCGTGGGCCTGGCCACCGCGCTCGTGCTCTACCTGCTGGTCACGCGCACGCGCATGGGCATGCAGGTGCGCGCCGGGGCGTCGAACCGCGACATGGCGCTGGCCATGGGCACCAATGTGCAGCGCCTGTTCACCGCCGTGTTTGGCCTGGGCGCGGCGCTGTGTGCGCTGGCCGGCGGCATGTTGGGGCCACTGCTGGCGGTGCAGGTGGGCATGGGTGAGAGCATCCTGATCCTGGCCTTTGTGGTCATCGTGATTGGCGGCATTGGCTCCATCCGCGGTGCGCTGGTCGGCGCGCTGCTGGTGGGCCTGGTGGATTCGGGCGGGCGCACGCTGCTGCCCATGCTGTTCGAGGCGCTGTTCAGCCCGCAGGTCGCGGCCGACGCGGCACCCGCCGTGGCTTCCATCCTCATTTACGTGCTGATGGCCACCGTGCTGGCCCTCAAGCCACGTGGCCTGTTTCCTGCCCATGGCTAAACCGCGCAATTCCCCTAGCCTTTTGCAACACAGTCTGGCCCTGCGTTGGACATTGCCACTGCTGGCTGCGCTCTGCGCCTTGCCATGGGTGGCCGCTGCGCTGGGTGACAGTTTTTACGTGACGCTGGCCACACGCATTCTGGTCTTCGCACTGGCGGCCACCAGCCTGAACCTGATCCTCGGGTTTGGCGGCATGGTGAGTTTTGGCCACGCGGCCTTTGTGGGCGTGGGCGCCTACACCGTGGGCATCCTCATGCAGCATGGCGTCAGCAGCGCCTGGCTAGCCTGGCCACTGGCCATGGCGGTGAGTGCACTGCTGGCGCTGCTCATTGGGGCCATCAGCCTGCGCACGCAAGGCGTGTACTTCATCATGATCACGCTGGCCTTTGCGCAGATGCTGTACTACCTGGCCGTGTCGCTCAAGGCTTATGGGGGCGACGACGGCCTCTCGTTGCCCGGCCGCTCGACGCTGGGTGGCGGGCTGGAGCTGACCGATACCACGCTGTATTACCTGACGCTCACCCTGCTGGTGGCCACCATCGTCTTCATCACCCGCTTGCTCAACGCCCGTTTTGGCCAGGCCCTGCAGGCCATCCGCGAGAACGAGGTGCGCATGGCCGCGCTGGGCTACGCGGTGCTGCGCTACAAGCTGGTGGCCTTCACCCTGGCGGGCGCACTGGCCGGCCTGGCCGGTGCGCTGCTGGCCAACCAGGGCAGCTTTGTCAGCCCGTCGCTCATGCAGTGGAGCCAGTCCGGCATGCTGATGGTGATGGTGATCCTGGGCGGTGTGGGCCACGTGCTGGGCGGCCTGGTGGGCGCCGCGGCCTTTTTGCTCATGGAGGAGTTTCTGGGCCATATGACCGAACACTGGCAGTTGGGTCTGGGTGCCCTGCTCTTGCTGGTGGTGCTGGTGGCGCCGCAAGGCCTGATGAGTCTGCTGAAGCGGAGGGCGGCATGAGCACCGCGCCGCTGCTGCAGGTGAAAGATCTGGTGAAGCGCTTTGGCGCACTGGCCGCGACCGACCACGCCAAGCTGACAGTGCAACCGGGCCAGATCCACGCATTGATTGGCCCCAACGGCGCAGGCAAGACCACACTCATCCACCAAATCTCCGGCGCGCTGCACCCCGACGCTGGCCACATTGTGTTTGACGGCCACGACGTCACCCACCAGCCCATCCACCGCCGCGTGCACCGCGGCCTGGCGCGCAGTTACCAGATCACCAATGTCTTCTTGCGCCTGAGCGTGCTGGACAACCTGGCGCTCGCCCTGCAGGCCGTGGACGGCAGCAGCCTGCGTTTCTGGAAAGCCGCGCATGCCGAGGCCCAGCGCATGGAGCGCGCCGCCGCCGTGGCGCGCCGCGTCGGCCTGGCCCAACGGCTGGACGCGCTGGCCGGTGCCCTTTCACACGCCGAGCAACGCCAGCTCGAAGTCGGCCTGGCACTGGCCAGTGCCCCCAAGCTGCTGTTGCTGGACGAACCGCTGGCCGGCATGGGGCCCGACGAATCGCAGCGCATGGTGGAGCTCTTGCATAGCCTGCGCAGCGAGACCACGCTGCTGCTGGTGGAGCACGACATGGACGCGGTGTTCCAGCTGGCCGATGCGATCTCGGTGTTGGTGTTTGGCAAAGTGATTGCCAGCGGCGCACCGGCCGCCATCCGCGAAGACGCCGAGGTGCGCCGCGCCTACCTGGGCGATGAAGTCTGAAGAAACACCCATGGAAACCCTGCTCGACATCACCGACCTGGACACCGCCTATGGCAGCAGCCAGGTGCTGTTTGGCCTGAACCTGCGCATCCCCGCCGGCGGCGTGGCCACACTGCTGGGTCGCAACGGCATGGGCAAGACCACCACGGTGCGCAGCATCCTGGGCCTGACACCCGCGCGCAGTGGCAGCATCCGCTTTCGGGGCGAACGCATCGACCAGCTCAGCCCCGACCGCATTGCGCGCATGGGGGTGGCCGTGGTGCCTGAGGGGCGGCAGATTTTCCCCAACCTTACGGTGCTGGAAAACCTGAAGGCCTTTGCCGCGCAGCGCAATGCCAGCCCCACGCCGTGGACGCTGGAGCGCATGTACGAGCTCTTCCCGGTGCTGAAGCAGCGCGCCCGCAACATGGGCAACCAGCTCTCGGGCGGCGAGCAGCAGATGCTGGCCATCGGCCGCGCGCTGATGACCAACCCGCACCTGCTGATCCTGGACGAGGCTACCGAAGGCCTGGCGCCGCTGATCCGCGAGGACATCTGGACCTGCCTGGCCACGCTGCGCGCCCAGGGTCAGAGCATTCTGGTGATCGACAAATACGTGCAGCGTCTGCTGCCGCTGGCCCAGCAGCACACCCTCATCGAACGTGGCCGTATGGTCTGGAACGGCGACTCCGCCGCGCTGGCAGCGCAGCCCGACCTCTGGCACCAATACGTTGGCATCTAACTGCAGGAACCCGACATGCCCAAGCTCTACCGCGACTTCGACACCCAAGCGCAAATCGACGCGCAGTACAACCCCTCCATGGGCCTTGCCGACCAGGCTGCGCCGGGCCGACACTTTGTGGCGCAGGCCACCAAGGCACGCAGCACGCTGAGGAACCATCTGGACATTCCGTTTGGCCCCACGATCCACGAGACGCTGGACATCTTTCCAGCCGATGCACCGAACGCGCCGGTGTTTGTGTTCATTCATGGCGGGTACTGGCGTGCCCTGTCCTCCAAAGAATTCAGTGGCGTAGCCCTGGGCCTGCAGCCGCTGGGCATCACCACCGTGGTCGTCAACTACGCGCTGTGCCCTTTTGTCACCATTGCCGAAATCACCCGCCAGTGCCGCGCCGCCGTGGCCTGGACGCTGCACAACATCGCGCAGTACGGCGGCGACCCCACGCGCGTGGGGGTGGGCGGCCACTCGGCCGGCGGCCACCTGAGCGCCATGTGCCTGGAAACTGCCTGGGACACCGACTACGGCCTGCCGCGCGACCCGCTCAAGGCCGCAGTGCTCATCAGCGGCCTGCACGACCTGGAGCCATTGCGCTACAGCTACCTGCAACCCATGATCCAGCTCGATGAGCAAACCGTGCGCCGCTACTCCCCCGCCGCCAATGTGCGCGCCTGCCCCACGCCCACCTGGGTGACCTGGGGCGGGGCCGAAAGCACTGAGTTTGCCCGCCAGTCCGCGCTGTACCACGCGGCCGCGCAGGCGCTGGGCAACCCGACCGAGCTGCGCGACGTGCCGGGGGCGGACCACTTCACCATCGTGCACGAACTGGAGCGCAGCGACAGCCCGATGGCGCAGTGGTTGGCCACCCAGTTGCGCAGCTGACCCTGGTTTTTTGCACTGCTCGGGTGTTTGGCTGTACCTTTTTTGACACCCACTCCCCCAGCCCCTCGCCCCGTCGGCGAGGGGAGCCTTTTAACAGCCGATTTGGTTGCCCCAGTCCGGCCAGGGCACAACAAGGGAAAGGGTGCCAACGGGTGGGCACACTACGGCCAGCACCTACAGTTGTGGTGACCGAGTAAGGATAGGCGCGGAGCCACTGGCGGGCGCAGCCGCCAGCGTTGGCACACCGACATCTCCGAGGTATCCACAACCGCAGGCGCGGGCCGTGGAACGAACCAACAGTGGCCACCTCACGCCAGAGGCCGCGTAGTCGGCACGCAACAACAAAATCTGGCTGTTAAGGCTCCCCTCGCCGACGGGGCGAGGGGCTGGGGGAGTGGGTGTTAAAAAAACGGTGCAACCCCAAAAAAAGCCCACCCTAAAAGAAGACAAAACTAGCGCGCCCGCCTCCGCTCAGGCCGATCATCGTGCGCCTGCAACCACGCCACCCAGTCGTCCACCGCCAGCGGCCGGCTGAAGCAGTAGCCCTGCAGTTCGTCGCACCCCAACGCAGTGAGTGTCTGGGCCGTGGGCAAGTTCTCCACCCCCTCGGCCACCACCTTCAACCCCAGCGTGTGGCCCAGAGCGATAACGGCGTGCACGATGGCCGCGTCGGCACTGTCGTCCAGCATGCCGTACACGAACGACTGGTCTACCTTGAGCTTGTCGATCTCGAAGCGCTTCAGATACGCCAGGCTGGAGTACCCGGTACCAAAGTCGTCGATGGCGATCTGCACCCCCAGCGCCTTGAGCGCACTGACCTGCGCCTGCGCGGCCACCGGGTTGTCCATCAGGGTGGACTCCGTGAGTTCCAGCTCCAGCAGGTGTGGCTCCATGCGGGAGGCTGCCAGCACCTCGCGCAATTGCTCCACCAGCTCTGGGTCGGCCAGTTGCGCCACCGACAGGTTCACCGACAGTTCCATGCCCCTGCACAGGCCCTGCGCCTGCAGCGCCACCCACTGGGCGCAGGCCTCACGCAGCACCCACAGGCCGATCGGTTTGATCAGGCCGGTTTCTTCGGCCAGGTGGATGAAGTGGCTGGGCGCCACTTGCCCCAAGAGCGGGTTGTGCCAGCGCAGCAAGGCTTCTGCGCCCTGCACACGGCGCGTGCGTGCGTTCAGGCGGGGCTGGAAGTGCAGGCTGAACTCGTCGTTCTCCAAGGCCTGGCGTAGCTGGCCTTCCATGGCCTGGCGCGCCTGCACACGCTGGTCGGTCTCGGGCGAGAAGAAGCGTGCGGTGTCTCGACCGGCGGCCTTGGCTTCGTACATCGCGGCGTCGGCGCGGCGCATCAGCTCGTCTTGCGCCGTAGCGTCTTCGGGGTACAGGGCCACGCCCACGCTGCAGGACACGGTGAGGTTGTTGCCCTCCACCATGGTGCTTTGGCGCAGCGAGGGGATCAGGCGCTGGTTCACCATGGTGGCCAGCTCCTCGCGGCTGGCCACATGGCGCAGGATGACCACAAACTCGTCGCCGCCCAGGCGGCTCACGGTGTCGTCCCCGCGCACCGCCGCTGTCAGGCGCCGCGCCACGGTGCGCAGCAGGCCGTCGCCAATGTGGTGGCCCAAGGTGTCGTTGATGAACTTGAAGCGGTCCAGGTCGATGAACAGCACCGCCACTTGCTCCCCCGTGTGCTGGGCCTGCGCCAGGGCCTCCGCCAGGCGCTGCTGGCACAGCGAGCGATTCGGCAGCTCGGTCAACACATCGTGCTGGGCCAAAAAGCGGATGCGTTCCTCCTTGGCCTTGCGGTCGGTAATGTCGATGGAAATGCCGATGTAATTGACTACCTCACCGCTGGTGGCGCTTTTGTGCACCGCCGACACCATGAGCCAGGCCGGGTAGCTGCCACCAGATTGCTTGCGGATGCGCACCTCGCCCTGCCAGGCGTCCTTGTCCTCCAGGTCGGACCACAGCATGTCCTGCGGGCTGTCCATCACATGGCCCAGAACGTGGCCAATCACCTCGTAAAAGTCGTAGGCGGTACTGCGGCAGAAGGCGCGATTCACACTGATGATCTTGCGCGACTCGTCCATGATGATGATGCTCTCGCTGGACGCCTCGAACACCTTGGCCCAGAGTTCCAGGCGCTGCTCCATGACCTTGAGCTTGTTGATCGGGGTAAAGGCCGTGAGTACCGCGTCCTGCCCTTGGTACTTGAGGCGGCGCGCCGACAGCACAGCCCAGGATGGTGCAGCCCCACCCAGCCAGCGCACCTCGAATTCGTCCACCGCATCAAAGTCGGCCAGGCGCTGGAAGAAGCGGCTGCGCACCCCCGACTCCAGCCCGGTGCGCCAGGGGTCGGTATGGCGCTCGCCCAGCCAGGGCAGGGCCGGCGCATTGGCGTGCAGCACCTCGTGGTCGGGCACCGAAGTCACCACCATGGGTATCGGGAAGGCCTCCACCAGCTCGCGCTGCGCCTCGGCCGCACGGGCGCTGGCCGCCAACTCCTGCTGGGCCAGGCGGTCATGGTCCAACTGGGCCAGCATGCCGTTGAAGGCGGTGAACAGCTGGCCAATTTCGTCGCGGCTGTGCCAGTTGGCGCGGCGCGTGTAGTCGGCGGTGTGGCGCACATCGTCAGCCACGCGTGCCAGGGCTTGCAGCGGCCGCGCGATCTGGCTGGCTACCAGATAGACCAGACTCAAGATGCAACCCAACAACAGCAATGCGGTGCCCAAGTGCAGCCACATGCGCTGGAACAGGCCATCGACACGGGCGTTGAGCAGCTGCTGCATCTGCTCCAGCCCCACACGCCAGGCGTCGTCCAGCCCAGTCAATGCGGCCTGGTAGGCCTGCTCCAGGGCTTCCTCCTCCTGGGCGCTTAATCCATCCAGGGATGCCGTTTGCACCGTCCGCGAAAACGCATGGGCCCGCTGCTGCAGCGCAGTGCGGGTGGCGCCCAGCCCGGTTTGCAGCTGCGGTGTGCCAGCTAGCCAAGCCTGTTCGTAGTCGGATTCCATGCCTTGCAACACCGCGTCCAGCCGGCCCACCAGCGTGAGCAGCTGGGCACTGGGGTTTTGCCCTTGCGACGTCTGACCCCAGTGCTGCATGAAGTCACGGGTGTCATAGAGCACCTGCAGCAGCTCGGGAAAGCGCAACACCGTGAGCGACATCACGTAGTAGCTGTCCAGGTCGGGGTCCAGAATCAGGTTGGACTGGTTACCCACAATGGTGAGCAAATCACGCCCCTGTGACAACAAGGCGGTCTTGTTGGCCTTGCTGGAGGGGGTTTGCAGCAAGGAGTGCAAGCGCTGTGACGCCTCGGCGGTGTGCAGCTCCGCATCGTGGGCGTCACGGATGGCGTCCAACGCCTTGAGATCATCCACAAAAGCGGTTGGCGCCACAGTTGCCACCGGGGCGGACGGCGGCACACGAAAGACACCCAAGAGGTTGCGGCGCACCACCTCCGCGTAGTGGGCCCCCACAATCTCCTTGCGCGCAAAGTCAATGGCCAGGTATTTTTCGTGGATCAGAATGCCGGACACATAAATCACGGCTGTGAGGTCCAGCAGGTAGATGAGGGTGAGCTTGCGCCCCACACTCAGGCGCCCCAACCACAGCGGAATTTTTGAGAGCATCGCGTGTCCTTCCCAACGAAGGAACACGCCAAGCAATAAGCGCACCAACTTGGCGCAGACCGCCTATTTACATATTGCGCCGGTACTGCCCGCCCACCTCAAACAGCGCGCTGGTGATCTGGCCCAGGGAGCACACCCTCACCGCATCCATCAGCACGTTGAAGACGTTCTGGTTGTCGATCACCGCCTGCTGCAGCTTCTTGAGCATGGCCGGGGCGGCGTCGGCATGGCGGGTGTGGAAGTCGGCCAGGCGCGTGAGCTGGTTTTGCTTTTCCTCATCCGTGCTGCGCGCCAGCTCCAGCTTCTCCAGCACCTGGTCGCCATGCGGGTTGCGGAAGGTGTTGACGCCAATGATGGGCAGCTCGCCGGTGTGCTTGAGCATCTCGTAGTGCATGGACTCGTCCTGAATCTTGCCGCGCTGGTAGCCGGTCTCCATGGCACCCAGCACGCCGCCGCGCTCGGCAATACTTTCGAACTCTTTGAGCACCGCCTCTTCCACCAGCTCGGTCAGCTCTTCGATGATGAAGGCGCCCTGGCTCGGGTTCTCGTTCTTAGCCAGGCCCCACTCGCGGTTGATGATGAGCTGGATGGCCATGGCGCGGCGCACGCTGTCTTCGGTGGGCGTGGTGATGGCCTCATCAAACGCGTTGGTGTGCAGGCTGTTGCAGTTGTCGTAGATCGCAATCAAGGCCTGCAGCGTGGTGCGGATGTCGTTGAACTGGATCTCCTGCGCGTGCAGGCTGCGGCCACTGGTCTGGATGTGGTACTTGAGCTTCTGGCTGCGCTCATTCGCACCGTATTTCTCCTTCATCGCCACGGCCCAGATGCGGCGCGCCACGCGCCCCATCACGGTGTACTCGGGGTCCATGCCGTTGCTGAAGAAGAAGGACAGGTTGGGCGCAAAGTCGTCGATGTGCATGCCGCGCGCCAAGTACGCCTCCACAAACGTGAAGCCGTTGGACAGCGTGAACGCCAGCTGGCTGATCGGATTAGCCCCGGCCTCGGCAATGTGGTAGCCGCTGATGGACACGCTGTAGAAGTTGCGCACATCGTGGTGCACGAAGTACTCGGCAATGTCACCCATCACTTTCAATGAAAACTCGGTGCTGAAGATGCAGGTGTTCTGGCCCTGGTCCTCTTTCAGGATGTCGGCTTGCACCGTGCCGCGCACATTGGCCAACACCCATTCGCGGATCTTGGCGACCTCGGTGTCGGTGGGTTCGCGGCCGTTGTCAGCCTGGAACTTCTCGATATTCTGGTCGATGGCCGTGTTCATGAACATGGCGAGTATCGAAGGCGCAGGCCCATTGATGGTCATGGACACGCTGGTGGATGGGCTGCACAAGTCAAAGCCGCCGTACAGCACCTTCATGTCGTCCAGCGTGGCAATACTCACACCGCTGTTGCCCACCTTGCCATAGATATCAGGCCGCGGATCCGGGTCGTTGCCGTAGAGCGTGACCGAGTCAAACGCCGTGGAGAGGCGCTTGGCCACCATGCCACTGGAGAGCAGCTTGAAACGCGTGTTGGTGCGGAAGGCATCCCCTTCGCCCGCGAACATGCGGGTGGGGTCTTCGCCCTCGCGCTTGAAGGCAAAGGTACCCGCCGTGTAGGGGTAGCTGCCGGGCACGTTGTCCAGCATCAGCCACTGCAATACCTCTCCCTGGTCCTCGTACTGCGGCAGGGCCACCTTGCGGATGGTGGTGCCGGAGAGGCTCTTGGTGGTGAGTGCGGTGCGAATTTCCTTGTCGCGAATCTTGACGACGTATTCGTCGCCCGCATAGGCCTTCTGCATCTCGGGCCACTGGGCCAGCAGCTTGCGTTCTGCCGCCCCCACCAGCGCTTCGCGCTGCGTTGCCAGGTCATGCAAGGCCGCGACCGCACGGTCTTTGTCCGGGTTGGCTTCCTGCAGCATGCGCCCACTTTCGCGCAGCTGTTGGATCTCGCGGGCCAGCTTGGCCTGCGCGCGCGCCCGCTTCTTGTAGCCGCGCACGGTATCGCTGATCTCGGCCAGATAGCGCGTGCGTGCGGCCGGCACCACCGGCGTCTGGTTGCTGCTGTGGCGCACCGCCACCCTGGGCAGCATGCCGTCCTTCAGCGGCACGCCCAGGGCCTGCAGACGCGGCAGCAGCGCCTGGTAGAGCGCAGTCACACCATCGTCGTTGAACCGCGCAGCCATGGTGCCGAACACCGGCATCTGGTCGGCGGGCGTGGTCCAGGCCTCCTTGTTGCGCTGCACCTGCTTGGACACATCGCGCAAGGCATCGCTGGCACCCTTGCGGTCGAACTTGTTGATGGCCACGAACTCCGCAAAGTCCAGCATGTCGATTTTTTCGAGCTGGCTGGCCGCGCCAAACTCGGGCGTCATGACATACAGCGGCACATCCACATGCGGCACGATAGCCGCATCGCCCTGGCCAATGCCGGAAGTCTCGACAACGATCAGGTCGAAGCCAGCCACCTTGCACGCGGCAATCACGTCGGGCAGCGCGGCGCTGATCTCGGAACCGAAATCCCGCGTAGCCAGGCTGCGCATGAATACTCGGGAACCTTGCTGCCATGGCGAAATGGCATTCATGCGGATGCGGTCACCCAAGAGCGCACCACCGCTCTTGCGGCGGCTGGGGTCGATGGAGATCACCGCCACCCGCAGGTTGTCGTTCTGGTCCAGCCGCAGGCGGCGGATCAGCTCGTCGGTCAGGCTGGACTTGCCGGCGCCACCGGTGCCGGTGATGCCCACTACTGCTATCTTTTTAGTAGCTGCTTGCGCACGTACTTCCTGGACCAGGGCCTGATTGACCTTGGAAGCTTCAATCGCGGTGAGCAACTGGGACAAGGCGCGCCAGCTGGCCTCGGTATGGCCCTGGATGGCGGAGAGGTCGGTGGGTGCCAGTGCGGTGATGTCCTTGTCGCAGCGCATCACCATCTCGCCAATCATCCCCTGCAGACCCATGCGTTGGCCGTCTTCGGGGCTGTAGATACGGGCCACACCATAGGCATGCAGCTCGCGGATTTCGGCCGGCACGATGACACCGCCACCGCCCCCAAACACCTGGATGTGCGCCCCACCCCGTGCCTTGAGCAGGTCCACCATGTACTTGAAATACTCCACGTGGCCGCCCTGGTAAGAGCTGATGGCAATGCCCTGCACGTCTTCCTGCAGCGCAGCGGTCACCACCTCGTCCACGCTGCGGTTGTGCCCCAGGTGGATGACCTCGGCACCCATGCCTTGCAGGATGCGCCGCATGATGTTGATGGCCGCGTCATGCCCGTCAAACAGGCTGGCCGCGGTGACAAAACGCACCTTGTGCGTGGGGCGGTAGTTGGCCAGGGCCTTGAAATCGGCAGACAGATCGGTCATGGGGCACTCGCAAAAAGAAGCCAGGACTGGCGAATTGACGTTTACGTAAACGTCAACTGTAAACCAGTTCACCCAACCCGGGCTTACGCATTTACCCGGCCCGAATGCGCGTGACTTCGGCCTGATTTTGGTCTAAGTTCGATCTTGTCTGGCTGAAGCACCCCTCATACGATCCCGCCACGCCACCGAGCCAGACGGCGAGCGAACCACACAACAGGAGACAGACTTTGGCACCCTGGGACGATTTGTCTATGGACGAGACCGCTTTGCTGCAGGCCATTTTTTGGTCCGAAGGCAGTTCGCGCTTCGCCCTGTCCGACCGCTTGGAGTTCTCCAAGAGCAAAACCAACACCCTGATTGCGGGCCTGCTGGACGTGGGCCTGCTGGAAGAGAGCGGCCTGCGCGGCTCCACCGGCGGGCGCCGGCCCGAGACCATCAAGCTCAGCGCCGACCTGGGCGTGCTGGTGGGCGTGGACCTGGGCGCCACCAGCCTGGATGTAGCCGTGCTGCGCCCGGACCTGACCGTACTGGCCCGCCACACCGAAACCACCGATGTGCGCACCGGCCCCGGCGTGGTGCTGGCCCGGTTGCGCGTGCTGATGCGCCAGCTGCTGGCCCAGTGCGGCGTCACGGCCAAGCAGGTCATCGCCATCGGCATGGGCGTGCCCGGCCCGGTGGACTTTGAAAGCGCCCAGCTGGTCAACCCACCGCTCATGCCCGAGTGGGACAGTTTCTCCATCCGCGACTACCTGCGCGAGGAGTACAGCGCCCCGGTGTTCGTGGACAACGACGTGAACCTGATGGCGCTGGGTGAACTGTGGCGCCTGCAGGGAGGGCTGCAGAACTTTTTGGTCATCAAGGTAGGCACCGGCATTGGCTGCGGCATCGTCTGCCATGGCGAGGTGTACCGCGGCGCCAACGGCTCGGCCGGTGATGTGGGCCACATTTGTGTGGACGTGGACGGCCCGCGCTGCCACTGCGGCAAGCTGGGCTGTGTGGAGGTGATGGCCGCGGCCCCCGCCATCGTGCGCTCCGCCACCGAAGCCGCCACTTCCGGCGAGAGCCCGTTGCTGGCGGCCTCGCTGGAAGCCAATGGCGTGATCACCCCCGAACTGGTGGGCCAGGCCAGCCGCAATGGCGATGCGGCGGCCAATCGCATCATCCAGGAATCAGGCAACCGCATCGGGCAGATGCTGGCCTCGGTCGTGAACTTCTTCAATCCCTCGCATGTGTTCATTGGCGGCGGACTCACACGCACCGGGCCGCAACTGCTGGCCTCGGTGCGGCAAAGCGTGTACCAGCGCTCGCTGGCCCTGTCCACAAGGCACCTGGAGATCCAGTACACGCCCCTGGCGGAACGCGCCGGTGTGGTGGGTGCTGGTGTGCTGGCCATGCAAGAAACCTTGAAACACCGAAAGGCCAACGCATGAGCCAGGGCGCAAGACTTTCTATGGATATCGAATTTCGCGGGACCACCAAGTCCTTTGGCCCGGTGCAGGTGTTGCACGGCGTGGACTTTTCCCTGCCCACGGGCCAGGTGCTGGGTTTGTTGGGCGAAAACGGCGCGGGCAAGTCCACGCTGATGAAGATCCTGGCCGGCTTTGAGCACGCTACGGGCGGCAGCTTGCTGGTCAACGGCGTGGTGCAGCACTTCACCAGTTCCCGCGACGCGGAAGCCCAGGGCATTGTGCTGATCCACCAGGAATTCAGCCTGGCCGAGGACCTGACGATTGCGCAAAACCTGTTCCTGGGCCACGAAAAGAAACGCGGTTGGGGCGGCCTGCTGCTGGACGAAGAGACCATGCGCACAGAAGCGCAGGCGGCCATCGCCCAGGTGGGGCTGAGCGCCGATGTGAACACGCGGGTGAAAGACCTGATCGTGGCCGAAAAACAGCTGGTTGAAATTGCGCGTGCGCTGTTGCGCAAGGCGCGTGTGCTCATCATGGACGAGCCCACCGCCACCCTCACGCCCACCGAAACCGAACGCCTGTTTGGCCTGATGCGCCAGCTCAAAAGCGAGGGCGTGACCCTGGTCTATATCTCGCACAAGCTGGACGAGGTGGAGCGCATGACCGACCAGGTGGTAGTAATGCGCGATGGCCGCTGCGTGGCCCAACAACCCACGGCCAGCCTCTCGCGCCAGCAAATGGCCAACCTGATGGTGGGCCGCGAACTGGCCGACCTCTACCCGCCCAAAGCCGCACGGCCGACAAGCGCTACCCCGGCGCTGCGCGTGCAGGGCCTGAGCGTGCCGGGCTGGGCGCAGGACGTGAGCTTTGAGGTGCGCCCCGGCGAGATTCTGGGCTTTGCGGGCCTGGTGGGCGCGGGCCGCACCGAGCTGTTCGAGGGCATCATGGGCCTGCGCGCCCGCAGCGCGGGCACGGTGGAGCTGCAAGGCAAGGTGCAAACCATCCGCAACCCGCGCGACGCCGTGCGCCTGGGCCTCACCTACCTGAGCGAAGACCGCAAGGGCAAGGGCCTGCATGTGCACTTTGGTCTGCGCGAAAACCTGACGCTGATGGCACTGGAGCGCTACGCCACGCCCTGGCTGCAACCCGCACTGGAAGACCAGGCACTGGCCCATGCCGTGGACGAATTTGGCATCCGCACCGGCAGCCTGCACATCAAGGCGTCCAGCCTGTCGGGCGGCAACCAGCAAAAGGTGGCGCTGGCCAAGGTGCTGCACCCCGGCCCCAAGGTCGTGGTGCTGGACGAACCCACACGCGGCGTGGACGTGGGCGCCAAGCGCGACATCTATTTACTCATCCAGAAGCTGGCCAGCCAGGGCCTGGCCGTCGTCATTATTTCCAGCGAACTCATGGAGCTCATTGGCCTGTGCCACCGCGTGGCGGTGATGCGTGCGGGCCGCTTGCAGACCGTTCTGGAATCCCAACAACTCACCGAAGAGGAGCTCATCGCCCATGCCACAGGAACTCACTAAAGCCGCCGCCCCCGCTGCATCGCAGGCAGGCCAGTGGCTTGCCAAACTGCAGGGCATGGGCCCGGTGATCGGCCTGGTGCTGCTGTGTGTGGTGGGCACCTTGCTCAACAGCAACTTCGCCACGCTGGACAACATCACCAATGTGCTCACGCGCACGGCCTTCATCGGCATCATCGCCGTGGGCATGTGTTTTGTCATCGTGTCCGGCGGTATTGACCTGTCGGTGGGTTCCATGGCCGCGTTGATTGCGGGCAGCGTCATCCTGGCCATGAACTACCTCAGCCCCCACCTCGGCTCGCCCGTGTGGACGGTGGTACTGGGCATGGCACTGGCGCTGGTGCTGGGTGCCGCGTTTGGCTTGGCACACGGCCTCTTGATCACCAAGGGGCGCATCGAGCCCTTCATCGTGACATTGGGCACGCTGGGCATCTTCCGCGCCTACCTCACCTACTTCTCCAACGGCGGCGCCATCACGCTGGACAACGACCTGACCGACATCTACAGCCCGGTCTACTACGGCAGCCTGGCCGGCATCCCCATCCCGGTGTGGGTGTTCCTGGTCGTGGCACTGGTGGGCAGCGTGATCCTCAACCGCACCACCTTTGGCCGTTATGTGCAGGCCATAGGGTCCAACGAACAGGTGGCGCGTTACGCCGCGGTGGATGTGGACCGCGTGAAGCTGCTGACCTATGTGCTGCTGGGCGTGTGTGTGGGCATTGCCACCCTGCTCTATGTGCCGCGCCTGGGGTCGGCCTCGCCCACCACCGGCCTGCTGTGGGAGCTCGAAGCGATTGCTGCCGTCATCGTGGGCGGCACCGCACTCAAAGGAGGCGCGGGCACCATCACCGGCACGGTGGTAGGCGCCGTGCTGCTCTCGGTCATCAGCAACATCCTCAACCTCACCAGCATCATCAGCGTCTACCTCAACGCGGCGGTGCAAGGCTTCGTGATCATCGCGGTCGCTTTCATGCAGCGCTCGAAGAGATGAAAGCCCCCACGTTCCGCCGCTACGCGGGTCGCTGCCCCCCAAGGGGGCGTTGCCCGCCTTGGGGCGGCCCGGCGGCGGGCATCCCTACGTTTTCCCCCAACCACAGCAAGCGCTGTTTTTTAACCTGCACTCTAGGAGACAACTGAAATGAAAAAAATCACACGCAGACTCGCACTGACCGCCGTGGCCCTGGCCACTTTGGGCGGCGCACCCAGCTTCGCGGCCGAGAAGGTCGTGCTGGGCGTGTCCATTCCCGCAGCAACACACAGCTTCATGGCCGGTGTGGTGTTCTGGGCCAACCAGGCCAAGGCCGAGCTCGAAAAAGCCAACCCCGGCCTGCAAGTGATCGTCAAGACCGCCAGCGGTTCGCCCGAACAGGCCAACCAGCTGCAGGACTTGCTGACCGTCAACAAGATCAACGCCCTGGTGGTGTTGCCCTTTGAATCCGCCGCGCTGACCAAGCCCGTGGCCCAGCTCAAGGGCAAGGGCGTGTACGTGACCGTGGTGGACCGCGGCCTGACCGACACCAGCGCGCAAGACGCTTACGTGGCCCCCAACAACACCACCTTTGGTGAAGTGCCAGCCGCCTACATCGGCAAAGCCCTGGGTGGCAAGGGCAATGTGGTGGTGCTGCGCGGCATCGCGTCCAACGTGGACAACGAACGCAATGACGCCTTCAACGGCGGCCTGAAGGCCTTCCCCGGCATCAAGGTGCTGGACGCCAAGTACGGCAACTGGAACCGCGACGATGCCTTCAAGGTGATGCAGGACTACCTGACCCGCTTCCCGCAGATCGACGCCGTGTGGGCAGCGGACGACGACATGTCGGTCGGCGTGCTCAAGGCCATCGACCAGGCCAAGCGCACCGACATCAAGCTGGTATTCGGCGGTGCGGGTGCCAAGGGTTCCATCAAGACCCTGATGGACGGCAGCGATGCGCGCATCCAAGCCAACGTGTCCTACTCGCCCAAGTTCATCTACGACGCCGTGAAGATGACCGCAGAAGCCCGACTGAAGGGCGCCAAGCTGCCTGCGACCACCATCATTCCGTCGGTGCTGATCACCAAGGACACCGCGAAGAACTTCTACTTCCCCGACTCTCCGTTCTAAGCCGGCGGTAGATTTATAAGAAAAAGGCCTGTGGCGCCCATTGAATATGCGCAAGCAGCTATCAAAACAATAGCATTCAGCCACAGGCCCCCTCTCCCTTTTTCTCTGGAGCGTCTCCATGGCAAGACCTGTCACCTTGTTCACCGGCCAATGGGCCGACCTGCCTCTGGCCGAACTGGCCCCGCTGGCCCAGCGCATGGGTTACGACGGCCTGGAGCTCGCCTGCTGGGGCGACCATTTCAATGTGCAGGAGGCCCTGGCCTCCTCCACCTATGTACAAGACAAACGCGAACTGCTGGCGCGCCATGGCCTGCAGTGCCTGGCCATTGGCAACCACCTGGTGGGCCAGGCCGTGTGCGACCGCATTGACGAGCGCCACCAGTCCATCCTGCCTGCCCATGTGTGGGGCGATGGCAACCCCGAAGGCGTACGCCGCCGGGCTGCCGCCGAGCTACAGGACACGGCGCGTGCGGCCAAGAAGTTTGGCGTGAAGACCGTCACCGGCTTCACCGGCTCCTCCATCTGGCATTCCATTTACGCCTTCCCGCCCACCAGCCAGGCTTACTGGGATGCGGGCTTTGCCGACTTCGGTGTGCGTTTCACGCCCATCCTCGATGTGTTCGAGTCAGTCGACGTGAACTTTGCGCTGGAAGTGCACCCTACCGAAATCGCGTTTGACATCGCCACCAGCGAACGTGCGCTGGCCGCAGTCAACCAGCACCGCCGCTTTGGCTTCAACTTCGACCCCAGCCACCTGGCCTACCAGGGGGTGGACTACATCCGCTTCATCCGCACCTTCGGTCCGCGCATCTTCAACGCCCACATGAAAGACGCCTGGTGGGGCAAGGGCGACGGCACCGTGGGCACCTTTGGCGGCCACACCAGCTTTGGCGATGCACGCCGCACCTGGGATTTCCGCAGCGTGGGCCGCGGCATGATCGATTTCGAATCCATCATCGTTGCGCTCAATGACATCGGCTACGCCGGCCCACTGAGCGTGGAGTGGGAAGACAGCCGCATGGACCGCGTGCATGGCGCCACCGAGAGTGCGGCCTTCTGCAAGCGCCTGGATTTCAAACCGGCGGCCGGCGCGTTTGACGCCGTATTCGCCAAGGACCAACAAGCCCCATGACCCTTGCCTACACCCCACGCCGCCTGCGCTACGCCATGGTGGGCGGTGGCCGCGACGCCTTCATCGGCGCCGTACACCGCAAAGCCGCCGCGCTGGACGGCCAGATCGAACTGGTGGCCGGTGCCCTCTCCAGCAGCCCGGACAAGGCGCGGGCCTCGGGCCGCGACCTGTTCCTGACCGAGGACCGCAACCACGGAAGCTGGCAGGCACTGCTGGCCGACGAACTGAAGCGTCCGCCCGAAGAGCGCATCGACTTCGTCTCCATCGTCACCCCCAACCATGTGCACTACCCCGTGGCCCAGGCCTTTGTGGAAGCCGGCTTTCACGTGGTCTGCGACAAGCCCCTGGTGCACACCAGCACACAGGCGCGTGAGCTGGTGGCCGCTGTCAAGAAACGGGGCACGGTGTTTGGCGTGACCTACAACTACACCGGCTACCCGCTGGTGCGCCAGATGCGCCACATGGTGCAAAGCGGCGCCATCGGCACGGTGCGCAAGGTGGTGGTGGAGTACCACCAGGGCTGGCTGGCCACCGCCGTGGAGGACAGTGGCAGCAAGCAAGCCGCCTGGCGCGTGGACCCGGCGCTGAGCGGCGCCGCGGGCGCCATGGGCGACATCGGCTCGCATGCCGAAAACCTGCTGAGCACCGTGACCGGGCTGGAGATTGAGTCGCTCTGCGCCGACCTCAGCGCCATGGGCGCAGGCCGCACGCTGGACGATGACGGCAATATGCTGCTGCGCCTGCAAGGCGGCGCTCGGGGTGTGCTGATCGCCTCGCAAATTTGCACCGGCAGCGAGAACGACCTGCGCCTGCGCGTGAGCGGCACCACCGGCAGCCTGCTCTGGTGCCAGGAGAACCCCAACCAGCTGCTGCACATGCCGCTGGAAGGCGCACCACGCACGCTCACGCGCGCATCCGCCGGGCTATGCGAATCCGCCCAACGCGCCTCGCGCCTGCCCGCAGGCCACCCGGAAGGATTTATCGAAGCCTTTGCCAACGTCTACCTCGGCGTGGCCGCCGATATCCGGGCCCGCCTGCAGGGTGTGGCCATGGACCCATTGGCGGCGGACTACCCGCGTGTGGAGGATGGGGCGCGGGGTGTGCACTTCATCGAGAAGGTGCTGGAGTCCTCGCGCGGCACCGCCAAGTGGACACGCCTGGGCGACGCTGGCAGCGCTTGACCTGTGGCAAGGCCCGGGGCCGGCTAAATCCAGTACAGTGGCAAGGCGTGTGTTACGCCTTGTTACCTGCTCCAGACCTGCCCCGCCATGCAACCCATCCAGCTCGTCGACCCGGCGTCCAGCACCTACACCTACATCCTGTTTGACCAGGCCAGCCGCGATGCACTGATCGTGGATCCGGTGGACGAACAGCTGGAGCGCGACCTGGCCACGCTGCGCCAGTACGGCCTGAAGCTGCAATGGGCGGTGGAAACCCACGCCCACGCCGACCACATCACCAGCGCTGCGCTGCTGGCCGAACACACCGGCGCCAAAACCGCCGCACCGGCCGGTTGCGGCATTGGCACTGCGGCCGTCCAATTGAACGATGGCGACACGCTGGCATTTGGCACCGAGTCCATCCGCGCTTTACACACACCGGGCCACACCAGCGGCAGCATGAGCTTCACCTGGCGCGACCATGTGTTCACGGGCGACACCCTGCTCATCGGCGGCTGCGGCCGCACCGACTTCCAGTCCGGCAGTGCCGAAGACCTGTACCGCAGCCTGACCAGCGTGCTGTTTGCCCTGCCCGATGCCACCACGGTCTGGCCCGGCCACGACTACCAGGGCCGTACGCGCACCACCATTGGCACCGAGAAGGCCAGCAATGCCCGCGTGGCGGGCAAGAGCCTGGCGGAATTCACCGCCATCATGGAAGGCCTGAACCTGCCACGCCCGCGCCGCATCGATGAGGCCGTACCCGCCAACCTGAGCTCGGGCGTGCGCCACGACGCGGGCAGCGCGGGTGCCACCGCGGCCCAGGCCGCCGCTGGCTATGCGGGCGATGTGAGTGCCGAACTGGCCTGCGCCTGGTGGCAGGCCGGTGAGGCCGTGCTGGTGGATGTGCGCAGCGATGCGGAACGCGAATGGGTGGGCTTTGTGCCCGGCGCCGTGGCCCTGGCCTGGAAGCAGTGGCCCGGCATGGCGATGAACCCGCAGTTTGATGCCGGCCTGCAGGCCGCTGTGCCTGCCGGCAAGAAAGTAGTGCTGCTGTGCCGCAGCGGCGTGCGCTCCATTGCCGCGGCCAAACGTGCCACCGAGCTGGGCCTGCAGGCCTACAACATCCTCGAAGGTTTTGAGGGCGACCCCGACGCCAACGCCCAGCGCGGCCACCGCGGCGGCTGGCGCCTGCGTGGCCTGCCGTGGCGGCAAGGCTAATGCCCGCACAATAACGCCCAGAGACAACTCGACAAAAACAAGACCATGACATTTCTTGCGCTGGACATCGGCAACACCCGCCTCAAATGGGCCCAGTACGCCAGCCCGCAACCCGGTGCCGCCCTGCTGGCCCAAGGCGCCGAGTTCCTGGAGAACATCGACAAGCTGGGCGATGGCGCGTGGCGCGGCCTGCGCGCGCCGCGCCATGTGCTGGGCTGTGTGGTGGCCGGCGACGCGGTCAAACGCCGTGTGCAGGAGCAGATGGATGCCTGGGACGTGGTGCCACAGTGGGTGGTTGCCAGCGAAGGCGAAGCCGGCCTGCGCAACGGCTACGACCACCCCACGCGGCTGGGCGCGGACCGTTGGGTGGCCATGATTGGTGCCTACCACCGCATGCGGGCCCAAGGCACATCACGCCCCATGGTGGTGGTGATGGTGGGCACCGCGGTGACCGTGGAAGCGATCGACGCCGAAGGCAAATTTCTGGGCGGGCTCATCCTGCCGGGCCACGGCATCATGTTGCGCGCGCTCGAATCCGGTACAGCGGGCCTGCACGTGCCCACAGGGGAGGTGCGCGAATTCCCCACCAACACCAGCGACGCCCTGACCAGCGGCGGCACCTACGCCATTGCGGGTGCGGTGGAGCGCATGGTGCAACACGTGCGCGCCCACTGCGGCGCCGAACCCAAGTGCGTGATGACCGGCGGTGCGGGCTGGAAGATGGCACCCAGCATGACCCGTCCGTTTGAACTGGTGGACAACCTGATTTTTGATGGCCTGCTGCACATGGCACAGGGGCGCTATGCCCCCGCCATGCAGGCCTGAAGCCGTGCGGGCCTAGAGGTCCAGCAGCTGCGAGAAATCGGTGTGGGTGGAGCCGGGGCTGTTGTCGGCAGACAGCACCGCACTGCCCTCAAATGCATGTTCCAACACGCGCACCTCAGGTTCGCCAGGCGAAGCGCCCGCCAACACCGCACGGTCCACCATGCGCATCAACAAGGCGCGCGCCGCCTCGGGCGACTCCCCCTGCAAATCCACGGTAGCGACCAGCGTTAAACGAACCGTCGCCAAGTCGGGGGCGCGCTGCGGTGCCCGTGATACCAAACCGCTGTCTTGCAGCACCGTGCCATCGCGGGCCACAAACAACACCCGTGAGGAGCCTCGCGGCGACAACACATGGGACTGGCCGTCTGCATTCACAACCAGCATGGTGCCGTTGGCGAAGTCCCGTGCCCAGGCAGTTTTTCCACCCAGAAAACCGCGGATGCTGAAACCATATTCGCGCGGAGACATGAAATGCCGCCCGCTGATGTCCAGCGAGGGATCATCGATTTCCAGGTCGTCGTGGACAAAGGTGTAGCGGGTTACACCGGCTTGTAGCTGCCTCGGGGTCGCACGGGGCAGACCGGGGGGATGCTCTCGGGGACTGAGTTCACTCCAATTGGTCACACCTACCTCCCGTTACATTTTCTGGCGATCATACTGAGTTCAGGGCTGCGTTGCGAGCCATTGTTCGGCCAGGCGCACCCAGTAGGTGGCGCCCAGGGGCAGCAGGGCGTCATTGAAATCGTAGCTCGGGTTGTGCAGCATGCAAGGCCCCCCACCATGGCCCATCTCGCGGTGGGTGCCGTCGCCATTGGCAATAAAGCTGTAGCAACCCGGCTTGGCCTGCAACATGTAGGCAAAGTCTTCCGCCCCCATGGTGGGCTCCTGCGCCAGCACGTTCTCTTCGCCCACGATGCCAGCCATCACCTTGCGTGCAAACTCGGCCTCTTTGGCGCTGTTGATGGTGGGTGGATAGTTGCGCACAAACTCAAAATCGCAGGTGGTGCCAAAGGCCGCACTGGTGTGCTGGGCCAGGTCACGCATGCGCTGCTCGATCATGTCCAGCACCGCAATGGTGAAGGTGCGCACCGTGCCCTGGATCTCGCACTGGTCGGGGATCACATTGGTGGCCTCACCGGTATGGATCATGGTGACCGAAATGACACCTGCATCGATGGGTTTTTTGTTGCGGCTGATGATGGTCTGGAAACCCTGCACCATCTGGCAAGCCACCACCACCGGGTCGATGGCGTTATGCGGCATGGCGGCGTGACCACCTTTGCCCCGAATCACAATCTTGAACTCGTTGCTGGACGCCATCACCGGCCCCGCACTGGCGGCAAACGTGCCGGCACGCATGCCGGGCCAGTTGTGCATGCCAAACACGGCCTCCACCGGAAACTGCTCAAACAGTCCGTCCTTGATCATCTCGCGCGCACCGCCGCCGCCCTCCTCAGCCGGCTGGAACACCAGGTACACGGTGCCATCGAAGTGGCGGTGTTGGGCCAGGTACTGGGCGGCGCCCAGCAGCATGGCGGTGTGGCCGTCGTGGCCGCAGGCGTGCATCTTGCCGGGGTGCTGGCTGGTGTGGGCAAAGGTGTTGAACTCCTGCATGGGCAGCGCGTCCATGTCGGCGCGCAGTGCCAGCGCACGGCTGGAGGTCCCCGCTTTCACAATGCCCACCACGCCCGTGGTGCCCAGGCCGCGGTGGATGGGAATACCCCACTCGGTCAGCTTGGCGGCCACCAGGTCGGCGGTGCGCACCTCTTCAAAACACAGTTCGGGGTGGGCGTGCAAATCGCGGCGCAAGGCAGCAATTTGCGGGGTATTGGCGACAATGGGATCCAGCAGTTTCATGGAAGAACTCCAGCAAGGAGAAGGATTGTGCACCGCTCTGATGACGCCCGCAGGCCAGAGTCGCTAAAGTAGCGCCATGCATCCAGAGAATTCGCACCCCGCGTCCGAGCACAAAGTCCTCGGCGCCTGCCCCCACGACTGTCCCGACACCTGCTCCATGGTGGTCACGGTCCAGGACGGCGTGGCCATCAAGGTTCAGGGCAACCCGGATCACCCCGCCACCAACGGCGCACTGTGCACCAAGGTGTCACGCTATACGGAGCGCACCTACCACCCCGAACGCCTGCTGCACCCACTCAAGCGCGTGGGCCCCAAAGGGTCCGGTCGGTTCGAGCCGGTGCCCTGGGACGAGGCGCTGGACGACATTGCACAGCGCCTCCAGCACATCGCGGCCCGTGATCCGCAGGCCATCCAGCCCTACAGCTACGCCGGCACCATGGGGCGTGTGCAGGGAGAAGGCATGGCGGCCCGCTTTTTCAACAAGCTGGGCGCCGCCCGGCTGGACCGCACCATCTGCGCCTCCGCCGGAGCCGAAGCGCTAACCCAAACCCTGGGCAACAAGGTCGGCATGCGGGTCGAGTTTTTTGCCGAGTCCCCACTCATCCTGATCTGGGGCAGTAACTCGATTGCCAGCAATGTGCACTTCTGGCGCCATGTGCAAACCGCCAAACGCAATGGCGCACGCATCATCTGCATTGACCCACGCCGCTCCGAAACGGCCGAAAAATGCCACCAGCACATCGCCCTGCTGCCCGGCACGGATGCCGCGCTGGCGCTGGGCCTGATGCACGAGCTCATCACCCACGACTGGCTGGACCACGACTACATTGCCCGCCACACCCTGGGCTGGGAAGGCTTGCGCGAGCGCGCCCTGCAATGGACGCCTGAGCGCACCGCGGAGGTCTGCGGCATTACCGCCGAAGAGGTGCGCGCACTGGCCCGCGAGTACGGCGAGACCGCACGCGCGGGAAAGCCCGTGGCCATCCGCATGAACTACGGGCTACAACGGGTGCGTGGCGGCGGCAATGCCGTGCGCGCCATTGCCTGCCTGCCCGCGCTGGTGGGCGCCTGGCGCCACCGCGCCGGGGGCGTTCTGCTGTCGAGCTCGGGCCATGTACCCACACAGACCATGGCACTGGAACGGCCCGAACTGCTGGCAGGCCACACACCACGCACCATCAACATGAGCACGATTGGCGACGACCTGTTGCGCCCGGCCAGCCCGGAATTCGGCCCAGCCATTGAAGCCCTCATCGTCTACAACAGCAACCCGGTAGCCGTGGCCCCCGAGTCCGCCAAAGTGGTGCAAGGCTTTGCGCGTGACGATCTGTTCACCGTGGTGCTGGAGCACTTCCAGACCGATACCGCCGACTACGCCGACTACGTGTTGCCCGCGACCACCCAGCTGGAGCACTGGGATGTGCACAGCAGCTACGGCCACACCGACATCCTGCTGAACCGCCCATCCATTTCCCCGCTGGGGGAGGCGCGCACCAACACCCAGTTCTTCCGCGACCTGGCGCAGCGCATGGGCTACACCGAGGATGTGTTTGCAGAGTCTGACGAAAGCCTGTGCCGCACCGCCTTTGGCGACAAGGTGGACTTTGCGCTGTTGCTGAGCCAGGGCTATGCGCCTCTGCCCGTGCCCGACGCGCCGTTCGCCAACGGCGGCTTCCCCACACCCAGTGGCAAATGCGAGTTCTTCAGCGCCCGCCTGGCTGCACGCGGCGAAGACGGCCTGCCCGACCATGTCCCCAACTACGAACCCGCCGGGGCGGATGCTCGCTACCCGCTGGCCATGATCTCGCCGCCCGCGCGCAACTTCCTCAACTCCACCTTCGTCAACGTAAAAAGCCTGCGCGACATTGAAGGCGAGCCTTTGGTGGAACTGCACGAGACGGATGCAGTGGCGCGCGGCATCGCGAATGGGGATGAAGTGGCGGTGTTCAACGCCCGCGGCACCCACCGCTGTGTGGCCCACATATCGGCCCGCGCACGCCCCGGCGTGGTCAACGGCTTGGGCATCTGGTGGCGCAAGCTGGGCCGCGACGGCACCAATGTGAACGAACTGACCAGCCAACGCCTGACCGATATGGGCCGGGCGCCCACGTTTTACGACTGTGCGGTGGAAGTGAAAAAAGCCTGATCAAGCGGGGCGCAGGGGCTCAACGCCGCTTGCGCCCGAAATTGAGCAGGCGGGTGGCGATGAAGGTTTCCACCATGAAGCAGATCAGCGCGCTCAAAAAGCACACCACCCCGCCCAGGAAACTGAAGATGGAAATACGCAGGCCGGGGAAATCAATCGTTTCGCCCAGGAACAGCACCACGATGGTCACGCCAATCAGAAACGCACAGGACGTGAGCAGCGCAATGCTGCTGTTGGCCAGCAGGCCGCGGGTGCGCAGCTCAGCCAATTCGGCATAACCATCGGCGTCTTCGGCAGGGTGTGTGCCCTGTTTGATGCGCGTCTCCACATTGCGCGCCCGGTCGATGATGCGCGCCAACCGCTGCGCCACCGCCGCAATCATGCCGGACACTGCCGTGAGCAAAAACACCGGCGCCACCGCCAGCTGGATGCCGTGCGACACCGTATCGGGATCCATGGGAAAAACCATCTGCGCACCTCAATAAAAAACGCCATGCGGGCAGAACCCCGCATGGCGTTGCATTGTAGGTCGCGATGCAGCGCCCCCACGCTCCATCACCGCCCCAAGACGGACTAGCGCTGCTGTGCCAGTTGCTGCTCCAGCTGGTGCAACACGCGGTAGCAGTCCAGCACGCGGCCCACGCTGGAGTTGGGCTCGCGGCCCTCCTTGATGGCGGCGAAAAACTCGCGGTCTTGCAGCTCGATGCCGTTCATGCTGACGGCGACCTGGCTCACGTCAATCTTTTCTTCCTTGCCGGTGTACAGGTCGTCGTAACGGGCGAGGTAGGTGGCCGTGTCGCCGATGTAGCGGAAGTAGGTGCCCAAGGGGCCGTCATTGTTGAAGCTCAGGGACAAGGTGCAGATGGCGCCATTGGCGGCGCGCAGCTGGATGCTCATGTCCATGGCGATGCCCAGCACGGGATGGATGGGGCCCTGGATGGCGTTGGCTTGCACGATGGGGCTGTTGGCCTGGTAGGCAAACAGGTCCACGGTGTGGGCGGCGTGGTGCCACAGCAGGTGGTCGGTCCAGCTGCGGGCCTGGCCCAGCGCATTGGTATTGGTGCGGCGGAAGAAGTAGGTCTGCACATCCATCTGCTGGATATTGAACTTGCCCGCGGTGATCTGCTGGTTCACATACTGGTGGCTGGGGTTGAAGCGGCGCGTGTGGCCGCACATGGCGACCAGGCCCGTCTTCTTCTGTTCGGCCACCACGGCATCGGCACCGGCCCAGCTGTCGGCCAGGGGGATTTCCACCTGCACGTGTTTCCCGGCCTTCAGGCAGGCCAGGGTTTGCTCGGCGTGCATTTGCGTGGGAGTGCACAGGATCACCGCGTCCAGCTCGGGCAGTGCCAGGCTGTCCGCCAGCTCGGTGGTGACGTGGCCGATGCCGTACTTGCTGGCCACTTCCCTGGTCTTGTCCAAGTCACGGCTGATGAGGGAGATGACCTCCACGCCTTCGATGTTCTTGATACCGTCCAGGTGTTTGATGCCGAAAGCACCTGCGCCAGCGAGGGCGACTTTGATGGTTTTGCTCATATCAGTTGTTTTCCAGAATCAAATGTCCCACCGCCGTGTTGCTGGCGGGCACATGGTAAAAACGGTGCTTGACCCGCACAGAGTGTGCGCGGGCTGCTTCCAAATCTGTAGCATCGTAGGGCACATCGGACATCGCGCCACGGGCGATCAGCCACATCACCAGCTCAATGCCTTCGCTACCGGCCTCGCGCACATAGTCGATGTGCGGCGTGGCGGCGCAGGCGGCCGGGTCGGCAATCATCTGATCCAGCCAGGCGTTATCCCACGCACGGTTGATCAACCCGGCACGTGCGCCCTGCAACTGGTGGCTCATGCCGCCTGTGCCCCAAATGTGCACATTCAGGTCTTCGTCGTAACTCTCCACCGCTTTGCGGATGGCCTTGCCGAGGTTAAAGCAGCGCTGGCCGCTGGGCACGGGGTACTGCACCACGTTCACCGCAAACGGAATCACCGGGCAGGGCCAAGCATCTTTTACGGGGTCCTTCTCGCCACACATCAGGCTCAAAGGCACCGTGAGTCCATGGTCCACGTCCATTTTGTTGACGATGGTGAGGTCAAAGTCCTGCTGGATCACCGAATGGGCAATGTGCGAAGCCAGCAGAGGGTGGCCTTGCACCTTGGGCACAGGGCGCGGGCCGAAACCTTCGTCTGCCGGTGTGTACTCGGCGGCCGTGCCAATGGCGAAGGTAGGGATCAGGTCCAGGCTGAACGCGGTGGCGTGGTCGTTGTAGACCAGAAAAATCACGTCGGGCTTGTTGTCCTTCATCCACTGCTTGGAGAAGTCATAGCCCGCGAACAGGGGCTTCCAATAGTCTTCCTGGGTCTTGCCCAAGTCCATGGCGGCGCCGATGGCCGGCACGTGGGAGGTAAATACTGAGGCGGTAATTTTGGCCATGGTGTTCAGTCTTTCTTGCCAGCTTGGCCTTGGGGTTGGTGGTGGGCTTGGGCATCGCCGTCCTCACCGAGGTAGCGGTTGCCTTCGGCGGAGCGGCCGCCGGCCATCATCATGGCGCGGTACTCCACTTCCGACATGCCGGTCATGCTGCCCGCCATCTGCTGAAAACTCAGTCCATGGGTGGAGCCGATCTTGGCCAGGAAATAGATGTTTCCACCGAGCTGCATGGCGCGGTTGAGGTCCATGTCGATCACCGCCTGGCGCTGCTCTTCAGTCATGGGCCACTCATTCAAGTAGGCACGCTGGTCGGCTTTGAAACGGGCCCGGTTGTCGGGCTGCATCAGGCTCATGCAAAACTGGTTGAGCCAGTAGCCCTTGCGGCTTTGCTCGGCATCAAAAATGATGGTGCCGGGAATGTCTTGGTAGGGTTTGTCGAGTGCCATATCAGTCTTTCAGAGTTTCAGGCCAATAGAGGCGATTGGGGTTGTCCACCAGCAGCTTGCGCTGCAACGCGGCGGTGGACGCGATGTGGGGAATGAAGTCCACCAGCAGGCCGTCGTCGGGCATGTGGTCCTTCAGGTTGGGGTGCGGCCAGTCGGTGCCCCACAACACGCGGTCAGGAAACTGCTCGACGATGCGCTTGGCAAACGGGATCACGTCGCGGTAGGCGTTCTGCTCTCCGCCCAGAGCTTTGGGGCCGCTGACCGACAGGCGTTCCGGGCAGCTCACCTTGCTCCACACATTCTGGTGCTCGCGCATGAACTTTTCAAACAAGGCGAACTGTGGGCCGTCCACGGGCAGCGACACATCGGGCCGGCCCATGTGGTCGACCACCACGGTGGTGGGCAGCGCGGTGAAGAAGTCCCACAGCTCGGGCAGGTCTACCGCTTCAAAGTAGATCACCACGTGCCAGCCCCACTTTGCGATGCGGCCGGCAATCGCCATCAACTCGTCCTTGGGCGTGAAGTCCACCAGGCGCTTGACGAAATTGAAGCGCACGCCGCGCACGCCGGCGTCGTGCATGGCCTGAATCTCCTCGTCCGTCACGCTGCGCCTGACCGTGGCCACGCCGCGTGCCTTGCCCTTGCTGGCAAGCAGCGCATCCACCATGGCGCGGTTGTCGGCACCATGGCAGGTAGCCTGCACGATCACGTTTTTCTCGAAGCCCAGATGGTCGCGCAGGGCGAACAGCTGCTGCTTGGACGCATCACAGGGCGTGTACTTGCGCTCGGGCGCATAGGGGAACTCGGCCCCCGGGCCGAACACGTGGCAGTGTGCGTCCACCGCACCAGCGGGAAGTTGGAAGGCAGGCTTGGCGGGACCGGTGTACCAGTCCAACCAGCCGGCGGTCTTGGTGAAATCACCTGAAGTTGGTTTGCTCATCACAGCCCCTTAGTCGACGTACTTCAAGCCGAGCGCCGCCAAGGGCTCGCGCATCTTGTACATGTCCAGCCCCAGCACGCCGGCGGCCAGTTTTTCGCGCTTCTCACCTTCAAAGCTCTCGCGTTTTTGGGCGGCTGCCAGTGTGGCGACGGCGCGTGCAGCAGGCACACAGACCACCCCATCATCATCGGCGACGATCACGTCTCCGGGTGTGACCAGCATGCCGGCGCAGACGATGGGAATGTTCACCGAACCCAGCGTGGCCTTGATCGTGCCCTTGCTGCTGATGGCCTTGCTCCACACGGGGAAGCCCATGCGCTGCAGTTCTTTCACATCGCGTACACCGCCGTCGATGATGAGGGCGCGGGCGCCACGGGCCTGGAAGGAGGTGGCCAGCAGGTCACCAAAAAAACCATCCGTGCATTCCGCCGTGACGGTGGCCACCACGATGTCACCGGGCTGAATCTGCTCGGCCGCCACATGCATCATCCAGTTGTCGCCGGGCTGCAGCAGCACGGTAACTGCGGTGCCGGACACCTGCACACCGCTCTGGATGGGGCGCATATAGGGCTTGAGCAGGCCCACGCGACCCATGGCCTCGTGCACCGTGGCAGAGCCGAGGGCGGCCAGGCCATCGGCGGCAGCGCGGTCTGCGCGCTGGATGTTTTTGTAGACAACGCCTAGTTCGTACATACTCATTTCTCCTCAATGTTGTTGCTGGACCCGCGGCGGATCAGGGGTGAGTGCCTCCACCGCTGCGAACAAGCTGGCTTTCACTCCACCGCTCCAAGCACGCTGGCCGGGATAGTGGTGGCTATGCGTTTTGCGGAGGTAAAGGAGGAGCCCGCAACGCGGGCGGGGGACACGCAGCAAAACGCATGGCCACCACTATGCTCACCACCACATCACGCAGAAAAGTTACTGTCCTTTAGCCTTCAAAGCCGCATCCAAGCGCGGAAACACGCGACGCGCATTCCCCTCATAAATCTCAAACCGGTCTTCATTGCTCAAAATCTTGGACGCTTCGATATAGCGCTTGGTGTCGTCGTAGTAATTGCCGGTCTGCGGATCAATGCCACGCACCGCACCAATCATCTCGGACGCAAACAACACGTTCTTGACCGGGATCACCGTATTGAGCAAATCAATGCCGGGCTGGTGGTACACGCAGGTGTCGAAGTAAATGTTGTTGAGCAAATGCTCTTCCAGCAAGGGCTTCTTGAGCTCCTGTGCCAAGCCGCGGAAACGGCCCCAGTGGTAAGGCACTGCGCCGCCGCCATGGGGGATGAGGAACTTGAGTGTGGGGAACTGCTTGAACAGATCACTGGTCAGGCACTGCATGAAGGCGGTGGTGTCGGCGTTCAGGTAGTGGGCGCCGGTGGTGTGAAAGCAGGCGTTGCAGCTGGTGCTGACGTGGATCATCGCGGGGATGTCGTACTCCACCATCTTCTCGTAGATGGGGAACCACTGTTTGTCGCTCAAGGGCGGCGAGGTCCAATGGCCACCGCTGGGGTCGGGGTTCAGGTTGATACCCACGTTGCCGTACTGTTCCACACACTTCACCAGCTCGGGGATGCAGGTCGCCGGGTCCACGCCAGGGCTTTGCGGCAGCATGGCGGCGGGGATGAAGTTGTCGGGGAACAGCTCGCTCACGCGGAAGCACAGCTCGTTGCAGATGGCGGCCCAGGTGGCGCTGGTGTTGAAATCACCAATGTGGTGGGCCATGAAACTGGCGCGCGGGCTGAAGATGGTGAGGTCGGAGCCGCGCTCTTTCATCAGACGCAACTGGTTCTGCTCAATAGTCTCGCGCAGCTCGTCATCGCTGATCTTCAGGTCGGCCACCTTGGGGCCCAGCTCGGGCGTGGCCAGATTGGCAATCTGCGCATTGCGCCAGTTCTCCAGCGCCTTGGGCGCGGTGGTGTAGTGGCCGTGGCAGTCAATGATCAAGGGCTTTTTCACGGATGTCTCTCCTGGGTCTTTTGGAATAGAGGGGGGCAGGCGGGCTGCATGCCCTGGCGCTGCTTGGCCGCGGCGGCCTGCGGTGCTGCCATAAAAGCCAACAAGGCGCGCACGGCATCGGCTTGCGTGGAATGGCTGCCGATGCCGGCCGAAAACGTGGTGGTGATCTGGATGGCGGCGGGCAACGGCCCCACGATGGTGATGCCCGGCACATGGATGAGCTCGCTGAGCTGCTGAAAGCCCAGCGCCACATCGCCACGCGCTACCAGGGCACCCACGGGCACGCCAGGCGGCGCCTGCACGATGCGGCTGTGGATCTCGTCGGCAATGCCCCAGCGCACAAACAGCTGGGCCAGCGCCACGCCGCTGGGGCCGGTGGAGTAACTCAGCGTGGGCGCGGCCAGCACGGCGGCTCGCACCGCGGCCTCCGAAGAAATGTCGGGGGCCACTGCACCGGCCGGCACCGCCACGGCCACGCCGGAGTGCACCAGGTCCACCCGGCTGCCACGTTGCAGGTGGCCAGCGGCCAGCAACTTGTCGATGGCGTCTGACGCCAGAAACACGGCATCAAACACCTCCCCCGCCTGCACGCGTTTGGCTGCGTCTACACCGCCCACAGACTCCATGGCCACCACCTGACCGGTCTGGGCCGTGAAGCCGGCTGCCAGCTCGGTCAACAGCAAACGCGTGGCCATGGACGAGATGCACTTCAGGGCCACGGATGGGGTGGGGACGGGTGTTGACATGCTCGGTATTCTGGTCGGCGTACTGCCCTTTGATAAGCCAAGGGGGGCACTAGCAGCTATCTCAAATTGGCATAATCAGAGCGCAGCTATTCGCTGATCTGACTTACCGATCTGGAGCCCCGCGATGGACCTCAAGCAACTGGAATACTTTGTCCGCGTGGCCGAAATGGGCAGCTTCACGCGCGCCTCCATCTCGCTGGACGTGGCCCAGCCCGCGCTGAGCCGCCAAATCCGCCTGCTGGAGGTGGAGCTGCGGCAGAACCTGCTGACGCGCAATGGCCGTGGCGCTGTGCCTACCGAGGCCGGCAAGCTGCTGCTGGAGCACGGGCGCGGCATTCTGCACCAGGTGCAGCTCACGCGTGAAGAGCTGGGCGCGGCCCGCGGCGCGCTGGCCGGGCGGGTCTCCATCGGCCTGCCGCCCAGCCTGTCCAAGCTCATCACGGTGCCGCTGGTCTTGGCATTTCGCGAGCAGTTGCCGCAGGCGCAGCTGACGCTGACCGAGGGCTTTTCGGTGCAGATGCACGAAGGCCTGCGCCTGGGCAATCTGGACATGGCCGTGCTCTACAACCCCGGCCAAAGTACCGAGCTGGAAATGAGCACGCTGGACGAGGACGAGCTGTCGCTGATCTCGCACAACCCGCAATCCAGCGGCAAAGGCAAACGTGCTAAGCCCGCACCCGCCATCAGCCTCAAGGACGTGGCCGATCTGCCGCTGATCCTGCCCAGTCGGCCCAACGCCTTTCGTATCCTGATCGAGGGCGAGATGATGGCCATAGGCCGCCGCCCCGAGGTGATGCTGGAGGTGGACGGGCTCAACGCCATCCTGAACCTGGTGAAGGAAGGCATGGGCCATGCCGTGCTACCCAGCTACACGCTGAGCAACTTCGACAACCCCGACACTTTCACCGTGCAATCCATCCACAGCCCGCGCATCATGAGCCAGCTGATGCTGGTGTGGTCGGCCCGCCGCCCTACCACGCAGACCCAGCGCAAGGCCATGGACGTGGTGAGCCAGGTGGTGCTCAAGGCCATCCACCGCTAGCGCGGGCCCTGCGCTTTTGTGCATAGCTGCTATGGCAGGGGCGAACTTGCCGATCCGGGCGGCGCCCGCCCACACTCCCTGCCAAACCAATAACCGCAGGAGACCGTACCATGTCCAAAAACACTCATAAATTGATAGCTGCTTGCGCAATATCCATGGGGGCTAGCGGCCTCTTTTATGCCCAAACGGCCAGCGCCCAGAGCGCCGCCGGTTACCCCGGAAAAACCATCCGCCTGGTGGTGCCCTTCACGCCGGGCGGCTCCACCGACATCCTGGCGCGTGCCATTGGGCAAAAACTCACCGAGGCCTGGGGCCAGCCAGTGGTGATAGACAACGTGCCCGGCGCCGGTGGCGCCATTGGGGCCGACAAAGTGGCCAAAGCCCCGGCCGACGGCTACACCCTGCTGATGGGTCACATCGGCACGCTGGCGGTGAACCCCTCGCTCTACCCCAACCTGCCCTACGACCCGATCAAGAGTTTTGCCCCCGTGGCCTGGGTGGCGCGTGTGCCCAATGTGCTGGTGGTACACCCCAGCGTGCCCGCCAAAACCGTGAAAGAACTGGTGGCACTGGCCAAGGCCAAGCCGGGGCAGATGAACTACGGCTCGGGTGGCAACGGCAGTGCGGCCAACCTGGCCACCGAATACTTCAAACTGCAGACCGGCACCTCGCTGCTGCACATCCCCTACCGCGGCACCGCCCCTGCGGTGACGGACCTGGTGGGCGGGCAAACGCAGCTGCTGTTCACGGGGGCACCGGCGGTACTCAGCCAAATCAAAAACGGGCAGGTGCGGGCGCTGGCGGTCTCCAGCCCCAAACGCATGGACGCCCTGCCCGACCTGCCCACCGTGGCCGAGAGCGGCTACCCCGGCTTTGAGGCCGACCAATGGTATGGCGTAGTGGCCCCGACCGGCACGCCCGCCGATGTGATTGCCAAGCTCAACACCCAGATCAACCAGGCACTGAGCACTGCAGAACTGAAAAACCGACTGAATGCAGAAGGTGCCATCGCCACGCCCGATACCCCGGCCAACTTTGGCAAGCTGATTGCCGCCGAGATTGCGCGCTGGAAGCCGGTGATCAGCGGCGGGCGGGTGAAGGCGGACTGAGGGAGTCGTGCTGCACACGCCCACCCATAAAAATGGGAGCCTGCGCTCCCATGGAATCTGACACGTGATCGTCTAGACCATCAGATTGATTTGCTGGCCTTGCGACGACGCGCAATGGCACCGACCAACCCGAGACCTGCGAGCATCATGGCGTAGGTTTCGGGTTCTGGCACAGCGCTGGGGATGGGGGGAGGCAAAGACCCGCCATCCACCGACAAACTGGATTTAGCCAAGGTAACCGCCCAGCCAGTGTTGTTGGAATCGATGTCCATCTTGACCTGAAGACCGCCTGCAATGTCATCGAAAAAATTCATGCCCAGATTGAACGTCGAAAACGCCCAGACATCACTATTGCCAGCCAAACTTCCCAACAGCGTCCAAGTGCCGCTATCCAGGGCCCAAATCTTGTCGATTTCACCATCGCTGAAATCGACGTCAAACGCACTGATGTTAAGAGTGGCCGCGCTGAAGCTCCCAGCGATTGCCCCGTGTGTCCAACCCCAATCGCCATCGGAGTTAAAGCGGTAGTAGGGCTCAGAGTACTTATTCGCGTCAACATCCACAAAGTACGTATTTGGACCTGCATTGCCATACTGCCGAGTATCCGTTGTGGCCGCCTGCGCGGCAGTCAATGCGACGCCCGCGATCAACCCGAAAACCACATGTGAAATTTTCATTTATATGCCCCTTTGAATAGAAAAGCTTCTGCATTGCAGAAGCAGTGAATTGTCAGAGGCTGCAGGCTCAATTCAATAGTCCATTCGGACTATCCAAGGGTACTGTTGTGGTCCCCAAATTATCGCTATAGGGGATAGTGCTTCAGCCCCCACAACAAGGCATTGAGTGTGAAGAAGGATCCGATGGTGGCGGCCAGCAAGGTGGCGGCACTCACCTCTTCATGCCCATACTTCAGCGCCAGGATGGGGTAGACACCCAGCATGGGCATGGTGGCAAACAGCAGTGCGGCGGTACGCAGCTGCGGGTCGGCAATCGGCACCACAAAGGTGAACGCGAGGAACACACACAGCGGGTGCAACACCAGTTTGCCGAAGGTGATCTGCCCCACCAACCGGCGCTTGCCCTTGAGCCGCAAGCCCACCAACGCGCCACCGATGACAAACAGTGCCAAGCCAGTGGTGACTTGTGAGAACAAGGTGATGGTGCGGGCCAGCGGGTCGGGCAGGCTCCAGCCCATGACGGACACCAAGAGCGCCGGCGGAATCACCACCAGCATGGGCGTGCGCACCCAGCCGCGGGCAATGTCGCGCAGCACGGTGCCCCAGGGGCGGTGGCCGCCGGCATCGGCGTTGTCGGCCAACGTCAGCAACACTGGCAGCTTGATGAGGTTTTCAAACAGCATGTTGAGCGCCAGCGCAACCGGCGCAATGCTGCCCAGCACCAGTTGCACCACCGGGTAACCCATGTAGCCGCTGTTGGAGCAGGCGGTGCCCATGGCGAAAAAGGCGCGGTAGCTGCCAGTGCTGCGGTTCACATACCGGGCCCACAGGTAGCTGCACAGCAGCATGACCAATGACCCCAGGCCATAGGCCAACAAGTAATCGACGTGCATCACGTCGCGCAGCGGGCGTTGGGCGATGGCGTTGAACAGGAGCGCGGGCAACGCAAGGTTGAGCACGAACTTGCCCAGCACGCGCAGATCCGGTTTGCTGAACACGCCGGTACGGGTGCAGAGGTACCCTAGGGCAATGCACAGGTAAATGGGGCCGGTGATGGCCAGAATATCAAGCATCGGAACCTAGAGAGAAGAGAAGGGAAAACAAGAAACCCGCTGCGGCGGCGACCTCAGAGCTTGCGTGCTGCCAGTAGCGCGTCTGCATAGGTTTGCCACGTGGCCTGCTTGCCCACATGGGCGAAGGCACCGGTGCGGGCCTGGTCAGCCACCGCCTGCTGTTTGTCGGCAATGGCGCTGGCCATGGTGGGGGTGAAACCGGCCTCCTGCACCGTGCGGGCAGACTCGCGCATCTCTTCGGCCCGGCGCTGGCCGTGCTGCACCACACGGCTGAAGAAATAAGCGCCCTGCTTCTCCCAGTCGATGCTGGGGAAGGTCTCGGCCAGCGTGGGCAGCACGTAATCTTCCACACCGTAGGCACGCGCCGTGCTGTAGCTCTCGATCACCAGCGCCTCCAGCCCTTTGATCATGACGCTGCGGCACATTTTGATGGCGGAGGCCACGCCGATCTCGGCAGCCACGGCCTTGGCGTCCATGCCCAGAGCGTTCAGGTGCTCGGCCAGCTCCGCCGCCAGCGGGCCACCCAAGAGCATGGGCACCCGGATGCCATAGGGTGGCACGGAGGTCATCACGCCCGCCTCCACATAACGGCCACCCGCCGCCTCAATGACTAGGGCAGCCTGCTGCTTGGTGCCAGGGGAAGTGGAGTTGAGGTCCAGAAACACCGTACCGGGCCGCAGGTGAGGCGCTGCGGCTTGGGCCACGGCCAGGGTGTTGGAGGCGGTAACGGCGGACAGGATGAAGTCGCTCTGCGTGCACAGCGCCGCCATGGACGGCAGCGCCTGCACACCGGCCGCAGCGGCCTGGGCGGCGGCGCCCGTGGCAGGGTCGGCAAACTTCAGGTCCCACGCGGCGCAAGACTGGAATTGACCGTGCAGGCCGGCGCTGAAGATGCGCCCGACCTCGCCATAGCCCACCAGCCCCAGATGTTGCAGCGGCAAGGCCATGGCGCGCTTCCTTAGAGTTTGGGTACGCCGGCCTTGGCGATCACCTCGGCCCAGCGTTTGGTCTCGGTGGCCAGCAGCTCGGCCAGTTTCTCGGGGGTGGAGCCACGGGCCTCTACGTTCAGTTCGTAGAGTTTTTTCTTCACGTCCGGGTGGTTCAGTGCGGCCTGCACTTCCTTGTTCAGGCGGGCAATCACCTCCTTGGGGGTCTTGGCCGGTGCTGCCAATGCATTCCAGGACGACACATCAAAATCCTTCACGCCACTTTGCATCAGCGTGGGCACATCTGGAATCTGGCTGGCACGGGTGTCGCTCAGCACAGCCAGCGCGCGCACGGCCTTGGCGTTCACCTGGCCCATCATGGGGCCCAGAATTTCGACCGCCACATCGATCTGGCCACCGCGCAGCGCGGTGGTGACGGCCGGTGTGCCGTTGAAGGGCACGATGAGGAAATCCACACCCGCACGGGTCTTGAGCAGTTCGGCCGCCAGGTTTTGGGTGCTGCCGATATTGACCGTTCCCACATTGAGTTTGCCGGGGTTGGCCTTGGCGTAGGCCAGCAGGTCGGCCATGGTTTTGTAAGGCGCGTTGGGCGAGGCCAGCACAGCCAGGTCAAAGTAGCCCATCGTGGAGACCGGGGCGAAGTCCCGCTGTGCATCAAACGGCAGGGATTTGAACAGGCTGGCGCTCACCGCCGTGCCGTTGGACATCAGCAAGAGCGTGTGGCCATCGGGATCGGCCTTGGCCACGGCCTCACCTGCGCCCACACCGCCAGCGCCAGGTTTGTTGTCAATCACCACGGGCTGGCCCAGCGATTCGGACATCTTCTGCGCTACGGTGCGCGCGGTCAGGTCGGCCACACCACCGGCCCCAAAGGGCACAACGATGCGGATGGGTTTGCTGGGAAAGGTGTCGGCCCAGGCAGGCAGTGCGCCCACGGTACCTGCCAGCAGGGCCAGGCCCAAAGACACAGTGCGACGGTTCAGGTTTTTCATACGAAATTGGCCTCCAGCCCTTATGGAATATGCGGCAATAGCTATAAATTCAATAGCAAACAAACTACCGTGCGACACCCAGCAGCTTGTCCAGCAACTCGGGTTGTTCACGCAGACTTTGCGCCGTGCCACTGTGCACCACGGTGCCACGGTCCAGCACGGCCGCCGTGTCGCTGATGGCCAGGATGGCCTGCGGGTGCTGCTCCACGATGATCGCGCTGAGACCTTCGTCCCGCGTGATGCGGCGAATCGCCCGCAGCAACTCCTGCACGATGATGGGCGCCAGACCTTCACAGGGCTCGTCCAGCAGCAGGATGGTGGGGTTGAGCACCAGCGCGCGGCCCACGGCCAGCATCTGTTGCTCGCCGCCCGAGAGTTGGGTACCCAGGTTGGTCTTGCGTTCGGCCAGGCGGGGGAACAGCTCGTACACCCGCTCGGGCGTCCACATGGCGGCCTTGCGTCCGGCGCGTGCCGGGCGCGCCACGGCGGTCAGGTTCTCGTCCACCGTGAGCGACTTGAAGATGTTGCGCTCCTGCGGTACCCAGCCAATACCGGCTGCCGCGCGCTCGTGCTGGGGCAGCTTGTGCAAGGCCGCACCACCCAGTGCGATGGTGCCGCCGTGCTGGCGCGTGGCGCCGGCCAGGGTGTTCATGAACGTGGTTTTTCCGGTACCGTTGCGGCCCAGCAGCGCCAGGGTTTCACCTTCGTTGATGGACACCGATACGCCATGCAGCACCACGGCTTCGCCGTAACCGGCGGAGAGATTTTCGACTTTGAGCAGCTCAGCCATGTGCAGCTCCTTCCAGTTCACCTTCGGCGTGGCCGAGGTACACCGCCTTGACCTGCGGGTCGTTGGCAATCTGCTCGGGGTCGCCCTCGGTCAGCACCGTGCCATTGACCAGTACCGTCATGCGCTTGGCAAAGCTAAACACCAGATCCATGTCATGTTCAATCAAAAGGATGGACACATCGGCCGGCAGGGCCGCCACCGTTTGCAGCAGTTCTTCGCGCTCGCCGGCGGGCACACCGGCCACCGGTTCGTCCAGCAGCAGCACACGCGGCTCGCAGGCCAGTGCAATGGCAATCTCCAGCAGGCGGCGCTTGCCGTAAGCCAGCACACGTGTCTCTTGCGCCATCACCTCGGTCAGGTGAAATTGCTCCAGCAGTTGCTCGCAGCGCTCGATCACACGGCGGTTGGCGCCCAGGGCCTGCCACCACTTGCCACCCAAGCCCGTATGCTGGCTCACCACCATGGCCAGTGTTTCCAGAGGCGTCAAGGTGTCAAACAACTGGTTGATCTGGAAAGTGCGCACCATGCCGCGGCGCACACGCTGGTGTGGCGCCAGATCGGTGATGTCCTGGCCTTCCAGGATGATCTGGCCCGATGTGGGTTGCAGCACGCCGGTCAGCAGGTTGATCAGTGTGGTCTTGCCCGCACCATTGGGGCCAATCAGCGCATGGCGTGCACCCTGGTGCAGGTCCAGCGTCACATTGTTGGTGGCCGTGATACCACCAAACTTCATCACCAGCCCTTGGGCGCTAAGAACGGTTGGTGCGGCTTGCACTGCGTTGTTCGTTGTGGGGCGGCTCATGCGGCACCTCCAGTCTTGTTCTTTTGGGCACCGAACCAGGTCCAGGGCCGCACCAGGCGTTCACGCCCCACCAGCACCAGCACGACGAGGAACAGGCCAATCCAGAAGGTCCAGTACTGCGGGGTGATGTTGGAGATGAAGTCCTGCATGAGCTTGAAGATCAAGGCCCCGGCGACGCCGCCATACAACCAGCCCACACCACCAATCACCAGTACCAGCATCACGTCGGCCGAACGGTGAAACTCAAACACATCCAGCGAGGCAAAGCCCGAGGTCTGCGCCAGCAGCGCACCAGCCGCACCGGCCGCACCGGCCGCCACGGTGTAGGCCACCGCCAGCCGACTGGCCACCGGGATACCGATGGCCATGGCACGGAGGCGGTTGTCGCGGATGGCCTTGAGCGTGGCCCCAAAAGGCGAACCCACAAAACGCCGTGCCAACACGAACACCACCAGCAAGATGCACAGCGAGTACCAGGCGGCCACCTGGCCATACAGGTCAAACTCAAACCGGCCGAGCACGGGGCCCATCATCACGCCCTGCAAGCCATCGGCGCCGCCGGTGAGCCAGTCGAGCTTGTTGGCCAGTTCCATCAGGATAAGGCCCACGCCCAGGGTCACCATGAGGCGGGTCAGGTCGGTACCGCGCTGGATGGTGACACTGCAAATGGCACCCAGCACCGTGGCGGTGCCGATGCCCACGGCCATGCCCACCAGCGGATCGGGCATCACGTGTTTGGCAAACAGGGCCGCCGAGTAAGCGCCCATGCCAAAGAAGGCTGCGTGGCCCAGCGACACAATGCCGGTGTAGCCCAGGATGATGTCCAGCGAGAGCGCAAACAGCGCCACGATGGCAATCTCGTTGATGATCAAGGCGTGGCTGGACAGGGCCCAGGGCGAGGCCAGGGCCGCAGCCCACAACACCACCTCCCACCAGCGCCAGCGGCGCGAGGCGAGCAGGATATTGGGTTTGGAATCGACGCTCATGCCTTGCCCCCTTTGCGCACAAACAGGCCTTGCGGGCGCCACACCAGAATCACAATCATCAGGCTGTAGACGATAAAAGCGCCCAGCTTGGGGATGTAGTACTTGCCCGCCACGTCGGCAATGCCCAGCAGCAGCGCCGCCAAGAGCGGGCCGGTGATGCTGGAAGTGCCGCCGACGGCGACAACGATCAAAAAGTAAATCATGAACTTGAGGGGGAAAGTGGGGTCCATGCCCAGTACGTCGGCACCCAAAGCACCGCCCAATCCGGCCAAACCAGAGCCGACCGCGAAGGTCGACAGGAACACGGCGTTGACGTTGATGCCCAGACCGGCAGCGACGCGCTGGTCGTCCACCGAGGCACGCAGTCGGCTGCCAAATCGGGTCTTGGTCAGGATGTATTGCAGGGCCACGGTCAGCGCGGCACACACGGCGATGATGAACAGACGGTAGTGGCCCATGCCCAGCATCCAGGCGCCGTCACCGAGCTCGGTGCGGCCCTTGAGCCATTCGGGCAACTGCACGATTTGCTGGGTTGAACCCACAAAGTAGTCCACGCTGGCCACGGCCATGAAGGTCAGGCCAATGGAGAACAGCACCTGGTCTAGATGGGGTTTGTGGTACAGCGGGCGATAGAGCGTGCGCTCCAGCACCCCGCCCAGCAGACCGGCGCCGATGAACGCAGCCGGCAAGCACAGGAGAAAGGGCACCCCCAGGCGCTGCATCAGCAGCACCGTGATGTAGCCCCCCACCATGGCAAAAGCTCCGTGCGCGAGGTTGATGAAGTTCATCAGACCCATGGTCACTGCCAAGCCCACCGCCAGAATGAAGAGCAGCATGCCGTAGGCAATGCCGTCAAAAAGTATGGTCAACATATTTCGCCAATCGCTGGTAAATGCAACTCTGGAGCATCATTTTGGGCAACAAAAAAGCGAGGGGCTTGCCATCGCTTTTTTGCCTGCTTGGTGTACCGCCAGAGTCTGCGGTCAAGGTCCGGGTTAGCGGTTCTTGCCGGGATCTTTCACATCCTTGATCACATCGAACTCGATGTTGTAAAGCTGGCCATCTTTCTTCTCGACCTTGCGCAGATAAATGTTCTGCACGATGTCGCGGGTTTGTGCGTCAATAAAGATGGGACCGCGCGGGCTCTCGAAGATCTGGCCCTTCATGGCCGCCAACAATGCGTCACCGCCACCGGCACCCTTGGTGGCACGCAGGGCTTCGTAGATCACGCGCATGCCGTCATAACCACCGACCGCCATGAAGTTGGGGCGCAGGTTGTTGTTGGCTTTCTTGAAGGACTCGACGAACTTCTTGTTCAGCGCCGAGGGGTGGGCCGCCGAGTAGTGGTGCGAGGTCACCACGCCCAGGGCGCCATCACCCATGTCGTTCAACTGGTCGTCATCGGTAATGTCGCCAGGGCCAATGAGCTTGATGCCGGCCTTGTCCATGCCGCGTTCCAGGAACTGCTTCATCACCGCGGCACCCGCACCAGAGGGCACAAACACAAACAGCGCATCGGGCTTGAGGTCACGCACCTTTTGCAGGAAGGGAGCGAAGTCGGGGTTGCGCATGGGCACGCGCAAAGATTCGGTGATGGTGCCGCCGTTGAAGATCAGTCGGTCCTTGAAATACTTCTCGGCATCGATACCGGGGCCGTAGTCGGACACCAGGGTGACGACCTTCTTGATGCCGTTCTTGGGTGCCCAGTCGGCAATCGCTACCGCGGCTTGCGGCAGCGTGAAGCTGGTCCGCACGATATAGGGCGAGGCTTCGGTGATGCTGGAAGTGGCCGCAGCCATCACGACCAACGGTGTCTTGGACTGTGTGGCGATACTGGCAGTGGCCAGGGCCGAGGGCGTGATGCCCATACCGGCCAGTACGTTGACCTTGTCGTTGACGACCAGCTCTTGCGCCATGCGTTTGGTCACATCGGGAATGCTGGTGTCATCCTTGATGATCAGCTGGATCTTCTTGCCAGCCACGGTGTCACCGTTTTGTGCCATGTAGAGCTTGGCGGCAGCTTCAATCTGGCGGCCAGTCGTGGCCTGCTGGCCGGTCATCGGCAAGACCAAGCCGATCTTGAAGACATTGTCTTGTGCCAGCACAGCCGTACCCGCCAGCGCCAAAGTGGCCAAGGCAGTGGCATGCAAAAAGTGACGTTTGTTCATGTGTTGTCTCCTAGAGGTTTTTCATTTCACACTGGCAGCAATATCGCGCTTAAACCGCGCTTGTGCAATCGCGATTCGGCTCACTTTGATATAGCATTTTGCAATAACCGGCGCTAGAAATCTCCTTTTTTTGCGACGTCGACAGGGGGCGTGCCTCGCGCCGCCTTACGCAGCCTGCAATGCAGCCAGTTGCTGGCGCAGGTCGGCGTTTTCAGCTTCCAGTGCCGTGACGCGCTGCTGCAAAGCCTGCATTGGGGACACCGACGAATCCTCCATCTGGGGGGATGCCTGCGTGGCCAGATCTTCGCGCGCCGTACGTCGCGCGTCTCGCACCCGCTTGGCAGCCTGCTTCAGCTGCTCTTTGCCCGCGGCGACGGCCGCCACCTGCTCTTCGGCAGGCAGGGTGGCAACAGCCGCTGCGGCATTGATGGAGATCGCGCCTGCCTTGACGGCCGCGACCAGCTCTGGCGCGGCCTGCTTCTGGATCTTTTCAATCATCACCACCTGGCTACTGCTCAGACGGGCTGCCTTGGCAATGTCCTCGCGACTTTTCATGGCACTGGGGGCCGCCACATCGGGCGCAACGCCCTCATCCTGCGCTGACTCCACCACAGGCACCGCGGCCACACCAGGAGACTGCGCCCGGCGCTCCGCCAGAATTTCCCGTTTGCGCAATGCCAGCACACCGCGCTGAAAATCCGACACACTGCGCCGTCCGAGGTGCTGGTCAATCATCCAGAGATGCACATCCTCCAAAGACCGGAACAAACTGCTCTGCACCGTCTGGAATGGTAGGCCGTGTTTTTGGCAGATACCGTAACGATTGTGTCCGTCCACCAGAACATTGCCCCAGAGCACCAAGGCATCGCGACAACCTTCGGTCAGGATGCTGCGCTCCAATGCCGCGTGCTCATCCTCGGTAAGCGGGTCGATATAGGCTTTAAGCGATTCGTTGACAACAATATCCATGGGGTAGCAGCAAAGGGCAAAGGGTCTGAATTGTAGAGAGGCCCCTACGCCGGAGACACGTGGACCCGCGCCCCACGGTTACTTAGCACGACCCGTATTTTTTTTTCGCAACACGGGGCAAACAGCACGAAAACCGGGCTACAATCTGCCCCTCAGAAACGCGGGAATAGCTCAGTTGGTAGAGCGCAACCTTGCCAAGGTTGAGGTCGAGAGTTCGAGACTCTTTTCCCGCTCCAATTTTCGTGGCGCATCGTTCGCTAAACGTTGCGTCCATCTCCAAGTCGTGTGCCATTCGCTGCACACGCATTTGCGCCATAGCATGCATGGTGCGTCTCCCCATATTTTTTGACTGTGCACACGCCGCAGTGGCGTTGCTTGCCCATGGGACACGCGCGATGGCACGCCCCTCTGGCTAAGGGAGCAAATGCCGCTCTGCCAAGGTCTTGGCTATCGAGTCGGCCAACTCATGGGGCTCAAACTTGGCAACATAGGCATCCGCACCCACGCTGCTCGCGTGACCTTCACTTGCGGTTCCAGTCAATGAGGAATAAACGATCACCGGTATACCCGCGAAGCGTGCGTCCTGCTTGATATTGCGTGTCAGCGTAAATCCATCCATCTCTGGCATCTCCAAGTCCGTCAACACCAAAGCAACTTTGTCGCGCGCACGTTTGCCCTGGGCCACGGCTTCCGCTTGCAAGCTAATCAAGCGGTCCCAGACCTCACGCCCGTTTTTGAGTGCCACGAATTGAACCCCCATCGCCTTGAGGCTTTCCTCCACCAGCATGCGTGCGACCGCGGAATCTTCCGCCACCAACACAACGGTTCCCTCTGGCAAGCGGAGTTTCGCGAGGCTGGAGTTCTTGTCGGAGTTGTTGTGCCCACCGGGCAATACATCGCGCAGGATCTGCTCCACATCCAAGACTTGCGCCAAACGCGAGTCCGGCGCATCACCATCAATGCGCGCGATCCCCGACAACAACACCGAACTGCTGCTGTCCGCCGCGAGCAAATGCCGCCACTCCAGCTGCACAATCTCGACGACTTCATCCACCAGGAAAGCCTGCGTGGTACGTGCAAACTCCGTGACCAGGACAATCTTGGAGTCCGTTTGCGGCACACATCCAGCCAACCCGGGCAGATCAATCACAGGAATCAATTGTCCACGCACGTTCGCAAGGCCCAAGGCATGTGCGGGCGCATTCACGATGGATGTGATGTGCGGTGCCACCACGATTTCACGCACCTTGAACACATTGATGCCAAACAGCTCGCGTTGCTTGGAGTCACTCGCCTCACCCAAGCGAAACAACAGCAACTCCAGGCGGCCACTGGCGTTCTGAGCTGCCACAGAATGGCTTTTATTCGTCGTTGGTGACATGTTCATGGCTATTCCCGAGTCAATATTTGGAGCAAGCCCAACCTCTGCGCAACGGCATCAGGTAGAGCTGGTTACGCAAACATTATTGCGCTGGGTTACCAGTGTTCGGGAATTTGCTGAAATCTTTCAGCAAAACTGCTTTACCTCAGAGAGCAGAAGACGCGTAGACTTTATATAAATCAACAACTTACGTTGCATTCAGCGGTGACAAGCCCGTCAAGGGACTGTCGCCCAAAGTCACACTGGTTTGGTGTGTTAGGGCCACAGGATGGATGCGCTTACGACTCACATAGCGATAGCGCACGCAATTGAGCTGCCCCCCCCCCTGTTTTAGACCCATCCACCGCCGAGGGCCCGAATCAGCCCCACCGTCGCCACGTATTGCGCCGACTTGACCTGCAAAGCCTGACGGCGATTGCGCAATTCGTTGCGTTGCGCATCCAACAGCTCCAACTGGCTGACCAAGCCATTGCGGTAGCGCGAGCCAGACAACGCGGTTGCACGGTGGCTGGAGGCTACGGAGCGGGATTGCGCTTCGGACTGGTCTGCCAACAGGCGCAGGGTCGCTAGCTGATCTTCTACGTCGCGGAAAGCGACAAGCACCTGTTCGCGATAGTTGGCCAGCGCAATCCGCAGATCTGCGTTGGCGCCCTGCACGCCAGCCTCGCGTCGGCCGCCGTCGAAGATGGGCAGCGACAGCAGCGCACCCGCGACCCAGGCCTGGCTCGATAGTTTGAACAAATCCTGGATATCGGGCGCGGCATAACCACCATTGCCCGTCAGTGAGAACGTCGGAAACCACGCGGCCTTGGCCACGCCCACCCGCGCCTGCGCTGCCTCTATGGTGTTTTGTGCAGCGGCAATGTCGGGTCTACGCGTCAGTACCGTGCTGGGCACGCCAGCCGGGATAGCCGGCAAGGCGGTCGACCAGGGGGTGGACGCAAGTGTGAAGTTGGACGCAACCTCACCCACCAGCACGGCCAATGCATGTTCCAGCACCGCGCGGCGCTGGTCCAACGCCAGAGCTTCAGACTCTGTAGACGCGGCCTCACTGCGCACACGGGCCACATCCAGCTCGGCCACATCCCCCTCCCTAAAACGCACTTCCGTCAGGCGCAGCGTATTCTGGTAGGCCTGCAGCGTGCTGCGTACCAGCTCCCTCTCGGCATCCAGCGCGCGCAGGCTCAGATAGGTTTGCGCGACATCGGCCTGCACCAGCAGTTGGGTGCTGCGCAGCAAGGCTTCGCGTGCGCTGGCATCCAGCGACGCGGCATTGGCTGCACCGGAGAGTTTGCCGAACAGGTCCACCTCATACGACAGGTTGGCGCCCGCACTCACCACCGTTTGTGCGACGTTGTTGGTCGTGGCATTGAGCTGGCGTGTGGCGCCTGCGCCAATCCCGAGCTGTGGAAAGCGATTAGCGTCCACCTGGCCCGCGAGCGCGCGCGCCTGCGCCAATCGACCTGCTGCAACCTGCACGTTATTGTTGTTGCCATTGGCCTCAGCGATCAAGCCATCAAGTACGGGGTCCGCAAAGACGGCCCACCACATGCCTTGCGCCTGTGAGGGCGCCGTGCTTGCCGTCACCGCAGTTGTGACTTCCTTGAATGCTGCGGGCGCGGCGGGCACTTGCGATGTGTCAACGATGGCAGAGCTCGCGCAACCGGCCAGTACCAGAGCCACGGCGAGGGGCAAAAGGCTGGATCGCAATGGTGCGCGCAGTTTGGGATACGTGTGGTTCATGGTGAACTCCTTCTATCTTTCAATGGGGTCGTTTTTGCTATTCATGCAATTTGAGGGGTGCCGCAAGTTGCGCGTGCAAGGCACCGCTGCCAGAGCCGATGGCATCCGCAATGTGCGGTACGTCTCCATGCAGCTTGAGCGCGCGGTTGCCGGCCATGGCCCGCAGTGCGACGTAGAACACGGGTGTCAGGAAGAGACCAAACGCCGTCACGCCAATCATTCCGGAGAACACGGCCACGCCCATGGCAGAGCGCATCTCCGCACCCGCACCGGTGGACAGCACCAGGGGCAGCACGCCCATCACAAACGCCAACGAGGTCATCAGGATTGGGCGCAGGCGCAAGCGGCTGGCTTCAATCGCAGCCTGCAGCGGCGTACGGCCGGCAAATTCCAGCTCGCGTGCAAACTCCACGATCAGGATCGCGTTCTTCGCCGATAAGCCCACAAGCACCATCAATCCGATCTGCGTAAAGACGTTGTTCTCGCCACCGGATATCCACACGCCGGTCATGGCCGCCAGCAGGCCCATGGGCACGATCAGGATGATGGCGATCGGCAGCGTCAGGCTTTCGTACTGCGCGGCCAGCACCAGAAAGACCAGCAGAATCGCCAGCGGGAACACTAGCACGGCCGAATTGCCCGCCAGAATTTCCTGGTAGGTCAGTTCGGTCCATTCAAAACTAATGCCCTTGGGCAGAGTCTCGGCAGCGATGCGTTCAATGGCGGCTTGTGCCTGGCCCGATGAATAGCCGGGGGCCGGGCCACCACTCACGTCTGCGGACAAGTAGCCGTTGTAGCGCATCGCACGCTCGGGGCCGAAACTGGATTGCACCTTCATCAAGGCCGACAGTGGCACCATCTCACCGGTAGTGGAGCGGACCTTGAGCAGGCCCACGTCTTCGGCACGTGCGCGATAGGCCGCATCGGCTTGCACCCGCACGCTGTAGGTGCGGCCAAACTTGTTGAAGTCGTTGGCGTACAGGCTGCCCAGGTAGATCTGCATGGTGTCAAAAATATCGGTCACCGGCACATTGAGTTGGCGTGCCTTGGCGCGGTCGATATCGGCATACAGCTGCGGCACGTTGACCTGCCAGCTCGTGAAGGCGCCGGCCAGTTCGGGGGCCTGGTAGACCTTGCCCATGAAGGCCTTCACGGCCGCGTCCATGGCGTCGTAGCCCAGCGATGCCCGGTCTTCCAGTTGCAGCTTGAAGCCGCCCGTCGTGCCCAGACCTTCCACGGGTGGCGGCGGGAACATCACGATGAAGGCGTCCTGAATGCCGCCGAATGCCTGATTCAACTGACCGGCGACGGCGCCGCCACTCTGGTCCTTGTGCGTGCGTTCTGCAAACGGCTTGAGCGTGGCAAACACGATGCCGGAGTTGGAGCTGTTGGTGAAGCCGTTGATCGACAGGCCGGGGAAGGCGATGGCGTCTTCCACGTTGGGGTTCTTCTTCATGATGTCACCCATGCGCTGAATCACGTCTTCGGTGCGGTCCAGCGTGGCACCGTCGGGCAGTTGCGCAAAGCCGATCAAGTACTGCTTGTCCTGCGAGGGCACAAAGCCGCCCGGCACCAGTTGGAAAATGCCGACCGTGGCAGCGGCCAGCACCAGGTACACGACCAACATGGCCGTCTTGCGCGAGATGGCCGTTTTGACACCACTGCTGTAGCGCTTGGCGCCACGGCTGAACAGGCGGTTGAAAGCGGAGAAGAAGCGGCCAAACACCTTGTCCATGCCGCGTGTCAACGCATCCTTGGGCGCATCATGGCCTTTGAGCAGCAAGGCTGCCAGCGCGGGCGACAGCGTCAGCGAATTGATGGCCGAAATCACGGTGGAGATCGCAATCGTCACCGCAAACTGGCGGTAGAACTGCCCGGTCAGGCCGCTGATAAAGGCCAGGGGAACAAACACGGCGACCAGCACCAGTGCAATCGCGATGATGGGGCCCGACACCTCGCGCATGGCGCGGTAGGTGGCTTCACGCGGGCTCAGGCCGTCACCGATGTTGCGCTCGACGTTTTCGACCACCACGATGGCATCGTCAACCACGATCCCGATGGCAAGCACCAGACCGAACAGGCTCAGCGCGTTAATGGAAAAGCCGAGCATGTCCAGCACGGCAAACGTGCCCACCACCGAGACCGGCACGGCCAGCAGCGGAATGATGGAGGCGCGCCAGGTCTGCAAAAACAGGATGACGACCAGCACCACCAGCACAATCGCTTCCAGCAGGGTGTGGATCACCGAGCTGATGGAGGCGCGCACGAATTGCGTCGGGTCATAGGCAATGCGGTACTCCACACCTTCGGGCATGCTCTTGGACAGCTCATCCATGGCCTGGCGCACGCCATCGGAGATTTCCAGCGAGTTGGAACCCGGTGCCTGGAACACGCCCATGCCGACCGCCTGCTTGTTGTTCAGCAGCGAACGCAGCGCGTAGTCGGCAGCACCCAGTTCCAGCCGCGCAATATCACGCAGCCGGGTGATGGCACCGTCGGCACCGGTCTTGACGATGATGTCGCCAAACTCTTCCTCGTTCTGCAAACGGCCTTGTGCGTTGATGGAGAGCTGCATGTCCACACCCGCCAAACCCGGCGATGCGCCAACCACACCGGCTGCAGCTTGTACGTTCTGCCCACGGATGGCGGCCACCACATCGCTGGCGGAGAGGCCGCGCTGCGCGACCTTTTGCGGATCCAGCCAGACGCGCATCGAGTAGTCACCGCCACCGAAGACCTGCACCTGCCCCACGCCTTGAATGCGGGCCAGGCGGTCTTTGACATTCAGCACCGCGTAGTTGCGCAGATAGTTGATGTCGTAACGGTCATTGGGCGACACCAGGTGCACCACCATCGTGATGTTGGGCGAGCTCTTCACGGTACTCACCCCCAGACGGCGCACCTCTTCAGGCAGGCGCGGCTCGGCCTGCGAGACGCGGTTTTGCACCATCTGTTGCGCCTTGTCCGGGTCGGTGCCCAGCTTGAAGGTCACGGCCAGCGTCATCACGCCATCGGTGGTGGCCTGGCTGTTCATGTAAAGCATGCCTTCGACGCCGTTGATGGACTCTTCCAGCGGCGTGGCCACGGTTTCGGCAATCACCTTGGGATTGGCACCGGGGTACTGGGCCCGCACCACGACGGTGGGCGGTGCGACTTCCGGGTATTCGGAGATCGGCAAACCACGCAGCGCGACGAGGCCGGCGATCAGCATCAGCAGCGACAGCACGCCGGCAAAGATCGGCCGGTCAATGAAAAATTTGGACAGATTCATGGGGTTCTTCTTGTTCGCTAAAACGGGAGGTGGCAGAGCCGGATTTACTTCTGCACGAGCTGGATGGGTTTGTCGCCACCAGCGCTACCGGTCTTTGCCGTCATTTCGACCACCTCGGGTGCGACCAGCGCGCCGGGGCGGACGCGCTGCAAGCCATTCACGACAATGCGCTCGTTGACTGCCAGGCCGCTCTTGATGACGCGCAGGCCATTGACCGACGCGCCCAATGTCACTTCGCGGTAGGCGACCTTGTTGTCCGCACCGACGACCATCACGAACTTCTTGTTCTGGTCCGTGCCGACCGCGCGCTCGCTGATCAGCAGTGCCGTGGCTTTCGTGGCCTGGCCCATGCGGATGCGTGCAAACTGGCCAGGCATGAGCTGACCGTCCTTGTTGTCGAACACCGCCCGGGCGCGCACCGCACCGCTTTTGGCATCGACCTGGTTGTCCACCAACTGCAGCTTGCCGACAAACGGTGTGTCACTGCTGGCAGAGGTGCCCATCTGCACCGGAATACGGTCCAGCTTGCGGTCGCCACCGGCGTTCACGTCGCTTAATGCCTTGGCCACAACTTGTTCATCGGCATCAAAGCTCGCGTAGATGGGGCTGACAGAGACCAGCGTAGTCAGCACGGGCGCTCCCGGGCCTGCAGCCACCAAGTTGCCCACGGTCAGCTCCAGCTTGCCAACGCGGCCCGACACGGGCGCGCGGACTTGCGTGTAGTCCAGACTGAGCTGCGCCGTTTGCAGCGCGGCCAGCGCGGCGCGCACATTGGCCTCGGACTCGCGCTGGCCGTTTCCACGCTCTTCCATGTCGCGCCTGGAAATGGCCTGCTCGCTCCACAGGCGTTGCGCGCGCTCCTGTTCACCCTTGGCCTGCGCAGCCTTGGCCTGTGCGGCAGCGACCTGCGCTTCCGCGCGCTGCACGTCTAGGGCGTAGGGTGCTGGGTCAATCGTCAACAGCAGCTCGCCTTTTTTGACGAGGGCACCTTCGCGAAAGTGCACCGCCTGCAGCGTGCCAGCCACGCGGGGGCGGATATCCACGCGTTCGACGGCTTCCAGTCGGCCGGAGAACTCTTCCCAGGCGACAACCTCGCTTTGCACCACGGTGGCAACGGACACCGGCGTGGCCGGCGCTTGGGCCGCGGGTTGTGCGCTGGTACTGGTGGTGCCAAAGATGGCAGTGGCGCCGCCGGTCAGTGCCAGGACGGCGGCGGCAATGGCCAGCAGGCGGCGCTTGGGAGTGTGAAGACGAATGGCTTGCATGATGGTCAGGTCCTTGAAAAATTAGAGAGTGGTCAATGGAGTTGGGGATTTGGTGAATGGGCGAAAGAAGTCCTGGAACTGTTGTTGCAGGCCGGTGGACCAGGCGGCTTTGTTGCAGGCCTCATCGGCGCTGTGCAGATAGCTCGCGGGCCAGTGGGTCGGGCCTGACAGCACGGCCGCATGCACCAGGCGGCCGAACACCCGCAGACGATCTGCATAGGCCAGGGCTTCGTCTCGCAGTGGATCGTCCTGCGCCGTCAGCAGCAGGGTCGGCGGCAGGCTGTTGAGACGCAGCGCATTGCCGGGCGCGGCGTAGGGGTGGGCGGCGTTGTCCACACGTGCGAGGTACTGGTTCCAACCATCCGTCCAGGTGCAGCCGACCGGACCGGCATCGACACTGCGCAAGGACGCGGTCGCCATGCACGGGTCCAACATCGGCGACAACAGAATCTGCCCGGCCAATGCGGGCGCATGCCGGTCACGCGCCATCAGCGCGACCGCTGCGGCCAGATTGCCTCCCGCCTCTTCGCCAGCCACAAAAACCGGCGCATCTTTGCCGGCCAGCCGTTGTCGATTCTTGAACGCCCAGACCAGAGCCGCATAGCCGGTCTCTATGGCCTTTGGGAATGGATTAGCCGGAGCAAGGGGGTAGTCCAGCGACACCACGAACGCGCCAGACGCCGCCAGTAAGCGTGGCACGCAGCTCCCCTCTTCCAGCGATCCGGCTACAAAAGCCCCTGCGTGAAAGTGCACGACCAGCGGCGCGGGGCCCGCAGCCACCGGAGCCACCGGAGCCTGCTGGCCATAGAGGCGCACCGTCAGCAGCGGGCTGTCCGGCGGGGTCAGACCAATATTGATCTGTTTTTCGACCCAGGCCGTGCCCGTGGGGGCGGTTGCGACGGCGGGTTTTTGAAGGCTGTGCATCTTGCCAAGCCAGGAAACGGCTTCAATTTGTTGCGATGCAGCAGAATGTAGGGTGTATGGTCAGCGCAATAAATAGCATTTATGGGTAAACTTTGTTTCATGGGTGAAACAATAAAATCACCCCCACAGTGAAGCGGCAGGATTTTTATGGACAAGTTTTCAGCCATGCAGGCTTTTGTACGGGTCGTGGAAGCGGGCACTTTTACCAAGGCCGCCGACTCCATGGGAGTGCCCAAACCCTCGGTGACCCGCTTGATCCAGGACCTGGAAAGAGAGCTGGACACCAAGTTGCTCAACCGCACCACCCGCATGGTCACGGTCACTGTGGACGGCGCCGCGTATTACGAACAGGCCAGCCGTTTGCTGAGTGAGGTTCAGGAGCTCGAATCAAGCATGTCGCGCGCTAAGGCCAACCCACGCGGCAAGCTGAAGGTCGACGTGCCCTCGTCGCTGGGCCTGGCCATCATCATTCCTGCGTTGCCGGATTTTTATGTCCGCTACCCCGACATCCAGCTCGACCTGGGCGTGAGCGACCGGCCGATCGACATCATTGCCGAGAATGTAGACTGCGTGGTGCGCGGTGGCGAGATCACCGACCAGTCGCTGGTGGCTAGGCGCATCGGTGAGTTCTACATGATGACCTGCGCATCGCCTGAGTACCTGAAGCGCCACGGTACGCCGCAGCACCCGAGTGAGTTGGAGACCACGCACCAGATGATCCGGTACGCCTCACCGCGCGACGGCAAGCTGTATGCGTTCACCCTGCACAGCGAAAAGGGCTCGGTGGAGATCCATGGCAAACACAAGCTCTCGGTCAACGACTCCAACGCGGGCGTGACAGCAGCCCTTGCCGGCCTGGGCGTGCTCTACACCGCCACCTTCCTGATCCAGGACCACATCAGCAACGGCACGCTGGAGCCCCTGTTTACTGGTTGGTGCACAGAAGCAAAGCCCATCTACGTGGTCTACCCACCCAATCGCCACCTGAGCAACAAGGTGCGTGTGTTTGTGGACTGGATTGCGGAGCTGTTCGCCAAGCACGATCTGATTCAGCGCAAGAGTACCTTGCCAGAGGCGATGTGCAAGGGTTGGGGGGAGCCGAGCGTGCCCACGTTAGTGGGTGATGTTGAAAACGCAGTGGCAAGAGAAGTCTTTGAAGCGGCTGCCGATGTATAGCGCACCCACATTCAATGCAAATCAGACATCGCCGTGGCGATTTTAGAGACGCAGCAAGCGGCCCTATAGCGAGCAGCCACACAAGACGGCGACAGGCGGGCTGCAAATGGGCTACTTCTGGACTACAAACAAAAAAGGCTCACCGAAGTGAGCCTTTGCTGTCGTGGAATCCCACGTGTCTATTGGTTGCGGAGGCTAGATTTGAACTAACGACCTTTGGGTTATGAGCCCAACGAGCTACCAGGCTGCTCCACTCCGCGTCAAGACTTGAATTATAACCTATTCTGCTGCCGCTGCTGAAGAAACTTCAGAAACTTCTTCAGCACGATCCACCAATTCGACCAAGGCCATGGGCGCATTGTCACCCACGCGGAAACCCATTTTCAAAATACGGGTGTAGCCACCGGGGCGGGCCTTGAAACGGGGACCCAGCACGTCAAACAACTTGGTCACGCTGTCGCGGTCGCGCAGGCGATCAAAGGCCAAACGGCGGTTGGCCACAGTGGCTTCTTTGGCCAAAGTGATCATGGGTTCCACAACGCGGCGCAGCTCCTTAGCCTTGGGGACCGTGGTCTTAATGACTTCGTGTTCGATCAACGAGTTCATCATGTTGCGCAGCATTGCCAAGCGGTGCGAGCTTGTGCGGTTGAGTTTACGTAGTCCGTGTCCGTGACGCATGGTAATTTTCCTTCAGTTTTATTAACGGGCAGCCGGATCAGGTACTGCCCGTGGCACGGAACCCCATGGGGGTTCGATTTTGTTTAACGCTTTTCCAGGGAAGCGGGAGGCCAGCTTTCCAGCTTCATCCCCAATGTCAAACCGCGAGAGGCCAACACTTCCTTGATTTCGTTGAGCGACTTACGACCCAGATTGGGGGTCTTGAGCAACTCGTTCTCGGTACGCTGAATCAGGTCACCGATGTAATAGATGTTTTCGGCCTTCAGGCAGTTGGCGGAACGCACGGTCAATTCCAGCTCGTCCACAGGGCGCAGCAGAATCGGGTCGAACTGCGTGTTGCCGCGCGGTGCAGGAGAGTCGAACGCAGCCAACTCGCTGCCTTCCAGCTGTGCAAACACAGCTAGCTGCTCCACCAGGATCTTGGCCGATGCGCGCACCGCGTCTTCAGCAGACACGGCACCATTGGTTTCGATCTCGACGACCAGCTTGTCCAAGTCGGTACGTTGTTCAACGCGCGCACTTTCCACTGTGTAGCTCACGCGCTTCACGGGAGAGAACGATGCGTCCAAAACGATGCGACCAATGGACTTGTTGGGTTCATCGGCGTAACGGCGCATGCTGCCGGGCACATAGCCGCGGCCTTTTTCAACCTTGATCTGCATGTCCAGTTTGCCGCCATGCGACAGCGTGGCAATCACGTGCTCAGGGTTGATGATTTCAACATCATGCGGAGTCTGGATGTCTGCGGCGGTCACAACACCGTCGGAGTCCTTGCGCAAGCTCAAGGTCACTTCTTCGCGGTTGTGGAGCTTGAACACCACACCCTTGAGGTTCAGAAGAATGTTTACGACATCTTCCTGCACACCGTCGATCGAAGAGTACTCATGCAGCACACCTGCGATGGTCACTTCGGTTGCTGCAAATCCAGGCATGGAAGACAAGAGCACACGACGCAGGGCATTGCCAAGCGTATGGCCGTAGCCACGCTCAAACGGCTCCAGAGCGACTTTGGCGCGATTGACACCGGTCTGTTCAACGCTGATGGACTTGGGCTTCAGCAAACTATTTTGCATTCAAACTTCCTCTCAATACCCCCGACTCGTTACGTCAGTAAGGCTGGTGAAGCACCTACATCGCGGGACCCGCGACGTAGGAACGATTTCAACGACTCAGATGCTATTAGCGCGAATACAGTTCGACGATCAACGATTCGTTGATGTCGGCACCGAATTGGTCACGGTCGGGAACTGCCTTGAAAGTGCCTTCTGCCTTTTCGATGCTGACTTCCACCCAAGCAGGCATGCCGACTTGTTGGGCCAACTGCAGGGCTTCGACAATGCGGTTCTGCTTCTTAGACTTGTCGCGCACGGCGATCACGTCACCAGCCTTGACCATGTACGAAGGAATGTTCACGGATTGGCCGTTCACAGTCAGCGCCTTGTGGGAGACCAATTGGCGTGCTTCGGCACGTGTGGAGCCAAAGCCCATGCGGTACACCACGTTGTCCAGGCGCGATTCCAGCAGGAACATCAGGTTGGCACCGGTGTTGCCCTTGCGGCGGTCGGCTTCTGCAAAGTAGCGACGGAACTGACGCTCCAGCACACCGTACATGCGCTTGACTTTTTGCTTTTCGCGCAGTTGCAGGCCGTAGTCGGAGGTACGGGCACCCGAAGTGCGTCCGTGCTGACCTGGCTTGGAGTCGAATTTAGCCTTGTCACCAATGGAGCGACGTGCGCTCTTCAGGAACAGGTCCGTGCCTTCGCGGCGGGAGAGTTTGGCCTTGGGGCCGAGATAGCGTGCCACTTGAACTTCCTTTTATGTCATCTGCCGCATACAAATGCGGGAGCCGTCAACGGAAGTTGACGGCGGTGGGCTTGTTGATAAATTAAATGCGGCGGCGCTTTTGAGGGCGGCAACCGTTGTGCGGCACGGGAGTCACATCAGCAATCATGTTGATGCGAATACCCAGTGCTGCCAAGGCGCGAACCGAGGATTCGCGACCAGGACCGGGGCCCTTGATCTCGACGTCGAGGTTCTTGATACCTTGCTCCAAGGCGGCTCGTCCAGCCACTTCGGATGCTACCTGGGCAGCAAACGGTGTGGATTTACGCGAACCTTTGAAACCTTGACCACCGGAAGAAGCCCAGGACAAAGCATTTCCTTGGCGATCAGTGATGGTAATGATGGTGTTGTTAAACGACGCATGCACGTGTGCGATACCGTCCGCAACGTTCTTGCGAACCTTCTTGCGAACACGCTGTGCAGCGCTATTGGAGGGAGCTTTTGCCATGTTGGTTTATCCCAATTACTTCTTCAAGGACGCAGCAGCCTTACGCGGGCCTTTGCGGGTACGTGCGTTCGTGCGAGTGCGTTGCCCACGCATGGGCAAGCCACGACGATGGCGGAAGCCGCGGTAGCAACCAATATCCATCAAACGCTTGATGTTCATGGTTGTTTCACGACGCAAATCACCCTCAATTGTAAACTGAGCGATTTGGTCGCGAATTTTCTCCAAGTCCCCATCAGTCAAGTCTTTGACTTTCTTGGAGTAAGCAATGCCGCAAGCTTCGCAAATTTTGCGTGCGCGGGTGCGACCGATACCAAAAATAGCTGTCAAGCCAATTTCGGAATGCTGATGCGGCGGAATGTTGATGCCAGCGATACGTGCCATTTTCGTCCTCTAAAACTCTTGCAATTAACCCTGACGCTGCTTGTGACGTGGATCTGTACAGATCACACGCACAACGCCCTTGCGACGGATAATTTTGCAGTTACGGCAAATTTTCTTGACCGAAGCCGAAACTTTCATATTTCTCTCCTAAAACTCTTCGCCCCGTTCCGACTTTGAATCGCGCGGAACATGCGCTGTTACTTTCGTTCTAAACACAATGTGCACACGATAGAAATCGTGCGACTTGATCTATCTTCAAGAAGCCTTGAAGTTCGCCTTTTTTAGCAGTGACTCATATTGCTGCGACATCATGTAGTTCTGAACTTGAGCCATGAAATCCATGGTTACCACCACAATGATCAATAGCGAAGTGCCACCGAAGTAGAACGGAACGTTGTACTTCAAGATCAAAAACTCGGGCAACAGACATACAAAGGTGATGTAAATCGCACCAGCCAATGTCAGGCGGAGCAGTATTTTATCGATGTATTTGGCTGTCTGATCACCAGGCCGAATTCCCGGGATGAACGCGCCGCTCTTTTTCAAGTTATCGGCGGTCTCACGGCTGTTAAAAACCAAGGCCGTGTAGAAAAAACAGAAAAATACAATCGCCGCCGCGTACAACATCACATAGACCGGCTGACCTGGACTCAGCGTGCTGGAGATATCTTTCAGCCAGCGCATGGAGTCTCCGGCACTGAACCAATTTGCAATGGTCGCAGGCAACAAGATGATCGACGAAGCAAAGATCGGAGGAATCACGCCCGCCATATTGAGCTTCAAGGGCAGATGGGACGACTGTCCACCATAGACCTTGTTGCCCACCTGGCGACGCGCATAGTTCACCAAGATCTTACGTTGACCACGCTCAACAAACACTACGAAGTAGGTAACCAACGCCACTAAAGCAACGATCAACAACGCCACGATGATGCTCATCGAACCGGTGCGAACCAACTCCAGCAAACCACCCACAGCATTAGGCAGACCTGCAGCAATACCGCCGAAGATCAGAATCGAAATTCCGTTGCCCAACCCGCGCTCGGTAATCTGCTCGCCCAACCACATCAAAAACATGGTACCGGCGGTCAAGGTTACAACTGTCGTCATCCGAAAGCCGAAGCCAGGGGCAATAACCAAGCCAGCAGAAGCCTCTAGCGCCATGGCAATACCTAAGGATTGGAACAATGCCAAGCCAAGCGTTCCATAGCGGGTGTACTGCGTAATCTTACGACGGCCTGCTTCGCCTTCTTTCTTCAGTTGCTCAAACGCCGGCAAGACGTATGTCAACAATTGCATCACGATGGAGGCCGAAATGTACGGCATGATCCCCAGCGCAAAAATCGTAAAGCGAGAAAGCGCACCACCAGAGAACATATTGAACAAGCTCAATATGCCGCCTTGCTGACCCTTGAACAGCTGCTGGAGCTGCGCAGGATCAATGCCAGGCACAGGAATGTGTGCGCCCAGGCGGTAAACCACCAGAGCGAGCAGCAAAAAGACAAGTCGACGACGCAAGTCGCCGAACTTACCTGTTTTTGCTGTGTGAGCCGCGTTTGTTGCCACTTGCTAACTTTCGCCTAAGCAAACTTACGCAACGCTTCCGCCAGCTGCTTCAATCGCAGCTTTGGCACCAGCGGTTGCACCAATACCATTAAGCTTGACAGCCTTGGCAATCGCGCCGGTATTGATGACCTTCACGACCTTGGCCAATTGACCTACGAGACCTGCTTGCTTAAGCGACAACAGATCCACTTCAGCCGCGCCCAGCGCTTCCAGAGCCGTCAAGGTGATTTCTGCATTGAACTGCAGCAAGTGCGACTTGAAGCCACGCTTGGGCAAACGACGATGCATAGGCATCTGACCGCCTTCAAAGCCAACCTTGTGGTAGCCGCCCGAACGGGACTTTTGACCTTTGTGACCACGGCCGGCGGTTTTACCCAGACCGGAACCGATACCACGGCCGACGCGACGCTTCGCGTGCTTTGCACCCTCTGCGGGCTTGATGTTATTGAGTTCCATCATCAACCTTTAGAGCACTTTGACCAGGTAGCTGATCTTGTTGATCATTCCGCGCACAGCCGGTGTGTCTTGCAACTCACTGGTACTGTTGAGCTTGCGCAGACCCAAACCACGCACAGTTGCGCGGTGGGATTCTTTTGTGCCAATTGGGCTACGCACCAATTGGATCTTCACAGTTTGTTGTGTTGTCATTTTGAATTCCTCGATTAGGCGAAGATTTCTTCAACAGTCTTGCCGCGTTTGGCTGCAACTTCCGACGGTGTTGTAGACACAGACAGGGCATCCAAAGTGGCACGAACCATGTTGTAGGGGTTGGAAGAACCATGGCTCTTGGCCACGATGTCAGTAATACCAACCACTTCAAACACTGCGCGCATAGGACCGCCAGCGATGATGCCGGTACCCTTGGGGGCTGGCGCCATCATGACACTGGCCGCGCCGTGGTGGCCCATCACTTTGTGGTGAATGGTGCCGTTTTTCAAGGAGACCTTGAGCATGTTGCGACGGGCTTCTTCCATAGCCTTCTGCACTGCTGCAGGGACTTCTTTGGATTTGCCTTTACCCATACCAATGCGACCATCGCCATCACCCACCACGGTCAAAGCAGCGAAACCGAGAATACGGCCGCCCTTTACCACTTTGGTGACGCGATTGATCGCGATCATCTTCTCGCGCAGACCGTCCTCAGGACCCTCGGCCTTACCTTGCATTTTTGCTTGAACTTTAGCCATCTTTATTTCCGATCTGCTTAGAACTGCAAGCCAGCTTCACGCGCGGCATCTGCCAACGCCTTGACGCGACCATGGTAGGCGAATCCGGAGCGATCGAACGCGACCTTCTCCACACCCACTGCCTTGGCTTTTTCAGCCACGCGCTTGCCAATGATCTGGGCTGCGGCGACGTTGCCGCCCTTGCCTGCTGCACCCAGGGACTTGCGCACTTCTGCTTCTGCAGTGGATGCACTTGCCAGCACCTTGCCGCCGTCGCCAGAGATAACGCTGGCGTAGATGTGCAGATTGGTGCGTGTCACTGTCAAACGTGCCGCGCCTTGCGTTGCAATGCGGATACGGGTTTGACGGGCTCTGCGAAGACGCTGCTCTTTTTTGGTCAACATGTTGCAGCTCCTTATTTCTTCTTGGTTTCTTTGATCGTGATCTTCTCATCCGCATAGCGGATGCCCTTGCCCTTGTAAGGCTCAGGAGGACGAATCGCACGAATCTCGGCTGCAATCTGGCCAACACGTTGGCGATCAGCACCCTTGATCAAGATTTCGGTGGGCGTGGGGGTAGCCACGGTGATACCAACAGGCATATCCAGGTTGACTGGGTGGGAATACCCCACAGCCAAGTTCAACTTGTTGCCGGACGCTTGTGCTTTGTAACCCACACCAATCAGGGTCAGCTTGCGCTCAAAACCCTTGGTCACACCAACCACCATGTTGTTGACCAACTGGCGGAAAGTACCGGTCATTGCGTCAGCTTCACGGGATTCATTGGCGGGCTGGAAGCTGAGCTTGCCAGCGTCATTAGCGATTTTCACCAGGCTGTTTTGAGCCAACTGCAGAGAGCCGCCAGTACCCTTCACGCTGATTTGATCAGCCTTGATGGACACCTCGACACCCGCAGGGATGGTGACAGGAAGTTTGCCTACACGGGACATTGTTTATTACTCCTCAATGTAGTGTTAAGCGACGTAGCACAGCACTTCGCCACCGACACCGGAGGCACGCGCTTTGCGATCAGTCATAACACCCTTGGGGGTGGTCACGATAGCGACACCGAGTCCATTTTGGACTTGCGGAATTGCTTCGCTACCACGGTACACGCGCAGGCCGGGACGGCTTACACGCTCAATACGTTCGATCACTGGGCGACCGGCGTAATATTTCAGGGCGATTTCGAGTTCAGCCTTTCCACCTTCGGTAGAAACTTTGAAGCCGTCAATGTAGCCTTCGTCTTTCAACACTTGGGCAATGGCAATCTTCACTTTGGAAGAAGGCACCGAGACAGTCGTCTTGGCAACCATTTGTGCATTGCGAATGCGTGTCAACAGGTCGGCGATGGGATCACTCATACTCATGTTCAGTTCTCCTATCGCTTACCAGCTGGCCTTGACAATGCCGGGAATCTCACCGGCAAAAGCCATTTCACGGATCTTCGCACGAGCCAGACCGAAGTGCTGGAACGTTCCACGGGGACGACCCGTAATGGAGCAGCGGTTACGCTGGCGTGTGGGGTTTGCGTTGCGGGGCAACTTTTGCAGACCCAAACGGGCTGCTGCGCGCTCTTCGTCAGAACGCTTTGCATCACCTGCGACAGCCTTCAGTTCCGCGTATTTCTTCGCGTACTTGGCAGCCAGCTGATCACGCTTCAGCTCGCGCTGGATTAAAGCCATTTTTGCCATAGGTGACCTCAGTTCTTGAACGGAAAGCGGAAACCAGCGAGCAGCGCCTTGCACTCTTCGTCGGTCTTGGCCGTTGTGGTGATACTGATATTGAGGCCGCGCAAGGCATCAACCTTGTCGTATTCAATTTCAGGAAAAATGATCTGCTCTTTGACGCCGATGTTGTAGTTACCACGACCATCGAACGCACGACCAGAAATACCACGGAAGTCGCGAACACGGGGCAAAGCCACCGTCACGAAACGATCCAGGAATTCATACATCTGAACGCCACGCAAAGTCACCATGCAGCCAATAGCCTGGTTTTCGCGGATTTTGAAACCAGCGATAGCTTTCTTGGACTTGGTCACCACAGGCTTTTGGCCTGCAATTTTGGTCAGGTCGCTGACAGCGTTATCCATAACCTTCTTGTCGGCAACCGCTTCGCTCACACCCATGTTCAGAGTGATCTTGGTCAAACGGGGCACTTGCATGGGCGAGGTGTAGCCAAACTTGGCTGTCAGCTCAGCTGCCACTTTTTCGCGGTAGTGTTGTTGGAGACGTGCCATGGTTATGCCACCTTGATTTCTTCGCCGCTGGATTTGTAAACGCGAACACGCTTACCATCCGCCAGCACCTTGATACCAACACGGTCAGCCTTGCCAGTCGCAGCATTGAAGATTGCCACGTTGGATTGGTGAATGGGCATGGTCTTTTCAACGATGCCGCCGGTTGTGCCCTTCATGGGATTTGGCTTGGTGTGTTTTTTCACCAAGTTAATACCATCAACGACCACGTGAGAGTCGTCTTTGCGCAAGGAGATCACTCCGCGCTTACCCTTATCGCGACCTGCGATAACGATGACTTCGTCGCCTTTGCGAATCTTGTTCATGGCGGGTCCTTACAAAACTTCAGGAGCCAGGGACACGATCTTCATGAACTTTTCAGTGCGCAGTTCGCGGGTCACTGGTCCAAAGATGCGGGTGCCGATAGGCTCCAACTTGGCGTTGAGCAACACTGCAGCGTTGCCGTCGAATTTCACCAAAGAACCGTCGCCACGGCGGATGCCCTTGGCAGTACGAACCACCACAGCACTGTAAACCTCGCCTTTTTTGACGCGGCCACGGGGAGCGGCTTCTTTGATGCTAACTTTGATGATGTCGCCAACACTTGCATAGCGACGCTTAGAACCACCCAGCACCTTGATGCACAGGACGGACTTAGCGCCGGTGTTGTCAGCGACTTCCAATCGAGATTCAGTTTGGATCATTTCAATATTCCCAACTTGCACCAGAAGATTGCACTTGCCACTACGGCAAAAACAACCAACCAGTCAGTCTTGGGCCCGCTGTCTGCAGCACAAACCACTCATGCTGCATTCATTTGGGCAGAACCTTCATACTTTTTCAAGCGAAGCCCACGATTGTGCCTGCTCTTCTTCCGGTCGTCAACACCTTTTTACTCAAGAAAGTAAATATTGTTGTCCCAACGCCCTGAATTCCTCCACCTGGGGCGGCAATCCAGTCTCCTCCAGCAGGATTTCTCCCACACGCGGAGCCAAACCCAAGGCCAAAGCGGCATCCAGAAATAAAAGCCGCGACCGGCGGGCAAGTACATCCTCAACCGTCAGTGCATATTCGTGGCGCGCGGCAAACCGCACCATACCCTCGGTCAGGCCAGGCGCCAGCACGTTCCCTGCGCCCGGCATCTGCGCCACCAGATTCTGCTCATCACCATAACTTGGCAAGCCCGGTGGCAAGCAGATGGACTGCGCCGCAGGGCCGCCCTGCATGGCCCCCACCAGCTTGAGATGCACCGTCGCGCCGCCCGGACGCCGAGGCAGCAGCTGCTTTTCTGCGCACTTTTCAAGCACATCCTCAGCCATGGCCCGGTAAGTGGTCCATTTGCCACCAGTCACCGTAACCAGCCCACTGCGACTGACCAACACTGTGTGCTCCCGGCTGATACCCTTGGTGCTGTTGCCATCGTCATCCTGAGGTTTCACCAGCGGCCGCAGGCCCACCCAAATGCTTTTGACATCAGCACGCGTAGGAGACCGCCGCAGGTAACGGGCGGATTCGGTCAGGATGAACTCGATTTCCTCTTCAAAAGCCAAAGGCTCGCGCGCGAGGTCGTCGCGCGGCGTATCCGTGGTCCCCAAAATCACCTTGCCCAGCCACGGCACGGCAAACAACACCCGGCCATCAGCCGTTTTGGGCACCATGAGAGCCGTATCACCGCCCAGGAACTCCCGGTCCACAACAATGTGAACACCCTGGCTCGGAGCCACCATCGGTTTGGTGGGTTTGCGGCCGTCCCCGGCATTGGCTGCACCATCTTTTTGCCGCAACGCATCCACCCACACGCCCGTGGCATTGACCACGCAGCGCGCTTTTACGGAATATTGCCGGCCAGTCAGGGTGTCTTCGCAGAGGACACCCTGCACCTTGTTATCTATATAGATGAGGTCCGCCGCCCGACAGTAATTGACCAACAGCGCCCCTTTGGTAGCCGCGGTACGGGCCAGGGCCAAGGCGAGGCGGGCGTCATTGAATTGCCCATCCCAGTACTTCACCCCGCCCTTGAGCCCTTGGACTCGGGCCGTAGGCAGCAACTTCAAGGTGGCATCTCGCCCGAGAAACTGGGTTTTCCCCAGACCGGCCTTGCCCGCCAAGGCGTCATACGCGAGCAAGCCGGCCCCATAAAACGGGGTTTCCCACCATTGGTAAGACGGCATCACAAAAGGGAGCGGCTGCGCCAGGTGGGGTGCGTTATTCAAGAGCGTGGTTCGCTCATGCAGCGCTTCGCGTACCAGGGAAATATTGCCCTGTGCCAGGTAGCGTACCCCGCCGTGCACCAATTTGGTGGCGCGTGATGAGGTGCCTTTGGCAAAGTCATGCGACTCCACCAGCACCACACTGAACCCGCGTGCGGCGGCATCCAAGGCGACGCCCAAGCCAGTCGCGCCGCCGCCGACGACCGCTATGTCGTACGTATTGTCTTGCGCCAAGCGGGCGATCAGGTCTTCACGCTGGGTGGGGAGGGCGCGCACATCAATGGCCATATGTCTTTTCTAAATGCGCGGCGGTCGAGCGCACCGCTCGCCCCCGCTGAGAGAACCTTGTGAAGAGCTGCCACATAGAAAGTTCCTGTGCGGCAGCTCTTTCACGATTCGCGAATCAGCGAACCTTACCGTTTTTCCATGCGTTCAACAAAGTGTCGTAAGCAATGGTTTCACCCTTGGGCTTTTCGTTGGCGAGCTTCTTCCACGGCGCACCCTTGTCGCTCAGCCACTTGTCGGGGCTGCTCTTGGCATTGAGCTTGGGCGGGCAAACTGCCATACCAGCACGCTCCAGGCGCCCCATCACGTTGTCCATTTCTTCGGCCAAGTTGTCCATAGCAGCTTGCGGGGTTTTCTCACCCGTCACCGCCACGGCCACATTCTTCCACCACAGCTGAGCCAGCTTAGGGTAGTCAGGCACGTTGGTACCTGTAGGGGTCCATGCCACGCGCGCTGGGCTGCGGTAGAACTCCACCAGACCGCCCAGCTTGGGTGCCATGTCCGTCATCGCCTTGGACTGGATGTCGGACTCGCGAATAGGCGTCAAGCCCACGATGGTCTTCTTCAGCGAAGTTGTCTTGGCCGTCACAAACTGCGCGTACAACCAAGCGGCTGCCACCTTGTTCGCATCGTGGTCCTTGAAGAAGGTCCAGGAGCCTACGTCCTGGTAGCCGTTCTGCATGCCTTGCTTCCAGTACGGGCCATTGGGGCCAGGGGCCATGCGCCACTTGGGCGTGCCATCGGCATTCACCACGGGCAAACCGGGCTTGATCATGTCTGCGGTGAAAGCGGTGTACCAGAAGATCTGCTGGGCGATCTGGCCCTGTGCAGGAACGGGTCCGGCTTCGCCAAAGGTCATGCCAATGGCCTCTTTCGGCGAGTACTTCTTCATCCAGTCGATGTACTTGGTGAGCGCGTACACAGCGGCAGGCGAGTTGGTAGCACCACCACGAGACACCGATGCCCCCTGGGGCGTACAGCCATCGGCAGATGCGCGGATACCCCACTCATCGACAGGACGGCCATTGGGAATGCCTACGTCTGCCGTACCGGCCATGGACAACCAGGCATCCGTGAAACGCCAGCCCAGGGAAGGATCTTTCTTGCCGTAATCCATGTGTCCATAAATTGGCTTGCCGTCGATGGTCTTCACGTCTTCGCTGAAGAAGGCGGCGATATCCTCGTAGGCGCTCCAGTTCAAGGGCACGCCCAGGTCGTAACCGTACTTGGCTTTGAACTTGGCTTTCAGTTCGGGTTTTTCAAACAAATCGGCACGGAACCAGTACAGGTTGGCGAACTGTTGGTCAGGCAACTGGTACAACTTCTTGTCGGGACCGGACGTGAAGCTGGTACCGATGAAATCCTTGATATCCAGGCCAGGATTGGTCCACTCTTTGCCAGAGCCCGCCATGTAATCGGTCAGATTCATGATCTTGCCGTAGCGGTAGTGGGTACCGATCAGGTCGGAATCCGTGATCCAGCCGTCGTAAATGGACTTGCCAGATTGCATGGAAGTCTGCAGCTTCTCAACCACATCACCTTCGCCGATCAGGTCGTGCTTGACCTTGATGCCGGTAATTTCTTCAAAGGCCTTAGCCAATGTCTTGGACTCGTATTCATGGGTCGTAATCGTCTCGGACACCACCGAAATTTCCTTCACGCCCTTGCCTTGCAGTTTTTGGGCGGCGTCAATAAACCATTTCATCTCGGCGGTTTGTTGTGCCTTGCTCAAGGTGGAAGGCTGAAACTCGCTGTCAATCCACTTCTTGGCCGACGCCTCATCGGCCCACCCTTGTGTTCCCACGGCGCAAGCCATGGCAACAGCCAGTACGGAATATTTCAATTTCATTGTCAATCTCCTCGGTCTAATAAGCCCCTGTTTGAACACATGGTGCGGCCCCAGGGGAGATAGGCCGAACCTTTCGACATGCCCTCAACCCTTGCGCATCACCAGTCCCAGCAGAGCCATGGACAGCACAAAACTGATCCAGATCGAGGGCTCGGATTCCAGGCCCATCCACTCGACCAAACGACCACTGATGCCCACAAACGCCAGGTTCACATAGGCCGCACTCAACAGCCCCACAAACAGTCGATCTCCGCGGGTGGTCTCCATGGGAAGAAAACCCTTGCGTGACAGGGTGGGCGATTTGATCTCCCACACGGTCATACCCACCAGCATCAGTGCAATGCAGCAGAAAAATACGGCCACCGGTGTGGTCCACGCCATCCAATCAAACATCGTGCGCTCCTCTCAAACACGGCCCATCGCGAAACCCTTCGCGATGTAGTTGCGAACAAACCAGATGACGATGGCACCCGGCACGATGGTCAACACCCCCGCCGCGGCCAGCGTCGCCCAATCCATGCCCGAGGCAGACACCGTGCGGGTCATGGTGGCGGCAATCGGCTTGGCATTCACACTGGTCAGTGTGCGGGCCAGCAAGAGCTCCACCCAGCTGAACATGAAGCAGAAGAACGCTGCCACGCCCACACCGGCCTTGATCAGCGGGATGTAGATGCGGATGAAGAAGCGCGGGAACGAGTAGCCGTCGATGTAAGCGGTCTCATCGATCTCGCGCGGAATTCCGCTCATGAAACCTTCCAGAATCCACACCGCCAGCGGCACGTTGAACAACAGGTGCACCAGCGCTACGGCAATGTGCGTGTCCATCAACCCGACCGAGGTGTAAAGCTGGAAAAACGGCAGCAGAAACACTGCGGGCGGCGTCATGCGGTTGGTCAGCAGCCAGAAGAACACATGCTTGTCGCCCAGAAAGCTGTAGCGCGAAAACGCATAGGCTGCGGGCAGGGCCACCGTCAGGGAGATGACCGTGTTGATGCCCACATAGATCAGGCTGTTGATGTAGCCCGAGTACCAGGCCGGGTCGGTCAGGATGGTCTTGTAGTTGTCCCACGTGAAGTGGTCCGGGAACAACGTGAAGCCCGCAAGAATTTCGTTGTTCGTCTTGAACGACATGTTGACCATCCAGTAGATGGGCAACAGCGCAAACACGATGTACGCCAGCATGAACAGCGAGCGCTTCTGGAATTTTGGCTTAGTCATGGCCACCCTCCTTGGCCTGGGTGCCGACGCGCTGCATCCAGTTGTACAAAATAAAGCACATCAACAAAATGATCAGGAAATAGATTAGCGAGAACGCAGCGGCGGGCCCCAGGTCAAACTGGCCCACGGCCTTTTGCGTAAGGAACTGCGACAGGAAGGTGGTGGAATTGCCCGGGCCGCCACCGGTGAGCACAAAGGGCTCGGTGTAGATCATGAAACTGTCCATGAAGCGCAGCAGCACCGCGATCATCAACACCCCCCGCATCTTGGGCAACTGCACATAACGGAACACATCGAGCTTGCTGGCGCCGTCAATGCTGGCGGCTTGGTAGTAGGCGTCGGGAATCGAGCGCAAACCGGCATAACCCAACAGCGCCACCAGCGGCGTCCAGTGCCACACATCCATCAGAAGCACGGTGAGCCAAGCGTGGGCCGCATTGCCGGTGTAGCTGTATTCAATGCCCAGGCCTTGCAAGGCAGCGCCCATGAGGCCAATGTCAGTGCGTCCAAAAATCTGCCAGATGGTGCCCACCACGTTCCATGGGATCAGCAGCGAGAGCGACACGATCACCAACGCGGCCGATGACTTCCAGCCCTGTGCGGGCATGGACAGCGCCAACAAAATACCCAAGGGCAGCTCTACGGCCAGCACGGCAAACGAGTAAGTGATCTGGCGTAACAGCGCGCCATGCAACTCTTCGTCGCGCATGATGGCGGCAAACCATTCGGTGCCCACAAACACGCGACGCTCGGGCGAAATGATGTCCTGGACCGAGTAGTTCACCACCACCATGAGCGGCAGGATGGCGGAGAACGCCACGCACAGCAGCACAGGCAGAATCAAAAACCAGGCCTTCTGGTTGACCGGTTTGGTCGTCGTACTCATGCCACGATCTCCTCGTTTTGGTAGAAGCAGGTGTGTTCGCCCACCACCTGCAGCCATACGTTGTCACCCACGGCAAGCTGCGCGGCATCGGCTGCCAGGCGCGCCTTGATGGTGTGTCCTTCGCGGGCCGCACTGACAATCACATGTGTCCCCACGTCCTGCACCTGGGTCACGGTCATGGGCAAGGCCCCTTCGGCCTGCGCAGCAGCCAGACTCACGTACTCCGGGCGCACGCCCAGCTTGAACTCCCCATTGGCCAAGGGCCGGGAGCGCGGCAATGCCACCACGGCACCGGCGGTATGAAAGTCACCATCGGCATTGCGCCCTGGCAGAAAGTTCATACCCGGAGAGCCAATGAAGTGGCCCACAAAGGTATGGCTGGGGCGTTCGAACAAATCGGCCGCCGAACCCACCTGCACGGCACGGCCACGCGTCATCACCACCACCTGCTCGGCAAAGGTCAGCGCCTCCACCTGGTCGTGGGTCACGTAGATCAGTGTGAGTTTGAGCTCATGGTGAATCTGCTTGAGCTTGCGGCGCAGTTGCCACTTCAGGTGCGGGTCGATCACGGTGAGCGGCTCATCAAACAGCACGGCCGACACATCAGGGCGCACCAGGCCGCGGCCCAACGAGATCTTTTGCTTGGCATCCGCTGCCAGCCCCGCGGCGCGCTGGTTGAGCTGGCCACTCATCTCCAGCATCTCCGCAATCACGCCCACGCGCTTCTTGATCTGATCGGCCGGCATCTTGCGGTTGCGCAGGGGAAAGGCCAGGTTTTCAGCCACCGTCATGGTGTCGTAGATCACCGGAAACTGGAACACCTGCGCGATGTTGCGTTGCTGCGGTGTAGCGTGGGTCACGTCTTTTCCGTCAAAGCGCACCACGCCCTGCGAAGGGGTAACCAAGCCCGACATGATGTTGAGCAAGGTGGTCTTGCCGCAGCCCGAGGGGCCCAGCAAGGCGTAGGCGCCACCGTCTTCAAAGGTCATTTTGAGCGGCAGCAGTGCGTAGTCGCTGTCCTGCTGCGGGTTGGCCCGGTAGGCATGGGCCAGGTCAAGTTCTATGCGTGCCATATCAGCGTCCTTTGCCGCGCACGGGGGCCAGCAGCAACATGCCCTGCGCGTCGAACACGTAGACCTGCGCAGGGTTGAAGAAGAAAGTGCAAGGCTGCCCCAGGTCAAAGTGATGCACACCGGTCAGCTGCGCCACCAGCTCCCCCAGCGGCGTCTCAAAGTGCACAAAGGTGTCGGTGCCCGAGATTTCGGCCAGCTCCACCGTGCCCACCAGCGTGACATCCCCTTCCTGGGCGCGCACGCGCAGCGCACTGGCGCGCATGCCAACCGTCAGGGAGGCCGACTTGGTCGGTGGCAAAGCCAGCGGCAACAAAGGTCCCTGGGCCATTTGCACACCCATAGGGGCCACACTGGCGGCCAACAGGTTCATGGGCGGGTCGCTGAAGGCGCGCGCCACCCGAATGGACTGGGGGGCGTGGAACACCTCGGCCGTGGGGCCGTACTGCAGCAGTTCGCCCGCATCCAGCACCGCGGTGTAGCCCCCCAGCAGCAGGGCTTCGCCAGGTTCGGTCGTTGCGTAGATCACCGTAGAGTCACCGGCAGCAAACAGGGCCGTCAGCTCATCGCGCAACTCCTCGCGCAGCTTGTAATCCAGGTTCACCAGGGGTTCGTCCAGCAACATCAGCGGCGCCCCCTTGGCCAGCGCACGGGCCAGGGCCACGCGCTGCTGCTGGCCGCCCGACAGCTCGGCCGGGTAACGGTCCAGAAACATCTCGATGTGCAGCTTGGCGGCCAGTTCGTGCACGCGCTGCTCGACATTCTTTTCTCCGCGCAGCTTCAGCGGTGAGGCAATGTTGTCGCGCACCTTCAGCGAGGGGTAGTTGATGAACTGCTGGTAGACCATGGCCACGTTGCGCGCACGCACCGGCACCCCGGTGACATCCACACCGTCCACCCGCACTTGGCCGGCAGTGGGTGTGTCCAGCCCCGCCATGACACGCATCAGGCTGGTCTTGCCAGCTTGGGTGGCGCCCAACAGCACGGTCACCGCGCCACTGCGCGGCGCCAGGCTCATGTCGTACAGCCAGGTTTGCGGCCCTACTTTTTTGCTGATGCCTTCCAAAGTCAACTGCATCACGCCACCTTTTCTTGTTGCATTAAGAACCCAGATGAATTTTCGAATTCGAGAATTATTGTTCGTTTCGATTCGTTTTATCTCGGTACTAACCCTATAAATATTCCTTTTGATTCGTTTTACAGTCTGGCCGTCCCGGCGATTCGGGGTACAAACACACCATGCAACCCAATCCCCGACAACTCACCCTGCTCTCCGTCGTCCAGGCGCAAGGCTCCGTCACCGTGGAGCAGCTGGCTGAAACTTTGGGCGTAACCCTGCAGACCGTGCGGCGCGATGTGCAGCGCCTGGCCGACGAGGGCCTGCTGGCGCGCTTTCACGGGGGTGTGCGCGTGCCCAGCTCTACCACCGAGAACATTGCCCACCAGCAGCGCGAGAGCCTGAATGCCGACGGCAAGTCCCGCATTGCACGCGCTGTGGCCGCGGCCGTGCCCAATGACTGCTCGCTGATCCTCAACATCGGCACCACCACCGAGGCCATTGCCCGTGCCCTGCTGCACCACAGCGGCCTGCGCGTGATCACCAACAACCTGAACGTGGCCAGCATCCTGAGCACCAATCCGAAGTGCGAAGTCATCGTGGTGGGCGGCGTGGTGCGCGGGCGCGACCAGGGCATCGTGGGCGAAGCGGCGGTGGACTTCATTCGCCAGTTCAAGGTGGACTTGGCGCTGATCGGCATCTCCGGCATCGAGGCCGATGGCACGCTGCGTGACTACGACTACCGCGAGGTGAAGGTGGCGCAAACCATCATCTCGCATGCGCGCGAAGTCTGGCTGGCAGCCGACATCAGCAAGTTCAACCGCCCGGCCATGGTGGAAGTGGCCACGCTGTCGCAGATCGACCGGCTGTTCACCGACGCACCACCACCCGAACCCTTTGCCGCCCTGCTGACCGACGCCCAGGTACGCCTGGATGTGGCCCTTCCCTGATTAATTGAAGTCCTGATTGCCATGACCTACATCCTCGCCCTCGACCAAGGTACCTCCAGCTCCCGCAGCATCGTGTTCGACCCCAGCGGCCGCACAGTGGCCATGGCGCAGAAAGAGCTCACCCAGATTTACCCCCGGCCCGGCTGGGTGGAGCACGACGCGCTGGAGATCTGGCGCATCCAGCTGGCCACGGCGCGTGAGGCGCTGGCCAAGGCCGGCATCAGCGCAGCGCAGGTCAAGGCCGTAGGCATTACCAACCAGCGCGAGACCACGGTGGTGTGGAGCCGCTTGACCGGCCAACCCATCCACCACGCCATCGTCTGGCAAGACCGCCGTGCCGAACCCACCTGTGTGGAGCTGCGCACGCGGGGCCTGGCCGACACCATCCGCGACAAAACCGGCCTGCTGGTGGATGCCTACTTCTCGGGCACCAAGCTCAAATGGATATTGGACAACGTCCCCGGCGCGCGCGCGCAGGCGGCCAACGGCGAGCTGGCCTTTGGCACCATTGACAGCTGGCTGATCTGGCAGCTGACCGAGGGCCGCGTGCATGTGACAGACGTGAGCAATGCCTCGCGCACCATGCTCTTCAATGTGCACACCAACCAGTGGGACGAAGACCTGCTGGCCGCGCTGGACATTCCCGCCAGCCTGATGCCGTCGGTACAACCCTCGGCCTCGCTGTTTGGCGAGGTGGCGCCCGCGCTGCTGGGCCATGCGATTCCGATTGGCGGCGTGGCCGGCGACCAGCAAAGCGCGCTGTTTGGCCAGGCCTGTTTCAAGGCCGGTATGGTGAAGAACACCTACGGCACAGGCTGCTTCATGCTCATGCACACCGGCCACAACTTCCAGACCTCCGAGAATGGCCTCATCACCACCAGCGCGGCACAAATAGCCCCCACGCTTGTCGCTTCGCGTACTGCGCTGCCCCCCGAGGGGGCGCGGTCTGGCTTGGGGCGGCCCGGCGCTGCGACCCTCCACGGCGCACCCGAATTTGCCCTGGAAGGCAGCGTGTTTGTGGGCGGCGCCGTGGTGCAGTGGCTGCGCGACGGTCTGCACGCCATCCAGGGCAGCGGCGAGGTGCAAAGCCTGGCGCAAAGCGTGCCCGATTCGGGCGGCGTGATCGTGGTGCCAGCCTTCACCGGATTGGGCGCCCCCTATTGGAAGCCTGATGCACGTGGCTCCATTACAGGCCTGACCCGCGGCTCCACCCTTGCCCACATTGCGCGGGCCGCGCTCGAAAGCATCGCATTCCAAAGTGCTGCACTACTGCAAGCCATGAGCCGCGATGCGGTGAGCGCGGGCGGTGCCCAGGTGTCCGAGCTGCGGGTGGACGGCGGCGCCTGCGTGAACGACTTGCTGATGCAGTTCCAGGCCGACCTGCTGGGCATTCCCGTGGTACGCCCCGCCGTGACCGAGACCACCGCCCTGGGCGCTGCCTACCTGGCCGGTCTGACCACCGGCGTGTACGGCAGCACCAGCGAGCTGACCGACCTGTGGAAGGCCGAGCGCCGCTTCCTGCCCACCCTGCCCCCGGCACGCGCCAGGGAGCTGATGGACCGCTGGGAGCACGCGGTGCGCCAGACCACGCTGGAGTAAGCGCCGCACTGTCAGCCGCCGTTGGGCAAAGCGCTGTGGCTTTGGCTAGACTCGGGCGCTCTGACTCCCCACTACGCACAGGACACACCATGGGCAAGCGCATTGCATTCATAGGCGGCGGCAATATGGCCAGCGCCATCATCGGCGGGCTGATCCGCCAGGGCTTTTCGGCGGCCGACATCGACGTGGTGGAGCCCTGGGCCGAAGCACGGGAACGGCTGGCAACGGATTTTGGCCTGCAGCCCCAGGCTGAAGCCGGGGCTTTTCTGGCCACGGCCGACCTCATCGTCTGGGCCGTCAAGCCCCAAACCTTCAAGGACGCCGCCGCCGCCGTGGCCCCCCACAACACCGGCGCCCTGCACCTCAGCGTGGCAGCCGGCATTCCCAGCAGCAGCATTGCCACGTGGCTGGGCAGCGAACGCATCATCCGCACCATGCCCAACACCCCCGCGCTGATCGGCAAGGGCATCACCGCGCTGTACGCCCGCCCCGCCGTCACCCAGACCGACAAGGACTGGGCCGACGCCGTGATTGCCACCACGGGCGCCACCGTGTGGCTGACGGCCGAAACACAACTGGACGCGGTGACCGCCATCAGTGGATCCGGCCCCGCGTATATGTTTTATTTCATGGAGGCCATGACGGAGGCCGGCGCCCAGATGGGCCTGGAGCGCGAACAGGCCTACCGCCTGGCCGTGGCCACCTTCATTGGCGCTGGCGAACTGGCCCGTGCATCGACCGAGCCACCCGAGAGCCTGCGCGCCAAGGTCACGTCCAAGGGCGGCACCACCTACGCGGCCATCACCGCCATGGACGAGAGCGGTGTGAAAGCCCTGTTTGCCCAAGCCCTGTTTGCCGCGCAGAAGCGCGCGGGCGAACTGGGCCAGGAGTTTGGCGCGGCCTGAGATTTCAAGCCTTTTAGGCCTCTAGACCCCGTGGAAGCTGCGCAAGCAGCTTCTTTTTTGATAGCAAACAACGCCTCACCCCATGGCCATTGATATCCCCAAAGACGCACGCACGCAGGCCATCAGCTCCATCGAACGTTACTTCCGCGAGAACATGGACGAACCCATCGGCAACATGGCCGCCGGCGCGTTGCTGGGCTTCTTTCTGGAAGAGCTGGGCCCGCTGGTCTACAACAAGGCGGTGGCCGATGTGCAAGACCGGCTGCAGGCCCGCGTAATGGAGGTGGACGTGGAAGTGCACGAGCCCGAGTTCACCTACTGGCGCAAGTTCGACCGCAAACGCTAGGCTGGCACACGCCCCCCAAAAAACACCCAAGGGCCTGTGGTCTGACCACCAGACCCCCGCGCATGCGTTTCACGACCATTGCGTACAAAAGAACGGCCAGCCCCCAAATGGCAGGGGTACACTGATTTCAGCCACCGGCACAGCAATGTATGCCGCCAGCCAACACTGCCACCTTGGGGAACCGTTTTGGGACAGGTCGACATTACGTTGTTCTACATGGACATGGTGCTCACTGCGATGTGGGCCTTCTCTTGGGGCGTTATCGGTGGGGCCATGAAGATGGCCCCCAAAGCCACCCTGCGGTTCTGCGCAGCCAATCTGCTGTTCGCCGGCACAGTGGCGCTGCTGGTGCAACGCACAGGCACCCCCAGCTATGTGCACTACCAAGGCGTGGAGTGGCTGGTATTCGTGGGCTTGGCCACGTTCCACAGCGGCATCGTCTACCTGGTGCGGCTGGACGAGTTGCCTACGCTGGCACGGCGCATCAGCCCCATCCTGATCGCCATGGTCATCACCCTGCAGGTGGCGCCAGACGGCAGCTCTTACATGGTGCGCGCCATCGTTTTCTCGCTCACGGTGGCCGCACTCACTTTCAGTTGTTTTTGGGACTGCTACCGGGGCCTGCGCAACGACCAGTTTTCGGCCACCGTGCGCTGGGCCATCAGCGGGCCGTTTCTGCTGGCCATGCTGGCCATGCTGGCGCGTGTGGTGCTGGTGCTGGTAGAAGGCCCGCCGCCGCCCACCGAGGGCTTTGTGCAAGTCCCGCATTTCACGCCGTTCTTGTGGATGCTGACCATCATCGTCATGGCCATGAACATCACCATGGCCGGGCTCACCGCCGGGCGCCTGGTCAAGCGTTTTCGCAGCCTGGCCGAGCAGGACCACCTCACCGGCTGCCTGAACCGCGCCTCCATGGAAGAGCGTCTGGCCATCGAATTGGAGCGCACCCACCGCACGGGGGAACCCGTGGCCTGCGTGTTTTTTGACCTGGACCACTTCAAGGACATCAACGACCGCCACGGCCATGAAACCGGCGACCGCGCCCTGTGCCATGTTGTGGAGGTGGTGCAAAGCCGGTTGCGCACAGTGGACGCCCTGGGCCGCTTTGGGGGCGAGGAGTTCATGGTGCTCATGCCCGGCACCCACCTCACCGGTGCCCGCGAGGCCGCCAACCGCATGCGCATGGCGCTGGAAGAATCCCCGCTGCGTGCGCACGACACCGACATCGTGCTCACCGCCAGCTTCGGTGCTGCCGTGCTGGGCTCCCGGGAAAGCCAGGCCAGCGTGCTGCGCCGCGCCGACGCTGCCATGTACCTGGCCAAACGCAACGGCCGCAACCGGGTGGAGATTTCACTGGAGCCAATTCAGAGTCAAATCGGCATCCAGCGCTGATGGATGCTGCGTAAGCAGCTCCTGTTTTTATAGCGACGTCCAGTACCCCGGTGCCCCATACCGCTCTTTGATGAAGTCGATCCACAGCCGCACGCGCAGCGGCAAATGCTTGCGCTGGGGGAAGACGGCGTAGATGCCGTTGGGCGGGGCGGCGTAGTCTTCCAGCACCGCCACCAGTTGGCCAGCGGCGATTTCGGCCTCGACTTCCCAGGTGCTGCGCCAGGCAATGCCCAGGCCGGCCAGACACCATTCGTGCAACACCTGGCCATCGCTACAGTCCAGCGGGCCGGCGGGCTTGAGGTACACCACCTCCCCCTCTTTGCCCTGCTTGGCAGTGGCGCCCTTGGCCCCTGCAGGCAGCTTGAAGGCCCAGCCCCGGGTTTGCGAGGCATCGCTGGACAGCGTCAGGCAGTGGAACTTGGCCAGGTCGGCGGGCGTCTGCGGCGTGCCATGGCGCTTCAGGTAGGCCGGTGTGGCCACACACAGGCGGCGGTTGTCGGCCATGCGCACACTCACCAAGGAGGAGTCGGGCATGTCGCCCACACGCACGGCGCAGTCAAAGCCCTCGCCCGCAATGTCCACCACCCGGTCCGAGAGGTTGAGCGACACGGTGACCTCGGGGTGCAGCGCACGGAACTTGGGCACCAGCGGCGCCACGTGGCGGCGGCCAAAACCGGCCGGCGCGGTGATGCGAAGGTGGCCCGCCGCCTTGACCCCACCGGCGCTGACACTGGCCTCGGCATTGGCCACATCGGCAATGATGCGCTGGCAGTCTTCCAGAAAAGCACTGCCCTCGTGGGTGAGCGTGATGCGGCGCGTGGTGCGGATCAGCAGCTTCACGCCCAGGCGCTCTTCCAGCCCATCCAGGCGCCGCCCCATGATGGCAGGGGCCACGCCCTCGGCGTTGGCAGCGGCGGTGAGGCTGCCGCGGGTGGCGACAGAGACAAAGGATTCGAGTTGCTTGAGTTTGTCCATGGCTAGCTCCGGGGGACCAGAATGGCGGAACGCTCTGCTCCGTGTCCCCCGCCCGCTGCGCGGGCTCCTCCTTGACCTACGCAGACCGTTCTGCCATTCAGGCCTTTGGCACTCGTGGAATATGCGCGAGCAGCTCCTGTTTTCATAGCACGATACCTTGCGCATGCAGCGCAGCCACATCGTCCACGCTGTAGCCCAGGCTTTGCAGCAGCGCGTCGGTGTGCTCGCCCAGCTTGGGCGGGTCCAGCCGCAGGCCCAGGCGTTCGCCGTCCAGCGTGATGGGCAACAGAGGCACCTGGGTCTGGCGGCCATCGGGCAGCTCCATGGGGGCTAGGCCACCGGTGGCTTGCAGGTGCGGGTCGTCAAACAGGTGCTGCGGATCGGTGATGGGCGCAAACGGCAGGCCCACTTGCTCAAAGCGCTGCGACAACTCGGCACGGTTGAACAGCGCCAAGCGCTGGCGCAGCTCAGGGATGAGCCAGCTACGGGCCAGCACGCGGTCGTTGTTGGTGGTCACGCGCGGATCGGCAAACAGGTCGGCGTAGGCAAAGGCCTCGCAAAAGGTCTTCCACTGCCCGTCGCCCACCACGGCCAAGAAAATTTGCTCGTTGTCCTTGACGCTGAATACGTCGTAAATGCCCCAGGGGGAGATGCGTTCGGGCATGGGCGCGGCGGCCTTGCCGGTCACGGCGAACTGCAGCATGTGCTGGGCCACCAGAAAGATGTTGTTCTCGAACAGCGCGCTTTGCACCTCCTGGCCCTTGCCGGTTTGCTGGCGCTGCATCAGCGCGGCCATGGCGCCCACCGCGCCGAAGATGCCGCCCATGATGTCGTTCACGCTGGAGCCCGCACGCAGCGGGTCGCCGGGGCGGCCGGTCATGTAGGCCAGGCCGCCCATCATCTGCACCACCTCGTCCAGCGCCGTGCGGTGGTCGTAGGGGCCGGGCAAAAAGCCTTTGTGGCTCACATAAATCAGGCGCGGGTCCAGCTTGCTCAAACTGGCGTAATCCAGCCCCAGCTTCTGCATGGTCTCGGTCTTGAAGTTCTCGCTGACGATGTCCGCGGTGGCAATCAGCTTGAGCACGATCTCGCGGCCCTTCGCGCTCTTGAGGTCCACCGCAATGCTTTTCTTGTTGCGGTTGAACAGCGGGTAAAAGCCCGCACCGCTGCCCAGCAGCTTGCGCGTGCTGTCACCGGCCAAGGGCTCGACCTTGATGACGTCGGCCCCCAGGTCCCCCAGCGTCATGCCGCAGGTGGGGCCCATCACCATGTGGGTGAATTCGACGACGCGGATGCCCGCGAGGGGCAATACACGGGCTTCGGGCCCAGGGTGCTCGGGGGTGTGGGGGGCGGTGGGGCTTGTCATGGCGGGTCTCTTCACAAATTACACGGTGTAGTCCAGCACCAGCACATCGTCCAGCGTCGGCTTGAGCTGCGCTACAAACGCCAGGTGGTCCGGGTGCGGCAGGTAGGCGGCGCGGGCGGCCTCGTCGGCAAAGGTGAGGTTGAAACAGTGGGTAAAGCCCTTGGCCAGGCCCTCGGGACTGTTGTTGGTGCCCCATTCCAGGCTCTGCACGGCGCTGATCTTGCTTGCCAGAGCGGCAAAGGCGGCTTCCATGGCCTGCAGCTGTGTGGGCGCCGTGTCGGTTTTGAATTTCAGCAGCACCAGATGGCGTATGGGCATGAACTACATCCTTAAATGTCACGAATAGATTGATATTCTTCCATATAGTAATCCGTAAAGGATGGAATACAGTACGTCCATAGCCTGAGGGCACGGCCCCTCGCGCGACCCGTTTTTCTCTTTGTTGACCGCCCCTTCCTTTGAAAGGCCCACCATGACGACAACTACCCCCCGCACTACGGAACACCGCCTGCAAGTGGCCACCAGCCTGCACGCCTTTATTCAAGACAAAGTGTTGCCCGGCACCGGCATTGCGCCCGAGGTTTTCTGGAAAGGCTTTGACGCCATCGTGGCCGACCTGGCGCCCAAGAACATTGCCCTTTTGGCCGAGCGCGACCGTCTGCAAACCGAGCTGGACAGCTGGCACACAGCCAACCCCGGCCCCATTGCCGACATGCCTGCGTACAAGGCCTTTCTGGAAAAAATCGGCTACCTGGTCGAGAGCCCCAAGAAGGTGAAAATCAGCACCAAAAACGTGGACGCCGAGTTGGCCACCCAGGCCGGTCCGCAACTGGTGGTGCCGGTACTCAACGCCCGCTACGCCCTGAACGCCGCCAACGCCCGCTGGGGCAGCCTGTACGACGCGCTGTATGGCACCGATGTGATCAGCGAAGACAAGGGCTGCGAAAAAGTGGGCCCCAAGGGCTACAACCCCAAGCGCGGCAAGAAAGTCATTGAATACGCCCGCAACGTGCTGGACCGCTGCGCCCCGCTCAAGAAGGGCTCCCACGTGGGCTCCACCGGCTATGCCATCAAGGGCGGCGATCTGGTCGTCACGCTGAAAGACGGCGCCACGTCCAAGCTGGCCGACAAGGCCCAGTTCATCGGCTTCCAGGGCACGGCCAAAGCTCCCTCCAGCGTGCTGCTGCAGCACAACGGCCTGCACCTGGACATCACCATCAACCGCGCCACGCCGATCGGCAAGTCTGACGCCGCCGGCGTGAGCGACCTGGTGCTGGAAGCCGCCCTCTCCACCATCCTGGACCTGGAAGACTCCGTGGCCGTGGTGGACGCCGAAGACAAAGTGCTGGCCTACGGCAACTGGCTGGGCATTCTGCAAGGCACGCTGGTGGAGCAGTTTGAGAAGGGTGGCAAGACGCTGACCCGTGGCCTGAACGGCGACCGTGTGTACACCGCGCCCGATGGCAAGAAGGAAGTGAAGCTGCACGGCCGCAGCCTGATGTTTGTGCGCAACGTGGGCCACCTGATGACCAACCCGGCCATCACCTATACCGCCAAAGACGGCAGCACCCAAGAAATCCCCGAAGGCATCATGGACGCCGTGGTCACCACCACCATCGCCCTGCATGACCTGAAGAAGACCAAGAAGGACGCCATCCGCAACTCACGCAAGGGCTCGGTCTACATCGTCAAGCCCAAGATGCATGGCCCCGCAGAAGTGGCGTTTGCCGCCGAGCTGTTCACCCGCGTGGAACAGATGCTGGGCCTGCCGGACAGCACCGTGAAGCTGGGCATCATGGACGAAGAGCGCCGCACCAGCGTGAACCTGAAGGCCTGCATTGCCGCCGCCCAAAGCCGCGTGGCTTTCATCAACACCGGCTTCCTGGACCGCACCGGCGACGAGATGCACACCGCCATGCAAGCAGGCCCCATGATCCGCAAGGCGGACATGAAGAGCAGCGCCTGGATTGCAGCGTACGAGCAAAACAACGTGCTGGTGGGTCTGTCCAGTGGCCTGCGCGGCAAGGCACAGATCGGCAAGGGCATGTGGGCCATGCCCGACCTGATGAAGGCCATGATGGAGCAGAAGATCGGCCACCCCAAGGCCGGTGCCAACACCGCCTGGGTACCCAGCCCCACCGGCGCCACCCTGCACGCCCTGCACTACCACCAGCTGCTGGTGAGCGACGTGCAGAAGGAACTGGAAAAGACCCACTACGAGAAGGCCCGCCCCGGCATCCTCGACAAGCTGCTGCAGATCCCGGTGACCGCCACCCCGAACTGGACAGATGCCGACAAGCAAGCCGAGCTGGACAACAACGCCCAGGGCATTCTGGGCTACGTGGTCCGCTGGGTGGACCAGGGCGTGGGCTGCTCCAAGGTGCCCGACATCAACGACATCGGCCTGATGGAAGACCGCGCCACCCTGCGTATCAGCAGCCAGCACATGGCCAACTGGCTGCACCACGGCGTGGTGACCAAGGCGCAGGTGGAAGAAACATTCCAACGCATGGCCGCCAAGGTGGACAAGCAAAATGCAGGCGACAAGCTCTACACCCCCATGGTGGGCAACTTCAAGGGCGCGGCCTACCAGGCGGCGACCGAGCTGGTGTTCAAGGGCCTGGCGCAGCCCAGCGGCTACACCGAGCCGTTGCTGCACGCCTGGCGCTTGAAGGTGAAGGCTGCGGCGTAAGGCCTGGACAAGCGTAAACGCTATTAAATCAGTAGCTGCTTGCGCATTTCCACACGGGCTAGAGGCCAATTTGGCATCTAGCCCCAAGAGAAACGGCACCTTCGGGTGCCGTTTCTCTTGGCAAGGCCGCCTGGACGATTCGCTGTCGCTCCGGGGTGGGATACTGGTGTGCAGGAGAGTTGGAATAGCAGGCCGCCGCTGGCACCTGCAAATACCAACCGTATTTGTCTGCAACAGGGAGGATGCATGCATCAACATCGCACGGAAATTCTGGACTGGATAGCGCAGGGCCGATTGCGCCCCGAAAACTGGGCCACCGCTTTACGCCTGGCGGGCACCACACCGGACACCAGAGACTGGCGCAAGTTTCTGGATCAACTCATGCTGTGGCTGGGCACGACGTTCTGCGCAGTAGCGGTCATTTTCTTCTTTGCCTACAACTGGACGGAGATGGGGCGTTTTGCCAAATTCGGCCTGGTTGAAATCCTCATCGTGGGCGGGTTGGCCATGTACTGTCGGCTGGATGCCGAGCGCCCAGCGGGCAAAGCGACGCTGCTGCTGGCCACCTTGCTGGTGGGTGCCCTGCTGGCACTGGTGGGGCAAACCTACCAGACCGGCGCCGATACCTACGAGTTGTTTGGCGTGTGGGCCTCGGCTGTGCTGGTCTGGGTGCTCATTGCCCGGCTGGGAGCCTTATGGTTGTTGTGGCTGGCCCTGGTCAACCTTGCAGTCTATTTGTATTCGCAAACCTTCGGCGGCCTCTGGGGCATGCTGTTCCGCACCGAGGAACAGATCTGGACATTCTTCATCCTGAATACCGGCGCGCTCGTCATTTGGGAGGCAGCCGCCCGCAGTGGCGCCACCTGGCTGAATGAACGCTGGTCCCTGCGCATCCTGGGCACGGTCAGCGGCGCTTTGGTCACGATGCTGATGCTGTGGGCGCTTTTTGACGCCCCCAATGACCGCAGCACCTATGCCACCGCGGCCTACGTCGGCTGGATGCTTGTGGCGTATCTCTATTACCGGCACGTGGTGCCCGACCTGTTCATGCTGGCGGGCGGCGTGCTGAGTGGGGTCATCGTTATCACAAGCTTTCTGGCGATCCATATCCTCGACCGCCGCAGTGCCGGTGGGTTCCTGCTGATCGGCCTGGTGGTGATCGGCCTATCGGCGGCGGGCGGAGTCTGGTTGAAATCCGTTGCAAGCGGGGAGCGCGCATGAGCAGCCATCAACAATCTATGGACCGCGCGCAGTTGTGGAAGCAGTTGCAGTTGCACGGCCTTGCCGAAGGCGACTTGCCGCCGGTACATGCGGGGACTTCCTCCTGGCACATCCGGTTGATGCAAAGCATTGCCGGGTGGATAGGCGCCATGTTCTTGCTGGGCTTTGTGGGCATGGGGTTGGCTTTTGTGATCGACAGTGCCGTCGCCGCCTTGGTGGTGGGTGCCATCGGCTGCTTGGCCGCCTACGCCATATTTCGCGTGGCGCGTGACAACGATTTTGCGACGCAGTTCGGGCTGGCCATCAGTCTGGCGGCCCAAGCGGTTTTTGTCTTCGGGCTGTTCAAGCAGTTTGAATTTGGAACGTCTGCGCTCTACGTTTTGGTGCTCGTGTTTGAAGTGGCCCTGGTACTCCTGGTGTCGAACTTCATCCACCGTGTGTTGACCACCGTCATAGCGTCACTGGCCCTGTGGTACTTGCTGAACAGTTTGGGCCTGTACGGCATTGCCTCGGGCCTCCTGACGGGTGGGCTCGCATGGGTCTGGCTGGATGAGCGGCGCTGGGCGGGCAACGGCGCGCTGTGGCGGCCCATTGGCTACGGGACTTTGCTGGCGCTCCTGCAGCTCGAAAGCATGCGGCTGTTTGGCTGGAGCATGCGGTTGTGGTCCTCCACGAAGGCGAACGATTGGTGGATGCACTATGGCTGGTGGATAGGCACCGCATTGACGACTGCCGTTCTGCTGTGGTCCGCCATACGCATGCTGGCGCAACAAGACATTGCAGCCAACAGCAAAGCAGGCCTGGCCGCAGTGGGCGCGGTACTTTTACTGAGCGTGTTGTCACTGAAAGCGCCAGGTATCGCCACGGCGGTGCTGATGCTGCTGCTCGGGTTCACGACAGGCAACCGCATTCTGATGGGCGTGGGCCTCATGGCACTGCTCGCGTTTGTCTCGCGGTATTACTACTACATGCAAACCACCTTGCTGGTGAAATCTGCAGTGCTGGCGGTGAGCGGCGGCCTGCTGCTGAGCGCACGCCTGGTACTGCACCGTGTTTTTCCCATGGCCACTGAAACGGAGGCATCCCATGCGTAAGTGGATTGCCGTTATTGCAGGGGCGTCGGTGCTGCTGGCTGTCAACTTCAGCATTTACCAGCGTGAACAACTGCTGTCTGAAGGCCGTGTCGTGTTGCTGGAGCTTGCGCCGGTCGATCCGCGTTCTCTGATGCAAGGCGATTACATGGCGCTGCGTTTCAAGGTTGCCGACGAGTCGTTGGGAAACCAGACCAACACGCCATTGCACGATGGCCACATCGTTGTGACGCTGGACCCAAACAACGTGGGTCACTTCACGCGCATGGACGACGGAGCCCCCACCGCCGCCCAGGAGGTACGTTTACGCTACCGGATTCGCAATGACCAGGCGAAGTTCGCCACCAATGCGTTTTTCTTCCAGGAAGGCCACGCGCAACAATACGAAGTCGCGCGGTATGGCGAATTCCGCGTGGCAAAAAATGGGGACATGATCCTGACGGCCATGCGCGGCGCAGACCTCAAAACCCTGGGGCTGTCCACTCCGTAAAACGTCCTGACGTTCTGCAATCAACCGCCCACGCACCGTCGGTGATCGCGCAGCCCAGCGGCTACACCGGGCCTCTGCTGCATGCATGGCGCTTGAAGGTGAGGGCCAAGTAAGCAGGCCTCCCAAACAACGGCACCTTCGGGTGCCGTTGTTGCGTCTGGCGCGGGGATCTACAAATCTTGTTTCCAGGACGGTGAACGCTTCACCACAACACTTGAAAACCCAAGCACGCGGGTGGGGGAGGCGACGCTGTCGCTGACAGCGCCGCGAGACGTCAAGGAATGCCGAATATGCTACGTTTTTAGTAGCTACTCACGCATATTCCATGGGCGCCAGAGGCCTATTTAATACCTAAACGCGTCAGGCCGCAGCCATGTGGCGCACCGCGCGGATGTCGTCCGGGCCGGTGCGGCAGCAGCCACCGATCATGCGTGCCCCTTTGGCTTGCCAGCGCGCAGCCATCTCAGCGTAAGCATCAGCTCGGTCGCAGGCACCGGTCCAGACCTTGCCTTCGGCGTCGTAGTGTTCACCCGAGTTGGGGTAGACCAGCACGGGCTTGCGGGTGTGCGCCTTGGCTTGTTCCACCAAGCTGGCCACGTACTCGGGCGCGGTGCAGTTGATGCCGATCGCCACGATGTGCGGGTAAGCCTCCAGTGCGGCCACGCAGTCCGCCAGGCGCTCGCCCTGCACGTTGTGTTCGCCATCTTTGCAGGAGAAGCTGATCCACGCGGTGATGTTGTCTTGCTCGGCCAGCACATCGGCAATGGCCAAGGCTTCGTCCAGACACGGAATGGTCTCGCAGGCCAGCAGGTCGGCGCCCGAAGTGGACAGCACCTGCATGCGTTCACGGTGAAAGTCGGCCAGCGCCGCACGGCCCAGGCCGTAGTTCCCGCGGTACTCCGAGCCATCGGCCAGCATGGCGCCATACGGGCCTACCGACGCGGCCACCAGCGGGCGCAGGCGGCCCACGCGGTGGGCAGGTTCGGCCCAGAACGCATCGCGCGCCTCAATGGCGAGGGTGACGGACAGGCGCATCAAATCTGCGGCCTCAGCGCGGCTCATGCCACGGCGGGTAAAGGCTTCAAAGGTGGCCTGGTAGCTGGCGGTGGTGGCCACATCGGCCCCGGCGGCAAAGTAGTCCGCATGCACCGCGCGGATGAGCGCGGGCTGCTCGATCAGCAGCTTGGCGGACCACAAGGCGTCGTTCAGGTTGGCACCACGGCGCTCCAGCTCGGTGGCGAGGGCACCGTCCAGCACCATCAGGCGGTCGTGGGCAAGAAAACTCTCAAGGGGATTCAGCATCATGGGGTTCGTTCAAAAATCGAGGATGAGCTTAGCCAAAGCGCGTGCGCTGCGGCGGCAATTTGCGGCGCCCAGGCGCGGACAAGCAGCTCAGGCGGCGTGGCTTTTGCGGTGGCGCTCCAGCAAATGCACACCGACCGAAATCAGCAAGGTCAGTACGCCGTAGACCACACCGGCCAACACCAGCGCATCGGTGGTGTACGACTCCGTGGACAGGCGGCGGGCCACACCGGTGAGGTCAAACACGGTGATGGTGCTGACCAGGGCGGTGGCCTTGAGCAGTGCCACCCCCTCGTTACCCAGCGCCGGGGTGGCAATGCGCAAGGCCTGCGGCAGCACAATGCGGCGCAGCAGCGTGCCGGTCGACATCCCGAAGGCGCGAGCGGCTTCCTGCTGCCCCGGCGGCACAGCCAGAATGCCGGCGCGGATGTCTTCGGCCATGTAGGCGGCGATGTTGAGCGTCAAGGCGATGAGGCCGCAGTACAACGCGTTTTCCAGCACCACCCAGGCAGCGGACGCCCGCACCCATTCAAACTGGCTGAGCCCGTAGTACAGCAGGAACATCTGCACCAGCAGCGGCGTGCCCCGTAGGGCCGCGCTGTAAAAGCGCACCAGGCTCTTGGTAACCGTACCGCCATGAGTGGCGCCGAGTGCCAAGCCAAGCGCCAGCACCAAGCCCCCCACCCCCGAGGCAGCCCACAGCTGCAGGGTGATGACCAGGCCTTCCCACAATTCGGCGCGGTTGTCCTGCAGCAGGACGAGGGTGTCGGTGAACCAGGCTTCCATGGCTAGCTGCGGTGCGCTTGGTAAGGGCGCTGCGCCCGCCGCTCCAGCGCGGAGACCAAAGGATCAGACAGCGCCAGCAGGCAGAAATACATGAGGGCAGCCGCCATCAAAAACATGAACGGCTGGTGCGAGGCCTGTGCCGCCATATTGGACTTTTTCAGCAAATCCTCCAGGCCGACCACCGACACCAGTGAGGTGTCTTTGAGCAGGGACTGCCAGAGGTTGCCCAGACTGGGAATGGCAATGCGCCAGGCCTGCGGCAGGCGCACCAGAAAGAAGATTTGCACCGGACTCAGGCCCAGCGAGCGGGCCGCCTCCAGCTGCCCGCGTTCCAGCGCCACAAAGCTGCCACGGAATACCTCGGAGGCATACGCCCCCAACACCAGCGCCAGTGACACCACACCCGCAAAAAACGGGCTAATGTCAAACGCACTGTCAAAGTGGTTGTTGATGAGGTTGGACAGCCCGAAGTAGCACACCAGCACCACCAGAAACTCGGGCACCCCGCGCAGCACACCGGTGATCACCGCCACCGGCCGGCGCAGCCAGGCGTGCCGACTGAGCTGGCACGCCGCCAGCGACAGGCCCAGGGCCAGCCCGCACACCAGGGCGGCGCAGGCCAATTGCACGGTCATCAGCGCACCTTGCAGCAGCTGGCCCGTGTAGGCCTGCAAAACATCCATCTCAACTCCGGGAAAGCGCGGCCACCGCCCGCACGGGGCGGTGGCGGCCTGTCAATTACTTGCTGGCAGGCGCAATGCTAAACGGGAACACTTTTTTGTTCTCGGCAGCAAAGGTGCCGTCAGCCAGCACCTTTTTGATGGCGGCGTTGAAGCGGGCCTTCAGGGCGTCGCCCTTGCGCAGGGCAATGCCGGTGCCTTCGCCAAACATTTCCACGTCGTTCAGGGGTTTGCCGGCAAAGTCAAAACCCTTGGCCTTGCCGGTTTTCACCAGCCATTCGTAGGCGACGGTGGTGTCGGTCAGGGTGGTGTTCAGGCGGCCGGCTTCCAGGTCCAACCAGATGGCGTCCTGGTTGGGGTAGGACTTGGTCGCGATGCCGGACTTGGCCTTGGGCAGGCGCTTCTTGAGGTAGGTCTCGTGGTTGGAGCCGCTGTACACGCCCACGGTCTTGCCGCGCAGGGTGGTCGGGTCTTCGCTGATGCCGGAGCCCACTTTGGCCACGTACTGCACGGGTGCCAGGGTGAACAAATCGGTGAAATCCACCACTTTCTTGCGCTCGTCGGTGATGGACATCTGGGCCAGCACGGCATCGATCTTCTTGGCCTTGAGCGCAGGGATCAGGGCATCAAAGTCCATGGTGACGTATTCGCACTTGGCTTGCATGTGTTTGCAGATCACGTTGCCCAACTCGATTTCCATGCCCTTGAGCTGGCCGGATGCATCCTTGTACTCAAACGGAGGGTAGTCCGACAGAGTGCCAATGCGCACCACATCCTGGGCATGGGCCAAACCGGCAGCCAAGAACAGACCACCCAACACCGCTTTCAAAACCTGACGCTTCATTCTTTGTTACTCCATCCGGGCATCCCACCGCAAGACGCCGCATTGTTCAACCATAGCTGCGTTTTCAAGACGCAAAGGAAACTCAAGTTTCCTCAAAAGAAATAACGTCAGGCGGCGTATTTGGTGCGTTTTGCGCGGCAAAACGGCACACAAGCGGTCTTGGGTGCCGATGGAGGCAAACACCCCGTCTTGCCTACAATGAACCGATGGACACGCCATTGGACCCCTTTGACCGAAAGATTTTGGAGTTCGTGCAACGCGATTGCCAGGTCAATGCAGAAGTGATTGCCGAGGCGGTCGGCCTCTCTGCGTCTGCCGTACAGCGGCGCCTGCGACGACTGCGGGCCGAGAAAGTGATTACGGCGGAGGTGGCCATCGTGGACCCGCAGGTGGTGGGCCAGCGCATGCAGTTTATTGCCGGCATCGAGCTCAAGGACAACTACGAAGCCCTGCCGCGCATCCGCACCTGGGTGCAAAAAGAACCCGAAGTTCAGCAGCTCTTTTACGTGACTGGCGCGGTCGACCTGGTGATGGTCATCCTGAGCAAAAGCGTGAAGGAATACGACGCCCTGTCCGCCCGGCTGATGGCCGAAGTCCCGCAGGTCATCCGCATGACCACCAATGTGGTGATTGACACCATGAAATCCGACTGGTACGTACCGGTCGACGAATGAACGTATGCGCCGGAGGTGAGTCTTGTTGTTGTGCGACACCTGCAGAAACTCCGGCGTGAACTGCTCGCCACGGCCGATATTGGCGGGCTTGACCTCGTAGACGATGCCTAGGACTACGCTGAAAACCACGCCCGAAAATGCGACTGTGCCAACAACCGTTGGCGGCCCAGGTAGATATTGGCCAGCGCAAGTGATGTGAATGCCCGCGTGGCGTTCTTCTGTAACCCTCGGTAGCGCACCTTGCCAAAGCCCCACAGGCGCTTAACCACTCCAAACGCGTGTTCGACCCGAGCCGTGGGCTTGCGGTATTGCTCGAAGGTTTGGTCCGCCGCCATGGCCAGTGTTTGCTGCTTCATGGCGGTTGCTTTAGCTACCCCGACGGGGAATCGCCAGAGTTTTGCAGCGTTGCTTAGTTAGCCGGTTTGGGGGGCTGCTTGCCCTGCCCATTGCCTTGGGGTGGTTGCGCCGGGCGGCAAGCCAGGGGCTTGCCCTCAGGGGCGCCGCAGGTACCGCTCAGCGTGCCTCCGGGCGTGGTCATGAAGCAGGCCGCGCCGCTGGCCAGCGACTTGCAGGCCGCCAACGCCTCGGGTGGGGGGCCGCCAGGCGGGCCCTTGTCGCCGGCGGGCGGCGGGTTTTGCTGGGCCAATGCGGCACCAGTGACCAGCAGCAGGCCACCCAGGGCCAGGGAAACACGGGAAACCGTGGACATCACAAACACTCCTCAAGTGCGGCCCGCGGGGTGCCGGCCAAGTGTCAGCGTAGCAGCGCCATGTGTACGGATTGCAAAGACAAGCCTTGTGGCTCCGCTATTTTGGTTCGTCAAAACGGCTCTTTTTCGGGCTTCACTTGGTGCCACCTCGCTCTAGCATGGCGCATGATCCGGATCTTCATTGGTTATGACCCGCGCGAGGCTGTGGCCTACCATGTGTGTGCCAACAGCATCGTGCGCCACGCACGGCAGCCGGTGGCCATCACCCCGCTGGCACTGCACACCCTGCCCGACTACCGCGAAACCCATGGGGACGGCAGCAACCAGTTCATCTACAGCCGTTTTCTGTTGCCGCACCTGACCGGCTTTGAGGGCTGGGCGCTGTTCATGGACGGCGACATGGTGCTGCGCGAGGACATTGCCCAGCTCTGGGCCTTGCGCGACGAGAGCAAGGCGGTCATGTGTGTGCAGCACGACTACAAAACCAAGGCCCAGGGCAAGTACCTCGGCTCCAAAAACCAGGACTACCCGCGCAAAAACTGGTCCAGCGTGGTGCTGTGGAACTGCGGCCACCCGGCCAACCGTGTGGTCACGCCCGCCTTTGTGGAAAACGGCACCGGCGCGCAGCTGCACCGCTTTACCTGGCTGGCCGACGAGCTGATAGGTGCGCTGCCGCGCGAATGGAACTGGTTGCCGCAGGAGTTTGGCCCCAATCCCGATGCCAAGCTGCTGCACTGGACACTGGGCACACCCTGCTTCCACGAATACGCCGACGACCCCATGGCCGCCGAATGGCACCGCGAGCGCCTGCTGGCCGACTATTCCCTGCAACGCCATGCCTGAGGCCACACCCGGGCTGGACCACGCGCTGGCGGGCGACCGGTTTCTGGCGCAGGGCCAATTTGCCCAAGCGTTCGATGCCTATGCCTTGGCCTTGCAAGCCCAGCCCCACAACGTGTACTGGCGGTTTCTGGCCGGTGAATCGCTGTTCCACCTGGGCCGCTATGCAGACACGGTGGCCTTGCTGAACGACCTGGACCCGGGTGCGGACAAGGCGCTGGCGATCGAACATGCGCTGACACTGGGCCGCGCCTTGCAGCTCACCGGGAACACCACCGCCGCGGAGATGCAGCTCATCAAGGCCTTCATGCTGGACCCGGGCCACGAAGAGGCCGCCTACAACCTGGGCGTGTTCTACGAACAGGCAGGGCTGCCGGAACAGGCCGTGACCTTTCTGCAGGCCGCCGCCCAGCGGCACCCGCAGTCAGTGCGCCTGCACTACAACCTGGGCAGCAGCCTGGCCCAGTGCGGCCAGACGGCTGCGGCCGAATCCGCCTTGCTTGCCACCTTGGCGCAGCAACCCGACCATGTGGACGCGCACCACAACCTCGCCTTGCTATACCTCCGCCAAGGCAAGCTCACCCAGGGCTGGCACCACTACGCATGGCGCTTCAACCGCCACGCCACCGAAGGCGCTCCCGCGCATTGGGTGCCCCAGACCCCGACGCTGCCTGCCGACTTGCACGGCCACACGGTGCGGGTGCAAGGGGAGCAAGGCATCGGCGACGAGCTGTTTTTTATGCGTTACCTGCCCGCCTTGCACGCACGGGGTGCCCAGGTGCACTACCAACTGTGCAATACCAAGCTGGCGCCGCTGCTGCGCCAGCCCGCACTGGCCACGCTGGCACACGCCACGACCACAGCGATCCAGCACCACGTGCTGCTGGGCGACCTGCCACTGGCGCTGGGTGGCAGCGATGCACACCGCTACCCACCCGCCGTACCCCTGCAGGCCAACGCCAGCGCACGTGCGCGCCTGCAACAGCAACACCCGCTGCTGACTCGCCCACGCCGCAAGCTGGGCCTGGCTTGGCGTGCCGGCACGCAGGCCCAGCCCCACGGCTTTGCCACCCAGCGCTGGCTGCAAAAATCCACGCCACTGGACAGCCTGCTGGACGTGCTGGCGCCGCTGGACGTGGAGGTGGTGGTCCTGCAGCGGGGTCTGCAGCCCGGGGAGTGGGCGCAGGTGCAAGCCCGCCTGGGTGCAGACCACGTACTGGACGCCAGCGGGTGCGACCAGGATCTGGACGAACTGTTGGCGCTGCTGTCCTGTCTGGACGGACTGGTAGGCGTAAGCAACACCAATGTGCACCTGTGCGCAGGGCTGGGCATCGGTGGGGATGTGCTGGTGCCTGCACCCGCAGAATTCCGCTGGCAAGAGGAGGGCTCTCCCTCACCCTGGTTCCCCGGCTTTGCGGTGCACCGCCAGACCGCTGGGGAAGACTGGCAAGCCCCGATGGCGACACTGGCGGCCTCTCTGCAAGCGCGCTACGGCGTGGCCCAACGGCAGTAGGGGTAGGCGGCCAGGTTGGAGTTGAAGTACCGCGCATCCTGCGTCACTTCGTCGCCCAGCCAGTCAGGCCTTGCAAATGCCTGGTCCTCGGACGCCAGCTCCACCTCGGCCACCACCAGCCCGGCGTTGTCGCCCACAAATACATCCAGCTCCCAGCGCGTGCCCGCATGGTCCAGCAGGTAGCGTGTTTTCTCAATCAGCGGCCCCTCGCACAGTGCCAGCAGGGCCTCCGCGTCGGCCAGGGGGATGGGGTACTCAAACTCGGCGCGCGTGGCGCCCACACTCACGCCCTTGATGGTGAGAAAGGCTGCGTCGTCGGCCACCCGTACGCGCACCGTGCGGGCCTTGTCACGGCTCAGGTAGCCCTGGCGGAACACCACCCCCGCCGCCTGCTGCCAGGGCTGACCAATCACCAGAAATTTGCGTTCGATTTCAATTGCCATGGTGACATGCATCCTTACCAAGAAAAGGGGAGAGAACTACACTGCAGGCACCATGCCCACGTCACGCCCCACCACCCCCGAAGTGTGCCCGCTGTGCGGCCAAGGCAACCAGTGCGCCATGGAGCTGGAACGCGCCACGGGTCAGAAGCAAGCGCCGTGCTGGTGCACCCAGGTGGATTTCAGTGCCGAGTTGCTGGCCCGCGTGCCCACAGCCGACCAGGGCAAAGCCTGCATTTGCGCCGCCTGCGCGGCCCTCTCACTCCACCCGGTGCAGGGACGCGAGGTTGATCAGCGCTGACAGCACCTCGGGCTTGAAGCCAACGCGGTTGCGACTGCTGTCGCTATAGCCACCACTCAGCACCAGGGTCTGCAGATACTCCACACAGTCGCGATGGCCCCAGAATTTCTCGATGGCCAGGGCGATGCGGATGTGGTGCTTCGTGATGATGGCCATTTCATGGTCAATGCGGGCCTGTAGCGGCCGCTCGTGAAATGGCATGGGCCGCGTGGGCAAGTCTTCCTCTTCCCACTGCAAAGAGGGAAAGCCGGTTTCGTGAAAACGGGAATCTTTCGGGTCTGGCACCATGGCCCTCGTGGTGGTCTTGCCTCCACTCTACCGCATACCGCCGCAATAATCACGCGGCACAATACCCCCATGTCCAGCCTGCCCCCCTTCATTGCTCCCGCCCGCTTTACAGACCCCGCCGCCGCCCTGGCCCAGGTCCTTCGCATTTATGACAGCAGCATCCAGCACCTGCGCCAGTCCATGCAGCGGTTTGTGGCGGGCGACGACAGCCAGGGCCATGTGCGCGCCTGCTACCCGCTGGTACGCATCCACACCGACACCGTGTCGCGCAAACCCGGCTCCGAGGCGGCACGCCTGAGCTTTGGCTTTGTCGCCGGCCCAGGCCGATTCGAGACCACACTGACCCGCCCCGACCTGTACCGCAGCTACTACCTGGAGCAGTTCCGCCTGCTGCTGCAAAACCACGGCGTGGAGCTGGAGGTGGGCACCAGCAGCCAGCCGATTCCCGTGCACTTCTCGTTTGCCGAGCACGACCACGTGGAAGGTCAGATGAGCGCCGAGCGCCGCACGCTGATGCGCGATGTGTTCGACCTGCCTGACCTGGCCGCCATGGACGACGGCATTGCCAACGGCACCTACAGCCCCAAAGCGGGCGAACCCCAGCCCCTGTCGCTGTTCACCGCGCCGCGGGTGGACTACTCACTGCACCGCCTGCGCCACTACACCGGCACGGCGCCCGAGCATTTCCAGAACTTTGTGCTGTTCACCAACTACCAGTTCTACATCGACGAGTTTGTGCGCCTGGGCCATGCCGAAATGGCCAAGGCAGACAGCGAGTACGTGGCCTTTGTGGAGCCGGGCAATGTGGTCACACGCCGCGTAGGCCTGCCCGCCCAGACAGCAGACGCGCTGGGCGCCGCCCCGCCGCGCCTGCCGCAGATGCCGGGCTACCACCTGGTGCGCGCCGACAACGCGGGCATCACCATGGTCAACATCGGCGTCGGCCCGGCCAACGCCAAAACCATCACCGACCACATTGCCGTACTGCGCCCGCACGCCTGGATCATGTTGGGCCACTGCGCCGGCCTGCGCAACAGCCAACAGCTGGGCGACTACGTGCTGGCCCACGGTTATGTGCGGGAAGACCACGTGCTGGACGAAGAGCTTCCGCTGTGGGTGCCCATTCCCGCGCTGGCAGAAATCCAGCTCGCACTGGAGCAGGCTGTGGCCGATGTCACGCAGATTCAGGGAGCCGCGCTCAAGAGCATCATGCGTACCGGCACGGTGGCCAGCACCGACAACCGCAACTGGGAGCTGCTGCCCGACAACATGCCGCAGCGCCGCTTCAGCCAGAGCCGCGCCGTGGCGCTGGACATGGAAAGCGCCACGATTGCCGCCAATGGTTTCCGTTTTCGTGTGCCCTACGGCACGCTCCTGTGCGTGAGCGACAAGCCCTTGCACGGCGAGATCAAGCTGCCCGGCATGGCCAACCATTTCTACCGCGAACGGGTCGACCAGCACCTGCGCATCGGCATTCGCGCGCTCGAACTGCTGCGCGCCCAGGGCGTGGACCAATTGCACAGCCGCAAGTTGCGCAGCTTTGCCGAGGTGGCGTTCCAGTAAGCGCATGGAGAAGCTCAACGTCCTGACCATTCTGGTCCTGACGGCACTCAACCTGAGTACCGTCTCCGCCGCGCTCTTCCTGATCATGGGCAAGGGCATCAGCCGTGCGGCCCGCCTGGCCCAGTTCAGCCTGCTGAGCCAGACGCTGGGCTGGGTGTGCATCATCAGCTCCGGCTTCGTATTTGGTCACTGGCTGGACCCGGTGTTGTCCACCGCCGCCATGGTGCTGGCCTCGGCGGCCAACTACCTGATGTTCCTGGCCCTGCAAGCCTGGCTGGGGCCCCGCCCCCACCAACGGGCCCTGCTCGCCCTGCTGGTGCTGATGCCGCTGGGTTATGCCCTGAGCTTTCAGGATTACAGCCTGCGCGTGGGCTACGCCAACCTGCTGTTTGCATTTCAATTGGCCATCGTGTCCCGGGCGGCGCTGGGACCGCGCCAGCCCGCCGGTTTACGCTGGCGTGCCCTGGTGGCCCTCTGTTACGCAGCGGTCGCCTGCGCTTCGCTGGCGCGTGGTGTGCTGGGCGCGTTTTACCCCGAGCTGTACCCCACCTTTGACGCGCCCCACCCCGTCAATGTGGTGGCCCAACTCACCGCCAATCTGGCTTTGGTGCTGACCACAGTGGCGGTGCTGGTGGCCTGGCGTGAAGAAGCCGAGGGTCAATTGCGCGAACAGGCGTTTACCGACAACCTCACCGGCCTGCTCAACCGCCATGGCTGGGACGACCGGGCGCCCGCCCTGTTTGACCAGGCACGGCGCCACCGCACACCTCTGGCGCTGATCATGCTGGACCTGGACCACTTCAAACGCATCAACGACACCCAAGGCCACGAGGTGGGCGACCAAGTGTTGCGCGTGGTGGGCAAAGTGCTGCAATCCAACCGGCGCAGCAGCGATCTGGCCGCCCGCATCGGCGGCGAAGAATTTGCCTTGCTGCTGCCCCAGACCGACAAACGCGCCGCCCTGCATGTGGAGCAGCGCCTGCGCCTGGCCTTGCAGGAGGAAGGCATCCAGCAACCCAACCTGCGCGTGGGCTACAGCGCTGGCCTGGCCCTGCTGCAGCCCGGCGACCAGAAGCTCACAGGCTTCATGGTGCGCGCCGACGCCGCGCTGTACCAGGCCAAGGCGCAGGGTCGTGGTCGCCTGCTGCAAGCCGACTGAGGACCCCTGCGGCACAATGGCCGCATGAATGCAAAACTGTTTGAAGTGCAGCACTTGCACAAGCGTTATGGCGACGCCGAGGTGGTCAAAGACCTGTCGTTTGAAATCGCACCGGGCGAGTGTCTCGGCGTGATTGGCCCCAACGGCGCGGGCAAAACCACCACCATCCGCATGTGCCTGGGCCATACCGTGCCCGATGGCGGCAGCATCCACGCGCTGGGCCTGGAGATGCCGCGCGATGCGCTGGCCATCAAGGCTGCGTTGGGCGTGGTCACCCAGTTTGACACGCTGGACCCCGACTTCAGCTGCGCCGAGAACCTGCTGGTCTATGGCCGCTACTTTGGCATGAAGGACGCCGCCATCCGCGCGCGCATCCCACAGCTGCTGGAGTTTGCCGCCCTCACCCACAAGGCCAACGCCAAACCGGGTGAACTGTCGGGTGGCATGCGGCGGCGCCTGAGCCTGGCGCGCGCACTGGTGAACGATCCCAAACTGCTGTTGCTGGACGAACCCACCACCGGCCTGGACCCGCAGGCCCGCCACCTGATGTGGGAGCGCCTGCAGGTGCTGCTGCAACAGGGCAAATCCATTTTGCTGACCACCCACTTCATGGACGAGGCCGAACGCCTGTGCAACCGTCTGCTGGTGCTGGACCACGGCAAGAAGATTGCCGAGGGCACGCCACGTGACCTGATCGCCCAGCACCTGGAGCCCGATGTGGTGGAGGTGTTTGGCGTGGGCGCGCTAGCCCTCGTGGACAGCCCGCTGCGCAATCTGGCTGCGCGCGTGGAAGTGAGCGGCGAGACCGTATTTTTCTACACGCAAGACGCCGGTGCCCTGCTGCAGGGCCTGGCCGCCCACCCGCAGCTGCGCACCCTGCACCGCCCGGCCAACCTGGAAGATTTGTTTTTGAAACTGACCGGACGCCAGATCCGCGAGGAGGCTTGACATGAGCAGCGTTCCATCCACTTACACCCCGCCCAAGCCCCAAAGCATCTGGCGCGCACCCGAAGTGTCGCTGCGATTTTGGCCCGTGTTTTTGCGCAACCTGCTGGTCTGGCGCAAGCTGGCCATCCCCAGCCTGGTGGGCAATATTGCCGAACCGCTGATGTGGCTGGTGGCCTTTGGCTACGGCATGGGTGCCTTGGTCGGCGAAGTCAATGTAGCCGGCCCCACCGGCACCGTGGCCGTGCCCTACATCCTGTTTCTGGCCAGTGGTTCCATCTGCATGAGCGCCATGCAGGCCGCGTCGTTTGAGGCGCTGTACTCCGCCTTCAGCCGCATGCATGTGCAAAAAACCTGGGACGGCATCATGAACGCCCCGATCAGCCTGGACAACGTGGTGCTGGCCGAAATGCTGTGGGCCGCGTTCAAGTCGCTGTTCACGGTGACGGCCATCCTGGGCGTGATGCTGGCACTGGGCATCAGCCACAGCCCCAAACTGCTGGTGGCCTGGCCCATCCTGTTTGGCGTGGGCATCACCTTCAGCTGCATCGCGCTCATCTTCAACGCGCTGGCCAAGGGCTACGACTTCTTCACCTACTACTTCACGCTCTTCCTTACCCCCATGATGTTCCTGAGCGGCGTGTTCTTCCCGCTGGAGCAACTGCCAGTAGTGGTGCGTGTGGTGGCCGACTGGCTGCCGCTGTCCAACGCGGTGGCGCTGGTGCGGCCGCTGTTCATGGACCAGTGGCCGACGGATGCCTTGCGGCATTTAGTGGTGCTGGCGGTGTATGCGGTGGGGTCGTTTTGGGTAGCGCTGGCGTTGACGCGGAAGCGGTTTGCGAAGTGAGGTGATGTCTGATTTGCGGCGAAAACGACCGCTCAGTGTATGCCTCTGAATCACTAAACTGAACCAATTCAAACTGCCAATATGAGTCAAGCGTCGATGCAAGTGGAAATTCGCTCAGCTAGTGTCTTGGACACAGACGGGATTTGTCTCGCAGTGCGCCGGTCAATTGCAGAATGCTGTACTGCGGACCACAAGGATGAGCCGAGTCTCGTTGCCGCATGGCTCGAAAACAAGACGACTGTAAATGTGGCCATGTGGGTGCAAGAGCCAGGTTCCATTTCATTGGTGGCCACTGTCGGCGACAAAGTTGTGGGGTTTACCTTATACAGAAACGGCGAGTTGGCACTTTGCTACGTGATTCCCGAAGTGCTGCACAAGGGCGTGGGGAAAGGACTTTTGCTGGCCACTGAGGCGCGGGTAGCTGCACAAGGGTTCACCACCATTAGGGTAGATAGCACGCAAACGGGGAATGACTTCTATCAAAGAAATGGTTACCGTAGAACCGGTTCAGCCATCGTTTGGGCAGGTATGAAGTGTCAACCCATGTTCAAGAGTTTGCTGGAATCACCACAAAAGTTCTGAACCCTTTCATCTCAATTAGCCATACCGCATTGCGGCGGAAAGAGACATTGAAAACCGTCCTCCAATTGCGTACAAGGGGACCCTAGAATGCACAAAACGCAGCGCAGACTGCATAAATTGGGAGTTCTAGGTGGATATCGCTTGGTCTAGCATATTTAGACGCCCCCTTAAACAGTTCAACCGAAAGTCAATTGCACTGCTGGTTGTGCTTTGGGTAGTCGTGCTCCTAAGCTTTAGCGGTTGCTCATCAACCCCGGCGTATCTGGCTACAGCATATGTTGCAATAACGGTCTGTGTTGTGTTGTGGGCAAACCATCTAGCAATGGCTCCAGTAAGCCGAACCAGAGATGCGTTCGTATTGCTAGCAATTGCACTTTATGACCTGTTTTCAATTTTTGCCTTGGTCATATTGGCATTTATTCCATTCTCATTACTTCAGCACGAGTGCTACACCTCACGTGCAAAAGTCAGTGAACTAATTTTGGCTACTACCAATTACCGCAACCAAATCAGTGACCGCTTCGAGTCCCAAAAGACACTGAGCAACATTGGAACAGGATTGCAGGTTGAACTCTCAAAGCGCGTTCGCCGCGGCATAGTGACGGCAGATGGATCCATCGTCCTGGCAAGTGAAGACCCGCCCGCCGTCGTTCTCGTGTCACCACAGATTGAGGCAGGAAAGTTGATTTGGAAATGCAGCGGTGTCCCAAAGTCAGTCATGCCTAAATCATGTACTGAACAGCCAAGCCAATGAAATTCCCGTCATTCAAGCGTCTGACTTTTCTAATCCTTGTGGTCATTCCACTGGCAGCATGGTTTCTGGTTAAGCCTGTCCGGGTTGTCGCTCCTGGACTTTTCGGTATCACCTGCCCACAGGAAAACGTCTGCGTGGATGACACGGCCAAATACCAGGAGGCTACTGCCCTGCACAATGAAGGAGCAGCATTCGTAGCCTCCAAATTGACGCCGCTGCGGTCAGCCCCCAAAGTGATTTTTTGCTCAACCGTTGCTTGTGCTGAGACATTTGGACTAGGCGCACGCTCGGCCGTAACCGTCGCTCGGCTTGGTACGGTAATTGGTCCCAGGGCATGGAAGAGCTATTACGTTCGCCATGAAATGATTCATGTCCTTCAAGGCGAGCAGATTGGTGTTATTACCCTGTTGTTCAAACCATCTTGGTTAGTGGAGGGTATGGCCTATGTCTTGAGTGAAGACCCGCGAGAAACATTGGCGGAGCCCTTTGAAACCGACCGAAAGTTATTCGGGATCTGGTACAAAACAATCAGCAAAGACTCTGTCTGGCAAGCCGCCAAGGAACTGTAAATGCTCTGGTCCAAGGCAGGAATGCGGGGTGGAAGCAGACTTTCGGTGGCATGACATGCTGCATATCTTTGCCGCTTGTCATCGTGAGGGCAGCACTCCGACTTATGAGCTTAAACGCCTTGATGAGTGGGAGACGCTATCGGTGGTGGAGCGGTATGCACACGTTGCACCTCAGAGTCTAAAGTTGGCTGCAAATCGATTGGATAATATTTTCGCGAGAGTTCAATGAACGATTATTCAAAAGAGACAAGGGAGATATATGACTGAGGCTGTCGAAAAAAAACCGGTTTGTTTCGTTGTGATGCCCATCGCTGATGTGACTGGCTACGATACAGGTCATTTCAGTCGAGTCTACGAGCATATGCTGAAGCCCGCCATAGTTGCTGCAGGCTACCATCCTGTTCGGGCCGATGATGCAGTTAAGACTGATTACATCGTTGTTGGCATCATTCAGAAGATCGTCGAATCAGAGATGGTGATTTGTGATTTCAGTGCGAGAAATCCCAATGTCATGTACGAGCTGGGCATTCGACATGCATTCAACAAACCTGTTGTCCTTATCAAGGATCGTCGGACGGAAAAGATATTCGATATTCAGGGCCTGAGGCACATCGAATATGACGACTCACTGAGAATTGATACCGTCGCGAAGGACATTGGGAAAATCACAGCTTCTCTTGAAGAGACTGCGAACGGTCATCCAAATAGCGTTAACTCCGTCGTTCAACTAGCAAATATAAAGACGGCTGAAGTTCCTGTTACTCAGGAAATTTCACCAGATACACAGTTGATTTTGTCGGCCCTTGGGGATTTGGAAAGACGTATACAAAATGTCGAGGATTTGCCTGTGGTTGGCGTCAAGAATCTTGCAGTATTGCAAGAAACCGGGATCATCCTTCCAAAAGGCGATCTCGTAGCTATCGGTGAGGAAATTTACGAGCATGGGCGATCTGTCGGGACGTTAACGGTTGTCTCTCCCAAACAAGGAATGTTTGTCGTTCGTAAAAAAAGTGGCGCCGCAACTGCATACAGCGCGAGTTCAGCCGCTATTCAAAACTTCGACACCTTGCCGTTCTGACACTTGTCACGTCGCTCATCGTGCTAACGCGAAAATCCTCCCGCCATCGACAGAACATCGACTGGTTCGGATTTTCCAGTGGCGGGATGCTTCGCGTCTGCTCCGACTATGTAGACATGCGAATGTGTTGCATCGACCGGTTGAATCCGCCGTCCGAAGCCGAAGTTCCAAATTGCACCCAAGCCCACCAACCTAGGCGGGTGGTGGGGCCCGCGGGCGCAGGCCGCACTCGCGGTTGCCACAGAGCAGGCGCACCCACCGCGGTGTTGACGCAGCAACCCAACCCCACCAGAAACAGCCACCCGCGACGCGAGCCGGAGAACGCGGGCCACGCCGCCCACCGTGCGCGAACCATGCCCCGGCAAGAGGACTTTACATACAAAACAAGCCTCTAGCACCCGTGGAATATGCGCAAGCAGCTATTAAATCAATAGCAAATCAGATTGCAGCCCGCCACGCTGCCTTGATCAAATCCGCCGCCTTCTCCGCAATCATGATGGTCGGCGCATTGGTATTGCCGCTGACGATGCGGGGCATGATGGAGGCGTCGACCACGCGCAGGCCCTGGATGCCGTGCACGCGCAGTTCGTGGTCCACCACGTCCAAGGGGCCATTGCCCATGCGGCAGGTACCTACCGGGTGGTAGATGGTGTCGGCGTTGTCGCGGATGAACTGTTCGATGGCCAAGTCGCTGGTGGCCTGGGCGGACTTGGGGGCTTCTTGTCCACCCAACTGTGCCAATGCTGGCTGTTGCAGCAAGGTGCGCATGCGCTTGAAGCCCAACATCAGGCGCTCTACATCCTCGCGCTCGCCCAAGAAGTTGGGGTCGATGACGGGCGCGGCCATGGGGTCTTTGCTGGCCAGGGTCACACTGCCGCGGCTCACCGGGCGCAGCAGACACACGTGGCACGAGTAGCCATGGCCCAGCACCGTGCTGCGCCCGTGGTTCACCAGCTTGGCAATGACGAAGTGAAACTGCAGGTCGGGCCTGCGTTCGCCAGGCGTGCTTTTGACAAAACCACCGGCCTCGCCAAAGTTGGTGGTCAGCAGGCCGGTACGCTGCTTGCGCCACTCAAAAATACCCTTGATGGCGGCGGCCACGCCGCTGAAGGACACACCGAATGTCTCCTTCAGGTGCGGGGCATTCACCATCTGCACCACATCCACATGGTCGTGCAGGTTTTGCCCCACACCGGGCAAGTCGTGCAGTGTGGCAATGCCCGTCTCCACCAGGTGCTTGTGGGGGCCAATGCCTGACAGCATAAGGATCTGCGGAGACTGCAACGCCCCCGCGCTGAGCAGCACTTCGCGGGTGCAGCGCAGCTCTTTCATCTCGCCCTCGTGCAGAAACTGAACGCCCACCGCGCGCTTGCGCTCCAGCACGATGCGCGTGGTGTGTGCGCCGGTGAATACCTGCAGGTTGGGCCGCTGCAAGTGCGGCGTGAGGTAGCCCTTGGCAGCGCTGAAACGCTCACCGTGCTTGTGCGTCACCTGGTAGACGCCCACGCCCTCCTGGCTGGCGCCGTTGAAGTCCGGGTTGAGCGGGTAGCCTGCCTGCTGGCCCGCCTGCACAAACACCGGGCCCAGGCGGTTGGGCGTGGTCAGGTCCTGCACATGCAGGGGGCCGCCCTGACCGTGGAAGGCGTCGGCGCCGCGCGCGTTGTCCTCGGCCTTTTTGAAATAGGGCAGCACATCGTCGTACGCCCAGCCGGGGTTGCCCTCGGCGGCCCAGCCGTCGTAGTCCTCGCGCTGGCCGCGGATGTAGATCATGGCGTTGACCGAGCTGGAGCCACCCAGTACCTTGCCGCGTGGCTGGTAGCCGCGCCGGCCATTCAGACCGGGCTGTGCGGTGGTCTCGAACTTCCAGTTGGCCTCGCCATTCTTGGCCAGCACGGCCAGCCCCGCAGGGCAGTGGATCAGCACACTGGTGTCGGCCGGGCCCGCTTCCAGCAGGGCCACGGTCACGGTGGGGTCTTCCGTCAGGCGGGCCGCCAGCACACAGCCGGCCGAGCCAGCGCCAATGATGATGTAGTCGAACACGTACCGTCTCCTCATTCAGGGTGACGTTAACGTTACCCCACAGGCCCCAAGCCTGCCAAGCCGAGGTTTACCCTTGTGTGCCATTGGAAAACTCTTTTGCAAATTTATATTGCACACAATTAAATTGCCAGCTACAATTCAACCCATGACGAATCCACGCACCACCTCTGCCAACGACGCCGCCCTGCGCCTGGACAACCAGTTGTGCTTTGCGCTGTATTCCACCTCGCTGGCTATGACCAAGCTCTACAAGCCCCTGCTGGAAGCGTTGCAGCTGACCTACCCGCAGTACCTGGTGATGATGGTGCTGTGGGAGCAGGATGGCCTGAGTGTCTCGGCCCTGGGCGAGCGCCTGTTCCTCGACTCTGGCACCCTCACCCCGCTTCTCAAACGCATGGAGCAGGCCGAACTGCTGAGCCGCCAGCGCAGCGCCGCCGATGAGCGCCGCGTGGAAGTGTTTTTGACGTCCAAGGGCCGCGGCCTCAAGGTACAGGCCGCGCGCATTCCGGCCTGTGTGCTGGCCGCCGCCGACTGCCCACTGAGCGAGCTGATGCACCTGACCCAGCAGGTACAAGCCCTGCGCCAGCGCCTGACCGCTGCCACCTGACGGCCCCCCCCTCCCCCGACAGTCCCCATTACCCACCCCGCTGCAACACACCGCAGCACTTTATGAAAGAAGCGCCATGAGCAACAAGATCGAAAAAGTGATTTACCAAGCCCACGCCACCTCCACCGGCGGCCGCGACGGCACCACCCGCACCTCTGACGGCTTGCTGGACCTGAAACTTGCTGTGCCCAAGGAAATGGGCGGCCCTGGTGGCGGTGTGAACCCTGAGCAGCTGTTTGCCTCCGGCTACAGCGCCTGCTTCATCGGTGCCATGAAGTTTGTGGCCGGCACGCAAAAGATTGCCTTGCCCGCAGACACCAGCATCAACGCCACCGTGGGCATTGGCCAGATCCCCCAGGGCTTCGGTATCGAAGTGCAACTGGAAGTCTCCATCCCCGGCATGGACAAGGCCGCAGCGCAAGCCCTGGTGGACAAGGCTCACCAAGTGTGCCCCTACTCCAACGCCACCCGCGGCAATATTGATGTGACCATCACTGTGGTCTGACCCGCATTTGCCAAGAGCCGACCTGCTTAAACCGGGTCGGCTTTTTTTTGGCTGCTTGCCTCTGCCCGGCTTTGCACCGCATCGCGCAAATACCGCACCTCCAGGCGCAGCGCATGGATTTCACGCATCAGCTCGCTGTCCACCTCGCGCTCTTCCACCTCCACCAGCATGGCAGCCACAGACGCAGTCACCAGCGACAACACCGCCAACCCCATCAACACCACCACCACCGAAAAGCTGCGCGACGCATGGGTACTGGGCACGATATCGCCATAGCCCACCGTGGCGGCGGTGGTGAAGGCGAGCCACAGACCGTCAGAAAATGTTTGTGCCTGTGGCTCCAAGAGCCAAAACCCCATCCCGCCCAAGCCCAAAATCAGTACACACAGGCCCAAGGAGTAGAGCAAGCCACGGCGGCCGATGACGAGTTTGTGCAGTTTGCCTTTGCGCATGGATTCACTCTAGGCCGGGCACAGCAGCGCGCATTTGACCTGCGTCAATCATCAGCCGCAAGGCGCGCTGCAAACTTGTCGTCAGCCGACCGCGGCATGATGGTGGGCATGGACAAAGATATTTGGGAGACTTGATGAGACTGGCCTTGCTGTCGGACATTCACGGCAATATCCAGGCGCTGGACGCCTGCCTGGCCCATGCCCGCGCGCAGCAGGTACAGCGTTTTGCCTTTCTGGGCGACCTGGTGGGCTACGGGGCCAACCCGGCGGAGGTGGTGGAGCGGATCACCCTGCTCACCGAAGAAGGCGCCATCGTCCTCAAGGGCAACCACGACGAGATGGCCGTGCACCCCCCGGCCACCATCAAGACCGTGGGCGACAGCACCGCCAGCTGGACGCACCAGCAGCTCAGCCCCCTGCAGCGCCTGTGGATGGACACCCTGCCCTTCACCCACCACCTGGAAACGGTGCTGCTGGTCCACGCCAGCGCCGATGGCCCCGAACTGTGGCGCTATGTCTACGACCAACGCGCCGCCACCGCCAGCCTGAATGCTGCCAATGAGTGGCCGGGGGTGCGTTATGTCTTTGGTGGCCATGTGCACCTGCAAACCCTGTACTACCGCGGCGCTACCGACGGGCTGATGATGTTCACCCCGCAAGCCGGCGTGCCCGTACCCGTGCCCAAACACCGGCAGTGGCTGGCCACCGTGGGCTCGGTGGGCCAGCCACGCGACGGCAACCCACAGGCCATGTACGCCGTGCTGGACACCGAACGCGCGCAGCTCACCTTCCACCGCGTGCCCTACGACCACTACAGCGCCGCCGCCGCCATCCGCCGCGCCGGCCTGCCCGAGTTCTTTGCCCACCGGCTGGAGGAAGGACGATGAAACTGCTGGAACCCGGCGCCACCCTGGACGGATTCACCATCGAGGAGTGCATCCACTCCGGCGGCATGGCCCATATCTACCGCGTGGTCTATGCCGATGGCCGCCCCGGCCCCGGCTTCGCCATGGCCATGAAAATTCCGCGCATGACCGCGGGCGACGGCGCCGAGAACATCGTCAGCTTTGAGGTGGAATGCCAGATCATGCAGGCCCTGCACGGCAACAGCACCCCCCGCTTTGTGGCCGCGGGCGACCTGCAGCACACCCCCTACCTGGTGATGGAGTACGTGCAGGGCCACACCCTGCAGCACTGGCTCGATGGGCCGCAGCCCGTGGCGGTGGACACCATCACCCAGCTCGGCGTGGCGCTGGCCCGCTCGGCCCACGCGCTGCACCAGCAAAACACCGTGCACCTGGACCTGAAACCCGCCAACGTGCTGCTGCGCGAGGATGGCAGCGCGGTGCTGCTGGACTTTGGCCTCTCGTGCCATGCGCACTACCCCGACCTGCTGGCCGAGCAATTGCGCAAGGCCGTGGGCTCACCCGCGTGGATCGCCCCCGAGCAGGTAGTGGGGGTGCGCGGCGACCCACGCAGCGATGTGTTTGCCATCGGCGTCATGCTCTACCAGCTGTGCACCGGCGAGCTGCCCTTTGGCACCCCGCAAACTGCCGCTGGCCTGCGCCAGCGTTTGTGGGTGGACCCCACGCCTCCGCGAAAGCTGCGCGCCGACCTCCCAGCCTGGCTGCAAGAGGTGGTGCTGCGCTGCCTGGAGCCTGAGGCCGCCAGGCGCTACCCCTCGGCGGCCCACCTGGCCTTTGACCTGAGCCACCCGACCCAGGTACACGTCACCCAGCGCGGCACCAACACCGTGGGCACCCCTTTTCGCACCCACTTCAAGCGCTGGCTCAAGGCTGCGGGCATGCACTACCAGCCCAGCCCCCTGCCCGCACGCCAGCTGCAGGAGGTGCCCATCGTCATGGTGGCCGTGCCGCACAAGGACGTGACAGATGCCACGCTGTACTCGCTGCGCGAGGCCGTGGCCCGCGCGCTGGGCACGCGCCCCGGCGCCCGCCTGGCCTGCGTCACCGTGATCAGCAGCAGCCAAACCAGCGCCTCCGACGAGGACAAGAGCGAGACCAACGTGCACCGCCGCTACCTCACCGCGCTGCGCCAGTGGTCCCAGCCGCTGGACCACCCGGGCCACCAAACGTCGTGCCACGTGCTGGAAAGCGGTGATGTGGCCCAGGCCCTGCTGGACTACGCGCGGGGCAACCACGTCAGCGTCATCGTCATGGGCGCGGCCACACATGGCCTGATGACCCAGCGCTTTGTGGCCACCGTGCCCATCAAGGTCGCCATGGATGCGCCTTGCACCCTCATTCTGGTCAAACAAAACCTGCCGTTTGCGCAGTTGGGCAGCCCTGTCAGCCCCAACGCGGCCCCGGCCAAAGGCTACTCGGACTCGGATGCCGACAGCGCGGCAGCCCCCTACGGCGACGATCTGGGGCCACTGGGCTAAGCCAGGGAAGCCACCCGCCCAGGAGGGAAAAGCCCGCCGACGACAATCGGGGCATGCACAGCACCACGGGCACCGCCCCTCACCCCTTTGAAACCCTGACCCCCGACCTGGTGCTGGACGCACTGGACAGCGTGGGCCTGCGCGGCGATGGCCGCCTGACCGCCCTGTCGTCGTATGAGAACCGTGTCTACCAGGTGCAGCTCGAAGACGGTGCGCCCGTGGTGGCCAAGTTCTACCGGCCCGCGCGCTGGACCGATGCACAGATTCAGGAAGAGCACGACTTTGCGGCCGAGCTGATGGCTGATGAAATTCCGGCCGTGGGGCCACTGGTGTTGGGGGGTGCCACGCTTCACCACTTTGGTGGCTTTACCTTCAGCGTGAGCCCGCGCCGCGGCGGCCGCCCGCCCGAGCTGGACGACGGCGAGGTGCTGGAGTGGATTGGCCGCTTTCTGGCACGCATCCACGCCGTGGGCGCCAAACGCCCCTTTGTGCACCGCCCGGCGCTGGACGTGCAGACCTTTGCCATCGAACCCATGCAGTGGCTGCTGGCCAACGACAGGGTGCCGCTGGACGTGCAAAGCGCCTGGACAGCCGCCTGCCAGAATGCTATAGATTTAATAGCTGCTCGCGCAGATATGGCGGGCGCTACAGGCCAAAACAAGTCCAATTCCAGCGGCATACGCCAGTTGCGCCTGCATGGTGACTGCCACCCCGGCAACATCCTCTGGACCCCCACCGATGCGGCCGCCAGTGCCGGCCCGGGCCCGCACTTTGTGGACCTGGACGACGCGCGCACCGGCCCCGCCGTACAAGACCTGTGGATGCTGCTGAGCGGCGACCGCCAGCAGCAAACCCGCCAGCTCGGCCTGCTGGTGGATGGCTACGAGCAGTTCCGTGAGTTTGACCGCGCCGAGCTGGCGCTGATCGAGCCACTGCGCACGCTGCGCCTGATCCACTACAGCGCCTGGCTGGCCCGGCGCTGGAGCGACCCGACCTTTCCCGCCAACTTTCCGTGGTTTGGCAGCAGCGACTACTGGAAAGGCCAGGTGCAAATGTTGCAAGACCAGTGCGAGGCCATGCAGGAAGACCCGCTGGTCGTATGAGCCTGGAACAGTTGGCCGGTGCCACCTGGTGGACCGTCACCCACCTGGGCTCGTCGAGCCTCTTGCTGCCCGCCTGCTTGCTGCTGATGTGGGGGCTGTGGCGCACGCGGCAGACCCGTGCATTGCAATGGCTGGTGCTGACGCTGGGCACGGCGGTGGGTGTGACCCTGGTCAGCAAGATTGCCTTTTATGGCTGGGGCGTGGGGATTGCCGCCTGGGACTTCACCGGCGTGAGCGGCCACACCCTGCTGGCCGCCGCCTTGTTGCCCCTGCTGCTGCGCGGCCTGCCCGGGCTGGGCCATTGGGGTGCAGTGATGGGCGCTGGCCTGGCCACTGCGGTGGGCATTTCGCGCGTGGTGGTAGAGGCGCACAGCCCCAGCGAAGTGGCGCTGGCCTGGCTGCTGGGCAGTGCTGTGGCCGCCAGCGTGCTGCTGGCACTGGGGGCAGCGCGCCCGCGCCACCCGGCGCTCATCGTGGCGCCCTTGCTACTGCTGGGATCCTTCCACACACCGGCCGCCACCTACCTGCCGTCCCACAGCTGGGAGGTGCGTGTGGCGCTGTGGCTGTCCGGCCAGCCCCAGCCTTACACGCGTGCAGACCTGCACGGAGTGGGCCCGCTCAGCCCAGCACGTCCTTGACGCCGTACTGCGGCGCATAACCCAACAGGCGCGCCGCCTTGGCGTGCGAGATCAGCGGGGCCGTGCCCGCAAAGCCCGGCGCAAACTCGGTCACCTCGGGCCAAAACTCGGCCATCAGCGCGCGGCCGTCCTGGCCCGTCCAGTTGTGCGGGCCGGTGATGAAAAAGGCCTCGTGCGGGTTCTCCAGGTCCACCTCCAGCGCCAGGCGGTGGGCCGTGGCCACGTCGCGCGCGTCGACAAAGGTCCAGAGGTTTTTGTGCCAGTTGGCGTACTCGGCCACCAGCGTTCGGTAGAAGGGGCGCTGCGCATCGTCGGGCAGCCAGACCCAGGGCATGCGCAGGCAGACGGTGCGCATGCCGTAACGCGCGGTGTAGGTCTTGCAGATCTGCTCGCTCACCACCTTGCTCAGGCCATAGGGGTCTTGCGGGCGCGCAGCATGCGCTTCGTCCACGGGGATGTACAGCGGCGCCAGCCGGTGCGTGGCAAATGCAAAGCCCATGGTCGACTCGCTGGAGGTGAACACCACCTTGCCAATGCCATGCTGGGCTGCTGCCTCCAGCACGTTAAATGTGCCGTTCACGTTCACATCAAACACGCGTTTGGCCGGGTCGTTGAGCGGGTGCGGAATGCCCGCCACGTGCATGACGGCGTCGTAGCCGGCCATGGCCTGCAGCACCGCGTCCAGCTGCAGCACATCGACTGCGTGGTGCACCACATCACGGCGGGCGGGTGCGGCCAGGTCCAGCACCCCCACGGTGTACCCATGCTGCACCAGATCGTCCACAATGTATTTGCCGACGGCACCGGTGCCGCCTGTAACCAGTATCTTTTTCATGGCGCCATGGTAGCGGTGCCTGTCCCTTTTGTGAGCGAACTTCCCGTGACAACCCTCAACCTTGTGGGCGCCGGCCGCGTGGGCCGCACCCTGGCCACGCGGTGGGCCCGGCATGGCGTTTTCGAGATCCAGGACGTGCTGACCAGCCGCCCCGAGAGCGCCAGCGAGGCCTGCGCCGCCATCGGCAGCGGGCGCCCCGTGTCCTGGCTGGCAGACATGCGCCCCGCCGATGTCTGGATGGTGGCCGTGCAGGATGCCCGCATCGCCGCCGTGGCAGCCACGCTGGCGGCCACCCTGCAAGCTGGCGCGGCCACCAGCCCCCTCGTCTTTCACTGCAGCGGCGCGCAAAACGCCAGCAGCCTGCAGCCCCTGGCCGATCTGGGCTGGCGCACGGCCAGCGCGCACTGCATCCTGAGCTTTGCCGATGTGCCGACGGCGGTGCAGCAGTTTGCCGGCACCGCCTGCGCACTGGAGGGGGATGCCTCCGCCCGCGCCGTGCTGGAGCCCGCATTTGCCGCCATTGGCGCCCGGTGTTTTGCCGTGGCCAGCGAAGACAAGGTGCTGTACCACGCAGCGGCCGTGTTTGCCACCAACTTTTTGCCCGTGCTGCAAGCCGTGGCCGAGGACGCGTGGCAGGCCACGGGCGTGCCCGCCGATCTGCTGCCCCAGCTGCGCGCCAGCCTGCTGCGCAATGCGGTGGACAACATCACCCGCCTGGGCCCGGCCGGCGCCCAGACCGGGCCCGCCCAGCGCGGCGATGTCGCGGCCATTGAACGGCAAGCCGCCGTGGTGCAGGCCTGGGATGCCCCCAGCGGCGAGGCCTACCGTTCCCTCAGCACCCTGGCGCTGCGGCTGGCGGGGCATACCCGCTAAGCCTGCCAAGCGGCCCCGGCCAGCCCCGCCCTGGCGGCCACCAACGGTGCCGGGCGGGCGTCTGGCCGGTGGTCAAACGCGGCTGCGCGTGCTGCTGGAGCGCACACTCAGCCACATGGTGGCCGCCAGAATGCCCACCACCACACCGAGGGACACGCCCACGGGGATCTTGTAGAGGTCGATCAGGCACATCTTGGTCCCGATGAACACCAGAATCACCGCCAGGCCGTAGTTCAGCAGATGGAACTTGTTGGCCACGGCAGCCAGCAGGAAGTACATGGCACGCAGACCCAGAATCGCAAACACGTTGCTGGTCAGCACGATGAACGGGTCGCTGGTGATGGCAAAGATCGCGGGGATGGAGTCGACCGCAAAGATCACGTCGGTCAGTGCCACCAGGCAGATCACCATGAACAAGGGCGTGGCGATTTTCTTGCCGTTTTCCACGGTCCAGAAGTGCTCGCCGTCGTAGTGCTTGCTCACCGGCAGAATCTTGCGCAACAACTTGAGCGCAGGGTTGTCATCCAGGCTGGGTTCCTGGCCGGCAGCCCACCACATCTTCACACCGGTAAGGACCAGGAAGGCGCCGAACACATACAGGATCCAGTGGAACTCGGCCAACAACCAGCCGCCCACCAGAATCATGAGGGAGCGCAATACGATGGCGCCGATGATGCCAATCATCAGCACCCGCTTCTGGAAGTGCGAAGGGACCGCAAAGTAGGTGAAGACCAGCAGGAACACAAAGATGTTGTCCACCGCCAGCGACTTCTCGATCAGGTAGCCGGTCAGAAACTCCAGCGACTTGGTGTTGGCGAGCTCCACGGAGCCGGTGCTGTCTTGGACCGCCCACCAGAACAGGCCGTTGAACAAGAAGCTCAGGGCGACCCAGACGAGAGACCAGTTCAGCGCCTCTTTGACGCCGATGTCGTGCGCGCCCTGTTTTTTGAGGACGACGAAGTCAATAAAAAGTGACACCAGAACGATGCCGACGAAGGTGGCCCATAGCCACAGGGGTGCAATGGTTTGCATGAACAAGACCTCGAAATGGTTGAAACATTCCCTGTAGGTCTTGCGGGAGAGCGCACTGTTGGCGCCTCTGCATGCTCCGGCCGGGGCAGCAAGAAGCACCCGCGACGTATTGACGAAACATGCAAACCCGGTCCGTAGGCACCGGGATTGCTACTCCCCTAAAGGTGCGTGGATCATGGCAGAAGCCGCAATGCCCCCGCACATCGGATTGACTTGCGGCGCATCAATCAGCTATGAATTTAGTAGCTGTCCGCGCATATTCCACGCGGTCCACGGCCCTATTTTTCTTTGAATTTGCCGTGTACAACCCGCCAGACATAGGCCAGCAGGCTCAACACCGCCACCACCGCCAGCACCTGCTGGGCGGCGTGGTTTTCTGCAAAATCCAGCGCCTCGGTGAGCAGGTGGTAGACCGACAAGGCCACCAAACCGGCGGCTATGCGCAACCACCAGGCCGAAGGTGCAAACTGTTTTGCGGACAAGCGCATCCACATCTGGTGCCCCAGCAAACCCGAGAGCACGCCCAGGCTGGCGCCCACCGCCACATCACCCGGCCAATGCGCGCCCACGGCAATGCGGGACAGACCCGCCCCCGCCGCCAGCACCCACAACCACCAGTGGCGCCGGCGCTGGGCCACGGTGAGTGCAAAGTACATGCCGGACGCCACCGCAAACGCAGTCAGTGTGTGGCCCGAGGGCATGGACACGTTGTGCAGCAGCTCGCCCACCACCCGCATTTGCGCGTTGTCCACCACCGCAGCGGGACGCGGGCTTTCAATGAAGAATTTGCCGGTGCGGGCAAACAGCACGGCAAAAGGCGCCGCGCACAGCCACGCCACCATCAGCCGGGGCGCCAGCACCAACAAAGGCGATGTCACTGCCAGCACCCCCCAGCCGTTGCCCAATAGCGAGAGGCCCGTCCAGAATGCGGCAGCCACGGGCGCGCACCACTGGTTGATGGTCAGAAAAAGCGCAGGTTCCGACCACTGCAGCCACAAGGGCGTACCCAACACAAAGATCAGCACCGGCCACCACCAGGTGCGGGCGGAAACCGGGCTGGCCAGGGCATGGGGCGTGGTGGCAGGTGGCAACATGGCAATCAGGTGTCAGGGTGAGGGCGCGAGTGTAAGCCGCGGCTGCGGCGTGGCTGCGGCCCAGCCACGGCAGTCGTAAAAGCGGAAACTGGCCAGCGGCTGGCCCCAATGCTGCACGGGCAAGCGCTCCAGCAAGGTGCAGTTGGCAAAGCCATGCGCACCCAGTGGCGGGTCGTAGGCCATGTGGGACCAGTCCACCAGCAAGGTGCTACCGCCCACGGGCAAGGCCCCCGCCCAGAGTTTGAACTGGGAGTCGCCGTCTTCCAGCACATACACCGGCAGTGGGCGTGCATACCAGCCCAGGCGGCTGCCCAGGGTCCAGTTCTGCACCGCCACGCTCTGCAGGCCGTGCTGACGGGCCAGGTGGGCGGCACGCTGCCCCGCCAGGTTCCAGCCGTGCAGGTCGGCCAAGGGGTTGGGGCGTGGCGCCACCGCCGCATCGCTGCCGGCGACCAGCGGCCAACCGGCGCTGGCCATCAGACCCAACAGCCCGGCACACCCCAGTGCTTGTGCCATGCCCACAGCGGCCAGCAGCCAGCGGCCCGCACCGCGCCACAGCCGCGCCAGCCCCATGCCCGCAAAAGGTGCCAGCGCCACCCAGGATGGAGCGGTCCAGTGCGGCAGCGCCGTGCCACCCCCGGCCATGTAGGTGAAGATGGCAAAAGGGATGGCAAACAGCCACACCAGCGGCCGCATGCGCCGGTCAGCCTGGCGCCATCCCAGCGCGGCACACAGCAGCAGGGGGCCGAACACCAGCAACTGCGTCAGCACAAACCGCAGCACATGGCCGGCCTGCCACACGCTGCCCTTGCCGTGGGCCAATTGGTAGGTGAAAGAAATCCATTGGTTCTGCGCATTCCACACCAGCACCGGCGCAATCAGCAGGGCCGCAATGCCCATGCCGCCCCATAACGCAGGGCGGCGCAATACGCCCCAGCCCTGCGCCATGACGATGCAAAGCGCCACCGCCAATGCGGTGAATACCGCGGTGTACTTTGCCAGCCCCGCCAGGCCCAGCAGCAGGCCCAGTACCAGCCAGGGGCCGCTGCGCTGCGCTGCGCCGGGCTGCATCAGCGTCCAGGTCTGGTGCATCAGGGCCACGGTCAGAGCCATGAGCAGGGTGTCGGGCAGCAGGCCAATGCCCAGCACATGGAGCAAGGGCGCCAAGGCCAGGGCCAACACGGCGGCCAGCGCCGCCTGGGGAGCCTGCGCCTGCCCGGCCAGCAACCGCAGGGTCAGGCGGTGCACGCCCGCCACCGTGGCCAGCCACAACAGGCCGGGCACCAGCCGCAGCAGGGCAACCGGTGCGTCCAGCGCCACCAGCGGCCACTGCACCCAGCCCACCAGAGGCGGATGGTCAAAGTAGCTGAGTGCGGGGTGCGCGGCGTAGAGCAGGTAGTGCGCCTCGTCCACCGACAGGCCCAGCAAGGCTCCCAGCACCGCATGCAGGCCAAACACCAGCGCCAGCACCCAGCGGGCACGGCTGTGCAAAGAAGACGGGAACAAAATTTGCAAGGGACAAGTCGGAGGAAAATGGAGACCCCCGCAGTCTAATCTGCGCCCCTATTTCCCCACCCCAAGGAACCCCATGCCTACTTACCATGTTGAACTGCTGGAAGGCCGCACCCAGGAGCAAAAGAAGAAGCTGGTGGACGAAGTGACTCGCGTTACCGTTGAAACCCTGGGCTGCTCGCCCGAGGCAGTGGACATCATCATCGTGGACGTGAAGCGCGACAACTGGGCCTCCGGCGGTAAGTTCTGGAGCGAGCCGCGCACCTAAGCGCCGCGCGTTTTTGCATTTGCGCCCACCCCCCGCGGAGTAAACTGTTTCCATGTGCCAACTGCTTGGAATGAACAGCCACTTGCCGGCCAGCCTGACGCTGAGCTTCACCGGCTTTTCGCAGCGCGGCGGCTGCACCGACCACCACGCAGACGGCTGGGGCATTGCCTTCTTCGAGAGCGAGGGCGACCTGCCCGGCAAGGCGGCCCGGCATTTTGTGGACAAGGAAAGCGCATCCACCTCGCCGATTGCGAAGATGCTCAAGTCCTACCCCATCAAGAGCCACAACGTGGTGGCCCATGTGCGCAAAGCCACGGTGGGCGCGGTCACGCTGGAAAACTGCCACCCCTTCACGCGCGAACTCTGGGGCCGCTACTGGGTATTTGCCCACAATGGTGACCTGAAGGAATTCAACCCACCGCTGCACGGCAGCTTCAAACCGGTGGGAACCACCGACAGCGAGTTGGCCTTTTGCTGGCTGCTGCAGGAGCTCAACAAGTCCCACGCGACCGTGCCCAGTGTGGAGGAACTGACCCAGACCCTGGCCGAGCTGGTGCCCAAGATCGCACGACACGGCACCTTCAATTTTTTGCTGAGCAATGGCCAGGCCCTGTGGGCCCACGCCAGCACCAAGCTCTGCTACGTGGTGCGCCAGCACCCGTTCAGCGAGGTACAGCTCAAAGACGAAGATGTGACGGTGGACCTGTCGCAACTGAACGGCCCGGACGACCGGCTGGTGATTGTGGTGACCGAGCCGCTCACCACCAACGAGAACTGGGTGGCCATGGAGGCTGGCGCGCTGCACGCCTTTGCCGACGGCCAGCCCCTGGCCCGCACCGTATGCAAGGCCACCCTGATTGCCGCCGCCGCCGCCGCAGCGGCCCAGCGTGAAGCAGAAGAGGCTGCCAAGGCGGCAGCCCTGGCGACATAGGCCCCCACGCTCCGCCGCCGCGCGCGACGGCTGAGATCCTCAGGGCTTGCAGCCGTACTGGCCCTTCTTCGCATTCTCAAAGTAGCTCAGATCACCCTTGCAGACCGGCTTTTCAGCGGGCAAGGCGGTACCGGCCTTGGCCGCGCAGATGAAGGTACCGGTCTTGGGGTTGAGCTTGCCAGACAGCTTCCAGCCCTTGGCGCAGATCTCCGACGCTTTGAGCGCTGCGGGCTTGGCAGCCACGGCAGCACCGGTCACCGTGATGTCGACCGCGCGCTCGGGACCACCGCAGTTGGGGTGGTTCTGCACATTCTTGCCGCCCAGGGTCACGTGGTAGCTGCCGGGTTTGTCGTAGCTGCGGGTCACCACCAGGGGGACCGGGTTGCTCACATCGCTCACGGCGTCCTTGAAGCTGCCGTCACCAAAGCCAAGCACAAAGCCGCAGTAATTGGCATTCAGCACATCGATGTTGGCGGTGATGGTGACGGGCTCGCCCACCTTCACGGTGGTGCTGGATGCGGTGATGGTGCCCAGCACCTGGGCCTGAGCTGCCGTAGCCAGCAGACTGGCAGCCAGCACGGCTGCAAATTGCATGCGTGTTTTCATGGAATGGTCTCTCCGTTGTGTCATGCCGCTGCAGCCCCCATGGCCGCAGACTGCGCAGTGTCATTGTGCGCCGTTGGCGGCCATGCGGCACACCGGCCCAGCGGGTCTGCCGCAATAAAGCCGCAATGTGTGAACTATGCCCCGTGTGTTTGCACGGTGGGGCGGGCTAGCGCCCCGCGGCCTGGGCGGCTTCCAGCGCGTCCACAAACATGGCCGCCACATCAAACCCGGTCTGGTCGGTGATTTCCTGGAAGCAGGTCGGGCTGGTGACGTTGATCTCGGTGAGGGAGTCGCCAATCACGTCCAGCCCCACCAGCAGCAGGCCGCGCGCGGCCAGGATGGGCCCCAGAGCCTCGGCAATCGCGCGATCGCCATCGCTCAGGGGCTGGGCCACACCTTTGCCACCGGCCGCCAGGTTGCCCCGCACTTCGCCGCCCTGTGGAATACGCGCCAGACAATAGGGCACGGGCTTGCCGCCGATCACCAGCACGCGCTTGTCGCCATCCTTGATGGCAGGCAAAAACTTTTGCACCATCAGGGTCTGGGCACCGTCCTTGTTCAGCGTCTCGATGATGCCGCCCAGGTTCAGGCCATCGTCCTTCACGCGGAAGATGCCCATGCCGCCCATGCCGTCCAGCGGCTTCAAGATGATGTCGCGGTGCTCGGCGTGGAAGGCGCGCACGGCGTCGGCATCACGCGTGACCAGCGTGGGGCCGATGAACTGGGGAAACTCCAGAATCGCCAGTTTCTCGGGGTGGTCACGCAGGGCGCGCGGCTTGTTGAAGACCTGGGCGCCCTCGCGTTCGGCCTGCTCCAGCAGGTGGGTGGCGTAGAAGAATTCGCTGTCAAACGGCGGGTCCTTACGCATCACCACGGCATCAAAGTCCTTGATGGCCACGGTATCCGCCGTCTCGGTGAACCACACGGTGGCATCGCCCGTGAGCGTGATGCGGCGCACGGCCGCCTGCACCACACCGCCGCGCTGCCACACCAGGTGGCGCGGCTCGCAGGCAATGATGCAGTGGCCACGCTTTTGCGCCTCGCGCATCATGGCAAAGGTGGTGTCCTTGTAAATCTTGAAGGATTCCAGCGGATCGGCAACAAACAGAATGTCCATGGGGTTCTTTCTCGGTCAGGGGCCGCAGTTCAGGTGCCTGCAGGCGTGGTGCGGCCGTAGTGTTGCACCAAAAGCGCAATCCCGCCTGCCACCACCCCCCAAAACGCCGAGCCGACTCCGGCTATTACGACGCCGCTGAGCGTGACCAGAAAGGTGATGAGCGCGGCTTCGCGGTTCGTGTCGTCCTTGAGGGCGGCCGTGAGCGCGCCACCAATGGTGCCCAGCAGCGCCAACCCGGCAATAGCCGCCACCAGTTCTTTGGGGAAGGCGGTGAGCACACCGGTGATGGCGGCACCAAACAGGCCAATGACCATATAAATGGCGCCACAGGAAGCGGCCGCGGTGTAGCGCCGCGCCGGGTTGCTGTGCGCCTCGGGGCCCATGCAAATGGCGGCGGTGATGGCGCTGAGGTTGAGCGCAAATGCGCCAAACGGCGCCAGCACCAGCGTGACCAGGCCAGTCAGGGTGATGACCTTGGAGATGGGGATGCCAGCGTCACCACCCTCCTGGCGACGGTCGGCGTAGCCCGCAGCCTGGATGGCGGCCACACCGGGCAAATTCTGCGAAGCCATGGTGACCACAAACAGCGGCAACGACATGCTGATGAAAGCCGCCAGCGAGAAGCTGGGCGTCACCCACACCGGCATTGTCAAGCCAAATTGGATGTCAGCTCCCGTGAATTCTGCGCGAGCAGCTACAAAAACAATAGCAATCAACAACGTCAGCGGTACCGCGTAGCGGGGCAAGAAACGCTTGCCCAGCAGGTAGGCCAGCAGCATGAGCACGACCAGCGGCAGCGCCGACTGCGCAGCGGCAAAGCCCGACAGGCCAAAGCGTGCCAGCACGCCCGCCAGCAAGGCCGAGGCCAAGGCCAGCGGGATGCGGTTCATGATGCGCTCGAACCAGCCGGTAGCGCCCGCCACAGTGATGAGCGCGGCACACAGGATGAAGGCGCCCACGCCCTCGGCCATGCCGAAACCACCAGCGGTAGCCGCGGTAGCCAGCACCGCAGCACCGGGCGTGCTCCATGCCACCATGACTGGCTTTTTGAGCCACAAGGAGGGAATGAGCGAGCACAGCCCCATACCAATGCCCAGCGCCCACATCCACGACGCCACCATGGCCGGCGTGGCGCCCAGGGCCAGTGCAGCCTGGAACACGATGGCCACCGAACTCGTGAAGCCCACCAGCACCGCCACAAAACCGGCCGTGAAGGCCGAGAGACTCAGGTCTTTGAAAAAATGCATGGCTGCATTGTCGGCGACGCGCACAAGATGGCCTGATGTGTGGGGCAATTTTGCGCCGGACCGCCCCAAGCCCTCTGGGCCGCTTGGCGGCCAGCGGCGATAGCCAAATTAGCCCCCACGGAGGGCAGCGACCCGCGCAGCGGCGCAGCGTGGGAGCCCCCTAGATTTCGATTTTGGAGCCCAGCTCCACCACCGAATTGTTAGGCAGGTTCAGGAAGTCTGCCGCCGCGCTGGCATTGTGGTGCATCTGGGCAAACAGCTTCTCGCGCCAGGGCGCCATGCCTTCGCCCAGCGTGGGCACGACAGTGTCGCGCGACAGGAAGTAGCTGGTGCTCATCGGGTCCAGATCGCAGCCACGGCCCTTGATCTGGGTCAGCGCCTTGGGGATGTCGGGGTCGTTCTTGAAGCCGTAGTGGATCACCACCTGCCAGCAGTCGTGGCCCAGCGAGTCGATCTGCAGGCGTTTGTCCAGACCAATCCAGGGCACCTCGTGGTTCTTCACGGTGACGAACAGGTTGCTGGTGTGCAGCACCTTGTTGTGCTTGAGGTTGTGCAGCAGCGCATTGGGCACGGTGCCCATCTCGGACGTCAGAAACACCGCGGTGCCCTCCACACGCGCAGGTGGACTCACAAACACGGCTTCCAGAAAACTCGTCAGGTCGAGTGCATCAGCGCGCAATTTTTCATTGAGCAGGCGCCGCCCTTCCTTCCAGGTCATCATGAGCGTGAACACCGCGCCACCAATGGCCAGCGGGAACCAGCCGCCGTCAAACAGCTTGAGCAGGTTGGAGGCCCAGAACGCGAAGTCCACCACAAAGAAGAAACCGGTGGCGGCGATACACAGCCACAAGGGGTACTTCCAGCCGTGGCGGATGACGTAGAAGGTCAAAATGGAGGTGATCAACATGTCCGTGCACACGGCAATGCCATAGGCGGCCGCCAGGTTGCTGGACGACTTGAACATCACCACGGCCAGCACGATGGCCACAAACAAACCCCAGTTCACAAACGGCATGTAGATCTGGCCGGTGTCCTTGACACTGGTGTGTTCAATCTGCAGGCGCGGCAGGTAGCCGAGCTGAATCACCTGCTTGGTGACCGAGAAGGCACCCGAAATCAGGGCCTGCGAGGCAATCACCGTGGCCATGGTGGCCAGCCCCACCAGGGGCAGCAGGGCCCAGTCAGGTGCCATCAGAAAGAAGGGGTTTTTGACCGCTGCAGGGTTGGCGAGCAACAAGGCCCCTTGGCCAAAGTAGTTGATCACCAGTGCCGGCATCACCACGGAGAACCAGGCCAGGCGCACCGGTTTTTTGCCAAAGTGTCCGAGGTCGGCGTACAGCGCCTCGGCGCCCGTGACACACAGCACCACGGCTCCCAGAATGATGAACGTGGTGCCAGGGTTGTGCCACATAAACCCGAGCGCGTAGTGCGGGCTGATGGCCCACAAAATCTCGGGGTGGTCCACGATGTGGCTCACGCCCAGCAGCGCCAGCACTGCGAACCACACCACGGTGATAGGACCAAAAAACTTGCCAATGCCCGCCGTACCGCGCTTCTGCACCGCAAACAGGCCAAACAGAATGACCAGGGTGATGGGAATCACGTAGCGCTTGAAGGCTGGCGAGATGACCTCCAGACCTTCAACGGCCGACAGCACCGAGATGGCTGGGGTGATGACGCCATCCCCGTAAAACAGGCAGGTGCCAAATATGCCGATGATGAGCAACATCCGGCGCAGCTCGGGCCGATCCTTGACCGACTGCGAGGCCAGCGCCAGCATGGCTACCAGGCCGCCTTCGCCATGGTTGTCGGCCCGCAGCACCAGCACCACGTACTTGATGGAGACGATGACCGTGAGGGTCCAGAAGAAGATGGAAAGGATGCCGTAGACGTTGTCCGGGGTGAAAGGCACATGGCCGGAGCCAAACACTTCTTTCATGGCGTACAGCACGCTGGTGCCAATGTCGCCGTACACAACGCCGATGGCGCCCAGGGTGAGCGCCGCAAGAGACGATTTTGATGCTGACACGAGATCACCCGGCGCACGGGGGCCGCCGGGTTCCATTCCTGAAGGGATCGCTATTTTGCTCCCAGCGCTTCAGGCCGCAAGCCACAAATCCGCAAATTGCGCGGAATTTGGAACCGTGTTGCAGCGCAGCAACTTGGTATCTTTATGGGGTTGACGCGTCTCAGTCGTAGCGTTCTGCGTCGGGATCGGTGGCTTCCAGCTCGTAGCTGCCCGCCAGCATGGCCAAGCGGCCAATCACGCCGTACATATAGAAGCGGTTGGGGGCGCTGGCACCGGGGCGCACGCCCGGCTGAGGTAAGTGCGTACTCTCGGCAAACCCCAACGGCACGTATGCAGAGCCGGGAGCGCTGAGGTTTTCATCCTCACCGCGTTCGGCGTGCATGCGGTAGAAGCCGCCCACCACATAGCGGTCCATCAGGTAGACCACAGGTTCGGCCACGGCGTCGTTCACGCGCTCGTTGGTCAACACGCCTTCCTGCAAGATCAGCTCCAGCGGCGCGGGCGCAGCGTCCAGGCCGGCGCCCATCTTGCGCAACTTGGCATCCAGGTCCTTGGTATCGCGCACCGAGAGGATCGCATTGCCACTGGTGCGGTTGTCGGCCTTGATGACGACAAAGGGCCGCTCCTTGATGCCGTACTCCTTGTACTTCTTCTTCACCTTGGTGAGCATCGCGTCCACACGCTGCACCAGGGCATCAATGCCAGCGGGGGTCACCAAATCGACAACCCCGTATTTGTCGAACATGGGGTTGATCAGCCAGGGGTCCACGCCAATCAACTTGCCAAAGCGCTTGGCCACTTCCTCATAGGCCTTGAAGTGGGTGCTCTTGCGCCGCGTGGTCCAGCTCGCATGCAGCGGCGGCAGCAGGTACTGCTCGTGCACGTCTTCCAGAATGCCCGGCACACCGGCGCGCAGGTCGTTGTTGAGCAGGATGGTGCAGGGGTCAAAGTCCTTCAAGCCCAGGCGCCCCTTGGTGCGGATGATGGGCTCCAGCGTGATGGACTCGCCGCCGGGCAGTTCCAGGGTGGTGCTTTTCTTGATCTCGGGGCTGATGGAGCCAATGCGCACATTGAGGCCCGCCATGTGGAAGATGCGGCGCAGCTGGGCCAGGTTGCTCAGGTGGAAGGTGCTGCGGGCATGGTTCTCGGGCACGATGAGCAGGTTGCGCGCCTCGGGGCAAATCTTCTCAATCGCCGCCTGTGCGGCCTGCACCGCCAGCGGCAGCATGGCGGGGGTCAGGTTGTTCCAGCCACCGGGGTAAAAGTTGGTGTCCACCGGGGCCAGCTTGAAACCGGCGTTGCGCACATCCACCGAGGTGTAGAAAGGCGGTGTGTGCTCCATCCACTCCAGCCGGAACCAGCGCTCGATGGCGGGCATGGAGTCCAGAACCCGTTGTTCGAGTTCGTTGATGGGGCCCGTCAGGGCGGTAACAAGATGCGGAACCATGCGGCGCTTTCTAAGAGGGACTTGCCATTCTAGGGGGCTCCATCAGGTGGAGAAGTTCCCCGAAATTTCAAGTCCCCTGCCGCACGCCGCCAGAAAAACAGCGGCCCGCGAATTCGGCTCAGCCGCGCACTTCGCCTTCGCCCAGCACCACGTACTTCAGTGAGGTCAGCCCCTCGATGCCCACCGGCCCGCGGGCGTGGAACTTGTCGGTGCTGATGCCGATTTCGGCACCCAGGCCGTACTCAAATCCATCGGCGAAGCGCGTGCTGGCATTCACCATCACACTGGCCGAATCCACCTCGCGCAGAAAGCGCTGCGCGTGCACATGGTTAGTGGTGAGGATGGCATCGGTGTGGTGGGACGAATACTGGTTGATGTGGGCGATAGCCTCGTCCACTCCGGCCACCACTTTCACGCTGACGATGGGTGCCAGGTATTCCTCGTACCAATCCTGCTCGGTAGCCGGCACCAGATTTGCTACAAAATTAGTAGCTGCTTGCGCAGTATCCACGGTGTCTAGCGGCACATTTGACGTCAAAATAGCCAGCGCCTCGGGGTCGCAGCGCATCTCCACACCCTTGGCCGCGTAGACCGCACCGATGCGTGGCAAAAACTCGGCGGCCGCACCGCGCGCCACCAGCAGGCCTTCGGTGGCGTTGCAGGGGCTGTATTTGTTGGTTTTGGCGTTGTCCGCCACCTTGACGGCCATGGCGATATCGCAGGGGTCGTCCACATAGGTGTGGCAGTTGCCGTCCAGGTGCTTGATGACCGGCACCTTGGCATCGCGGCTGATGCGCTCGATCAGGCCCTTGCCGCCGCGCGGGATGATCACATCCACATACTGCGGCATGGCGATGAGCTGGCCCACCACCTCGCGGTCGGTGGTTTGCACCAGTTGCACCGCGTCGGCAGGCAAACCGGCTTCCAGTAACGCCTGCTGCACCAGCTTGGCCAGGGCCTTGTTGGAGTCAATCGCCTCGGAGCCGCCGCGCAGGATGCAGGCATTACCGCTCTTGATCGACAGGCTTGCGGCTTCGATCGTCACATTGGGCCGGCTCTCGAAAATCATGCCGAACACGCCCAGCGGCACCCGCATCTGCCCCACGCGGATGCCGCTGGGCTGCTGCTTCATGCCAATGATTTCACCAATCACATCGGCCATGGCGGCCAGTTGCTCACAGCCCTCAGCGCAGGTCTCCAGGACTTTGGGCGTGAGTTTGAGGCGGTCCACCATGGGCGCGGCCAAGCCGTTGGCCACGGCGCGCTCAATATCCTTGGCGTTGTCCACCTGCAGGGCCGCGGTGTTTTCGCGCAGCAAGCGCGCTAAGGCGCGAAGCGCTACGTTTTTAGCAGCTGCTGGCGCACGCGCCATAAGGGCTGAGGCCACTTTTGCCTGCAAACCCAGAGCCAGGGTCGTTTCGGTGGTATTGGTCGCGTTCATGGGAGGATTTTCGCAGATTGCTCAGGACGCGCCCAGCGTGCGGGACCAGCGCTCCAAATCCTGCACCACACCGCCCAGTGCCATTGCCTCCTGCACCACGCCCGCCCACACGGGCGACTCCACCCGCACGCCCGACTGCAGCACCGACTGTGCCAAACGCTCCTGCACCCGCGCCTGCCATTGGGCCGCCGACCACCGCACACCGAGCGCGGCCAGCACACGCTGCTTGGGCTCCACCATATCCTGCACCCGCATGAGTCGCAGCAGCCGCTGCCGGGTCTCGGGCTGGTCGTGCAGACGTTCGGCCTGCTGATGGATGGCCTCGTTGAGCAGCACCTCCAGCACCAATTGGGCGTCCTGGCAGGCCCTGGACCACACCAGTGCGCCGTCAAAATGCAGCAGGCTGCGTTTGAAAGCCATGCCTCCCTCGACCAGCGACTGTGTGTGAAAGAAACAAAAGCCATTGGCATTCCAGCTCTGCGCTTCAATGGGTTGCCAAACCCCCTCCAGGCGGGCATGGAGGCGAATCGAGAGCTGGCTGTGCCGTGGCTGGTGGCGCTGGGCGGGAAGGCTGTCTGGCATAACGAATGCGCTCCAGAGCCGGTTCAGCGTCGTGTGTACACCGGGGCAGCCGCGGCCTTGGGCACAGCAGCACACAAGCCACACAGCTGCAGCGCCAGCCGGTGCAGCGCCTGCCAGCCTGTGCTGGGCCAATCGGGCTGTTTGAGGCCTTTGACGATGCCGTCCACCAGATGGGCGGATTGCAGCAGTTCGGCCAGTTTGGATTCGGAGAGTTTGGGTAACACGCGCTCGAACAGGCGCTCTTTCGGGCCCCAGATGCGGTTCTCGCGCAGCGCCATGGGCAGGGGGCGGCCCTGGGCCATGGCGTCTTTCACGCGCTTGAGGGCGCGGATGTCTTCCGCCAGCGTGTAGTGCACCAGCACTTCGGCCTCGCCTTCGGCCTGCAGGCCGTCCAGCATGCGCTGCACGCGCACGGCCTGGCCAGCCAACACCGCTTCACTGAGTTTGAAAACGTCGTAGCGGGCGACATTGAGCACGGCGCTCTCCACTTGCTCCAGCGTTAACACCCCGCCGTTCGCGTCGGCGGGGAACAACAACCCCAGCTTCTGGATTTCCTGGTGCGCGGCCAGCAGGTTGCCTTCCACGCGGTCGGCAAAAAACTGCAAGGTGCGCTGGCCTTCTTCACCCGCTTCCACGCGCTGGCCCTGGGCACCCAGGCGCTGGGCGATCCACTGTGGCAGCGCGCCGCGCTCCACCGGGCTGACTTCCAGCGTGACGCCATTGGCATCCAGCGCAGCAAACCAGGCGGTGGACTTGGTCATCTTGTCCAGACGCGGCAGCAAAACGATGGTGAGCGTGGAGTCGTTGCCCTGCGCACCTTCGGCCAGCTGCTGCAAGGCCACGCTGCCGTCCTTGCCAGGCTTGCCGCTGGGAATGCGGATTTCAACGATTTGTTTGTCGGCAAACAGGCTCAGCGAACCACCGGCGGCCAACACTTCGCTCCAGTCAAAGTGGGCACCGGCGACGGTATGCGACGTGCGCTCGGTGTAGCCGTTGGCGCGGGCGTTGGCGCGGATCGCGTCCAGCGCCTCTTGCTGCAGCAGCGGCTCATCGCCATGCAGCGTGTACAAGCTTTTGAGCCCGCGCTGCAGGTGGTTGCCAAGTTGATTCGCTGCGAGTTGCATAGGGGGCTGAGTTTAAGGCCCCCACGCTGCGCCGCTACGTTCAGGCCGCGAGGCCTAACGCTGTAGCGCGGGGCGCCAGCAGGGAACACACCAGATCCGTCGCGGCCTGGGCGGTTTGACCGCCAAAGTCGCGCAGCGGGTTGTACTCCGTCACTTCCAGCGCCACAAACTGCGGGTCCTGGCTGCAACCGGCCAGCACCTGCAGGGCATCGGCCAGGCGAATGCCCTGCTCCACCGGCGTGCCGGTGCCCGGCGCGTCGCGCGGGTCCAGGCCATCCAGGTCAAAGCTGATGCCCCAACCCGCCGTGCCAGCCTGCACGCGGGTGCGGGCTTCGTCAAAACACGCCGCAAAGCCGCGCTCCAGCACTTCGGGCATGTACATCACACGCACGCCCAGGCTATCCAGCAGCGCCTTCTCGGCCGGTTCATAGCTGCGCGCACCGATGATGACCAGGTGCTCAGGGCGCAGCTTGTGGCGCCAGCCAAACAAATCCGTCATGCCCGCCGAACCATGGCCCAGCAAGGCCGCCACCGGCATGCCGTGTGGTGCCTGGCTGTCCGAGGTGTCGGGCGTGTGGGCGTCCAGATGCGCGTCGATCCAGACCAGCCCCAGCGCGCCCTGTGGGCGCAGGTGGTCGGCCACCGCGCTCCAGGTGCCCACGGCGCACGAATGGTCGCCACCCAGCACCAGTGGCTGGTGGTTTTGGCGCAGCACCTGGGCCACCGCACCCGCCAGGCGCTCGGAGAATCCTTCGATGGCATTCAACCGGCTCGTCGCCAGCATGGGCTGGGCCGCCACTGTGTCACCCCAGGTCACGGTGCGCCCCGCGGCGGCGAGCGCGTTGGCAATGCCGTGCTCACGCAGCGCGGCAGCGCCCCACTTGCAGCCGCCATCGCTGGCGCCCTCGCCCACGGCGGCGCCCACCAGGTGCAGAACCGCGTCGCTCATGCGGCTTTGCGCAGCGTGGGCCGTGCCGCAGTGGCGCAGGCAAACAGGTCTTTGGGGTCTGGCAGGTCGGGCACCAGTTGCACAGTACTGCCCACGCCCAGCTTTTGCGAGAGCGCATGTACATAGCGCAGGGCCGACAGGTCTTCCAGCGCAAAGCCGACCGAATCGAACAGCGTGACTTGAGCAGCGTTGTCGCGTCCCACCGTAGTCCCGGCCAACACCTGCCACAGCGGGTGCGTCACAAAGTCGGCCGGCATTTGCTGCAGCTCGCCCTCGATGCGGGTTTGCGGCTCAAACTCCACAAACACCTTGGCATGGTTCAGGATTTCGGCCTGCAACTCGGTCTTGCCGGGGCAGTCGCCGCCCACGGCGTTCAGGTGCATGCCGGGCTCAATCATGTCAGCGGTCAGGATGGTGGCGTTGGTCTTGTCGGCCGTCACCGTGGTCACGATGTCGGCGCCACGCACGGCCTCGCGCGTGGAGGCGCAGCGCACGATGGTGAGGCTGCCGGCGTCGGTGTAGGGGCGCAGGTTGGCCACCAGCTTGTCGGTGGCCCTGGGGTCCACGTCAAACACCCGCAGCGTGGTGATGCCCAGCTGGGTCATGAAGGCAATGGCCTGGAATTCGCTCTGTGAGCCATTGCCGATCAGGGCCATGGTCTTGCTCTCGGGCCGGGCCAGCACCTTGGCGGCCATGGCGGAGGTGGCCGCGGTGCGCAGCGCAGTGGTGATGGTCAGCTCGCTCAACAACTCGGGGTAGCCGGTGGCCACATCGGCCAGCACACCAAAGGCCATCACGGTGGACAGACCTTGCAGCGGGTTCTTGGGGTGACCGTTGACGTACTTGAAGGCGTAGAGCGCGTCGTCGGACACGGGCATCAGCTCGATCACCCCGTTGGTGCTGTGGTTGGCGGTGCGGGGGGACTTGTCAAAATCTTCCCAACGCAGAAAGTCTTCGCGGATGGTCTGGGCCATCTCGGACATCATGGGGGCCAGGCCGTGCTGCAGCACCAGTTGCTGCATGTCGTGGACGTCGATATAGCGGGTCATGTCGTGTCTCCTCAGGTGACCGGGAGAGGTGCGGAATCCGCAGGCCCTGATGGGCCGCCCGGCATACCAGGAAGTTTAGGCGTGGGGCGGGCGCTGTAAGCGCCGAAGCGTGAGTGGCAAAGCGCGTAAAGCGCTGAACTGGCAATCCAACGCTTCCGTTTCGGAATCACCCCAAGTCCGTCTAAGTGTCGTCGCGCACCATCAGTGGAAAGCCTGCAAACTCCTTGACGGTCTGCAGCTCAGTGCTGGTGATCACCTTGTCGATGCCCAGACCGATGTCGTCGATCCAGGTGTTGGTGAGGTCGCGGTAGTGGGCCAGGTCGCGGCAGGCCAGGCGCACCAGGTAGTCGTAGCGGCCGCTGACCAGGTGGCAGGCAATCACCTCGGGGCAGGCCACCATGGCCGCCTCAAAACGCTGCACCGTGGCCTGGCGCTGGTCCTTGAGCGCAATCTCGGCAAATACCGACACATGCTCGCCCAGCGCCTTGCGCGCCAGCAGCGCGCGGTAGCCGGCAATCAGGCCGTCGTCTTCGAGCCGGCGGATGCGGTTCAGCGTGGCGCGGGCCGAGAGGTTCACCTCTTCGGACAAGGCCTGGGCGCTCATGCGCCCGTCGCGCTGCAGCAGCTCCAGCAGGGTTTGGTCCACACGGTCCAGGGCCATGGCATCAATCCAGGGTTTTGACGGCGGCAATGCGGCGCAGCAGCTGCTGCACGATGTCGGACTGCATGTCGCGGTAGAGCAGTGCTTCTTCGGCCTCCTTGGCCAGCACGGCGGATTCGTTGAAGCTGATGTCGCGCTGCTGGATGATCTCGGTGTCTGCGATCAGGTCCCGGCCCTGCGGCGTGCGCATGCGGAACTTGACGCGGATACGCAGCTGAAACTCACGCACCTGGCCCGAAGCGTTGACGCCCACCACCGTCTTCTCGCGCAGCTCCTGCAGGATGTCGACCACCACCTGGGGAGGCTGCCCACCCGCCGGGGGTACCAGCGGGCGCACGGCGCTGCCCAGGTAGCGGGCCAGCTCGGACGCCACCGCGCCACCGCGCTCGGGCGTGACGGCAATGGTCTCAAACGCAAAGGTTTGCTGGCCACGCAGCTTGAAACCGCAGCTGGCCAGCAAGGCCGCTGCGGGCAGCGCAATGAGGTGGCGGCGTTGCAGCACAGGCTTAGACCACCACGTTGACCAAGCGGCCGGGCACCACAATGACCTTCTTGGCTGGCGCACCGGCCGCGTGGCTCAAGAACGCCTCGCTGGCCAGGGCGGCGGCCTCAATGGCTTCCTTGCTGGCACCGGCGGGCACCCGCACCGCGCCGCGCAGCTTGCCGTTGACCTGCAGCACCAGTTCGATCTCGTCCTGCACCAGGGCCGAGGCATCCACCTGCGGCCAAGGCGCGTCCAACAAGTCGCCCAAGGTACCGGCATAGCCCAGCTCGGCCCACAGCGTGTGCGCCAGGTGTGGCGTGGCGGGGTAGAGCACACGCAGCAGGATGCCAAAACCTTCGATCAGCGCCACCTGGGCGCCCGCGCTATCCAGGGCCTTGAAACCCTCCAGCGCGTTGATCATCTTCATGGCGCCGGACACCACGGTGTTGTATTGCATGCGCTGGTAGTCGAAGTCCACCTGCTTGAGCACGGTGTGCATCTCCAGGCGCAAGGCTTTGGCTTCCTTGCCGAATTCAACATCTTTTAGGCTGCTAGCGCCCGCCACGCTTGCGCGAGCAGCTATCGAATCCATAGCAGACAGCTTGTAGCCAAAGTTCCATACGCGGCGCAGGAAGCGGTAGCTGCCTTCCACCGCGGAATCGTTCCATTCCAGCGTGGCCTCGGGCGGCGCGGTGAACATGGTGTAAATGCGGGCCGTGTCTGCACCGTATTTGGCGATCAGTTCTTGCGGATCCACACCGTTGTTCTTGGACTTGGACATGGTGCCCACGCCCTCGTAGTCGATGGCGGTACCCACGGGCAAGCGGCCATCGCCACTGTCGGCTTCGTTCTTGAGCTTGGCGCCCACCACCTTGCCGGCCTCGTCCAGCACATGCTCCACGTCATGCGGCCAGAAGTAGTCCTTGCCGCCCTTGGCGGTGCGGCGGCTGTAGATGTGGTTGAGCACCATGCCCTGCGTCAGCAGCTTGGTGAACGGTTCGTCCACCTTCACCAGTCCCAGGTCACGCATCACCTTGGTCCAGAAGCGGGCGTACAACAGGTGCAGGATGGCGTGTTCAATGCCACCGATGTACTGGTCCATGCCGCTGCCGCCGGTGGCCAGCTGTTGGTCGCGCATCCAGTAGTCGGTGCCGCCGGCCACCATGGCTTCCGCGTTCTTGGGGTCGCAGTAGCGCATGAAGTACCAGGACGAATCCACGAAGGTGTCCATGGTGTCGGTCTCACGGCGTGCGGGCTTGCCGCAGACCGGGCACACCACACCAGCGTGGAAACCTTCATGTTTGTGCAGCGGGTTACCCGAACCATCGGGCACGCAATCCTGCGGCAGCACCACGGGCAGGTCTTGCTCCGGCACGGGCACGGCGCCGTGTTCCTCGCAGTGGATGATGGGGATGGGTGTGCCCCAATAGCGCTGGCGGCTCACGCCCCAGTCGCGCAGGCGCCAGGTGGTTTTCTTCTCGCCCAGGCCTTTGGCGGCCAGGTCGGCGGCTACGGCGTCCACGGCCGCCTTGTAGGCCAGGCCGTCGTATTTGCCGGAGTTCACCGTGGCGCCACGCTGCTTGTCGCCATACGAATCCGCCCAGGCAGTGGACGAGAAGGCTTCGCCTTCCACCGCCACCACTTGCTTGATCTCGATGCCGTATTTCAGCGCAAACGCAAAGTCACGCTCGTCGTGTGCGGGCACGCCCATCACCGCGCCATCGCCATAGCCCATCAACACATAGTTGCCGACCCACACCGGCACTTGTGCGCCGGTCAGCGGATGCGTGACAAACAAGCCCGTGGGCTGGCCTTTTTTCTCCTGCGTGGCCAGCTCGGCCTCGGTGGTGCCGCCGTGCTTGCACTCTTCAATGAAGGCGGCCAGCGCCGCATTGCCCACGGCTGCATGTGCGGCCAATGGGTGCTCGGGCGCCACAGCGCAGAAGGTCACGCCCATGATGGTGTCGGCGCGCGTGGTGAACACGTACATGCGGCCGTCGCCAATCAGCGCGCCGCTCGCGTCCTTGATGTCGTGCGGGAACGCAAAACGCACACCTTCGCTCTTGCCAATCCAGTTTTCCTGCATCAGACGCACGCGGTCGGGCCAGCCATTGAGCGTAGCCTTCTCGTTGCCCATCTGCACGTGGTCCAGCAGCTCTTGCGCGTAGTCGGTGATCTTGAGGTAGTAGCCAGGGATCTCGCGCTTCTCCACCACCGCGCCGGTACGCCAGCCTTTGCCGTCAATCACCTGCTCGTTGGCCAGCACGGTCTGGTCCACGGGGTCCCAGTTCACCACCTGGGTCTTGCGGTAGGCAATGCCTTTTTCCAGCATCTTGAGGAACAGCCACTGGTTCCACTTGTAATACTGCGGGTCGCAGGTCGCGACCTCACGGCTCCAGTCGATCGCCAGGCCCATGGCCTGCATCTGGCCCTTCATGTAGGCGATGTTGTCGTAGGTCCACTGGGCGGGTGGCACCTTGTTCTTCAACGCGGCATTCTCGGCAGGCAGACCAAACGCGTCCCAGCCCATGGGCATGAGCACGTTGTAGCCGTTCATGCGCAGGTAGCGCGTGAGCATGTCGTTGATGGTGTAGTTGCGCACATGGCCCATGTGCAGCTTGCCGCTGGGGTAAGGCAGCATGGAGCAGGCGTAGAACTTCTTCTTTCCAGCGTCCTCGGTCACGCGGTAGGCGTTCTGGCCATTCCAGAGGGGTTGGGACCAATGGTCTTGGGCCGATTTTTCTACGTCGAGGTGCTGGTACTTGTCTTGCATGGGGAAAGGGCAGCGCCGGGCTGCCAGTGGAAAAGGCGTGGAGAGATTTTAGGCGCTGCGCCAGCGCAGCCGGTTGGGAGCCTAGGGCGTGGCCGCAGGCGGCTCCGGAGTGGCCACAAAGCCAATGCGACTCAGACCCGCAGCATGCGCCAGGCCCATGACCTCCACCACCCGGCCATAGGGCACGGCGGCGTCGGCGCGCAGCTGCACTTCGGTCAACGGGTTACGGGCGGCGGCCTTCTTCAGCTCCTGTGCCAGCGCTGGCAGCGCCATGGGCTGGTCGGCCAGATACGCTTGCCCGGACTTGTCCAGCGCCAGCGCCACGAACTGCGGGGCATCAGCGGCTTGGGCGCCTTCGGTCTGTGGCAGGTCCACCTTCACGGCACTGACCATCAGTGGCGCGGTGATGATAAAAATCACCAGCAACACCAACATGACGTCGATCAACGGTGTCATGTTGATCTCACTCATGGGTGAGGCGCTGGGCGTGCGCTCCAGACGGCCGAAGCTCATGGCCGCTGCGTCAACAAGAGCTCGCGCAGATCGCGCGCAAAGCCTTCCAGGTCCGCTTCGATGCGGCCGATGAGGCGCCCCAGGATGTTGTAACCGAGCACGGCAGGAATCGCGACCGCCAGGCCTGCGGCCGTCATGATCAGCGCCTCGCCCACTGGGCCGGAGATCTTGTCGATGCTGACCTGCCCCGAACCGGCAATGCCCAGGAGGGCGTGGTAAATGCCCCAAACGGTGCCCAGCAGGCCCACAAAAGGTGCGGTCGCCCCCACCGTGGCCAACAAAACCTGCCCGGCTTGCAACTGGCGCAACACGCCATGCAGTGCGTCGCGCAGCACACGGGTTAGCTGCTGGGACCGGTCACCCGCGGCGCCCAAGGTACCGGGCAGCGTTTGCTGCGTGGCTTCCACCAGCGGGCTGATCAGCAGCTCGCGGTCAAAGGTGCGCACCGCCGCCTGGGCCTGCGCCCAGTCGGGCGCCTGCCAGAACGCAGCGGTACTGCGAGCCACATCACGCACCGCGCGCTGCAACAACCAGCTTTTCCACAAGATCACCACCCAGCTGCAGACCGACATGCCCAGCAGCACCACAGATACCGTGGTGCTGACCGCATCCCCCTGGAACAGCTGGTGGGTGTTCATTTGAGATTCAATACGTCGAACATGTCGAACAGCCCGGCCTTGCGCCCGGCCAGGAAGCGCGCGGCACGCAGGCTGCCCTGCGCGTAGGTGACGCGGCTGGAAGACTTGTGGCTGATTTCAATGCGCTCACCAATGCCGGCAAACAGTACCGTGTGGTCACCCACAATATCGCCACCGCGGATGGTGGCGAAGCCAATGCTGGACGGATCGCGCTCGCCAGTCACGCCATAACGCTCGTACACCGCACACTCTTTCAGGTCACGCCCTAGGGCACCGGCAATCACCTCGCCCATCTTCAGGGCCGTGCCCGAAGGGGCATCCACCTTGTGGCGGTGGTGAGCCTCAACAATTTCGATGTCATACCCGGTAGACAGCGCCTTGGCGGCCATCTCCAGCAGCTTGAGGGTGACGTTAACGCCCACGCTCATGTTGGGCGCCATCATGATGGCGATGTCTTTGGACGCTTCCGCAATCTCGGCCTTCTGCGCATCGGTAAACCCGGTGGTACCAATGACGGCCGACACACCGAGCTCACGGCATACGCGCAGGTGCTCCAGCGTGCCTTCTGGGCGTGTGAAATCGATCAGCACGTCGCAGCCTTTCAGGCCCTCGCGCAAATCGGAGGTGATCAGCACGCCGGTTGGTTGGCCGAAAAACGCACCGGCGTCTTGGCCCTGCGCAGGGCTGCTGGCGATGTCCAGCGCACCGCCCAGGCGGCAGTCGTCGGCCGCACGCACGGCTTCAATCAACATCTGGCCCATGCGGCCGGAGGCGCCAGCAATGGCGATGGTGTGGGTCATGTCCCTGTCCTGTAGAGAAAAACGTTACTGCGCCGCAGGTTCCAGCGGCGGGTAGGCCGCCGGATCGGCCACCGCGGAAGCCGCGGCACCGGCCTCGGGCGCGGCCGGTACGGGAAACTTTTGCAGCTTGTCTTGCGGCGCCGTCAGGGCCGGCAGCGGCCCCTTGTTGGGCGACGACTTGAGCGTGGACACGAACTCCGCCTCGCTAGGCAATTCGTCGGCCTCAACCCGCTCCAGCGCATCGTTGTTGAAGAACACCGTCACCCTGCGCGACTGGGGCTCCGCGCCCTGGCGCTTCAGGGTGAACACATAGTCCCAGCGGTTGGCGTGAAACACGCTGGCCAGCAAAGAGGAGCCCAGCACGTCCTGCACCATGGCGCGCGGCATGCCAGGGCGCAGCACGGCAAGTTGCTCACGTGTCACCACATTGCCCTGCACGATGTCGATTTTGTAAGGCTGCACACGCTGCGCGGCCTTGGCCATCGTGTCGCTGGTGCTGCTGAGTGTGCTGCAACCCGCCAATGCGGCCAAGGCCAGCACCACCAAGGGGAAACGGGAACCACGCAGCAGGTTATTGGGCATGAAAAGTCAGGAACGATATGATCACGCGATTGTAGCGGCTGGCCTATACCAGCCAGACTGGCGCCCGCGCCTGGAGAATGCCATGAGCAACATCAACGAACTCAAAAACACAGGCCTCAAAGCCACCGTTCCTCGCCTGAAAATTCTGGAGGTTTTTCAGCGCGGCACGCAACGCCACATGACCGCGGAAGACGTGTTCCGTGTTTTGCTGCAAGAGCGCTCAGACGTGGGCCTGGCCACCGTGTACCGGGTGCTGACACAGTTTGAACAAGCCAGCATTCTGAGCCGCAGCCATTTTGAGAGTGGCAAGGCGGTATACGAGCTCAACGAAGGTCAGCACCATGATCACTTGGTGTGCCTGGATTGCGGCAAGGTGGAAGAGTTTTACGACGCCGAAATTGAAAAGCGCCAACATGCGGTGGCCAAGGCCAAGGGCTTCACCATTGCAGACCACGCACTGAGCCTGTACGCCACCTGCACCAAGGACAAGTGCCCCCACCGCAATAACCAGTCGGCCTGAACAGCCGATGGATCAGCCCTGCGACATCGCCTTGCGGTGCCGCTCGACAAACTCCTGGTAGGTATCAATTCCGCGCAGCTGCAGGATGGTGTTGCGCACAGCAGCCTCCACCAGCACCGCGATGTTGCGACCAGCCACCACCTGAATCACCACTTTGCGCACCGGAATGCCCAGCACGTCCTGGGTGAGCGGCTCATAGGGGATACGTTCGTATTCACGCTCCAGCGTTTCTCGGCGCACCAAGTGCACGATGAGCTTGAGGCGCATACGGCGGCGCACCGCAGTTTCGCCAAAGATACCGCGGATATCCAAAAGGCCGATGCCACGCACTTCCAGCAGGTTTTGCAGCAGCTCGGGGCAACGCCCCTCAATCGTGGTCTGGTTGATGCGATACAGGTCCACCGCGTCATCGGCCACCAGGCCGTTGCCGCGGGAGATCAACTCCAGACCCAACTCGCTCTTGCCCAAGCCGGACTCGCCAGTAATGAGCACGCCCAAGCCCAAAATATCCATGAACACACCGTGCATGGACATGCGTTCCGCAAAGTGTTTGGACAGGTAGGCACGCAGCACATCAATGACGAAAGCCGAAGACTCCTTGGTGGCGAACATCGGAATTTGCGCTCGCTCGCACATAGACAGCAGGGCTTGGGGCGCCGCTTGCCCATCTGCCAAAACCAGCACAGGCGGCTCCAATGTCACGATGCGGGAAATGCGGCGTGCACAGTCTTCGGGCGTGGCATTGGTGATGTAGGTGATTTCGCGCTCACCCAAAATCTGCACCCGGTAGGGATGGATGTAGTTGAGGTAGCCCACCAAGTCGGCCCCGGAACGGGCAGCGCTGATGGCCACTTCGTCGAACCGGCGCTCTGAGGCCCCCAAACCGGCCACCCACTCCCAACGCAGGTACGCCCGGAATTCTTCAAACAGGGCGTCTGCGCTGACCGCGGTGGGTTTCAAGGCACTGCTCGGCTAGGGGAAGTCAAGCGGCCCGTGCAGATTGCCAGCCCGTAATCAGGCTATGCAACTGGCCGGCATCGCCGCAAGCGGTGAGCTGCTCACGCAGGCTGGCATCGCTGAGCAATTCGGCAATTTCCGACAGGATTTCAAGGTGTTTCTGGGTGGCCGCTTCGGGCACCAGCAGAAAAATCAGCAAACTGACGGGCACATCGTCCGGCGCGTCAAAACCAATCGGCTTGGCCAGCTGAAACACTGCAGCCATGGGAGCCTTGAGACCCTTGATACGACCATGGGGGATCGCTACGCCATGCCCTAAACCGGTGGACCCCAGGCGCTCCCGGGAAAACAGGCTGTCAGTGACCAGTGCACGGCTCAGGCCGTGGAGATTCTCAAACAGCAGACCGGCTTCTTCAAAAGCACGTTTTTTGCTGGTGACATCGACTTGCGCAAGAACTTGCGAAGCGGAGAGGATGGACGCGAGTCGGTTCATGGTGTGAGGCGAATTATGCACACAAAAAAACCGCCCGTGGAAGGGCGGTTTTTGGGTGGCTGTCTCTAGCGCTTTGGCGCTTGCCTCGGGCCTTACATCAAACGCTTCGGGGCCTCGTGGTGGTGATTTTGCAAACGGTCTTTGTGGCGAACCACCTGGCGATCCAGCTTGTCCACCAGCTCATCAACGGCCGCATACAAATCCTCGTGGGCACTTTCCGCAAACATGTCGCTGCCCTTGACGTGGATGTTGCATTCGGCGCGCTGCCGTCGCTCCTTCTCCTTTTGCTTCTCAACGGTGAGTAGTACCTTGACGTCTACCACTTGGTCAAAGTGGCGCATGATGCGATCGAGCTTGGTCGTGACATAACTGCGCAGTGCGGGGGTAACTTCAAGGTGATGACCGCTGATCGTCAAATTCATAAATAGCCTCCAGTTGCTCTCAGGGTTGACAAAGCCTTCCACTTGCGGTGGTCGGCGCTCACACTAAAAATCCGAAATCTCTGAACCCTATTTGCGGTCGTCTTGAGAACAACTATGCGCCCGTTTGTGAGTGATTGCAATTGGTTTTTGTAATGCAATGCAACATGCAGAGACTCTTTACTTGGGCCCCGGTTCTGCCGACGGATGCAGTTGCAAACGGGACCCAACCACGATCGTCAACACGCTGGCGCAGCCCCCAACCACGGCGGCCCAACCATAGTTCTCTACAAGCCCGGCGGCGTCACGATCGATGATGTAGCCCCCCACCAGAGCCGCCAACCCCATGGCACCCGACTGGACTGCGGAGTTGAGCGTCATGAAAGTCCCACGCAACGCCGGATTGGCAGCCGAGGTCAGCATGGCCATGCCGGGGATCATGCGCCCGCTCATGCAGACAAAGAACAGCGTAGACACCAGCAACACCCACACCATGGCCACGGGCCCTAACTGGGTGATGGCCAGCATGGGGACCAGCACCACGGCGGCCATCACGCGAAAGGTCTTGAACTTGCCCCACCCGTCTGCCAGACGCCCCACGATGCGCGCGCTCAACAGGGTGGCCACACCGCCACACAGGTAGATGTAGGGCACCTGGTCCGCCCGCAGGCCCACATTGGCCTGCATATAGATGGTGATGTAGGGAATGACGGTAAAGCCTGCAAACATCAGCAAGGCCGAGAACACAAAGGCCCGCTGGTGGTTGCGATCCACGACCACGTCGCGGATACGCCCCCAAGACGAGGTATGCGCCTGGGCAGCCAGGTGCTCCTTGAGCGAAGGCATGGACAACTGGGCGAACACCATCAGCACGAGGCTCAGCGCTGCAATCAGGATAAACGGCAGGTGCCAGCCGAAGTGTGCGGCCAAAAACAGGCCCAGGGGAACACCCGCAACGGTAGACAGGGAGAAGGACGTCATCACCACGCCCATGGCCCGCCCGCGGCGCTCGTAGGGAACGACATCCCCCACGATGGTCTGACTCAGCGCCGACAGCACGCCGCCAAAAATGCCGGCCGCAATGCGGGCCACCATCAGGCTGCCGTAGGTGGGCGCAAGGCCGCAGGCCAGCGTGGAGAGGGCAAACAAGCCGTACAACACCATGAGCAGGCGCTTGCGGTCAAAACGGTCGATGTAGGTCGAGGCTGCGAGACCGGACGCCCCCGCAGCCAGCGTGTAGGCCGACACCAGCCAACCGAACTGGGCATCACTGATACGGAACAAGGCCGTGAGGGCCGGGCCGAGCGGCATCATGATCATGAAATCCAGGATGTTGGTGAACTGGATGCCGGCCAAGGTGATCAAGAGCCAAAGTTCGCGTCGTGGGGTGAGTGCAGAGGACATGGAAAAACGCACGGAAGTGCAGCGCAATAGGCAGCCGGACACTCTACCACCCCCATCTCGGTGCGATAATTTGGGCAACACCACTCTCGGAGAACGCTCCTTGGAAACCTACCCCAGTCGGTAGCTTTCAACTCCCAGCACTGCATCGGAGTTGAAAGCACCCAACCCGCACCGCAGACACCATTACATTGGGAGTGAGCCATGCTCAATATCTTTACGCTCGCCAACGGCCGCCTTTTTCAGGAAGAAATCGAGTCGCTGGAGGAGCTCTCCAAATTCCAACCCATCTGGGTGGACCTTGAATCACCTACGCTGGAAGAAAAACGCTGGGTCAAGCAGTACTACGGCCTGTCCATCCCGGATGATGCGATGGACGAGGACATTGAAGAGTCTGCGCGTTTTTATGCCGAAGACAACGGCGATGTGCACATTCGCAGTGACTTTTTGGTGGCCGACGACAACGAACCCCGCACCGTGCGCGTGGCCTTCATCCTGAATCTGGTGAATGCCAACCTCAAAAGCAAGGGCGTGCTGTTTTCCATCCACGACGAAGACGTGCCCGTGTTCCGCCTGCTGCGCATGCGTGCGCGCCGCGCTCCGGGACTGATCGAAGACGCCAAGGAAGTACTGCTCAAACTGTTTGATGCCGACGCCGAATACTCCGCCGATACGCTGGAAGGCATTTACGACGAGTTGGAGAAAGTCAGCAGCCAGGTGTTGTCCGGGGATGTGACCGACGCCATGGCGGGCGAGGTGCTGGGTTCCATCGCGCGCCACGAAGACATGAATGGCCGCATCCGCCGCAACGTGATGGACACCCGGCGCGCCGTGAGTTTCATGATGCGCAGCAAGATGCTCAATGCCGAGCAGTTCGAAGAAGCTCGGCAGATTCTGCGCGACATCGACTCGCTGGACTCGCACACGGCGTTCTTGTTCGACAAGATCAACTTCTTGATGGACGCCACAGTGGGCTTCATCAACATCAACCAGAACAAGATCATCAAAATCTTCTCGGTGGCCAGCGTGGCGCTGCTACCGCCAACGCTGATTGCCAGTCTGTACGGCATGAACTTCAAATTCATGCCCGAGCTGGACTGGGCGCTGGGCTACCCCTACGCGTTAGCCCTGATGGTGGCCAGCGCCTTGGTCCCCATGTGGTACTTCCGCAAACGTGGCTGGCTCAAGTAAATACAGAGAAGTAGGCTGCCAGCCCAGACAGAACAAGCGACAACAGCTATTGTTTTGATAGCGATTTAAGAAAATTCTCAACAATTCGTTGCGCATACACACTCGCCACCTCTCGCACGAAACGGCTGAAATCCACATGGGCGGAATCGTCGGCGCGATCGGAGATGGTGCGCACCGCGGCGAAGGGCACGCCATAGTCGGCACACACCTGGGCCACGGCAGCCCCTTCCATTTCCACCGCCAGCGGCGTGTAGCCCGCAGTCACCAAGGCCCCCACCAGCGCGGCCACCTCGGCGGCACCATTCACAAACCGGTCACCACTGGCAATCAGGCCCCGGTGCACCACGGGCGCACGCGCCTCATGGGCGATGTCGGCCAACGCCATACGGCTGGCTGCCAGCAAGGCTCCACACAGCATCTCATCGCCAGAGAACTGCGCCCGGCCATACAGAGGCACCTCATAGCGAGGAAACAGGGGTGAGGCGTCCATGTCATGCTGCACATAGGAGCCTCCCACCACCACATCCCCCACCTGTACATCGGCCCCCACGCCACCGGCCACACCCGTGAACATCACCCGGTCCACGCCAAAGTGGGCAATCAGGGCGGTGGCAGTAGTGGCCGCCGCCACCTTGCCGATGCGCGACAACGCCAGCACCACGGGTTGGCCCCACAAGCGGCCACACCAGAAGGTGCGACCGGCATGCGTCACCTGTAGCGGCGACTGCAGCGCCTCCACCAGACCAGCCTGCTCTTCCGCCAGGGCGCTCAGGATGGCAATAGGGGCGGGGTTTGCAACAGCATTCGACATGGCGATATCAGACAAAAGACAGCGAAGGGCTTAGCCTAGCAGGCGCAAAAAAACGGCCCGAAGGCCGCTTTTTTTCTTTGAAAAACACGTTGTGGCTACGGCATCACTTGTCGCGCAGCTCCCGGCGCAGAATCTTGCCCACCGGGGTTTTGGGCAGTTCGGTGCGGAACTCAATCACTTTGGGCTGCTTGTAGCCTGTGAGGTTTTCTTTGCAGAAACTGCGCACATCCTCTTCGCTGAGGTTGGGGTCTTTTTTGACAATGACCAGTTTCACGGCCTCGCCCGATTTGGCATCGACCACGCCCACGCAGGCGCACTCCATGACACCCGGCATCTGGGCGACCACGTCTTCGAGCTCGGTGGGAAACACATTAAAACCGCTCACCAGAATCATGTCCTTCTTGCGGTCCACGATCTTGAAAAAGCCGCGCTCGTCGACCACGCCAACGTCACCGGACTTGAAGAAGCCGTCTGCGGTCATGACCTTGGCGGTCTCGTCCGGACGCTGCCAGTAGCCCGCCATCACCTGTGGACCTTTGATGGCAATCTCGCCGCTCTGACCAGCAGGCACCTCATTGCCATCGTCATCCAGCAGCTTCATGTAGGTGCTGGACACCGGGATGCCAATGGTGCCGGTGTACTCGTTGGAGGTAATGGGGTTGCAGCTCGCGATGGGGGATGTCTCACTCAAGCCATAGCCTTCGCAGATGGGGCAACCGGTCTTTTCAAACCACAGCTTGGCCACCGCGCTCTGCACGGCGGTGCCGCCCCCCACCGAGACCTTCAGGTGACTCCAGTCCACGGTGTTGAAGTCGGGGTGGTTGGCCAGGCCGTTGAACAAAGTGTTGACCGCCGGAAAACTGTGGATCGTGTGTTTGGAAAGTTCCTTGAGCACACCCGGAATGTCGCGCGGGTTGGGAATCAGGATCAGCTTGCCGCCCGTGCGCATGGACAGCATCATGCCCACCGTAAACGCGAAGATATGGTAGAGCGGCAATGCGCACACCGAGGTGGGCTGCACATCCGCAGGAACCTTGGCCATGGCCGGGCCGTACCAGGCTTCGGCCTGCAGCGCATTGGCAATCACGTTGCGGTGCAACAGCACGGCGCCCTTGGACACGCCGGTGGTTCCGCCGGTGTACTGCAACACCGCCACGTCGTCGGCCTTGGTTTCGGGCTTTTTGAAGGGGGCGTTGGTGCCACGGGCAATGGCCTCGTTGAAGCGTACCGCCCCCATCAGCGTATAGGCGGGCACCATCTTCTTGACATTGCGCACCACATAGTTAACCAACGCACCCTTGAGCAAGCCCAACTGGTCGCCCATGGCGCACAGCACCACGTGCTTGACCGGGGTGGCTGCGATGCATTTTTCCAGAGTGGCGGCAAAGTTCTCGATGATGATGATGGCCTTGGCACCGGAGTCCTTGAGCTGGTGTTCCAGCTCGCGCGGGGTGTAGAGCGGATTTACATTCACCACTACAAAACCGGCACGCAAAATGCCGGCCACAGCCACCGGGTACTGGGGCACGTTGGGCATCATGATCGCCACGCGGTCACCCTTGACCAAACCCAGGCCCTGCAAATAGGCCGCAAACGCCTGGCTGAGGCTGTCGGTCTGGTCGTAAGTCACGTCCTTGCCCATGAAGTTGTAGGCTACGCGGCCGGCGTACTTCTTGAAGCTCTCTTCCATCAATCCCACCAGCGAGGGGTACATCGCGGGGTTGATGTCCGCCGGCACACCCTTGGGATAGCTGCTCAGCCAAATGCGATCGGTCATGTCTTTGTCTCCATCCTATTTTTGAAATCAGCCGGGGATTGTCACCGTGCGGGGCACAGCGCGGGCGTGTGCTTTCCCTATGCCGTGCACGACGCGCAGTGGTCTTCAGGTTTTCAGCGCACCCAATACCTCGTCGAGCATCTTCTTGGCGTCGCCAAACAGCATGCGGTTGTTGTCTTTGTAGAACAGCGGGTTGTCCACCCCGGCGTAGCCAGAGGCCATGCTGCGCTTCATCACAATCGACGTCTTGGCCTTCCACACTTCGAGCACCGGCATGCCAGCGATCGGGCTGGTCGGATCGTCCTGGGCGGAGGGGTTCACGATGTCGTTGGCCCCAATCACCATGACCACATCGGTCTCGGGAAAATCGTCGTTGATTTCTTCCATCTCGAACACGATGTCGTAAGGCACCTTGGCTTCGGCCAGCAGCACATTCATGTGGCCTGGCATACGCCCCGCCACGGGATGGATGCCAAAGCGCACGTTCACGCCTTTTTCGCGCAGCGTGCGGGTGATTTCAAACACGGTGTGCTGGGCCTGAGCAACCGCCATGCCGTAGCCGGGAACGATGATCACGCCCTTGGCTTCGCGCAGCAGTTCGGCGGTTTCATTCGCATTCACGGCAACCACCTCACCAGCCGGCTGCACTGGCCCGCCTTCCGCTTTGGGTGCCGCAGGGGCGCTACCGAAGCCACCTGCAATCACACTGATGAAGCTGCGGTTCATGGCATTGCACATGATGTAGGACAGGATGGCGCCGCTGGAGCCAACCAGCGCACCGGTCACGATCAGCAGGTCGTTGGACAACATGAAGCCGGTGGCTGCTGCGGCCCAACCGGAATAGCTGTTGAGCATGGACACCACCACAGGCATATCGGCACCACCAATAGCCATCACCATGTGCACACCAAATAGCAGTGCCACCACGGTCATCACGACCAGCGGCGCCATGCCTTCGGCCACAGAGGTCGACTGGATGAACTCGCGCCCGAACCAGATCACCACCAGCAAGCCGGCCAGATTCAACAAATGGCGCCCCGGCAGCAACAAGGGCTTGCCGCCGATCTTGCCGTTGAGCTTACCAAAGGCGATCAGCGAGCCCGAGAAGGTGACTGCACCGATCAGAATGCCAATGTAGATCTCCACTTCGTGGATCACCTTCTCGGCACCGGTGTGCTGGATGGAGGTATCCACGTAACTGGCAAACCCAACCAGGCAAGCAGCCAAGCCCACCATGCTGTGCATCAGCGCCACCAATTCGGGCATCTGAGTCATTTGTACGGTGCGGGCGGCATACAGGCCCACGCCACCACCCAGCACCATGGCACCAGCAATCCAGGGAAGTCCGGCGGCAGTTACCGTCGGGCCAAACACCGTCGCCAACACCGCCAGCGCCATGCCCACCATGCCGTACAGATTGCCACGCAGGGCGGTGGACTGGTTGGACAGGCCGCCCAGACTCAGAATAAACAAAATGGTCGCGCCAATGTAGGAGACCGTAGCCAAACTTGCAGACATCTTCAGGTCTCCTTACTTGCGGAACATGGCCAGCATGCGCTGGGTGACGGCAAAACCGCCAAACATATTAATGGCCGTCAGCACGATGGCCGCAACAGCGAGCCAGGTGATCAGGCTGTCGGGCCGCCCCACCGCACCCGCCACCGGCGAGACCTGCACCAGCGCGCCGATGGCGATGATGCTGCTGATGGCGTTGGTCACACTCATGAGCGGCGTATGTAGCGCGGGCTTGACATTCCACACCACCATATAGCCCACAAAGCAGGCCAGCACAAACACCGTGAAGTGCCCCAGGAATGCGGCTGGCGCGTAGCTGCCGATCAGCCAGAACAGCAGTGCTGCCACGGCCATCAAAAGGGCAAGGCTCTTGGCCGACATGGGCTCGCTTGCACCGCCATGTCCATGGGCTGGCTTCTTTGCCACCACAGGGGCGGCGGCCTTGGGGGCCGGAGCCGCCACAACCTTGGGCGCAGGGGCGGGCCAGGTGATCTGGCCATCCTTGATGACGGTCAGGCCACGGATGGCATCGTCTTCCATATTGACGTTGGCCACACCGTCCTTGGCTTTGCACAGTTCTTCGGCCAAGCGGAACAAATTGGTCGCGTACAGCGTGGACGACTGCTTGGACAGGCGTGAAGCCAAGTCGGTGTAACCGACGATGGTGACGCCATGCTTCACCACCGCCTGGCCGGGTTCGGTCAACTCGCAGTTGCCGCCCTGCTCGGCCGCCATGTCCACGATCACGCTGCCCGGCTTCATCGACTTCACCATTTCGGCGGTAATCAGCTTGGGAGCAGGTTTGCCGGGAATCAATGCCGTGGTAATGATGATGTCCACCTCTTTGGCCTGCTGCGCGTACATCGCACGCTGCGCCGCCTGGAAGCCTTCGGACATCACCTTCGCATACCCGCCGCCGCCCGCCCCTTCTTCGACATAGTCCACCTTGACGAACTCACCGCCCAACGAGGTGACTTGGTCGGCCACTTCGGCGCGGGTGTCATTGGCACGCACGATGGCGCCCAGGCTGGCTGCGGTGCCAATGGCGGCCAGACCGGCCACACCGGCACCCGCGATGAACACCTTGGCGGGGGGCACCTTGCCTGCAGCCGTGATCTGACCGTTGAAGAAGCGGCCAAAGGCGTTGGCCGCCTCGATGACGGCGCGGTAACCACTGACACCGGCCATGGAGGTCAAGGCGTCCATCTTCTGGGCGCGCGACAGCGTGCGTGGCAGGGAGTCGATGGCCAGCACGGTGGCCTTCTTGGCGGCCAGCTGTTGCAGCAACTCAGGGTTTTGGGCGGGCCAGATAAAGCTGATGAGGGTGCCGCCTTCGCGCATCAAACCGACTTCTTCTGCCGAGGGGCCGCGCACCTTGAAAACGATGTCGGACTGGGCCCAGAGCGCTGGGGCCGTTGCCACCACCTCGGCACCCGCTGCGCGGTAACTGTCGTCGTCGCAGTTGGCCAAAGCACCCGCACCCGACTCCACACAGACCCGAAAGCCCAGCTTGATCAGCTTCTCCACCGCCTCCGGCACCGTGGCAACGCGTTTTTCGCCCGGGAAAGTTTCCCGGGGGATACCAATACGCTGTCCTGTTTCCGTGGCAACACTGGTCTGCATCAAGCGACTCCTTTACGTGGATGGGGCGGGCCCTGGGGCGTTTTCGCAGCGGTAAGCTTCGCGAAAGGATACTGGGCGGCAACTTTAACTGAATTTCTCTGCGCAAACGCCCGCCCGCAGACGCGCCCGGAGCAGGCGCGTGCAAAACAGCCCAACCCTGCATGCCCATAATCCGGCATGCACCAACGATGGAAACCCAGTGTCACCGTGGCCGCTGTCATAGAGCAGCAGGGCCGCTTTTTGATGGTGGAGGAGCACACCCCCGAAGGCCTGCGGCTGAACAACCCGGCCGGCCACCTGGACCCGGCGGAGTCACCCGCTCAGGGTTGTTCCCGAGAGGTATTAGAGGAAACGGCCTATGCCTTCACGCCCACCTTCCTCGTGGGCCTGTACTTGTCGCGCTTTCAACGCCAGCGCGCCGATGGGCTGGAGGATGTGACCTACCTGCGCTTTGCCTACGCCGGCACCCTGGGCGCCTTGGACGCACAACGCACGCTGGACACCGGCATCGAACGCACCGTATGGCTCAGCGCCGACGAGATGCGCGCCAGCCAGGCCCGGCACCGCAGCCCGCTGGTGCTGCAATGCATGGAAGACTATCTGCGTGGTCAGCGATACCCGCTGGAACTGATTTATGCCGACGCCAGCCTGTGGCAGCCTCAGGTATCGCTATAAAAAAAGGAGCTGCTTGCGCAATATCCACGGGCTCTAGAGGTCATTTTTATGCCCAAACAGCAAGCGCAGTCCAGCCCGTAAAATCGGGTCCATGAGCAAACAACGCATCGTGGTGGGACTGAGTGGGGGCGTGGACTCCGCGGTGACCGCCCACCTTTTGAAGCAGCAGGGCCACGAGGTGGTGGGCATCTTCATGAAGAACTGGGAGGATGACGACGACAGTGAGTACTGCTCGTCCAACATCGACTTTGTGGATGCCGCTGCCGTAGCCGACGTGCTGGGCATCGAGATTGAACACGTCAACTTTGCCGCCGACTACCGCGACCGCGTGTTCGCCGAATTCCTGCGCGAGTACCAGGCTGGCCGCACCCCCAACCCCGACATCCTGTGCAACGCCGAGATCAAGTTCAAGGCCTTTCTGGACCACGCCATGCGCCTGGGCGCCGAGAAGATTGCCACCGGCCATTACGCCCGTGTGCGCCTGAACGACGCGACAGGCAAGCACGAGCTGCTCAAAGGCCTGGACCCGGCGAAGGACCAAAGCTACTTTTTGCACCGCCTGAACCAGGCCCAGTTGTCCAAAACACTGTTCCCGGTGGGCGAGCTGCACAAGACCGAGGTGCGCCGCATTGCCGACGAGATTGGCCTGCCCAACGCCAAAAAGAAGGATTCCACCGGCATCTGCTTCATTGGCGAGCGCCCGTTCCGCGAATTCCTGAACCGCTATATCTCCAAGGAGCCCGGTCCCATCAAGAATGCCAAGGGGCACACGATTGGGGAGCACGTCGGTCTGTCTTTCTACACCCTGGGACAGCGCCAGGGCCTGGGCATTGGCGGGCTCAAGGCCAAAGGCGCGCAGCGCGGCGGCGGTGACCATGCCCCCTGGTTTGTCGCGCGCAAGGACATGGAGAGCAACACGCTATGGGTGGTGCAGGGGCACGACCACCCGTGGCTGCAGTCCAGCCAGCTGCAGGCACAAGACGCCAGCTGGACGGCCGGGCACCCACCTGCCCCGGGTGATCTGGCCGCCAAAACCCGCTACCGCCAGGCCGATGCCCCCTGCACCTTGGCACCCGACCCCGGGACGTCGTTTGCACTTGACTTTTCTGCCCCCCAATGGGCAGTGACGCCCGGACAGTCCGCCGTGCTGTACGACGGCGACGTGTGCCTGGGCGGTGGCGTCATTGCCGCGGCCCAGTCCAACCCGTGAGCCCATGTCTCGCCCTGAAAATCAGCGGTTTCATGACTTTTTTGGCATCCGCGTTGCCGAAGCCGGTGCTAACATCGTTTGAAAAGCGAATTGCATACAGTTCGCCAGGGACCACTTGAAAGCCCACGGCCATGTTCCACGTACTACGCAACAGCGACGGATCTATTGCCTCTTTGGCCCGAAGCGAACGACCGGGCGGCGAAATGCTGGCGGACGAACACCCGGATATCCAGCGTTTTCTGGGCGGCAAGGGCGGTGCCTCTGGCTTTAACGAAGCGGACGCCGAATTTGTGCGTGTGCTGGAAGACCTGATTGACACGCTGATCATGAAAAACGTCATCCGCCATACCGACTTGCCAGACGCAGCCCAACGCAAGCTCATGCTGCGCAAGGGCCTGCGCAACCGCATGCACGGCGCGCTGAATTTGCTGGGTGGCGACGAGCGCCTTCTCTGAGCCCCCATGGCGCCTCCCTCCACCCCAACACCACCACCCGCAAAACCTGCCACATGGCGCTTGGGTGAACACGGCATCCACTTTGACCCCTTGCTGGACAGCGTCGTCGCCATTGCCCGGCTCTTCGGCATTGCAACCACTCAGGAAGCCCTCTCCGCCGGTCTGCCACTGGAAGGCAATGTGGTCACGCCCGCCCTACTCCCACGGGCCGCAGCACGGGCCGGCCTGACCGCGCGCCTGGCACGCCGCGAACTGTCCGACCTGCGCCCCGGCTTGTTGCCAGCCATTTTGTTGCTCAAAGACAAGCAGGCCTGCCTGCTGCTGGAGTGGATGGACGACGGCAACGCCCGGGTACGTTTCCCCGAGGGCGGCGAATCCAGTGATGTGCTGCCCAAGGCCGAACTGGAGGCTTTGTTTGCTGGTGTGGTGTTTTTCGTGCGCCCGGTTTTCAAGTTCGAACCGCGCAACCCGCAGACCGGCCAAGTCAAGTCGGGGCATTGGTTTTGGGGGGTTGTGTTCCAGAACTGGCGCCTCTACCGCGACAGCCTGTTGGCAGCCTTGCTGATCAATGTCTTCGCACTGGCCATGCCCATGTTTTCCATGACGGTGTACGACCGCGTGGTGCCCAACCGGGCAGAGGAAACGCTGTGGGTCCTGTCCATTGGTGTCCTGCTGATGATGGGCTTTGACATGGTGCTGCGCATTCTGCGCGCATACATTCTGGACACCGCCGGCAAGCGCATCGACGTGACGCTGTCGTCCCGCATCATGGAGCGGGTGCTGGGCTTGCGCATGGCCGACCGCCCGGCTTCGGTTGGCTCTTTTGCGGCCAATCTGCGGGCCTTCGAAGCGGTGCGGGATTTTGTGGCATCGGCGTCCATCACCACGCTGGTCGACCTTCCGTTTGTGCTGGTGTTTTTGTTGGTGATTGCGTGGATATCACCCTGGCTGCTCATTCCGCCGCTGGTATGTATTGCGCTGCTGCTGCTGGCCTCCTTGGTTGTGCAGCAAAAAATGCAGGAGCTGGTAGAAGTCACCCAGCGCGCGGGCGCCCAGCGCAACGCGACTCTGGTGGAGAGCTTGGTGGGCATTGAAACCATCAAATTCATGGTGGCCGAGAGCGCTTTCCAGCGCAAATGGGAACAATCCACCGTGTTTCTGGCGCAGCACGGCGCCAAACTCAAGCTGCTGTCCAGCGGTACCCTGAATTTTGCGCAAATGATGCAGCAACTGGTCTCCGTGACCACGGTCATCGTGGGCGTGTACCTGTTGATGTCCAACCAGATCAGCATGGGGGCGATCATTGCGGCCTCCATGCTGGCCGGGCGCGCCATGGCACCGTTTGGTCAAGTGGCTGGCTTGCTCATGCAGTACCACAGCGCCAAGAGTGGCTTGGCTTCTGTGGACACCCATATGCAGACACAACCGGAACGGGCCGACGATGCCACCTTTCTGCATCGCACAGGCTTCCAGGGCACCATCGAATTCAAGAACGTCAGCTTCACCTACCCGGGTCAACAACAGGCGGTACTCAGCCATGTGTCCTTCAAGATCCATGCCGGCGAAAAAGTCGCCTTCATCGGACGTGTGGGCTCAGGCAAGTCCACCATCCAACGCCTCATCCTGGGATTGCACCAACCCACCGAAGGCGCCATCCTGATTGATGGCATTGACTCGCGTCAAATTGATCCGGCTGAGCTGCGCCGGGCCGCAGGATTTGTTTCGCAAGACGTGAGCTTGTTTTACGGCACGCTGAAAGAGAACATTGCGCTGGGTGCCCCGTTTGCCGATGACCAGGATGTGATCGCCGCCGCCGAAATCGCGGGCGTTACCGAGTTTGCCAACCGCCATCCGCGCGGCTTTGATATGCCTATTGGCGAGCGCGGGGAATCACTCTCTGGCGGGCAACGACAGGCTGTGGGCATTGCCCGTGCGGTGCTGAATGATTCACCCATTTTGCTGCTGGACGAACCCAGCAGTGCCATGGACCACCAGAGTGAGGACTTGCTGAAAGCCCGCCTGCGCCGATTCACACTGGGCAAAACTGTGGTGCTGGTGACCCACCGCACCTCGCTGTTGGAGTTGATCGACCGTTTGATTGTGATCGATAACGGCCAGATCATGGCCGATGGGCCCAAGACGCAAGTCGTCGAGGCGCTGCAAAGTGGCCGCATAGGGAGGGCCGCCTGATGCAGGCTGAAACCGATCCCCAGTCACGCTGGAAAAAGGTATGGGACCGCTTTTATGCCTGGAGCTCGTTCTGGATAGACCGCGGCATGCTCGCGGTGGTTGGAAAACACAGCGAGCAGGATGGCGACTTCGATGCGAATGCAGACTGGGCGATTGCGGAGCAAACCCCGAAAGGCGCGCGCATTGTCATTTGGCTGAGTGTGGCCTCGTTGGTGGTGCTGTTGCTGTGGTCTGCGTTTGCCGTGCTCGATGAAGTGACACGCGGGGAAGGCAAGGTCATCCCCTCGCGCCAGATCCAGATTCTGCAAAGCCTGGACGGCGGTATCGTGTCCGAAATTCTGGCGCGCGAGGGACAAACCGTAAAAACCGGTGACTTGCTGCTGAAGGTGGACCCCACACGCATGGTGTCGTCATTGCGTGAAAACCAGTCCCAATACCTGGCCTTGCTGGCCAAAGGGGCCCGTTTACGCGCCTTGGCCGAAGGCTCCCGCTTCATCCCCCCCGAAGAAGTCGCACAACAGGCGCCCGAAATTGTGGAAGCCGAACGTGCGCTGTACGAATCACGGCGGGCGGAGTTGGATGCCACGATTGGCGTGGCGCGCCAGCAGTCTACGCAGCGCTCCCAAGAGTTGGTGTCCATACGAGCACGCCGCGAGCAAGCTGCGCAGAGCTACACCCTGACGGCGCGGGAGTTGGAAATGACACGCCCCCTGGTCCGCACGGGCGCAGTTTCCGATGTAGAGCTGTTACGGCTGGAGCGCGACGTCGCCCGCTACCGGGGAGAGCGGGACAGCGCCAACTCCGATATACCGCGGCTGGAGTCCGCCGTAGCCGAGGCCAACCGCAAGATCCAGGAAATAGAACTCACATTCCGCAACGTTGCCCGTTCGGAGCTCAGCGAAGTCAATGCCAAGCTGAGCACGCTGTCAGAGGGGAGCACTGCGCTGGAAGACCGGGTCAAGCAAACCGAAATTCGCTCTCCCGTGAACGGCACGGTGAAGCAACTCAAAGTCAACACGGTGGGCGGGGTCGTTCAACCCGGCAAAGATGTCATCGAACTGGTTCCGTCCGATGACGCCCTGTTGCTGGAAGCGAAAGTCTTGCCGCGTGACATTGCGTTCTTGCGACCCGGACAGAAAGCACTGGTGAAATTCACCGCTTACGACTTTGCGGTGTACGGAGGGCTGGAAGCCACTTTGGAACAAATCGGCGCAGACAGCGTGGTAGATGAAAAAGGCAATGCCTACTTTGTGGTCCGTGTTCGCACCCTTTCCAATACCATTGGCCAACAGAAGCTCCCCATCATTCCTGGCATGGTGGCCGAAGTCGACATCTTGACCGGCAAGAAGACGGTACTGTCCTATTTGCTCAAACCCATTCTGCGCGCCAAGGCAAAGGCATTGACCGAACGATGAATGGAGCTGCCAAAGGGCTTTTTCTCAGCCAGGATGCGGGACTGTTGTCGCACTGGAGGAAGGCGCTGCGAGGCGACAAGGGGGTGGTGCACGAATCGCTGAATACCCTTGCACTTGGTGCGATCGGTGGGCCCAGCCTGCTCTGGGTCGACATGTCCACCCCCCAGTTGCCTGCATGGAACCATCCCAGTTGGGCACCGTTGCTCCACCACCCGTACTTACGTGTGGTGGCCACCAGCTCCAATCCCAAGGATGCGGAAGCGGTCGCCGCACTGGATGCTGGCTGTGCGGGGTATTGCCATGCCTACGCCGACGCGGCCACGCTGCGCCAAGTGGAGCAAGTTGTTCGGGTTGGGCACGTCTGGATAGGCCCCAATCTGATGCAAAGACTAATTCAGACCGCAAACCACGCAGCTGCACGAACGCCCCCCACCGACACTTGGGCCCTGCATCTGACCGCGCGCGAGAAGCAGGTCGCTTTGCTGGCAGCCAAAGCTGCCTCCAACCTGGACATCGCGAATCAGTGCGGCATCTCAGAAAGAACCGTCAAGGCCCACTTGAGCGCAGTATTTGAAAAATTGGGGATTGCAGACCGCCTGCAGCTGGCACTCAAGGTGCACGGAATCCAGTAAAAGTTCACACACCCTGTACTTGAGGACAATAGGCAGCCCGCCCCCAGTGCCCTAGAGTTAGCGGATATCAATTCGCTGAATTCTGGAGTTTGTATGGCTGCCAACCAAGTTACCGCCCAAGCACGTGGCGTTGTTGTGATCCTGCAAGGCAAGGCTTGGATCGTCAATGCGGATGGCAGCCGACGCACCTTGAAGCTCGGCGATGAGGTTCAGGAAGGCCAAATCGTTGCCACGGAAGATGGTTCAATCCTGGAACTTGCCTTACCCAATGGCCAACCACTGAGTATTGCCTCCGGCCGCGAACTGCTGCTGGATGCAAACTTGCTCGGCATCGCACCGACCGACCCCACGGAAGCGGCACTCAAAGACCTCAACAGTGGCGCAGAAGCAGTTGCCCGCGCCTTGACCACCGGAACTGGGGATCTGTCCGCAGAGTTGGAAGCCACCGCCGCGGGACTTGGCGGCGGTGAAGGCGGAGAGTCACACAGTTTTGTGCGCCTGGTGCGCATTAGCGAAGAACTTGCGTCTCTGGGTATCCAGCGCAACGCAGACTCCCCAACAGGGGACTTGCTGGATGACCCATTGGGTGGAACTGCACAGGATTCACCATTACCTAGTACCACTGCGACCACAACTACAAACACCGCTTCCGTTGTCATCAGCGACGCCACCACCGTGGCCGAGGCCAATGGCAATTTCTTGCAGTACAGCGTCAGCCTCTCCAACCCCGTGGCGGCCAACACCACCGTCACCCTGAGTCTGGCCGGCTCCGCCTCCAACGGCGTCGACTACAACAACCTGCAGTTCTCCACCGACAACGGCGTCACATGGACTGCCGTGCCCGCCAGCAACCAGATCTCCCTGCCCGCTGCCGGCTCCGCCGTGCAGGTCCGCGTGGCCGTCATCGATGACGCTCTCACCGAGTCCACCGAGTCCCTCATCCTGGGCGCAGGCTCTTCTTCCAATCCCCTGGTCTCCACCGGCGACACCGGCTCGGGCTCCATCACCGATGACCGCGGCACCGATAACCCCAATGTCGATGCCGACGCCACCGCTTCCGTTGTCATCAGCGACGCCACCACCGTGGCCGAGGCCAATGGCAATTTCTTGCAGTACAGCGTCAGCCC